>NZ_SHKP01000006.1 GCF_004217215.1 Rivibacter subsaxonicus
CCCCGGCCGTTCGCGGCCGCGGGGGGGGGTGGCGGGTTTGTTGGTCCCCCCCCCCGGGGGCCCCCCCCCCCCCCCCCCCCCCGCCCCCCCCGGCCCGGGCGCGAGCCCTCCGGTAGCGTTAACAGGCCCTAGTCGAGCACATGGAGCGCAGCCACCCCGGCATGCACACCACCGACACCATCGACTTCGAATACATCGTCTCGGGCGAGGTCTGGCTCGAACTGGACGATGGCGTCGCGGTGCATCTGCGCGCCGGCGACACCGTGGTCCAGAACGGCACCCGCCACGCATGGCGCAACCGGGGCAGCGAGCCGTGCCTCATCGTCGTGTTCATGCTCGGCGTGGCGCGCCAGCCGTCGGGCCTGGAGGTCGCGCGCCTGGCGGGTTGAGGCCGGGCCGGCCAGGCCCGAGCCGCTGCACACAGTTGAAGCGCGTTCAGCGATAGCCTCGCCACTCCCTGAGCGTCGAACCGAACTGCAACGGCGCCGCTGTTGCAGCGGCGCCGGAGACGCGAAGGCTCAGGCCGCGTAGCGACGCGACGAGCCCAGCGGTGCGAGTTCCTGCGGGCGCGACACCTCGACCGGCGCGGCCAGCAGGTGAGCCAGGCCCGGCGCCGCGGCATAGAAGCTCGCGTTGAGTTGCGTGTGGCGCTGCAGGTGGGCGCGGAAGCGCGCGAACAGGGCCGCATCCGGCACGGCGGCCGTGCGCCAGAAGCTGCTCAGCCCTGCGCCGTGGACCAGGCCCGGGATCGCGTAGAAGCTCTCGCCGAGCACGCAGACCGGCGCCCGGTGGTACATCGCCTGCAGTCCCACCGTGCTGTTGACCGTGACCACGCCGCGCGTATGGCGCAGCAGCGTGGGCAGGTGCAGGTCGTGCACGTAGTGGATGCGGCCCTCGAGCCCGAACTCGCGCGCGCGCTGGCGCAGCAGCGAGGAGTAGTCGCTGTAGGCCCGATCCATCGGGTGGTGCTTGACCACCAGGTGGGTATCGGCCGGCGCGTGGTCGGCAAAGGAGGCCAGCACCGCGTCGATCGCCGTCGTCATCGACCCGAACGGCGAGTGGTGCGTGACCTGGCTGTCGTTGGCGACCTGGAGCGGGAACAGGTACCAGCGGCGTGCCGTCTCGGGCGCGCACAGCCGGGCGAGTTCATGGCGCTGCGACCACGCGTAGCGGAGCTTGCGCAAGCCGCTGCGCACCCAGCGCAGTGGCTCGGTGATCGGGTTCAGCGCCCGGTGGTGCGGCAGCGAGCCGAAGAAGGGCCGCGCCACCGTGCTCGTGAAGCTGTACTGGATCGCGATCCAGGCCGTGCGCCGGAAGCGCTGGCCGGTCGGTGCCGGCTTGGGCATGCGCGGGCGGCGCTCGCCGTAGGCCTTGGCCTCGCGCGGCAGCGGCGACCAGGCGTTGACGCCACCGGTCTCCAGCGTCACGAAGTCGGGCCGCAGGTAGCCTTCCTCGAAGACGTAGCAGCGCACGCCGAGTTCGCGTGCCACCGCGATCGCGGCCTCGTGCACCGGTCGCACCTGCCCGAACAGCACGATCGCGTCGATGCGGCGTGATTGCAGTCGCTGGGCCAGCCACCCGGACCATTGATCGAGCGTGCCGTTGTAGCGGTCGGCCGGGCGGCGGCCATAGAACCAGGCATCGCCGCCGTTGAAGTGCACCTTGCTCACGCCGATGCCGTGCTGCTCGAGCACGTCGGCCAGGTTCGCGAAGAACGGTCCCATCGGCCCCTGCAACAGGAGCACCCGGCGCTCCTGGAGCAGCGCTCTCAGGGACAGGGGCGGGAATGCAGCGGCGGTCGGCGCGGTGGGCGTCGGCAATTCGAATCCAGCTTCAGGCGTTCGGCCGCTCCTCCCTGTGAGTCGCTGGATTCCGCCCGGATTTCTTTGTGCCTCGATTGTGCGGCACAGCAATTTCGCCTCGCGTGGCGAAATTCACGCTGCCGCCGTCGGCAATCAGCGGTTACGCCAGCGAGCCCAAAAACGCCACGCGCGACGCCATGCCGAGGTGGGCGGCGTCGGCTCGGTGCGCCACTGCAGCAGCTCGTCGAGGGCGCGCTCCGCGCTGGTGAAGCGACCGGTCGTGCGGCTCACGTAGGTCGGGTGCAGCAGCAGCGTCGCCGCCACCAGTTCATCGAGCGACAGGCGGCGCGTGCGGCGCGGGTGCGGCGCGGCGTCCGTCGTCAGGCCCCAGCCGCTATAGAAAGGCTGGCCGTGGCAATGCACGCGGCGACCGCGCAGCAGCGCCTCGAAGCCGGCCAGCGAGGTGATCACGTGCACCTCCTCGGCCGCTTCGAGCAGGCGGTGGATCGGCGCGTCGCTGACGATCTCGTCGCACCAGCGGTGCGCCTCGTCCTCGTCCTCGCCGCGACGGCGCAGCCGGGCCACCACGTCCGGGTGCGGCTTGTAGACCAGCCAGGCCTCGGGCCGCGCCGCGCGCGCGGCCTTCAAAAGGTCGATGTTGCGGCGCAGCGCATTTGCCCCCCAGGCGATCGATGCATCGCTCTCGACCTGGCCCACCGCCAGCACCATCGGCCGCCCATCCGCAGGCGGCTGCCAGTCGCCGGTGCCGACGTTGTACTTGCTCAGGCCGGCACCGACGATGCGCTCGCGCAGCGCCCGCGCGCGTGCCAGCAAGGGCCCATCGAAGCGGGCATTCGCCAGCAAGTCCTCGAGCTCGCTCGGCGCGCTCGCGTCGTAGTAGATGCCGCTGCGGTCCATCACCCACGACAGCGGCCGCACCAGGTCGGCACCAAGGCCCACCGAGCGCAGGAAGCCGTCTTCGAGCCGCACCACCTCGTGTCGCGATCCGGCCAGCGGTCGCCGGCCCCAGACCGCCAGCGTCGCGCCCTCGGGCACCTGCGCCTCGCGCCGCACGAAGCTCACTTCGCTGCCGCCGAAATAGGCGCGCACGATCGGCTTCTTCCAGCGCGAGAAGCCGAGCGCGTGCACCGCAGGTGCGAAGCGCTCGCGCTGGCGCCGCTGCAGCGCCATCCACTCGACGAGGCGCTCGGCCTCGCAACGCAGGCCGGTCTCGGGATCCAGATAGCGCGGATAGCGCAGCAGCGCGGCGTGCACCAGCTGCTCCGGCGCGGCCGGCGCGCGGCGCGCCGGCGCTGCCTGCTCGTCGCGCGTCAGTCCCCAGCCCGCATAGAAGGGCATGCCGAAGCAGCGCACCGGCTTGTCGCCCCACAGCAGCGCCTCGAAGCCGACCTGCGAGGTCACGGTGTAGACCGCCTGCGCCGCATCGAGCAGGGCCGGCACATGGCAGTCCTGCGCCACCAGTTGCACGCGCGCCGCCTGGCCGGCGCTGAGCGCGCCGAAGTGGCCCTGCTTGCGGCCGGCGATCACGTCGGGATGCACCTTCAGCGCGATCGTCGCCTGCGGGTGCTCGTCGAGCGCGGCCTCGAGCATGCGGGCAAAGGAGCCGGCATCGGCCAGGCCGAAGGCAATCGACGCATCACCCGCGGTCTGGTCGATCACCAGCACCGCGCCCGGCGCCAGCAGGTCGCGCCGCTCGCGTGCATGGTTGTACTTGGAGAGCCGCCCGCCGCGCCACGCCGTGGCCAGGTCGCGAGCGCGCTGCGCCTGCGCGGCGTCGAGCGGCGCCTGCACCAACTGCTCCAGCTCCGAGGCGCAGGTCGCGTCGTAGTAGACGCCTAGGCGGTCGACCACCACCGACAGCGGCGGCTCGCGGTGGCCGAGTTCGACCGAGCGCAGGAAGCCGTCCTCGATCTGCCAGCTCGGCACGCCGTGCGCGGCGGCAAAGCGCTGTGCCGCCTGCGCGCTCGGCTTGCGGCCCCAGGCCAGCACCGCGCGCAACTGCGGATCGGCCGCGCGCACCAGCCGGTGATCGTCGAACAGCGCGGGCAGCGTCGCCACGCGCGCCAGCCCCGGCGTGACCAGCGCCAGCGCCGGCCGCGGATCGGCGCTCACGGCGAGCTCGTGCGAACGCAGCGCCCGCCGTCGATCACGGCCTTGACGCGCTGGAAGATCAGCGCATGGCCGGCATCGTTGGGATGCACGCCGTCGCCCGCGTCGTAGGCGGGCGCGAGCCGGCCATCGGGGCCGGCCAGTGCCTCGCGCAACTCGACGAAGCAGTCGCCGGCAGCGGCGCGCAGCCCGGCGTCGATCTGCGGCATCTGCGCCAGCTGGGCTGGTGTCAGCGCGCGCGGCTGGGTCGAGAGCAGCAGCACCGCCGCGCCGCGCGCCTGCGCCGCGGCGCGGATCGCCAGCAGGTTGCGCAGCGTCTCGTCGACCGCGTAGCCGAGCGCGGTGTCGTTGCTCGGGTAGGACACCAGCACCAGCTTCGGCGTGCCTGCGAGCGCGGCGTCGATGTTGATCGCCGCATCCGGCGTCGGGCGGCCGGCCACCGGCGTCGCGCTCGCAGGCAGGCCGTGGTACGTGGTCGTGCCGCCAAGAGCCAGGTTGGCGATCTGCACGCTCCGGCCCTGCATCGCCGACTGCAGTTGCGCGACCCAGGCCTTGCCGCTGCTGGCGCCGGCGCCGGCGGCGCTCGACGAGCCGATCACGGCCCAGTTGCCTGGTGCCACCAGTCGCGGCACCGGCGGCGGCAGCTGCGCTTCGGCGGTTGCGGCGTCGGAGCCGCCGCCGCAGGCCACCAGCGCCAGCATGACCGCGGCGAGCGCGGCGTGGTGCAGCAGGCGGCGGGTCATGCGCAGGCTCCGAGCATCGCGAAGTAGGGTGTGTCGGCGGCGTCGGTCGGTCCGGTTTGTAGCAGCGCCTGCACATGCGCACGCAGCCCCTCGCTGGCCTCTGCCAGCTTGGCGGCCACGCGCCCGCGCGTGTCGAAGTCGGTTCGCGGCGGCTCCACCAGGAAGCGCCCGTTGGACTGCAGCAGCAGCGCGCCCGGCTGCTCGTGGCGCACCAGGGCCGGGTCCACATGACCCGCGCTGTGCACGAACACGCATCGCTTGAACAGGCGCCGCAGGTACTTGAGCATCGTGTAGCCCGAGGAGGCGCCGAACATCAGCAGCGAGTCATCGAGCGGCGCGTCGGCTTGCTCGAAGATCATCACGCGGCCGAAGTTGGGCAGGCGGTTGTCGAAGCGCGCGCCCTCGTAGGGACTGTGGCCGACCAGGAACTCGGTGGGCGCGTAGACCGGCGGATCGAACTTGAGCCCGAGGTCGCCCGCGTTGCGGATCACGCGGTAGCTGTCGGCCTCGAACGCGGCCCGTGCGAGCGCGGCGTCGAAGCCCAGCGCCTCGATCGCCGCCAGCACCGCCTGCAGCGCGCCGCGGTCGGTCCAGTGGGTGTCGGTCCGCATGAAGCAGGCCTCGGGCGCGGGCTGCGCCGCCAGCAGGGCCGCGCCATCGACCACGTGATGCTCCGGTCGCGCCAGCGCCAGCACCTGGTCGAGCACGGTCAGCGGCGCGCGCGGGTGCGGGTAGTGCTGCGGCAGCACCTGCTCCTTGGACGGCGCGATCACCAGCGCGTGGCGTGCGTGCACCGAGGCGGCGAGCGCCAGGCCCTGGTCCAGGTAGGCCTGCCACTGGTCCAGCGCCGGCTCGTCGAGCAGCAGGCGGCCGGTGAACTGGTCGACGCTGCGGTTGGAGTCGTTGTCGAGGAACAGCCAGCCTTCGGTGCCATGCAGCACCTTCAAGGGCGGCGGGCCGGGCGGTGCGGCCGGGGCCGGGGTGGCCGTTGGTGCGGCTGCTGGTGCGGCTTCTCGCGCGGCAGGCGCTGCGGCAGAGGTCGGCACCGCCACCAGGCGCAAGGCGGGCCGGCCAATGTTCCAGCGCGAGATCCACATCACAGCTTCGCCGAGCGCGTAGCCCAGCTCCCAGACGCCGTCCGCCAGCTGCACATGGGCCAGGTAGCCGCAGCGCAGCTGCGGATGCCCGCCCGGCTCCTGCGCCAGTACCTTGCTGATCACGTCCTTGCGCTCGACGTTGAGCGGCAGCACGAAGGCCGGCGTCTCGGCATCGACCTGCCGCAGCCACAGCTGTACCGGCCGCTGCGCCGAAACCAGCTGCGCGGGCGGCAGCACCCAGCCCTCGATGCGCAGGCCCAGGGTGGCGTCGCGCACGACCTTGTCGTTGCGCGGCAGGTCCAGCGACCACTGCCAATCCTGGTGGCCGCTCAGCAGCAAGGGCTGGCGCTTGAACGTGGCTTCTTCGGTCATGACTGAAGGCAAAGGGGCTGGTCGGCTTGCGAGGGCGCCGCCGTGCCGGCCGGCGACGCCTGCTGCCACGCGCGTTGCTGCGCGGCCCGCGCGAGCCGCTGCATGCGCCCGGGATCGCGGGCCAGCGCCAGCAGCGTGTCGGCCCAGACCTCGGGGTCGTTGGGCAGCAGCAGGCCGTCATTGTCGTGGCGGATGAACTCGGCAAACACCGGGCCGTCGCTGGCCAGGGTGGCGGCGCCCATGCGCGCGTAGTCGAAGAACTTCACCGGGCCGCGCCCCGCGTTGAAGCCACCCGCCAGCAGCGGCGCCAGGCCGATGTCGGCGCGCACCGAGCGCGTGTGCGCCAGGTAGTTGGGCCAGCTCATCGGATGCAGGATGGTGGTGCGCGGCAGCTCACGGAAGAGCCGGTTGATCGAGTGGTCGCCGATCAGCTCGACATGCACGTTGGGCGCCTGCTCCAGCACCTCGGCCAGGATCGGCCGCAGCCATTCGAGCTCGGCGCGGTGCGCCGCGGAGCCGTGATACGCGATGCGCAGGCTCAGCGCCTGCGCGCCGCGCAGCAGCTCGGGCGCCGGCGACAGCGGCACCACGCGCGCCTGCAGCGCGGCGTACTTGCGCGCCAGCGCCGGGGTCGAGACCCAGAACTCGTCGCAGTGCTGCAGCAGCCAATCGCGGTGCGCTCCAGCCTGGGCTCGGAGCTTGTCGGCGTAGGCCTTGGGCAGTTCGGCGAGCACGCTCTCATCGAGCAGGTCGTCGTCCATGAAATAGACGAGTCGCTGCGTGCCGCGCACCGGGCGCGCAAAGCGGCGGCGCGTCTCGCGGTCCACATAGCGAACGATCACCGCCTGCGCCGGCGTGCACAGGACGTGGCCCTGCCATTCGCCCTCATGCCCCAGGGCGTCGGCGAAGTAGGCGAGGGTCGAGCCCAACCGGGCCTGCGCCGCGTCGGGCGCCGCAGACGCGCGCGGCCACAGCTTGTTGCGCAAGCGCGCCAGCAGGCCGGCGGAAAGTTTCATTGGTGCACCCTTCGGCCTGCGGCCTGTCCCGCCAAGCGGGAGCGAGCTTGCTTGGGGCGGCCCGGCACGGCGCTCATGCGCTCAGGCGATGACATGCGTGTCCCGGGCCAGCGCCGTCGGGTTGGCGCAGGCGCGCACGTGGACCACGTCGCCGGCCTGCAGCGGCGCGTCGAAGCGGAAATGAAAACCGGCCCGGCCGCTGCGCGACACGCCCGCCTTGACCAAGTCCGGACGCTGCAGGTCGGCGACGCACTGGCCCTGCCAGTGGCCGTTGACGTAGATCTTGACGCTCAGCGTGGCCGGGTCATCGGCCGCCGCGTCGGCCAACCAGCCGACCACGCCGCGCGGCGACACCGCATCCACCGCGCCGCGCACCTGCAGGTGAAAGTGAGAGCCCTCGCGCAACTGGCGGTCGAGTCCTGCCATGGCGGCCTGCAGCTCATCGCTGTGGGCCAGCATCAGCTCGCAGCGATCGTCGTTGATGTCGTGCGCCTTGAAGAAGCCGGGCGCGTCCCAGTTGAGCGGGATGGCCGACTCGGCGCTGCGCCGCGCGACCTTGGCCTCGTATTCCGCGCGCGACTTGATGACGTAGTGGTGCACCCGCAAGGCGCCGCCGATGGGAGAAGCAAACGCGGTGGCGTGGCGCACCGGGTTCTTCTTGTGCGGGTGGTCCACGAACTGCGCTTCCTGCAGGGCGCCGTTGAGGTACTGGTAGCCCTCGGCCAGCAGCGCGTTGTGCACGAAGAACTTGCTGCAGGCGCTGGCCCGCACCGCCGTCTTGATGTGCATGTTGATGCTGCGCTGCGTGTCGGACGCGTGCGTCATGAAGCGCTGGGTGACCGGCTCGGCCCCGGCCTCGACATGGCCGTTGGACCCGAACAGCCGCCAGTGCATGCCCACCGCGCCGACCTTGCGCCGGGCAAAGGCCTTGCGCAGCAGGGTGCCGGCGGTGCGGCCGGGCGCTTCGCTGACCACGAACTCGTCGAGGTCCACAAAGCACAGCACCGCATCCTTGCTGCCCGGCAGGCCGAGCAGGCGCTCGTAGGCCACGACCTGGAAGCGATCGCACTTGCCGATGTGCAGCAGCTCGCACAGCCCCAACTGGGCCAGCGCCTCCAGATACTCCGCCGTGCCGTCAGTGCTGCCGTTGTCCACCACCGCCAGCCGATCAAAGCCCTGCAGGCGATGCCAGGCCGTCCACTCGTGGACGGCAGCCATTTCGTTCTTGGCGATGGCGGCGAGGATCAGCGGGCTTCTGCTGCGCGGCGTGAACGCGGCGCGCAGGGAGCTCAGAACGGCTTGCATGAAAGACGGAGGGGTCAGGAGCGCTCGGCTTGCTTGACGTGGACGGTGAGGCGGTCGGGCAAGGGTCGGGCTAGGTAGACAGGGATAGCGCACGCTGGCGTGCGGTCTCGAGCGAGTCGCTAGCGGCGCCGAGCACCACCCGTGGCGCGACGAAAGAACTGCAACCCGGGTTCCGAACTGCAGTCGGACTCATTGCGCTGGAACGGCGCGCAGAAATCGCTCGATCGTCTGGCAGATCACGATGTCCGGCGAAACCTTCGAAACGTAGTCCTCGTCGAGTTCTGGATCCCAACAGAAGTGGAATTCGGCGAAGAGATGAGAGAACCACCATGACAGTTGTGTCGAAGCCCCGCCTCGCTCGAAGAAGGAGTTGGCCATCGCAACCACGCGATGGGGAAAGGGAGCTGCGGCATTCTTCCAAACGCGGCGCATACCCTTGTGCCCCGAGGACGGATCGACGGAGTCGACCACAACCGGATGCGAGGATCGCCCGGCGAAGCTGACCCGAGTTGCCAGCCGCACGAGTTCGCGCTGATCGCCAGCAAATCGTCCGGCCAGATCGCCGCGCAGCAGACGGTCCTCGAACTCCAGGGTGGGCTCATCAAAGGACAAGTCCAGCGCATTCATCACTTGCACAACGACGCGACGCGCACCCTCAGTCGAGAGGTGTGAATCCCGTAGCTGGAAGCAGTCGATCGCTTCCTGGAGCGCATCGCCGAAGTCCACGGAGACGAGGCTACCTTTCGTACCATCGAGCACGCAGGCGGCGGAGGTGAGCACCTCCTGCATTAGCGGCGAAGGCCCCGCCACGTCGAAGGGACAGAACCAGCGGAGTGCCGAGGACTTCTCTGGGAGGACGATCTGTGCGTAGCGGCAGCCTCGAGCAGCGAGCGCTTCGGCGCGACGATGAAACAGTTCTGCCCAGCGCTCGGGAAGATCGCGTGGGGGCAGCCCGTAGAGCTCCTTTACGCGGTTCGTGCCCTGCCCTAGAAATAGGTGGCCATTGCGGCCGCAGATAACGTCGCCGTCCTCGGACACCTGCCCGAATCCGAATGCTTGGGCGGCAAGTGCGGCGGGTGGGGCGTCGCTTGATTCATCTGTAGCAGTTGGACCTTCGATGAGATTCGCCCAGCGCGTCAACGCCGCCCGCTGAGACCGCGGGAGCCGCGCCACTTGAGCAGCGAGCCGTAGCAGGCCCCAGATCGGCAGGATGAGCAGCGCGCCGGAGGAACTTAGTGCCTCGACCTGCAGCGTGCCGTTGTCGAGTGCCTCGACCGAAACGACCCGTACTGGGGTTATCTCGAAGTGCTGGGTGAGGCTTCCGCCAGAGGCTTCCTCGCGGACGACTCTCACTATGGCCTCGGCATCAAGAGCACCGTGACGAAGCAACCTAAGGCGACCGGGCGTCGGACTGTCCCACTGGACCCAGCCAGCCAGCGATTCGCCTAGGACGTAACCGATAGTCCCCTGGAGACGGTTACTCACCCGTATGGCCCCTCAAATCGATCACGACGTCCTCGGTGAAGTTCTTTCCGACGTGGAGGTCACGGTCAGCGTCATAGCCGACTTGAGCGCGAATCCGTCGCTCGAAGTCCTGCCGATCCCATTGCCGCAGGACTACGGCCGTGTCTGGCGAAGCAGCCTTCAGGCCAGGGTGCGCCGAACGACGCCCCACGCTGTCATAGGCATAGGACCTGATCCGATCATCGGCATAGGCCGTGCGCTCGACGATACGTGCGACATCCGTGCGCGTAGTTCGGCAGGCGTACTTGAGATGAAACATCACAAAGCCGGTTCCGGACGGAGCAAACCGAGGAGGAACTTGGCAATAGTGGAAGCCGATGTCGAGGTTCACCGTGCCGCGTGTGATGTGAGGCTTGCACATGCCACTGTTCGGCACGGCGTAACGCCGTTGGCCCAGGAGCGGCGCAGCGTGGTCGAAGTCAGCCTCGTTCGCACCTTGGATGATGTCCAGGCCAAGACTGAAGCTGATCTCTGGTAGTTCTGGATCGCCAAGTCTGTCGGCAAGGGTGCGACATCCAATTCCGTCGGGCGATTCAACAAATATCAGTTCATCAACGTCCGCGACAATGACCCACTCGTAGTACGCGGCCAATCCGCGAGCCATGCCAGAGAGAAGTTGGCTTCGGGCGAAGTCGTCGAAGGCAAAGCCCCTCAGCCCGGTGATCCCTCCAAGCCGTTCGCCGTCGAAGGACTCGGGCTGTGGAGTCACCACGTAGATGAAGGCCGTGTCACCCAACTGCTGTTCGTAGTGCCGTCGGAAGACCTCGAACCAGCCACCGCTGTCATTGGCATAAGTGATGACGCATGCTCGCTGCCGCTTTACGGCGGAGCGGATATGGGGTCGAGTCCCATACTCGACAGCTCGACGGAAAGCCTCCCGATGCGGACCGGGCAATAGCTTGAAGGTGGAACCCAGCCTAGCCAAGTCGAGCGATCGCATCTTGAGCGTTTCCTGCAGCGGACCAAAGATGCGAAAGGCCTTCTCTCGGCCATCGGCCAAGAGCAACAGTTGCAGCGAACCGTCAACAACCGAGAGCGCTTGGTCAGACGAGGCTAAAGCGAGACTCCAGTAGCGCTTGCCCGAGATTGCAGCCTCGAAGCGAATATCGGCGAAGGACCAGGATGCCAAGGTCTTGTCTGCCGCGCGGAGCAGCAGTTTGAGGTCAGGGCTAAAGCAGGTCTCATCCATCCAGCCGATGAGTACATGCTCCTGTTGGCGCTCAATGATCATGTTTTGGTTGATCGCATGGGCGATTCATAGAGCCAGGATTAGGTCAGGCGCGCGTTGCACTGCAGGTGCTCGGAGGGCTGCAGTTCATTGGCCTGGAGGAAGTGGGTGTACTCGACAGCCTTGACTAGCCGTGCCTGGTCGAAGCGCTCGGCGTCATCGCCCGACCAAGCAGCACGGGCGACCAGTTCGTCGGCGCCGAGGCCGGCTGCCTCCGTCATCCTCATATGCTTCACGGCCGTCCCAAGGCAAAGCTCTTCGGTGCGGCTATCGATGGTGATCACGCAGCCGGGACGGCCGGCTTGAATCGCTAGCGCGACGCCGTGGTACCGCGGCCCGATTGCAAGGTCGAAGCGTCTCAACGCGCGTAGCCAAGTTGCCGGATCGACATAGATCCCGGCATAGCGGCGATACCACTCCAGCAACTCCTCGAAGCCGAAGCGTTGGCCGTAGACCTCCAGGAAGCGGGCTTTTGCCTGGGGAGAGATCGCATCGACCTCACCAAAGGCAAACTGCAGCATCGATTCCGGATGCTGAATGATGTACTCGCCTTGGTAAGCGTCGACGATGTCGACGAGCACGCGCTCCAGTGAGGCCGAGGGGCCGTGCCAAGGGTTGCCCGCCGCGACAGCAACCCGTTGCACTTCGCGACGCTGCTGCGTCGCGACGATGGACGCACCCAGATCGCGGACTGGCGAGATGTGAAGCGAAGGGCAGCCTATCGCCAGCGACGGCACCTCATGTCCCAGAAGCACATCTTGAGTGAAGGTCCCTCGAACGGCGATGTTGGTCTCGGACGAGCGGTTCAATCGCTTAACGAGTTGCAGGAAGCGCACAGTTCCCGCTGGAATCTCAGGCGCCACATTCAGGGTGTCGGACTGTGCTCCTAGGCCAAGCAGGGTTACCGGGAGATCGAATTGTTCGAGCCGGTCCGCCCAGGACCCCAAGTCAGCGTGCTTGCCAAGTTGGTTGGCACAGCAGATGACAAGGTGATCAACCCGCTCTCGGACGACGCTCGGAGTCCAGCCCCAGCCGATCCTGGTGATCGGATTGCCAAGGATCTTGCGGGCCGCATGCACGAAAGCGACGTTGCCCGTGTTGCCACCGGTCGCCTTCATGACTTCGGCTGCAGACGCCGTCTCGAACTTTGTTCCGATGAAAGTTGGGATGTCCTGCAGGTTATCGATCAGTCCGACTCGTTTCATTGCTGGGCCTCGACGAAGTTTGAAGACAGATGGGCGCTAGCGATCTTCTGGTGTGACTTCGGCTTCTGGATGCCGGCCGAGAGTTCGCCGAAGCTGCGTGGTGCTTCAAGCAACGTGCGCTGCCAAGCCAGCACGTTCCCCGCGCTGACATGGAGTCCATCGATGCCATCTCGAACCTTTTCGCGCATCCCGCCGATATCCGACACCAGCAGCGGCCGCCCGCAGACAAACGCCTCCTGGATCACCATCGGCGAGTTCTCCCACCAGATCGACGGCACGACGACCCAGTCGACGCCGGCCATGCGGGTGCGCAGTTCGTGCGGCTGGTAGGCGCCGGCCCAGACGACCACGCCCTGCTTGATCAGCGGCTCGGCGAGCGCCTTGACCTTCTCCTGGAACTCCGGCGCCTGCTGCTCGAGGTTGGCGCCGTGCACTTCGAGCACGATCTTCTTACGCTCGGCCTTGGGCATCTGGCTCAGGGCTTCGAGCACCACGTGCAGGCCCTTGAAGGGGTTGATCTGGCCGAAGAAGCCAAAGCGGTTGCGCGTCTCGCCCTCGGCCAGCGGACGCGGCTCCAGCGCCGGCTCGTCGCTCTGGCCGTTCTCGATGACGACGATCTGCTCGGGCTTGAGGCCCCAGGCGATGTAGCGCTGGCGCAGAAACTCCGAGGGCGAGACGAACTGGTCGACCAGCTCGAAGTGGCTCTGGAAGTAGTGCTTGCGCAGCCAGAAGTCCTCGGCCGTCTTCTGCGGAAAGCATTGCCGGCAGTCGTCGTAGCTCTCGCGGCTGCAGAGCTTGAAGCTGCCGGTCTTGATCATCTGGCCGTTGTTGCTGCAGATGGCCATGTACTCGTGCAGCGTCATCACGATGCGGATGCTCGGATCCACCTGCTTGATCACGCGCAGGTATTCCAGCCCGAGGTGCGCGTAGTGGTGGGTGTGCACCACGGTCGGCTTGAGGGCGCGGATCAGGTCGGCAAACCAGGTGGTCAGCGAGTCCTGGTGCGCGGCCTTCATCAGGTGCCAGTCGTGCACCGCCTGTTCCCACAGGTACTCGTTGGGCCGGCGCAGGTTGATGTGGCCGCTGGGGCCACGGCCGCGGTCGGCGCGGCCGAGGTACCAGGCCTCCTCGATCTGCTCGCTGTCGCGGTAGGCCTTGAAGAGGTTGTAGGCGGCGATCTCGCCGCCGCCGAGGCTGAAGTCCGGGTGGGCGTGCGCCATCACCAGGATGCGTTCTTGTCTGTTGCTGCTATGACTCATGACTGCTCTTCGTGCGCGCGCTTCAGGCGGCCTGGGGCCGTTGTTCGCCCTGTTCGATGAACGCGCCCCAGCGGGTCTGGTGGCGCACGGCGTTGTAGATCACCACGCGGGTGCGGAACTCGTCCTGCCCGAGCAGCTTGAAGGACTGCCGCTCCAGGTGCGTCAGTTGCACCGTGGGCAGGTAGGCCACGTCGAGCCCGGCCGTCTGCAGCTTGAGGCAGAGGTCGGAGTCCTCGAAGTCGCCGATCAGGTAGCCGGTGTCCCAGCCGCCGATGCGGTCGAAGTCGGCGCGGCGCATCGCCATGCAGGCGCCGGTGATGGCGCGCATGGTGGTCAGTTCGCGGTGCGGGTCGAGCGCGGCGTCGAGGCCCATGCGGGGGTGGTGGTTGATCCAGATGCCCAGCTCTTCGCGGCGCATGAACTCCATGCCGCTGTGCTGGATCGAGCCGTCGCCAAACACCAGGCGCGGCCCCACCGCGCCGATCTCGGGCCGCGTCTCCAGCACCTCCACCAGGGCTTCAAGCCAGCCCGGCTTCTGCGGGAATGCGTCGCTGTTGAGAAACAGCAGGTGAAGCCCGGACGCCTGCGCAGCGCCCAGGTTGTTGGCGCCCGAGAAGCCGCGGTTGGCGTTGCCCCAGACCCACTTGAACGGCAGCCGGTACAGGCGATGCAGGGTCTCGGCCTCGGTCAGGAATCCGTCGACGAGCCGCGGGTCGTCGATGACGTAGATCAGCTCGGCATGCTTGGCGAACCAGGCGTCCTTGCAGAATTCCAGCAGCTGGTGCTCGACGAAATCGGTGCGGCCGTAGAGCGGCACGATCACGCTGACGATCGGGTCGGCCACGGCCGTGCCGAGTTCGCGCAGCTTGACCGGCAGTTCCTGCCAGGCCAACTGGCGGCGGCGCAGCAGCGGCTCGAGCACCGCCGAGTCGAACAGCGGCACGCGGCGATGCATCTCGGCCATCGGCACGCTCAGGCCGAACAGCCAGCGCGCGGCGGCCACCGGGTCGGCCGGCAGGGTGCCGCACTGCACCTCGCCCAGCGCATGCACGCCCGCCGTCGTCAGCGCCTTCAGCGTGAGCACGCGGCCGGGTGCGAGGCCGTCGAGCCGCAGGCAGAAGCCGGCGTCGCGGCAGCCGTGGATGAAGTCGTGGCCGACGGCGTCCTGCACGTCCTGGCGGAAGCGGCGGTAGGCGCCTGCGAGCGAGTGGATGGTGCCCTGGTCGTCTTCGAGCCAGACGGCGGTGCCCGGTGCCTGCACGGTCCAGCCGACGACGACCGCGTCGCCGCTCTGGCGGCAGGCGGCCGCCACTTCGAGGTAGCCGCGCGCCGCGGTGCAGGCGACCTGCGCCGCGGGGACGCGATCAATGAGCTGTTGCCACAGGGCGCCGTGCGGCGCGAGCACCGTGGCCAGCGGCGTCGCGGCAATGCCAAGCGCCAACAGCTCCTGCGCGGACAGCTCGGTGCACTTCTGCGGCTGCAGCGCGCGCGTGCCGAGCAGGCGCTGTTCCTTGTCGCGCCACTGCAGCGTCGGTGTGGGGCGCTGCGCTTGCGCCTCGACGATGAGCACGAAGCCGAGGCCGGCGCCCGAAGGCAGGCCGACGTGGGCGGCCACATCCGGACGTTCGACGCGGACGCAGCGCGCCTCGGGCGCGAACTGCTCGTGGGCCAGCGCGAGCGACAGGCCGGGCGAGGCCCAGCCGACGACGACCAGCTGCGACTCGAGGAGGTAGGCGGCATCGACATGGACCAAGGCCGCAGGCGGCGCCACCGGGGCCACCGGCACCACCGGCGCCTCGACGGGATCGGGCGTGATGATCTTGATCGGGTCCGCGATCGGCTTGCGGGGAGAGAGAAGTTTCATGCCGGTTCCGGTACTGGGTGTTCTTGGGGCTGCAGTGCGGCGGCCTGGCTCGTCGCGGCGGGGGCCGCGAGGACGAAGCCGCTCTCTTCGCGCACGTGGTGCGGGCTGTAGCAGGGGTCGTGGAGGATCGCCGTGGCCCAGCGCGCTTCCATCAGCGCGCACTCGGCCTCGAAGCGGGCTCGCTTCGCGGGCGCGAAGTCGTCGCCGCGGCTCTTGGATTCGTGGTGGTAGAGCTCGGCCCAGGGCGTCCAGAGGTTGCGCAGGCCGGCGGCCTGGGCCTTGAGGCACAGGTCGACGTCGTTGAAGGCCACCGTGAGGCCGGCCTCGTCGAGCCCGCCGAGCTGCTCGAAGACCGCGCGTCGAAGCAGCAGCACGGCTCCGGTCACGGCGCTGACGTTGTGGCTCACCAGCAGGCGGTCGAAGTAGCCGCGCGATCCGCGCGGCTGGGTCTTGAAGGCATGCCCGGCCACGCCGCCCATGCCGATCACCACGCCGGCATGCTGGATCGTGTCGTCCGGGTAGTACAGCATCGCGCCGACGCAGCCGATCTCCGGCCGCAGCGCATGGCCGACCATCTCGCCGAGCCAGCCGGGGCTGATGACCTCGACGTCGTTGTTGATGAGGCCGAGCACTTCGCCGCGCGCATGGCGGGCGGCGAAGTTGTTGATCGCCGAGTAGTTGAAGGGCCGGTCGTAGCGCAGCACGCGGATGCGGTCCGGGTGCTCGGACGCAAGCTGCTCCATGTAGGCCAGCGTCTGCGCGCAGCTGCTCTGGTTGTCGACGATCAGGATCTCGAACTGGCGGTAGCTGGTCTTCTCGAGGATCGACTCGATGCAGTTGCGCAGGATGTCGTGGCCGTCGCGCGTGGGCACGATCAGGCTCACCAGCGGCTCGGCCTGCGGGATCGGCCAGTGCTGGCGATACAGGCCCGGCGCGATCACGCTGGTGCGCACGCCGCGGCCGAGTGCGTCGAAGTGATCCTGCAGCGCGCGCCGCGCCGCCTCGGTGGCGTAGGGCTTGGCGTTGTGGCCGCCATGCGCGGTCGACTGCTCGGCCATGCGCCAGTGGTAGAGCACCTGCGGCACGTGCAGCACGTCGGCCGGATCGGCGATCTGCGCCACGCAGCGCAGCACCAGGTCGTAGTCCTGGCTGCCCTCGTAGCCCTTGCGGAAGCCGCCGATGCGCTCGAGCAGCGTGCGCCGGTACACGCCGAGGTGCGAGACGTAGTTCTGCGCGTAGAGCAGGTCGGGCGCGAAGTCGGGCTTGAAGTACGGGTTGCAGCGCTCGCCGGCCGGGCTGAGCTTGTCTTCGTCGCTGTAGACGAGCTGCGCGCTCGGGCGATGCTGCAGCGCGCGCGCCACCATGTGCAGCGCATGCGAGGGCAGCAGGTCGTCGTGGTCGAGCAGCACCGCGAACTCGTGGCCCGCCATCGCCAACGCGCTGTTGGTGGCCTCGACGATGTGGCCGTTGACCGGGCGCAGCAGCAGGCGCACGCGCGCGTCGCGCGCGGCGTACTCGGCCAGGATTTCACGCACCTGCGGGTCGGTGGAGGCGTCATCGGCGACGCAGAGCTCCCAGTGCGGGTAGCTCTGCGCAATGACGCTGTCGAGGCAGGCGCGCAGGTGATCCGGGTCGGTGTTGTAGGTCGGCGTGAGGATCGAGAAGCCCGGCCGCCAGGCCCAGCTGGCCTGCTCGGCCTGCTGCTCCGCGCGGCTCGGCAAGGCCGGCTTCTCGCACTGCTCGATCCACTCGGCGTAGTTGGCCTCGGCGTGGTCGCGCCGCTCGAAGACGTGCTGGTAGTGGCGCCAGCGCTGCAGCGGCTCGGTCGGCGCCGGAGTGGCGTCGTCGGCATAGCGCCGGTCGTTGTCGCGCAGCTTGGCGGCGATGCGGCCGTGGGCAAAGGCGGCCGAGACGCGCTTGAGCGCGAAGTGCTGGATGGCGAACTCGCCGGCCTCGTCGAGCGGGTCGAAGCGCAGCCGGGCCGGTGCCGGCACGTGGACGATGCGCTTGGCCATGCGGCCCCAGCGCAGCGGCAGCGGAGCGCTCAGCGCCTCGCTCTCGCCGCTGCCGCAGTCGAGGTACAGCTTGGCCTGGGCGCGCGCGCGCGGCAGCCGCATCTTCAGCTCGAGCATGTACCAGCCGGCGGCCAGCAGGCCGTCGAGGCGGAAATGCGGGTCGGTGCCGGTCGAGCGGTAGCCCGACGGCTCGTCGCCGAGAGGCTCGATCTGATGCGCCGGGCGCAGCGTCTCGGGACCGACGCGCCAGCGCAGTTGCGCCTGCAGGCGCGCGAGCCACCCGGCCTCGGGCAAGCCTTGCCCCGTGGCCGTCGGCGCGGCCTGCAAAGCGTCACTCATCGCTGCCTCAGAGGTCGAACAGCACTTTGGCCGCGACCGCGATCTGGTAGACGATCTGCGTGATGCCGCGCGTGATCTCGACCGTCTTGGTCTCGATCTTCGGCAGCACCAGGATCTCGTCGCCCGGACGCATGCCGTTGGACGGATCCTCGGCGACGCTGCCGTCCTGGTGCATCACCAGCAGCCGGGCCGAGTCGGCTCGCTGCGTGAACCCACCGGCGCGCTTGATGTATTCCTTGGCCGAGGTGCCTTCTTCGAACACCAGTGCGTTGGGCGCGTTGACCTCGCCGCCGACCAGCACCAGGTTGCTGTGCTCGGGCACGCGGATCACGTCGCCGTCCTCGAGCAGCGTCGACGGTGCCTGCTCCTTCTGCGCCAGCACGACCTGGCCCTTGGGCTGCACGGTCTTGGCGCGCTCGATGTACTGCAGCAGCAGTTCGGCCTCGCGCGTGCGCAGGGCGGCTTCTTCGCTGGTGGCGCTGCGCGCGGTCAGTGCGTAGGTCTCGAGGCCGCGCAGCGAGGTCTCGAGCAGTTCCTTCTGGCGCGTGGCGACCGAGCGGCGGTAGAGCTGCACGGCGTCGACGTTGGCCTGCGGCGCCGGGCGCAGACGGGCCATCGCGTCCTTGAGCCGCGAGCCGTAGGGCAGCACCAGCGTGCGCTCGCCGAGGTGGGCGCCCTCGATGCGGACCAGGATCGTGCCGGGGTACTTGTCGGAGGTGACGCTGACCTCGTCGCCGTCGGCGATGGTCACGCGCGAGGCCTCGGCCAGCGGGTAGTAGTCGCTGCGACGCTCGGCGCCAACCTTGCGCACCACGCTCAGGTGGGTCGCGCCCGGGCGCGGACGCGCCACCGCCAGCAGCTCGGCGGCGTCGACGCTGCTCTTGGAGAACTCGAAGATGTAGGGGTTCAGCACCTCGCCGCCGACCTGCACCGTGTACTGGCGCGGCGCGACGACGACGGTGTCGCCGTCCTGCAGTTGCAGCGGCTCGATCTGGCCGTCGAGCAGGAAGCGGTAGAGGTTGAACTGGGCGCGCGTCTTGCCGGCGCGGCGCACGTCGACCGCGAGGTAGCTGCCGCGCTCGGGGTCGATGCCGCCGGCCTTGTCGAGGTAGTACAGCACCGAGTCGGACGACAGCCCGCCGTAGAGGCCGGGCGCCCGCACGAAGCCGGTGACATAGACCTTGACCGGCTGTGCCGCCTCCAGCGTGGCGTAGACGCCGACGTTGGCGCGGAACACGCGCTTGATCTGCGCCTCGACGTGGTGGTTGAGGTCGCCGTTGCGCACCCCGGCCGCGTTGACCGGGCCGACGTTGGGGATGAAGACGTTGCCCTGCGGGTCGATCGCCAGCACCGCGTCGAAGTTGAAGGCGCCCCACATGCGAACGCTGATGCGGTCGCCGATCGCGAGCTGGTAGTCGGCGTTGAAGCCGTTGAAGGCCTCGGACGCGAACCGGCCGCTGAAGATCTGCGAGCCGAAGACCAGCGGCTTGGCCGCGGTGCTCGGGTCCGGCGGCATGGGCGTCGGCACGGGCGCCGGTGCCGGCGCTGGGGCCGGTGCGGCGATGGTGCGCAGTGCCGGCAGCTGGGTCGCGCCGCGCGGGCTGGTGTTCAGCGGATCGTTGGTGAGCTGGGCCTGGGCCAGGGCTGCACCAGCGGTGGCGAGCAGCGCGGCGAGAGCCCGGATCGAGCGAAGGGTGAGGCGACGGTTCATGCTCAGTCTTGGTGCTCGGCGATGGTCGCGAGGATCAGCCGCACGATGCCGTACAGCAGCGCGCTCAGGACCATCAGCGTGATCAGGTTGTAGAGGCGGCGCGGGTATTCGGCCGTCTCGGGGCGGGTCGGCGGTTCGATGACCGCCAGGCTCTTGAGCTTGCGCGTGGCCTCGATGCGGCCGCTCTCGACCGCGGTCAGCGCGAGCTTGTAGACGTCTTCGGCGAAGCCGGCCTGCAGGCGCAGGTCCTGGAACTCGGCGGCCAGCGCGTTCAGGCGGCGACCGTCCTTGGGCGCGGTGGCGCGGCTGAGCTCCACGTCGAGCTGGCTGCGCATCGACTTGACCTGGTTGCGCAGGGCCTGCACCTGGTAGGCGTCCTCGTTGAGGTAGGTCAGCAGGTTCTTGAGCTCGGCCTCGTGCTTGCTGAGCTGGGCCTGGAGCTCGCTGGTCAGCGCGCCGCTGGCCTGGGCCTGGGCCGAGGCGTCGAGCACCTTGTGCGTGGCCTGGAACACCATCATCTTGCTCTTGGCCGCCTGCAGCTTCTCGGCGGCGTTGCCGAGTTCGGCCTGGGCGAACTGCAACTGCTCCTGCGCCATGCGCTGCGACAGCTTGTTCACGAAGGCCTCGCTCTCCTCGAGGATCGCGCGGTTCAGCTCCTGCGCGAACGGCGCGTCGAAGCCCTGCACGCGCACGGTCAGCAGGCCCGAGACGTCGTCGAGCAGCACCTCGACGCGGTCGCGGTAGTACTGGCCGAAGTCTTCCTGGCTGGCGCCGCCCCAGAGGCGATAGATCGGATCGAGGCGCGGCTGCTCGTAGTGCTGGCGTAGCTGCAGCCGCTCGTCCAGGCGCCGCAGCAGCTCGGTCGAGTGGATGTAGTGCTTGAGGTAGAGCACGTCCTCGCGCGAGGGCGGCGTGATGCCGGCCAGCAGCAGGGCCGCGCCGGGAACGCCGCCGCCGGCGTGGTTGGACTGGCGCACGGTGAGCACCGACTCGCTCACATAGCGGTCGGCAGCGAAGACGCCGTAGTACAGCGCGGCGAGCGCCAGCGGCGCGGCCAGCAGCGCGAGCTGCAGCCGCCGTGGCGTCAGGATCTTGAGAAGCTTCATTCAGCGGGGCGCCGGGGCGTTGTTCTGGTAGGCGGCGATGCCGGCCTCGATGTCGGTGTAGAGGGTCGCGCTGCCGGACTGCAGGTGCACGATCACGTTGCAGTACTCGCGCACGTCGGCCACGCTGTGCGTGACGAGGATCATCTTGGAGCGGTCCATGCGGGACTTGAAGACCTCGCGGCTCTTCTTCTTGAACTGCGGGTCGCCGACCGACATCACTTCGTCGATCAGGTAGTAGTCGAAGTCGAAGGCCATGCTCAGGCCGAAGCCCACTCGCGAGCGCATGCCCGAGGACAGGGTCTTCATCGGCAGGTCGAAGTACTCGCCGATCTCGGCGAAGTCCTCGACGAAGCGGATCCGGTCGCGCATGTCGGCGGCGTCGGCGCCGTAGATGCGGCAGACGAAGCGCACGTTCTCGCGCGCGGTCAGCGAACCCTGGAAACCGCCGGACAGGCCGACCGGCCACGAGATCCGCTCGTCGCTGTAGACCTCGCCGTGGTCCGGCGTGTCGATGCCGCCGAGCAGGCGCAGCAGCGTGGACTTGCCGGCGCCGTTGCGGCCCATCAGGCCGATGCTGGCGTTCTCCGGGAAGCGGAACGAGAGGTCGCGAAAGACGTAACGCCGCCCCCGGGGGGTCGGGTACCACTTGGTGAGCTGGCGCAGTTCGAGCATGGCGGCGTGCGGCTCAGGCGGCGATCAGCCGGTCGCGGCGAACGCGGTACAGGCTCAGCGCCAGCGCCAGCACGACCACCGTGATGCCCAGCGGATAGCCCAGGTTGATGCCGGCCAGCAGCGGGTACTGCGGGAAGAAGCTGTGGCGCGACAGTTCGACCAGGTGCAGCACCGGGTTCCACAGCAGCCACTTCTGAAGCTCCGGCGGCAGCGCGTGCACCGACAGGATCACGCCCGACAGCAGGTAGAGCGGAAACGAGGTGATGCGCACGAAGGCGCGCAGTTGCGGAACGTCGTTGGTGAGCACCGCGAACAGCAGCCCGAGCGAGGCACCCATCGTGATCAGCACGATGCTGACCGCGATCAGCTCCAGCGGCTCGGCCGGCCACCAGTGGTAGCCGAACCAGCCGAGCGTGGCGAGCGCGATCAGGTAGACGATGCTCTGCAGGCCGATCTCGAGCAGGCCGCGCGAGACCAGCGTGTCGATCGGCTTGACCTGGCGGTAGCCGAACAGGCCGCGGTTGGCGTCGATGCCGTCCATCAGCCTGAACATCAGGCTGCGGAAGATCAGGAACGGCAACATGCCGGTGATCAGGAACACCGGGTACTCGATGCTCGGCGACACCGCCGCGTGCATCGTGCTGAACATCAGGACCTGCAGCAGCAGGTACGCCAGCGGCTCCAGCAGCAGCCAGAAGACGCCCAGCCACCGGCCTCCCAGGCGGGTCTTGAGTTCGCGCAGCAGAAGTGCAAAGACAACAGCGCGCTGAACGGCCCAGGCGGACCGCTTCGCGCGCAACATAGGGAAATCTCCGATGGAACTTCTTTGTTCCGATTTTGCCGGAGCTTGTCGGCATGCTGACGGTTGCCGGCTCTAGGAACGGCAACCTGTCACGCGGTGGGCGTACCGAATTGTTTCATCGGCGGCCAAGTGAGCGCCCGCCCCACTGGTTGATCAGCAGGCCTGCCAGCACCGCGATGGTGCCAGCCCACTGTGCCGGGCTCGGCCGCTCGCCGAAGGCGGCCGCCGCGGCCCAGAGGCCGACCACCGGCACCAGCAGCGAGAAGGGCACCACGCGTGCCGCGGCGTGGCGCTTGAGCAGCCGCGTCCACAGCGTGTAGGCGGCCAGCGTGGCCAGCAGCGCGAGGTACAGCACCGATCCGATGCCGGCGTTGTTGAGCGAGCCCAGCTGCGCCAGCACGCCGTGCTCGCCGCCCAGCCCGTCGAATCCGACGGCCAGCAGCGCAAACGGCAGGATCGGCGCCAGGCTGCTCCAGACGATGAATGCGAACGGGTCGTAGTTCGGCGTGTGGCGTACCGCAAGGCGCACGACCAGGTTGGAGCTGGCCCACATGAAGGCCGCGCCCAGCGTCAGCACGAAGCCGATCAGCGTCATCTGACCTGGGCCCTCGCCGTGCGAGAGGCCGATCGCCAGCAGGCCGATGGTGGCCACCACCAGGCCGGCCCACTGCTGCGGCCGCGCGCGTTCGCCCAGCAGCGGCGCCGCCAGCGCCATCGTGAAGAAGGCCTGGCTCTGCATCACCACCGAGGCCATGCCGGCCGTCATGCCGACCGACAGTGCCCAGAACAGCAGGCCGAACTGGCCCAACCCCTGCACCAGGCCGTAACCCAGCCAGTAGCGCGCCGGCAGCGCCGGACGCGGGATGAAGAGCACGAAGGGCAGCGCCGCGACGCAAAAGCGCAGCGTGCCCAGCAGCATCGGCGACAGCCCGGCCAGGCCCCACTTCATGACGACGAAGTTGAGGCCCCAGATCAGGACCACGGCGAGCGCGCGCAGGTAATCCGCGCGCGGCATGGCCGCCGGCGGCTGCGGCAACGCGTGGGCGGCGCCGGTCATTGCAGCCCCCGCGCCAGCATCCAGGCCTCGAAGGCCTCGCGGCTGGTCTTGGCCGGCCGGTAGCCGAACTCGCTCTTCAGGCGCGCGTTGTCGAGCACCGGGCGGTAGCGCAGGAAGTCGAGCTGTTCGGGGCCGTAGCGGCTGATGCGCAGCGCGTGGCCCACGGCGAGCGCGGCGCGCAGCAGTGCGGCCGGCAGCTCGCGCACCGGCTTGCCGAGCAGCGCGGCGAGTTCGCGGATGCCGAGTGCGCCATCGCCGGCGACGTTGAAGACGCCGGCGCGGCGCGTGGTGACCGCGCGCACGATGATCGCGGTGACGTCTTCGTCCCAGATGAAGACGAAGGGGCTGGCACTGCCGCGGATCGCGAGCAACGCCTTCTTCTCGAACAGCGCGGTGATCTGGTTGTTCACGGTCGCGCCGAGGATGGTGCCGATGCGCAGCACGGTCTGCTGCAGCTGCGGCGCGCTGTGGCGGAACTCGGCCAGCAGCTCCTCGACCTGGCGCTTGTGGTCGGAGTAGGCGAAGGCGACGTTGCCACGCAGCGCGTCGGTCTCGACCAACCACTCGGGGTTGTCGGCGTAGTAGCCGTAGGCGGCGCCGCTGGAGGACACCACCAGCTGCCGCACGCCGGCCGCGACGCAGGCCTCGATCACGTTGCGGCTGCCGCCGACGTCGACCGAATGCTCGAAGGCGCGGTCGCTGTCGCGGCCCGGCGTGACGATCGAAGCCAGGTGGACCACTGTGTCGATCGCGTGCTCGCGCAGGGTGTCGAGCAGCAGCGGGTCGCGCACGTCCTGGGTGCGGTAGGTCACGCCTGGCGCGCGGCGCTCGGCCGGCACCTCGCGCACGTCGAGCGAGACGACCTCGAAGCGCGGCAGCGCGGCCAGGGTTCGCACCACGCCGCGACCGAGGAAGCCGTCGCCGCCGGTGACGAGAACGCGGCGTGCGCCGGACGACGGCCCGGCGCCGTGCGAAGCCTCATCGCGCATGAAGTCGAACAGCACGGTCATGCCACCGACCTCGGCACTGCCACCGGTCGCCGGCCCCACCAGCTGGCCAGCACGAGGCCGGCGATGATGTCCCAGAAGCCCCAGACGCCGGCCACCACCGCCATGCCGCCGAGGCCGCCGAAGAAGCTGAAGATCAGCACCAGGCCGAGGCCGGCGTTGCGCACACCGACCTCGAAGCTGACCGCGCGGCGGTCGTACTCCTTGAGGCCCATCAGCGCCGCGCTGCCGTAACCGGTGGCAAAGGCGAGCGCGTCGTGGATCGCGACCGCGACCAGCACCAGGCCGACGTAGTCTAGGAAGTAGCGCCAGTTGCCGGCGATCGCGGCGAGGATGAAGCCGACCAGCGCGAACAGGCTGAAGCGGCGCGCGCCGACCTTGACCCGGTCGGCAAAGCGCGGGAAGCGCTCGGCCACGAACACGCCGAGCGCGAAGGGGATGCCGATGATCAGCACGATGTGCAGCACCATCTCGACCGGGTCGATCGCGATCTGCTTGAGCAGCGCCGCGTTGGCCGGGTTCAGGCTGCCCCAGAACGCGAAGTTCAGCGGCATCAGCACGATCGACAGCAGGTTGGAGATCGCGGTCATCGAGACCGACAGCGCGACGTTGCCGCCGGCGCGATGGGTCAGAACGTTGCTGATGTTGCCGGGCGGGCAGCAGGCGACCAGGATCATGCCGAGCGCGACGCTCGGCGTCGGCTTGAGCAGCAGCGTCAGCGCGTAGGTGAAGGCCGGCAGCAGCAGGAACTGCGCCGCGATGCCGACCGCCATCGCCAGCGGCATCTTGGCCACGCGCTTGAAGTCGGCGACGCGGGTGTCGAGCGCGATGCCGAACATGATGAACGCGAGGATCGCGTTCAGCAGCGCCAGCGAGGCGGGGTTGAAGTTGAGGCGGACCTCGTCGACGGGCAGCATGCGGTGTCCTCCCGGCTCAGCTCAGGGCGGAGATCGCGTCGCGCAGGGCGCCACGGTAGGTGTCCTTGTGGACGTAGTACGCCATGCGCTCGAGCTTGAGGTACTTGTAGCCGCCCGAGAGGTCGGGCTGCGGGCCGGTCTTGCGCTGGGCAAAGGTGGCAGCGGCGGCCTTGCCGTCGGCGCGCGCCTTGAGGAAGCGCGCGATCAGCTCGCCCTGCTCGTAGCGGCCCTGCCAGCCGATGCCGCTGGCCTCGATCATGCCCATCACGAACAGGTTCTCGAGTCGCGGGTGGAAGATGTTGAGGAACAGACCCGGCGCCATGCCCTTCCAGTTGAGCAGCGCGTGGTCGATGAAGGGGTAGTGCAGCTTGTAGCCGGTGGCGCACAGGATCAGGTCGTAGTCGCGCGCCGTGCCGTCCTTGAAGTGGACGCTGTTGCCGTCGAGGTGGTCGATGTCGCCGCGCACGCCGATGTCGCCATGGCCTGCGTGGTACAGCACCAGCGAGTTCACCACTGGGTGCGACTCGTACATCTTGTAGTCCGGCTTGGGAAAGCCGAAGCGCACCGGGTCGCCGGTGAACCACTTGAGCACCACGCTGTCGATCGCCTGCTTGAAACGCGCCGGCAGCTTGATGGCGCCGCCGAGCGTGTCGGCCGGCTTGCCGAACACGTACTTGGGCACGAAGTAGTAGCCGCGGCGCAGCGAGATGTCGACGCTCTGCGCGTAGTGCACCGCGTCGACCGCGATGTCGCAGCCCGAGTTGCCGGCGCCGACGATCAGCACCCGCTTGTCGCTGAACAGGCTCGGATGCTTGTAGTCGGCGGTGTGGCGGATTGAGCCCTTGAAGTTCTCCTGGCCCTTGAAGCTCGGCAGCGTGGGTTCGGACAGCGTGCCGTTGGCGATGACCAGGCCGGCGTAGACGGCGCTCTGGCCGTCGGAGGTGGTGATGCGCCACAGCGGCTTGTCGCTCGCGTCGAGCGGCTCGGCCTTGAGCACGCGCACGCCGAAGCGGTAGTGCTCGCGCAGCTTGAAATGGTCGGCGAAGGCGGCGAAGTAGTCGCGCAGTTCGCGGTGGCTCGGGTAGTCGGCCACGTGATCGGCCATCGGGAACTCGGCGAACTCGGTGGTGCGCTTGGACGAGATCAGGTGCGCCGAGTGGTAGACCGTGCTGCGCGGGTTGGCGATGTCCCACAGGCCGCCGACATCGCTGTGGGCCTCGAAGCCGCGAAAGCCGATGCCGAGCTTCTGCAGGTTGCGCGCCGCGGCCAGGCCCGAGGGGCCGGCGCCGATGATGGCGATCAGCGTCTCGGTGGCCGCCTCGGCGGCGGCGGTGGCGGCGACGGGGGAGGGGGCAAGCACGGCGTTCATGGTCTGGCCTTCGATTCGTGTTCTGCGGAATGTGGCTGTGCACCCGGCGCGGCCGGGGGCGTGAGTCCAGGGATCGGGGTGGCGCCGGCCTCGCCGGCGCGCGGCTTGCGCGGCTGGCCGCC
The DNA here is from genome assembly GCF_004217215.1 of Rivibacter subsaxonicus. Taxonomy (GTDB): domain Bacteria; phylum Pseudomonadota; class Gammaproteobacteria; order Burkholderiales; family Burkholderiaceae_C; genus Rivibacter; species Rivibacter subsaxonicus. Next base: position 26,663 of record NZ_SHKP01000006.1, read on the forward strand.
GAGCAGGCGGTCGTGCCAGCGTGCCGGCAGCAGCGAAAGGAGCCGTGACAGCCAGCCGAGCCGGCGCGGCATCACCAGCTGTTCGCGGCCGGCGCGCACGGCGGCGACGATGCGCCGCGCCGCGTCCTGCGGTTCGAGCAGGGCCGGCATCGTGAAGCGGTTGCCGGCGGTCAGCGCGGTGCGGATGTAGCCGGGGTGCACGGTCAGCACCTGCAGGCCGTCGGCGCGCAACTCGGCGCGCAGGCTCTGCAGGTAGGCGATGAGGCCTGCCTTGCTGGCGCAGTAGGCGCCGTTGCCGGGCAGGCCGCGCCAGCCGGCGAGGCTGGCGATGCCGACCAGGCTGCCGCGGCCGGCCGCGCGCATCGGTGCGACGAAGGGCTGGAAGGTGGTGGCGACGCCGAGCAGGTTGATCTCAAGCATGCGGCGCATCACCGCCAGGTCCTCGGCCGCCTCGGTCAGGTAGCCGCCGGCGACGCCGGCGTTGGCGATCACCGCGTCGGGCGTGCCGAAGCGTGCGCACCAGTCGGCGGCCATCGCGTTGACGGCGGCGCTGTCGCTGACGTCGAGCAGGTAGATCGCGCTGCGCTCCGGCGCCAGTGTGGCCAGGGCCTCGAGCGTCTCGCGCTGCAGGCCGACCAGCGCCACCTTGCTGCCGGCGGCCAGCAGCTCGCGCGCCAGCGCCTGGCCGAGGCCGCCGCAGGCACCGGTGAGCACGACGTTGGAGGGGCGGGGTGAAGACATCGGGGTGAGCGCGAGCAATTTGAAGACGGTGGAGCTTAGGGCAGCAGGCAACTAATTCCGAAAAGAAATATGAAATCGTCTCGAAAAACGAGACAATGAGGCATGTCCCGACCCGAAACCCCCGACGCCGGCACGCCTGGCCTGCGCCTGATCGAGCTCCTGGAGCAACTTGCCGGGCTCGACCGCGCCTTCACGCTGGCCGATGCGGTGCAGGGCAGCGGCTGGCCCAAGCCCACGGTGCACCGCATGCTGCAGCAACTCGAGACTGGCGGACTGATCGCGCGCGAACCCGACGGCCGCCGCTACCAGCTTGGCGAGCGTGCGCTGCTGCTGGCCGAGACGCTGATGCGCGGCAGCACCCAGCAGGGCCTGCGGCGCGCGGTGCTGCGCCAGCTGGTGGTCGAGGTCGGCGAGAGCTGCAACCTGACCGCGCTGGCCGGCGCCGAGGTGATGTACCTCGACCGGGTGGAGACCGCGTTTCCGCTGCGCATGGAGCTGAGGCCGGGCTCGCGGGTGCCGATGCATTGCTCGGCCAGCGGCAAGCTGTTCCTGGCCCACATGACGCCGGCCAAGCGCGGCGCGCTGGTCGAGCAGATGCCGCGCGAGCGGCTCACGCCGCAGACCATCACCGAGCCGGCCGCGCTCGAGGCCGAGTTCCAGCGCATCCGCCAGCAGGACTACAGCGTCGATGCCGAGGAGTTCATTGCCGGCATGGTCTGCGTGGCGGTGCCGGTGCGCACCGCCGGCGGCAACGAGGTGCGGATGGCGCTGGCGCTGCAGGCGCCCGCGGTGCGGATGCCGCTCGAGGCGGTGCTGCGCCAGGTGCCGGCGCTGCAGCGCGCGGCGCAGGCGATGGCACGTACCTGGGGCTGAGCGCCGGCTTCTGGCGCTCGTCCGTCAGTGCGAGCGCCGCGGACCGCCATGAGTGCCGGTCTCGCCGGGCGCGACCGGCACCCCGCGCTCGCCGTCTGCCGCCAGCGCCGCGACGATGGCGCAGCCTTCACCCGTGCGGGCCGAGCCGCAACTCGCCAGCAAGCCGCCGAGCTGCTGTTCGAGCCGCTTCAGCGCGTCGAGCCGGTTGCGCACGTGCTCGAGGTGCGCGGCGACGACCCGGTCGACTGCGCCGCAGTCGGGCGCGGGATGGTCGATGAAGGCGAGCAGCTCGCGCACCTCGTCGTGGCTCATGTCGAGCGAGCGGCAGTTGCGAACCAGCACCAGCCGCTCGGCGTCGGCCTCGGTGTAGCGGCGGTAGCCATTGGCGCTGCGCGCCGGGCGGCCGAGCAGGCCGGCCTTCTCGTAGTGGCGGATGGTGTCGACCGGCACCTGGCAGCGCGCGGCCAGTTCCTTGATGCGCATGGGGACTTGACCTTGGTGTGGCTCCAAGGTTTCCACTCTCGCATAGTTCATTCCACGCCCGAGGCCCGACGATGTCTTCCGACTGCTGCGACCACGACCACGGCCCCGTCGCCCGCCGCGATGCCGCCTTTCGCCGCGCGCTGTGGATCGCGCTGGCGCTGAACGCCGCGATGTTTGCGCTCGAGATCGGTGCCGGCCTGGCGGCCGGCTCGGTCTCGCTGCTGGCCGACGCGATCGACTTCTTCGGCGACTCGGTCAGCTACGCGCTGTCGCTGGCGGTGCTCGGCTTCGCGATGGTCTGGCGCAGCCGGGTCGCGCTGCTCAAGGGGCTGACGATGACGGCCTTCGGCCTTTTCGTGCTCGGCCGCGCGGCCTGGAGCGCAACGGCGGGCGTGGTGCCGGAGCCGATGACGATGGGACTGGTCGGCGTGGTCGCGCTGGCGGTCAACGTCGGCGTCGCGTTGCTGCTCTACGCCTATCGCGGCGGCGACGCCAACATGCGCTCGGTCTGGGTCTGCAGCCGCAACGACGCGCTGGGCAACCTGGCGGTGATGCTGGCCGCGCTCGGCGTCTTCGGCACCGGCACCGCCTGGCCCGACCTGCTGGTGGCCGCCGTGATGGGCATGCTCGCGCTGTTCGGTGGCAGCCAGGTGATCAGGCAGGCGCTGGCCGAGCTGCGCGCGCCGGCCGCCTCCCGTGCCGCTGGTTGAGGCGGCTAGGGCCTGTTAACGCTACCGGAGGGCTCGCGTGACCCAGGAAACAAAGGCCATCAAGGCGCAAAGCGCAGCCTGGGTGGCCCCCCGGCGAGCTTTGCAACGCCGAGGGCCGCAGTTTCCTGGGATCACCCTTCGGGCCCGGGTCGCGCAGGCCGCAGGGCGGCGTTGCTCGGTCGTTGCGTGCATGAGCACGCGGCCTCCCTCGCGCCTACCCCTGCGGCCTGCGCGGCCCGGGCGCGAGCCCTCCGGTAGCGTTAACAGGCCCTAGCGCACCCGCAAGCCCGGCGTCGCGCCCGGCCACGGCTCGAGCACGTAGAGGCCGGGGTTGGCCTTCTCGTCGGCATGGCTGGCGGCCAGCACCATGCCCTCGCTGATGCCGAACTTCATCTTGCGTGGCGCCAGGTTGGCGACCATCACCGTGAACTTGCCGACCAGTTGCTCGGGCGTGTAGGCGCTCTGGATGCCGGAGAACACGTTCCTCGTGCGGCCCTCGCCGACGTCGAGCGTGAGCTGCAGCAGCTTGGTCGAGCCTTCCACGCGCGTGGCGGCGACGATCTGCGCGATGCGCAGGTCGATCTTGCCGAAGTCGTCGATCGTCACGATCGGCGCGATGTCCTCGCCGCCGGGTGCGGGTGCCTCTTCGACCGCTGATGCGGCCGGCTCGAAGAGTGCGTCGAGCAGCTTGGGGTCGACGCGCTGCATCAGGTGCTGGTAGCTGCCGATGGAGTGGGCGCCCAGGCGCTTGCCGGCATCGCCAAAGCGCAGCGGCTCGATGCGCAGGAAGGCTTCGACCTCGGCTGTCAGCGCAGGCAGTACCGCCTTCAGATAGAGGCTGAGGATGCGGAAGGCCTCGATGCAGGTGCTGCAGGCTTCGTGCAACGCCTGCTCCTGCCCGGTCTGCTTGGCCAGCTCCCAGGGCTTGTGCTGGTCGACGTACTCGTTGACGCGGTCGGCCAGCGCCATGATCTCGCGCAGCGCCTTGCCGTACTCGCGTTCGTCGAACAGCGCGGCGATCGCGTCGCTGGCGGCGGCGAGCTGCGCCACCACCGCGTCGCCATCGGCGCCGAGCGCGGCCGCGAGCCGGCCGTCGAAGCGCTTGGTGATGAAGCCCGCCGCACGGCTGGCGATGTTGATGTACTTGCCGACCAGGTCGCTGTTGACCCGCGCGACGAAGTCATCGGGGTTGAAGTCGATGTCCTCGACCTTGGCGTTGAGCTTGGCCGCGATGTAGTAGCGCAGCCATTCCGGGTTCATGCCGAGCTCGAGGTACTTGAGCGGGCTGATGCCGGTGCCGCGGCTCTTGCTCATCTTCTCGCCGCTGACGGTGATGAAGCCGTGCACGTAGATGCGATCCGGCGTCTTGCGACCCGAGAAATGCAGCATCGCCGGCCAGAACAGCGTGTGGAAATAGGTGATGTCCTTGCCGATGAAGTGCACCTGCTCGGTCGTGCCGGCAGGGTCGAGCAGCGCGTCGAAGTCGCGGCCGCTGCGGTCGCAGTAGGCCTTGAGCGCGGCGAGGTAGCCGACCGGGGCATCGAGCCAGACATAGAAGTACTTGTCGTCGGTGTCGGGGATGCGGATCCCGAAGTAGGGTGCGTCGCGACTGATGTCCCAGTCGGCCAGGCCGCCGTGGCCGAGTTCGTCGACCGCGAACCACTCGCTGATCTTGTTGAGCACCTCGGGTTGCAGCCGGCCGGGCGCGTGCGTCCAGTCCTTGAGGAAGTCGATGCAGCGCTGCGACGAGAGCTGGAAGAAGTAGTGCACGCTGCTCTTCATCACCGGCGCCGCGCCGCTGAGTGCCGAGTACGGGTTCTTGAGCTCGGTCGGGCTGTAGACCGCGCCGCAGACCTCGCACGAGTCGCCGTACTGGTCCTTCGCGCCGCACTTCGGGCACTCGCCCTTGATGTAGCGGTCGGGCAGGAACATGTTCTTCAGCGGATCGAAGAACTGCTCGATGGTGCGCTCGGCAATCAGCCCGGCCTTGCGCAGCGCACGGTAGATGTCCTGCGCCAGCGCGTGGTTCTCGGGGCCGTCGGTCGAGTGCCAGTGGTCGAACGCGATGTGGAATCCGTCGAGGTACTGCTTGCGCCCGGCGGCGATCGCGGCGACGAACTCCTGCGGCGTCTGGCCGGCCTTCTCGGCGGCGATCATGATCGGCGCGCCATGCGCGTCGTCGGCGCAGACGAAGTGCACCTCGTGACCCTGCATGCGCTGGAAACGCACCCAGATGTCGGCCTGGATGTACTCCATCATGTGGCCCACATGGAACGGCGCGTTGGCGTAGGGCAGGGCGGTTGTGACGAAGAGCTGGCGCGGCATGACAGGCAGGAGCTGCGGCGTGGCCGCGACAAGCCATGAGCTTGTGCGCGTGACGCTTGGTGGAAAACCCTGATTCTAGGCAGCGAGCGGCCTGCAGGCCCGAGGGGACATGCGAGGCGCGGCTAGACTGAACGTTGCTGTGCAGTCCACTTCATAGGTTTCCATGTCCCTGTCCACGCCCGTTTCAGAAAGCGCCGTGCTCGACGCGCTGCGCACCGTCATCGACCCGAACACCGGCAAGGACTTCGTCTCCGGCAAGCAGCTCAGGAATCTCAGGCTCGAGGGCGGCGACCTCAGCTTCGATGTCGAGCTCGGCTACCCGGCGAAGAGCCAGATCGCGACGCTGCGCAAGCTGCTGATCGACGGCGCGCGCAGCGTGGCCGGCGTCAGCAACGTCAGCGTCAACATCACCAGCAAGGTGGTCTCGCACGCGGCGCAGCGCGGCGTGCCGTTGCTGCCGGGCGTCAAGAACATCGTCGCCGTGGCCTCGGGCAAGGGCGGCGTCGGCAAGAGCACGACCGCCGTGAACCTCGCGTTGGCGCTGGCCGCCGAGGGTGCGCGCGTGGGCATGCTCGATGCCGACATCTATGGCCCGAGCCAGCCGACCATGCTCGGCGTCGATCGCCGCCCCGAGAGCGAGGACGGCAAGACCATGGAGCCGCTCGAGAACTACGGGCTGCAGATCATGTCGATGGGCTTCATGGTCGAGGCCGACAACCCGATGATCTGGCGCGGCCCGATGGCCACCCAGGCGCTCGAGCAGATGCTCAAGCAGACCAACTGGAAGGACCTGGATTACCTGATCGTCGACATGCCGCCCGGCACCGGCGACATCCAGCTCACGCTGAGCCAGCGCGTGCCGCTGACCGGCGCGGTAATCGTGACCACGCCGCAGGACATCGCGCTGCTCGACGCGCGCAAGGGCCTCAAGATGTTCGAGAAGGTCGGCGTGCCGATCCTCGGCATCGTCGAGAACATGTCGGTGCATGTGTGCTCGAACTGCGGCCACGCCGAGCACATCTTCGGCGCCGAGGGTGGCAGGAAGATGAGCGAGCAGTACGGCGTCGACTACCTCGGCGGCCTGCCGCTGGCGATGAGCATCCGCGAGCAGGCCGACAGCGGCCGCCCGACCGTGGTCAGCGAGCCCGACGGCGAGATTGCCGCGCTCTACAAGACGGTGGCGCGCAAGGTGGCGGTCAAGATCGCCGAGAAGGCCAAGGACTACTCGGCGAAGTTCCCGAGCATCAACATCTCGAAGAACACCTGAGTGCCTAGGTGGCATCTGGCGTCGGGCGCTTGTCGCACATGACCGAGATCGAGTTCATCGAGTCGATCGACTGCAACTTCCCCTACCGCGACGAGTCGCAGTGGAGGAAGCTCATCGAGCAGGGCGCGCTCATTTCCCCGAACGCTGCGTTCGCGGTTCTGCACGAGATCTGCCGACCGCCGCGCGGGGAGTCGATTGATCAGGCCAGTCTTAGTGCCATGCTTACGTTTTGGGCCAACAGCTTCCGGCATCCGGTCGTCGCAACCTTGCTGCCGATTGCCGAGGCAATGCTCCGCAAGCAACCAGTTCCCGTAGCGCGCGCGTTGCAGGCGATGCGGTCTGTTGCGCCGTATCGCGACCAACACTGCGCGCTAGCAGTGCCCTACCTCGCGTGTGATGACGCGGATGGTGAAGCAGACGCATTGCGTCAAGAAGTGCTTCGCAGCTGGAACGTGCCCGTCTCGTCGATCGACCCGGCGCTCGTCGGCGATCCTCCGGACACAGCTCGGCTTTTGCCATGAGCAGCGATCGGCCCTTTCTCCAGGTCGCCGTCGTGATCGAGCGCGAGGCGCAGCCCAACCGCTGGGAGGACTGGCGCTTCACGATCGCCGAGGTGGTGCAGGACGACGCCAGCTTCGGCACCGAGCCGCGCGTGCTGCGCGACGACGGCAAGTTCCGGCGCACGCTCTACCCCGGCTTCAAGCTCGAACTCTTTGCCGACGAGGGCGAGGGCTACTACCTCAACCTCAGCAGCGGCGGGCCGGTCTGGTTCGTGATGTGGCGCATCGACGATGAAGACCCTTCGCGCGCCTGGCCCGAGATCGTGACCCTCTCGTACAACGAGGCTGGCCGCCTGCTCGACGCGCAGGAGCGGGTCGACAACCTGCCGCTGCCGGCCGAGGTGCGCGACTGGTTGCAGGAGTTCAACGACCGGCATTACCGGCCGGAGCCCAAGCAGCGCCGGCGGCCGCAGTCCTTTGTCGAGCCGGCCAAGCGGAGCTAGCGCGATGACCGCCCCTGAGCGCGAATCCGATCCGGCCGACGGCGGCTTCTTTTCCCGCTGGTCGCGGCGCAAGGCGGAGCAGCGGCGCGAGGAGCCGGCGGTGGTGCCGGCCGTTGTGCCGCCGGTGGCCGGCGCCACCCCCGCGCCCGTCGCCGTCGAGCCGGCGGCGCTGCCGGCGGCGCTGCCGGCGGCCGAGCAGGCACCTCCCGCGCCCACGCTCGAGGACGTCGCGCTGCTCGCGCCCGGCGACGAGGTCTCGCGCTTCATCAAGCCCGGCGTCGATGCCGGCGTCCAGCGCGCCGCGCTGAAAAAACTGTTCGCCGATCCGCACTTCAACGTGATGGACGGACTCGATACCTACATCGACGACTACGGCAAGCCCGACCCGATCCCGGAGTCGATGCTGCGCCAGATGAATCAGTCCAAGTTCCTGCGCCTGTTCGAGGAAGACGAAGAGAAGCCGGTGCAGCAACCGGTGACTGCCGTCGCACCCGCGACTGCGCCCGACGCGGCACCCGTATCCAGCAGCGAGGTCGAAGCCACCGCCCCGGTGGACGGCCCAGCCAACACGCCCCCCGATGAAGACCCTGATCTGCAATTGCAACCAGACGATCCCGATCGACGGCCCGGCGCTCCAGAAGGCACTGGCTGACTCAAGCGACGGGCTGGAGACGGTCCACCAGCTGCTGTGCCGCCAGCAGGCGCCGGAGTTCCAGCGCGCGGCCAAGAGCGGCGAGGAGTTGCTGGTCGCCTGCACGCAGGAGCAGCGGCTGTTCCTCGAACTGAACGAGCAGACCGAGGGTGCGCGGCCGGTGGCCGAGCGGCCGATCCGCTTCGTCAACCTGCGCGAGAGCGGCGGCTGGAGCGCGGCGGCGCGTGCGCAGCCGGCGGCGCTGGTGCCCAAGCTCGCGGCGCTGATCAAGGCGGCGCAGCGGCCGCAGGCCGATCCGGTGACTAGCGTGAGCTATCGCAGCGGCGGTCGCTGCCTGGTGATCGGCAGCGCGGCCAATGCGCAGGCCGCGGCGGCGCTGCTGGCCGACCGGCTCGATGTGTCGCTGCTGGTCACCGAGGCCGGCGGAGAGTTGGCGCAGATGCGCACGCTGCCGGTGGCCGCCGGGCGCGTCACCAGGCTGGGCGGCTGGCTCGGCTCCTTCGAGGTGGAGTGGGAAAGCGCCAATCCGATCGACCTCGATCTCTGCACGCGCTGCAACGCCTGCGTCACGGCCTGCCCGGAGAGCGCGATCTCGCTGGCCTACCAGATCGACCTCTCGCGCTGCACCAACCACCGCGACTGCGTGGCGGCTTGCGGCGCGGTCGGCGCGATCAGCTTCGAGCGCGCGCCGCAGGTGCACAAGGAACGCTACGACCTGGTGCTCGACCTGGGCAGCGAGCCGCAGATCGCGCTGCATGCGCCGCCGCAGGGTTACTGGCACGTGCCGCTGCAAGGCGGCACACAAGGGGCGGCGGCGCAGGCCGGCGCGGCCGCGCTGACGAGGGCCGTGATCGAACTGCGCGACGCGGTCGGCGAGTTCGAGAAGCCCAAGTTCTTCGACTACCGCCAGAGCGTCTGCGCCCACAGTCGCAACGAGCGCGATGGCTGCACGGCCTGCATCGAGGTCTGCTCGGCGCAGGCGATCACCAGCCTGGCCAAGGTCGACGGCCCGGGTCGCGGCGGCATTCGCGTCGAGCCGCACCTGTGCGTGGGCTGCGGCGCCTGCACCACGGTCTGCCCGAGCGGCGCGCTGAGTTATCGCTACCCGGCGCCGGCGCACCAGGGCGAGACGATCCGCACGCTGGTCGGCGCCTATCGCCGCGCGGCCAGCGATGCGCCGGTGCTGCTGCTGCACAGCCAGGGCGCGGGCCAGCAGCTGGTCGAGGCGCTCGGACGCGCGGCGGCGGGTACGAAGCACGCCGGCCCGGGCCGTACCGCGCCTGCTGGCACGCCGGCACTGCGCGGCGTGCCGCCGCGGGTGCTGCCGCTGGCGCTGTGGCATACGGCCTCGGTCGGCCTCGATCTGTGGCTGGCCGCGGTGGCGCAAGGCGCGGCGGCGGTCTGGGTGCTGATGAGCGAGGAGGAAGCACCGGACTACCGGCGTGCGGTGTCGGCGCAGCTCGCGCTTGCTGAAGAACTGCTTCAGGGTCTTGGCTTCAGTGGCACCCATTTCCGGTTGATCGACGTCCGCGACGCCGCCGCGCTCGACGCCGCCCTGCATGCCGGCCTGGCCGAACTGCCCGCGCTGTCGGCGTTGCCGCCGCAGGCGAGCTTTGCGGTGCAGAACGACAAGCGCGCAACGCTGGAGTTGGCGATCGATCACTTCATCGAACGCTCGCCGCTGGCCGAGGCACCTGCTGCGGTGCCGCTCGGCGCCGCGTCACCGTTCGGCAGCCTCGCGATCGACACCGACAAATGCACGCTGTGCCTGAGCTGCGTCGGCGCCTGTCCGGCCGGCGCGCTCGGCGACAACCCCGAGCGGCCGCAGCTCAAGTTCACCGAAAAGAACTGCGTGCAATGTGGTCTCTGCGTCGGCACCTGCCCGGAGCAGGCGCTCACGCTCGAACCGCGCCTTTGGCTGGCCGACGGCGGCAAGGCGCGCAAGGCGCCGCGTGTGCTGCACGAGATGGCGCCCTACGCCTGCGTGAAATGCGGCAAGCCCTTCGGCACGCTGCGCGCGATCGAGGCCATCATCGCCAGGCTCGGCGCCCATCCGGCCTTCGCCGGCGCCGCCGGCGAGCGGCTCAAGATGTGCGGCGACTGCCGCGTGGTCGACATCTACACCAACCCGCAGGAAGTGCGGATCACGGACCTTTGAGCGCGCACGCGACCACAAGATGAAGCCGCAACCGATCGCCTTTGCCGAGCGCCCCGACGAGCGCGAGGAACTCGCCCGCGCCGAGGTCTATGGCCTGCTCGCCGCGCTGTTCTACGCCGCACCCTCGACCGATCTCTACGCGCAGATCCAGGTCGCGGCCACCGAGGCGCCGGCGCCGGGGGCGCTGCTCGAGTCGTCCTGGCAGGAAGTGGTGGCGGCCTCGCGGCGCCTGCCGCGCGAGGTGGTGGCGCGCGAGTACGACGCGCTGTTCCAGGGCGTTGGCAAGCCGGAAATCTTCCTGTTCTCGTCCTTCCACCTCGCCGGTGCCATCAACGACCGGCCGCTGGTGGCCTTGCGCAGCGACCTGGCCGAACTCGGACTCGAGCGCGATCCGGCCACGACCGAGACCGAGGACCACATCGCCGTGCTGTGCGAACTGATGCGCTACCTGATCGCCGGTGCCGATGCCGCCGCCGGCTCGCTGCCTTCGCAGCAGCGCTTCTTCATGGCGCACCTGGCGGGTTGGGTCGAAGCGCTGACGGCGCAGATCGCCGAACACCCGAAGGCCGACTTCTACCGCGCGCTGGCGTTGTTTGCGCGTGACTTCTTCGCGGTCGAACGGCAGGGTTTCGACCTGCTCGATCTGTAGCGTCGCGGCCCGCGACGTGCGATTGGCGCATCGATTCCGACCCGCTGGCTCGGAATCGGGTCGATCCCCGTTGACCCCTATGCACGATTGCGCATACTCAAGAAAGAACCCCAGCTTTCGGATGGGCGCGCGTGTCGCGTTCGTCATGCCAGGAGACAGAGCATGGACAAGACCCAGAGTGCCAACCAGCCCGGTGCCGCCGTTGGCCGCCGCGGCCTGCTGATCGGCGCGGGCGCCGCCGGCGTCGCGGCAGTGGCCGCCAGTCGTTTGCTGCCGGCCGCCGAGCCGGTCGAGGTGGTCCAGGCCCCTGCCGTCGCGGCAGCCGAGGAGCGTCAGGGCTACCAGCTCACCGCGCATGTCAAGCGCTACTACCAGACCGCCAAGGTCTGAAGCGAGGAGCGCCGCCATGTTGCTGACCCGCAAGCCTTCCGACGCGAATCTCGCGTCCTCTTCCTCCCCGTCGTCGATGGTTTCGTCGCTGGTGCGCGGTCTCGACGGCGCCGCGCGCCGGCCGATCGCCACGCTCGATCGGCGCAGCTTTCTGCGCCGCTCCGGCCTCGGTGTCGGCGCCGGCATCGCCGCCACCCAGCTCACGCTGGTGCGCAAGGCGCGCGCCGCCGACGCGCCCAAGGCCGCCGAAGGCGCGGCGGCGTCCAAGATCCAGGTCAAGCGCACCGTCTGCGGCCACTGCTCGGTGGGCTGCGCGGTCGACGCAGTGGTCGAGAACGGCGTCTGGATGCGCCAGGAGCCGGTGTTCGACTCGCCGATCAACCTCGGTGCCCATTGCGCCAAGGGTGCGGCACTGCGCGAGCATGGTCGCGGCGAGTACCGCCTCAAGTACCCGATGAAGCTGGTCGACGGCAAGTACCAGCGCATCAGCTGGGACGTCGCGCTCGACGAGATCTCCAAGAAGATGCTCGAGATCCGCCAGCAGAGCGGCCCCGACGCGCTGTTCGTGGTCGGCTCCTCGAAGCACAACAACGAGCAGGCCTACCTGCTGCGCAAGTGGGTCAGCCTCTGGGGCACCAACAACTGCGACCACCAGGCGCGGATCTGTCACTCGACCACGGTCGCGGGTGTTGCCAACACCTGGGGCTACGGTGCGATGACCAACTCCTACAACGACATGCAGAACAGCAAGGCTGCGATGTACATCGGCAGCAACGCTGCCGAGGCACATCCGGTCTCGATGCTGCACATGCTGCATGCCAAGGAGAAGGGCTGCAAGATGATCGTGGTCGATCCGCGATTCACGCGCACCGCGGCCAAGGCCGACGAGTACGTGCGGATCCGCTCGGGCACCGACATCCCGTTCCTGTTCGGCGTGATGTGGCACATCTTCCAGAACGGCTGGGAAGACAAGAAGTACATCAACGACCGTGTCTATGGCATGGACAAGGTGCGCGAGGACATCCTCGCCAAGTGGTCGCCCGAGAAGGTCGAGGAGGTCTGCGGCGTCGACGGCGCGACCACGCTGAAGGTCGCCACCATCCTCAGCCAGAACCGGCCGAGCACCATCGTCTGGTGCATGGGCCAGACCCAGCACACCATCGGCAACGCGATCGTGCGCGCCTCCTGCCTGCTGCAACTGGCGCTGGGCAACATCGGTGTCAGCGGTGGCGGCGCCAACATCTTCCGCGGCCACGACAACGTGCAGGGTGCCACCGACGTCGGCCCCAACCCCGACTCGCTGCCCGGCTACTACGGCCTGGCCGACGGCTCCTGGAAGCACTTCGCCAAGGTCTGGGGCGTCGACTTCGACTGGATCAAGAAGCAGTACGCGCCGGGCATGATGAACAAGCCCGGCATGACGGTCTCGCGCTGGATCGACGGCGTGCTCGAGAAGAACGAGCTGATCGACCAGGACAGCAACCTGCGCGCGCTGTTCTTCTGGGGCCATGCACCGAACTCGCAGACCCGCGGTCTCGAGATGAAGAAGGCGATGGACGCGCTCGACCTGCTGGTCGTCGTCGATCCCTTCCCGAGCGCGACCGCGGCGATGGCGGCGATGCCCGGCAAGGCCGACGAGCAGAACCCCAAGCGCGCGGTCTACCTGCTGCCAGCCACAACGCAGTTCGAGACCAGCGGCTCGTGCACCGCGTCGAACCGCTCGATCCAGTGGCGCGAGCAGGTCATCGAGCCGCTGTGGGAGAGCCGCAACGACCACATGATCATGTACCAGCTGGCGCAGAAGCTGGGCTTCGAGAAGGAGCTGGTCAAGAACATCAAGATGGTGCCGGGCCGCGGCGGCATGGCCGAGCCTTCACCCGAGGACATCCTGCGCGAGATCAACAAGAGCGTCTGGACCATCGGCTACACCGGCCAGAGCCCGGAGCGGTTGCAGGCCCACATGCGCAACATGAACGTGTTCAACGCGACCACGTTGCGCGCGCAGGGCGGCATCGACAAGGCCACCGGCTACAAGCTCGACGGCGACTTCTTCGGCCTGCCCTGGCCCTGCTACGGCACGCCGGCGCTCAAGCATCCGGGCACGCCCAACCTCTACGACACCAGCAAGCACGTCATGGAAGGCGGCGGCAACTTCCGCGCCAACTTCGGCGTCGAGCGCGAGGGCAAGAACCTGCTGGCCGAGGACGGCTCGCACAGCAAGGGCTCCGACATCACGACCGGCTACCCCGAGATCGACTCGGTAATGCTCAAGAAGCTCGGCTGGTGGGAAGAGCTCACCCCCGAGGAGCAGAAGGCGGCCGAGGGCAAGAACTGGAAGACCGACCTTTCGGGCGGGATCATCCGCGTCTCGATGCAGAACCACGGCGTGCATCCCTTCGGCAACGCCAAGGCGCGCGCGGTGGTCTGGAACTTCCCCGACCCGATCCCGCAGCACCGCGAGCCGCTGTTCAGCAACCGGCCCGACATGGTCGCCAAGTACCCCACGCACGACGACCGCAAGGCCTTCTGGCGCCTGCCGACGCTGTTCAAGTCGGTCCAGGGCAAGAACGCCGACATCAGCACGAAGTTCCCGCTGATCATGACCTCGGGCCGGCTGGTCGAGTACGAGGGCGGCGGCGAGGAGACGCGCTCCAACCGCTACCTGGCCGAGTTGCAGCAGGACATGTTCGTCGAACTCAACCCGGCGGTCGCCAACGACCGCGGCATCCGCAACGGCGAGCAGGTCTGGGTCAGCACGCCGACCGGCGCCCGCATCCGCGTCAAGGCGCTGGTCACCGAGCGGGTCGACCGCCAGACGGTGTTCCTGCCCTTCCACTTCTCGGGCAAATGGCAGGGCGTCGATCTCGCGCCCTACTACCCCGACGGTGCGGTGCCGATCGTGCGCGGCGAGGCGATCAACACCGCGACCACTTATGGCTACGACAGCGTGACGATGATGCAAGAGACGAAGACCACGCTCTGCCAGATCGAACGCGCCAACGCTTAAGGAGCCGACATGTCCCGCATGAAATTCATCTGTGACGCCGAGCGCTGCATCGAGTGCAACGGCTGCGTCACCGCCTGCAAGTCGGAACACGAGGTGCCATGGGGCGTCAACCGGCGCCGCGTGGTCACGCTCGACGACGGCGTGCCGGGCGAGCGCAGCATCTCGGTGGCCTGCATGCACTGCAGCGACGCGCCCTGCATGGCGGTTTGCCCGGTCGACTGCTTCTTCCGCACCGACGACGGGGTGGTGCTGCACGACAAGGACATCTGCATCGGCTGCGGCTACTGCAGCTACGCCTGTCCCTTCGGCGCGCCGCAGTTCCCGACCAACGGCACCTTCGGCCTGCGCGGCAAGATGGACAAGTGCACCTTCTGCGCCGGCGGCCCCGAGGCCCACGGCTCGGAGGCCGAGTTCGAGAAGTACGGCCGCAACCGGTTGGCCGAAGGCAAGCTGCCGGCCTGCGCCGAGATGTGCTCGACCAAGGCACTGCTCGGTGGCGACGGCGACGAGCTGGCCGAGATCTTCCGCACCCGCGTGCTGCAGCGTGGCAAGGGCGCCGAGGTCTGGGGCTGGGGCACGGCCTACGGCGGCGGCAAGCCGCCTGCCGCCAAGACCGAGGCTGGCAAGTCATGAGTGCGGCGCTCAGGCTTTCTTCGGCTGCGCTGGCGATCGGCGCGGCCTTGCTGCTCGGCGCCTGCGGCGAACGGCAGAACCCGGCCCAGACGCGCCAGGAGCAGCGCCAGCAGGCCGGCACCGAGGCCTGGGCCGCGGGCAGTAGCAGCGGCTTCAAGGCCGCCGGCTGGACGCCGGGCGACCAGGCCAGCTGGGAGCGCCACATGCGCGCGCGCAGCCAGAACCAGAACGAGTACGTCCGCATCCAGGGCAAGGGGGGCTGACATGCGCGCCTCCCACTTCGCCTCGGTCCGGCGCTGGTTGCTTGGTGCCGGGCTGGCGGCCGCGACCACGCTGGCGATCGCGCAGGCCGCACCTGCGGCTTCGGCCCCCGGCGCGGCTGCGCCGGCCGCCGCTGCCGCGATGCCCGCGCCGCGCCCCGAAGACACCAACGCCGAGCGCGCGCGCAGCCAGCCGCTCAACAACGCGCCGTTCTGGCGCAACGTCCAGCAGTCCGGCAGCCAGCCCGGCATCAGCAACCTGCCAGGGGCCGAGAAGGGCGTGCTGATCCAGCCCTTCGTCAAGTACCCGGGCACGCTCTACCTGACCGCCGGCGAGGCCTGGCGACAGGTGCGCAACAAGCTGATCATCCCCTACGGCGGTGCGGTGCTGTTCGTCACGCTGCTGGCGATCGCGCTGTTCCATTTCACCAAGGGCGGCGTGCGCTTCGAGGGCCCGGCCACCGGCCGCAAGATCGAGCGCTTCACCTACTTCGAGCGTGCGGCGCACTGGAGCAACGCGCTGGCCTTCGTGCTGCTCGCGGTCTCGGGGCTGGTGATGGTGTTCGGCAAGGCGCTGTTGCTGCCGATCCTCGGCGGCACGCTGTTCGGCTGGCTGGCCTACGCGCTGAAGAACATCCACAACTTCGCCGGCCCGCTGTTCGCGGTCTCGCTGCTGGTGATGATCTTCACCTTCGTGCGTGACAACCTGCCAGCGCGCGGCGATCTCGACTGGTTGCTCAAGGGCGGCGGCCTGTTCAGCGGCAAGCACGTGCCCTCGCATCGATTCAATGCCGGCGAGAAGCTGATTTTCTGGGCCGGCGTGTTCGGCCTCGGCCTGGTCGTGGTCGGCTCCGGCCTGTGGCTCGACAAGCTGATTCCCGGCCTGTCGTACCTGCGCCCCGAGATGCAGGTCGCCCACATGATCCACGCCAGCGCGGCATTGCTGATGGTGGCGCTGTTCCTCGGCCACATCTACATGGGCACGCTCGGCATGGAGGGCGCGCTCGACGCGATGAAGACCGGGCAGGTCGACGAGGCCTGGGCCAGGCAGCACCACGAACTCTGGTACGACGACATCAAGGCCGGCAAGATCCCGGCCCAGCGCAGCGATGCCGCGGCCGATGGCCCGCCGGCGCTGGCCTGACAAGACGCACAGCGGAGACGAAGCCGATGAAACGTAGCCACCTTCTCATGCTGGCACTGGCCAGTGGTCTGCTGGCCGCGCCGGCCTGGTCCAAGCTGCCGCCGCCGTCGCCGGAGGCCAAGCTCAAGGCCGACGAGGCCAGGGCCAAGACCGCCTGGTCGGACAAGGTCGCCAACTACCAGCTCTGCAAGTCGATGGACCGCACCGCGGCCCACTACCAGAAGAGCGCCAAGGCGGCCGGCAAGGACGTCAAGCCGCCGACCGAGACCCCGGCCTGCGCTGACCCCGGCCCCTTCGTGCCGCCGGCGCCACCGCTCGAGGCCGCGGGTGCCCACTCGCCGACCACCACCGCGGCCAGCCCGCCGAGCACGACGCAGACCGCCGCCCAGCAGGCGACGGCCAAGGTGCCGGCCAAGCCTGCCTCCGAGGCCAGGAAGTAGCGCGCATACTGCTGCGCTGCCACGCCCGCGGGCCGCTTCGGCGGCCCGTTGCATTTGTGGCTGCTTGGCCGCCGATCCTGCCTTCTTGCTCATGAGTTCACTGCCCCACCTCACCCAAGCCGCCGCCGAGCTCACGCAGGAGGTCGAGGTCATCGACGAGCATGGCGCGCGCCGCACGCTGCAGATTCCGGCCGAGCGCGCGCTGACGGTCTACGTCGACAAGCGCGAACTGGTCACGCTGATGACGCTCGGCGCCGCGCCCGAGTTGCTGGTGCTGGGCTACCTGCGCAACCAGCGGCTGACCAGCGAGCCGGGCCAGATCCGGTCGATCACCGTCGACTGGGAGGTCGGCGCCGCGGCGGTGCACACGCGCGGCGGCCTGCCCGACTACGAGGCCCGCACCGCGCAGCGCGTCGTGACCACCGGCTGCGGCCAGGGCACGGTGTTCGGCTCGCTGATGAACGAGCTCGACAGCATCGAGCTGCCGCCTGCGGACGAGGCGCGCATCAGCCAGCGCGCGCTGCTGGCGCTGCTCGAGGCGATGCGGCAGCAGGAGAGCACCTACAAGTCGGCCGGCTCGGTGCATGGCTGCGCGCTGTTCCGCGTCGGTGCCGACAGCGCCGAACTGCTCAGCTTCGTCGAAGACGTCGGCCGCCACAACGCGATCGACACCATCGCCGGCTGGATGTGGATGAACGGCGTCAGCGCGCGCGACACCGCCTTCTACACGACCGGTCGCCTGACCAGCGAGATGGTGATCAAGTCGGCCCAGATGGGCGTGCCGATCGTCGTCTCGCGCTCGGGCATCACGCAGATGGGCTACCAGCTGGCGCAGCGGCTCGGGCTGGCGCTGTTTGGTCGCGCGGTGAACCGACACTTCATCGCCTACACCGGCTTCGATCGTTTCGATGCGCAGCCGGAGCTGGCTTCGGCGTCGACCGGCTAAGGCGTCAAGGCCCCCGGTTCTTGAAGACCTTGCCGTTCTTCATGATGACGAGGAAGTTCTTGTCAGCCTCCGCGAGCAATTGCAGCCGGGCGAGCGGGTCGCCGTCGACCAGCAGCAGGTCGGCGAGGGCGCCTTCTTCCACCACGCCCAGCTTGCCGGGGTAGGGATCGCGCGGGCCCGACAGCTTCAGCAGCTGGCCGTTGGTGGCGGTGGCCATCGCCAGCACCTCCGGCGCGCTGTACCAGCGGCCCATCGTGACCAGCAGTTCGCCCTGCCTGGCCGCACCGGCGGGCGAGAAGAGGACGTCGGTACCGAAGGCCGTCTTGATCTTGTACTTCCTGGCCAGCTCCACGGTGCGCTCGGTGCCGGCTTGGACCTGCTTGAGTCGCGCCAGGTTGGCTGGCGCCAACGGCGGCGTGTGGCCGTCGTCGGTGAAGGGCTGGAAGCTCAGCCAGATGCCCTTTTCGGCCATCAGTCGCGCGGTCGGCTCGTCCATCAGGTGGCCGTGCTCGATGACCTTGACGCCGGCGGCGATCGCAAGCTGGATCGCCGCCGGCGTGTAGGCGTGGGTGGCGACGTAGGTGCCCCAGTTGCTGGCCGCTCGCACTGCTGCCTTCAGTTCGTCTTCGTCGAAGGTGGAAATGTCGAGCGGGCTGTGCGGCGAAGCGACGCCGCCACCGGCCGTCAGCTTGATCTGCGAGGCGCCGAGCATGAACTGCTCGCGGGCGCGCACCCGCACCTCGTCGGGTGAATCGGCAATCATGCTGCCGCCGATGAGCTCGGCGTGGGTCAGCGGTCCGCCAAGCTGGCGCGGCAGTTCACTCGTGCTGCGGAAATCGCCGTGGCCGCCGGTGATGGTGATCATCGCGCCCGAGGGATAGATCCGGGGCCCCGGCACGAGGCCTTCGTCGATGGCGCGCTTGAGTGCGAACGAAGGCCCGCCGAGATCGCGCACCGTGGTGAAGCCGCGCATCAGCGTGGCATGGGCCTGCGCGGCGGCCAGCAGGTTCAGGTAGCCGAGGTTGGCGTCGAGCAGCGTTGGCAGCGGGGTTGCCGCCATCATCGTGTGCCAGTGGTTGTCGATCAGGCCGGGCATCAGCGTGCGGCCGCCGCCGCGGATCCGCTGCACGGCAACGCCGGGCGGATCGGCGATCGGGGTGGCGGAGATCGTCTTGATGACGTCACCGACCACTAGCACGTTCGAGGGCGCCGACAGCCGGTCGCCGCTGCCGTTGAAGACGCGCACGTTCTCGAACAGCACCGCGCCGGGCGCCTGTTCCTGGGCCGAGGCGAGCGGCGACCACAGGCCGCCGAGGGCGAGAAGCGCGGTCGAGAGCGCCCTGCGCGTGAAGTGCATCTGCAGTCCTTCCTCGCTTCACCGCCCGGGCGAAGCATCGGGTGAGTGCGAGCCGCCCGTCGGCCCGCGCTTAGGGGCGAAACGGTAGCAGAGGCGGCGCCATGCGGATCTCGACGCCGTCGCGCGCGCCCATCCGCCTGAGTTCGTTCATCGTGTGCTCGAAGTCGTCGAGCAGCAGCGGCATCGGTTGCAGCGGCTGGTCGAGCGGCAAGCTGAAGTTGTCCCAGTGGATCGGGATCACGCGCTTGGCGCCGGTGGCGAGCACCACCTCGCGCCAGTAGGACTCGACATAGGCCGTGTCCTTCTTGCCGAGGGTGCCGACGCCGAGCAGCACCGCGTCGGCGCGCTTGCCGGCCAGCGCGTCCGGCGCGAAGCCGGCACTGGCCTGCACCAGCACGCGCTGGCCGCTCGCGTGCTCGACCAGCAGCGACCAGACCTCGCCGGCACGCCACGCGGAGGCGCGCGCCGGCAGCGTGAGCGGCGCGTCGATGGTCTCGAGCGTGCGGCCATCGTCGAGCGGTGTCGGGCTGTGGTGCGAGGCGATGAACGTGAGCTTGAACTTGCCGAGTTGCAAGGTGTCGCCCGACCTCACCTGCTTCATGCGATCGGCCGGCAGGCCCTGCGTGATGCCGAGCTGCATGGCCGACGCGGAGCCGACCAGCAGGGCACCGGTGCGCTCGGCCACCAGCGCCGAGTCGAGCGCGTGGTCGTAGTGGGTGTGCAGCGGGATCACCGCGGCGAGCCGGTTCACGTAGAGACGCTTGAGCTCGCGCTCGATCGTTGCCGTATCGGGCTGGATCTTGCCGAGCACCACGCTGCGCAGGCTGGGGCGAGAGAGAAAGGCATCGGTCATCCAGGCGGTCTCGCCATCGTCGAAGACCAACGTCGAGACGCCGGCGTGGCGAATGCTCAGCTTGCCGGGCACCGGGAAGGCCTGCGACAGCGCCAGATCCGCATAGGGCTCGACGGCCGGTCGGCGCAGCCACTGGATCGTGATCCAGCTGCCGAGCAGCAGCACCAGCACCAGCAGCGCGAGGACGGCGCGAAGGGTGTTTCTTCTCATCGTGGCCAGTGCTCGGGTGCGTGCCTCAGGCCACGGGCTGCTGCATGTCGCGCAGGTGGGTCGGCCCGACCTTGGCCTCGATCTCGGCCAGCAGCGGCTTGTTCCAGCCCATCAGAAACATCATCTCGGCAAACACGAACATCGGGCCGATCATCAGGCCGGTGAGATCGTCGACGAAGGCCGGCTTGCGGCCCTCGTAGTGGTGGCCGACGAACTGGATCACCCAGCCGACGACGAACAGTCCGATGCCGCTGGCCAGCCAGGTGGCCGTGGAGCCGGCGGCGACTTGCGCGCCGGCCAGCGTCATCGCGCCGATGATCGCGCTCGTGACGAAGCCGAGCACCAGCTGGCCGCGCGTGAGGTACCAGGCTGCGCTGATGGCAAACACGATCCAGGCCGGGCTGAGCGCCAGGCCGGCGACTTCGAAGCTCGGGCGCGACAGCAGGATGCAGACCGCGAAGATGATCATCGGCACGCCGACGAAGTGGGTCGCGATGTTGCGGCGGTCGCGGTGGTAGGCGGCGTAGTCGGAAAGCAGTTGGGTGGCGTTGCGCATGGGATCCTCCAGGCCGGCGGCCATCGTCGCGCCGGAACAGGCCCGGATGCTACGCAGCGCCGGCGCCGGCCGCCATCGGGAGCGGCCCGGGGCGCTGCCTACAATTCCGCCTGCGGCGCGCGCCGCGACAGGGAAACAGCATGAGCATCAAGAGCGACAAGTGGATCCGCCGCATGGCCGAGCAGACCGGCATGATCGAGCCCTTCGAACCGGGCCAGGTCCGGCACGCGGCCGACGGCCACAAGATCGTCAGCTACGGCACCAGCAGCTACGGCTATGACATCCGCTGCGCGCCCGAGTTCAAGGTCTTCACCAACATCTACTCGACGGTGGTCGACCCGAAGGCCTTCGACGAGCGCAGCTTCGTCGACATCAACGCCGATGTCTGCATCATCCCGCCCAACAGCTTCGCGCTGGCGCGTACCGTCGAGTACTTCCGCATCCCGCGCAACGTGCTGACGATCTGCCTGGGCAAGAGCACCTACGCCCGCTGCGGCATCATCGTCAACGTCACGCCCTTCGAGCCCGAATGGGAGGGCTACGTCACGCTCGAGTTCAGCAACACCACGCCGCTGCCGGCCAAGATCTACGCGGGCGAGGGCTGCGCCCAGGTGCTGTTCTTCGAAAGCGACGAGGTCTGCGAGACCTCCTACAAGGATCGCGGTGGTAAGTACCAGGGGCAGCGCGGAGTGACCCTGCCCAAGACCTGAAAGCCCCCTAGTCGCACAGGCGTGGGCGGCACGCTGCGGCGTACCATGATCCGGGAGCAGTTCAACCGGAGATCAGGATGCGGTGGGATGGCGAGCGCGAGAGCGAGAACGTCGAGGACCGGCGCGGCATGCGCATGCCGGGAGGCGGCAAGGGCCTGGGCATCGGGGCGATCGTCATCGCGCTGATCGCCAGCGCGGTGTTCGGCATCAACCCCCTGACGGTGCTTGGCCTGCTCGGCGGCGGCGGGATGCCGGCAATGCCGGGGGCGCAGCAGGAGCAGTCCGGCCCCGCGGCGACCAGCGAGGACACCCGTTTCGTCCGGGTGGTGGTGGCCAGCACCGAGGATGTCTGGACACCGCTGTTCCAGCAGGCCGGTGCGAGCTACGAGCCGCCGCGGCTGGTGGTTTTTCGCGGCGCCACGCCGACCGCCTGCGGCACCGGGCAGAGCGCGATGGGGCCGTTCTATTGCCCGGCCGATCGCAAGGTCTACCTCGACCTCGACTTCTTCGACACGCTCAAGCAGCGCATGGGCGCGCCCGGCGATTTCGCCCAGGCCTACGTGATCGCGCACGAGGTCGGCCACCATGTGCAGAACCTGCTCGGCATCAGCGACAGGGCCAACGCCGCGCAGCGCCAGGCCGGCGAGGCGCAGGGCAACGCGATCAGCGTGCGCGTCGAGTTGCAGGCCGACTGCCTGGCCGGCGTCTGGGCTCACCATTCGCAGCAGGCCAAGCAGTGGCTCCAGGCAGGCGACATCGAGGAAGCACTCAACGCCGCGGCGCAGATCGGCGACGATACGCTGCAGCGCAAGTCGCAGGGTCGCATCGTGCCGGAGAGCTTCACGCATGGCAGCAGCGCGCAACGGGTCGAGTGGTTCAAGCGCGGCTTTGCCGGCGGCAAGGTGCCCGACTGCAATACCTTCGCCGGCAGTCGCTGAAGGGGCGCCACGCCGATGCGCTCCCCGGTTCGACCCGCTGCGCTGATCGCGGCGCATTTCGACACCCTGAGTCCGCCGGTGCGCGAAGTGGCCCAGGCCCTGCACAAGCTGGTGGCCGAGACCGCGCCGCAGCTGACTCAGACGCTGCAATGGGGCAACGTGGTGTTCCAGCACCAGGGGCGCAACGCGATCGGCATCGCGGCTCACAAGAGCTACGTGCTGCTGCAGTTCTTCAACGGCGCGCTGCTGGCGACCCAGTTCAGCGCGCTCGAGGGCACCGGCAAGGGCCTGCGGCACCTGAAGTGCCGGCTGCAGCAGCCGCTCGATGTCGAGCTGGTCGCCAACCTGGTGCAGGCCAGCGTCGACGAACTGCAGCCCTGACTCAGGCGAACAGGTCGGCGGTCTGGGGCGGCTGGGGCGGCGGCGGGGTGCCGGCCGGTTGCAGGCTGCTGGCGCGCACGCCGAGCAGGCGCAGGCGTTGCTCGAGCGGCGCGCGCTTGAGGCATTCGCCGGCGGCGCGCCGGATCGCTGCCGGCTGAGCGGTGGCCACCGGCAGTGTCTGCACGCGGGTCAGCGTGCGGAAGTCGTCGTAGCGCAGCTTGATGCCGATGGTACGGGCCTCCAGCTGGTGGCGCTGGAGGTCGGCCGCGAGCTGCTCGCACAGTCGTGTGAAGACGGGCGTCAGCAGCGCGCGGTCGCGCCGCGCGTGCAGGTCGCGCTCGAAGGTGGTCTCGCGGCTGATGCTGGTGGTCTCCTGCTCCGTCACCACCGCGCGCTCGTCGCGGCCATGCGCTGCGGCATGCAGCCAGGCGCCGTAGCTGCGGCCGAAGCGTTCGATCAGTTCGTGCGGCGCAGCGGCCGCGAGTTCGCCGATGGTCCTGATGCCGCATTCGGCTTCGAGCCGCGCGGCGGCCTTGGGGCCGATGCCGTTGATGCGGCGCGCGGGCAGCGGCCAGATGCGGCTCTCGACGTCGGCCTCGCGCAGGATCGTCAGGCCGTCGGGCTTGTCGAGCTCTGAGGCCAGCTTGGACAGCAGCTTGTTCGGCGTCACGCCGATCGAGCAGCTCAGGCCGGTGGCGGCCTTGACGCGGGCCTTGATCGCGGCGGCGATCGCGGCGCCGTGGTCGGCTGCCACACCCTCGATCTGCGAGAGATCGATGTAGATCTCGTCGATGCCGCGATCCTCGATCACCGGCGCCAGCTCGGCCACCGCCGCCTTGAAGCGGCGCGAGAAGCGGCGGTACTCGTCGAAATCCGTCGGCAGCAGAACCGTCTGCGGCGCCAGCTTGGCGGCCTTCATCAGCCCCATGCCGGAGTGCAGCCCAAAGGCGCGCGCGGCGTAGGTGGCGGTGGTGATGACGCCGCGGCCGACGTAGCTTTCTAGAGTCGCAAAGCGCAGGCTGCCATCGGGCTGCGGCTCGGGCTGGTGGCGCCGCCCGCCGCCGATCACCACCGGCTGGCCGGCCAGCTGCGGGTAGCGCAGCAACTCGACCGACGCGTAGAACGCGTCCATGTCGAGATGGGCGATGTGGCGCTCCGCGGCGCTCATCGCTGCGGCGGCGATCGACTCAGTGCGCGTCGCGCGCTGCCGCCAGCGACAGCGCGTACAGGCGCCCGCTGCGCGAGCCGCTGCGGCAGAAGGCCAGCACCGGTTTGGGCAGGCGCTCCATCAGCGCTGCCATCGCCTGCGCTTCTTCGGGCGATTGGTAGCCGCCGGCCACCGGCAGGTAGGCGTATTCGAGCCCGGCGGCGCGGGCGGCGGCCTCGACCGCGGCGTTGCTCGGCTGATGCGGGCCGCCTTCGCCGTCGGGCCGGTTGTTGATGACGCTCCTGAAGCCGGCCGCCGCGGCCGCCGCCATGTGCTCGGGTCCGAGCTGGGGGGCGGTGGCGATGTCGGCGTTGAGGCGAAAAGCGGGCAGGTCGATGCTCATACGCTCAAGCTTAGGGCAGACGAGGTTCCTCAGCGCGCCAGGGCGGCTTTCACCGCCACCGACACCTGGCCCATGTCGGCCACACCGGCCAGCTTCTGCTTGGCCGCGGCCATCACCTTGCCCATGTCGCCCGGGCCGCTGGCGCCGAGTTCGGCCAAGAGCTTGGCGACCTCGGCCGCCACTGCCTCGGCCGACAGCCGCACCGGCAGGTAGGCCTCGAGCACGACGATCTCGGCCGCTTCCTTGTCGGCCAAGTCCACCCGCCCGCCCTGCGTGAACTGGGTGATCGCGTCCTTGCGCTGCTTGACGAGCTTGTCGACGATCGCGATGACCATGGCGTCGTCGAGCACCACGCGCTCGTCGACCTCCTTCTGCTTGAGGGCGGCCAGCAGCAGGCGGATCGTGCCGAGGCGCTCGGCCTCCTTGGCACGCATCGCGTTCTTCATGTCTTCGGTGATGCGGTCTTTCAGGCTCATCGCGTGGACTCCGGGAAAGGTGGTTCAGCAGAAACGACAAAGCCCGCCTGGGCGTCCCCCGCGGGCTTTGAATTGCCACGCCCGAAGGCGCAGCGTGCTCGAGGGAGCAAAGTTCAGTACATCTTCTTGGGCAACTGCATGCTGCGCAGGCGCTTGTGCTGGCGCTTCACCGCAGCCGCCTTCTTGCGCTTGCGCTCGGAAGTGGGCTTCTCGAAGAACTCGCGAGCGCGCAGGTCGGTCAGCAGGCCGAGCTTCTCGATGGTGCGCTTGAAGCGGCGCAGGGCAACGTCGAACGGCTCGTTCTCTTTGACGCGGATGGTGGTCATTTAAATCAGGATCCTGTGTTGGGCGCTCGGAGGTCGGGGCTGGCAGATCGCAAACTGTGGCGCGGTGGTTCCGGATCACCCCGCCCAGCCTTGAACCCGGAGGTTCTGCTGCGCTTTAGCTGCTGCCGCGACTCGACGCGCGAGTTTGCCGGCAAAGACCGAGAGTATAGCACGACGGGCCGTGCGATCGCAATCGCGTTGTGAGCGGGCGCTCACGCAGCAGAGGCCACCGGTGCAAGCGCCTGGGCGCAGGCGTGGGCGCTGGCCCAGGCCCACTGGAAGTTGTAGCCGCCGAGCCAGCCGGTGACGTCGACGACCTCGCCGATGAAGTGCAGGCCGGACAGGCGACGGCTCTCCAGCGTCTGCGAGCTCAGCTCGCGGGTATCGACGCCGCCGATCGTGACCTCGGCCTTGCGCCAACCCTCGGTGCCGGTCGGCGTGAGTTGCCAGCGCTGCAGCGAGGTGGCCAGCGCCTGCAGGTCGCGGTCGCGCACGTCGGCCAGCGGCCGCCGACCGAGTTCGCCGAGCGGAGCCAGCCAGCGCTGCGCCAGGCGCGCCGGCAGGTGCAGCGCGAGTTCGGTGTCGAGCTGGCGCCGGGCGCCTTGCTTGGCGCCGGTCAGGGTCGCGGCCAGGTCGATGCCGGGCGCGAGGTCGAGGCTGATCGGCGCGCCCGGCTGCCAGAAACTCGAGATCTGCAGGATCGCCGGTCCGCTCAGGCCGCGGTGGGTGAACAGCAGGTCTTCGAGGAACTCGCCGCGCGTCCCGCCGACTCGTCCGGCGCCCGTGCTGGCGCGCACCTCGAGCGAAAGACCGGCAAGCTCGGCGAACGGCGCCCAGGCCGCGGCGTCGAAAGTCAGCGGTACCAGCGCCGGCCGTGGCTCGATGACCCGATGCCCGAACTGGCGCGCGACGCGGTAGCCGAAGTCGGTGGCGCCGATCTTCGGGATCGAGAGGCCGCCGCTGGCGATCACCAGCCGCGCCGAACGCACCGGGCCGGCGTCGGTGTCGAGCTCGAAGCCGGCGTCGCCATGGCGCACCGCGTGCACGCCGCAGGGTTGGCGCAGCGTGACGCCACCGGCCTCGCACTCGCGCAGCAGCAAGCGGATGACCTCTTCGCTGCCCTCGTCGCAGAACAGCTGGCCGCGATGCTTCTCGTGCCAGCCGATGCGGTCGCGGTCGAGCAGGCGGATGAAGTCGCGTGGCGAAAAGCGGGCCAGTGCCGAGCGGCAGAAGGCCGGGTTGTCTGACAGGAAGTTTGCAGGGCCGGCTTCCCTGTTGGTGAAGTTGCAGCGGCCGCCGCCAGAGATGCGGATCTTCTCGGCCAGCTTGGCGGCATGGTCCAGCAAGAGCACGCGGGCACCACGCTGGCCGGCAACGCCTGCACAGAACAGGCCGGCAGCGCCGGCGCCGACGACCACGACATCGAAGACTTGCATCGGGCGATTATCGGGACCCACCCTGATCGAACCACAGTTCTACCAATCCTCGGGGGTGCGGTTGGCGGTGCCGCCGCTATCATCATTTCATCCGGTGTCCGTTCGGACGCTCAGGCCCGAAGCCAACCGCGCGATCACAGCAATGCTGCCCGCCACCGAAGCGATGACCGCGCCCGCCCTGGATCCTTCGTGGATGTCGCTTGCCGTGGCGCTCGACGCCATCGGGGCCGCGGTTTACCTCAAGGACGGCAATAGCCGCTACGTGTTTGCCAACGAGGCGACGGAGCGGCTGCTCGGCATCGCACACGGCAGCTTGGCCGGTCGCGCAGATGCGGAGTTGCTGCCTCCGGCGCTGACCGCCACGCTGCGATTGCAGGATCAGGCGCTCGGCGTGCAACCCGGCCCCGTGCGCAGCGAGTTCACGATCGATCGCGACGGCCAGCGGCGCGAGTTTCAGACCGTGCGCATGCGGCTCGATCCGGCCGGCCCCGGCGGCGCGGCGCTGCTCGGCGTCTGGCTCGAGTCGAGCCCCTTGCGGCGTGCCGAGGCCTCGCTGCGAGAGGCCCTGCTGCAGCTCGAAGCCCAGCAGCAGGTCAACGCCGGGCTGCGCGAGGATGCCGAGAGCCGGGGCACCTCGCGTGCGGCCGGTGGCGGCCTGTACCCGGCCGAGCAGTTCGAAGATCACCTGCGGCGCGAGGTCGACCTCTCGATGCGCGAGCATCGCGAGTTTGCCGTGGTGCTGGTCGAGCTGGATCCGGCGTCGGCACAGGGGCCGGCGCACGACGAGGCCGACCGCGAGCGCGTGGCCGAGTCCCTCGCCGGTCTGCTGCGCGGCAACACGCGGGCGATGGACGCGCCTTGCCGGATGGGCCGCGACAGCTTTGCGGTGCTGCTGTCGGGCGTCGGCCTGGCGACCGCGCATTCGCGCATGGAGAGCCTGCGCCGCCAGTGCGCGACCCAGCTCGTGGTGCGCGACGGGCAGGCGCTGCGCTTCACGGTCTCGATGGGCGTGGCGAGCTTCCCGCACACCGCGCAGACGCAGAGCGGGCTGGTCCAGGCCGCCAGTGACGCGCTGGCCGAGGCCAAGCAGCGTGGCGGCAACCACGTGGCGCTGGCCAGCATCCCCTTCGACCCGCGCTGACACGGTTCGTGCAGCGGCCGCTGCGCGGCTTCAGCCGCGAACGGCCTTCCAGAGCATGTGGGCGGCAATGCCGTAGAGCAGCAGCGCGAAGGCGCGCCGGAGCTGGCCCACGTTCATCCTGTAGGCCATGCGGGCGCCCAGTGGCGCGCACAGCACGCTGGCGCTGGCCAGCAGCGCGACGCCCGGCAGCCACAGGTAGCCCAGCGAGCCCGGTACCGGGTTGTCGAGGCCGCGCCCGCCGATCAGGTAGCCGCTGACGTTGGCCAGCGCGATCGGCAGGCCGAGCGCGGCGCTGGTGGCGACCGCGTTGTGGATCGGCACGTTGCACCAGGTCATGAAGGGCACCGAGATGAAGGCGCCACCGGCGCCGACCAGACCCGAGACGAAGCCGATCACTCCGCCCGCGGCGGCGCGTCCGCCCGGACCCGGCATCTGGCGGGTCGGAGCCGGCTTGCGGTCGAGCAGCATCTGGGTTGCCGACAGCGCGACGAACAGGCCGAACACCAGCCCCAGCGCCTGGCCGCGCAGCATCGCGAACACGCCGGCGCCGGCCAGCAGCCCGCCGCCGACGATGCCCGGCGCCAGGCCGCGCACCAGGTCCCAGCGCACCGTGCCACGCCGATGGTGGGCGCGCACGCTCGAGATCGAGGTGAACAGGATCATCGCCATCGAGGTCGCGATCGCCATCTTCAGTGCGAGGCCTGGCTCGACGCCGCGGCCGGCCAGGATCCAGCTGGTGAAGGGCACGAGGATCATGCCGCCGCCGATGCCGAGCAGCCCGGCGAGAAAGCCGCCGATGCTGCCGAGCAATAGCAGTTCGAGGACCAGCCTGCCGTCGAGCAGGCTCATCGAGATTTGTCTTCGAGCCTGACCAGCACCGCGGCCCACTGCGCAGGGGTGACCGGCGTGATCGAGAGCCGGCTGCCGCGTCGCAGCAGCTCCATCGAAGCCAGCTCCGGCGCGGCGCGCATCTCGGCCAGCGGCAGCAGGCAGGTCTTGCGAACCAGCTTCACGTCCACGTGCAGCCAGCGCGGCGCATCGGGCTTGGACTTGGGGTCGTAGTAGGGACTGTGCGGATCGAACTGGGTGGCGTCGGGGTAGGCCAGGGCGCTCACCTCGGCGAGCCCGGCCACGCCGGGTTGCGGGCAGGACGAGTGATAGAACAGCACGCCGTCGCCGATCTGCATCGCGTCACGCATGAAGTTGCGCGCCTGGTAGTTGCGAACGCCAGTCCAGGGCACCGACTGCATCGGGGCTCGCGCAAGATCGTCGATCGAGCACTCCTCGGGCTCGCTCTTCATCAGCCAGTAGGCCATCGGATGGATCGCGTCGGGGCTGTCGCGCGGCGGCAGCGGGAGGAAGAAAAGGTGTCCGCCGCGAGCCGGGAGCCGCATTCCTGAACGCGGGGGTTCAGGTGGGCCAGGTCAGCAAGGCTTCGGGTTCGTCTGACGCGAGACGCTCACGCCCGCCTAGCAATGTTCCCAGCCCGGGCTCATATGAGCATTGGTTCAAGGAAATATAAAACTCCCGCGAACGCGACGGACGATCAAAGTGTACGACGCACCCGCTGCGTGCGGGCCTAGCGTTACAGCAGCTGACCGTCTGATCCGAGCAATGCATCGATGCGCTTGACCAGCGCATCGACATCGGGCTGTTCGTCGCCGGGAAGGCGCGCGGCCGGCTTGGCGGCGGCCGGCGCTGGCTCCGGCTGCCTGGCCAGAGCGTAGGCCAGGTTCAGCGCGGCCAGCACGGCGATGCGTTCGCGCGCGCGCACCTTGCCGGCGTCGCGGATCGCGCTCATTTCGCGGTCGACCTCGACCACTGCCGTCAGCAGTGCCTGCTCGCCACCCTCGGGGCAGCCGAGCAGGTAGCTCTGGCCCATGATCGTGACCTCGAGCTGCTTGGTCATTCGTCGTCGCTCCGCGCTTGACTGGAGGAAAGGTCCGACTCGGCCGGGATCGTGGCGGGCGGCAGCCGGTCGAGCAGCGCCTCGACGCGCTGACGCGCCGCCGCCAGGCGCGACTTCAGCGAGTCGCGCTCGGACGTCACCGCCGCCAGCTGCGAAACCGTCAGCGCATGCGTGCGCTGCAGCTCTTCATGCCGCAGCAGCAGCCGCTCCACGCGGTCGGCCAGATCGTCGATGCTCGCCATGCCATTCCTCTTCTTGGGCCGGCCTCGCGTCCGTGGATGCGAGGCGGCGCGCGGATTGTAGGTGGCGCCTCGCGCGCGCCCGCACGCGCCCGCATGCGCCCGGCACCCGGATGCGGGCGCAATGCACACCGCGGCCGTCGTCGCGCGGCAGCGTCGGCGCCAAAGCTACACTGCGCGGCGTTGGTGCTCGCACCGGTGGTTCCATCGGTGCAGTGAAACGGGAAGCAGGGCGGCGACACCTCGTGCAGCGGTGAAGCCCAACCTGCGCTGCCCCCGCAACGGTAAGCGGACGGCGTTTGGCTCCGCGTCGGAAACGACGCGATCCGGATGCCCGCTCGTGTGCACATGCCACTGGTCGCCCGAGGCGACCGGGAAGGTCGCACGGGTCGTCTCCGCCAGCCCGGAGACCGGCCAACAGGGGGTGCGTGCCGCGCAGCAAGCGGCGCGCGCCATGTCGCCAGCGCTTGCGGGGAAGCTCGCGCGGGCAGTGCCACCGTTGACCTCTCCATGAATCCCTCCCTCAAGGTCCCCCGGACCAGGCTCTCGCGGCTCGGCTGCGCCGTTGCGCTTTGCTGCGCCTCCATTTCCTCGATCGCTGCCGACGCCGATGCGTCGTCGACGCTGCGCCCGGTGGTGGTCACCGGCCTCATCGCGCCGCGCACTCTTGGCAGCGAGTTCGCCGCCACCAGCGTCATCACGCGCGAGGACATCGAGCGCAGCGGCGTGCGCGACCTGCCATCGGCGCTGTCGCGGCTGGGCGTGGTCCAGCTCGAACAGCTCGGCGGCCCCGGCACGCTGGCCACCGTGCGGCTGCGCGGCGCCGACTCGCGCGACACGCTGGTGCTGATCGACGGCGTGCCGATCACCGACGTCACCAGCGGCCTGGCCGCGATCGCCCAGATTCCGACCGACGCGATCGAGCGCATCGAGGTCGTGCGCGGCAACCTGTCGGCACTGCACGGGGCCAACGCCACCGGCGGCGTGATCCAGGTCTTCACGCGGCGCGGCGGCGGCTTCACGGCTGCGGTCAATGCCGGTGTTGGCAACATGGCCACGCGCGCCGCCAACGCCAGCATCGGTGCCGGCGACGGCATGTTCCGTGGCCGGCTCAGCGTCGGCGGCGAGCGCAGCGACGGCTTCTCGGCCGCCAACCCTCAGATCGCGCCGAACGCCAACCCCGACGACGACGGCAACCGGCGCCGCAACGCCGCGCTCGCGCTCGACGCCACGCTGGCCGAAGGCCAGGAACTCGGCGCCGACTTCAACTACTTCAGCGGCAAGGCGCTCTACGACGACCCCTCGTCCTTCGCGACCCCGACCGACACGCATCTGAGCGAAACCACCCAGCGCGCGCTGGCGCTGCGCGGCAGCCACCGCCTGTTGCCCGACTGGACCCTGGCCTGGCGCGCCGGCGCGAACGACGAGAAGCGCGAGAACTTCACCGTCGGCGCCTTCGGCCCCTTCGACTTCGGCAACGAGTTGCACAACCGGCAGGCGGTCATCGACCTCACCGGCAAGCCGCTCGCCGGCCTGACCGTCCAGTTGGGCGGCGAGCAGCTGCGCCAGTCGACCGACAACCCGACCTACACCCAGACCTCGCGCCGCACCAACACGCTGCGCGCCGGCGCCAGCTTCGATGCCGACTGGGGCGGCCTGCAGCTCAACCTGCGGCGCGACGACACCAGCGACTTCGGCGGCGCCAATACCGGCCTGCTCGGGGCGCGCTTCAACCTGGGCCGCGAGCTGAGCGTGTTGACGACGCTGTCCTCGAGCTTCACGCCGCCGACGCTCGACTTCCTGTTCTTCGACTGCTCGCCCTTCGGCTACGCCTGCAGCAACCCGAACCTGGTGCCCGAGCGCGCGCGCAATGCCGACCTCGCGCTGCAGTGGCAGGGCGAAGGCGCGCTGCTGCGCGCCACGCTGTTCGGCGCCCGCTACGAGAACAAGATCGCCAACGACGCCAACTTCGTGCCGCAGAACATCGACAGCGCGCGCAACCGCGGCATCGAACTGACGGCGCGCACGCAGCTCGGCGCCTGGCGTCTCGATGGCGAAGCGACCTTCCAGGATCCGAGCGACGACGCCACCGGCCAGCAACTGCTGCGTCGTCCGCGTCAGCTGCTCGCGCTGCGTGCCGGCTACGACGCCGACGCCTGGTCGGCCGACGCCGCGCTCAAGCGCGTCGGCAGCCGGCCCGACAACGGCGGCGTCACGCTCGAGGCCTACACCGTGCTCGACGCCAGCGCGCGCTGGCGCATCAACGCCGACTGGAGCCTGCAGGCAACGCTCGAGAACCTGTTCGACCGCGAGTACCAGCCGGTCTACGGCTACAACGGCCGGCCGCGCGGGGTGTTCGTGCAGCTTGGCTGGCAGCTGAGGTAGCGTGCTCGCCGCATGGAAGCCGACGCAACCCGCCTGCGCCTGATCGCACTCGTGCTCGCCGTGGCGAGCATGGGCCTGGTCGCGCTGGCGCTGTTGCTCGGCGCCGGCGGCCTCGATGCCGAACTGATCGTCGTGCTGCGCGCACCGCGCGTGGCGGCGGCAGCCGGTGTCGGCGCGCTGCTGGCGCTGGCCGGGCTGGCGATGCAGGTGCTGCTGCGCAACCCGCTCGCCGATCCCTACGTGCTCGGCACCTCGGGCGGCGCGGCGATGGGCGCTCTGCTGGCGTTGAGCCTGGGCCTGAGCCTCGCCTTCGGTGCCGCGCTCGGCGCGCTGCTGGCGGCCGGGGCGCTGCTGCTGATAGCGCGGCGTGCGCTGGCGGCCAGCGACGATGCCTCGGCTCGCCTGATCCTCAGCGGCGCGATGCTGGCGGCGCTGTTCGGTGCGGCGGTCTCGCTGCTGCTGACGATCACGCCCGACCAGCGCCTGCGTGGCGCGATCTTCTGGCTGGTTGGCGATCTCTCGGGTGCGAGCGGCGGTGTCTGGTGCCTGCTCGGCGCGGCGCTGCTGGTGCTCGCGCTGCTGGCGCGCCAGCGCAGCGTCGACCGGCTGCTGATCGGCAGCGAGGCGGCGGCGCTGCTCGGCGAACCGGTACGCCGGCTGCGGCTCGAGTTGCTGGTCGCGGCCGCGCTCGCCACCGCACTGGCGGTGGCCACCGCGGGCGCGGTCGGCTTCGTCGGCCTGGTGGTGCCGCAGACGCTGCGCCTGCTCGGCGTGCAGCGCACGCGCTGGCTGGCGCCGTTGTCGGCACTCGGCGGTGCGGCGCTGCTGATCGGCGCCGATCTGCTGGCTCGCCTGGTGGCCGCACCGATGGAGCTGCCGGTCGGTGCGGTGATGGCGCTGATCGGGGCGCCGGTGTTCATCGTGTTGTTGGCGAGACCGCGTTCATGAGCAGCTGCTACGCCCCCTTGCTTGCCACCGAGGCGCTGTCGCTGCGCGCCGGCGATCGGCTGCTTGTTCATGAGCTCGACTGGCAGGTCCGCCGCGGCGAGCGCTGGTGCGTGATCGGCCGCAACGCCAGCGGCAAGAGCACCTTGCTGCGCGCGCTCGCCGGGCTCGACGTTCCGGCCCGCAGCGGCAGCGTGCAGTGGCTCGGCCGCGAACAGCGGCAGTGGTCGCCGGCCGACGCGGCCGCGGTGCGCGCCTTCATGCCGCAGCAGGCGCAGGATCGCTTTGCGCTGCCGGTGGCGCGGCTGCTGGCGCTGTGCACGGTGGTGCCGGGCGCCCGCGATCTGCACGCCACGCTGTCGGCGCTCGACGCGGCCGAGCTGGCGCCGCGTAGCGTGCTCGAACTCTCGGGTGGTGAGCGACAGCGGGTGGCGCTGGCGCAGGCCGCGTTGCAGGGTGCGCCGCTCTTGCTGCTCGACGAACCGGTCGCCTTCCAGGATCCGGCGCACCAGTTGCAGGTCTCGGCCTGGCTCGCGTCGGCGCCGGCGAGCAGCGCGCAGGTGATCAGCGCGCACGACATCAACTGGATCGCGCGCACCGCCACGCACGTGCTGGCGCTGCTCGACGACGGCGCCGGTGGCTGGCATGCCGGCCCGGCCGCCGAGTTGCTCGATGCCGCGCTGCTCGAACAGGTCTATCGCTGCCGCTGGCGCAGCGTGCAGGGACTGTGGCTGCCCGACCAGAGGGCTTGATCTAACGCACCTTGTCGATCGCCTCGCAGAGCTGGCGCGCGCCGAGCACGAAGCGCGGCCCCATGCGCGCGATCAGTTCACCGGGCAGCAGGGCGTAGCGGCCGTCGCGCACCGCACTGACGCGCGATGAAAAGCGCTGCCAGCCTTCGAGGTGTGCGTCGTCGGCCTGGGCGCCGGCGGTGGCGATCAGTTGCGGGTCGGCCTTGACCGCGGCTTCCCAACTCACGGTCGAGGTCAGCGTCGGCAGCGTGGCAAACACGTTGACGCCGCCGCAGGTGGCGATGGCGCTGCTGATCAGGTGCTCGCCGTTGAGCGTCATCAGCGGTTCGTGCCAGAGCTGGTAGAAGACGCGCACCGGAGCGCGCTTCGCATACTGTTCGCCGAGCGACTGCCAGTCGAGCTGCAACTGTCCGGCGGCGGCCTGCGCGGCCGGCTCGGTGCCGAGCAGCGCACCGATCGCGCGCAGCGCGCTCGCGATGCCCTCGACGCTGCGGATCTCGCTCTCGTAGACCGGAATCCTCAGCGCTCGCAACTGCGCCTTGGCGCGTTCGTTGGTGCCGCTGCCCCACAGCAGAACCAGGTCCGGCTTCAGCGCCGCGATCGCCTCGAGATTGAGCGCGTAGGCATCGCCCACCTGAGGTAGTTTGCGCACCGCGGCCGGATAGTCGCCGTAGCGGCCGACGCCGACCAGCGCGGCTCCGCCGCCGGCGGCGTAGGCGAGTTCGGTCAGGTGCGGCGCGAGCGACACGACGCGCCGCGCCGGCTGCGGCAGCGTGATCGTGTTGCCAAGATCATCCGTGGTGCTCACCGGTGCGGCGTGTGCCGCAGTCACGGCCAGCAGAGCCGCCAGCACGAACGCAGCGGCCCTCATGCCGCCGGCGCCGGCGTCTTCGGCTTGAAACTGCACCACGCCGCCACCCCGCATTGCCAGCACAGCGGCTTCCTTGCCTGGCAGACATAGCGCCCATGCAGGATCAGCCAGTGGTGGGCGTCGACCAGGTAGGCCGCCGGCACCCGCTTCATCAGTTGCTGTTCCACCGCCAGCGGCGTCTTGCCGGATGCCAGGCCGGTGCGGTTGCCGACGCGGAAGATGTGGGTGTCGACCGCCATCGTCGCCTCGCCGAAGGCGACGTTGAGCACCACGTTGGCCGTCTTGCGGCCGACGCCGGGCAGCGCCTCGAGCGCCTCGCGGCTGCGCGGCACCTCGCCACCATGCTGCTCGACCAGGATGCGGCAGGTCTCGATCAGGTGCTTTGCCTTGTTGCGATAGAGGCCGATGGTCTTGATGTACTCGCCCAGGCCCTCGACCCCGAGCGCGAGGATCTTGCTCGGCGTGTTGGCCACCGGAAACAGCCGTCGCGTCGCCTTGTTGACGCCGACGTCGGTGGCTTGAGCCGACAGCAGCACCGCGGCCAGCAACTCGAACACGCTGCTGTATTCCAGCTCGGTCTGCGGCTGCGGATTGGCCGCCTTCAGCGTCGCGAAGAAGGGCTCGATGTCGGCGCTGTTCATCTTCATGCGCCGGCATTGTGCCGGCTGTTCAGGACTCGTCGCGACGAGCTCTGGCGCGCGCCATCGCGGCCTCGACCAGCGCGCGCTTGCGATCGAGCGCCGAAGGGTCCGTCAGCGTCGATGCGGTCGCGAGGTCGGCCAGTTTGGCTGCAGCCTTGGCGGCCAGACGTTCGTCGTGCTCGGTCCTGGCGCGCGCGCGGCGCGCCGTGGTGGCGCGATAGCGCCGTCGCGCATCGCTCGCCTGCTGCGGACCCCACGCGGCCCAGCCGGTCGGTGCATCGGAACCGGCGTCGACCGCGACCATCGAGATGCAGTCGACCGGGCAGGCCGGCACGCACAGTTCGCAGCCGGTGCACTGGGCGCTGATCACGGTGTGCATGCGCTTGTTGCTGCCGACGATGCAGTCGACCGGGCAGGCCGTGATGCACAGCGTGCAGCCGATGCACCAGGCCTCGTCGATCAGCGCCAGCCGCAGCGGGCCCTCGGCGCCGCAATCAGGGTCAAGTGGCAGCGGCGGCCGGCCGGTCAGCGCAGACAGCCGCGCGACGCCTTCGGCGCCCCCCGGCGGACAGCGGTTGATCCCGGCGCTGCCATCGGCGATCGCCTCGGCGTAGGCGCGGCAGTCGGGATAGCCGCAGCGCGTGCACTGGGTCTGCGGCAGCGCGGCGTCGATCGCTTCGACGACGCCGGGCGCCGCGGCCGTGGTCACGCCTTGGCGAGCGCGCGCTTTCGCGGCGCTGCCGCCTTCTTGCCGGCCGGCGCGGCCGTCGTGGTCTTCACCGCAGCGCGGCGCGGCTGCGGCGCCTGCTGGTGCTGCACGATGAAGTCGCGGATCTGCGGGTAGGCATGCTCGCGCCAGCGGCGGCCCGAGAAGATGCCGTAATGACCGGCACCGACCACGTCGTAGCGCTGCTGGCGCGACTGCGGAATGCCGGCGCAGAGATCGTGCGCGGCGTGGGTCTGGCCGGCGCCGGAGATGTCGTCGAGCTCGCCTTCGACCGTCAGCAGCGCGGTGCTCGTGATGTCCTGCGGCCGCACCGGCTTGCCGGCGACGGTCCAGGTGCCGTTGACCAGCGCGTAGTCCTGGAACACGGTCTTGATCGTGTCGAGGTAGTACTCGGCCGGCAGGTCGAGCACCGCGTTGTACTCGTCGTAGAAAGTGCGGTGGGCGTCGGCGCTGTCGTCGTCGCCGCGCACCAGGTCGAGGAAGTAGTCGTAGTGCGAGGTGACGTGGCGATCCGGGTTCATCGCGACGAAGCCTGTGTGCTGCAGGAAGCCGGGGTAGACGCGACGGCCGGCGCCCGGGAAGTTCTGCGGCACGCGGTAGATCACGTTGTTCTCGAACCAGCTGTGGCTCTTGTTGGTCGCAAGGTTGTTGACCGCGGTCGGCGAGCGGCGGGCATCGATCGGGCCGCCCATCATCACCATCGTGCGCGGCGTGGTCTCGCCGGCCGAGGCCATCAGGCTGATCGCCGCCAGCACCGGCACCGTGGGCTGGCAGACCGAGATCACGTTGACGTCGCCGCCGACATGGCGGATGAACTCCTGCACGTAGCGGACGTAGTCGTCGAGATGGAAGGCGCCGGCCTCGAGCGGCACCATGCGGGCGTCGATCCAGTCGGTGATGTAGACCTTGTGGTCCTTCAGCAGCGTGCGCACGGTGTCGCGCAGCAGCGTCGAGTGGTGGCCCGAGAGCGGCGCCACCACCAGCACGGTGGGCTGGGCGCGCATCTTCTCGAGCATCCGCGCGTCGTCGGTGTAGCGCTTGAAGCGCAGCAGTCGGCAGAAGGGCTTGGCGAGCGCAGTCAGCTGCTGCACCGCGATCTCGGTGCCATCGACCGAGATGCCGGTGATGCCGAACTCGGGCTTCTCGTACTCCTTGGTCAGCCGGTGCATCAGGTCATAGCCGGCGGCCATGCGCTGCGCGCCGGGGCCTTGGGCAAAGGGTGACAGCGGATGGCTGTAGAGCTTGGCGGTGGCGCTGGCGAACTCGGCGAAGGGGCTGAGCATCGCGCGCTGAGCTTCGTAGAACTGGTACAGCATGGCGGGGCTCCGGGAGAACGCACAAGAAGACAAGTGCACTCATGGTGCACTGCCGCATTCTAGGGACGCAAGCCCTCGAGTGGCGCCTCCAATCGACAGGGGAAGCCCGCTGTCCCGGACGCGACAAGGGGCCGTGCGAGCGACGAAATTCACGTTCCTCGCGGGGCGCCGGCATTTCGTCACGACCATGCCCGCGCCTGCACGCGCGGCGCCTCGGGACTCAGCGCTCCGCGCGTCGTGTCGAGCCGTCGCGATCCCTTGCACGCTCCTTGTCACGCTCGTTGTCGTGCGCCTTGGCACGGCGCTCGCCATCGGCGGGCGGTGCGGGACGCGGGACCTCGCCCTGCGGCGGCCGCGCCGCCGGCATCGGCATCTGCGCCGGTGCCCGCTGCTCGGCCTGCACCGGCGGGCGACCCGGCTGCGGCATGGCCTGCGACGGCGACTGCGGTATCACCTGTTGCTGTGGTGGCTGCCGGTCCTCTCGGCCCGGTCGATTCGACCACTGCGGCGGTTGGCGGAGCGTCGCCTCGGCGCCGCGGCCGGGTTCGGCGGGGGCCGTCGAAGGCGCCGGCCGCTGCGGCCTCTGGCGCTCGTCCTCGAAGCGCCCCGGGCGTCCGTAGTTGGGCAGCGGGCGCGGCTGCTGCTGTGGCTCGATGCTCGGCTGCTGCGGCACGGCGAGCGTCGGCGGGCGCGGCTGTTGCTCCTGCGGCCGGGGCACGACCGCCGCCGGTGGCAGCCAGGGTCGCTGGGGACCAAGCCCCGGCGCCGCGCCGTTGGACTGCGCCGGCGGCGCGGGCAGCGCACCGGGCGCCACCGCGATCGGGCGCAGTTGGGCGGCCTGGGCCGGCGTGAGCTGCACGCGCTCCGCGCCCACCGGGCGGCGTCCGCGCATCACCTCGTCACCGACCACGGTCAGTGCCTCGGGCCGCTGCGCGTAGCGGTAGGCCGGTGCGTCTGGACGGCCCGGCTGGTTCTCGGGGATGCGCGCGCGGCGATCGCCTGTGACCGGGAAGCCCGGCCGCTGTGGTGGTGCGATCACGTTGACGTTTCTGACGTTCGTCACGTTGACCACGTTGTACTGCTGCACATAGCGCGGCGAGTAGCGGTACCAGGGGCGGTAGATCTCGGTCGGCGCGAGCGGGAACCAGCCGACCGGCGACCCGCCGCCGATCGAGATGTTGACGCTCGCGTAACCACCACCACCGCCGACGAAGCCGACCAGCGCCGGCGACCACACCGGTCGCGCCGCCATCGGGCCTGGCACCCAGCCCCAGCGGCCACCGAACTGCGACCAGCGGCCGTAGTGGAACGGGGCGTAGCCCCAGGGCGAATCGTCGACCCAGGTGTAGCCCCAGGGCCGCAGGTAGACCCAGCGGCCGTAGCGGTACGGCGCCCAACCCGGGGCGACGACGGTCGGGAACCAGACGTTGCCGTAGACGTTGTCGACCATCCAGTGACCGTGTTCGTCGAGCGACTCGACGCCGGTGACCTCGGGCGAGACATAGCGCGACGCGGCCAGCCGCTCCTGGGCCTGGTCGCGCGCCTCGGCCCACTGGTCGAAGGGCGTGTCGCCGGCCGCCTGCGCCAGTTGCAGCGTGGCGCCGCCGCGCTCGATGGTGGCCTCCTGTCCGGGCGTGAGCTCGATCGTGTTGCTCGGCGTGACCACGCGTAGCCGGCCGGCCAGCACCGCCACCGTGAAGGCGCGCCGCTCGGGCTGGAAGCTGGCGCGATAGTCGCCGGGTTGCAGCGCCTCGGCGCGCACGCCGTCGGCGGCGAGGCTGAAGCGGTCGCCGCTGTAGAGCGTGCGCAGCCGACTGCGCACGGTGCCCTGGACGACGTCGATCGCGATCGCGTGGTCGTCGAGTTGGGCAAAGGCGGCCTGGGTGTTGCCGTCCAGGCGCACCGCGGTGCTGCCGATGCGCGTCTCGGCGCGGCCGGCAGGCGGCACGAACAGCATGCTTTGCGTGGTCAGCGGCCAGTTCAGGCGCGCCGGCTCCCAGGTGCCTTGCGGCTCGGAGGTGATCTGCACCTCGCCCTGCATGGCGCTCAGGCGGCCGACGCGCGCCGGCGGATCGACGACGTTGTCGTCTTGCGGCGCCCCGGTCTGCGAGGAAGCGACCGTGGTGCAGGCACCGAGCAGCAGCGCCAGCGCGGTGGCGGCGAGGGCGCCGAAATGGAGTCGCAAGGGGGAGCGGTTCATCCGAACAATCCGCGGGCCGCGGGGGCGGCCCGTCACTGCTTAACGCACCAGCCCCGGTTTCGG
Organism: Rivibacter subsaxonicus; assembly: GCF_004217215.1. Lineage (GTDB taxonomy): Bacteria > Pseudomonadota > Gammaproteobacteria > Burkholderiales > Burkholderiaceae_C > Rivibacter > Rivibacter subsaxonicus. Next base: position 66,326 of record NZ_SHKP01000006.1, read on the forward strand.
TGCATCGGGTGCGGCGACAAAAGGGCGCGGCAATTGCAAAGAAGTGCAATCCGGACGCCGCAAACACAACGACCGCGCCGGGCGCGGTCGTTTGCGGGGCGAATCGCTGGTTCAGACGACCGCCGCCATCGCCTTGGCCACGGCGCCGATGTTGTGCTCGTTGAGCGCGGCCACGCAGATGCGGCCGGAGTCGACACCGTAGATCCCGAACTCGCCGCGCAGGCGCTGCATCTGGGCCGCGTTGAGGCCCGAATAGCTGAACATGCCCTGCTGGCGGGTGATGAAGCTCAGGTCTTCCTTGACGCCGGCCGCCTTCAGCTTGGTGACCAGCAACTCGCGCATCGCCTTGATGCGCACCCGCATGCCGGCCAGTTCTTCCTCCCACAGCGCGCGCAGCGCCGGCGTGGTGAGCACGGTGGCGACGACCTGGGCGCCGAAGGTCGGCGGGTTGCTGTAGTTGGTGCGGATCACGATCTTGAGCTGGCTCAGCACGCGTGCGGCCTCGTCCTTGCTTTCGCAGACCACGCTCAGCGCGCCGACCCGCTCGCCATAGAGGCTGAAGCTCTTGGAAAAGCTGGTCGAGACGAAGAAGTCGATGCCGGCCTCGAGGAAACGCTCGATCACCGCGCCGTCCTCGGCGATGCCTTGGCCGAAGCCCTGGTAGGCCATGTCGAGGAAGGGCACCAGCTGGCGCGACTTGAGCACCTCGATCACCTGCAGCCACTGCACCGGGCTGAGGTCGTAGCCGGTCGGGTTGTGGCAGCAAGCGTGCAGCACGACGATGGTGCCGGCCGGCGCCGCCTGCAGCGCGGCCAGCATCGCGACGAAGTCGATGCCGCGCGCGGCGGCGTCGTAGTACGGGTAGGCCTCGACCGCGAAGCCGGCGTTGGTGAACAGCGCGCGGTGGTTCTCCCAGCTCGGATCGCTGATCAGCACCTTGGCGGCAGGGTTCAGGCGCTTGAGGAAGTCGGCGCCGATCTTCAGCCCGCCGGTACCGCCCAGGCCCTGGACGGTCGCGATGCGGCCGCTGGTGACGGCCTCGTGCGCTGCGCCGAAGACCAGGCCCTGAACTGCCTTGTCATAGACAGCGATGCCATCGATGGGCAGATAGCCACGCGGCTTGGCGGCCTCGACCAGTTGCTTCTCGGCCGTCGCGACGCACTTGAGCAGGGGCAGTTTGCCGTTCTCGTCGTAGTAGACGCCGACGCCGAGGTTGACCTTGGCCGGGTTCGGGTCGGCGTTGAACTGTTCGTTCAGACCCAGGATCGGGTCGCGGGGCGCCATCTCGACGGCGGCAAACAGGCTCTGGGACATTGCGGGCTCGGCAGGCAGGAGTTGGGTAGGCTGATCCGGCGCGGGTGACGGGCGGCCATTTCGGCTACGCTGGCGGGTTTCCCGTCGCCCTAGGGATCACCCGGAGTTTAAAGCCATGGCCGAGCCGATCGAACTTGCTGCAGTTGTCGAGGCCCCGTCCGCGGAGCCGCCGGCCGCAGGCGAATTCGTCAGCTTCGAGGGCTCGCCCTACCAGCTGTTCCAGCCCTATCCGCCGGCCGGCGACCAGCCGACCGCGATCGACCAGCTGGTCGAGGGCATCGGCGACGGCGAAGTGTTCCAGACCCTGCTCGGCGTGACCGGTTCCGGCAAGACCTTCACGATGGCCAACGTGATCGCGCGCACCGGCCGGCCGGCGATCGTGTTCGCGCCGAACAAGACGCTGGCGGCGCAGCTCTACAGCGAGTTCCGCGAGTTCTTTCCGAAGAACGCGGTCGAGTACTTCGTCAGCTACTACGACTACTACCAACCCGAGGCCTACGTGCCGCAGCGCGACCTGTTCATCGAGAAGGACAGCGCGATCAACGAGCACATCGAGCAGATGCGGCTCTCGGCCACCAAGAGTCTGCTCGAGCGACGCGACGTGATCATCGTCGCCAGCGTCAGCGCGATCTACGGCATCGGCAACCCGAGCGACTACCACCAGATGGTGATGACGCTGCGCACCGGCGACAAGTTCGGCCAGCGCGACGTGATCGCGCAGCTGATCCGCATGCAGTACACGCGCAACGACGTGGACTTCTCGCGCGGCACCTTCCGCGTGCGCGGCGACACCATCGACGTGTTCCCGGCCGAGCACATGGAGATGGCGATCCGCATCGAGCTCTTCGATGACGAGGTCGAGGCGCTGAGCCTGTTCGATCCGCTGACCGGCAAGATCCGCCAGAAGATCCCGCGCTTCACGGTCTACCCCAGCAGCCATTACGTGACGCCGCGCGAGCGCGTGCTGGCCGCGGCCGACGCGATCAAGGAAGAGCTGCGCACCCGCCTGGCCGAACTGGTCGGCATGGGCAAGCTGGTCGAGGCCCAGCGCCTGGAACAGCGCACCCGCTTCGACCTGGAAATGCTGCAGGAGGTGGGTCACTGCAAGGGCATCGAGAACTACTCGCGCCATCTCTCGGGCGCCGCGCCCGGCGAGCCGCCGCCGACGCTGGTCGACTACCTGGCGCCCGACGCGCTGATGTTCCTCGACGAGAGCCACGTGCTGATCGGCCAGTTCGGTGGCATGTACAACGGCGACCGCGCGCGCAAGCAGACGCTGGTCGAGTACGGCTTCCGGCTGCCGAGCGCGATGGACAACCGGCCGCTCAAGTTCGAGGAGTTCGAACGCAAGATGCGCCAGGCGGTGTTCGTCTCGGCCACGCCGGCCGCCTACGAGCAGCAGCATGCGGGCAAGGTCGTCGAGCAACTGGTGCGGCCGACCGGGCTGGTCGATCCGATCGTCGAGGTGCGGCCGGCCACGCACCAGGTGGACGACGTCCTGCAGGAGATCCACGAGCGCGTGAAGGTCAACGAGCGGGTGCTGATCACCACGCTGACCAAGCGCATGGCCGAGCAGCTCACCGACTACCTCGCCGACAACGGCGTCAAGGTGCGCTACCTGCACAGCGACATCGACACCGTCGAGCGCGTGGAGATCCTGCGCGACCTGCGCCTGGGTACCTTCGACGTGCTGGTCGGCATCAACCTGCTGCGCGAGGGGCTCGACATCCCCGAGGTCTCGCTGGTGGCGATCCTCGACGCCGACAAGGAAGGCTTCTTGCGCGCCGAGCGCAGCCTGATCCAGACCATCGGCCGAGCCGCGCGCAACGTCAACGGCCGCGCGATCCTCTACGCCGACCGCATCACCGAGTCGATGCGCAAGGCGATCGACGAGACCGAGCGCCGGCGTGCCAAGCAGGTCGCGTTCAACCTCGAGCACGGCATCACGCCGATCGGCATCAAGAAGCAGGTGCGCGACATGATCGACGGCGTCTATTCGGCGCAGGCCAAGGACGACCAGAAGGCGCTGCAGGCTGCCGAGTTCGAGGCGCTCAGCGAGAAGGACGTCGGCCGCCGCATCAAGCAGCTCGAGAAGCAGATGCTCGAGCACGCCAAGAACCTCGAATTCGAGAAGGCGGCGCGGGTGCGCGACCAGCTCGCGATCCTGCGCGAGCAGGTCTTCGGCGGCGCGGGCCATGACAACGTGCTGCCGATCGCCGGAGGTCAGAAGCGATGAGCGGCGATGCGCGGCGGCCGCCGTTTCGCATCCTGATGGTTTGCATGGGCAACATCTGCCGCAGTCCGACCGCCGAGGGCGTGCTGCGCCACAAGTTGCAGGCTGCCGGGCTGGACGGCCTGGTCGAGGTCGATTCGGCAGGGACGCACCGCTACCACGTCGGCAATCCGCCCGACGAGCGCAGCCAGCGCCACGCGCTGCGGCGCGGCATCGATCTCTCCGCACAGCGGGCGCGCGAGGTGGTCGACGCCGACTTCGAGCGCTTCGACCTGCTGCTGGCGATGGACTGGGACAACCTGGCGCTGCTCGAAGACGCCTGCCCGCACCCGCGCTTCAAGCCACGGCTGCGGCGACTGATGGAGTACGCCCCGGCGGCCGGCACCGAGATCGTGCCGGACCCCTACAGCGGCGGTGCGGCCGGTTTCGAGCGCGTGCTCGACCTGGTGGAACTGGCGTGCGAGGGGCTGCTCGACGATTTGTCCAGGACGCTCGGCTCTCGGTAGGGCAACCGGCGCCCGGTCCGCCGACCAAACCGCGCGCTTTCCCCTATAATCGAGTTAATCAGTCGGGATTAGCCGGTTGAGCATGAGGCAAGCAAGCCGGCCGGTCCATCGGCCGGTAGCCAGTCCAAGGAGTTCGTCATGCGTCTCACCACCAAAGGCCGCTTCGCCGTCACCGCCATGATCGATCTCGCGCTGCGCGAGCACACCGGTCCGGTAGCGCTGGCCGCGATCAGTGCGCGCCAGCAGATCTCGCTGTCCTACCTCGAGCAACTGTTTGGCAAGCTGCGCCGCAGCGAGCTGGTCGAGAGCACCCGTGGCCCCGGCGGCGGCTACTCGCTGGGCCGCAAGTCGGACGACATCACCGTGGCCGACATCATCGTCGCGGTCGACGAGCCGATCGACGCCACCGGCTGCAGTGGCAAGGAAAACTGCATGGGCGACGACACCGGCAAGTGCATGACGCACGACCTGTGGGCCAGCCTGAACAAGAAGATGATCGAGTACCTCGACTCGATCTCATTGCGCAAGCTGGTCGACGAACAGCTGGCCAAGGGCATCTCGATCGAGGAAGCGCCGATCAAGCGCGCCATCTCGAGTGCACCGGTGGTCAAGCCGATCAAGATCACCGCGCCGAACTCGGTTTTCGCCCTCGGCAACGCCTTCAACAAATAAGCATCTCGCCAGCCATCCCTTCGTACTCAGGGACGAGCCCGCCATGGACATGACTCCTCACTTCCCGATCTACATGGACTACGGCGCCACCAGCCCGGTGGACCCGCGCGTGGTCGACGCGATGATTCCCTGGTTGCGCGAGCACTTCGGCAACCCGGCCTCGCGCAGCCACGCCTGGGGCTGGGAAGCGGAAGAGGCGGTCGAGAAGGCGCGCGAGAACGTGGCCGCGCTGATCGGTGCCGACCCGCGCGAGATCGTCTGGACCTCGGGCGCCACCGAGAGCAACAACCTCGCGATCAAGGGTGCGGCGCAGTTCTACAAGACCCGCGGCAAGCACCTGGTGACGGTCAAGACCGAGCACAAGGCGGTGCTCGACACGATGCGCGAGCTGGAGCGCCAGGGCTTCGAGGTCACGTACCTCGAGGTGCAGGAAGACGGCCTGCTCGACCTCGAGAAGTTCAAGGCCGCGCTGCGACCGGACACGATCCTGGCCTCGGTGATGTTCGTCAACAACGAGATCGGCGTGGTGCAGGACGTGGCGGCGATCGGCGCGATCTGTCGCGAGCGCGGCATCGTCTTCCATGTGGACGCGGCGCAGGCTACGGGCAAGGTCGAGATCGACCTCGCCACGCTGCCGGTCGACCTGATGAGCCTGGCCTCGCACAAGAGCTACGGCCCGAAGGGCATCGGCGCGCTCTACGTACGGCGCAAGCCGCGCGTGCGCCTGGAGGCGCAGATGCACGGCGGCGGCCACGAGCGCGGACTGCGCTCGGGCACGCTGCCGACGCACCAGTGCGTCGGCATGGGCGAGGCCTTCCGCATCGCGCGCGAGGAGATGGGCGTCGAGTTGCCGAAGATCCGCGCGCTGCAACAGCGCCTGCTGGCGGGCCTGTCGGACATCGAGCAGACCTTCCTCAACGGCCACGCCACCAGGCGCGTGCCGCACAACGTCAACATGAGCTTCAACTTCGTCGAAGGCGAGTCGCTGATCATGGGCATCAAGGGCCTGGCGGTCAGCTCCGGTTCGGCCTGCACCTCGGCCAGCCTGGAGCCGAGTTATGTGCTGCGGGCCCTGGGCCGCAGCGACGAGCTGGCGCATTCGAGCCTGCGCATCACGATCGGCCGTTTCACGACCGAAGAAGAAGTCGACTACGCGATCAGCACCATCCGCCACAACGTGGCCAAGCTGCGCGAACTCTCGCCGCTGTGGGAGATGCACCAGGACGGCATCGACATCAGCACCATCCAGTGGGCCGCCCACTGACATAAACCGGAATACTCCCGAAGGAGGTCATCATGGCCTACAGCGAAAAAGTCATCGAGCATTACGAGAACCCGCGCAACGTCGGATCCTTCGACAAGGGCGACGCGACGGTCGGCACCGGCATGGTCGGCGCTCCTGCCTGCGGCGACGTGATGAAGCTCCAGATCAAGGTCAACCCGCAGACCGGTGTGATCGAGGACGCGCGCTTCAAGACCTATGGCTGCGGCTCGGCGATCGCGTCGAGCTCGCTGGTCACCGAATGGGTCAAGGGCAAGACGCTCGACGAGGCGGTGACGATCAAGAACACCCAGATCGCCGCCGAACTGGCGCTGCCGCCGGTCAAGATCCACTGTTCGATCCTGGCCGAGGACGCGATCAAGGCTGCCGTCGACGACTACAAGGCGCGCCACGGCGCGGCAGCTTGAGGTCGGAGTCGCGATGCCCGTCACGCTGACCGAAGCCGCCGCCAAGCACGTCACCCGCTACCTTGCCCGCCGCGGCAAGGGCGTGGGCGTGCGCCTAGGCGTCAAGACCACCGGCTGCTCGGGCCTGGCCTACAAGCTCGAGTACGCCGACGAGGCGCAGCCCGAGGACGTGGTCTTCGAGCAGCATGGCGTGAAGGTGCTGGTCGACCCGAAGAGCCTGCCCTACATCGAGGGCACCGAGCTCGACTTCGTGCGCGAAGGCCTCAACGAGGGCTTCAAGTTCCACAACCCGAACGAGCGCGACCGCTGCGGCTGCGGCGAATCGTTCCGCATCTGAGTTTCAGCATGGGCTTCACGACGGGCGCGGCAGATGCCGCGCCTTTTGCTTTGTCGATCCGGCCCACTCGTCCGGACGAGGCAACGGTGCGCGAACTGCTTGACCAGCTCGACAGCTACCTCGCCAGCCTTTACGCCCCCGAGGACAACCACATCCTCGGCATCGAGGCGCTGCTGGCGCCGGACATCGTCTTCCTCGGCGCCTGGCAGGGCGAGTCGCTGCTCGGCTGCGGCGCGCTTCGCGCGATGCCCGGCGAGGCCGATACCAGCGGCCGGCCCTATGCAGAGATCAAGCGAATGATGGTGCAGCCCGCAGCGCGCGGCCAGCGCATCGGCGCGCGGCTGCTGGCGGCGCTGGAAGACGCGGCCGGCGAGCGCGACCTGCCACTTGCGCTGCTCGAGACCGGGCGCGACCAGCTCGAGGCGGTGCGCCTCTACGAGCGCGCCGGCTACACGCTGCGCGGCACCTTTGGCGGCTACCCCGACAACGGCCTGAGCCTGTTCTACGAAAAGCGACTGGCATGAACGCGCCCGAGCCCCTGCTTGCCATCGACGCCGACGACTTCTCGCTGTTCGGCCTGCCGCGCCGCTTTGCGCTGGAGCGCAGCGAGGTCGATGCGCGCTGGAAGTCGCTGCAGGCGCGCGTGCACCCGGACCGCTTTGCCAGCGAAGGCGCCGCCGCGCAGCGCATCGCGATGCAATGGGCGGTGCGCGTCAACGAGGCCCAGCGCCGGCTGCGCGATCCGCTGCAGCGTGCGGCGCTGCTGTGCGAGCTGCTCGGCGCGCCGGTCGGTGCAGCCAACAACACCGCGATGCCGCCCGCCTTCCTGATGCAGCAGATGCACTGGCGCGAGGAACTCGACGAGGCGCGCGACGCGGCGGCGATCGACGCCATCGCGCGCGAGGTCCAGGCCGATCGCCAGCGCCATCTGCGCGCGCTCGAGGCCGCCCTCGACCAGCGCGCCGACGGCCCGGCCGCCGCCGCCGAACTGAGAGCCCTCATGTTCATCGAGCGCTTTGGCGAGGAACTCGATCGCCGGCTCGAGGCGCTGGGACAATGACGTCCTGATTCCCCGTTCATCATGGCCCTGCTCCAGATCTCCGAACCCGGCCAGTCGCCGGACCCGCACCAGCGCCGCATCGCCGTCGGCATCGACCTCGGCACGACCCACTCGCTGGTGGCCGCGGTGCGCTCCGGCGTTGCCGAATGCCTGCCCGATGCGCAGGGCCGCGTGATCCTGCCCTCGGCGGTGCGCTATCTCGACGAACGGCGGCGCGCGATCGGCTTCGATGCGCTCGCGGCGCAGGCCGACGACCCCGAGCACACCGTGGTCTCGGTCAAGCGCTTCATGGGTCGCGCGCTGGCCGACGTGGCCGGTGCCGACAAGCTGCCCTACCGCTTCGAAGACCGGCCCGGCATGCTGGCGCTGCACACCCGCGCCGGCGTGAAAAGTCCGGTCGAGGTCTCGGCCGAGATCCTCGCCACGCTCCGTCAGCGCGCCGAGGACAGCTTCGACACCGACGAGCTCTTCGGTGCCGTCATCACGGTGCCGGCCTATTTCGACGATGCCCAGCGCCAGGCCACCAAGGACGCGGCGCAACTGGCCGGGCTGAACGTGCTGCGCCTGATCAACGAGCCGACCGCGGCCGCGATCGCCTACGGGCTGGAGAACGGCAGCGAGGGCCTCTACGCGATCTACGACCTCGGCGGCGGCACCTTCGACATCTCGCTGCTGCGCCTGGCCAAGGGCGTGTTCGAGGTGGTCGCGACCGGCGGCGACTCGGCGCTCGGCGGCGACGACTACGACGAGCGCGTGGCCGAACTGTTGCTCTCGAAGGCGGGCCTACCGGGATTGAGCGCGGTCGACGCGCACGACAAGCGAGCGGTGCTGCGCGAGGCGCGCGCGATCAAGCAACAGCTCAGCGTCGAAGCCGACGCGCGCGCGCAGATCGGCCTCAAGGCCGGCCGCATCGACTCTGCTCTCACGCGTGCCGAGTTCGAGGCCGCGACCGCGCCGCTGACCCAGCGCACCGTCGACCTGATGCGCAAGGTGCTGCGCGACGCCAAGGTCGGCCGCGAGGAAGTGCAGGGCGTGGTGCTGGTCGGCGGTTCGACCCGCATGCCGGTGGTGCGCGCCGCGGTCGAGGCCTTCTTCGGCCGCGCGCCGCTGACCAACCTGAACCCCGACGAGGTGGTCGCGCTCGGCGCTGCGATCCAGGCTAACCAGCTCGCCGGCCATGGCCGCGACGGTGAATTGCTGCTGCTCGACGTGACGCCGCTTTCGCTGGGCATCGAAACGATGGGCGGCCTGGTCGAACGCATCATCCCGCGCAACAGCCCGATCCCGACCGCGCGCGGCCAGGACTTCACGACCTACCAGGACGGCCAGACCGCGCTCGCGGTGCACGTGGTGCAGGGCGAGCGCGAGCAGGTCGAGCTGTGCCGCTCGCTGGCGCGCTTCGAACTGCGCGGCATCCCGCCGATGGTGGCCGGTGCGGCGCGCATCCGCGTCAGCTTCACGGTCGACGCCGACGGGCTGCTCAGCGTCAGCGCGCGCGAACTGGGCTCCGGTGTCGAGGCCAGCGTGGTGGTCAAGCCGAGCTATGGCCTGGCCGACGAGCAGATCGCGCAGATGCTCCAGGAAGGCTTTGCCACCGCCGAGGGCGACATGCGCGACCGCGCGCTGCGCGAGGCCAGGGTCGACGCGCAGCGGCTGGTGCTGGCGACGCGCTCGGCGCTGGCGGCCGATGGCGATCTGCTCGACGCCGAGGAGCGTGCGCTGATCGATGCCGACATCGCCGCGTTGGAGGCCGCACACACCGACAGCACCGAGCCCGCCGCCATCGAGGCCGCGACCAAGGCGCTGGCCGACGCGACCGAGGCCTTTGCCGCGCGCCGCATGAATCGCGGTATCCGCCAGGCCTTGTCGGGGCGCCGGCTCGACGAACTCTGAACAGCACCGCGATGACCACCATCCGCATCCTGCCGCACCCCGAGTACTGCCCCGAGGGCGCGACCGTGCAGGCCGACCCGGGTACCTCGATCTGCGAGGCGCTGCTCGAGCACGACATCAAGATCGAGCACGCCTGCGACATGAGCTGCGCCTGCACCACCTGCCACGTGATCGTGCGCGAGGGCTTCAATTCGCTCGGCGAGATGGACGAGAGCGAGGAAGACCTGCTCGACCGCGCCTGGGGCCTGGAGCCCAATTCGCGGCTGAGCTGCCAGGCGATCCTGTCGCAGACCGACGTGGTGGTGGAGATCCCGAAGTACTCGATCAACCACGCAAAAGAGAACCACTGAGATGTCCAGGCAAGTCTTCCTCGACACCGAAACCACCGGCCTCAGTCCGGAGAACGGCGACCGCGTCATCGAGATCGGTTGCGTGGAACTGGTGAACCGGCGCTACAGCGGCCGCAATCTGCACTTCTATCTGAACCCCGAGCGCAAGAGCCACGAGGACGCGATCAAGGTCCACGGCCTGACCGACGAGTTCCTGGCCGACAAGCCCAGGTTCGCGGCGGTAGTCGAGGAACTGCTCGAGTACGTGCAGGGCGCCGAGATCATCATCCACAACGCCACCTTCGACCTCGGCTTCCTCGACGAGGAACTCAAGCGCCTGGGCCGCCAGCCCTTCACCCGCCACGTGGCCGGCGTGGTCGACAGCCTGACGATGGCGCGCGAGATGTTCCCCGGCAAGAGCAACTCGCTCGATGCGCTGTGCAAGCGGCTCGAGGTCGACAACAGCAATCGGAGCCTGCACGGTGCGCTGCTCGACGCCGGGCTGCTGGCCGAGGTCTACATCCGCATGACGCGCGGCCAGGATTCGCTGGTGATCGACGCGGCCGATGGCGGCGGCGCGCAGAACGGCGAGGTCGCGCTGGTCGAGGTCGACCTCGCTTCCTTCAGCCCGCCGGTCATCGAGCCGAGCGCGCTCGAACTCGAGGCCCATGCCGCGATGCTGGCCGAACTCGACAAGGCCAGCGGCGGCAAGAGCAGGTGGAAGGTGCTCGGCGACTGAGCTCCGGCCGCGCCGCTTGTGGCATAATCTGCGGCTCGCGAGATGGCGCTGCCCGCTCGCGAATCCGGAACGATCCGCAACATTCCGGGCGGTTAGCTCAGCGGTAGAGCACTGCCTTCACACGGCAGGGGTCGCAGGTTCAAACCCTGCACCGCCCACCAAGAAGATCAACGATTTCCGCCACCTTCGGGTGGCGTTTTCGTTGGCGGTGTGGAAATGCCGCCGCGCGCTCAGTAGCCCACGGTGGCCCAGGTACCCATCGCCTCGCCCAGCCGCACGGCGCGCTCGGCCGTCCAGTCGGTGGCCAGGCGGGCGGCGTCCTTCGGGAACAGCAGCACGACGGTCGAGCCCAGCAGGAAGCGGCCCATCTCGGCGCCCTGTTCCAGGCGCAGCGGCTGCGCCTCGTAGTCCCACTGGCGAATGTCCGGGGTGCGCGGCGGGTTGACCACGCCGTGCCAGGTGGTGGCCATGCTGCCGACGATCGTCGCGCCGACCAGCACCATCACGAAGGGGCCGCGCTCGCCGTCGAACAGGCAGACCACGCGCTCGTTGCGCGCGAACAGGCCCGGCACGCCGCGCGCGGTCGTCGGGTTCACCGAGAACAGTTCGCCCGGCACGTAGACCATGCGCTGCAGGCGGCCGGTGCAGGGCATGTGGATGCGGTGGTAGTCCTTCGGGCTCAGGTAGATCGTGGCGAACACGCCGTCCTCGAAGTGCCGCGCCATGGCTGCGTCGCCGCCGAGCAGCGCGGTGGTCGAGTAGTGGTGGCCCTTGGCCTGGAAGATCTGGTCGTGCTCGATGCGGCCGCACTGGCTGATCGCGCCGTCGACCGGGCAGACCAAGTCGGCACGCGCGATGGTGCGCGCGCCGGGTCGCAGCGGTCGCGTGAAGAACTCGTTGAAGCTCCTGTAGGCGGCCGGGTCGGGATGCAGCGCTTCATCCATCTGCACCCCGTAGCGCCGCACGAACCAGCGGACCAAGTAGGTGGTGAGGGCGCCGCCCTCGCTGCGCGCCACGCGGCCGGCAAACGCGGTGAGCGCCCGCTTGGGCAGCAGGTACTGGGGGAGTACGGAGAGTCGGGACACCGCTGAATGCTTTCTCTTGTGAGGGATCATCGCGCGCCGTGGCCGCCGGCGCGGATGCTGGTCATGTTCGCATTGTCTCTGCGCCTGCCGGTGCGTCGGCGGCCGCCCGGCGCACCGTCTCCTGCGACCGCGACCATCGGCGGGCCCTAGCTGCCGACCGCCGGCTTGCCCTTGTCGGCCAATGCGGTCAGCAGCGCCAGTTGCTGTTGCTGGAGCTTCAGCAGATCGTCCCACTGCTGCTCGCGCAGCGCATCAATCTTCTGGTGCAGCAGCATGATCTCGAGTTCGGCCTTCAGGTTGACCTCGTAGTCGTGCGCGGTGGTCAAGCGGTCCTTTTCGGACTGCCGGTTCTGAGACATCAGGATGATGGGCGCCTGGATCGCGGCCAGCATCGACAGGAACAGGTTGAGCAGGATGTACGGGTAGGGATCGAAGGTCTTGCCGTGGTTCATCAGCAGAAAGGCGTTGAGCCCGACCCAGAGCAGCATCGCCGCAGCGAACAGGCCGACGAAGGTCCACGAGCCGCCGAAGGATGCCACCGCGTCGGCGGCGCGTTGGCCGAGGCCGGGGCGCGCATCGTAATCCTGCGTGAGGTCGCGCGCGATGTGGGTCCGTCCCGCGATGTGGCGTGCCACCTTCTGGGCCCGCGCGTCCAGCGCCTCGAAGGGCTTGCCCAGCAGCCTCGATGCAATCTCGTCGTGCTCGTGGTCCATGCTTCACTCCGGGCTTTGAGTCGCGTCGGCCGCCGCGCGCTGCAGCAGCGGCGCGAACTGCTCGGCGTAGTGCTCTGCGCCGAGCAGGTCCAGCAGACCGGCTTTGGACATCTTGCCGCGCACCCTCTCGTTGGCCTCGCACAGCATCACTCGCACGCCGCGCTTGTGCAGCTTGCGGATCACCTCGTCGAGCGTCAGCAGGCCGCTCATGTCGATGAACGGCACGCGTCGCAGCCGCAGGATCAGCACCCGCGGGTCGGTGTGGGTCTGCGCCAGCGAGGCTTCGAACTTCTCGACCGCGCCGAAGAAGAAGGGCCCGTCGATCTCGTAGACCAGCACGCCCGGTGGCAGGTCGGCGTGGCCCTGCTGGTCAAGCTCGCTCTGCAGGTCGTTCTTGCCGAGTTGCTGCACCTCGACCGCGGACGACATGCGGCGAATGAACTGCAGGATCGCCAGGATCACGCCGACGTTGACCGCCACCACCAGGTCGGCGAACACCGTCAGCAGGAAGGTGATGACGAGGATCGCGCTGTCGGCGCGCGGTGCCCGCAGCAGGAGGTGTCTGAAATGCCCGAGGTCGCTCATGTTCCAGGCCACGACGAACAGGATCGCGGCCAGCGCGGTGAGCGGGATGTCGGCCGCCAGCGGTGCCAGGAACAGCAGCACCGCCACCAGCGTCAGCGCGTGGCCGATGCCGGCCAGCGGGCTGTTGCCGCCGTTGCGGATGTTGGTGGCGGTGCGCGCGATCGCCCCGGTCGCGGCGAAGCCGCCGAACAGCGGCGCCGCGATGTTGGCCAGGCCCTGGCCGATCAGTTCCTGGTTGGAGTCGTGCTTGGTGCCGGCCATGCCGTCGGCCACCACTGCCGAGAGCAGCGACTCGATCGCGCCCAGCATCGCGATCGTGAACGCCGGCCCGAGCAGGGTGATGACGTCGCCGAAGCTGAAGCTCGGCCAGCTCGGTGCCGGCAGGCCGCGCGGGATGCCGCCGAAGGCGCTGCCGATGGTTGCCACGCCGGGCAACTGCAGCAGCGCCTGCAGCAAGGTTGCCACGATCATCGCCACCAGTGGCCCGGGCACGCGCGCCAGGCCGCGGATGCGCGATGAGTACAGCGCCAGCGCCAGGCTCAGCAGCCCGAGCGCGAGCGTTGGCCAGTGAAACTGCGCCAGCACGCCGAGCAGGTTCAGCAGCTTGTCGTGGAAATGCAGGCCCTCGACCTTGGGCAGGCCCAAAAAGTACTGCCACTGGCCGACGAAGATGATCAGGCCGATGCCGGTCGTGAAGCCGACGATCACCGGCGCCGGGATGAACTTGATGACGCCGCCCAGCTTGGCGATGCCCATCAGCAGCAGGATCAGGCCGGCCATCAGCGTGGCCAGCTGCAGGCCGGCGATGCCGTGCTGGGCGGTGATGCCGGAGAGGATCGCGATGAAGGCGCCGGTCGGCCCCGCGATCTGGACCCGGCTGCCGCCGAGCACCGAGACCATCAGGCCGCCGATGATCGCTGTGTAGAGGCCCTGCTCGGGGCGTGCGCCGGAGGCGATCGCGAAGGCCATCGCCAGCGGCAGGGCGACCACGCCGACGACCAGGCCGGCCACGATGTTCGGCAACCAGTGGTGGCGGGCGAGCAGGCCGGCGCGGCTGGCTTCGAGGAAGGCGATCATCGGCGACCGGATCTCATCCCAGGTCGGGAACCCGCGGCGGCAGGCGCTCGTTGCGCAGCGCCGCCGCCAGCCGCGAGAACGAAGGCATCAGCTGCGCCCAGGCTTGGCGGTCGAGCCCGGTGGGGCGCGCCAGCGGCCCGAGCGTGTGGCCGTCGATCGGGTGGCCCTTGAGGCCGAAGACCAGGCTGTTGCCGCAGTCGTCGTCACCCACCGTCACCACCGAGCCGCCAAAGCTGAGCCGGATGCGCTCGAGCTGCTGCGCGTGCTCGGGGTGGCCGGCGTGCAGGTTGGCGACCATCACGCCGCGCGCGCCGAGCGCGGCACGGCAGTCGTCGTAGAAGCGCTGGCTGGCCAGTGGCGTCGACTGGCCGTCGCGGTCATAGCCGTCGACCAGCAGCACGTCGAAGGGTGCCGACGGTGACTGCACGAAGGCCGCGCCGCAGCCGCATGCCACCGTGAAGCGCTGGTCGTCGGGCGGCACCTGAAACTCGTCGCGCAGCTCGATCACGTGCGGGTTGATCTCGACCACCTCGATGTGCGCCTGCGGCAGGTGGCGGTAGCAGAACTTGGCGAGCGAGCCTCCGCCGAGCCCGATCATCCCGATGCGCCGCGGCTGCGGCTCGAACATCAGGAAACCCATCATGACCCGCGTGTACTCGAGGTCGAGCACGTCCGGCTCGAGGATCAGCATCCGGCTCTGGATCTCGCTGATCGAGAAGTACAGCGCCTTGGTCGCCAGCGCTTCGTAGACGAAGGGGCGCTCGAAGGCGGGAGAGTCGGCGTGGTCGGGCATGGGCGATGGCGGGCGGCAACCGCCAAGACTACCGGAAGCCGTGGGCGGCAGCACCGAACGCGGCGTCCGTGCAACGGCGAGACTTGCAATGGTGAATCATGTGTATTACTGTACTAATACACAACAGTAGCGACGGCGCGACTTGACTCCTCTCGATCTCTTCTCGGTGGCCACCGGCTCCGCCGAGCCAATCTACCGCCAGCTCAGCGACCAGGTGCGGCGGCTGGTGGCGGGCGGGCAGTTGCGCGCTGGCGACGAGATGCCCTCGGTGCGCGACGTCGCGCAGTCGCTGGCGGTGAACCCGATGACCGTCTCCAAGGCCTACAGCCTGCTCGAGGCCGAGGGCGCGCTGGAGCGGCGCCGCGGCCTGGGCATGGTGGTCGCGGCCCAGCACAAGCGCGCCGCCGCGCTGGCCGACCGTGCCCTGCTGCTGAGACCGACGCTCGAGCGCGCCGCGCAGGAGGCTCGCCAGCTCGAGCTTTCATCGGCGCGCGCCGTCGCGCTGTTCGACCAGATTCTTCGGGAAGGCAAGGGGAACGACGAATGAATGTGAGCACCACTCATGCGCCGCCGGCGCGCGGCTCGCTGGCGAGTTCGCTGCACGCAGCTTCGCCGTTCGTGCCGGCCGCGTCGGTCGAGGTCAAGGGGCTCCACGTCGGATACGGCAAGCGGCCGGTGATCGACGGCCTCGACTGGCAACTGGTGCCGGGCCAGGTCGTGGGCCTGCTCGGTCGCAATGGCGCCGGCAAGACGACGCTGCTCGAAGCGCTGCTCGGGTTGCGCGATGTCGATTCGGGCAGCGTGAGCCTGTTCGGCCAGCCGCTGGCGGCGCTGGACGACGCGGCACGCGCTCGCATCGGCTTCGTGCCGCAAGCTTCCGACCTGTTCCCGTGGCTCACCGGCGCGCAGTTGCTGGCCTACTTTCGCAGCTTCTATCCACGCTGGAACGAGGCCAAGGTCGAGGCGCTGCTGACCCGCTGGGATATCGACCGGAACCTCCCGATTGCGCGACTGTCGGGCGGCCAACAGCAGCGCTTGTCGATCATCCGTGCGCTCGCGCACGAGCCCGACCTGCTGGTGCTCGACGAGCCCGTGGCCAGCCTCGACCCGGTGGGCCGACGCGACTTCCTGCGCGAGCTGGTCGAGCAGGTGCTCGACCGCGGCACCACGGTGGTGTTCAGCACCCACATCCTGTCCGACCTCGAGCGCGTGGCCTTCAATGTCGCCTTTCTTGCGCGTGGTCGGATCGCACTGCAGGCGCCGCTCGACGAGCTGATCGAGACCACCCGCCGCCTCAGCGGCCCGGCCGCCGAGGTGCGCGCGTTGATGCAGGCGCAGGCGCTGCAACCCCTGGCCGGGATGCCGGTCACTGGCGCTGGCGAGCGCCTGCGGCTGCTGGTGCGCTGCACCGCCGATGCGCCGGCACCGGCGCCGGCCGGTGCTGTGCTGGTCGAGAAGGTGGGCTTCGAGGATCTGTACGCGGAGCTCACCGCATGAACTCGTCCACCCGCGCCTTGCCTCTGGTCCCGTGGCGGCAGATGCTGCTCGCGCCGTGGTGGCAGACCGTCAATCAGGGCTCGCGCTGGACGCTGTGGATCACGCTGGCCTTTCTCGCCGCGGTGCCGGTCATCCTGGTCTTGCTGATTCCGCCGCTACGCTGGTGGCAGGCGCCGCCGCTGCTGGGCGTGCTGCTGCTGGCGGCGGCCTGGTGGATGCTGGCGAGCAGCCTGCTGCAGCAGAACCATCCCAATGCCGCGCGGCTGGTGCCGGGCCATCTCCGGCGCCTGCGCCTTCTGTTCCTGCTGAGCTGGGCCGTCGTGGCCTTGGTGGCCGGCCTGCTGCTTGGCGCTCTGCTTGGGCATGTGGCGCCCTGCATCATCGCCACGGCGGCGGTCGCGCTGTTCTTTGCCTGGGCGGTGGCATGGCCGCTGCACGCCTGGCTGGCATGGGGGGCCTGGTTCCTCGTGGTGCCAATCACGCCGTTGCGTGCTGCCGTGCCGACGGTCGCCGCGCTGCTGGCCCTGCCGCCGCTGCAGTTGCTGATGCTGGGCGCCGCGGTGGCGGCTGTCGGCTGGTGCAGTGCGCATTGCTTGCTCGGCCATGGCGAGAGCTGGCACCTGAAGCGCTACGCGGCGTCGCAGCGCATACACAGCCTGCAGCAGTGGGGTGCAGCCGAGGTGCAGGTGCTGCCGAAAACGCGGTTCTGGTCGGCCATCAACCGGGGCTTCAACTGGGGCTATCACCTCTGGCTCGCGCGTCTGTTGGCGCGACTGGACAGCAGCAGCCGCGCGCGACTGGCAATGGTGTTCGGGCCGTCGCTGCACTGGTCGACCTTGGCCGGCAACCTCTTGATGCTCGGCATGCTGCTGCCGGGCCTGCTGATGCTGCTGGTGCCTTTGCCGCAGGGCGAGTTGGACCAGGCGGCGCGCGAGGGTGCCAGCGGCATGACGGGCGGCGCGTTGCTGGGCTGGACCGGCTACTTCGTCGGCTTGCGGTCGACCCTCTACACAACGCGCCGCGAGCAGGCGCTGCTGGTGCTGGCGCCCGGCCTGCCGCGCCGGGCCGAGCTCAACCGCTGGCTGGTGCGCCACCTGGCGCTTCACCACCTGGCGTCGGGCGCGCTCATCATCGGCGTCGCGGCGATTGCAATGGCCTGGTTGTTTGGCGGCCGCGTGCCAGGCATCGCATGGGCCATCATCGGCGCGTTCGTCGCGTTGGCGTTGCCGGCGGGCCTGGTGATCATCGTCAGCGATTGGTCGCGGCTGCGCCGGCCCGGCCCGTTGGCCGGCATGGGCCTGATGCTGCCGGCCATCGTGCTCTGGGTCGGCATCGTGCTGCTCGTGGCGAGGCTCGACGTGCCTGCCGAACTGTTCGTCGGTGTGGGCCTCGTGTTGCTGGTGCTGGCGCTGGCGTGGGCCCGATCGCGAATGGAGCGCCTGCCGCAGATGCTGCCGGCGGCGCGACGGGCACCAAGGGCGCGCTAGGACCCGTGGATCACCACCAGCAGTGCCGTGGCAACCGTCTTGCCCAGGTTGCGGATCGCATGCGGGCGGTCCACCGCGTAGCGCGCCGTCTCGCCATGCTTGAGACGCTGGCTGTCGTCGCCTGAGCTGACCTCGACGCTGCCGGCGAGCACCGTCAGGTGCTCGCGCGAGCCGGGCTCGTGCGGCTGCGAGACCAGCGCGCCGCCGGGCTGCAGCAACAACTCGTACCACTCGAAAGCTCCGGCCAGTTCGATCGGGCCAAGGATGCGCAGCTCATGGCCGCCATCGGCGCTGTGCAGCGTGGGCGTGGCCTGGGCCGGCACGGTGACGATCGCCGGCGGCGCCGCCTTGCCGCCCTCGAGCAGGTCGCTCAGGCCCACGCCAAGCGCGTTGGCCAGGCGCCAGACCACCGCCACCGTCGGGTTGGCCTGGTTGCGTTCGATCTGCGACAGCATCGACTTGCTGACCCCGGCCCGGCGCGAGAGCTCGTCGAGCGAGAGACCCTGGCCATGGCGCAACGCGGCCAGCGTGGTGCCCACGCGTGGTGGCTCGGCAGGGGCGGGGGCGGCGCTACGGCCGGTGGCTCGGGGCATGGCTTGAAGATCGAACGCAGTTCGATATACTGAACAACAATTCGATTTACAGGACTGAGACCGCCTGAGTGTAGTCGCGGTCCACCGGAGCCCTTCCTCATGAGCACCGAACTCATCGCCCACCTGCAGCAGGAGCTGGCCCAGACCCGCGAAGCCGGCCTGTTCAAGAGCGAGCGCGTGATCGCCACGCCGCAGGGCGCGGTCGTGCGCACTGCCGACGGCCGCGAGCTGATCAACCTCTGCGCCAACAACTACCTCGGCCTGTCCTCGCACCCGCGGGTGGTGGCGGCGGCCCACGAGGCCCTGCGCACGCATGGCTACGGCATGAGCTCGGTGCGCTTCATCTGTGGCACGCAGGACCTGCACAAGCAGCTCGAGGCGCGCATCGCGCAATTCCTCGGCACCGAGGATGCGATCCTCTACGCCGCCGCCTTCGACGCCAACGGCGGCCTGTTCGAGCCGCTGCTCGGCGAGCAGGACGCGATCATCAGCGACGAGCTCAACCATGCCTCGATCATCGACGGCATCCGCCTGTGCAAGGCCAAGCGCTGGCGCTACAAGCACAACGACATGGCCGACCTCGAGCGCTGCCTGCGCGAGGCCTCCGAATCGGGCGCGCGCTTCAAGCTCGTGTTCACCGACGGCGTGTTCTCGATGGACGGCACGGTGGCGCAGCTCGACAGGATCCGTGCGCTGTGCGACCAGCATGGCGCGCTGCTCGGCGTCGACGAATGCCATGCCTCCGGCTTCATGGGCGCCACCGGCCGCGGCACGCACGAGCACCGCGGCTTGCTGATGGGCGGCAAGAGCCGGGTCGACATCATCACCGGCACGCTCGGCAAGGCGCTCGGCGGCGCCTCGGGCGGCTTCACCGCCGGCCCGCGCGAGGTGGTCGAGCTGTTGCGCCAGCGCTCGCGGCCCTATCTTTTCTCCAACACGCTGATGCCGGCGATCGCGGGTGCCTCGCTGGCGGTGCTCGACCTGATCAGCGAGAGCACCGCGCTGCGCGACAAGCTGGAAGTCAACACGCGCTGGTTCCGCCAGGCCATCACCGAGGCCGGCTTCGAGATCAAGCCCGGCGACCATCCGATCGTGCCGATCATGGTCTACGACGCGGTCAAGGCGCAGCAGCTCTCGGCCCGATTGCTCGAGCTCGGCGTCTATGCGGTCGGTTTCTTCTTCCCCGTCGTGCCCAAGGGGCAGGCGCGCATCCGTACCCAGCTCTCGGCCGCGCACGAGCCCGAGCAACTGCAGCGCGCGGTCGCCGCATTCCGCCAGGCCGGCCTCGAACTCGGCCTGGTCAAGTGAGGAGCAAGCAGAGATGAACCACAAGCCCACCCGCATCCTGCTGATCGGCGCCAACGGCCAGCTCGGCACCGAACTGAGCGAGGCGCTGGCGCAGCGCCACGGCGTTGCCAACGTGATCGCCAGCGACATCGCGCCGACCTCGGCGTCGACGCTGCCCGGCCTGCGCTACGAGCGCATCGACGCGCTCGACCGCGAGGCCATCGAGCACGAGATCGAGCGCCATGGCATCACGCAGGTCTGGCTGCTGGCGGCGGCGCTGTCGGCGCGCGGCGAGCAGCATCCGGCCTGGGCCTGGAACCTCAACATGAAGAGCCTGCTCAACGTGCTCGAGCTGGCCAAGGACAAGGGGCTGCGCGTGTTCTGGCCCAGCTCGATCGCCGCCTTCGGCCCGGGCACGCCGCAGCA
Source organism: Rivibacter subsaxonicus (assembly GCF_004217215.1). Classification (GTDB taxonomy): domain Bacteria; phylum Pseudomonadota; class Gammaproteobacteria; order Burkholderiales; family Burkholderiaceae_C; genus Rivibacter; species Rivibacter subsaxonicus. The sequence goes on from NZ_SHKP01000006.1 coordinate 86,641, forward strand.
GAACACGCCACAGGCGACCGTGATGGACCCGGGCACCATCTACGGCATCAGCAAGCTGGCCGGCGAGGGCTGGTGTCGCTGGTATCACGAGAAGCATGGCGTCGACGTGCGCAGCCTGCGCTATCCGGGACTGATCAGCCACCGCACCTTGCCCGGCGGCGGCACCACCGACTACGCGATCGACATCTTCCACGCGGCCCGGCGCGACGGCCGCTACACCTCGTTCCTCGCCGCCGACACGCGCCTGCCGATGATGCACATGCCCGACGCGGTGCGCGCCACGATCGAGTTGATGGAGGCGCCGGCCGAGGCGATCCGCGAGCGCGGCTCCTACAACCTTGCCGGTCTGAGCTTCACGCCGGCCGAGCTGGCGGCGGCGATCCGCCGGCGCCTGCCGAGCTTCGCGATCGACTACGCGCCCGACTTCCGCCAGGCCATCGCCGCCAGCTGGCCGCAGTCGATCGACGACAGCGTCGCGCGCGCCGACTGGGGCTGGCAGCCGGCCTTCGGTCTCGACGAACTGGTCGACGACATGCTGGCCAACATCCGGCCGGTGGCGCAGGCGGCGTGAGCCACTGGGCAACGGCGGTCGCCAGGGCCCAAACCATCGGCCTGCAAGGCGGCAGGCGCCGGTCGACAATCGACCGATGACCACTCGACGCCTCCTGCTCAACCAGAGTGCCGCGCTCGCGGCCAGCGCCCTCCTGCTGCCGCGGCCGGCTTTCGCGCAGACCGCGACCGGCGCTTGGCCGCAACGCGCCTTCGAGGCGCGCAACATCGCCGAGGTGCTCAAGGCGCTCGGCGCCACCGGTCCGGCGCTGCCGAGCAAGGAGCTCACGCTGCAGGCGCCCGATCTCTCTGAAGACGGCGCGCTGGTGCCGTTGCAGCTCTCGAGCACCTTGCCCGGCGTGCGGCAACTGGCGCTGCTGGTCGAGCGCAACCCGGGGCTGCTGTCGGCCGTCTTCACCCTGAGCGATGCGGTCGAGCCCACGGTTTCGCTGCGCATCAAGATGCAGGAGTCGTCGAACGTGCACGCGCTGGCGCTGCTGGCCGACGGCCGCGCCTTCGTCGCCACGCGAGAGGTGAGGGTCACCGCCGGTGGCTGCGCCGGCGGCACCGACCCCGACGCGGTGAAGAACCCGGCCGCGATCCCGATCAAGATGCGCGCCCAGGCGTCCGCCGGCAAGGGCACCGTGGTGCGCGCGCTGCTGAGTCACGAGATGGAAAGCGGCCAGCGCAAGGACGAGCAGGGCCGCGTGATCCCGGCTTGGCACATCACCGAGTTCAGCGCGCGGCTCAACGGCCATCCGGTGCTCGGCGCATGGTGGGGGCCGGCGGTCTCGCGCAACCCATTCCTGCAGTTCACGCTGAAGAACGCGAAGACCGGCGACCGGCTCGCGCTCGCCTGGGTCGACAACCGGGGCGAGCGGCGCAGCGACGAGGCGACTGTGGGCTGAGGCCGCAGGCAGGCGGCGAGTAACGCCGCCGATCTCACGCGACGCGGCGCGTTGGCGCGAAAGCGCAAGTTCAGCTGTGGTGTGACTAACCCGAGCCCGAACTCGGGCATCGTCGCCCCGGGCTATGACTTGCGGTGCATAGGTCGGGTCCGCAGAATCAAGCGTTGCTCATGCTGCCATCGTCAGATCGCGCGGTATCGATCGCCATCTCCCTCCGAGTTCAACGGTTCGCGCCAGGCGGCGCATCGGTCGCCTGCGGCGACTTCGGCACCTACCTGGGCCGAGGCTCGCGTCGATCCCGATGCGTCGTTTGAGGAGAGCGCTGATGAGGAAGCAGAAGCTGTCGATCGTGGCCCTCGGGGCCTTCATGGGTCTGATGGCGTGTGGCTCGCCGGTGCTTGCCGAACCGGGCTGGGCCGCCGCCGGCAACGACCTGAAGAACTCGCGTTTCCAGGCCGACGAGACACGCATCACCGCCAAGACGGTTGGCGGACTCCAGCTGAAATGGTCGCTGACCACCACCGGCGACGTGACGGCCAATCCGGCCGTCGAAGGCCAGTACCTCTACTTCCCCGACTCGGCCGGCTTTCTCTACAAGGTCGACCGTATCACCGGCGCCCTTGTCTGGAAGCGGCCGATCTCCGACTACACCGGCATCGCCGGCGACTTTGCACGTGCCACCCCGGCCATCGCCGGCAACGCGCTGATCCTGGGCAACCAGAGTGGCAAGTTTCTCGGCACCGCCTTCGGGCAGCCGAATCCGCAGCCGGCGCGTGTCTTCGCTGTCGACAAGGCGAGCGGCAATCCGCTCTGGTCCACGCAGGTCGACACGACCGCGCTGTCATTCGTAACCCACTCGGCCATCGTCGCCAACGGTACCGCCTTCGTCGGCACCGCGTCGAACGAAGAATTGGTCGCGGCCTTCGTGCCGCCGGAATACTGGCAATGGCAGTTCCGCGGCAGCGTGGTGGCGCTGGACGTCGCGACCGGCGCGATCAAGTGGCAGACCTACACCGTGCCCGCCGGCTACTTCGGCGGCGCGGTCTGGGGCAGCACCGGCGCCGTGGACATCAAGAGCAACCAGGTGTTCATGGCCACCGGCAACAACTATGCGGTGCCGAAGATCGTGCTCGAGTGCCTCGGCGGCGGCGGCACCGCGGCCGCCTGCATGAGCGCCGACAACCACTTCGATTCGATCATCGCGATGGACATGACCACCGGCGCCGTGAAGTGGGCCGGGCGCGGCCTGCCGCCGGACGTGTGGAACGTGGCCTGCGGGCTCAACACGCCGGGCTTCACCGTCGGACCATGGTTCCCCGGCGTCTACGGTAACTGCCCGAACGGCAACCCGGCCACTGCCGGCCCCGACTACGACTTCGCGCAGGGGCCGATATGGCTGGGCGGCGGGCTGGTCGGCGCGGGCCAGAAGAGCGGCATGTTCTGGGCCTTCGACCACAAGACCGGCGCACTGGCCTGGTCCACCCAGGTCGCGCCGGGCGGTGTCACCGGCGGACTGCAATGGGGATCGGCGACCGATGGCAACCGCATCTTCGTCGCGGTCGCCAACAGCGGGCCCTCGTCGGCCGGCGGCGGTGTCGGTGCGCTGCCGTGGACTCTGAAGGACGGCAGCGTCACGACGGCCGGTGGCTGGGCGGCGCTCGACCGCAAGACGGGCGCGGTGCTGTGGACCACCAAGGATCCCATGGGCAGCCGTTCCGAAGCTGCCGTGAGCGCCGCCAACGACGTGGTGTTCGGCTGCAACCTGGCCTTAGGCGCTGGCACGATGTACGCACTCAACGCCAAGTCGGGCCAGGTTCTCTGGTCCTACAACAGCGGTGCTCCCTGCAACGCCGGCCCGTCGATCGTCGACGGCATGGTGTACTGGGGCAGCGGCACATTCATCAGCCCCGGTGGGCCGCAGAAGGTCTTTGCCTTCGGTCTGAACTGAAGGCTTGACTCGAGTCAGCTGACGCCGGCGGGTGCCACAAGGCAGCCGCCGGCGCAGCGCTCGTTCGTCAGCCCAGCGAATCCGCCCAGATGTTCCTCGCCCAACCCTTGGCGTAGAGCGCCTCCACCGCCGATCGCTCGGCCGACACGCCGCCCGAGCCGGCCACGGTCTTGAAGGTTTTTTCGGCGGCATCGAAGGCGTGCACGCTGGCGACGTGGATCACCAACTCGTCGCCGACGAAGCTGTAGCAGGTGTTGGTCAGCATCGGCCGCGGGTTGATCTCCCAGCCCGAGAGCTGGGCCACGATCGCCGCGGCCGCCACCTTGGCATGCGAGTTCGCCATGTGGCCGCTCTTGGGCATCAGCGGCGCGATCTGGATCGAGTCGCCGACAACAAAGATGTCCTTGGCCGCCGTGGCCTCGAAGCTCTGGTAGTTCACGCCGACCCAGCGCGCGTTGCTGTTGGCCAGCCCGGTGTCGACCGCGATGCGGCCGGCGCGCATCGGTGGCAGCACGTTGAGCACGTCGGCCTTGACGTCTTCCTGCACCTCGAACTTGATCGCACCGCCCTTGGCGTCCACCGCCACCGTCTTGTGCTGCGGTCGGTACTCGACCATGCCCGGGTAGAGCTCGGCCCAGGCCTTCTTGAACAGCGGTCCCTTGGAGGTGACGTCGGGGTTGGCGTCGAGGATCAGGACCTTCGACTTCGGCTTCTCGCGCTTGAAGTAGGCCGCCACCATGCAGGCCCGCTCGTAGGGCCCGGGTGGGCAGCGGTAGGGCGCCTCGGGGATGGTGATCGCATAGGTGCCGCCGTCGCGCATCGCCTGCAGCTGGCGGAACAGGGCCTCGGTCTCCGGGCCCGCCTTCCAGGCCTGCAACACCTGGCCGCTCTGCTGGGCCGCGGCGAGGCCTTCGACGCGGTCGAACATCAGCTCGATGCCGGGCGAGAGCACCAGCTTGTCGTAGCGGATCGAGGCGCCGCCGGCCAGCGTGACGGTCTTGGCGGCAGGGTCGATGCGGCTGGCGCGGTCGCGCACCAGCTTCACGCCGTGGCGGCGTTGCAGCGCCTCGTAGGACACGGTGAGATCGCCGAGCTTGCCGGTGCCGGCCAGCACCAGGTTGCTCAGCGGACAGGAGATGAAGGCCGCCTCGGGCTCGACCAGCACCACGTCGATCTTGTGGTCCGACAGCAAGCGCACGTACTTGGCGGCGGTGGCGCCGCCGTAGCCGCCGCCGATCACCACCACCTTGGCGCTGGCGGGCACCGCGGAGCCGGTGGCGCAGCCGGTCAGCGTCGTCAACAGGCCGGCGCCGGTCAAGCCACCCAGGCCCGCGCCGAGGATCATCTGTCTGCGTTGGATCGTCATCGCGTGCTCCTCACTTCGGCTGGGCCGCAAAGTAGGCCGCCAGCGCGGCGATCTGCTCGTCGCTGTAGCCCTTGGCGAGCTGGTGCATCACGGTGGCCGGGCGCTTGCCGTCCCTGAAGGCCTTCATCTGCTCGATGAAGTAGGCCTCGGGCATGCCGGCCAGGCTGACCATCGCTTGCCCGGCGACGGCCCGGCCGTCGGTGCCATGGCAGTTGGCGCAGGTCGCGGCCAGGCTCCGCGCGTAGAGGGCCTGGGTCGGCGTGGTCTGTGCGTGCAGCGGCAGCGCGGAGGTCAGCAGCAACAACAACGGCGCGAGGCGAGCGATGGCCACGCGCGGCAGGGCCAGGGGGTGGATCACGGTCGGTCTCCTTGTTGTCTGACTCTTGTGGGCGGTCATGGCCACCGCAGTGGATGGCCGCTGCGCCGGCCACGGCATCATGGCACCGGGTCGGGCCTCGTGTGCGACCACTTGCTCATGAGCTTATGTGCTCGCGTTCGATGCGCCAGCTCTGGTAGCGCAGTGCCAGCCAGGCACCGAGTCCGAACCCGGCGCAGGCGATGAAGGCGCCGACCGCCAGCAGCGAGAGGCCGCTGACGCCCTGGCCCAGGGTGCAGCCGAGTGCGGTCACGCCGCCGGCGCCCATCAGCAGGGCACCGACGAGGTGATGGGCCAGGTCGCCGGCCTCGGCAAAGCTCTCCCACTGGAATTCGCGCGCGGCCAGCGCGGCGGCGGCGCTGCCGAGCGGGATGCCGATGGCGGTCGCGATGCCGAAGGCCAACGTCGTGTTGCGGTCGGTCCAGAGCGTCAGCAGGTCGATCGAGTAGGCCAGCGGCGCGACGAAGCTCAGGCCCTCGGGCCGGCGCGAACTGGTCGCCAGCCAGGCTGGCTCGAGCGTCGCGGGATGCTCGGCAACGAAGCCGAGGTGACCGGTCAGGAACCAGGCGCCGACCACCAGCGCGCCGATCCCGGCGCCGCCGAGCAGCGCAGGGCGGTCGCCGCGGAAACGCCGGTCGCGCAGGATCCAGAAGCCGAGCAGCGCGCCCAGGACCAGCGTCAGCAGCGGCCGCAACAGCGCCTCGGCTGCCAGGCCGCTGCGCGCCAGCCAGGCCGGCAGGTCCTGCGGCCCGGCCAGCGACAGCGCGAAGGCGTCGAGCCACTCGATGCGCAGGGGCGCCAGCACGCCGCGCAGCGTCATCAGCGCCGCCAGCCCGGTCACGCCGAGCACCACCAGCGCCTTCAGGCTGCCGCTGCCCAGGCGCACCAGGTTGCGCGAGGCGCAGCCCGAGGCCAGCACCATGCCGAAGCCGAACAGCGTGCCGCCGACGAGGTTCGAGGCCCAGAAGAGGCGGTGGCCGTTCTGCACCGTGCTGCGCAGGTCCACCGCGCCGGCCAGGATCAGCGCCTGGGTGCCGAGCAGCGCCACCAACGCCGCCAGCGCCCACATGCGCAGTCGCGTCGCGTCGCCGAAGGTGACGAGGTCGGCCAGCGCGCCCATCGTGCAGAAGCGGCTGCGCTGCGCCAGCGCGCCGAACAGCAGGCCGATCAGCAGGCCGCCGGCGAGCACGCTGCGGGTCAGGGTGGCGAGGTCGGGCTCCATGCGGTCCGGGTCGGGTGTCGATGGATGATGAGGATAGCGGGGCGGCGCGCGGCTCGCCCTTAGGATTGGCGCCATGGATCGAGTCGATGCGGTGGTGATCGGTGCCGGCGTGGTCGGCCTCGCGGTGGCGCGTGCCCTCGCGCTCTCCGGCCGCGAGACCCTGGTGCTCGAGCAGGAGAGCGCGATCGGCACCGGCGTCAGCGCGCGCAACAGCGAGGTCATCCACGCAGGGCTCTACTACCCGACCGGGTCGCTGCGTGCGCGACTGTGCGTGGCCGGCCGGGACCGGCTCTACGCCTACTGCACCGAGCGCGGCGTCGGCCATCGCCGCAGCGGCAAGCTTGTGGTGGCGATCGATGCGCGCCAGCGCGTCGAACTCGCCGCGCTGCAGGCGCGTGCCGCCGCCAACGGCGTGCCCGGGCTGCAGTGGCTGGAGCGCGAGCAGTTGCGCATGCTGGAGCCGGTGCTCGAGGCCGAGGCCGGCTTCCTGTCGCCTGCGACCGGCATCGTCGACAGCCATGCGCTGATGCTGGCGCTGCAGGGCGATCTGGAGACCGCCGGCGGCATGGTCGCCGTGGCATCCAAGGTGCATCGCATCGACGCGGCACGCGGGCCAGGCGGCGCGCATGTGCTGCTCAGCGGCGACAGCGAACTCGCGGCCGCAGTCGTTGTCAACGCGGCCGGGCTGGGCGCGATCGGGCTGGCCGGCCGGGTGAGCGGTTCACCGCCGGCACCCGGCTACGCAGCGCCGGTCGAGCCGACGCGCTTTGCCAAGGGCAACTATTTCTCGCTGGCGCTGCGTTCGCCGTTCTCGCGCCTGATCTACCCGCTGCCCGAGCCCGGTGGCCTCGGCGTGCACCTGACGCTCGACCTGGGCGGGCGGGCGCGCTTCGGCCCCGACGTGGAGTGGATCGAACGTGGTCCGGATGGCGGCTTCGACTACCGCGTCGATCCGGCGCGTGCGCCCGCCTTCGAGGCAGCGGTGCGGCGCTGGTGGCCCGGCCTGCCGGCCGGCGTGCTGCAGCCCGACTACAGCGGCGTGCGACCCAAGCTGGTCGGTCCCGGCGAGCCGGCACCGGACTTCCGCATCGACGGCCCGGCCGCGCATGGCTGGCCGGGCCTGGTGCACCTGCTCGGCATCGAGTCGCCGGGGCTGACGGCCAGCCTGGCGCTGGCCGACGAGGTGCTCTCGATGCTGTGAGGCCCGGTCAGGGCGCCAGCAGTCGCGTCACCCGTTGCACGTCCTCGGGCTTGAGGGTGCCGGCCGCCTGGCGCAGGCGCAGATTGCCGAGGATCACGTTGTAGCGCGCCTGGGCCAGGTCGCGCTGGGTCGTGAAGAGCTGGGTCGAGGCGTTGAGCACGTCGAGGTTGACCCGCACGCCGACCTTGTAGCCGAGCTGGGTCGATTCGAGCGCCAGCTTGCTCGAGGCTTCGGCGGCCTCGAGCGCGCGCACCGAGGCCTCGCCCGACTGCACGCCGTAGAAGGCCTGGCGCGTGGCCTGGGTCACGGCGCGGCGCGCGGCCTCGAAGTCGTTGCGCGACTTGTCTTCCAGCGCCAGCGTTTCCTTGACGCGGTTCTGCACCGCGAAGCCGGCAAAGATCGGAATGTTGGCCTGCACCCCGATCGCGCCGTTGGTGAAGGTGCCCGGCACCGTGCTGGAGATGCCGCCGCCGGTGCTGAAGCCCGAGTTGTTCTGCTTGCCGTAGCTGCCGACCAGGCTCAGGGTCGGCAGGTGGCCGGCACGTGCCTTCTCGGTCTCGAGCTTGGCGATGTCGTAGGCCAGGCTGGCCCTGCGCACCGTCGGCGCGCCGTCCGTCTGTGCCACCCACGAATCGGCATTGGCCGGCTCGACGCCGGGCAGGCGCACCGGCGCCAGGAGCGGCTTGGGCGTGACATTGCTGCGGCCGACCAGCTGGTCTAGCGCGATGCGCTTGGTGAGCAGGTCGTTGTCGGCCGCGATCACCTGCGCGTTGGCGAGGTCGAAGCGGGCCTGGGCCTCGCGCGAGTCGGTGATGGTCGCGGTGCCGACCTCGAAGTTGCGCTTGGCCGAGGCCAACTGCTCGGCGATCTGGGTCTTGTTGGCGTTGGCCGTGGCCAGCGTGTCCTGCGCCGCCAGCACGTCGAAGTAGGCCTGCACGAGCCGCACGATCAGGTCCTGCTCGGCGGCGTCGAGGTCGGTCGCCGCGATCTCGTAGCCGCGCTCGGCCTGCTCGATCGTGACGCTGTTGGCGCGGTTGTAGAGCGGCTGGCTGGCCGAGAGCGTGGCCAGGCTCTGGTTGCTCTGGAAGTTGTCCTCGCGGCCGGGCGAATCCGACAGGGTGCGCTGGACGGCGCCGCTCAGGCCCACGCTCGGCCGCATCAGCGCCTTGACCTGGTCGCGTCGGTACTGTGCCGATTCGGCCTGGGCACGCGCCGCCAGATAGGTGGCATCGTAGGCACGAGCCGCGTCGTAGAGCTCCTGGATGCTCTGGGCCGAGACGCTGGCGGGCAGGGCGACCGTCAGCACGGAGGCGACGGCAAGGGCCTGGGCGAGCCGGCTCAGCGGCGAGGAACGCAGGGACATGGGGCTTCCTTCAGGCGATTGAATTTCTTGCAGGAGACAGGGACGAGCCGCGCGGGCATGGCAATGCATGCGCGTGCGCTTGCGTGGCAGGCCGGTTTGTAGCGGTGGCGATGCGAGGCGTCACGCTGCTTGCGACGACCCGCGCGCCCCGTGGTGCGAGCGGTAGAAACAGCGGGTTGAAGCGCGTGGGCATCGGGACGGGCTGGATCCGGGGCGGGTGGCAGGGCGAAGCCGACGCTCAGAAGCTGAACGTCGAGGGCTCGGCAAAGCCCTGCAAGCGCGCCGCGACCGTGTCGAACAGCACCGTCTTCTGCCAGGCCTCGGGGCCGCTGCGCGTGTAGCGCACCGCGCGCATCACCGGCTCGAAACCCTCGATCGCGACCAGCCGGCCGCCCGGCTTGAGCTGGGCGAGCAGCGCACGCGGCACCTCGGCCACCGAGCCGGAAAGCAGGATCGCATCGAAGGGTGCCGCGTCCGCGGCCCCGGCGCTGCCGTCGGCGCAGCGCACCTCGACGTTGGCGATCGCGGCGCGGCGCAGGTTGGCGCCGGCGCTGGCGGCCAGCGCCGGGCGGATTTCCAGGCTCAGCACCTGCTGCGACCGGTGCGCCAGCAGCGCGGCCATGAAGCCGCTGCCGGTGCCGATCTCGAGTACGCGCTCGTGCTTGTGCAGGGCCAGTTCCTGCAGCAGGCGTGCCTCGACCTTGGGCGCCAGCATCTGCTGGCCCTCGGCCAGCGGCACCTCAAGATCCATGAAGGCCAGGGCCCGGTGCTCGGCCGGCACGAAATCCTCGCGTCGGACCACCGCCAGCAGCGACAGCACCGAGCCATCGAGCACGTCCCAGGGACGGATCTGCTGCTCGATCATGTTGAAGCGGGCTTGTTCGACGTTCATGGTGTTCGGATGGCGGGCAAGGGCGGAAAGCGCCGAATTCTAGGGTCGCGTCGACACGACGAACTCAGTCCCGGGTCGCCGGCTGCGGCTGCGCCGCCGAGCCGGGGCTCGCGGCTGCTGCCGGTGCCTTGAAGAACCGGCGCTTCAACCAGCTGGCGAGGTCGTCGAGGTAGCAATAGATCACCGGCACCACCACCAGCGTCAGCAACGAGGAGGTGATCACGCCGCCGATCACGGCCTGGCCCATCGGCGCGCGCTGCTCGGAGCCCTCGCTGAGCGCGAAGGCCAGCGGCACCATGCCGAAGACCATTGCCAGCGTCGTCATCAGGATCGGGCGCAGGCGCACGCGCGCGGCCAGCAGCAGCGCCGCCTCGCGCGTCATCGGCGGGCCATGGTGCTCGTCGCCGACGTCGCCGTGGCGAGCGCGGTTGGCGAAGTCGACCAGCAGGATCGCGTTCTTGGTGACCAGGCCCATCAGCATGACGACGCCGATGATCGAGAACATGTTGAGCGTGGAGCCGAACATGATCAGCGTCAGCACCACGCCGATCAGCGTCAGCGGCAGCGAGCTCATCAGCGCGATGGGCTGCAGGAAGCTCTGGAACTGCGAGGCCAGGATCATGTAGATGAAGATGATCGCCAGCGCCAGCGCCGAGAGCGCGTAGCCGAAGCTCTCGGCCATGTCCTTGGTCGAGCCGCCGAAGGTGGTGCTGACGGTCGGCGGCAGCTTGGCCGCGGCGATGGCCTTGCGGATGTCGGCCGCCACCTCGCCCTGGGCCCGGCCCGAGACGTTGGCGGTGAGCTCGACCTCGCGGTTGAGGTCGCGCCGGTTGATCTGCGTGGGGCCGTAGCCCGGGGTCACGGTCGCGACCTGGTTGAAGCGCACGATGCGGGCCGTGCCGTCGGTGTTGGTGCCGGCGACCAGCCCGATGTTCTCGATGTCCTTGGCGCTCTGGCGGTACTCGGGCGCCAGCAGCACGTTGACGTCGTAGCTCTGGTCGTCGGGAGCGCGCCAGGTGCCCACCGTCTGGCCGGCCACCAGGCCGCGCAGCACGCTGGTCAGGCTGCCGACCGACAGGCCGAGGTCGGCCGCGGCGTCGCGCTTGACCGTGATGTCGATGGTCGGCTTGTTGGCCTTCATGCTCGAGTCGAGGTCGACCAGGCCCGGGATCGTGCGCAGCTTCTGCGAGAGTTGCTCGCTGACCCGCTGCAACTCGTCGAGGTCCTCGCCCTGCACCGACAGCGAGATCGGCTTGGCGCCGCCGACCGAGTCGAGCAGGCCGACATGGGTGACGGTGATGCCGGGGATCGCGGCCAGGCGCTCGCGCATCGGCACGCTCATCTGGTCGACGCTGCGCTTGCGCTCGCGGCGGTCGACCAGTCGCACCAGCACGTTGGCGTAGTTGCGGCCCTGGGCCTGGCCGGTGTTGATGGTGGTCAGCGTGTAGCGCACCTCGGGAAACTCGCGCAGCACGGACTCGACCTGGTGCGCCTTGGCCTCGGTCACCTCGATCGACGAGCCGGGCGGCGTGTAGAAGCTGACGGTGGTCTCCGAGAAGTCGGCCTTGGGCACGAACTCGGTGCCCATCAGCGGCACCAGCGCGAAGGCGCCGACCAGCGAGGCCAGGGCGATACCCAGCGTCGCTGGCTTGTGGCGCAGCGACCAGCCGAGCACGCGCTGGTAGGCCTCGGTCAGCGAGTGCGACCAGCGGTCGACCTGGTGCGTGACGCGGCCGAGGGTCTTGTCGTAGAGCGTGACCGGCACGAAGGGCTTGCCCTCGCGCGCCTCGATCTCGCGGTCGATCGCCGGGTCATGCCAGATGCTGCTGAGCATCGGGTCGAGCGTGAAGCTGACGAACATCGAGATCAGCACCGCGGCGACGATCGTGATGCCGAACTCGTGGAAGAACTTGCCGATGATCCCGCCCATGAAGCCGATCGGCAGGAACACCGCGACGATCGACAGCGTGGTGGCCAGCACCGCCAGCCCGATCTCGTTGGTGCCGGCGAGCGCGGCGTCGTGCGCGCTCTTGCCCATCTGCACATGGCGCACGATGTTCTCGCGCACGACGATCGCGTCGTCGATCAGCAGGCCCACGCACAGGCTCAGCGCCATCAGCGTGATCATGTTGATCGTGAAGCCGAACATGTTCATGAACAGGAAGGTGCCGATCAGCGCGATCGGCAGCGCCAGCCCGGTGATCACCGTCGAGCGCCAGGAGTTCAGGAACAGGAACACGATCGCGATCGTCAGCAGCGCGCCCTCGAACAGCGTGCGCTGGACGTTCTTGACGCCGACGCGGATCTGGCGCGAGTTGTCGCGCACCACGTCGAGCGCCATGCCGGAGGGCAGGTCCGCGCGGATCTGGTCGGCCACCTTGTTGAGGCCGTCGACCACGTTGATGGTGTTCTCGCCCTGCGCCTTGAGCACGTCGAGCGCGAGCGTGCGGGTGCCGTTGTAGAGCGCCAGGCTGTCGAGTTCCTGCGGGCCGTCGACCACGTCGGCCACCTGCCACAGCCGCACAGGCTGGTTGTTGCGTTTGGCGACGGTGATGTACTTGAGCTCCTCTGGCCGCTCGACGCGGGCGTCGATCTGCACCACGCGCTCGCTGTCCTTGGTGCGCAGGGTGCCGGCCGGCAGCTCGACGTTCTCGGTGCGCAGCGCGCTGACCACCTGGTCGACGCCGATGCCGTAGGACTCGAGCGCCGAGGGCTTGAGGTAGATGTTGACCTGGCGTCGTACCGGGCCGACCAGCGTCACCGAGCCGACGCCGCGCACGTTCTCGAGCTTCTTCCTGAGCACCTGGTCGGCGTAGGTCGTGAGCTGCTGCGGATCGCGGCTGCCGTCGGGCGAGGTCAGCGCCAGGCTGTAGATCGGGCGCGATGCCGGATCGAAGCGCAGCACGCGCGGCTCCTTGACCTCGTCGCGCAGCGTCGGGCGCACCGCGCTGAGCTTCTCGCGCACGTCGTCGGCGGCGCGGCGGCCGTCGATGTCGAGGTTGAACTGGATGATGACGACCGAGGTGCCCTCGTAGGAGCGCGAGCTCAGCACGTTGATGCCGGCGATCGAGTTGACCGCTTCCTCGACCTTCTTGGTCACCTCGCTCTCGACGATCTTGGGCGAGGCGCCGGGATAGTCGATCTGCACCACGACCACCGGAAACTCGACGTCCGGGAACTGGTCGACGTTGAGCCGCTGGTAGGAAAACAGGCCGAGCACCACCAGGGCCAGCATGACCATCACCGCCATCACCGGATTGGCGATCGAGACGCGGGTGAACCACATGGTCGGGCGCTCTCGCTACAGGTTCAGCGCGCGGCCGAGGCCGCGGCCGCGCTCGCCAGCGCCGGTGCCGTGGCGGGCAGCTCGATGTCGGTGCCGAGCCGGACCGAGGTGCCGTCGCGCACCGAGCCGACCGCGCCCGTCAGCAGCAGCATCGGCGCGGCGTCCGCTCCGCCCAGGTTGCGCAGCTCGAGCATCGGTACGCCATCGGCGTAGCCGCGCATGCCGGTCTCGACGTTCTTCTGGCGCACGTTGTCGGCCAGCACCTGCATTACGTAGGGCGGGTTCTGGTCGAGCCGCACCGCGCTCTCGGGCGCGGCAAAGACCTTGGCGCGCTCGAGCTCGATGCGGCCGGTGGCAAACAGCCCCTGGCGCAGCGCCGGGTGCGGATCGACCTCGAGGTAGACCGTGATCGCGCGCGAGCCGGCCTGCGCGGCCGGGTTGATGCGCGCCACGCGCGCCTTGACGTCGCCGTCGATGCCGTCGACCCGCAGCCGGGCCGGCGCGCCGACCTTCAGCTGCGCGGCCGCGTCGGGTGCCACCGCGGCCTCGAGCTCGATGCGCGCGAGGTCGACGATCTCGACGATGCGTGCATCGATGCCGACCCGCTCGCCGGGCTGCACCGCACGCACCGAGACGATGCCGTCGATCGGCGCGCGCAGCTCGGCATCGGCCACCGCCTTGCGCGCCAGCTCGGCGGCGGCGTTCGAGGCCTGCAGCGTGGCGCGGGCCGCGGCGGCGTTGCTGACCGAGGTGTCGACCGCGTTCTTAGAGATGAAGCCCTGGTCGACCAGCGCGCGGTTGTTCTCGAGCGCGCGCTCGGCGATGTCGAGCTGGGCCCGGCTGGCCGCGGCCTGCTCCTGCGCCTGGCGCAGCTTCCACTGGTACTCGGTGGCGTCGATCTGGCCGAGCAACTGGCCGGCGCGCACGCGATCACCCTCGCGCACCGTGAGGCTTTTGACCTCGCCGGCGACCCTGGCCTTGACCACGGCGCTGTTGACCGCCTTGAGCGCGCCCGAAACCTCGAGCGAGCGCTCGAGCTCGCGCATCCTGGCCTGCACCACGTCGGCGCTACCGAGCTGGAGCGCGGCCGCCGGCGCCGTTGCCGCCTGCGCGCTCGGCATCTGGGCGCGACGCGCGATCAGCGAACGTGCCAGCAGCAGCACGACGACGGCGACGACCAGACCGACGACCAGCCAGGGCTTCCAGCGGCGCACGGTGCTGCTCATCGGCGCCCCTTCGTCGCCGGTGCCAGCGCGATGCCCTGCAGCACGATGTCGACCTGGGTGTCGATCAGGCGCGTCGGGTCGACGCCGAGTTCGACGCCCTCGCAGGCGCCAAAGGAATGCTTGTGCATGACGATGAAGAGCATGGGAGCCATCAGCAGCTGGACGACCTGGGGGATGGGCAGCGGCCTGAATTCGCCGCGCTCGATGCCGCGCTGCAGGACCGAGCCGAGCAGCGCGTGCATCGGCTCGATGACCTCGGCGGCGAAGAAGCGGCCGATGTCGGGAAAATTGCGCACCTCGCTCATCATCAGCTTGCAGATGCCCGAGGCCGGCGTCTCGCCGAAGCGACGCCACCATTCGTGCAGCACGAGCTGCAGCAGTTCGGCGGCGCTGCCCTCGTGGGCGGCGACGATGCCGACGCCCTCGGCGATCTCGTGCGAGATGTTGCGCAGGATCACCGCCTTGAGCAGGTCTTCCTTGCTCGGGTAGTACAGATACAGCGTGCCCTTGGAGACGCCGGCGCGCGCCGCCACCTCCTCGGCGCGGGTCGCGGCGAAGCCCTTCTCGACGAAGAGTTCGAGCGCCGCGTCGAGCAACTCCTGCGGCCGCGCCTCCTTGCGGCGCTGGCGGGCAGGCACGGTGTCTCGGACGTTCTCGGGGGCTTGGGGCGGAACCATTTGATTACTGACTGATCAGTCAGTAATGTACCGGTCCACCCGCGAGGGGTCAAACCACCGAGGGTTGCCGGAGTGCAAAGAAGCTTGAAGCTGGCCAGGCGCGCCATGCCCCCTGCCTAGAATCGCGCCGCACTCATGAACGCCTACACCTGATGACGAAGAAGACTTGGATCGCGGCCGCCGCGGTGGCGCTGGCCGTGGCCGGCGCCGGAGCCTGGTGGTTCCTGCGACCCGCCGACGAGGCACAGAAGCTCAAGCTCGGCAAGGTCGAGCAGGGCCCGTTGCAGGCGGTGGTGGCGGCCGCCGGCACCGTCAAGCCGGTGGTGCAGGTCAGCGTCGGCACCCAGGTCTCGGGCCAGATCCGCGAGCTTGCGGTCGACTTCAACAGCGAGGTCAAGCGCGGTCAGATCATCGCGCGCATCGACCCGCAGAGTTTCGAGTCCAAGGTGAGTCAGGCCACCGCCGACGTCGATGCGGCGCGCGCCACCGCGCTCACCGCCGAGGCCAACGTCAACGCGGCGCTGGCCACGGCCGGCAAGGCCCAGCTCGATGCCGAGAACGCCAAGCGCGACCTGGCCCGCAAGCAGGACCTGTTCGGCCAGAACTTCATCTCGATCGCCGAGGTCGACACCGCGCGCAACACCGCCGCCACGCTGGCCCAGTCGCTCAAGGTCACGCAGGCCCAGATCGACGTCGCGAAGGCGCAGGCACGCAACGCGGCGGCCACCATCGCGCAGCGCCAGGCGGTGCTCAACCAGGCCAAGATCGATCTCGACCGCACCGTGATCCGCTCGCCGGTCGATGGCGTCGTCATCAAGCGCAGCGTCGACATCGGCCAGACCGTGGCCGCCAGCCTGCAGGCGCCCGAGCTCTACATCATTGCCGAGAACCTGGCCGACATGCAGGTCGAGGTCTCGATCGACGAGGCCGACATCGGCCGCATCCGGCCCGGCCAGGCGGCCAGCTTCACGGTCGACGCCTTTCCCGGCCGCACCTACGAGGGCAAGGTCTCGCAGGTGCGCAAGTCGGCGACGATCGCCTCCAACGTCGTGACCTACACGGTGGTGGTGGCCTTCGCCAACACGACCAGCCAGTTGCTGCCCGGCATGACCGCCAATGCACGCATCGTCACCGACAAGCGCGACAACGCGCTCAAGGTGCCCAACGCGGCGCTGCGGGTGCGCATCGCCGGCGTCGCCGAGCCGGGCGCGCCTGCGGCTTCGCCCGCGCCCGCTGCCGCGCCGGCACCGGGCTCGGCACCGGGTGGCGGCGGCGCCGACCGCATGCGCGCCTTCCGCGAGGCACTCGCGGTGCAGGCCGGCTTCACGCCCGAGCAACTGATCAAGGTCGACGAGATCCAGACCAGCCTGCGGCCCAAGTACGCCGCGCTGCGCGAACTGCCCGAGGACCAGCGCGCCAGGGCGGGCGAGGCGCTGCGCGCCGAGATGCGCGCGCGCGTCGCCGAACTCGCGACGCCCGCGCAGAAGCCGAAGTTCGAGCAGGCGATGGCCGAGCTCGGCGGGCGCGCCGGCACCAGCTCGCGCGGCCGCGTCTACGTGCCCGGCGACGACGGCAAGCCGCGCGCACTCGGGCTGCGCCTGGGCATCAGCG
The DNA here is from genome assembly GCF_004217215.1 of Rivibacter subsaxonicus. GTDB lineage: Bacteria > Pseudomonadota > Gammaproteobacteria > Burkholderiales > Burkholderiaceae_C > Rivibacter > Rivibacter subsaxonicus. Next base: position 103,266 of record NZ_SHKP01000006.1, read on the forward strand.
ACGGCAGCATGACCGAGGTGCTGGGCGTGCTCGGCGGCGAACTGGCGGTCGGCGATGCGGTGCTGCTGCAGGCGCCGGGCGCGGGCGGTGCGAGCGGTGCGCGTCCGGGCGGCGCCACCACGGGCGGCCCGCGGCCGCCGTTCTGATGGTGGACATCGCGATGCAGCCGAACGCGCCGGGCGATCGCCTGATCGAGGCACGCGATCTGGTCAAGACCTACCGCATGGGCGGCGGCACCGACGAGGCGACCGAGGTCCATGCCTTGCAGGGCGTGTCGGTGGCGATCGGGCGCGGCGAGTTCGTCGCGATCATGGGCGCCTCGGGCTCGGGCAAGAGCACGCTGATGAACATCCTCGGCTGCCTCGACCAGCCCACCAGCGGCAGCTACACGCTGGCCGGCGAGGGTGTCGAGCGGCTCGGTGCCGACGCGCTGGCCTCGATCCGCAACCGTCGCATCGGCTTCGTGTTCCAGCAGTTCAACCTGCTGCCGCGCACCAGCGCGGTCGAGAACGTGGCGCTGCCGCTGGTCTACGCCGGCGTCGGTCCGAAGGAGCGCGAGCTGCGCGCGCTGGCCTCGCTGGCCAAGGTGGGCCTGGCCGAGCGCGCCCAGCACACGCCGGCCGAGCTCTCGGGCGGCCAGCAGCAGCGGGTGGCGATCGCGCGCGCGCTGGTCAACGACCCGCAGATGATCCTGGCCGACGAGCCGACCGGCGCGCTCGACACCCACACCTCTGAGGAGGTGATGCGCCTGCTGACCGCGCTCAACGACGACGGCATCACGGTGATCCTGGTGACCCATGAGCACGACGTCGCGGCCTGGGCCAGGCGGCGCATCGTGTTCCGCGACGGGCGCATCGTGGAGGACGTGCGGCAGGAGCCGGTGCGAGGGGAATTGGCATGAGCGTTGTTGCTGTCGCTGGCGCCGAGGCGCTGACTGACCTTGCGAGGTCGCGCCGGGTCCCGGCCCGGCGGCCGGGTAACTTTCTTTGCGGGGCCAAAGAAAGTCACCAAAGAAAGGCCCCGAATACGATCTTGCTCGATCGCTTCGTGGGCCTGTCAAGGAACGCTTTACCGTACCTTCTCTGCCCAGCACGCGAGAGCAGTCGTTCGCCTTTGAACACGCAGGTGCTCTTGTTCCTGCTACAGCCAAATTGTGTTGGGCCCTCTTCTTTGGTGACTTTCTTCTGGGCCAGCAGAAGAAAGTTACTCGCCCGCCGGGGCGAACTCCCGGCGCGCCCTGGCAAGGGCAGCCAGCGCCGTGGCGGCAGCCTCAACCAAGGTGCCGACTCAACGAGCAAGCGCGTCACGCGTAGCCGCAGGCGATCAAGATGAACCTCCAAGCCGCCTTCCGCTCCGCCTGGCGCGCTCTCGTCACCAACTTCCTGCGCAGCATGCTGACCATGCTGGGCATCATCATCGGCGTCGCCGCGGTGATCACGATGATCGCGATCGGCTCCGGCGCGCAGCAGCGGGTGGCCGAGCAGATCAAGGGTCTGGGCTCGAACATCATGCTGGTGCTGCCGGGCGCGCAGAACAGCGCCGGCCTGCGCCTGGGCGCGCAGACCGGGCAGACGCTGACCGAGGACGACGGCGCCGCCATCGGCCGCGAGGTGCCCGAGGTGCAGGCCGCGGCGCCGACGCTGCGCACCGGCATGCAGGTGGTGGCCGGCAACACCAACTGGGCGACCACGATCTTCGGCACCAGCCAGGACTACCTCGAGACGCGCGACTGGGGCGTCGCGTCCGGCCGCAACTTCGAGGCGGCCGAGGCCGCGGGCTCGGCCAAGGTCGCGCTGATCGGGCAGACGGTGGCGCGCGAGCTGTTCGGCGACCTCGATCCGCTCGACCAGATGATCCGCGTCGGCAAGGTGCCGATCACGGTGATCGGCGTGCTCGACCGCAAGGGCCAGAACAGCATGGGCCAGGACCAGGACGACGTGGTCATCGTGCCGATCTCGACCTATCGCAACCGCGTGCAGAGCTGGGGCAGCGGCCGCCTCAAGCGGGTCGGCTCGATCAACGTCAAGGTGCGCGAGGGCATGAGCATGCAGGTGGCCGAGGAGGGCATCCGCGAGCTGCTGCGCCAGCGCCACCGCCTGCAGCCGGGCGCCGACGACGACTTCACGGTGCGCAACCTGACCGAGGTGATGCAGGCGCAGGAGGCTTCGAGCAAGGTGATGAGCCTGCTGCTGGCGGCGGTGGCCGGCGTCAGCCTGGTGGTCGGCGGCATCGGCATCATGAACATCATGCTGGTCAGCGTGACCGAGCGCACCCGCGAGATCGGTCTGCGCATGGCGGTCGGCGCGCGCGGGCGCGACATCCTGGCCCAGTTCCTGGTCGAGGCGGTCACGCTGAGCCTGGTCGGCGGCGCGATCGGCATCGTGCTCGGGGCGCTGGCCACCTGGGCGGTGGCGACCTTCGCCGGCTGGCCGGTCGACATCGGCCTCAGCTCGATCCTGCTGGCGGTCGGCTTCTCGGCCGCGGTCGGCGTGTTCTTCGGCTTCTACCCGGCGCGCCGCGCCGCGTCGCTGCTGCCGATCCAGGCCTTGCGCTACGAGTAGGCAGCAGGCTGTTGAAATACCCCCAGGGGCCGCGGCGGGTCTCTGCGGGATGAGCAGCAAGGCGCAGGCCGCAGCGAAGGCTGTACGCCTTCGCAAGACCTGCAACGCCGCCGATCGCCCGCAGAGACCCGCCCCAAAGGGTTCGCGAGATAAAGGGCCCGCTGCGTCGTTGGCTTGCTCGGCTGTCGTACGTCCAGTACGACCTTCGCAGTCCGCCTAGCATCAGGCCCTTTCTCTCGCGAACGCGACCTCTGAGGGTATTTCAACAGCCTGCCGAGTCGCGCCTCCGCGACGCCCACCGGTGCGCGGCTCCCGTAGACTGAAGCGGACGAGTACACGGAGAGCGTCCGCATGACCGAACCGAACAAGCCCCTGCTGCAGCCGCTGGTCTACAGCGCCGTGCTGTCCGTGATGATCGGCTGGGTGCTGTTCGTGGCGCGCGACGTGCTGGTGCCGGTGGCCTACAGCATCATCGTCGTCTACATCGTGCTCGGCATGACGCGCCAGATGGCGCGCATCCCGCGGCTCGGGCCGCACCTGCCGGCGGCGTTGCGCTACACGGTGTCGGCCGGCGTGATCCTCGGCGCGCTGTGGGGCGTGGCGCTGCTGATCCTGGGCAGCGTTTCCGAGATCACCGGCAACGCGGCGCGCTACGACCAGGCCGCACTCGGCGCGATCCAGCGCGCGGCGGCCTGGGCCGGCGTCGAGACCGAGCCGACCTGGCCGCAGATCCGCCAGTTCCTGGTCGAGCGGGTCGGCGTGACGCGGCTGCTGGGCTCCACCGCTGGCGTGATGCTCGGCATCGTGGCGCTGCTGGTGGTGGTGTTGCTGTACGCGATCTTCCTGCTGATCGAGCAGCGTGCCTTCGACCGCAAGATCGATCGCCTCTACGCCGACCCCGGTCGCTCGGTGCGGCTGCGCGCCGTGATCCATGCCATCAACGACCGCGTCGGCAACTACCTGGCGCTGAAGACGCTGCTCAGCGTGGGGCTGGGCATCGTCACCTGGGCCGTGATGGCGTGGATGAATCTCGGCTTCGCCGGCCTGTCGGGCCTGCTGGCCGGGCTGCTGAACTACATCCCCTACGCCGGCTCGGTGCTCGGGGTCGTGGTGCCGGCGCTGCTGGCGGTGCTGACCGGTGCCGACGCCAGCGCGGTGTTCTGGCTCTGCGTCATCCTGACGACCGCGCAGTTCCTCAACGGCAACATCCTCGACCCCTACCTGATGGGCAACTCGCTGAACCTGAGCCCCTTCGTGATCCTGTTCAGCCTGGCGGCCTGGGGCACCCTGTGGGGCATCCCGGGCGCGCTGCTGGCGGTGCCCTTCGCCGCGATCATGGTGATCGTGTTCCAGGAATTCGAGGGCACGCGGCCGCTGGCGGTGCTGCTCTCGCTCGACGGCCGGCTCGAGGCCAAGGACGAATGAGTCGAACTCTTAAGAATGGAGTAACGCTCTGCCACTAAGATGCACAGCTTTGCTGTAGCGGAGCGTCTGTCTTGGTGAGCGAAACGTTGGCCCTGTGGCTCAAGGCCGCGATCATGGGCCTGGTCGAGGGATTCACCGAGTTCCTGCCGATCTCCAGCACCGGTCACCTGATCCTCACCGGCTCGCTGCTGAATTTCACCGGCGAGATGGTCAAGGTCTTCGAGATCGCGATCCAGACCGGCGCGATGTTCGCCGTGATCTGGGAGTACCGCGAGCGCCTCGGGCGCACGGTCCGCGGCCTCGGTCACGATCCGGTGGCACAGCGCTTTGCGCGCAACGTGCTGGTCGCCTTCATCCCCTCGGTCGTGTTCGGCCTGGCGCTCGGCGGCCTGATCAAGGAAACGCTCTTCCACCCGGTGCCGGTGGCGCTGGCCTTCGTGGTCGGCGGCCTGATCATCCTGCTGGTCGAGCGCCGCCACCATGCGGCCTTCGGCGAGCACGACCTCGGCGGCCGCTACCACGCGCGGGTGGAGACGGTCGACGACATGACGACGCTCGACGCCCTCAAAGTCGGCCTGATGCAGTGCCTGGCGCTGATCCCCGGCACCAGCCGCTCGGGCGCCACGATCATCGGCGGCATGGTGTTCGGCTTCTCGCGCAAGGCCGCCGCCGAGTTCAGCTTCTATCTCGGCATCCCGACGCTGATGGGCGCCGGCGCCTACTCCGTCTGGAAGCAGCGCGCGCTGCTGAGCTGGGCCGACGCGCCTGTATTCGCCATCGGCCTGGTGTTCGCGTTCTTCAGCGCGCTGCTCTGCATCCGCTGGCTGATCCGCTATGTCTCGACCCACGACTTCACGGTCTTCGCCTGGTACCGGATCGTGTTCGGCGGGCTGGTGTTGCTGAGCGATTGGCGCGGGTGGGTTGACTGGCGGGGCTGAGTCTTCCTTTGCTGCAGCTGCCGCCGTTGCGCTGACTGACCGTGTCAGGACGCGCCGGGTCCCGGCCCGGCGGCCGGGTAACTTTCTTTGCTGGTCCAAAGAAAGTCACCAAAGAAAGGACCCCAATGCGATCTTGCTCGATCGCTTCGTGGGACCGGCGAGCAGCGCTTTACCGTACCTTCTCTGCCCAGCTCGCGAGAGCAGTCGTTCACCTATGAACACGCAGGAGCCTTGCTTCCTTGCTACGGCCAAATCGTGTTGGGCCCTCTTCTTTGGTGACTTTCTTCTGGGCCAGCAGAAGAAAGTTACTCGCCCGCCGGGGCGAACTCCCGGCGCGCCCTCGCAAGGGCAGCCAGCGCAGCCGGCGGCAGCCTAGGCCCAAGCGCAGCGCAAGAACTCAGCCCTTCCGCAGGAACACGAGGTCCCACACCCCGTGCCCGAGCTTGATTCCCCGGTTCTCGAACTTCGTCAACGGCCGATAGTCCGGCCGCGGCGCGTAGCCCTCGGCGCTGTTGGCCAACAGCGGCTCGGCCGACAGCACCTCGAGCATCTGCACCGCGTAGTCCTCCCAGTCGGTCGCGCAATGCAGCACGCCGCCCGGCCTGAGGCGCGAGGCCAGTAGCGCCACCAGCGCCGGCTGGATCAGGCGCCGCTTGTTGTGCTTCTTCTTGTGCCAGGGGTCGGGAAAGAAGACGTGGATGCCGTCCAGCGAGGCCGGCGCGATCATGTGTTCGAGCACCTCGACCGCGTCATGCTGGATCAGGCGCAGGTTCGCCAGCCCCTGCTCGCCGATGGTTTTGAGCAGCGCGCCGACGCCCGGCTCATGGACCTCGATGCCGATGAAGTCGGTGTCGGGCCGCGTGGCCGCGATCTGCGCGGTGGCCTGGCCCATGCCGAAGCCGATCTCGAGCACCACCGGAGCCTGGCGGCCGAACACCGCGGCGGCGTCGATCGGGGCGGCGGCGTAGGGCAGCACGAAGCGCGGGCCTAGTTCGGCCAGCGCGCGGACCTGGCCCGAGCCCATGCGGCCGGCGCGCAGCACGAAGCTGCGGATGCGGCGCTGCGGTCGCTCGGGCGGCGGGGAGGAACTCGGGTCGTCGGTGCTCATGGTGTTCGGGGCAGTTCGGGCAGCAGCCGCGCGAGATGTTCGCAGTCGGGCTGCAGGCATTCCGCGCAGCGGGCGCGCCAGCGGGTGAAGGGAGCGCCGTCGACGGCGCTGCGCGCGTCGCCGGTCGACTCGAGGCCGCCGAGCAGCGGCGCCAGCGCGGCCAGCGCCGCAGCCGTGCGCGCCGCGCCGCTGCCGTAGATCGTGGCATGGCCGATGCCGGCGCCAGCAAGCGCATCACGAAGCAGCGCGTCGACCGGCACCCGCACCTGCGGCCCGTCGCGCTGCAGGCCGTCGGCCCGCCAGGGCAGGTCGAGACCGGTGACGAGGGTGAGCGCCACCTGACGCCGCTGCCAGGCCAGCGCGGACGCGTAGAGCGCGCGGTCGCCGAACACGAAGTCGCTGTAGACGGCGGTCATCACCGGCGTGGTGTCGGCGATCACGAAGGCGTGCGCGGCGGCCGCTGCCTCGATGCGGGCCGCCTGCTCGGCGGCGATCTGGTGCTGCTCGGCGGGTGTGGGCGTGCGGCCGTTGGCATCGCAGAACTCGCGCAGGTACTCGGCGACGACCGCCACCGCGACGCCGCGTCCACGCAGCACGCCGGCCAGTTCCTGCGCCAGCGTGGTCTTGCCGGTGCTCTCGGCACCGAGCAGCGCGACGACCCTTGCCGTCATGCCGCCGCCAGGCGCCGCCAGGCGCGAGCGCCGGCAATCGCCATCACGAGGAACAGCAGGTATAGCGCGACGGTGAGCCACAACTGCTGGCTGGCGAACAGCACGATGCCGACCGTGTTGACGGCGATCCAGGTCCACCAGTTCTCGAGCCGCTTGCGGGCCAGCAGCAACTGGCCGATCACGCTGCCCGAGGCCGTGAAGGCATCGGCCGCGGTGACCGGGTTGAACTCGTCGTTCAGCGCCACCAGCAGCAACGGCCACAGCAGCAGCCAGCCGAGCAGCGCCAGCAGCCGCGCGCGCGCGCCGAGCCTGCCGACGCGCAGCGCAGCACCGTCGGCTCCGGCGCCGCGCAACCATTGCCACCAGCCCCACAGCGCGACCACGATGAACAGGCCCTGCAGCCAGGCATTGCCATGCAGTCCGGCGGCATGGAACACCAGCGCGTACAGCGCCGAGCTGGTGATCGCCAGCGGCCAGGCGAGCGGATTGACGCGGATGTTGCAGACCACCATCCAGACCCCGAGCAGCGCGGCGATCAGTTCGGCACGGCTGGCGGCATAGCCGGCGAGCGTGAAGGCGGGCGCGCCGAGCCAGGCGCTGAGCGTTTCGAGCATGGAGCTTTGATTGCGCCGCAGGCGCGGCGATGCGAGCCTACTTGCGCGGACTCACGTGAACGACGATCTCGTCGGGCTTGACCATGCCGAGTTCGGCGCGCGCCTTCTCCTCGACCATCTCGAGCCCTTCCTGCAGATCGTGCACCTCGGCGTTGAGCCGGGCGTTGCGCGCCTGCGCCTTGTCGTTCCTGGCCTGCTGCTCGGCGAGCTGCGTGCGCAGCCCGGTTACGCGCAACATGCCGCCCTTGCCGAACCACAACTCCACCTGCACCAGCGCGATCAGCGCGATGAGGATCAGCGTGACGATGCGCATGGGCGGCGCTACGAGCCGAATCAGCGCAGGTTGTAGAACGCGGCGCGGCCCGGGTAGACCGCGATCTCGCCGAGGTCCTCCTCGATGCGCAGCAGCTGGTTGTACTTGGCGATGCGGTCGGAGCGGGACATCGAGCCGGTCTTGATCTGGCCGGCGTTGGTGCCGACCGCGATGTCGGCGATCGTGCTGTCCTCGGTCTCGCCCGAGCGGTGGCTGATGACGGCGGTGTAGCCGGCACGCTTGGCCATCTCGATCGCGGCGAAGGTCTCGGTCAGGGTGCCGATCTGGTTGATCTTGATCAGGATCGAGTTGGCGATGCGCTTGTCGATGCCTTCCTGCAGGATCTTGGTGTTGGTGACGAACAGGTCGTCGCCGACCAGTTGCACCTTGGCGCCGAGCACTTCGGTCAGGTGCTTCCAGCCGTCCCAGTCGCCCTCGGCCATGCCGTCCTCGATGCTGATGATCGGGTACTTGTCGACCCAGCTGGCGAGGATGCCGGTCCATTCCTGCGCCGACAGCGTCAGGCCTTCGCCGGAGAGCACGTAGGCCTTGGAGCCGTTGGCCGCTTCCTTGTAGAACTCGCTGGCGGCGCAGTCCAGGCCGAGCGCGATCTGGGTACCGGCGGTGTAGCCGGCCTTGTCGATCGCCTCCAGGATCAGCTGGATCGCCGCCTCGTGGCTGGCAACGCTGGGCGCGAAGCCACCCTCGTCGCCGACCGCGGTGCTCATGCCCTTGTCGTGCAGGATCTTCTTGAGCGCATGGAACACCTCGGCGCCCCAGCGCACCGCCTCGCGGAAGCTCGGCGCGCCCACGGGGATGATCATCAGCTCCTGCAGGTCGAGGTTGTTGTTGGCGTGTGCGCCGCCGTTGATGACGTTCATCATCGGCACCGGCATCTGCACCGCGCCCATGCCGCCGAAGTAGCGGTAGAGCGGCAGGCCCGATTCTTCGGCCGCGGCGCGTGCCACCGCCATCGAGACCGCCAGCATCGCGTTGGCGCCGAGGCGGCCCTTGTTGTCGGTGCCGTCGAGGTCGATCAGCGTCTTGTCGAGGAAGGCCTGCTCGGAGGCATCGAGGCCGAGCACGGCCTCGGAGATCTCGGTGTTGATGTGCTCGACGGCGCGCATCACGCCCTTGCCGAGGTAGCGGCCCTTGTCGCCGTCACGCAGCTCGATGGCCTCGCGCGAACCGGTCGAGGCGCCGCTCGGCACCGCGGCGCGGCCCATCACACCGGACTCCAGTAGTACGTCGCATTCGACGGTGGGGTTGCCACGGCTGTCCAGGATCTCTCTACCGACGATGTCGACGATGGCGCTCATTCAGTAACTACCTCGAAAGTTATTGGAATCTGGGCTCAGCAGGAGAAGTCGTTCTCGAGCAGCGGCTGGGTCTTGACCACGCGGTCCAGCGCGACCAGTTGCTCCAGCAGCGCCGCCATGTGCTTGAGCGGCACCGCGTTGGGGCCGTCGCTCATCGCGTTGGCCGGGTCGGGGTGCGTCTCCATGAAGATGCCGGAGATACCGACGCCGATCGCGGCGCGCGACAGCACCGGCACGAACTCGCGCTGGCCTCCGGAACTGGTGCCCTGGCCGCCCGGCAGTTGCACGCTGTGGGTGGCGTCGAAGACCACCGGCGCGCCGGTCTCGCGCATGATCGCCAGCGAGCGCATGTCGGAGACCAGGTTGTTGTAGCCGAAGCTGGCGCCGCGTTCGCAGGCCATGAACACGTCGTCCGGCAGGCCCTTCTCGCGCGCGGCGTCACGTGCCTTCTGGATCACGTGCTTCATGTCGTGCGGCGCGAGGAACTGGCCCTTCTTGATGTTGACCGGGCGTCCGCTCTGCGCCACCGCGCGGATGAAGTCGGTCTGGCGGGCGAGGAAGGCCGGGGTCTGCAGCACGTCGACCACCGAGGCCACGTAGGGCACCTCGGCCTCGGTGTGGACGTCAGTCAGCACCGGCACGCCGAGCTCCTTGCGCACCTTGGCCAGGATCTGCAGGCCCTTGTCCATGCCGGGGCCGCGGAACGAGGTGCCGCTGCTGCGGTTGGCCTTGTCGTAGCTGCTCTTGAAGATGAACGGGATGCCGAGCTTGCCGGTGATCTCCTTCAGGCGACCGGCCACGTCCATCTGCAACTGCTCGCTCTCGACCACGCAGGGGCCGGAGATCAGGAAGAAGGGCTTGTCGAGGCCCACTTCGAAGCCGCAGAGTTTCATGCCATCTCCTGTTGTGACGCGGGGCCGATCGGCTCCCGGCTGCGATCCCCACCTTCGGTGGGGCCCCTCTTTCGCCGTCCGTCGATCACGTCAAAGCCGCACAACTTCATTCGGGACCACCTTTCGGAACGAGAAATCAGGCCGCGGCCGGCACGTCGGCACGTAGCCGCGCCTGGTGCTCGAGCGCCGCCTTGATGTAGCCGCTGAACAGCGGATGGCCGCCCCAGGGCGTGGACTTGAATTCCGGGTGGAACTGCACGCCCACGTACCACGGGTGCACCGCGGTCGGCAGCTCGACCATCTCGGTCAGCTTCTCGCGCTGCGTGATCGCGCTGATCACCAGGCCGGCCTCCTGCAGCCGCGGCAGGTAATGCTCGTTGGCCTCGTAGCGGTGGCGGTGGCGCTCGGTCACCACGTCGCCGTAGATCTGGTGCGCCAGCGTGCCGGGCTTGACGTCGGAACTCTGCGCGCCCAGGCGCATCGTGCCGCCGAGGTCGGAACTGGCATCGCGCTTCTGGATCGAGCCGTCGGCGTCCTGCCACTCGTCGATCAGCGCGATCACCGGGTGCGGCGTCTGGTCATCGAACTCGGTGCTGTTGGCACCATTCAGGCCCGCCATGTGGCGCGCGTACTCGATGGTCGCGACCTGCATGCCGAGGCAGATGCCGAGGTAGGGCACCTTGTGCTCGCGGGCGTAGCGCGCGGCCAGGATCTTGCCCTCGATGCCGCGCTTGCCAAAGCCGCCCGGCACCAGGATCGCGTCGAAGCCCGCGAGCTGGCCAATGTTGGAGGCATCGAGCGTCTCGGAGTCGAGGTACTCGATGTTCACGCGCGCCTGGTTGTGGATGCCGGCGTGGCGCAGCGCCTCGTTGAGCGACTTGTAGGAGTCCGACAGGTCGGTGTACTTGCCGACCATCGCGATCTTCACCGAATGCTTCGGGTGCTCGACCGCGGCCACCAGCTCGTCCCAGCGCTTGAGATTGGCCGGCGGCGTGGCCAGGCGCAGCTTGTCGCAGACCAGGCCGTCGAGGCCCTGTTCGTGCAGCATGCGGGGCACCTTGTAGATGGTGTCGACGTCCCACATCGAGATCACGCCCCACTCGGCGACGTTGGTGAACAGCGAGATCTTCTCGCGCTCTTCCTCGGGAATGCGGCGGTCGGCGCGGCACAGCAGCGCGTCGGGCTGGATGCCGATCTCGCGCATCTTCTGCACCGTGTGCTGGGTCGGCTTGGTCTTGAGCTCGCCGGCGGCGGCGATCCACGGCACGTAGGTCAGGTGCACGAAGGCGGCGTTGTTGGGGCCGAGCTTGAGCGCCATCTGGCGCACCGCTTCGAGGAAGGGCAGCGACTCGATGTCGCCGACCGTGCCGCCGATCTCGACGATCGCGACGTCGACGGCATCGGGGCCGTCAAGACCCTTGGCATCGTCGCCGGACCCGGCGCCGAGTCCGGCGCCGCGCTTGACGAAGGCCTGGATTTCGTTGGTGACGTGCGGGATCACCTGCACCGTCTTGCCGAGGTAGTCGCCGCGGCGTTCCTTCTCGAGCACCGACTTGTAGATCTGGCCGGTCGTGAAGTTGTTGGTGCGCTTCATCCGCGTGGTGATGAAGCGCTCGTAGTGGCCGAGGTCGAGGTCGGTCTCGGCGCCGTCGTCGGTGACGAAGACCTCGCCATGCTGGAACGGCGACATCGTGCCCGGATCGACGTTGAGGTACGGATCCAGCTTGATGAGGGTGACCTTGAGGCCGCGCGACTCGAGGATGGCCGCCAGCGAGGCCGACGCGATGCCCTTGCCAAGCGAGGACACCACTCCGCCGGTGACGAAGACGAATTTGGTCATGTCGTGCCGCGTGTCCGGGCGCGAGGGCGCGGCCAGGAACGCTTCGGTGGTAAAGCCAAATTATACGGGCGCGGGGTCCGCGCCCATGGTGGCAATCGCCGCCAGCACCGCGTCGGCGGCCACGACCGGCCGCTCCATCGGGAACAGGTGCGAACCCTCGACCCGGCTCATGCGGCCGCGGGCGATGCGCCGGGTGGCGCTCAGGCCGACCTGCTCGACCTCCTTGGAGATCGAGCCGCCGATGAAGGCGACCGGGCATTGCGGCGGCCGCCGCCGCGCCAGCCGGCCGAGCTGGTGCGGCAGCGTGTTGTAGATCGCGGTCTCGACCGCGCGCTCGAAGCCGAGTTGCTGCGAGCCGTCGTCGCCGACGCTGGCGGTGGCCACGTAGTCGGCCAGCACCTGCGGATCCCAGCGGGCGAAGGCCGGCTTCGATTCGAAGTGGTGCAGCTTCTCGGCCACGCTGGCCCAGCGTTCGCGCCGGCGGCGCGAGACCTTGGCCGGCGAGAGCTCGCCGATCCAGCCGGTCGCCTTGGCCAGTTGCACCGCGCGCGCCCTCCAGCCGTCGAGCACCGGCGAGTCGAGCAGCACCACGCCGCGCGCCAGCTGCGGCTGGCGCAGCGCGGTCAGCAGGCTCAGGTAGCCGCCCAGCGAGTGGCCGACCAGCCAGGCCGGCCCCCGGCCCTGTTGCTCGATGAACTCGGCCAGCTGCCGGCTCAGGTGCGGCCAGTTGCTCGTGACCGGGTAGCGCGGGTCGTGGCCGAAGCGCTCGATCGCCTGCACCTCGAAGCCGGCGGCGCGCCAGCGCGCGAACAGCGTGGCGTAGGTGCCGGCGGCAAAGCCGTTGGCGTGCGAGAAGACGATCAGCGGTGCGTCGCGGCTCGTCCGCTCAGGCTTTGGGCACATCAGCCTTGCGGCGCCCGCACTACGCTGACCGGCGGCAGCGGCGAGCCGGCGTTGGGTGCGCCGACGGCCGGCGCGGCCACCGGTGGTGTCAGCGGGTATTCGCTCGTCTCGCCATGCCAGGTGGGCGCCGGCAGCGAATCGAAGACCTCGCGCAGGCGCCGGCCCCAGGAGGCGCGGATCATGCGGAAGTAGGCGTTGCTCTCGTCGATCTGCACGACGCGATCGACCTTGAGCGTGCCGGCCTCGTAGACCAGCAGGTCCAGCGGCAGGCCGACGCTGATGTTGGACTTGAGCGTCGAATCCATCGACACCAGCGCGCACTTGGCGGCCTCGTCGAGCGGCGTGTCGGGCGTGACCACGCGGTCGATCACCGGCTTGCCGTACTTGCTCTCGCCGATCTGGAAGTAGCAGACGCCGTCGACCCCGGCCTCGACGAAGTTGCCGGCCGCGTAGACATGGAACAGCCGCATCGGCTCGGCGCCGATCTGGCCGCCGATCACGAAGTTGCCGTTGAACTCGATGCCATGGTCCTTGAGCGCGGCGGCATCGCGCGCGTGCACGGTGCGCACCGCGGCACCGACGATGCGCGCCACCTCGAACATCGAGCTCGCGCTCCAGATCGAGACCGGCCCGCCATCGCTCTCGATGGTCTGGGTCGCCAGCAACTGCTTGACCGACTGCGTGATCGCCAGGTTGCCGGCCGTCAGCAGCACCAGCACGCGGTCGCCGGCCTTCTCGTAGACCGTCATCTTGCGGAAGGTCGAGATCTGGTCGAGCCCGGCGTTGGTGCGCGAGTCTGAGAGGAAGACGAGGCCGGCGTTGAGCCGCATCGCGACGCAATAGGTCATGAAGGGAAAGCGCGATCAGTTGCGGGTGGCCAAAGGGTCTATCGACACATGAATCGCCCCTGCGCCGGGCCTGCAAGGGGTGCAGCGCTAGGCGCAGGCCGCGGGTCGGGGTGGGTCCCCCGACCAAGGGCTGCAACGACGCGGGGCACCCCTTGCAGGCCCGGCCCTTCGGGTGGCACCCCAGAGCGGGCGCACTCGTTGTTGCCAATGCTCGCCGGGTGTCCAACCCGGCTCCGCTTGGCGCCTAGATTGCGCCCGCTCTGGGGTGCCACGCAGGGGTGATTCATGTATCGATAGACCCTAGGACCTTCAGACGATACAACGCCTCGAGCGCCTCGCGCGGGCTCAGCGCGTCCGGATCGATCGCCGCCAGCGCCGCCGTGACCGGGTTCTCGCTCGGCAGCGAAGGCGCCGGCTCGGGCGGTGCCGCGAACAGGTCGATCTGGGCCTCGCGCTCGCGTTGCTGGGTCTCCAGCGCCTCGAGCGTGGCCCGGGCCTGCCGCAACACTGCTGCCGGCATGCCGGCCAGGCGCGCGACCTGCACGCCGTAGCTGCGGCTGGCCGGGCCGGGTTGGATCTCGTGCAGGAAGACGATGTCGTCTCCGCCGCTGCCATGCGACTCGACCGCGCTGACATGCACGTTGATCGCGCGCTCGTGCTTCTCGGGAAAGGCGGTCAGCTCGAAGTAGTGGGTCGCGAACAGCGTGAAGGCACGGCTCCTGTCGTGCAGATGGGTCGCGATGCTGCCGGCCAGCGCGAGGCCGTCGAAGGTCGAGGTGCCACGGCCGATCTCGTCCATCAGCACCAGCGAGTGCTCGCCGGCGCCATGCAGGATCGCGGCGGCCTCGGTCATCTCGAGCATGAAGGTCGACTGCGCGTTGGCCAGGTCGTCGGCGGCGCCGATGCGGGTGTGGATCGCGTCGATCGGCCCGAGCCGGCAACTCGCCGCCGGAACGAACGAGCCCATCGAGGCCAGCAGCACCGCCAGCGCCACCTGGCGCATGAAGGTGCTCTTGCCGCCCATGTTGGGGCCGGTGATGACGAGCATCCGCGTCTTGGCGTCGAGGCTGCAGTCGTTGGCCATGAAGGGGCCGGCACCGGTTTCCGCCAGGCGCGCCTCGACCACCGGGTGGCGGCCGCGCTCGATCTCGATGCAGGGCTGGCTGACGAACTCGGGCCGGCACCAGGCCAGTGTCGCGGCGCGCTCGGCCAGTGCCGCCAGCACGTCGATCTGGGCCAGCGCCCGCGCCAGCGCCGACAGCGTCGGCACATGCGGCTGCAGCGCGTCGAGCAGCTGCTCGAACAGCCACTTCTCGCGCGCCAGCGCGCGGTCCTGCGCCGACAGCGCCTTGTCCTCGAAGGCCTTGAGCTCGGGCGTGATGAAGCGCTCGGCGTTCTTCAGCGTCTGGCGGCGCTGGTAGTCGGCCGGCACCTTGGCCGCCTGGCCGGCGGTGACCTCGATGTAGAAGCCGTGCACCTTGTTGTATTGCACGCGCAGGTTGGCGATGCCGCTGCGGGCGCGCTCGCGCGCTTCGAGATCGAGCAGGAATGCGTCGCAGTTGTTCTGGATCGCACGCAGCTCGTCGAGCTCGGCATCGAAGCCGGTGGCGATGACGCCGCCGTCGCGCAGCATCACGGCCGGTTCGTCGGCGACGGCGCGCGTGAGCAGCGCCTCGATCTCGATCGGCGGGGTAAGCGCGTCATGCAGCGAGTCGAGCAGCGTCGCACTGCCGGGGCCGGGCAACGTGGAGCGCAGCGCCGGCAGTGCCTGCAGCGTGCTGCGCAGTCCGGCCAGTTCGCGCGGGCGCACCTGGCGCAGCGCCACCCGCGAGCTGCTGCGCTCGATGTCGCTGACGCCGCGCAGCGCGTTGCGGATCGCATCGAAGCCGCTGTCCTGTAGCACCTCGATCGCGTCGTGGCGGGCGCGCGCGGCGGCGCGATCTCGCAGTGGATGGGTGAGCCAGTGGCGCAGCGCACGGCTGCCCATGCCGGTCTGGCAGCTGTCGAGCAGCGAGAGCAGGGTGGGCGAGCTCTCGCCGCGCAGCGTCTGCGTCAACTCGAGGTTGCGCAGCGTCGATGGCGGCAGATCGATCAGCTCGCTGGCGCGCGCCACTTCGAGCCGGTCGGCATGCGGCGTACCGCCGCCCTGGGTGTGTTCGGCATAGCTCAGCAGTGCCGCCGCCGCTCCCTGCGCGACCGCCAGCTCCTGCGCGTTGAAGCCTTGCAGGTTCTGCACGCCGAGCTGTGCGCAGAGCTTGCGCAGGCCTAAAGCGGCGTCGAAGGACCAGGCCGGCCGGCGAGTGGGCGCGACGCCCTGCGCCGCGATCGCCGACTGCGCCAGCGGCGACAGATCCGACTCGGCGCTGACCAGCAACTCGGCCGGATTCAGCCGAGATAACCAGCCGGCCAGTTCGCGCTCGCCGCATTCGGTGATGCCGAGCCGGCCGCTGGCCAGGCCGAGCCAGGCCAGGCCCAGCGTTGAGCGCTGGCGGTGCAATGCGACCAGCAGCGTCTCGCGCCGTTCGTCGAGCAGTTCGCTGTCGGTCACGGTGCCGGGCGTGACCACGCGCACCACCTTGCGCTCGACCGGCCCCTTGGCGGTGGCGACGTCGCCGACCTGCTCGGCGATCGCGACCGACTCGCCCAGGCGGATCAGCTTGCCGAGGTAGTTCTCGAGCGCCTGCACCGGCACACCGGCCATCGGGATCGGCTCGCCGCCGCTGTTGCCGCGCGCGGTCAGCGTGATGTCGAGCAGGCGATTGGCGCGCCGCGCGTCGTCGAAGAAGACCTCGTAGAAGTCGCCCATCCGGAACAGCAGCAGCGTGTCCGGATGTTCGGCCTTGAGCCGCAGGTATTGCTGCATCACCGGCGTGTGGCCGGCGAACTCGGTTGCGGCGCCCGCGGGCGCACTCGGCACGGCCGCCATGCTGACGCCGGCCCTCAGGACAGCGCGTTGCCGTCGGTCTTGCGGATGCGCAGCGGCGCCTTCCTGGCCGCCGGCTTGGGCGTGATCGCCAGGGCCGGCGCTTCCTCGATGCCAGCGCCGAG
The DNA here is from genome assembly GCF_004217215.1 of Rivibacter subsaxonicus. Taxonomy (GTDB): domain Bacteria; phylum Pseudomonadota; class Gammaproteobacteria; order Burkholderiales; family Burkholderiaceae_C; genus Rivibacter; species Rivibacter subsaxonicus. The sequence continues at coordinate 119,747 of NZ_SHKP01000006.1, forward strand.
CGTGGCCGTGAACGCAGCCTCGGGCGTGATGGCGGCTTCGGCCGAGGCGCCACCGGTGTCAGCCGGCTTGCTCTCGTCCTCTTCCTTGATCACCTTGCTGTAGGGCGCGAGGATGCCGACCAGTTGGGCGTACACCTTCGGGTTGCCCGCCACCAGCTCGCGCTGGTGCAGGTAGTCGGACTCGCCGGTGAAGTTGCCGACCAGGCCACCGGCCTCGGTGATGATCAGCGAACCCGCCGCGCAGTCCCAGGGCTGCAGGCCGGTCTCGAAGAAGCCGTCGTACCAGCCGGCCGCGACATAGCAGAGGTCGAGCGAGGCCGCGCCCGGGCGGCGCAGGCCGGCACAGGCGGTGCTGACCTCCTCGAACATCTTCATGTAGCGCTTGAAGTTGTCGCCCTTGCGGAACGGGAAGCCGGTACCGACCAGCGACTCGAGCAGGCGGGTGCGCTTGGAGACGCGGATGCGGCGATCGTTGAGGAAGGCGCCGCGGCCCTTGGAGGCGAAGAACAGGTCGTTGCGGCTGGGGTCGAAGACCACCGCCTGTTGCACCTGGCCGCGGTAGGCCAGCGCGATCGAGACCGCGTAGACCGGGAAGCCGTGGATGAAGTTGGTGGTGCCGTCGAGCGGATCGATGATCCAGACGTAGTCGCTGTCGCGCGCGCCATGCTCGCGGCCCGACTCCTCGGCCAGGATGCCGTGGCCGGGATAGGCCTCGAGCAGGGTTTCGATGACCGCCTGCTCGGCTGCATGGTCGATCTCGGTCACAAAGTCGTTGTGCGACTTGGCGGTGACCTGGACCCGCTCGATGTCGAGTGCCGCCCGGTTGATGAGCGCGCCGGCTGCGCGGGCCGCCTTGATGGCGACGTTGAGCATGGGATGCAGGGACTGCGACATGGCGAGACGGCTCGGTCGATAGAGGGGAAGGGCGGCTGGCGGGGACAAAGAGCAAGCGGCCCGAGGTGGCCGCTGTCGAGCTGTCCGGTGCGGCGCAAATGATCGCGCAAACGGGCCACCTCGATAATCGCGATTCTACCTGCCCGCCCGGGCAAACCCTAGGCTACGCACTCGTGTCGGACCGCACCCGTTTCATCCTCGTCGGCACCAGCCATCCGGGCAACGTCGGCTCGGCCGCGCGGGCGATGAAGGTGATGGGCTTTTCCGATCTGGTGTTGGTGCGGCCGCGCTTTCCCGACGTGCTGGTGCAGGAGGAAACCGTCGCACTGGCCAGCGGCGCGGCCGACATCCTGGTGCGGGCGAGGGTGGTGGAGACGCTGGCCGAGGCGCTGGAGGGCGTGCACATCGCCTGCGCCACCGCGATGACGCCGCGCGACTTCGGCCCACCGACCCACTCGCCGCGCGACTGGCTGCCGGGCGTGGCGGCTGGCGAGGCCAGCGTCGGCTTCGTGTTCGGCTCCGAGCGCTACGGTCTCGCCAACGAGGACGTCTACCGCTGCCATGCGGTGCTCAGCATTCCGACCGCGCCCGACTACGGCTCGCTGAACCTCGCGCAGGCGATCCAGCTCGTCGCGTGGGAATGGCGGCAGGCACTCGGTGGTTTTGACGTGACCGAACGCAGGTCCGAGCCGCAACTCGCCGACGGCGCCGCGGTGCAGGGCCTGCTCGAGCACTGGCGGCACGGGCTCGAGCACATCGGCTACCTCGACCCGGCCGCGCCGAAGAAGCTCATGCCGCGCCTGAACCAGCTCTTCAATCGTGCCGGGCTGACGCAGGAGGAAGTGCACCTGCTGCGCGGCATCGCCAAGGCGATGCTGGAGACATCGGCGAAATGAAAAGAGGACTCGACGCCGTCTGGATGCGCGGCGGTACCAGCAAGGGCCTGTTCCTGCGCGCCGAAGACGTGCGCGCGGTCGCCGGCGACGATCCGCAGGCACGCGACGCGCTGCTGGCACGCCTGCTCGGCAGCCCCGACCCCTACGGCCGCCAGACCGACGGCGTGGGCGGCGCCACCTCGAGCACCAGCAAGGTGGTGCTGCTGTCGCGCTCGACGCGCGGCGACGCCGACATCGACTACTGGTTCGGCCAGGTCGACATCGCCGGCGGCCGCATCGACGCCAGCGGCAACTGCGGCAACCTGAGCGCCGCGGTCGGTCCGGCGGCGCTGTGGCTCGGCCTGGCGCAACCCGGCGGCTCGACGACGACGCTGCGCCTGTGGCAACTCAATCTGCAGCAGCGCATCGACGCCCGCTTCGCGCTCGACGCCGATGGCCGTCCCGAGGAGCGCGGTGCCTTCGCCGAGGACGGCGTGCCGTTCGCCAGCGTCGAGATCGGCCTGCGCTACTTCGAGCCGCAGGGCGGCCTGCCGTTGCTGCCGAGCGGGCGCGTGCTCGATCGCCTCGCGCTGCCCGACGGCACGACGATCGAGGCCACGCTGCTGACCGCCGGCAATCCGAGCGTGATCGTGCGTGCCGTCGACCTCGGCCTGGACGCAAGCGAGGCCGCGCCGCGCATCGACGCCGACGCCGAGCTGCTGGCCCGGCTCGAAGCGATCCGCGCCGCCGGTGCGGTGGCGATGGGGCTGGCGACCAGCGCCGAACAGGCCACGCGCGATCGCCCGGCCACGCCCAAGATCGCCTGGGTCGGCCGCGGCGCCGACGGCGAGCTGTCCGCGCGCATCCTGTCGATGGGTCGCCTGCACCACGCCTTCACCGGCACCGGGGCGATCGCGCTGGCGGTGGCGGCGCGGCTGCCGGGCTCGGTGGTGCACGAGATCGTCGGCGACGGCGCCGGCGAGTTGCGCTTCGCCCACGCCAGCGGCCGCATGGCCCTCGGCGCCGAGCTCGCGCAGCGCGACGGCCGCTGGATCATGGTCGCCAGCGAGGTGCGGCGCAGCGCGCGCCGGCTGATGCAGGGTTGGCTGCCGCTGACACCGCGTTGAAACCGCAAGACCGCGACGGCGTCGCGGCCGGGGTGCTGGCTACACTGAAAGCCTGACCCTGCCTCCGAACGCCTGAAATGTTCACCCGCCTGCGCGAAGACATCGACACCATCCTCGAACGCGACCCCGCCGCGCGCGGCCGTGCCGAGGTGCTGTTCTGTTACCCGGGCCTGCATGCGCTGCTGATCCACCGTGCCGCGCGCGCCTGCTGGACCTCGGGCTGGCATGGGCTCGGGCGCTTCCTCTCGCACCTGGGGCGCTTCTTCACCGGCATCGAGATCCACCCCGGCGCGCAGATCGGGCGTCGGGTCTTCATCGACCATGGCATGGGCGTCGTCATCGGCGAGATGGCCGAGGTGCATGACGACTGCACGATCTACCAGGGCGTCACGCTCGGCGGCACCACGCTGGTCAAGGGCGCCAAGCGGCACCCGACGCTGGAGCGCGGCGTGGTGGTCGGCGCCAACGCGGCGGTGCTCGGCGGCTTCACGGTCGGCGCCGGCGCGCGCGTGGGCTCCAACGCAGTGGTGACCAAGGCGGTGCCGCCGGGTGCCACCGCGGTCGGCAACCCGGCCCGCATCATCGAAGCCGAGGGCGAGGCCCAGCGCGAGGCGGCCGCCGCCAAGATGGGCTTTTCGGCCTACGGCGTGACGCAGGGCGACGACCCGGTGGCGCAGGCGATGAAGGGGCTGATCGATAACGCCTCGGGCCACGAGCACCAGATCGCGTTGCTGTGGCAGGCGATCGAGAAGCTCTCGACCCGCACGCGCGAGCTGCCGGCCGCCGATTGCGTGCCCGACGACGCGCAGACCACCGAGAGCTTCGATGCCGAGGGGCTGAATCGGCTGGTGAAGTGAGCCAGCTTCGGTGCTTCAGCCGCGCACCGGCCGCACGGCCGACTTCGGCCTGAAGGCCTTGCAGAACTCGTCGCGGGTCTCGAGGTAGGGGCCGCCGATCAGGTCGATGCAGTACGGCACCGCGGCAAAGATGCCGGGCGCCGGCGGCTGCGCATCCGGCAGCCCCTGCAGCGTCTCCGCAATCGCCTTGGGTTGCCCCGGCAGGTTGATGATCAACGCCTTGGCGCGGATCACCGCGACCTGACGCGACAGGATCGCGGTCGGCACGAACCTCAGGCTGATCTGCCGCATCTGCTCGCCAAAGCCCGGCATCTCCTTGTCGGCCACATCGAGCGTGGCCTCGGGTGTCACGTCGCGCGGCGCCGGACCGGTGCCGCCTGTGGTCAGCACCAGGTCGCAGTGTTCGTCATCGACCAGCTCGCGCAGCGCGGCGGCAATGCCGGGACGTTCGTCGGGAATCAGCCGCGTCACGAACTCGATCGGATTCTTCAGCGCCTGCGCCAGCCAGCCCTGCAGGGCCGGGATGCCCTGGTCGGCATAGACGCCGCTGGAGGCGCGGTCGCTGATCGAGACCAGGCCGATGCGCACCGGCTCATGTGTCGGTTCAGTCATTGATCTCGTCGTCGCGGTTGTCGCGCTCGTGCGACTGTTCTTCTTCGTCGTTCGATTCCGCCTCGAGCACCGCACGCAACCACTGGAACAGCTCGCGATAGGCGCGCTGCTGGCGCTGCGCAAGGCCGGGCGCGGCGTCCGGTTGCACGTCGCGCCGTGCCGCGCGCAGCAGCTGGCGCAACTGCTGCACGTCGCTTTGCGGGTACTGGCCGATCCAGCGCGTGATCGCCGAGTCGTTGGCGATGAGGTCGCTGCGCCAGACCTCGACCTGGTGCAGCGCCAGCGCGTTGCGCGCATGGCCGAGCCGGAACGAGGCCACCGCCTCGCGGATCGGCTGCGGGTCGATGCCGCGCATCAGCTTGCCGAGCAGTTGCAGCTGGCGCCGGCGGCCCTCGTGGGTCTTGACGCGGTGCGCGTCGGCAATCACCTCGCGCAGGCGGTCGGAGAGATCGAGGTCGTCGACGCGGTTGGCCGGCAGCTCGAGCAGCGCCTCGCCCAGCTCCTGCAACTCGTGCGACTCGCGCTTGAGCTGGCTCTTGCTCGGGCGGCTGTAGCCGTTCTCGTCGACGCCGTCATCGACTTCGGCGTCGGGTTCTTGTTCAAGCGGGACGGAAGGGCGGCGCGGGCTCACGTTCGGGGTTCGGTTCGTATCGGCCCGATATCATAGGTTCATGACCCGTCCGTCCTCCGGCTTCGCCCATACCCCCGCCCAATTCCAGGAACTGATCGCCGATGCTCTGGCCGTCGCCAGGCGCCTCGGTGCCAGCGACGCCGCCGCCGAAGTCAGCGAGGGGGCCGGGCTGTCGGTTTCGGTGCGCAAGGGCGAGGTCGAGACGGTCGAGCGCAACCGCGACAAGTCGCTCGGCATCAGCGTCTACCTCGGCCAACGGCGCGGCAATGCGAGCACCTCCGACTTTTCCAAGGCGGCGATCGAGCAGACCGTGAAGGCGGCCTACGACATCGCCCGCTTCACCGCAGAGGACCCGGCCGCCGGCCTGCCCGACGAGGCCGACCTCGCCAAGGGCGCCGAGGCCACGCGCGAGCTCGACCTGTTCCACCCCTGGGCCATCGACGCCGATGCCGCGATGCGCATCGCGCTGCGCTGCGAAGAGGCCGCGCTCTCGCTCGATCGCCGCATCACCAATTCCGAAGGCGCCGGGGTCTCGGCCCAGGCCTCGCATTTCTGGGCCGGCAGCACGCGCGGCTTCAGCGGCGGCTACGCCAGTTCGCGCCATTCGGTGTCGGTGGCGCCGATCGCCGGCCGCGGCAGGGACATGCAGCGCGACAGCTGGTACAGCTCGATGCGCTCGGCGGCCGACCTCGCTGCGCCCGAGGCCATCGGCCGCTACGCCGCCGAGCGTGCGCTGGCACGCCTGAAGGCCCGCAAGATTGCTACCTGCGAAGTGCCGGTGCTGTTCGAGTCGCCGCTGGCCGCCGGCCTGCTCGGCGCCTACGTGCAGGCCACCAGCGGCGGCGCGCTCTACCGCAAGGCCAGCTTCCTGCTCGACAGCCTCGGCACCCAGGTGCTGCCGGCCCACATCGACATCCAGGAAGATCCGCACATTCCCAAGGCCAAGGGCAGCGCGCCCTTCGACGACGAGGGCGTGCGCACCCAGGCGCGCAAGGTGCTCGAGGGTGGCGTCGTACAGAGCTACTTCCTCTCCACCTACTCGGCGCGCAAGCTCGGCCTGCGCACCACCGGCCATGCCGGCGGCTCGCAGAACCTGGCGCTGACCAGCCGCCAGACGCGACCCGGCGACGATCTCGACGCGATGCTCAAGAAGCTCGGCCGCGGCCTCTTCGTCACCGAGCTGATGGGCCAGGGCGTGAACTACGTCACCGGCGACTACTCGCGCGGCGCCGCCGGCTACTGGGTCGAGAACGGCGCGATCCAGTACCCGGTGCACGAGATCACGATCGCAGGCAACTTGCGCGAGATGTTCATGCAGATGACCGCGGTCGGCGCCGACGTCTACACGCTTGGCAGCAAGAGCGTCGGTTCGGTGCTCATCGAGCGCATGAAGGTCGCCGGCAGCTAGGCCCGCGCGGGCCGCTTGTTGCGGCCACTCCCTACGCAATTTCGCCGTGGGAAAACCCGCAACGGCGGCTAGGGACGCGTCCCTAGAATCTGCGCGGCGTGTCACGCTGTTCCACTGAGGAGACTCATCAATGCAACGTCGTTCGTTTGTCAGGCATGCCGGTTTGGCCGGGGTGCTCGCTGCCGGTGCCGCACCGGCGGTGGTCAATGCCCAGGCCACGATCCGCTGGCGCCTGGCTTCCAGCTTCCCGAAATCGCTCGACACCATCTTCGGTGCGGCCGAAGAGTTCTCGCGCCAGGTCAGCGCGCTGACCGGCGGCAAGTTCGTCATCTCGGTGCATGCCGGCGGCGAGCTGATGCCGGCCTTCGGCGTGCTCGATGGCGTTTCCAACGCCACCGTCGAATGCGCGCACACGGCGCCCTACTACTTCTTCGGCAAGGACCCGACCTACGCGCTCGATTGCGCCATTCCCTTCGGCCTCAACAGCCGCCAGATGACGGCCTGGATGTACGAGGGCAATGGCCTCAAGCTGCTGCGTGAGTTCTACGCCAAGTCCAACATCGTCAACTTCCCGATGGGCAACACCGGTGCCCAGATGGGCGGCTGGTTCCGCAAGCCGATCACGTCGATTGCCGACATGAAGGGCCTGAAGATGCGCATCGGCGGCTTCGGCGGCAAGGTGCTCGAGCGCGTCGGCGCGGTGCCGCAGAACATCCCCGGCGGCGAGATCTACCAGGCGCTCGAGAAGGGCACTATCGACGCCGCCGAATGGGTCGGTCCCTACGACGACCTCAAGCTCGGCTTCTTCAAGGTCGCGCCTCACTATCACTACCCCGGCTGGTGGGAAGGTGGCCCGCAGCTCTCGCTGTACGTCAACAGCAAGGCCTACGAGGGGCTGTCGGCCGAGTACAAGGCGGTCATCGAGAACGCCGCCGCGCTCGCGCATGTCGACATGCAGGCCAAGTACGACGGCCGCAACCCGGCCGCGCTGAAGACCCTGGTCGGCTCGGGCACCAAGCTGCATCGCTTCCCGAAGGACGTGATGGACGCCTCGTTCAAGGCGGCGATGGAGGTCTACGCCGAGCTCAACGCCAGCAACCCGGCCTGGAAGAAGATCTACGAGGACTACTCGAACTTCCGGCGCGACCAGAACCTCTGGTTCCGCTTCACCGAAGCCGGCTTCGACGACTTCATGCAGCAGCAGAAGCTCTGAGCCCCGCGCCGGGCCCCTGACGGGCCTGGCCGGCAAAAGCAAAAGCCCCGCCGCGGCGGGGCTTTTTCATGGGTGCGCGTGGCGGCGTGCCGCAGCACGCCGCTGGCCCGCAGATCAGGGCTTCTTGGCGTCCCGGCTCATCGACTCGAGCAGGCCCTTCATCGGATCTTCCTTCTCGGCCGAGGCCGGTGCCGCCGGCGCGGTTGCCGGCGCCGAGGCGCCGTCACCGCCCGGTGATGGCATGAAGGGGTCGGGCTTCTCGGCCTTGTCGTCCATCTGCAGTTGCTGCAGCGCCTTGTCGGCGTCGATCTGCACCGTCTTCTCGATGCCGCCGGTCACCAGCGTCGGCCAGGCGATCACTGCCACGACCATCACCAGCTGCAGGCAGATGAAGGCGATCGAGCCCTTATAGATCTGCGAGGTCTGCACCGCCGGGATGGTCTCGCCGGTGACGCGGTCCTTGTAGTCCTTCTTGGCCGCGACGCTGCGCAGGTAGAACAGCGCAAAGCCGAAGGGTGGCGTCAGGAACGAGGTCTGCAGGTTCATCGCGAGGATCACGCCGAACCAGATCAGCACCATCTCGGGCGGGGTGCCGGGCGGCAGCAGGCCGGGCAGCAGCTTCTCGGCCACCGGCACCAGGATGGGGATCACGATGAAGGCGATCTCGAAGAAGTCGATGAAGCAGCCGAGGATGAAGACCAGGATGTTGACGACGATCAGGAAGCCCAGCGCGCCGCCCGGCATCTTGTCGAACAGGTGCTCGACCCAGATGTGGCCGTCGGCGGCATTGAAGGTGAAGCTGAAGATCGTCGAGCCGATCAGGATGAACAGCACGAAGCACGAGAGCTTGGCCGTGTTGTCCAGCGCCTGCACCAGCAGCGTTCCCTTCAGCCTGCCGCGGCTGATCGCCATGATCAGCGCGCCGAGCGCGCCCATCGCGCCGCCTTCGGTCGGCGTCGCGATGCCGAGGAAGATCGTGCCGAGCACCAGGAAGATCAGCACCAGCGGCGGGATCAGCACGAAGGTCACGCGCTCGGCCAGCTTGGACAGCAGGCCGAACTTGAACACGCTGTTGACGATCGCCAGTGCCAGCGCCAGCAGCGAGGCGACCGTCATCGACAGGATGAAGATCTCGTCGCCCGGCGCCGGCAGCTCGCGCCCGATCAGCGGATTGATGATGCCCTGGTGAATCTTGGACCACGCTATGCCGACCACGGTGCAGATCAGCAGCAGCACCAGCAGCGAACGGTGGCCGCTGGCGCCGTTGGCCTCGCGGTAGATGCGTGCCTCCTGCGGCAGCGCCGGCACCCAGTGCGGCTTGACAAAGGCGATCACGGCGATGAAGGCGAGGTAGATGCCGACGAGCATCAGGCCCGGGATCAGCGCGCCGGCGTACATGTCGCCGACCGAGCGGCCGAGCTGGTCGGCCAGCACGATCAGCACCAGCGACGGCGGGATCGCCTGCGCCAGCGTGCCGCTGGCGGTGATGGTGCCGGTGGCGATCGTGCGGTTGTAGCCGTAGCGCAGCATGATCGGCAGCGAGATCAGGCCCATGCTGATCACCGCCGCGGCGACCACGCCGGTGGTGGCGGCGAGCAGCGCGCCGACCAGGATCACCGCGATCGCCAGGCCGCCGCGCACCGGGCCGAAGACCTGGCCCACCGTCTCGAGCAGGTCCTCGGCCATGCCGGAGCGCTCGAGGATGATGCCCATGAAGGTGAAGAAGGGAATCGCGAGCAAGGTGTCGTTCTGCATGATGCCGAACACCCGCAGCGGCAGCGCCTGGAACAGGTTGGAGCCGAACATGCCGGCTTCCATGCCGATGAAGCCAAACAGCAGGCCGGTGGCGGCCAGACCGAAGGCGACCGGGATGCCCGAGAGCAGGAAGAGGAACAGCCCCGCGAACATCAGCGGGACGAAGTTCTGGGCAAGGAACGAGGCTTCCATCACTTGTCCCCGTTCAGCTTGGCCGCGCGGTCGTGCACCGCGATGGCCTGTTGGTGGCGTTCGGCCTCGGCGGCCAGCTCTTCGGCGAGCAGTTCTTCATCGGATTTGCCTGACTCGACGCTGATGGGCTCGGGGATGTGGCCCCGCAGGAAGGCGATGCGCTTGATCAGCTCCGAGACCGCCTGCGCCAGCAGGATCGCGAAGCCCAGCGGCATCAGCAGGTAGGCCGGCCAGCGGATCAGGCCGCCGGCGTTCTGCGACATCTCGCCCGAATGCCAGGCGTTGGTGAACAGCGGCCAGCTGAGGTTGATCATGATCAGGCACAGCGGGATCAGGAACACGACGATGCCGAGCGAGTCGATGATCGCGTTGGTGCGCTTGCTGAGCTTGGACGAGACGAAGTCGATGCGCACGTGCACGTTGCGCAGGAAGGCATAGCCGGCGCCGAGCAGGAACACGGCGGCGAACAGGTACCACTGGATCTCGAGCCAGGCGTTGGAGCTGATGTTGAATATCTTGCGGATGATGGCGTTGCCGGCGCTGATCAGCACCGCCGCCAGCACGAGCCAGCGGATCAGCTTGCCGATCAGCTCGTTGAACGAGTCGACCAGCGCGGAAAGTCTCAGAAGGGCGGACATGGGACGCTTCGCGGTTGGATGGCAGGCGGCGCGCGCAGGGCGGCGCCGAGCCGATGAAGGCGCGCCAGCGGGCGCGGCGCGACGATTCTAGAAGCGCCCTAGGGGTGCCTCTCTACGCGGCAACCCCTAGCGATCTCACCTACAGCCGGAGCAAGTTCCGGCTGCCGATGCCGGCTTGAGCGTGCGCCCACTCAGTCGCAGCGCTTGAGCTCGGCGACGAAGCGATCAAGCAGCGCGATCGCATCGTCGATCGCCAGTCCGTAGTGGTTCTCGACCCCGGCCCGGCGCACCCGCACCAGTCCGGCCTGGCGCAGCACCTTGAGATGGTGCGAGATCGCCGGCCGCGACAGCGGCAGCCGTTCGGTCAGCTGGTTGACGTTGAGTTCGCCATGCTCGGTCAGCAGCAGCAGGATCTGCTGGCGCGCAATCTCGCCAAGCGCCGCAAAGATCGGCGTGCATGCGGCGAGGGTAAGTCCGAGCTGGGCGGCGGCAATGGTCATGGGCGATGCATGGCTGACAGGCAAGGCATTCCTCGGCAATGGAACCCATTGACACCCGGGGCAGCGACGGTACATTCAGATTATGCGTTCAAACGTGTAAACCAACCGCGACTTTGTCGCCATTTGTTGCCAAGCACCATGCCCACGATCACCGTCAATGGCGTCGAACGACGCCTCGATGTCGAGCCCGAGATGCCGCTGCTGTGGGTGCTGCGCGACGAGCTCGGCCTGACCGGCACCAAGTTCGGCTGCGGCATCGCCGCCTGCGGCGCCTGCACCGTCGACATCGACGGCGTGCCGACCCGCTCCTGCGCGATGCCGGTCGCGGCGGTCGAGGGCAAGTCGGTGCGCACTATCGAGGGCGAGCCCGACGCGCTGCTGCAGCGCCTGCAGGCGGCCTGGATCGCGCACCAGGTGCCGCAGTGCGGCTACTGCCAGTCGGGCATGCTGATGGCCGCGCGCGCCCTGCTGGCGGGCAACCCCAAGCCCAGCGATGCCGACATCGACGCCGCGATGAGCAACATCTGCCGCTGCGGCACCTACCAGCGCGTGCGTGCCGCGATCCACGCGGCGTCCCGCGGCGAGGGCGCCAAGGCATGAGCGCCGCCCGGCCGTCCGAAGGGGCGAATTCCCGCTTGGCGGGACCGGCCGCAGGCCGAAGGGTGGACCAATGAGCGCGCCGCGGGATCCTGTTCGCCGTCGCCTGCTGATCGCCGGCAGCGCGCTGGCTGGCGGCCTGATCGTCGGTTGTGCCGACAACCGGCCGGCGGCGCGTGTTGGCAAGCCCGGGCAACTGGCGCCGGAAGCCGGCAAGGTGGCGCTCAACGGCTGGGTGCGCGTCGGCACCGACGGCAGCGTCAGCGTCGCGGTGCCGCGCGCCGAGATGGGCCAGGGCGTGCACAGCGCGCTGGCGATGCTGGTGGCCGAGGAGCTCGATGCCAACTGGTCGCGAGTGAGCGTCGAGCAGGCACCGCTCGAGCAGAGCTATGCCAACACCGCGCTGTTCCTCAACCTGGTGCCGCTGCAGCCCGACGACGACAGCGCCACCGCGCGCATGGTGCGTGCCTCGGCCGAGCGCGTCGGCTACGCGTTGTCGTTGCAGGTGACCGGCGGCTCGAGCAGCGTGCGCGATGCCTGGGAGCCGATGCGCCTGGCCGGCGCCACCGCGCGCGCACTGCTGCTGCAGGCCGCGGCGCAGAAGTGGCAGGTGCCGCTGAGCGAATGCAGTACCCAGCCCGGCGCGGTGCTCCACGTGAGCACCGGCCGCAGGCTGGGTTACGGCGAGCTGGCGGCGGCCGCGGCCACGCAGTCGCCGCCGGCCGAGGTGCTGTTCCGCGATCCGGCGCGATACCGGCTGATCGGCAAGCCGACGCCGCGGCTGGACGTTCCGGCCAAGGTCGACGGCAGCGCCGGCTTCGGCATCGACGTGCGGCTGCCGGACATGCTCTACGCCTCGATCCGCCAGGCGCCGGTGTTCGGCGCCAAGCTCAAGTCCTTCGACGGCGCCGAGGCGCTCAAGCTGCGCGGCGTGCAGCAGGTGCTCGCGGTCGGCAACGGCGTGGTGGTCGTGGCCGACAGCTGGTGGCGCGCCAATCGCGCGCTCGACGCGGTGAAGGTCGAGTACGACGAAGGCCCCAACGCCGGGCTCGACTCGGCGGCGATCAGCGCCCAGTTCCGGCGCGACCTGGACGCGGCCAGCGGCTTCAGCTTCAGGAGCGTCGGCGACGCCGCGGCCGCGCTCGCCGCGGCCACGCGCAAGGTCGAGGCCACCTACGAGGTGCCGTTCCTGGCCCACGCGACGATGGAGCCGATGAGTTGCGTGGCGCAGGTCAGGGACGGCCGGGTCGGCGTCTGGACCGGCACCCAGGTTGCCACGCTGGCGCGCTGGAAGGCGGCCCAGGTGGCCGAGGTGGCGACCGACAAGGTCGACCTGCACATCACGTATCTGGGCGGCGGCTTCGGGCGACGGCTCGAGACCGACATGGTCGAACAGGCGGTGGCGGTGGCGCTCAAGACCGGCGGCAAGCCGGTGAAGCTGCTCTGGTCGCGCGAGGAAGACACCCGCCACGACATGTACCGTCCGGCCGCGCTGTCGAAGTTCTCCGCGGCGCTCGATCCCCAGGGCCGGCCGACCGCCTGGCTCAACAAGGTGGTGGCACCCTCGGTCGGCCTCGACACCTTCGCGCGCCTGCTGCCGTGGGCGGCCGCCGACGCGCCCGACAAGAACCAGATCGAGGGCGCCTTCGACCTGCCCTACGCGATCGACAACCTCAACGTGCGCCAGATCCGATCGCGCACGCCGGTGCCGGTGGGCTCGTGGCGCAGCGTCGGCCACTCGTACAACGCCTTCTTCACCGAGAGCTTCGTCGACGAGCTGGCGCATGCCGCGGGCAAAGACCCGCTGGCCTTCAGGCGCGAACTGCTGACGCGTCACCCGCGCCACCGCGCGGTGCTCGATCTCGCCGCGGCCAAGGCCGGCTGGGGCATGCCGCTGGCGGCCGGGCGCGCGCGCGGCGTGGCGTTGCACGAGAGCTTCGGCTCGATCTGCGCGCAGGTGGTCGAGGTCTCGCTGGAGGGCGGCGCGCTGCGCGTGCACCGTGTGGTCTGCGCGATCGATTGCGGCGTGGTCGTCAACCCCGACACCGTCGAGGCGCAGATGCAGAGCGCGATCGTGTTCGGCCTGACGGCGGCGCTGTTCGGCGCGATCACGCTCAAGGACGGCCGCGTCGAGCAGGGCAGCTTCAACGACTACCCGATGCTGCAGATGGCGCAGATGCCGCTGATCGAGACGCACCTCGTGCCGAGCACCGCGGCGCCGGGCGGCGTCGGCGAACCCGGCACGCCGCCGATCGCGCCGGCGGTCGCCAACGCGCTGTTCGCGCTCAACGGCCAGCGGCTGCGCACGCTGCCGCTGCGGCCGACGGCGGCCTGAGGCTCAGACGCCCAGGTAGCTCGGCAGCGTCGGGTCGGCCGCGACCTCGGCCGAGGGGCCGGCGAGCACCGCTTGGCCCTTCTGCAGCACCAGCGCGCGATCCGAACGCGCCAGCACTTTGCGGTAGTCGCGGTCGACGATCAGCGTGGCGATGCCGCTGCCACGGATGTCGCCGATCACGCGCCAGATCTCGGCCACGATCAGCGGCGCCAGGCCCTCGGTCGCCTCGTCGAGCACGATCAACTCCGGATGCGTCATCAGCGCACGACCGATCGACAGCATCTGCTGCTCGCCGCCAGAGAGCTGCGAGCCGAGGTTCGTGAGCCGCTCGCGCAGGCGCGGGAAGGTCTCGAGCACGCGCTCGAAGCTCCAGTCCTGGCGGCCGTCGCGCCCGCGGCGCGCCGCCATCACCAGGTTCTCGCGCACCGAGAGGTTGGGGAACACGCCGCGCCCTTCGGGCACGTAGGCCACGCCGAGCCGGGCCACCTCGTGCGGACGGGCGCGCGAGGCGTCCTGGCCGAACAGCGTGATCTGCCCGTCGCGCTGCGTCACATGGCCGAGCAGGGTGCGGATCAGGGTGCTCTTGCCCATGCCGTTGCGGCCGAGCAGGCCGACGGTCTCGCCGCGCGCGATCTGCAGGTCGATGCCGTGCAGCACGTGGCTCGAGCCGTACCAGGCGTGGACCGCGCGGGCATCGACGATCAGTGGCCGGCCTTGTGGCGGCGTCGGCGCGCGGTCCTGGACGGAGGGGCTCGACAGCTGCACTTCAGTGGTCTCCAAGATAGGCGGCCTGCACCTCGGGGCTGGCGCGCACTGCGTCGGGCGTGTCCGAGGCGATCACCGCACCGTTGACCATCACCGTGATGCGATCGGCGATGCGGAACACCGCGTCCATGTCGTGCTCGACCAGCAGGATCGCGTGGCCGGGGCGCAGCGCCTCGAGCAGCGCGAGCATGCGATCGGTTTCCTCGGCGCCCATGCCGGCCAGTGGCTCGTCGAGCAGCAGCACCTCGGGGCCGGTGGCCAGGCACATCGCGATCTCGAGCTGGCGCTTCTGGCCATGCGAGAGCAGGCCGGAGGCGCGGTCGAGCATGTCGTCGAGGCCGGCACGCGATGCCACGTCGCGTGCGGTCGAGGTGCTCGCCTCGCAGGCCTGCGCGCTGTGCCACCAGGCCCAGGGCTTCTGCGTGCGGGCCTGGGCCGCGAGCCGGCAGTTCTCGAAGACCGTGAAGCTCGGATAGATGGTGTTGCGCTGGTAGCTGCGGCCGAGGCCGGCGCGCGCACGCCGCGGTTGCGTCCAGGCGGTCACGTCCTGGCCGAGCAGTTCGACCGAACCGGACGAGGGCGGAATCTCGCCGGACAGCATGTTGATCAGCGTCGACTTGCCGGCGCCGTTGGTGCCGATGACCGCGTGCACGCTGCCGCGCTCGAGCGCCAGCGAGACCTGGTCGACGGCCACCAGGCCGCCCCAGCGGCGCGTGAGGCCGGTGCCGCGCAGCAGGACTTCAGGCGTGCTCATTGCGAACCTCCGAGGCGTCGGCCCGGCGCGAGCTCATGCCCTTGCCGACCAGTCGTTCGCGCACCTGCCCGGGCACGCCGACCAGGCCGCGCGGCAGCAGCGCCACGCTGGCGATGATCGTCAGCCCGAGGCCCAGGTGCCAGTGCTTGGCGAAGCCGCCGAAGATCGCCTCCGACTTGAAGAACTCCTGCAGCAGCGCGAAGGCGAAGGCGCCGATCAGCGCGCCGCGCAGGTGGCCGAGGCCGCCGAGGATGATCATGATCAGCACCGCGCCCGAGAGGTGCCAGCTCATCATCTCCGGGTTGACATAGCCATCCTTGACCGCGAACAGGAAGCCGGCGAGTCCGGCGAGGGCGCCCGAGATCACGAACGCGGCCAGCTTGTACGGATAGGTCGAGAAGCCGGTGGCGCGCATGCGCTGCTCGTTGACGCGGATGCCGGCCAGCGCGCGGCCGAAGCGCGAGCGCAGCAGCAGCGCGAGGAAGCCGAACACCGCCAGCAGGCAGGCCAGCGTGAAGGCATAGAGCGTGAGCGGCTTGTCGAGATCGAGCCAGGCGCCGATCGCCGGCTTGCTGTAGAGATAGATGCCGTCGGTGCCGCCGCCGAGCGGCGTGTCGTGCACGACGTAGTAGGCCATCTGGGCAAAGGCCAGCGTGACCATGATGAAGTAGACGCCCTTTGTGCGCAGCGACAGCGCGCCGACGAAGAGCGCGTAGGCGCCCGCGGCCAGCATGCAGGCCGGCAGCAGCCACAGCAGCGAGGGTGCGCCCGACTGCGGCGATAGCAGCACCGTGGCGTAGGCACCGATGCCGAAGAAGGCGGCCTGGCCGAAGCAGACCAGGCCGGTGCTGCCGACCAGCAGTTCGAGGCTGAGCGCGAGCACCGCGTAGATCATCACCTTGGTGACGAAGTCGATGCCGTAGTTGCCGGCCACGAGCGGGAACAGCGCGAGCGCCGCGAAGACGAGCGCGACGAAGAGGGGGCTGGAGCGGCGGTTCATGGCTCTTCTTTTTTTCGACGTTCAGCCAGCCTTGAACAGGCCGTCCGGCTTCCACAGCAGGATCAGCGCCATCAGCACGTAGACCAGCACGCCGGCGGCCTGCGGCAGCAGGACCTTGCCGAAGGTGTCGACGACGCCGATCAGCAGCGCAGCGAGCAGCGCGCCGCGGATCGAGCCGATGCCGCCGATCACGACCACCACGAAGCTCAGGATCAGCACCGAGTTGCCCATGCCCGGGTAGACCGAGGACACCGGCGCGGCCACCATGCCGGCCAGTACCGCGAGCGCGACGCCGGCGGCGAACACCACGCGATAGAGGAACTTGATGTCGATGCCGAGCGACTGCACCATCTCGCGGTTGGCGCTGCCGGCGCGGATCATCATGCCCAGGCGCGTGCGGGTGAAGACGAAGTACATGCCGAGCGCGACGGCGAGGCAGACGCCAGAGACGAACAGCCGGTAGACCGGGTAGGTCATCATTTCGCCGAGCGGTAGGGTGCCGGCCAGCAGCGGCGGCGGATTGACGCCATGCACGTCGTCGCCGACAAGCAGGCTGCGCGCCTCCTCGAACACCAGGATCAGGCCGTAGGTCATCAGCACCTGCTGCAGGTGCTCGCGCTCGTAGAGGAAGCTGAAGAAGGCCCACTCGAGCACGTAGCCGAGCAGCACCGCCAGCACCATGCCGATCAGCAGCGTCGAGAAGAAGCCGCCGCCAAAGGTGGCATCGACGATCGGCGCCAGCGCGAAGGCCATGTAGGCGCCGATCATGTAGAAGCTGCCGTGGGCGAGATTGATCACGCCCATGATCCCGAAGATCAGCGTCAGCCCCGAGGCGACCAGGAACAGCAGCAGTCCATACTGCAGCGCGTTCAGGCACTGGATGAGGAAGGTGGCGATGTCCATCTCGGGCGGTGGGAGGCGCCCGTTGCCGCGCGAGGCAACGGGCATTCAGGAGCGGCGGCCTTGCGCGGCCGCCGCGGCGTCACATCTTGCAGCCGCGCGCCGGGTCGGCCAGCGCCTTGCTGGCCAGGCCGGTGCTCTTGTTCTCCTTGCCGACCACCTGGCGCAGGTAGAAGTCCTGCACCGGGTTGTGCGCCTTGGACAGGGTGAAGGTCCCGCGCGGGCTGTCGATCTTGGCCTTCTCCAGCGCGGCGGCGAACTCGCCCTTCTTGCTGGCATCGCCCTTCACGGCGGCGAGGCCGACGCCCAGCATCTGGCCGGCGTCGTAGCCCTGCACCGCGTAGACGTCGGGCTGCAGCTTGTAGGCCTTGGCATAGGCCAGGCGGAAGGCGTTGTCGCGCGGCGTGCCGAGGCTGTCGGCGTAGTGCAGTGCGGTGAAGATGCCCTCGGCTGCATCGCCCTGGGCCTCGAGCGTGCCGTCGGTGAGGAAGCCGGTGCCGTAGAGGGGGATGCTCTTCTTGAGGCCGGCGCCGGCGTAGTCCTTGACGAACTTGACCGCGCCGCCACCGGCGAAGAAGGCGAAGGTGGCGTCGGGCTTGGTTGCCGCGAGATCGGTCAGCAGGGCCTGGAACTCGACGTTCGGGAACGGCAGGTTCAGCTCCTTCACCACCGAGCCGCCGGCCTTCTCGAAGGCCTCCTTGAAGCCGGCCACCATCTCGTCGCCGGCGGCGTACTTCCAGGTGATCGTCGCGACCTTCTTGTGGCCGCGCTTGGCCACTGCCTCGCCGGTGGCGTAGCCGGTCTGCCAGTTGCTGAAGCTGCTGCGGAAGATGTTGGGCGCGCACATCGGCCCGGTCACCGCGCCCGCACCCGCGTTGGGCACGATCAGCAGCGTGCCGGTTTCCTTGGCGACCTTGGCCATCGCCATCGCCACGCCGGAGTGCACGGTGCCGACCAGCACGTCGACGTTGTCGCGCTTGATCAGCTTGTTGACGTTGTCGGTGGCCTTGGCCGGATCGGACTCGTCGTCGACCTTGACGAACTCGACCTCGCGCCCGCCGAGCTTGCCGCCCTGCTCGGCGACGTAGAGCCTGAATCCGTTCTCGATCGCGGTGCCGAGCGCAGCGAAGGTGCCGGTGGCCGGCAGCATCAGGCCGACCTTGAGCTTGGGCGCGGCCTGGGCCATGGCCAGCGGCGCAGCCAGCGCGGTGGTGGCGGCGATCAGGGTGAGGCGGAACAGGTTCATGTCTAGTCTCCGTGGTTGTAGTGATGTCGCCGAATGAAGTCGGTGCTCGCGGCGATCAGGCCTTCGGGCTGATCGCGGTGTGGCGAATGGCCGCAGGCGGGCAGTTCGAGCAACTCGGTCTGCGGCGCCCGGCGCGCGATGCCGCGAATCTGTTCCAGTGTGCCGTACTCGTCATCCAGGCCCTGCACCGCCAGCAGCGGGCAGACGATGCTTGCCAACTCGGGCTCGATCGTCCAGTCGCGGAATCCCGGAGCCAGCCAGATGTCGTTCCAGCCCCAGAAGGCGGAGTCGGGATCATCGTGATGGCGCGCCAGGCGCTGGCGCAGATCGGTTTCCAGGTAGGCGTTGCGCGCCTTCTCGATGCTGTTGACCGAGAGATCCTCGACCAGGATGTGCGGCGCCAGCACGATGGCGCCGGCCAGTTGCTTGGGGAAGCGCGCCGCGTAGAGCAGGGTGATCGAGGCGCCGTCGCTGTGGCCGAAGAGCCAGGGCGGCGTGGCGGCCACGTCGACGTCGAGCGCCTCGAGCAGCGCCGGCAGCACTTCGTGCGCCTGGCGGTGCATGAAGTCGGGATTCCAGGCCTCCTCGGCCGCGCGCGGCGTCGAGCGGCCATAGCCGGGCCGCGACCAGACCAGGCCGCGGCAGCCAGCGGCATCGCACAGGCGCTGCGGAAAGTCCTTCCACATCGACAGCGAGCCGAGGCCCTCGTGCAGGAACACGATCAGCGGCGCCGCGCGCCGCTCGGGCGCGATCCACTGGTGCTCGACGCGCACGCGCCGACCGGCCCAGTCGATCTCGACGAAACGCGGGGCTTCGCTCATCAGGACTTCGCCTCGCGCTCGCGCAGCCGAAAGCGCTGGATCTTGCCGGTCGCGGTCTTCGGCAACTCGGCCAGGAACTCGATCACTCGCGGGTACTTGTAGGGCGCGAGGCGTTCCTTGACGAAGGCCTTGAGCTCGTCTTCGCTGGCCTGCGCGTCCTGCTTGAGCACGACGAAGGCCTTGGTCTTGGTCAGGCCCTCGGCGTCGGCGACGCCGATCACCGCCGCCTCCAGCACCGCCGGGTGCTGCACCAGCGTGGCCTCGACCTCGAAGGGCGAGACGTAGATGCCGCTGACCTTGAGCATGTCGTCGCTGCGGCCGGAGTAGGTGTAGGTGCCGTCGGCGTTGTGCACGTACTTGTCGCCGCTCTTGGTCCAGCCGCCCTGGAAGGTCTCGCGCGACTTCTCGCGGTTGCCCCAGTACATCAGCGCCGCGCTTGGCCCCTGGATGTAGAGGTCGCCCGGCTCGCCGTCGGACACCGCGCGGCCGTCGTCGCCGCGCAGTTCGACCGCGTAGCCCGGCACCGGCCAGCCGGTGGTGCCGTAGCGCACCTTGCCCGGCAGGTTGGACAGGAAGATGTGCAGCATCTCGGTCGAGCCGATGCCGTCGATGATCTCGACGCCGAAATGCGCGGTAAAGCGCGTGCCGATGTCGCTCGGCAGCGCCTCTCCGGCCGATGAGCACAGCCTCAGTGCCACGTCCTTGCGTGCCGGCAGCTTGGGCGAGGCCAGCATGCCGGCGTAGCCGGTCGGTGCGCCGAAGAACACCGTGGGCTTGGGCGCGGTCACGCTGCCGGCCTGGCCGAGCCAGCGCTGGAAGGTGGCGTCCGGCGTGGGTCGCTCGGCCATCAGGATCGTCGTGGCGCCGACGCTGAGCGGAAAGCTCAGCGCATTGCCCAGACCGTAGGCGAAGAAGAGCTTCGCCGCCGAGAAGCAGACATCGTTCTCGGTCAGGCCGAGCACCGGCGTGCCGTAGAGCTCGGCGGTCCAGTACGGATTGGCGTGGGTGTGCAGCGTGCCCTTGGGGCGGCCGGTCGAGCCCGAGGAGTAGAGCCAGAAGCCGGGATCGTCGGGGCCGGTGGCGGCCGGCGCGGCCAGCGGCGCGTGCTGCTCGAGCAGCGCGTCGAAGCCCACGCAGCCTTGCGGCAGCGCGCCCTCGGCGCGCGAGACGATCACCGTCTTCAGCTCATGGCCGGGCTGCGCCAGCGCCGCCTGCAGCGTCGGCAGCAGCGCCGCCGAGACCAGCGCGGCCTGCGCGCGGCTGTGCTGCAGCATGTAGGCGTAGTCGTCGGCGGTCAGCAGCGTGTTGACGGCCACCGGCACGATGCCGGCGTACATCGCGCCCAGAAAGCTCACCGGCCAGTCGCTGCAGTCGTGCATCAGCAGCAGCACGCGTTCCTCGCGCCGCACACCGCAGGCCAGCAGCGCGGCGCCGACGCGGCGGATGCGCTCGGCCAGTTCGCCGTAGCCGAGCGAGCCCTGGTCGTCGATGTAGGCGGCCTTGGCGGCGCGCGCCACGTTGCGCTCGATCAGGTGCTGCGCGAAGTTGAAGCGCGCACCGGGTGGCGGCGGATGTTGGCTCATGCGGTTCTCCTGGTGCCGAGGCTCGTTGCCGCGCTAGAGCGCGGCGAGCACCTCGGTCGAGGCCTGCAGCGCGCTGCGGCGGTGATAGAAGTTGAGGGCGCGCAGCCCGCCGAGCTCTTCGCCGCCGCCGGCGCGGCCCGGGCCGCCGTGCAGCGATTGCGGCATCACGTTGCCGTGGCCGGTGTGCTGGGCGGCGACATCGGGCGAGATCACGTGGACGCGGCCGTGGCTGTCGGCCAGCTCGAGCGCGGCGGCGGCCAATGCCTTGGGGTCGCTTCCATAGAGCGAGGCGACCAGCGAGCCCTGGCCGCGGCGGACCAGCGCCAGCGCGTGAGCGGCGTCGCGGTAGGGCACCAGCGTGGCGACCGGGCCGAAGACCTCGGTGTCATGGACGCGGTCGGCGGCGTCGCTCTGCGCGGCCGTGCCGACGCCGAGCAGGGTCGGGCCGACGCAACAGGCCACGGCCGGATCGGCATCGACCAGTGCGTGGCCGGCGCCGTCGTGCAGCACGGTGGCCTGCTGCTTCAGCAGCGCCAGGCCCTCGCGCACCGAATTGAGCTGCGCCCGGTTGACGAGCGAGCCCATGCGCACCGCCTCGTTGCGCGGGTTGCCGACGGTGGTCTTGGCCAGCCGCGCCGAGATCGCCTCGGCCGCCGCGCCGTAGAGCGCCTCGGGCACGAAGACACGGCGGATCGCGGTGCACTTCTGGCCCGACTTGACCGTCATCTCGCGTGCGACCTCCTTGGCCAGTAGCTCGAATGCCTCGCTGCCGGCCGCTTCGCCCGGCAGTAGCAGCGCCGAGTTCAGGCTGTCGGCCTCGATGTTCACGCGCGTCGAGCCCTGGACCACCGCGCGATGCGAGCGGATCAGCGCGGCGGTCTCGGCCGAGCCGGTGAAGGAGATCACGTCGAAGGGCTGGAGTTGGTCGAGCAGGCCGGCCGAGCTGCCGCAGACGACCGACAGCGCGCCGGCCGGCAACACCCCGGCGTCGACCACGTCCTTGACCATGCGCTGGGTCAGCCAGGCGGTGGCGGTGGCCGGCTTGACGATCACCG
This sequence comes from Rivibacter subsaxonicus, assembly GCF_004217215.1. Classification (GTDB taxonomy): domain Bacteria; phylum Pseudomonadota; class Gammaproteobacteria; order Burkholderiales; family Burkholderiaceae_C; genus Rivibacter; species Rivibacter subsaxonicus. The sequence goes on from NZ_SHKP01000006.1 coordinate 141,505, forward strand.
GCACCCCCGAAAGCAGCGCCGGCGCCGCCTTCTCCCACAGCCCCCAGCTCGGGAAGTTGAAGGCGTTGATGAACAGCGCCACGCCGCGGGTCGGCGTCAGCACATGCTGCGACTGGAACAGTGGCTCCTTGCCGAGCCGGGCGGGCTCGCCGTCGGGCATGAAGCGGCGCTCGCCGAGCGATTCACCAAGCTTGGCGTAGGTCGACAGCGTGTAGATGCCGCCGTCGATGTCGACCGCCGAATCGTTCTTGACCGTGCCGCTGTTGGCGGTGGCGATCGCGTAGTACTCGTCGCGGTTGGCCTGCAGCACCTTGCCGATGGCGGCCAGCAGGCCGGCGCGTTCGCGATAGCTCAGCGCGCGCAGCGCGGCACCGCCCTGTTCGCGGGCAAAGCCAAAGGCGCTTGCGAGATCGAGGCCGGTCGCATCGACGCGGACCAGTTCGGTGCCGAGCACCGGGTCGAACAGCGGCGTGCCGGCGCCGCTACCGGCGACCCAGCGGCCGCCGATGAAGTTGGAAAGCAGTTCGCTCATGGGTTCTCGCTCACTTGGTGAAGTCGATGCGGCCTTGCGGCAGCAGGTAGAGCACGAGCGCGCGGCCGCTCGACACCGTCGGCCGGTGCGCGCTGCCGGGTGGGCAGATCAGCCAGCCGGCCGGGCGGCCGTCGAAACGGGCCTCGGCGTCGATCGGCATGATCAGATCGATCTCGCCGTTCGGATGGGCATGGTGGGGGCCGGCGACGTCCTTCATGTCAACCACGTCGACCGAGAAGTCGTGCAGGTCGGGCGCCGGCTTGAAGATGCGGCCGTAGCGCAGGCCGCCGCCCTCGCGATCGCAGAGCCAGCCCTCGGCAACGCCGATCCGGCAGCTGGTGCGCAGCAGGTCGTAGGTCGCGCTGCCCGGGCCGTGTTCACGGTTGAGCCAGGCATCGAGCCCGGCGTCCAGCGGCCGGCCGGCCAACTGGGCGGTCAACTCGGCAATCTGTTGGCGGAACTCGGCGGGCAGCATGGTGGCAACTCCGTTTGAAAGTGTCGGTCTTGCTTCCGCAAGTAAGATGCAGTATTGTGCTTGCATGCACTTTATGGGTGCCCAGGGACCATGTCAAGCAATATACTGCATTCACTGGTGGAAACACCTAGCCCGACCGAAGCCGTTGCCGAGGCGCCGGGGGCGGCGTCCGGCGCGGGTGACGGGGAGGGCAAGAATCCCTTTCTGGTGGCGCTGGGCGAGCGCGTGCGGGCGCTGCGCGCGCGGCGCGGCATCACGCGCAAGGGCCTGGCGCTGAACGCCGATGTCTCGGAGCGCCACTTGGCGAACCTGGAGTACGGGGTCGGCAACGCCTCGATCCTGGTCCTGCTGCAGGTGGCGCAGGCGCTGCAATGCTCGTTGGCCGAACTGCTGGGCGACGTGACCACCTCGTCGACCGAGTGGCTCCTGATCCGTGAACTGCTTGAGCATCGCGACGAACCGACGCTGCGCCGGGTGCGGGTGGCGATTGGCGAACTGCTGGGCACCGGCGGCGCGCATGGCAGCGGGCCGGCGCCGCGCAGTTCGCGGGTGGCGCTGGTCGGCCTGCGCGGCGCCGGCAAGTCGACGCTGGGCGCGATGCTCGCCGAGGACCTGGGCTTCCCCTTCGTCGAGTTGAGCCGCGAGATCGAGAAGTTCGCCGGCTGCAGCATCTCCGAGATCCAGGCCCTCTACGGCCAGAACGCCTACCGCCGCTACGAGCGGCGCGCGCTCGAGGAGGCGATCCAGATCTACCCCGAGGCGGTGATCGCGACGCCGGGCGGGCTGGTCTCGGACCTGGCGACCTTCAACCTGCTGCTGGCCCACTGCAGCACGGTCTGGCTGCAGGCGGCGCCCGAGGATCACATGCAGCGCGTTGCGGCCCAGGGCGACCTGCGGCCGATGGCCGCGAGCAAGGAAGCGATGGACGACCTCAAGGGCATCCTCGCCAGCCGCGCCGCCTTCTATTCGAAGGCCGAGTTCGCGCTCGACACGAGCGCGCAAGCGTTGCAGCCGACCTTCCTGGCGCTGCGCGAACTGGTGCGCGGCGCGCTGCAACTGCCCGCCTGAATCGCCGACAAGGACTGCAAGAAACTGCTTGACTTCGTGTCGATGCATGCACTATGATGCTTACATCGAATCCGACAAGATGCAGTTTGCTGCATTCACCTGAGGAGCCATCGCATGAGCCAAGCACCGCGCGTCGACTACCAGACCCATCCCTCCCAGTACCGCCACTGGAAGCTGAAATTCGAAGGCCCGGTCGCGACGCTGATCGCCGACTTCGACGAGAACGCCGGCCTGCGCCCCGGCTACAAGCTCAAGCTCAACAGCTACGACCTCGGCGTCGACATCGAGCTCAACGACGCGATCAACCGGATCCGCTTCGAGCATCCCGAGGTGCGCACCGTCATCCTGACCAGCGGCAAGGAGAAGGTGTTCTGTTCGGGCGCCAACATCTTCATGCTCGGCGTCAGCAGCCATGCCTGGAAGGTGAACTTTTGCAAGTTCACCAACGAGACCCGCAACGGCCTCGAGGACTCGTCTAAGCACAGCGGCCTGAAGTTCCTGGCCGCGGTCAACGGCGCATGTGCCGGCGGCGGCTACGAGGTCGCGCTGGCCTGCGACGAGATCATCCTGGTCGATGACCGCTCGAGCGCGGTGAGCCTGCCCGAGGTGCCGTTGCTGGGCGTGCTGCCGGGCACCGGCGGCCTGACCCGGGTGACCGACAAGCGCCATGTGCGGCACGACCTGGCCGACCTGTTCTGCACCAGCGTCGAGGGCGTGCGCGGCCAGAAGGCCAAGGATTGGCGCCTGGTCGACGACATCGCCAAGCCGCAGGTCTTCGCGCAGAAGGTGCAGGAACGCGCGCTGCAACTGGCCGCGCAGAGCGACCGCCCGGCCGATGGCAAGGGCGTGGCGCTGACGCCGGTCGAGTGCAGCATCGAGGCCGATGCGCTGCGCTATCCGCATGTCACGGTCGAGATCGACCGCAGCAAGCGCACCGCCACCTTCACGGTGAAGGCGCCGAGCGGTGCCCAGCCGAGCGACATAGCCGGCATCGAGGCGCTCGGCGCCGGCTGGTACCCGCTGGCGCTGGCGCGCCAGCTGGAAGACGCGATCCTGTCGATGCGCACCAACGAGCTCGAGATGGGCACCTGGCTCATCAAGACCGAGGGCGAGGCGGCCGCGGTGCTGGCGATGGACGCCACGCTGCTGGCCAACAAGGACCACTGGCTGGTGCGCGAGACGATCGGCCTGCTGCGCCGCACCTTCAGCCGGCTCGACGTGTCCTCGCGCAGCCTGTTCGCGCTGATCGAACCGGGCTCCTGCTTCGCCGGCAGCTTCCTCGAGCTGGCGCTGGCCTGCGACCGCAGCTACCAGCTGGCGCTGCCCGACGACGAGGCGCGCGCGCCCAAGATCACCGTGGCCGAAGCCAACTTCGGCCTCTATCCGATGATCACCGGCCAGAGCCGCCTCGGCCGCCGCTTCTATGACGAGCAGCCCGCGCTCGATGCGGTGCGCGCCAAGGCCGGCCAGGCGCTCGACGCCGACGCCGCCTTCGCGCTCGGCCTCGTGACCAGCAATCCCGACGACATCGACTGGGCCGACGAGGTTCGCATCGCGGTCGAGGAGCGCGTGGCGATGTCGCCCGACGCGCTGACCGGCATGGAGGCCAACCTGCGCTTCAACGGCCCCGAGAACATGTTCACGCGCGTCTTCGGGCGTCTGACCGCCTGGCAGAACTGGATCTTCCAGCGCCCCAACGCGGTCGGCGAGAAGGGCGCGCTCAAGGTCTACGGCAAGGGCGACAAGGCGGCCTTCGATTGGCATCGCGTCTAGAGCGCGGAGCGGAGGGCGAGGGGCCCCGTCGACGACGGGGATCGACCAGCGAAGCGATCGGCGAATGAGCGGGCTCGATGCCCGCGAATGAGTACGCAGCACAGGAACCAACATGAGCAGCATCAACTACAGCGAGAAGATCCCCAACAACGTCAACCTGAGCGAGGACCGCACGCTGCAGCGTGCGCTCGAGCAGTGGCAGCCGAACTTCCTGAACTGGTGGGGCGACATGGGGCCGGACGGCTCCAACAACTTCGACGTCTACCTGCGCACCGCGGTCAGCGTCGATCCGCAGGGCTGGGCCCAGTTCGGCCACGTCAAGATGCCCGACTACCGCTGGGGCATCTTCCTCAATCCGGGCGACGCCGACCGCAAGGTGCACTTCGGCGACCACATGGGCGAGAAGGCCTGGCAGGATGTGCCCGGCGAGCACCGCGCCAACCTGCGCCGCATCATCGTGACCCAGGGCGACACGGAGCCGGCCTCGGTCGAACAGCAGCGCCATCTTGGCCTGACCTGCCCGAGCCAGTACGACCTGCGCAACCTGTTCCAGGTCAACGTCGAGGAAGGCCGCCACCTCTGGGCGATGGTCTACCTGCTGCACAAGCACTTCGGCCGCGACGGTCGCGAGGAGGCCGAGGCGTTGCTCGAGCGCCGCAGCGGCGACGAGAACAACCCGCGCATCCTCGGTGCCTTCAACGAGCAGACGCCGGACTGGCTGAGCTTCTTCATGTTCACCTACTTCACCGATCGCGACGGCAAGTTCCAGCTCTGCGCGCTCGCCGAGAGCGCCTTCGATCCGCTGGCGCGCACCACCAAGTTCATGCTGACCGAGGAAGCGCACCACATGTTCGTCGGCGAGAGCGGCATCTCGCGCGTGATCCAGCGCACCGCGGCGGCGATGAACGAGCTCAAGACCGACGACGTGGGCAAGCTGCGCGCGGCCGGCGTGATCGACCTGCCGACGCTGCAGCGCTACATCAACTTCCACTTCAGCGTGACGATCGACCTGTTCGGTGCCGACGAGTCGAGCAACGCTGCGACCTTCTACTCCTCGGGCCTGAAGGGCCGCTACGAGGAAGGCAAGCGGGTCGACGACCATGTGCTCAAGGGCCAGACCTACAAGGTGCTCGAGGCACGTGGCGGCCAGCTGGTCGAGAAGGAAGTTCCGATGCTCAACGCCCTCAACGAGGTGCTGCGCGACGACTACATCAAGGACTCGGTGGCTGGCGTCGAGCGCTGGAACAAGGTGCTCGAGAAGGCTGGCATCCCGTTCAAGCTGAAGGTGCCGCACAAGGCCTTCCATCGCAACATCGGCGCGCTGTCGGGCGTGAAGGTCTCGCCCGAGGGCCGCGTGGTCAGCGATGCCGAATGGAACGCCAAGGTGGGTGAGTGGCTGCCGAGCGGCGAGGATCGCGCCTTCGTCGCCAGCCTGATGGGCCGCGTGGTCGAGCCGGGCAAGTTCGCCAACTGGATCGCGCCGCCGGTGATGGGCATCAACCGCCAGCCGGTGGACTTCGAGTACGTGCGCTTCAACTGATCCACTTCGACTTCAGGGCGACAGCAAGGGGCCGCGTGGCCCCTTGCGCATACTGAGAGCCTCGCGGCGAGGAGACAAGTCCATGGACATGGCCACCAACACCACGGTGATCAGGCAGCATCTGATCGACCCCGAGATCTGCATCCGCTGCAACACCTGCGAGGCGACCTGCCCGGTCAGCGCGATCACGCACGACGACCGCAACTACGTGGTCGATGCCTCCAAGTGCAACCTGTGCATGGCCTGCATCTCGCCATGCCCGACGGGCTCGATCGACAACTGGCGCACGATGCCGCTGGTGCGCGCCTACAGCACCACCGAGCAACTGCTCTGGGACGAGCTGCCGACCGAGTGGACCGCCGAACAGCTGGCCGAAGCCGGCGTCGCGCCCGATGCCGAGCCGGCGGTCGAGCCGGTGGCGCCGGTGCTGCCGGCCGCGGCCAACGGCGAGACGCCATTCAACTCGGCCCAGTACGGCGCGACGCTGCCGCCGTGGTCGGCGGCCCATGCCTACACCAACCTGCATGGGCCGAAGAGCCCGACCACCGCGACCGTGGTCGGCAACGTGCGCGTCACCGAGGTCGGCCGCAGCGCCGGCGAGGACTACGACACCCACCACATCGTGCTCGACTTCGGCTCGATGCCCTTCCCGGTGCTCGAGGGCCAGAGCATCGGCGTCGTTCCGCCCGGCGTCGACGGCGCCGGCAAGCCGCATCACGCGCGCCAGTACTCGATCGCCAGCCCGCGCAACGGCGAACGGCCCGGCTACAACAACGTCTCGCTGACCATCAAGCGGGTGCTCGAGGATCACCAGGGCAACCCGGTGCGCGGCGTGGCCTCGAACTACATGTGCGACCTCAAGGTCGGCGACTCCGTGCAGGTGATCGGCCCCTTCGGCGCCAGTTTCCTGATGCCGAACCACCCGCGCAGCCACATCGTGATGATCTGCACCGGCACCGGCAGCGCGCCGATGCGCGCGATGACCGAATGGCGCCGGCGCCTGCGCGCCTCGGGCAAGTTCGAGGCCGGAAAGCTGATGCTCTTCTTCGGCGCCCGCACCAAGGAAGAGCTGCCCTACTTCGGTCCGCTGCAGGGGCTGCCGAAGGACTTCATCGACATCAACTTCGCCTTCTCGCGCACGCCGGGTCATCCCAAGCGCTACGTGCAGGACGTGATGCGCGAGCGCGCCGCCGACCTCGGCGCGCTGCTGGCCGACCCCAACAGCCACTTCTACGTCTGCGGCCTCAAGAGCATGGAGGAGGGCGTGGTGCTGGCGCTGCGCGAGGTGGCGCAGCAGGCCGGGCTGTCCTGGGACACGGTCGGCGCAGCACTCAAGAAGGAAGGCCGGCTGCACCTGGAGACATACTGATGATCTTGCTTCGCTACCGGTAACGGACGCTGCCATGAGCCTCGAGAAACTTAACGGTGCGCCGGTGCTGGTGGTCGGCGCCGGCATCATGGGCGCCGGCATCGCGCAGGTCGCGGCGCAGGCCGGCCACCGGGTCTTCCTGCACGACGCCCGCGAGGGCGCCGCCGCCGAGGCCAAGGCCCGGCTGGCCAAGAGCCTGGACGCGCTGGTCGCCAAGGGCAAGCTGGACGCCGACAGTGCCGCGCAGACGCTGGCGCGCATCGAAGCGGCCAGCGGGCTGGAGGCGGCTGTCGGCGCCGGGCTGGTGGTCGAGGCGATCGTCGAACAACTCGAGGCCAAGCGCGCGCTGTTCAGGCAGCTCGAGGCCATCGTCGCCGACGACTGCGTGCTGGCGACCAACACCTCGTCGATCTCGGTCACCGCCATCGCCAACGGTCTGCAGCGGCCGCAGCGGCTGGTCGGCATGCACTTCTTCAACCCGGTGCCGGTGATGAAGCTGGTCGAGGTGGTGTCGGGCCTGCAGACCGATCCCGCGGTGGCCGCGGCGATCTTCGAGCTCGGCAAGCGCTGGGCCAAGGTGCCGGTGCATGCGCGCTCGACGCCGGGCTTCATCGTCAACCGCATCGCGCGCCCCTACTACGCCGAGAGCCTGGCGCTGCTGCTCGAGCGCGCGGCAACACCGCCGGTGCTCGACGCCTGCCTGCGCGGCGCGGGCTTTCGCATGGGACCGTGCGAGCTGATGGACCTGATCGGCCACGACACCAACTTCGCGGTCACCAACTCGGTCTACGAGGCGAACTTCCAGGACAAGCGCTACATGCCCTCGCTGGTGCAGCGCGAGATGGTCGACGGCGGCCTGTTCGGGCGCAAGAGCGGCCGCGGCTTCTACCAGTACCCGAATGACGCGCCGGCGCTGCCGGTCGCGCTGCACGAGGCGCCGGCCCACGCGAGCGAGGTCACGGTGCATGGCGACGATGCGATCGCCGACTTCCTCGAGCAGGCCGCCACCGCCGCGCTCGCGGCCCAGGGCTGGGGCCCGGCGCGGGTGCGCGAGAGCGACTGGACGGGACTGGCGATCGACGGCCAGCGGCTGGTGCTCACCGACGGCCGCTGCGCCAGCGAACTGGCGGTGTCGATGAGCACGCACGAGGTCGCGGTCTTCGACCGCCCGCTGTCGCTGCCGGCGGCACCGGGCACGGCACTGGCCTTCGCGGTCGCCGACGGCGCTAGCGAGCACTGGCGGAGCCAGGCCGCGGCCTGGCTGGCCGCGCTCGGCTTTGCGCCGCTGCCGGTGGCCGACGCGCCGGGGCTGGTGGTGGCGCGCACCGTCGCGATGCTGGTCAACGAGGCGGCCGATGCGGTGCTGCAGGGTGTCTGCACGCCGGCCGGCGCCGATGCCGCGATGAAGCTCGGCGTCAACTACCCGGCCGGGCCCTTCGAGTGGCTCGCCGGCTGGAGCGTGGCGGGCGTGGCGTCGGTGATCGACGCACTCGACGCCGAATACCGCGGCGAGCGCTACCGTGTGAGCCCGTGGCTGCGCCGCCAGCGCGGGGCGAACTGAAACCCGCGACGGTGGCCGCCCACCCGTTCTACCGCTACCAGGAACCATTGCCATGAGCCAGCACGCCTTCATCGTCGACGCCATTCGCACCCCCTTCGGCCGCTACGGTGGCGCGCTGTCCTCGGTGCGTACCGACGACCTGGGCGCGATCCCGATCCGCGCGCTGATGCAGCGCCATCCGGAACTCGACTGGGGCGCGATCGACGACGTGATCTACGGCTGCGCCAACCAGGCCGGCGAGGACAACCGCAACGTCGCCCGCATGAGCGCGCTGCTGGCCGGCCTGCCGACCGGCGTGCCGGGCGCCACCATCAACCGCCTGTGCGGCTCGGGGCTCGACGCGCTCGGCAGCGCCGCGCGCGCCATCCGCGCCGGCGAAACGCAGCTGATGCTGGCCGGCGGCGTCGAGAGCATGAGCCGCGCGCCCTTCGTGATGCCCAAGGCAGAGAGTGCCTTCTCGCGCAACAACGCGGTCTACGACACCACCATCGGCTGGCGCTTCGTCAACAAGCTGATGAAGGCCCAGTACGGCGTCGACTCGATGCCCGAGACCGCCGAGAACGTGGCCAAGGACTTCGGCATCGAGCGCGAGGCGCAGGACCGCATGGCGCTGGCCTCGCAGCTCAAGGCGGTGGCAGCCCAGCTGCGAGGCTTCTTCGATGCCGAGATCACGCCGGTCAGCATTGCGCAGAAGAAGGGCGAGCCGGTGGTCGTCGCCAGGGACGAGCACCCGCGCGAGACCAGCCTCGAGGCGCTGGCAAAACTCAAGGGCGTGGTGAGCCCCGAAGGCAGCGTCACCGCCGGCAACGCCAGCGGCGTCAACGACGGCGCCTGCGCGCTGTTGCTGGCCAGCGAAGCGGCGCTGGCCAGGTACAAGCTGCAGCCGCGCGCGCGCGTGGTTGGCATGGCCACCGCCGGCGTGGCGCCGCGCATCATGGGCATCGGCCCGGCGCCGGCCACGCAGAAGGTGCTGGCGCTCACCGGCCTCAAGCTCGAGCAGCTCGACGTCATCGAGCTCAACGAGGCCTTTGCCGCCCAGGGCCTGGCGGTCTTGCGCCAGCTCGGCCTCAAGGACGACGACCCGCGCGTCAACCCCAACGGCGGCGCGATCGCGCTCGGCCACCCGCTCGGCGCCAGCGGCGCGCGCCTTGCCACCACCGCGATCAACCAGCTGCACGCCACCGGCGGCCGCTACGCGCTGTGCACGATGTGCATCGGCGTGGGGCAGGGCATCGCGCTGATCGTCGAGCGCGTCTGATACGAGCGCGAGACCGTCTTCGGCGCATTGCGGACCTTCAATGCCGGTCGTCGAACTCACCCTCCCGGCCAATTGCGGCCGTTGGCGACTGGCAGCTTCCTGCGATGTCCAAGCTCAGCATCCACCTGCACTGCGTGATGCTGCTGCAGACCCTCACCACCCGGCTGATGAAGCTGTTCACGCGCCGCAGCGTACTGGTGGAGGACATGGGGCAGACCTACCTGGTCGAGCCGGACGACGAAGCCGTCGCGGACCCAGTGCGGGCGCCGGGCTGATGCGATGGCTCGCGGCGGCTACAGTTTGGCGTCGAAATAGTCGCTCAGATCTCGGCCGAGCTGCTCGAGGAAGCGGCTGCGGTCGAAGCCTGGCGGGTCTGCCGCGAGGTCGCCGTCGGGCGAGGGAATCGGCGTTGTTGGCGCATCCATGAAGGCGTAGTGCCAGGCGTTCGGCACCCGGCGCAACGAGGTCGCCGGCAGCTGCTGCGCGAGCCATTCAGCGTGGAAGCGCGGCACCAGGAAGCGGTCGAGATCGGCCACCCAGATCGCCACTGGCGTGGTCACGCGACGCAAGGACTCGGGGGCGAAGACCACGCCCACCGGCGACAGGGCCGCGACGGCGCGCACGCGAGCATCCATCAGCGGCGCCCCGCTGGCCGGCTGCGGCGCGGGGGCCGACGTGCCGCGTGGCAGCCCGCAGAAGATCGGGTCGTCGGCGCCGTGCTCGCGGCAATGCGTCGCAATGCGCTGTGGTGCCGGCTGCCCGCCGGCGAGCGCGATCACCGTATAGCCGCCCGCCGAGTGGCCGACGGCGCCCACGCGCGGGCCACGCGCATCGCGCGCGATGCGCGGGCTCCAGGCCGCATCGGCCAGCAGCGCGTCGATGACCCGGCTGACCTGCCGCGGGCGCTCGTCGAAGTACTGCTCCGCCCTTTGGGTGCGCAGCGAATCGTCCTGCCAGTTGTCGCCGGGGTGGCGCAACGCGGCGACGAGGTAGCCGCGCGCAGCCAGCGCTTCGGCTAGGCGGCCATGGCCGAGCTCGGTGCCGGCGGTGCCGTGGCTCAGCACGATGAGCCCACGCACGTTCGCTGCCGCCGGGGCACCAACCGCCGCACGCACGCCGAAGGGGCCCATGGCGACGCTGCGGACGGCCGCACCGGCCTCGGCCGGGTACCACAGAGCCAAGGGAATCGGCACGCCGGCAGCCGCAGCAGGCACGCTCATCGAGCGCCAGCCGACCTCCGAGGCGATGACGGCGGAGCTGCAGGCTGACAGGCCGAACGCCGCCACCGTGGCAGTGGCAATGAAGTTGCGAATGGTCATGGTCAGCTTCTCCGAGAGGGTGTCGTGGGCCGGACTGTGCGCCCTGCGCACCAAGTCCCTTGAACCTGCGCGACGAAATGCAGCCTGCGTCGCGAAGCAGTTCCGGTACCGACCGAGCGGGTGCGGCACAACCGCCTTGATGCTGGCAAGGTGGCTAGCACTTTCGAAACCGGTCATACGGCCCGACGGACCGCTGGCGTCCAGAACGCCGCAATGTGGCCCGCACCGTGCGTTGAAGGGGGCGGCCCTGGCAATCGCCGGTTAGTACAAGCGTGGACCCTGCAGAGGTGGCCGACGCATTGCACCTTGGTCCAATTGCGCAGCGACCTAGATCGCGCGGCCATCTCGCCTGTTTGCTTCTGGGGTGTCGTCCGGCTGGTTCGGGTCGGCAGACGGTGGTCGAGGTTGTGACCAGCAGTCGTTCGGTCAGGTCCGCCGCCAAAGTCAGCTACCAGGGTCGACCGGCAACTGACAGTCCCGGCCAGGAGCTGGTGGTCCCGACGGTCCGGTTCAGGCACCCGACTCTTCGGCTCGACTCTGCTACGAGGCACCCGCGCCGCCTTTGCACGGCGCACACCCATCGCGGTTTGTGGCATGTAAGCGAAGCGGCCATTCAAGCGTAGACCAATGCTCGAAGGAGCGGCGTGAATTCACTGCTCGGTCACATCGTGGGCATCGGTCGGCGCTGAGCTTCTGCCGGATCGAAAGGGGGGCCCCAACTTGCTATCCCCTATAAGCCTCCGACTTCAGGGTCGCTTTCAAGACACCCGACTGGACTGCGGTCTCCAGCACGCGCAACATCGCTCTTCCAGCGGCGGTGAGCAGAGCCACCGCCGCGCGCAATGCGCGCACTCGGCGTCTGGTCACCGGGCTCACCGTCACTCCGCAAGCGCCCTCAACGGCAGAAAGGAGAATGACATGGACGCACTCTCCACGTGTACTGGAGCCCTTCGGCGACCCGACCCAGCAGACTTCCCACGCACGAGAACGCGTCGCGCCCGGCTGTCCACCATCGCCGCATTGGCCTTCGTGCTGGCCTGCGCGGCGGGGCGCGCGGACACTGTGACGGAGTGGAATGTCACCGCTTTCGAGAGGGAGTCGGCGCGTATCCCTCTGCGCGGTGTTGCGATGGCGCTGGCTGGCCTGTTCAGTTCGGCCGACCTGATGGCGAGCCGCGGCGTCGAACCCTCCGGCGGTGCAACCTACGACGCGCTGCTCTCCGAGCCGGGCAATATGTGCGGCCCATCCGTGGCCGGACGCCCGCCCCTGCTTCAGAAGCTGATCCTCGCGCAAACCGAGACCAAACCCTTCACGCCGCAGCCGATGAAGGCCGCGGACGGCTCAGTGCCGCTGTACGACAACCTGGGCACGCTGTCCTTCAAGGTGGGAACGCGCGACGCGAGGGCACAGGCTTACTTCGACCAAGGCATCCGCTGGGCCTTCGCGTTCAACCACGCAGAGGCGCAGCGGGCCTTTCAGGCCGCGCAAAAGGCAGACCCGAAGCTCGCGATGGCCTGGTGGGGCGAGGCGCTGGTGCTAGGGCCGAACATCAACGCGCCGATGATGCCCGAGGCGGTGGCGCCGGCGTTGGCCGCGCTCGCCAAGGCAGTCGAATTGGCGCCCGGCGCGCCGGCGAAGGATCGTGCGTTGATCGCGGCTCTCCAGAAGCGCTACTCGGCGGACCCGAAGGCCGAGCGCGCCGCGCTTGACGCGGCCTTCGCCGACGCGATGAAGTCTGTGGCCGAGAAGTATCCGGGCGACGACACGGTCCTCACGCTCTACGCCGAGGCCGTGATGGATACGCAGGCCTGGGATTACTGGGAGGCGGGGGGCGCGAAACCCAAGGGCCGCGCCGCCGAACTGCTCGCGGCGCTGGAGAAGGTGCTCGCACGCAATCCAAATCACCCGGGAGCGATCCACCTCTACATCCACGCGGTCGAGGCGTCCACGAAGCCCGATCGCGCGCTGCCGCACGCGCGACGGCTGGCCGCGTTGATGCCGGGTGCGGGCCACGTCGTGCACATGCCGGCCCACATCTACTACCGCGTCGGCCTGTACAAGGAGGCGCTGGAAATCAACAAGCGCGCGATGGCCGTCGACGAGCGGTACTTCAGCACCTCGCCCTCGGACCCGATGTACAAGTCGGCCTACTACCCACACAACATCCACTTCGTGCTGGTCTCGGCGCAGATGGGTGGCGACGGCCCGACCGCGATCGATGCCGCGGCCAAGCTCGACGCATCGCTGTCCGACACGGTGATCGCGCAGTTCGCGGCGCTGGAACCCATCAAGGCCGCACCTTATCTGGCCCACGCGGTCTTCAGCGCGCCTGAGGCGATCCTCGCCATGAAGGTGCCACCGAAGGAGCAGGTGCTGGTGTCCGCACTGGCGCACTACGCCCGCGCGCTCGCCTTCGCGGCGAAGAAGGACGCGACCGGCGCACAGCGCGAGATCGACGCCATCGCCGTGATCGATCAGAAGGCTGACTTCAAGCCCTACACCGACTGGGCAGTGCCGGGCAAGGAGATCGTGCAGACCGCGCGCTTGGTGGCGACCGCACGCCTGGCCGACGCGCAGGGCGACCTCGCCGGGGCGGCGAAGGCCTACGAGGAGGCGGTCGCGATCGAGGACTCGCTCGCCTACATGGAACCGCCGTACTGGTACTACCCGGTTCGCCAGTCGCTGGGCTCGGTGTACCTGCGGCAGGGCAAGCTCGATGCGGCCGAGAAAGCGCTGCGCGACTCGCTGGTGCGCGTGCGCGGCAACGGCTGGGCGCTGGCGGGCCTGGCGGAGGTCTACAAGCGCAAGGGCGACGCGAAGGCCGAGGCCTCGGCGCGCAAGGCTTACGGGCGGGCCTGGCTCGGCGGCGCGGCGCCCGACATCGCCCGGCTGTAGGCAGCGAGGCGGGCGCTTTGCCCCCACCCCATGGTCTCGGTGCAGGCATGCAGCGTGAGATGTAGCGCACCTCGATGATCTCGAACGAGCACGTGCCGCCCGGCGCTTTGAGTGTGCAGGGCACGATACCGAGGGAGACGGGGCGCAATCAGGCGCTGTGCAACGACATGCCCGGTTTCAGTCTGCACGCGGCCGTGCGCTGTGACGCCAACGACCGCAAAGCGCTGGAGCCACTGTGGCGCTATATCACTCGCCCGGCGCTGGCCAACGATCGGGTCCAGTGCAACGCGGCGGGGCAGGTGATGCTGAAGCAGAAGGCGCCCTGGCACGACGGCACCACGCAGCTGGCGATATTGCCGCTGGAGTTCATGCAGCACTTGGCGGCCTTGATGCCGAGGCCGCGCTCTTCCCCCCGCAATCTGGCTTCACGCCATTGAATGCCAGCTTTTCGGGAGCGAATCGCGCTACTTGTAGTTCCGCTTGGGGTCGGGAGCGCGAGTTCGCCGCTCGAAGTTGAACTTCAGCAATGCGCCTAGAACGGTCGTCGGGCAGCTTCTCGCCAAACTACTTGACAACTAAATGATTGATAACTAATGTACGTTCCATGACGGGTGCGCGGTCACGGCGCCCGCCCAAAGGTCCAGGAGCCCTCGGCACCCGGCCGGCGATCTCGTCCCGCAGGAGCGTTCATGAAAATCGTTTGCATCGGTGGCGGCCCCGCCGGCCTGTACTTCGGACTGCTGATGAAGATGCGCAATCCGGCGCACGACATCACGGTGGTCGAGCGCAACAAGCCCTACGACACCTTCGGCTGGGGCGTGGTGTTCTCCGACGCGACGATGGACAACATGCGCCAGTGGGATCCGGTCACGGCGGCCGAGATCGAGCAGGCCTTCAACCACTGGGACGACATCGAGCTCGGCTTCAAGGGCGAGGTGATCCGCTCCGGCGGCCACGGCTTCGTCGGCATCGGCCGCAAGAAGCTGCTCAACATCCTGCAGGCGCGCTGCGAGCAGCTCGGCGTCAAGCTGGTCTTCGAGACCGATGTCGAGTCCGACACCGACTACCCCGACGCCGACCTGATCATCGCCAGCGACGGCATCAACTCGCGCATCCGCACCAAGTACGCCGAGGTCTTCAAGCCCGACCTCGTGGTGCGGCCGAATCGCTTCATCTGGCTCGGCACCAACAAGCTCTTCGACGCCTTCACCTTCCTGTTCGAGAAGACCGAGCATGGCTGGTTCCAGGCCCACATCTACAAGTTCGACGAGAAGACCACCACCTTCATCGTCGAGTGCCCGGAGTCGGTCTGGCTCGCGCATGGCCTGGACAAGGCCGACCAGGATCAGTCGATCGCCTTCTGCGAGCAGCTGTTCGCGAGCAATCTGCAGGGCGCCAAGCTGATGACCAACGCGCGCCACCTGCGCGGCTCGGCCTGGCTGAACTTCCAGCGCGTCAAGTGCGAGCAATGGTCGCTCTACAACGGCCGCAGCCACGTGGTGCTGATGGGCGACGCGGTGCATACCGCGCACTTCGCGATTGGCTCGGGCACCAAGCTGGCGATCGAGGATGCGATCGAGCTGACCCGGCTGTTCGGCGAGATGGGCGACGGACCCGACCAGATTCCCCATGTGCTGGAGCGCTACCAGACGCTGCGCAACGTCGACGTGCTGCGCCTGCAGAACGCGGCCTGGAACGCGATGGAGTGGTTCGAGGTCTGCGGCACGCGCTACTGCGACCAGCTCGACGCACCGCAGTTCATGTACTCGATGCTCACGCGCAGCCAGCGCATCAGCCACGAGAACCTGCGCCTGCGCGACGCCAACTGGCTCGGCGGCTACGAACGCTGGTTCGCCGAGCGCGCCGGTATGCAACTGGCCGACGGCGAGGCCGCGCCACCGCCGATGTTCACGCCCTACACGGTGCGCGGCCTGAGGTTGAAGAACCGCGTCGTCGTCTCGCCGATGGCGCAGTACTCGGCGGTCGACGGCGTCGCCGGCGACTACCACCTGGTGCATCTGGGCGCGCGCGCAATGGGCGGCGCCGGGCTGGTGTTCTGCGAGATGACCTGCGTCAGCCCCGAGGCCCGCATCACCGAGGCCTGCCCCGGCCTGTATCGGCCGGACCATGTGCAGGCCTTCAAGCGCATCGTCGACTGGGTCCACGCCAATACCGACGCCAAGTTCGCGCTGCAACTCGGCCATGCCGGCGCCAAGGCCTCGACCCGCGTGCCCTGGGAGGGCATCGACCAGCCGCTGGAATCCGGCAACTGGCCGATCGTCTCGGCCTCGCCGCAGCAGTACCTGGAAGGCATCAGCCAGGTCTCGCGCGCGATGACGCGGGCCGACATGGATGAGGTCAAGGCCCAGTTCGTTGCCGCCACCCGCGCCGCGGCCGACATCGGCGTCGACTGGCTCGAACTGCATTGCGCCCACGGCTACCTGCTGTCGAGCTTCATCTCGCCGCTGACCAACCGGCGCGACGACGAGTACGGCGGCAGCCTCGCCAACCGGTTGCGCTATCCGCTCGAGGTCTTTGCGGCGATGCGTGCCGTCTGGCCGCAGCAGCGGCCGATGTCGGTGCGCATCTCGGCCCACGACTGGGTGGAGGGCGGCATCACGCCGGCCGACGCGGTGGAGATTGCGCGTGCCTTCAAGGCCGCCGGGGCCGACCTGATCGACTGCTCCTCGGGCCAGGTCAGCAAGAAGGAGAAGCCGGTCTACGGCCGCATGTTCCAGACCCCGTTCGCCGACCGCATCCGCCAGGAGGCCGGCATCGCCACCATCGCGGTCGGCGCGATCAGCGAGGCCGATCACGTCAACAGCATCATCGCCGCCGGCCGTGCCGACTTGTGCGCGGTGGCGCGGCCGCACCTGGCCAACCCGGCCTGGACCCTGAGCGAGGCCGCCAAGATCGGCTACACCGCGCTCGCCTGGCCCAAGCAGTACCGCTCGGGCAAGCAGCAGATGGAAGCCAACTTCCAGCGCGAGAAGGCGCAGGCCGCGATGGCGGCGCTGTCGCCGGTACGCGCGGCGGAGGCTTGATGGTGGGCGCCGTGAATCAACCAACGACTGCCGGTCTGCAGGACCGCCACGCGCTGGTCACCGGCGGTGGCAGCGGCATCGGCGCCGCGATCGCGCTCGCGCTGGTGGCCGCCGGTGCCCGCGTCACGGTGCTCGGCCGTCGGCTCGAGGTGGTGCAGGCGCTCGCCAGCAATCAGCCCGAGCGGCTGCACGCGGTCGGCGCCGACGTGGCCGATGCCGGACAGGTGACGACCGCCTTCGCGTCGGCGCGCGAGCGCTTCGGCCCGCTCGCGATCCTGGTCAACAACGCCGGCCAGGCCGCGAGTGCGCCCTTCCTCAAGACCGATGCCGAGCTCTGGCGCCAGATGATCGACGTCAACCTCGGCGGCACGATGCTGTGCACCCAGGCCGCACTGCCCGACATGCTGGCCGCCGGCTGGGGCCGCGTCGTCAACGTCGCCAGCACCGCCGGGCTGACCGGCTACACCTATGTGTCGGCCTACTGCGCCGCCAAGCATGGAGTGATCGGCCTCACGCGCGCGCTGGCGCTGGAGCTGGCGCGCAAGGGCATTACCGTCAACGCGGTCTGCCCCGGCTACACCGAGACCGAGATCCTGCGCGAGAGCATCGCCAACGTGATGGCCAAGACCGGTCGCAGCGCGGAGGAAGCGCGCGCCGGCTTCGCCGCCGGCAACCCGCAGGGCCGCATCGTGCAGCCCGAGGAAGTGGCCGATGCGGTGCGCTGGCTGTGCGGCAATGCGGCCGCGGCGGTCAATGGGCAAAGCATCCCAGTCTGCGGCGGCGAGGTGCTGAAATGAGAACCGACGCCAGCCACGTGCTGCTCGACGACGCCGACGAACTCGGCCACGAGGCGCGCGCCGAACAGGGCGACCATGCCGCGCTCAAGCTCTGGCTGCGCATGCTGGCGTGCACCACGCAGGTCGAGGACGAGATCCGGCGCCGGCTGCGCACGCGCTTCGGCATCTCGCTGCCGCGCTTCGACTACCTGGCGCAGCTCTATCGCCAGCCCGAGGGGCTGAAGATGGGTGAGCTGTCGCGCTACCTGATGGTGACCGGCGGCAACGTCACCGGCCTCACCGACGAGCTCGAGCGCGACGGCCTGGTCGTGCGCGAGAGCAGCCCGACCGACCGCCGCGCCTGGATCGTGCGGCTCACCCCCAAGGGCCGCAGCGGCTTCGAGGCGATGGCGCAGGAGCACGAGCAATGGATCCTGGAGCTCTTCGCCGGGCTCGATCCCAAGGCCGTGCAGCAGCTCTACAGCCAGCTCGGCGCGCTGCGCGTGCAGCTGGTGCGGCAGCAGGAACAACCACAGATATCCGAGGAGAAGTGATGAGTACCGAGACCCCGCGCCTCGATCCGGCCCTCGCGGCCGGCAACCGTCGCCCCGCCGCTGGCTACCGCGCCACCCATTTCAAGTGGCAGCTCGACGAGGGCGTGGCCACCATCACGCTGAACCGCCCCGAGCGCAAGAACCCGCTGACTTTCGAGTCCTACGCCGAGCTGCGCGACCTGTTCGGCCAGCTCAAGTACGCCGACGACGTCAAGGTGGTGGTGATGGCCGGTGCCGGCGACAACTTCTGCTCCGGTGGCGACGTGCACGAGATCATCGGCCCGCTGGTGCGGCTGAAGGCGCCCGAGCTGCTGATGTTCACCCGCATGACCGGCGACCTGGTCAAGGCGATGCGCGGCTGCCCGCAGCCGATCGTCGCGGCGATCGACGGCGTCTGCGCCGGCGCCGGCGCGATCATCGCGATGGCCTCCGACCTGCGCCTTGGCACCGCGCGCAGCAAGACCGCGTTCCTGTTCAACCGGGTCGGCCTGGCCGGCTGCGACATGGGTGCCTGCGCGATGCTGCCGCGCATCGTCGGCCAGGGCCGCGCCAGCGAACTGCTCTACACCGGGCGTTCGCTCGGTGGCGAGGAGGGCGAGCGCTGGGGCTTCTTCAACCGGCTGGTCGCTCCCGAGGCGCTGCAGGCCGAGGCCGCGGCGCTGGCGCGCGATCTGGCGGCCGGCCCCACCTTTGCCAACGGCATCACCAAGACCATGCTGCATCAGGAGTGGGCGATGACCATCGAGCAGGCGATCGAGGCCGAGGCCCAGGCGCAGGCGATCTGCATGCTGACCGAGGACTTCACGCGCGCCTACGAGGCCTTCGTCGCGCGCCAGAAGCCGCGCTTCGAAGGCAACTGAGCAAGGGCAACGCGATGAGCGACACCAACTACCTCGACTGGCCCTTCTTCGAGCCGCGCCACGCCGAACTGGCGCGCGCGCTCGATGACTGGAGTCGCACGAACATTTCCTTCGAGCATGGTCACGACGTCGATGCCGAATGCCGGGCCCTGGTGCGCAAGCTGGGCCAGGGTGGTTGGCTGGCGCACGCGGTCGGCGGCACCGCCGTGGGCGGCGCGGGCGAGGCGATCGACACCCGCTCGATCTGCCTGATCCGCGAGACGCTGGCGCGCCATTCCGGCCTGGCCGACTTCGCCTTCGCGATGCAGGGCCTGGGCTCGGGCGCGATCAGCCTGGCCGGCTCGGCCGAGCAGAAGCAGGCCTACCTGCCGCGCGTGGCGCGCGGCGAGGCGATCAGCGCCTTCGCGCTGTCCGAGCCCGAGGCCGGATCCGACGTCGCCGCGATGCAATGCGCGGCCCGCATCGACGGCGACCATGCCGTGCTCGACGGCGAGAAGACCTGGATCTCCAACGGCGGCATCGCCGACTTCTACGTGGTCTTCGCGCGCAGCGGCGAAGCGCCGGGCTCGCGCGGCATCTCGGCCTTCATCGTCGATGCCGGCACCCCGGGCTTCGAGATCGCCGAGCGCATCGAGGTCATCGCGCCGCACCCGCTGGCGCGGCTGCGCTTCACGAACTGCCGCGTGCCGCTGAGCCGCCGCGTTGGCGCGGCCGGCGAGGGCTTCAAGGTCGCGATGCGCACGCTCGACGTGTTCCGCACCTCGGTCGCCGCCGCCGCGCTCGGCTTTGCCCGCCGCGCGCTCGACGAGGCGCTGCTGCGTGCCACCACCCGCCGCATGTTCAACCAGACCCTGGCCGACTTCCAGCTGACGCAGGCCAAGCTGGCGCAGATGGCGACCACCATCGACAGTGCTGCGCTGCTGGTCTACCGCGCCGCCTGGCAGCGCGACCAGGGCCGGCCAGTCACGCGCGAGGCGGCGATGGCCAAGATGGCCGCCACCGAGGGCGCGCAGCAGGTCATCGATGCCGCGCTGCAGATGTGGGGCGGCATGGGCGTCGTCAGCGAGCAGCCGGTCGAGCGGCTCTATCGCGAGATCCGCGCGCTGCGCATCTACGAGGGTGCTACCGAGGTGCAGCAGCTCATCATCGCGCGCGAGTTGCTGCGCGATGTCACGTCCGCCAGTGCCAACTGAGCTCTAAGCGGAGATCGCCATGCCCAGCGCCCACATCGACACCTTCGCCCGCGACAACCTGCCGCCGCCCGAGCTGCAGCCGCAGTTCCTGTTCGAGCTGCCCGAACTGCACTGGCCGGCGCAGCTCAACTGCGCCACCGAGCTGCTCGACCGCCACGTGGCCGAGGGCCGCGGCGAGCGCCTGTGCATCCAGGCTCCCGGCCTGCGCTGGACCTACGCCGAGCTGCAGGACAAGGCCAACCGCATCGCCAGCGTGCTGGTCCACGAGATGGGCGTGGTGCCCGGCAACCGGGTGCTGCTGCGGGCTCCGAACAACCCGATGCTGGCGGCCTGCTGGTTCGCGGTGATCAAGGCCGGCGCGATCGCGGTGGCGACGATGCCGCTGCTGCGCGCCAAGGAGCTCAAGGCCATCATCGACAAGGGCCAGGTCACGCATGCGCTGTGCGACCTGAACCTGGCCGAGGAAATGCAGGAGGCAGCACGCCAGTGCCCGGGCTTGGCGCAGCTGCGCTTCTTCCACGGCAACGGCGTGGGCAACGGCGATGGCGCCGACGGCCTCGAGGCCCTGATGCAGCGCCACGACGGCCGCTTCGACAACGTCGCCACGGCGGCCGACGACTGCTGCATCTTTGCCTTCACCTCCGGCACCACCGGCGTGCCGAAGGCGACCATGCATTTCCATCGCGACGTGATGGCGATCTGCGCCTGCTGGCCGCCGCATGTGCTGCGGCCCGTGGCCGACGATGTCTTCATCGGCAGCCCGCCGCTGGCCTTCACCTTCGGGCTCGGCGGCCTGCTGCTGTTCCCGATGGCGGTCGGTGCGTCGACCGTGCTACTCGAGAAGGCCGGCCCGCCGCAGCTGCTCGAGAGCGTCCGCGAGTTCGGCGCCACCGTGCTGTTCACCGCGCCGACCAGCTATCGCACGCTGGCGCCTAGCGGCGCCGAGTTGCGCCGCACGCCGCTGCGCAAGTGCGTCTCGGCCGGCGAGGCGCTGCCGGCCTCGACCCGCGCGCTGTGGCGCGAGGCGACCGGCATCGAGCTGATCGACGGTATCGGCTCGACCGAGATGCTGCACATCTTCATCTCGGCCGACGAGGCGCATGCCCGGCCCGGCGCGACGGGCAAGGCGATCCCGGGCTACGAGGCGCGGGTGGTCGACGACGCCGGCCGCCCGGTCGCGCCGGGCACCGTCGGCCATCTGGCAGTGCGCGGCCCCACGGGCTGCCGCTACCTGGCCGACGAGCGCCAGAAGGTCTACGTGCGCGAGGGCTGGAACCTGACCGGCGACGCCTACCTGATGGACGGCGACGGCTACTTCTTCTACCAGTCGCGCACCGACGACATGATCATCTCGGCCGGCTACAACATCGCCTCGCCCGAGGTCGAGGAGGCGCTGATGCTCCATCCGGCGGTGGCCGAGTGCGGCGTGATCGGCGTGGCCGATGCCGAGCGCGGCCAGGTGGTCAAGGCCTTCGTCGTGCTGCGTTCGGGGCACAGCGCCGACGCGGCGATGGCCAAGACGCTGCAGGACTTCGTCAAGCAGACCGTCGCGCCCTACAAGTACCCGCGCCAGCTGGTCTTCGTCGACAAGCTGCCGCGCACCCAGACCGGCAAGCTGCAGCGCTTCAGGCTGCACGAGGTCGAGTGATGGCGCTGCCCGCCGCCACCCGCCTGAGCGCGCCCGAGCCGGGCGGCGCGGTCTTCGTGCAACGCCAGACCATCCGCTTCTCGCATTGCGACCCGGCCGGCATGGTGTTCTTTCCGCAGTACCTGGTGCTGCTCAACGGCCTGGTCGAGGACTGGTTCACGCTCGAACTCGGCATCGACTACGCAACACTGATCGGCCAGCGCCTGGTCGGGCTGCCGACGGTCTCGCTGCAATGCGAATTCGCGGCGCCGAGCCGCATGGGCGAGCCGGTCGACTTCAGCCTGCAGGTCGAGCGTCTCGGCGGGCGCTCGATCACGCTGGCGGTCGCCTGCCACGGCAGCGACGGCCAGTTGCGCATGCGGCTGCGCCAGGTGCTGGTCAGCACCGGCCGCAGTGACGACCGCACCATCGACATTCCACCCGACGTGCGCGCCGCCATCGCGCACTGGCAATCCAAGCGAGGGCAACAACCATGATGAAGATCCTGCAACCCGCCGGCTGGGCGCGCCCGCGCGGCTACTCCAACGGCGTGCTGGTCGAGGGCCGGCAGGTCTATGTCGCCGGCATGATCGGCTGGGACGCCGACTGCCGATTCCAGACCGACGAGTTGGTCGGCCAGGTGCGCCAGGCGCTGCAGAACATCGTCGCCGTGCTGACCGAGGCCGGCGCGAAGCCCGAGCACATCGTGCGCATGACCTGGTACCTGACCGACAAGCGCGAGTACCTGGCCGCAGGACGCGAGATCGGTGCCGCGTTTCGCGAGATCATCGGCAGCTTCAACGCGGCGATGACGGCGGTGCAGGTCAGCGCGCTGATCGAGGACCGCGCCAAGGTCGAGATCGAGGTCACCGCGGTGATCCCGAACACCTCTTCGAACTGAGAGACAAAGGAAACCGCCATGGCCAGCCAGAAAGCCTCATTCCACTGGGACGACCCGCTGCTGATCAACCAGCAGCTCAGCGACGATGAACGCGCCGTGCGCGACGCCGCCCAGGCCTACTGCCAGGAGCGCCTCGCGCCGCGCGTGCTGCAGGCCTTCCGCAACGAGAGCACCGACCCGGCGATCTTTCGCGAGATGGGCGAGCTCGGCCTGCTCGGCGCCACCATTCCCGAGGCCTACGGCGGCGCCGGCCTCAACTACGTCTGCTACGGGCTGGTGGCGCGCGAGGTCGAGCGCATCGACTCCGGCTACCGCTCGATGATGAGCGTGCAGAGCTCGCTGGTGATGGTGCCGATCAACGAGTTCGGCACCGAGGCCACCAAGCAGAAGTACCTGCCGAAGCTGGCCAGCGGCGAATGGATTGGCTGCTTCGGCCTGACCGAGCCCAACCATGGCTCCGATCCCGGCGGCATGCTGACCCGCGCGCGCAAGGTGGCCGGCGGCTACGAGCTGACGGGCAGCAAGATGTGGATCACCAACAGCCCGATCGCCGATGTCTTCGTGGTCTGGGCCAAGGACGAGGGCGGCCAGATCCGCGGCTTCGTCCTCGACAAGGGCGCCAAGGGCCTGAGCGCGCCGGCGATCCACGGCAAGGTCGGCCTGCGCGCCAGCATCACCGGCGAGATCGTGATGGACAAGGTGTTCTGCCCCGAGGAGAACGCCTTCCCCGAGGTGCGCGGCCTCAAGGGCCCGTTCACCTGCCTCAACAGCGCGCGCTACGGCATCGCCTGGGGCGCGCTCGGCGCGGCCGAGGACTGCTTCCACCGCGCGCGCCAGTACACGCTCGACCGCAAGCAGTTCGACAAGCCGCTGGCCGCCAACCAGCTGGTGCAGAAGAAGCTGGCCGACATGCTGACCGACATCAGCCTCGGCCTGCAGGGCTGCCTGCGCCTAGGCCGCATGAAGGACGAGGGCACGGCGGCGGTCGAGGTGACCTCGATCATGAAGCGCAACAGCTGCGGCAAGGCGCTCGACATTGCCCGCGTCGCGCGCGACATGCTCGGCGGCAATGGCATCTCCGACGAGTTCGGCGTCGCGCGCCACCTGGTCAACCTCGAGGTGGTCAACACCTACGAGGGCACCCACGACGTGCATGCGCTGATCCTGGGACGGGCGATCACCGGCATCGCGGCCTTCTGAGGGTCTCGTCAGGCGCCGAACAGCACCGTCACGAGCAGCGAAGCGTCGGTGACGGCGTTCACGGCGTGCGGTTCGCCGCCGGCCAGCATCACGAGCTGGCCGGCGCCGAGCCTGCAGCTGCGCGATGGGGTCGTGACCACGGCTTCGCCTTCGAGGCATTGCACGGTGACGGCACCGGCCACGCTGTGTTCGGGCAGGGCGCTGCCGGCCGGCAAGACCACGCGCATCAGTTGCAACGCCGGCGTCTTCAGCAGGCTGCTGGTCACCGTCCCGCGCAGGGCGGCACCGAGCGGGCGAACATCGATGATGTCCAGCGGTTGGGCGTGCGGCAATGCCATGCGGGCTCCCGGTCAGTGTGCCGGTGAAAACACCGGCCGTTGGGCTCAAGGCTAGCGGCTAGTGGCCAGCAGGGTCTTGCCCTGCATCGAGTGCAGAAAATGGGCTCGTAAGCTCTCATGAATCCTGACCCAGGTCAATGAACGGAGCCGGGCCGAGGTCTACCTTGCAAGCTCGAACCGGAGGAGACCCACGCATGCACCAGACCGACCAAGCCACGCCACGCACGCTGCACACCCTGCCCGCGCAGGACATCAGCGCAGAAGTGCTGCTGGAGAAGTACGCCAAGGGCGACGAACGCAGCGCCGAGGACGTGAACCAGCGCGTCGCGCGTGCGTTGGCGCAGGCCGAGCAGCCGGCCGATCGCAGCCACTGGGAGGCGCGCTTCGCGCAGGCGCTGCGGGCCGGCTTCGTGCCGGCCGGGCGCATCCAGTCGGCCGCCGGCACCGGGCTGTCGGCCACGCTGATCAACTGCTTCGTGCAGCCGGTGGGCGACTCGATCGCCCAGGTCGAGGACGGCCACCCGGGCATCTACACCGCACTGACCGAGGCCGCCGAGACCATGCGCCGCGGCGGCGGCGTCGGCTACGACTTCTCGCGCATCCGTCCGCGCGGCGCCTGGGTCGGCAGCACGCAGAGCAGCGCCTCGGGCCCGGTCAGCTACATGCGGGTCTTCGACCGCTCCTGCGAGACGGTCGAGTCGGCCGGCGCGCGGCGCGGCGCGCAGATGGGCGTGCTGCGCTGCGACCACCCGGACATCGAGGAATTCATCCACGCCAAGGACGCCGGCGACCTGAAGAACTTCAATCTCTCGGTCGGCGTGACCGATGCCTTCATGCAGGCGGTGCAGTCCGACGCCGAGATCGAGCTGGTGCACCGGGCCGAGCCCGGCGCGGCGCAGAAGGAGGCCGGCGCCTACCAGCAGGCGCAGGCCGGCGGTGGCGGGTCCTGGGTCTACCGCAGGCTGCGCGCGCGCGAGCTGTGGGAACAGATCATGCGGTCGACCTACGACCACGCCGAGCCCGGCGTGCTGTTCCTCGACCACATCAACCGCGACAACAACCTGTCGTACTGCGAGAGCATCGCGGCGACCAATCCTTGCGGTGAGCAGCCATTGCCACCCTACGGCTGCTGTTGCCTCGGCTCGATCGACCTGACGCGCTTCGTGCGCGAGCCCTTCGAGGACGGTGCGCACTTCGACGACGCGGCCTTCGCCGAGGTGGCGGCGGTCGCGACCCGCATGCTCGACAACGTGCTCGACGTGACCGTCTGGCCGCTGCCGCAGCAGCAGGAGGAGGCGCGCAACAAGCGGCGCATCGGCCTCGGCTTCACCGGCCTCGGCGACGCGCTGGTGATGCTGAACCTGCGCTACGACACCGAGCCCGCGCGCGCGATGGCGCGCCGCATCGCCGAGCTGATGCGCGACGCGGCCTACGCGGCCTCGGTCGAACTCGCGCGCGAGCGCGGCGCCTTCCCGCTGTTCAACGCCGACCTGTTCCTCAGCGGCACCACCTTCGCGTCGCGCCTGCCGCAGCCGCTGCGCGAACGCATCCGAACGCAGGGGTTGCGCAACTCGCACCTGCTGTCGATCGCGCCGACCGGCACCATCAGCCTGGCCTTTGCCGACAACGCGAGCAACGGCATCGAGCCGGCCTTCAGCTGGAGCTACACGCGCAGGAAGCGCATGCCCGACGGCAGCTTCAGGGAGTACGCGGTCGAGGACCACGCCTGGCGGCTGTACCGCCACCTGAAGGGCGAGGCCGCGGCGCTGACGCCGGCCTTCGTCACCGCGCTCGAGATGAGCGCGCAGGCGCACGAGGCGATGGTCGCCGCGGTCGCGCCCTGCATCGACACCGCGATCTCCAAGACCGTCAACGTGCCGGCCGACTATCCCTACGCCGAGTTCCAGAACCTCTACCTCGAGGCCTGGGCCTCGGGACTGAAGGGACTGGCCACCTATCGGCCTAACAGCGTGCTCGGCTCGGTGCTGAGCGTTGCCGCGCAGCCGGTGGCGCCGCTGCAGATAGAAGGCGCCAACCGCCGCCTCGCGCTCGAGCGGCTGCCGGCGCCGGTGCTGGCCTCGCTGCGCTGGCCGGGCCGGCCCGAGCTGCCCTCGGGCAACCCGGCCTGGACCTTCATGGTGCACCACCCATTCGGCGACTTCGCGCTGTTCATCGGCGAGCTCGCCGGCGCCGACGGCGGCCCGGCCCAGCCCTTCGAGGTCTGGGTCAACGGCGCCGAGCAACCGCGCGGGCTCGGCGCGCTGGCCAAGACGCTGTCGATGGACCTGCGCGCCAACGACGCCGCCTGGCTGCGGCTCAAGCTCGACGCGCTCGCCACGGTGGCCGAGGAGCGCGCCTTCGAGATGCCGTTCCCGCCGCACGGCGAGCGACGCCTGTTCCCGGGCGTGGTGGCGGCGACCGCGGCGGTGGTCCGCTGGCGCTGCGAGCAACTCGGGGCGCTGCCCGGCCGCGGCGGGCCGACACCGGTGATGGACGCGATGTTCAGCGTGGCCGAGCCGCAGACCGGGCCCTCGGGCACGCTGGCCTGGGCGGTCGACATCGACAACCCGGCCAGCGGCGAGGCCTTCACGCTGACGCTCAAGGAGGTCACGCTGCCAGGGCCGGACGGCGGCACCGTGACCCGGCCCTGCGCGCTCGGCTTCTCCGGCAACTACCCGCGTGCGCTCGATGGCCTGGCGCGGCTGCTCTCGCTCGACATGCGCGTGATCGACCCGGCCTGGATCGGCATGAAGCTGCGCAAGCTGCTCAACTACGCCGAGCCGCTGGGTCACTTCATGGCCTTCGTGCCGGGGTTGCCGCACGGCGAGCGGCGCCAGCAGACCTGGCCCTCGACGGTGGCCTACCTGGCGCGGCTGATCATCCACCGCTACGCGATGCTCGGCGTGCTCGACGAGGCGGGCTATCCGCTGCGCGACATGGGCGTGCTCGAGTCGGCCGGCGAGGCTGGCGAACAGGTCCGCGTGATGGCCGGCAAGGTCTGCGTCGAGTGCGGCAACGCGACCGTCATCCAGAAGGACGGCTGCGAGTTCTGCACCGCCTGCGGCGCGGTCGGGCAATGCGGCTGATGGCCTCGACGGCGCCGAGCGGCGCCGCCCTGAAGCCGCGGCCCGGCGGCCGCGATCAGCCGCGCACGGTGATCCCGTTCTTCACCGCCTTGACGCCCTTGACGTCGCGCGTGAGCGATTCGGCAGTGTTCTTCTCGGCAGCGCTCTTGGCAAAGCCCGACAGCATCACGGTGCCGTTGAGCGTCTCGACGCTGATCGCCGCCGCGTCGACGCTCTTGTCCTCGACCAGCTTGGCCTTGACGGCCGTGGTGATGGCGGTGTCATCGATGTAGGCGCCGACGGTCTGCTGGTCGCGCGTGACGGCGCAGCCGGGCAGGACGATGAGGGCCGTGGCGGCCAGCGTGGCGGCGAGGGTGGTACGCAGGAACATGGTGGATCTCCTTGTGGGTTCTGAGTTGCAGGGACGGGAAACGGATTGCGCGAGCCGGGGGCTCACTCCTCGAGCCAGTCGGCCAGTTCGTCGGCGTGCTCTTCCTCTTCGCGCAGGATGTGCTCGAGCAGGTTGCGCGTGGTCGGGTCCTTGTCGCCGATCAGGGCGATCATCTGGCGGTAGGTCTCGACCGCGACCCGCTCGGCCTTGAGGTTGGCGCGAACCATGGCCTTCAGGTCCGACGATTCGTCGTAGTCGGCGTGACTGCGCTTGCTCAAGGAGTCGGGCGAGAAATCAGGTTCGCCCCCGAGTTGCACGATGCGCCTGGCAAGGTCGTCGGCATGCGCCGCTTCCTCCAGCGCATGGACCATGAACTCCTCGGCAATCTTGGGCGAGGCCAAACCGTGGGCGGTGAAGTGGTGCCGCTTGTAGCGCAGCACGCAGATCAGCTCGGTAGCCAATGAATCGTTGAGCAGCTTGACGATGCGGTCGCGGTACGGACCGTAGCTTGGTGTCACGGCACCGTTGTCGAGGCTGCGCTTGGCCGCTTCGATGCTCTTGAGGTCGAGCTCGAAGCTGTCGGCTTCCTCGCGCGTCAGCGCGCGCACGTTGCCGGGGGTCTTGGTGTTCATCGGTCGGCTCCTTGTGGCACTGTGGTGTGCCGTGAGGAGACTCTAGGTTCGTGCTCGTACCCGGAGCATCGGAGCGGGCCGGCTTGCGGTGTAGGACGGCGCCGCATGGCGCCGCGCTCAGACTGGCAGTGGCACCGTCTCGATGCTGGCCTCGGCCGCGACGTTGGGCTTGGCGACGACCACCAGATGGCGCGTCGGGATCAACGGGTCATCCAGCGCCAGCCAGACGCCGGGACGCAGCCGCGTTGCGCCGCTTGCGAGCGCCTGTTCGATGCGTGCAGTCTCGGCCGCGGCGCAGACGATGAACTCGTGCACGGCCTGCTCGCGCCGCAGTCGTAGCGTGATCTGCGGCCAGTGCGAAGGCAGTTGCGGCCGCAGCCGCGCGCGTTGCCCGCGCAACTGCAGGCCGACGATCGACTCGATCGCGGCGCGGTGCATCCAGGCCGCCGAGCCGGTGTACCAGCTCCAACCGCCGCGCCCCGCGTACGGTGGCTGCGAGCAGATGTCGCCGGCCATCACGTAGGGCTCGAGACCATAGGCCGCGCCCTGCAGCAGATCGGCCGACCGGTGCGCCGGGCTCAGGCGTTCGAACATGCGCCACGCGGCATCGGCATTGCCGAGCGCGGCATGCGCCATCAGCGCCCATACGCCGCCATGCGAGTACTGGCCACCGTTCTCGCGCACGCCGCGCGGGTAGGCCTGGATGTAGCCTGCACTCGGCTGTGCGTTTGCCAGTGGCGGGTCCAGCAGCCGAACCAGGCCGGCGACCGGATCGACCAGCAGCCGCTCGACCGATGCCATCGCGGTCTCCTGCTGCGCGCGCGGCGCCATGCCGGATAGCACCGACCAGGCCTGCGCGATCAGGTCGATGCGGCATTCGGCGTTGTCGCGCGAGCCGAGCGGCGAGCCGTCATCGAAGAAGGCGCGCATGAACCACTCGCCGTCCCAGGCGGTGTCGAGCAGCGCCGCGCGCCAGCCGCGCGCGGCACTGCGCCAGCGGCGTGCGCGCGCTGCGTCACCGCGCTGCTGGGCAATCGGCGCGAACTCGGCCACCAGCCGGCACAGGAACCAGCCGAGCCAGACCGATTCGCCACGTCCCTCGATGCCGACCCGGTTCATGCCGTCGTTCCAGTCGCCGCTGCCCATCAGCGGCAGGCCATGCGCGCCGACCGCGAGGCTGCGGTCGATGGCGCGCGCGCAATGCTCGTACAGCGTGGCGTCGAGTGCGCTGGTGCGCGGCACGAAGTAGGCGTCCTCGGCGCCGGGCGGGATCGGGTCACCTTCGAGAAACGGCAGTGCCTCGTCGAGCACCGCGGTGTCGCCGCTGCTGTCGAGGTAGTGCACCGTGGCATGCGCCAGCCACAGCAGGTCGTCGGAGAAATGGGTGCGCACGCCCACGCCGGTGGGCGCGTGCCACCAGTGCTGCACGTCGCCCTCGGGGAACTGGCGCGAGGCCGCCAGCAGCAACTGCCGGCGCAGCAGCGCCGGCTCGACCACGGCCAGCGCCATCGCGTCCTGCAACTGATCGCGAAAGCCGAAGGCCCCACCGGCCTGGTAGAAGCCGGCGCGGGCCCAGAGCCGGCAGCCGACCGTCTGGTAGAGCAGCCAGCGGTTGACCAGGGCGTCGAACAGCGGGTCCGGAGTGACCACGGTCAGCGTGCCGAGCAATGCGTCCCAGTGCGCGTGGGCCGCCTGCAGGCGCCGCACCGGCTCAATGGCCAGCGCCTCGCGCGCCAGTGCCAGTGCCGCCTCGGGCGTGGCGCCGTGGCCGAGCAGCCAGGTGCGGCCGGTGCGTGCGCCCGGCGCCAGGCTCAGCGGCAGGGCCAGCGCGGCGCAGGGGTCGAGACCGGCGCCGGACTGCTCGCCCAGATGATCGGGCAACACAAGTCGGCCGCGAGCGTCGAAGAACTCGCGCCGGTCGCAGGTCCATTCGACGCCACTGTCCTCCGCGCTGCCGTCGTGGCGCCAGGCCGCGAACGCCGTGCTGCCGCCGAAGCCAGCGTGATCGTCGCGCTGGGTCGCGGTGAGCAGGCGCGTGGTGCCGGGCACGCGCGAGGTGAGCACCGTCTGGCGGTCCACGCGGGCCGCGCCCATCGTCCACTCGGCGAGGCCGACCAGGCGCAGCCGCCGGGTCCGGGCGCCATGGTTGACGAGATCCACTTGAACCTGCTTGAGCGCGAGCGCCGCGTCGACGCACCAGGTCAGCTGCAGTTCCAGCTCGGCACGCCGGTGCGTGATGCGGGTCGAGCCCTGGCCATGCTCGACGCGGTAGACGCTGCTGCCCGCACCGGCGCCTGGTGCCAGGTTCCAGACCTCGCGCGTGGCGAGGTCCTGCAGCAGCAGCCATTCACCGGCCGGGTCGCCGACCGGGTCGTTGGACCATGGCGTGAGCTGGTGCAGGCGACTGTTGCCGGCCCAGGTGTAGCCGGCGCCCGACTCCGAGATCTGGGCCCCGAAGTCCGGGTTCGCCAGCACGTTGATCCAGGGTCGCGGCGGCCGGCGCGCGGCGCTGACATCGAAGCCGAAGCGCGCGCCGTCGGCGCTGAACTCGCCCTGCACCGGTCGCGATGCCAGCGCCGGCAACGGTGCCGCCAGCGCCGTGACCGCAGTCGTGCGTCGTTCGTCGAGCGCGTCGTTGTGCAGATCGACGAGTTCCTCCACATGCTGAGACAGTGGCCGCCCGTCGGCATTGATGTGCACGCGCGCCAGGGCATGCAGGCTGGCCAGTTCGGCCGCAGAGATGTCGGCCACCCGCAGCACATGCAGGGCGCAGGCGCGAGCTGCCGGCAACGCGGCATCGGTTTCGGCGCGGAAGCGGTCGCCGAGCGCGGCCAGCTCACGCTGCAGCAGCATCAGGTACGAGGCCGGTTCGCCGTCCACCACCACCAGGTCGCAGGGCAGGCCGCCCCAGGTCCACAGCTTGAGCGCTTGCACCAGCGTGCGCACCAGGCCCATGCCCTCGGGCGAGGCGATGTCGACCAGCAGCAGCGGCCGGTCGGCGGAGATGCCGAAGCGCCACAGCGCGCGGCGGTCGACGTTGCTCGCATCGGTGGCCGCGATGGCGCGCGTCGGCAGCAGCGCGAGCGTCGTCGACAGGGTCTGGATCGCCGCGAGCTGGGTGCTGCTGGTGCGCATGTCGCGCAGCCGGATGCCGGCCAGCGTGGCCGACATCAGCGACGAGCGCTCGATGATCGACGGCTGGCGGTACTTGTCGACCAGCGCCTCTAGCGTGGCGCGCTCGGGTGCGGCGGCGGTGGCGATGCTCAGGCGCGCGCTGCCGTGGGCCGGCAGGCGAATGCTCAGCGACAGCGCTGCCACCGGATCGAGCCCGGTGCGCAGTTCGACGGAGTCGCCATCGGCCGGGGTCGCCAGGTCGACAAAGCGCGCCAGCGGTTGCGCGCCGTCGCGCTGGCGACCGAGCCAGTGCTCGCGGTCGGCCTCGGCGCGCACGCCGACAACCTGCTCGTCGGTCTGCGCCACGAAGTGCACCGCGTGCAGGCCGGGCTCGGTGCTCAGGCGCGGCCGGCGTTCGAAGTAGAGCGCCCGATCGGCGGCGTTCCAGTCGGCGCGCACGAAGAGCTTGGCGAATGCCGGGTGGGCCTCGTCGGCACGCGCTTCGGCCAGCGAGACCTCGAACGCCGACAGCAGTTCGAGCTCGATCGGCTGCCCGCCAAGGTTGCTGAGCTCGATCTGGCGCAGCTCGATATCGTCCTCGGGGCTGACCCAGACGGTGCAGCGCGTGTGCAGGTCGGGCCACTGCGCGTCGAGGCACACCCGGTCGTGGTGGAACGAGGCCTCGTAGTGCGCGCCCGGGTCGGCCGCCGGATGCTGGCTGAGCGAGAACGGCGCTTCGCTGGCGCCCCCGAGGCCGCCGTCCTGCGCCGTCCGCCCCCCCGAGGGGGAGTCAGGAAACTTGGGGCGGCCCGGCGTTTCCCGGGCGGCGCCGCGGCGCAGGTAGAGGAAGCTTCCATGCGCGTCGCGCAGCGCATCGTCGCGCCAGCGCGAGACGAAGGCGTTGCCGAAGCGGCTCCAGCCGGCGCCGTTGGCGCGCAGCGCCACGCTGTAGCGGCCGTTGCTGAGCAGGTGGGTTGGCTGCAGCGCCGAGGTGCCGGGCACGATCTCGCGCCGCAGTGTCGGACCGCTCTGGCGACGATCGGCGCTGCTCGGCGCGGGCGCGGGCTCGAAGGTGAGCGAAACCTCGCGCGGCAGCCGCTCCTGCAGCAGCGAGGCCACCGCCTGCAGGCGCGGTTCGGCCATGGCCCAGCGGCGCGGCGCGGCTTCGAGCAGCACGTTGGCGAGTGCTGCGATCGTCATGCCCTGGTGGTGAGCCATGAAGGTCGAGACCCGCGTCGGCGCCGCGCTGCCGGCCTGGCGCTCGGGGCTGTAGTCGAGTGCCTCGATGAAGCCCATCGCGCCGCGCGCCTGCAGCGCCTCGAGCCGGCGCAGGTTGGCGACGGCGGTGCCGGGTTCGACCAGCGCGGCCAGCGCGGTGGCGTAGGGCGCGATCACCAGTTCGTCGGCTGGCGTGCGGCGCAGCGCGAGCTTGGGCACGCCCTGCGGCGCGTACTGGTAGGCCAGGGTGTGGTCGCTGCCGGCGTAGGCCGACTCCGAGATGCCCCAGGGCACGCCGTGGGCGCGGGCAAATGCCATCTGCGCCCGCAGCGCGGCCCGGGCGGCGCTGGCCAGAACGCTGCCGGGTGCTTCATCGAGCAGCAGCGTCGGCATCAGGTACTCGAACATCGAGCCCGACCATGAGCGCAGTCCGGCCACGCGGCCCTCGGCAAAGAAGGGCCGGCCGAGTGCGGCCCAGTGCGCCACCGGTACCTCGGCGCGGGCGATCGCCCACAGACTGGCGAACCGCGACTCCGAGGCCAGCAGGTCGTAGAAGCTGGTGTCGAGTTGCTGCTCGGCGACGCGGTAGCCGATGTGGAACAGGCGCCGCCGGCGGTTGAACAGAAAGCCGAACTCGGCCTCTTCGGCGAGCCGGCGGCAGGCCGAGGCCAATGCCAGCAGGCGCGGTGCGATATCGATCCCGGCGATGCGCAGCGCATGGTCGTCGGCCACCGAGCGCAGCGTGGCCAGGTGATCTCGCACCAGCCACGCGGCGTGGAGCAGCGGCGGCGGCGCGCCGTCGGCCGCGGGCTCGGCCGTGGCCGGCAGCATGGGTTCCAGTTCGGTGCCGGCGCGTCGCAGTAGCGTCTCGATGCCGGCCGGGTCGTCGTGCAGCGCGCCCAGCGGCGCGGGCAGGGCGAGCAGCGCGTGGATCGCGCCGTCCGGCGCCGCCAGCGCCGCCAGCGTGGCGCCTTGTGTCGCCAGGCGCCGACGCGACGCCGCCAGTGCCGCGGCCGACGCGTCGTCGTCGAAGGGCGCGGCGCCGAGTTCCTCGCAGGCCTGCGCCAGCGCGATCAGGCAGCCGCACAGGTTGCCGCTGTCCACGGTCGACACGTAGGCCGGCAGCAGCGCTTGCAGCGTCTGGGTGTCGACCCAGTTGAGCAGGTGGCCGCGATGGCGCGGCAGGGCAGCCAGGGTCGCCAGCGTGCGCTCGCCGCGCGCCAGCAACTCGGCGCTGCCGATCCAGCCGAAGCGCCGCGCGCATGCCAGCGCGACGAGGTAGAGCCCGATGTTGGTGGGCGAGGTGCGGTGCGCCACCATCGTGCGCGGCAGGGTCTGCACGTTGTCGGGCGGCAGGTCGTGGTCGGCGGCGCCGACGCCGTGCTCGAAGAAGCGCCAGGTGTCGCGTGCCACGTCGAGCAGGTAGTCGCGATCGGTGGCCGTGAGCGTCGGCTGGCGCGCCGACCGGCGCGGCCGGCTGGCCCACCAGGTCAGCAGCGGCGCGCCGGCCCAGAGAACGCACAGCGCGGTGGCGAGCAGCGGCGTCGGCGTGCCGGCGGCGAACAGCGCGACCAGCAGCGCCGCCGCGACCAGCGGCTCGCGCAGATGCTGGCGCGCGATGGCGCCCAGCGTGCGGCCGGCGCTGGCATGGGCGGCGTCGGCGGTGGTCCATTGCAGCAGGTGGCGCCGGCTGACCGCCATGCGCCAGCCGGCGCGCAGCACTGCGTCGGCGGCGAGCAGCGCGTTCTGCAGCAGCATCGCGAGCTGCCACAGCGTGCTGCCGAGGGCGCGCACCAGCTCGGTCAAGGCCTGCTCGGCAAAGTGGCGCAGCGCGATGTCGTCGCGGCTCGGCGCCAGGCCGGCCACCGCGCCGAGCAACGGTCCGGCGCCAAAGGCCGCTCCGATCAGCAGCAGCGCCGCCATCGGACTCAGGCCCCAGCCGGCCAGGCTGAGCGCCAGCAGCGCCAGCGAGGTCGGTGCCACCAGCGAGCGGCGCAGGTTGTCGATCATCTTCCAGCGATTGATGGCGCCGATGCCGTAGTGCCCGGCGCGCGCCAGCAGCGGCAGCAGTTGCCAGTCGCCGCGGGTCCAGCGGTGCACTCGCGAGGCGGCCACGTCGGGGTGCATCGGCGCGTCCTCGATCAGCGCGATGTCGCTGACCCCGCCGCAGCGCGCCATCGAGCCTTCGAGCAGGTCGTGGCTGAGTACCGCGTCCTCGGGCAGACGGCCGGACAGCACCGCGCGCAGCGCCTGCACGTGAAGCAGGCCCTTGCCGGTGAAGGTGCCCTCGGCGAACAGGTCCTGGTAGATCTCGGAGCTGGCGGCGCTGTACGGATCGACACCGCACTGGCCGGCAAACAGCCAGTGGAAGGGGGTGCCCTGGCCGGCCGGCGGCAGCGGCGTGAGCACGCGCGGCTGCAGGATGCCGTAGCCGGCGCTGACGCGCCGACGCGTTGCGTCGATGCGCGGCTGGTTGAGCGGGTGTGCGGCCACGCCGACCAGTTCGCGCAGGCTGCCGGGCGGCAGCTTGGTGTCGCTGTCGAGCGTCACGACATAGGGCGTGGCGGGCGCCGGGCGTGAGAGTTCGCCGAGATCGATGAACGGCGATGCCGCCTGTGCGTCGGCCAGCATGTCGATCAACTGTTCGAGCTTGCCGCGCTTGCGCTCCCAGCCGATCCATCGCTGTTCGGTTTCGCTGAACTGGCGCTCGCGGTGCAGGAGCAGAAAGCGCGGCGATGCGCCCTCGGCCACCGGATAGCGCAGGTTGAGTTCGCGCAGTGCCCTGGCGGCGGCTGCGAGCAACTCGGCATCCGCGGGCGTCTGCACCGTGTCGGCATCGGCGTAGTCGCCGAGCAGCGCGAACTGCGCGTGATCTTCGGGGTTGGCAAGATGATGGCGTTCGAGCTGGCTGACCAGCGTCTGCGCGCCGGCCGCGCTGGTCAGCAGCGTCGGCACTACCACCAGCACCCGGTGCTCGGGCAGGATGCCGTCTTCGAGCGCCAGCCGTGGCAGGCGCCGTGGTTGCGCCGACTCGCTGATGAGCCGGTTGACGAGCGCGATCACCGCCTCCGACGCTGGACCGGCAATCAGCAGCACGAGCAGCGCGGTGAGGGGCCAGGTGGCCGCGCCGAAGCCGTGGCGAATCAGCACCCAGCCGGTCAGCAGCAGGCTGCCGATGAGCAGCGTGCCCAGGTAGGCCGGCAGCGTGAGGCGCCGTCGCCACGCGCCCCACGCGGCCACCAGCGGGGCGCGCGCACCGAGCGCGTGCCTGAGCATCGGCTGGCCGGGGCCACTGAGCCAGTAGCGTGGCGAGTGCGTGGGATCGTCGGCATCCGAGCCGGTGGTGGGCGCCTCCATCTGCACCAGCAGCGCGCGTGCCACTGCCAGTTCGCTCGCCCCGCTGCGCCGTGCCAGGCGCTCGATCGCGTGCAGCGTGGTGTCCTGGGTGTCGTCGCGTTCGGCACGATAGGCCGGCGACTGCTGCATCAGCTGCATCAACGCGCCGGTGCGTTCGATCAGCGCGCGCCAGTCGGTGTCACCGAGCAGGCGCAGCGCGGTGATTGCGTTGCTGACGCTGAGGTTGTTGGCGGTTTGCTCGGCCTGCTGCTGCCCATGCGAGCCCGCCGGGTCGGGCAGGGCAGTAGCGAGCCAGCGGCGGGCGGCGCCGTCGGCCGGCGCGAACGAGGCCGCGCTCGGGTGATGCAGGCGCTGCGCAACCTGCAGCGCAAAGGCGCGAGCGGCGTCGCGCGCCTCGAGCGCCTCGGACAGGGGCTGCGGGTCGGCCGCGGTGCCGTCGGCCAGCTGGTCGCACCACCGGTTGGCCAGCTCGCGCGCCGCCTTGGACGCGGCGACCCGCTCGGCCAGCCGACGCAGGTTCTCGATCAGCACCACCCGCAGCGTGGTTGGCAGCGCCCACAGCTCGCCGAGGTTGAGCTCGCGCCTTTCCTGGTAGGCGTCGAGGAAGTCGATCAGCAGCGCTTCGTCGAAGGCGCTGTCGGTATGGGCGACGAAGGCCCAGGCCACGCCGTAGATGCGTGGCAGGCCGGCCAGATGGACGCCGGCCAGCACCGGCAGACCCTGGAAGTAGCGCCGCGGCAGGCCATCGACGATCTCCTTGAGCTGGGCGCCGACGATGTGGAAGTTGTCGAGCAGCCACTCGCCGGCCGGGCTCACGTGCTGGCCGGTGCGCTCCTGCTGGCCGATGTAGTGGTGTGCCTCGCGCAGCACGGCGATGTTGTCGCGCAGGCGCGGAAAGAACGCGGTCGAGCGGCGCCGGTCGATGCGCGCCTCGTGGGTCGCGCCGAGGCTGCGGCCGTGCTGCTGAAAGCGCTGCGGGCCGAAGATCTCGGCCCGGATCGGCGGCTCGATCGCGCCGCGGCCCGGGTCGAGCAGCGCAAGCACCGCCGGCGGCGCGCCCGGCATCAGCCGATGCAGGGCGCTGCGCGCCATGGCTCAGCCCGCCAGCGTTGTGACCGCCAGAACCACCATCGTCAGAGCCAGCGTGGTCACGAAGCGCGGCGCCATGAAGTCGTCGATCGATTCGGCCACGCACCGCAGGCGATGCAGCGGGCTGCGCGCCTGGGCGCAACACAGCAGGTGGTCCCTCAGCAGGCTCAACTCGAGCAACGCCGCTGCGGGTACTTCAAGCGGCTTCATGACAACTCCAGTAGATGGTGCGATCCGGTAGCTTGAGGGCGGCGGCTGGTCGCGTCTGTAGGCCGACACCGACGCGCGGTGTAGGACATGTCCTAGCCGCTCAAGGGAAAGCCGCGAGAGGGTCGCGACCGGGCGACCCGCTCGCCGGCTTCAGTGGCGGCTGCCGCGCGACCGGCTGAGCAGCGTGGCCAGCGCCATCAGAAGGGCGCCACCCGCCGCAGCGACCATTACGGACTTCAAGGGTTCTTCCCTGATGTAGGCGATCGTGTTGTCCGATGTGCGCAGCGCCTTGTCGCGCAACTGCTCGGAGCCGTTGCGCAACACCTCGATGCTGCGCCTGGCCAGGTGCTCGGCCTCGTCGGCCACGCGATTGATGGTCGGCGTGGCCCTGGCGCGTGCCGAGTCGACGCCATCGGCCAGTTGGCCGAGCGTGTCGTTGGCCACGCGCTGCGTGGAGCGGATGGCCCTCTCGGCGCCTTCGGTGGCCTGGTCGGCCAGGTTGGTGGGAGTCATGCTCATGGTGTGCTCCTGGTTGAGTGATCGATGCGCGAGGCAACTCAGTTGCGCTTGATCAGGCCGACGATGAAGCTGCCGACCGCAAGCACGATGAAGACGAAGAACAGCACCTGGGCAATGCCCGCCGCGCTGGCGGCGATGCCGCCAAAGCCGAACAGGGCGGCAATCAGTGCGATGACGAAGAAGACGACGGCGTAGTGCAGCATGGCAAGTGCTCCTGGTTGTGGGTCGGGTCGCGGCGCCTTGCGCTGTCGCGATGGAACAAGCTTAGGAACGCGCCGGCGCACGGCCCATCGGCGCGCGTCGGTTCATGACGTCGGTGGCAGTGACTGCGCGCTGTAGGACAAGGCCTACAGGCGCCACCGCTGGCGCCGGGACTTAGGGCGCCGGGGCCAGAGGCAGGGTCGCGCCGACGCGGGTGCCACGGCCGGGGGCGGACTGCAGCTTGAGCAGGCCGCCGGCGGCCTCGACCCGGTAGCGCATGCCGAGCAGGCCATGGGCCGAGCTCTTCTGCTGGCGTGTGTCGAAGCCCACGCCGTCGTCGGCCACCGCCACCTCGGCCATGCCGTCCTGCACGGCCAGCGAGACGCGCACGCTGCGCGCGCGGGCGTACTTGGAGACGTTGGTCAACGCCTCCTGTACGAGCCGGTAGACGGTGAGCTCGCTGTCGGGCCGCAGTGGCACCGGCCGCAGCTCGGCGTGGACCTCGATCTCCGCGCTCTGCTCGAACTCGCGCAGCAGGATCTCGAGCGCCGCGACGAGCCCGAGGTTGCTCAGCGACGAGGGGCGCAGGTCCTCGATGATCCGGCGCTTCAGCGCGATGCCCCTGTTGAGCGTGTCGTTGAGATGGTCCAGTCGCTCGGCCGCCTCGGGCGAGAGCGCGGCCACGCGCGTGCGGATGCGTGCGCTGTCGAGCTTGGCGGTGGTCAGCAGCGCGCCGAGCTCGTCGTGCAACTCGCGCGCCAGGCGGCTGCGTTCGTCCTCGCGCGCGCTCAGCAGGTGGCGCGAGAGCTCGGTCAGCTCGGCGGTGCGGCGCTGCACCTCGACCTCGAGCTGGTCGCGCTCGGCCTGCACCGCCTGCTGCTGCTCGCGCCGCGTTGCCTCGAGGGCCCGCGTCTGGCGCAGGTAGAGAAAGAGCGCGAGCAGGCTGAGCGCGGTCAGCGTGGCGATGCCGAGGCGGCTGATCAGCAGCGAATCATGCACCTGCCGGCGCGCCAGCTCCCCGGCCTTGGCCTCGTCGGCCAGCAACTGCTCGACCTGCGCGCGGATCGCGTCCATGCGCTCCTGGCCGATGTTGGTCTGCAGGACGGCACGCCAGGCTTCGTGGCGACCCTCGTCGTAGAGCCGGACCGTGTCGGAGACCTCGGACATCTTGTCGGCGACCAGCTCCTCCAGCTTTGCCATCGCCGGCCGCAACTCCGGGCGCCGCGCGTAGTGCGCGCGCAGCCACTCCAGCGTCTCGGGCAGGCTCTCGGCCGCGTTGCGAAAGGGCTCGAGGTACTCCGTTCGTCCGGTCAGCAGGTAGCCGCGCTGGCCGGTTTCGGCATCGGTGATGCTCAGCAGCATGCGCTGCACCTTCGGCCGGGCCGAGATCAGCTCGACCAGTTCCTCCATCTCGCCGCGCGAGCGCCAGTACGAGCTCTCGCTGAGGATCAGCATCGCCAGCGCGACTGCCACCGCGATCGGAAAGACGAAGGGACTGCGCCGCACGTGGCTTGCCAGGTTCATCGGAACGCCTTGGTCATAAACTGCGGCCCATGATCCGCATCGCCATCGTCGACGACCACGCCATCGTACGGGCCGGCCTGCGCCAGTATTTCTCGGAACAGGTCGGGCTGCGCGTCACCGGCGAGGCGGCCAACGGGCGCGAGGCGCTCGAGCTGGTGCGCCAGGGCGACATCGACGTGCTGCTGATGGACCTGTCGATGCCCGAGCACGGCGGCGTCGACGCGCTGGCCGCGATCAAGGCGCGCGCGCCGGACCTGCCGGTGTTGATCCTGTCCGGCTTTCCCGAGGCCCACTACGCCACCACGCTGCTCAAGCAGGGCGCCAGCGGCTACCTCAACAAGGAATGCGACCCGGAGGAGATCGTCAAGGCGATCCACACGGTGCATCGGGGCCGCAAGTACATCTCGACCGCGGTGGCCGAGCTGCTGGCTGCCGGCCTCGACCCGACGGCGCAGAAGCTGCCTCACGAGCAGCTTTCGGAGCGCGAGTTGCAGGTCTTCCTCCGCCTGGCCAGGGGCGAGACGATCGGTCACATGGCCGAGGGCATGTCGCTGAGCGTGAAGACGGTGAGCACCTACCGCACGCGTGTCATGGAGAAGATGAACCTGCAGTCCAACAGCGACCTGACCTACTACGCGCTGAAGAACGGCCTGATCCAGTAGCCGCCCGACGGGTTCAGGCCGGCGCATCGAGCGGTGCCGCGCCGGTGTCGCCCGGATCACCGCCGGCGGCCAGGCGTTCGCAGTAGCGGATCAGCGAGTCGATCTCGTTGGACTTGTCGAAGACCTTGTCGGCCCCCAACTCCAGGCATCGGCGTCGGATGTCCGGGGTGGCGAAGTTGCTCAGCACCACGAGCCGCAGCGCCTTGCCCGAGTCGCGCATCGCCTGCAACACGCCCAGGCCGGATCCGCGCCTCAGGAAGATGTCGATGATGCCGAGCTGGCAGTCGTTGGCCGGCTCGCGCAGCCACTGCACCGCGCTGGCTTCGTCCTCGGCAAAGCCGACCACCTGGAGTGGAACCATCTCCTCCAGCGCCGCGACGAGGTTCTCGCGGATCACCGGACTGTCCTCGACGATGTAGGTGCGCAGCTTGACCATCGGCGGCTCGACGATGACGCGGGAGGTGTGAATTGACGATTGCCGGAGTGGAAGCCCCAGCATGCCCGGCAAGTGGTAACAACGGTAGCAGCAAGTGCCACGTGCGGCTGTAGGACGCCTCCTACAGCCGCGTGGCGAGCAGCGGTCCGCCCCGGCTGCGGGCGCTCGACGCTACTTGCCGCCGCGCAGCCGGGCCAGTTCGGCCTGCGTCTCGTCCCACAGCGGCTGGCCGATGTTGGCGGCGATGCCGGTGTTGATCGCGCCGAGCTTGGCGCGCATGCGCGCGGCCTCGGCCGGCGAGAGTTCGTTGACCTGCATGCCGCGGCCCTTGAGGTCGGCCAGCGCCTTGGCGGCTTCGTCGCGGGTGTCCTTGCGCTCGAACTCGCGCGAGGCCCTGGCAGCGTCGAGCAGCACCTTCTGCTCTTCCTTGCTGAGGCCGTCCCACCACTTCTTGCTGACCGTCACGATCCACGGGCTGTAGACGTGGTTGGTGACGCTGAGGTACTTCTGCACCTCGTAGAACTTGCTCGACAGGATGGTGTTGAAGGGGTTCTCCTGGCCATCGACGGTCTTGGTCTCGAGGGCGCTGAACAGCTCGGAGAAGGGCAGCGGGATCGCGTTGGCGCCGAGCGTCTTGAAGGTGTTGAGGAAGACCTCGTTCTGCATCACGCGCAGCTTGATGCCCTCCATGTCCTCGACCTTGGCGACGGCGCGCTTGTTGTTGGTGAGGTTGCGAAAGCCGTTCTCCCAGTAGACCAGGCCGACCAGGCCCTTCTCGGCGAGCTTGTCCATCACCTTCTGGCCGATCGGGCCGTCGAGCACGGCGTCGGCCTCCTTGACGTTGTTGAACAGGAAGGGCGTGTCCCACAGCGCCATCTCCTTGGTGATGCCGACCAGCGTCGCGGTCGAGCCGACCATCATTTCCTGCGCGCCGCCGATCAGCGCCTGCTGCATCTGGGTGTCGGGGCCGAGCGCGGCGGCGCCGATGGCGCGCACCTTCATCTTGCCGCCCGAGCCCTTCTCGACCGCGTCGGCGAAGACCTTGGCGGCGCGGCCCTGGTTGCTCTGCTCGTTGAGGCCGTAGCCGAAGCGGATCAGGCGCGGCTTGATGTCCTGGGCCCAGGCGCCGGCAGCGGCGCCGAGCGCGAGCGCGGCGACGGTGGCGAGGGCGGTGCGGCGGAGTACGGTTTGCATGGTCATGTCCTCAGCTTGTTTTGGGGAGGTGGATCAGCGCAGCCACGCCACCGGCGCGGTCACGATCTGCGGGAACAGCACGAACAGCGCGAGCAGCAGCGTGTAGGTGAACAGGAAGGGGTTGACGCCCTTGACCACGTCGTGCAGCGACAGGCGGCCGACGCTGGCGACGACGTTGAGCACCGTACCCACCGGCGGTGTGATCAGGCCGATCGCGCCGTTGAGCACGAACATCAGGCCGAAGTAGATCGGGTCGATGCCGGCCCTGACCGCGATCGGCAGCATCACCGGCGCGAAGATCAGGATCGTCGGCGTCAGGTCGAGCGCGGTGCCGATCAGGACCAGCACGATCATCATCGCGGCCATCAGCAGGCGCGGGTGCTCCACCAGCGGGCCGAGCCAGCCGGTCAGCACGCCGGGCAGGTCGGCCAGCGTGATCATGTAGCTCGCCACCGCGGCGCCGGCGCACAGGAACATCACGATCGAGGTGGTCCTGGCGGCGCGCACCAGCACGCCGCGGATCGCCGAGAGCTTCATCTCGCGGTGCACGAACAGCGCGATCACCAGCGCGTAGAACGCGGCCACGACCGCCGCCTCGGTCGGCGTGAAGACGCCGGTCTTCATGCCGCCGATGATGATCACCGGCATCAGCAGCGCCCAGAAGGCGCGCGCGGTGGCGCGCAGACGATCGGCCATCGGCAGCGGCACGCCGCTGGGGATGTCGATGCGGCGCAGCACCCACTTCCAGGCCACGACCAGCCCGGCGCCCATCAGCAGCCCGGGCACGATGCCCGAGATGAACAGCGCCGAGATCGAGGTGTTGGTGGTGACGCCGTAGATGATGAAGGGCATCGACGGCGGAATGATCGGCGCGATGATCCCGCCCGAGGCGATCAGCCCGGCCGAGGTGTTCATCGGATAGCCGTGCTGGCGCATCATCGGCAGCAGGATCGTCGCCAGCGCCGCGGTATCGGCCAGCGCCGAGCCGCTCATGCTGGCCATCAGTACCGCCGCGCCGATGGCGACGAAGCCGAGGCCGCCGCGGATGTGGCCGACCCAGGCCTGCGCCATCGTGATGATGCGCTGGCTGATGCCGCCCGAGTTCATCAGCTCGCCGGCGAGGATGAAGAAGGGCACCGCGAGCAGCGGAAAGCTGTCGACGCCGGCCACGAGGTTCTGGGCCAGCAACTGCGTGTCCCAGAAGCCGAGCACCCAGGACATGCCGGCGCCGGTCAGCACCAGCGCGAGCGCCATGTTCATGCCGATGCCCATCAGGGCCAGCATGCCGAACGCGAAGACGAGGAAGGCGAGGGCTTCGG
Organism: Rivibacter subsaxonicus; assembly: GCF_004217215.1. Classification (GTDB taxonomy): domain Bacteria; phylum Pseudomonadota; class Gammaproteobacteria; order Burkholderiales; family Burkholderiaceae_C; genus Rivibacter; species Rivibacter subsaxonicus. Next base: position 184,719 of record NZ_SHKP01000006.1, read on the forward strand.
CGCTCATCGCGTTCACTCCACGTCGGCGCCGTGGCCGAGGTCCAGCGGCTCGTGGCGCAGGAGGCGCCAGAGCGCCATCGCACCGATCGCCACCGCGCACAGGAAGGCCGGCAGCGGCAGCAAGGCCGTGGAGTAGCCGAGCACCACCGAGTGGCTGCCGAGGCCGACGAGCACCTGCTGCCAGGCGCCCCAGGCCAGCGCGACGCAGGCGGCGATCTCGAGCAGGCGGATCAGCACCGTGAGGCCGGCCAGCAGCTCGCGCCTGCGACGCAGGGCCACCAGCAGGCCGGTGAAGACCATGTGCTCGTTGCGCGCGTAGGCCACGCTGGCGCCGATGAACACCATCCAGACGAACAGCAGGCGCGAGACTTCCTCGCTGGCGGCCACGCCGGTGCCGAAGCCGTAGCGCAGCACGACGTTGACGAAGACCGCCAGCGCCATCACCGCCAAGCACAGCGCCATCAGGTTCTCGACGGCCCACACCAGGCGCGTCGTCGGCACTGCATCGCTCGTGTTCATGCTCTTGTCTCCTGGTTCCATGCGATGACCTGGTCGACCAGTGCCTCGCGCGGCAGCGTGGCGTCGATCGTCAGCACGCCGGCTTCGCCGTGCGGACTCTCCAGAATCTCGAACTGGCTGTCCACCAGCTCGGCCTTGAAGTAGTGGCCACCCGCCCGCTGCGCGACGCGCCGGCGCGCCTCGGCCCGGCTCAGTTCGAGGTGCACGAAGCGCAGGCCGGGCAGCGCCGCGCGCAGCCGCTCCCGGTACGAGCGCTTCAGCGCCGAGCAGGTCAGCAACGCGCCGGCGGGATGTCGCTGCAGCTCCGTGCCCAGGGTGTCGAGCCAGCCGGCGCGGTCGGCATCGGTCAGCGGCGTGCCGGCGCGCATCTTGGCGACGTTGGCCGCAGCGTGGAACTCGTCGCCCTCGATCAGCGGCCAGCCCAGCACGGCGGCGACGGCGCTCGCGAGGCTGGACTTGCCGCAACCGGCCACACCCATCACGACAATCGAGGACATCTGGATAGCGCTATCCGGTTGGAGTCTAAAAAACGCAGGTACCCGACCTGCGTCCTGGCTTGCACGAGAGCAATCCGAAGTGGCTTTGCCGAAGAAGCGGCTTGTCATTCGGGCTTGGATAGCGCTATCCTAGGTGCTCGAATCAGAAACGACGACAAGGGTTTTCCAGTACATGACGGAACCTCCCAAGCGGCGCGGCCGCGCCACCGGCCGATCGACCCTGGCCGATGTGGCACGACTGGCCGAAGTCAGCGTCAACACGGCCTCGCGCGCCCTGCGTGGCACGCGCGCGGTCGATGCCGAACTGGTGGCGCGGGTTCAGGCCGCGGCCAAGCAGTTGCGCTACGTGCCCGACCCGGCGGCGCGGGCGCTGGCCTCGGCGCGCAGCTCGCATGTGGCGGTGCTGATCCCCTTGCTCACCAACGCGCTGTTCGTCGAACTGCTCGACGCGGTGCAGCGCAAGCTGACGCCGGCCGGCTACCAGACGCTGATCGGCGTCACCCACTACCGGCCAGAGGAAGAGGAGGAACTGCTGCTGAGCTACCTCGCGCATCGCCCGGCCGGCTTGCTGGTGACCGGTGTCGACCGCAGCGACGCCGCGCGCCGGATGATTGCCGACAGCGGCGTGCCCTGCGTGCACCTGATGGAGACGGTGCGCCAGCCCGGCGTCTACAGCGTGGGGCTGTCGCAGCAAGCGGCCGCGCATGCGCTGACCACGCACCTGCTGCAGCGCGGTTGCCGCCGCATCGCCTACATCGCCGGCCAGCTCGACCCGCGCGTGATGCAGCGGCGCCAGGGCTATGAGCAGGCGCTGCGCGAAGCCGGCTGCTACGACTCGCGGCTCGAGGTGCTCGATCCCTCGCCGACCTCGATGGCACTCGGCGGCAGGCTGTTCGAGGAACTGCTGCGACGCCAACCCGATGTCGACGCCATGTTCTTCTGCAACGACGACCTGGCCCAGGGCGGCCTGCTCGCGGCCCTGCGACTGCAGGTGCCGGTGCCGCAGCGGGTGGCGATCGTCGGCTTCAACGACCTCTCCGGCAGCGAGCTGATGCTGCCGCCGCTGACCACGATCCGCACCCCGCGCTGGCAGATCGGCACGCAGGCGGCATCGATGCTGCTGGACCTGATGCACGGCCAGCCGGTGGCGCAGCCGGCGCTGGACCTGGGCTTCGAGCTGGTGGTGCGCGGCAGCGCCTGAACGACGCCGCCACGGCCGGGCGTGAGTTTCGACACGCTTTGCGCCGGGGCCGCCGCCGAGGCATCGCGGCCGGCCGCAGCGCGGCGTTAAATGCGGCGTTGGCTCCGTGCCTTGTGCCCGCCGCGATGACCGATCTCCACGTCGACGTCGACCCCGATGCGCTCGCGCCCGGCACCCGCCTGGGCGAGTTCCAGATCGAGCGCGTGATCGGCGTCGGGGGTTTCGGCATCGTCTATCTCGCCTTCGACCATGCCCTCGAGCGCCGGGTCGCGCTCAAGGAGTACATGCCATCGACGCTGGCGGCGCGGCGGCGCGGCATGCAGATCGCGGTGCGCTCGCAGGCGCATGCAAAGACCTTCGGCATCGGCCTGCGTTCCTTCATCAACGAGGCGCGGCTGCTGGCGCGCTTCGACCATCCGGCGCTGGTCAAGGTCTATCGCTTCTGGGAAGACAACGGCACCGCCTACATGGCGATGCGCTTCTGCGAGGGCCAGACGCTCGGCGCGGCACGCGCGGAGATGGCTTCGCCGCCCAACGAAGCCTGGCTGCTCGCGCTGGCCGACGCGGTGCTCGGGGCGCTCGAGGCGCTGCACCGCGAGCAGGTCTACCACCGCGACGTGGCGCCCGACAACATCATGCTGCAGGCCGATGGCGGCTCGCCGATGCTGCTCGACTTCGGCGCCGCGCGGCATGTGATCGGCGACCACACTCAGTCGCTGACCGCGATCCTCAAGCCCAACTTTGCGGCGATCGAGCAGTACGCCGACGCCGGCGCGCTGCGCCAGGGGCCGTGGAGCGACATCTACAGCCTGGGCGCGGTGCTGCACTTCTGCCTGATCGGCCGCGCGCCGCTGCCGGCAACGCTGCGCGTGCTGCGCGACGAACTGCCGTCCTTGCTGGCGCTGCGCGCCGAACTGGTCGCTGCCGACGGCTCGCACTACAGCGAGGCCTTTCTCGGCGCCATCGACGCCGCGCTGAGCGTGCTGCCCGAAGGCCGGCCGCAGGACGCGGCGGCGTTCCGGGCCCGCCTGCGCGGCGCCGCGTTGCCGGCGCCCTTGGCCGCGGCCAGCCTGCCGGCCGCGCCGCGTGCCGCGCTCGAGCTCAGGCGCGGATCCTTCGCACCCACCACCGCGCTGCGGCGGCAGGGTGGCGCCGTGCATGCCGTGACCACGGCCTGGGCCACGCTCGCGCCGGCTGGCGACACCGATGGCGCGCCCGGGGCGTACCGGTCCACGTCGCGCCGGAGCAGGCGGACCCGCATGCGGCGCTGGTTGGTGCCAGGGCTGGCATCGGTCGTCGTGGCCGGGCTGGTCGTCTACGGACTGATGGCGGCACGGCCGCCGGCGGCCACGCCCGCGCCCTTACCCGTGCTGGCGAGCGTGACGCAGCCAAGCCCGGCGGCGTCCGAGCCCGCAGCGTCGAGCGCGGTGGCCGCCGTGGCAACGAACGACCGTGCCGCCGCGAGGCCGTCCGCGGTGCGGCGCACCCGGCCCACCGCCCGCGCCGCCTGCGGCGAGCGCAACTTCTTCTCGATGCAGTTCTGCCTCGACCGGCAGTGCCGCAAGCCGGAGTTCGCGCGCGACCCCGAGTGCGTCGAGAGGCTGCGCCAGCAGGCCGACCGAAGCGAGCAGAGGTACTGAGCGAGAGCGCCCGGGCGGGCGTCTCAGCGCCGCGCGGCCGGCCGGGTGGCGCTGGCGCGCGCCAGGTTGGCCGCGATCAGCGCCGCCGTCAGCGTCACCAGCCACGAGAAGTACAGCCACAGCAGGAACAGCGGGAACACCGCGAAGGCGCCGTACACGGCCTTGTAGGTCGGGATCTTGAGCAGGTAGGCCGCGAAGCCGCGCTTGCCAAGCTCGAGCGCGACGCTGGCGAGCAGGCCGCCGACGATCGCGTCGCGCCGCCGCACCCTGGTGTTCGGCACGTAGCGGAAGAGGCAGTAAAGCCCGACCCAGCTCAGCGCCACCGGACCCAGGTTCAGGACGAAGCTCGCCGAGGGTGGCAGGGGCCCGACCCAACCCATCGACGCCACCAGCACATAGGAGGTGGCCCACAGGCTCAGCGCGAGGGCGGGTGGCCCGACGGCGAGCATCAGCAGGTACAGCCCCACTCGCCGGTGGAAGGGGCGAGCCTTCTTCACGGCCCAGATCTGGTTGAGCGCGTTCTCGATCGTCATCAGCAGCGCCACCGCGGCTGCCAGCAGCAACAGCGAACCCACCAGGCCCAGATGGCCCGCGTTGGCGGCGAACTGCTGCAGGTAGCGCAGGACCGTGCGCGCGATCTCCGCCGGAAGCAGGCCCTTCAGCAGATGCTCCTCGAGCGCGGTCTCGAAGCGGCCGAAGACCGGAAAACGGGTGAACAGCGCGAAGCTCACCGCGAGGAACGGCACGATCGACAGCAGGGTCGCGAAGCTCAGGCTGCCGGCCACCTGGGGCAGGCGCTCCTGCCTGGCGCGGTGGAGCGTGAGGCGGGTCAGTTCGAACATGTGGCGCGCAAGACGTGGGGGCGGGCAGTCATCGCCAGGGACGGGGAGAGCAGATTGTCGATGCCGATGCGCAGGGTGCGAAGCGTGTTGGCTTCGGACCACTGGGGCGCGTGGCGTTCCGCTGGTCCCGAGCTGGAAATCACGACCCATTGTTGTTCTTCAACGAACGACGGAGATGCAGCGAATCTGAGTCTTCTGCGTTCGGCTCGTTGGCCTGCTCGAGGTGCCCGCAGCGACCACTCTCGAAGCTCGGCTGTGGTGCTTCGCTTCGGGAACCTCAGTCCGTGGCCGCCAACTGAACCCACCATTGCACATTGCCGGGTCTTCGGCGCCAGCCCGTGGCTCTCGGCCCATTGCGAACAGTGCTCACCCAACGGGACGCCGGGCTCGCCTTGTGCGCGTGCCCGGCCTCCGCGTGGCATCAGTCGCCCATCGGTTCGACCTCGACGTCCACCCGCGTGCCCTGAGCCAGCGTGTTGAACACCGGCGAGAACGCAGTCAGTTCGCGGATGCGGGGCAGGTCCTTGGGATGCGCCTTGACGCGGAACGCGGCGCGGATCGCCGTGTAGCCCTTGGGCACGTCATCAGCCAAGCCGAGGAAGCCGCGCAGATCGATCTCGTCTTCCAGGCGGGACTCCAGCGCCTCGATGCGGATCCCCCGGACAGCCGCATGGGCGACCATGCTCGTCGTCAGGCACGACGCCAGCGCGTGAAGCAGGTGCTCCACCGGGTTGGCACCGTTGTCGTCGCCGGCCAGGATTGCGGGCTCGTCCGCGTCCATCTTGAACGTCTGCCGGTGGGCGATCTCCTGCCGGGCGCCGTAGAAGCCGGCCACGGTACTGCGGTTGTGATTGCCTGACAGCCACGTGTTGCTGGCGCGAAAGCGGCAGGCACCCAGGCCGGCATCGGCCTGGATGGCATTGACGGTCGCCATGAGCGTGTCGACGTTGACGCCGTTGACGACATGGCTGGGGCGGACACCGTGGGTGGCGTCCATCGAGAGGGTTTGGCTCATGATTCGATTCCTGTGAAAGTGAAGTGAGTGGATGGATCGAGCCGGTCCAGGCAATGCGCAGGGAACGCGACTCGGGCTCTACGATAGGAATCGGGGGACGACGCCAGAAGATGGACACCGGCCACAAAGAGGCCGCTTGCGCCACAGATTGAGTCGGGAGCCATGGCTGCCAGCCATAACGAAGCCGTCGACATCCTCGTCGTCGCTGTGCCGGAGACGGCAGGTTCGGCGCTGTACGGCATGGTCGACGTGCTGTCGGCCGCCGGCAACCTCTGGAGCACGCTCACGCGTGCGCGCGAATCCGAACGGTGCTTCCGCGTGCGGATCGTGTCGCACCAGGCCACGCCGTTTCGGTGCGGCAATGGCATCCCGGTTGCGCCGGACCATGCCATCGTGGACGACCCCGCAGCGCCCATCGTCATCGTTCCCGAGCTGTGGCTCGGCCCCGACGAGTCGATGTCGGGACGCCATGTTGAGGTGATCGAGTGGCTGCGGCGGCGCTATCGCGACGGCGCCTACCTGTACTCTGCCTGCTCGGGCGCGCTGTTCCTCGCGGAGACGGGCCTGCTGGACGGGTGCCCGGCCACATCGCACTGGGGCTATGCCGACCTGTTCAGGGTGCACTACCCCAAGGTGCGCTTCGATCCGGCGCCCAACCTGGCATTTGCTCGTGCGGACGGGCGCATCGTGACGGCTGGCGGCACGACCTCGTGGCACGACCTGGCACTGCACATCATCGGCCGCCACGCCAGCCCGGGTGAGGCGCTGCGCATCGCCAAGGTGTACTTGATGAAGTGGCACGCCGAAGGACAGCTGCCGTACTCGCCGCTGGTCACCGAGAAGCCACATGGCGACGCCGTGGTGCGCCGCTGCGAGCGCTGGCTTGGCGAGCACTGGCTGGATGCAGACGCGGTGGGGCAGGTGGCCAAAGTCGCAGGCATCCCGCAACGCACATTGGAGCGTCGCTTCAAGGCTGCGACGGGATGCTCGCTGCTTGAGTATCTGCAGAGTGTCCGGATCGAACAGGCCAAGCACCTGCTGGAGACCGGCGGCACGCCGCTCGATGAGATCGTGGCCGAATGCGGCTACGCCGACGTCTCGTCGTTTCGACGACTGTTCAAGCGCCTGACAGGCCTGACCCCAGGCCAGTATCGGCGTCTGTTTCGCATGCCGGATTCATGAACGATCGATCCGACTCATGGAAGAACTCATTCACGGCGATGACGGCTGGTCGCTGAGTGGCAGCTCCAGGCTGGGTGCAGTCGCTCGGCGATAAGCTGAGGAATGTCGACTGCTACCTAAGCCGACCTTGGGCCGCAAGCAAGTTCCACAGAGCACTTCCGTGCGAGCAAAGGTGCGGCGTGTTGACGCTGACAGGCTGCTGGTTTCTACCGGCCTTCCTTGGCCGCCAGGCTTGGGGTCGTGGCCAGGGATCGGTCGCTGTTCGGTCGCCATCGGAGAGGTCAGCGAACCGCGGGATCGCGACGGACTGGTTCAGTAGTGCAACGACAAGCTCAGGGTACCGAAGTCGGCAGGCTTGCGCTCGCCAGCAAAGGCCCTCGTGACGCTCGTCCTGCCGAGGAAGAAGACCAGATTGCGACGGCGTGCGGTGAGGCCGATCGTCGCCATGCCCACGAAGGGCTTGGAGTCGACTGAGCGGCTCTCCCTGAACACCGTGCCATCGAGCGGCAGGTAGTGAACAACGCCGTAGCCCGCCAAGCCCCCGGAAAGCGAGATCGACCAGTTCTCCACGGGACCGACTCCCACCGTCGACGCTACGTTGAAGCCTTGGCGCAGGGCGGTACCGCCGAGAGCATCCACGAGGTTCCTGCCGACTTCCGCGTAGATGCCGGCTCCGACGCCGGTGAAGTAGGTGCCCAGCCCCGCGTTGGCCACGGGAACGATGCGCCACGAGAGCGACTTGCCCCAGTCTCCTTGTGCCAGCAGGTATGCACCCGAGTAGTCCAGATTCACGACCGGCTCATTCGGCATCTGCGTATCCCATCCCATCGGCCTGTCCGCGCCGATCGCCTTGTGGAAGCCCTTCTGCACTTGTTCAGCGCCCGATGCCGGACCGACGACGCCGACGCGCAACTGCCAGGCATGCGTCGCGCGCTCGCCTTTCGAATAGATCGTGCTGTCGACATACAGCACGCCCGCATAGGGCTGGTCGTCGAGGGGTGGGTTCGCGAGCTTGATGTCGTCCGGCGTGTGCATCTCCTGGGCAACGGTCCAGGCCGCATAGCTGCGGTAGCCATCGTTGCCGACAAACGGAAGGAAAGACAAGAACTCGCCCCAGCGGCGGACAAGGCTGCCCTTGTCGTAGCTGGCGATGTCCGGGGACACCCACGACACGCCAATGCCATTGGTGTAGTTGTTGTCCGAGCCGGTCAACACATCGTTCTCCAGCGTCAGCGTCCAGGCGCCACGGGGAGACGCGGTCGGCTGCGCGGCGCAGTCGATGGCACCGAGTGACAGCAGCACAGCCGATGCCGACAGGATGGCCGTCTTCATGCGACGGGACAAGGCGCGGTGCGGCAGAAGCGAAGGGTCGGATTGCATGGTCTCTGGCTCTCGAAGCGGAGTCTTCAGAGTAGCGACGGGCCGGCCGGAAGTCGTCGGCGAAAGGTCTCCGTTGCGTCGCCATTTCGTGGCGAGCGGAGCCCCTCAGTTGCGCACGGGCATGATGCTGAAACTCGCTACGCCCTCAGAGGCGGCCATTTCCTGTGCCAGCAGCACCGGCGAGGTGGCGCGAGCGCGGTCCCGCGCCACGACGCAGAAGCGCCACTCCGGCATGCTGTTGCTGAAGGTGATGCGCAGGCTGTTGCGCAGCACCAGGTAGCCGTGGGCCTCGGCCTTTTCGGCGAGTTCATCGAAGGTGGGTGGCCCGACGGCCCCGAACTTCACGCACACCTCCAAGGTTGCGCGGCTGGGCAGTTGCGCTTCGAGCCGATGCATTGCCGACATCGACAGCATGCACAGCATCGCCATCAGCAGCGCAGCGGGGTAGAAGCCCACCCCCAGCAAAATGCCGACGGCCGACGCGGCCCAGATCGACGCAGCCGTCGTGAGGCCGCTGATGCTCAGTCCGTCCTTCATGATGACGCCGGCACCGAGAAAGCCGATGCCGGTGACCACCCCCTGCACCACCCGAGTCGGATCAGGTGAGAGGTGACCGGCGGTGCCGCCGTACCAGAAGGCGACTTGCCCGACGAACACCGTGAGCGCGGCCGAGGCCATGCAGACGAGTCCGTACAGGCGCATGCCGGCAGCGCGGCCGTTGTATGAACGCTCGTAGCCGATCAGCATGCCGAGCAGGAGTGCACCGACCAGGTTCAGCCCGATCAAGGCGTTGGCCGCGAGAAACGCGCCGCTCCAGTAGTGCTGCAGGTCTCCCAGCATGACTTCCCGCTACGGATGCACGCTTGCGCCGTGTGCTGGCGCAAGCCCTTGGAGCACAAGCTCGACGTGCTGCGGAATGAAGGCTTCACTCAGGCATCGGTCTGCCGAAGCGTCCGGATCGATCAGGTGCCAGTGCATGCACGACATGAGCATGGGCAGGAGCAGCGAATGAGCGACGACATCCGCATCCATCCTTCGAAGCTCGCCACGGTCCATGCCCTGACGGACCACTTCGGCGATCGATGCATGCAGGGGCTTGACCACGCCGCAGCGACAGGAATCCATGATCTCAGGGAACCGCGGGGCCTCGGCGATCGCCAATTTCAGGGCGCGTCCGACGGTCTCGTTGCGGAGATGCGTCCAGATATCGAGCAGCATCCGGCGCAGTACATCGGTGCTGCTGCCAGCACGCCCTGCCATCGGTCGAAGCTTGGCAAGTGCTTCCAGCGCGGGTGAGGCAATGGCTGCCTGGAGCAACTTCTCCTTGCTTGGAAAGTACAAGTACAGCGTGCCCTTGGCGATGCCCGCTCGGGCGGCAATCTCTTCGGTCCGCGTGGCGTCAAACCCCTTCTCGGCAAACAGCGAGAGTGCCGCGTCGCGGAGTTCGCCGGCGCGCGCATGCTTGCGCCTGCGACGGGCGCCGGAGCTACCGCATGGGCTTGAGCCGGTCGTCAAGGCTCACTCCGTGGTGCCGCAGACTCGGAGGTGGTCTCCTGTGCTGTGAGCACTGCGCTCTCGTTCAGGCTGCCCCGCAGCCGCTGAAAGGCGGCCGATCCGCGCAGTGCCATGCGACCGGCGGTCCTGAGTTCGCGGACCTGTCCCGGCGAGATCGTCAGGGCCGTCGGCACGCGCAGGACGGCGTGGCGCAACGAAGCGTCCTGGAGGTCGCGCAGGCTGACGTTGATGACGTGGATCTCGGCATCGGCGGCAAACGGACTGCCGGGCAGCTTGCGGGCGGCCTGCAGTTCCGCGGACAGGCGCTGTGCGACGTCGTTCATCATGGCGGTGGTCTCGGTCGTCACTCGGGAGCCGGCGCCGAACACCAGCGAGTCCATCACCTGCGAAGTGCTCGGCACACGATCGCTCTGGTCGATGCGGTCGGTCGTATCGCGCTCGGAGTTCACGCTGATGAGCACGATCTTGTGTACCGAGCCCGGCGGTCGCCCGCCGAAGGTAGCGCTCAGCGAGCCGGCGGCGACGGCGCGGTCCAGAAGGCTGCGCACGCCGAGGTTGTCGACAACACCGCCATCGACGAGATGGATGTACGGCCGTTCCTCCGCGTTCCCATAGGCGCCGGCGATGAGCTGCAACAGACGGGCCGACAGGTTCGGATCGGCCTGCTGCTCTGCGTTCAACGCAGCGGGCGCTGGGCAGCTGCCGGCATAGTTCTTGACCGTCATCGGACTCAACAGCAGTGGCACCGAGGACGAAGCGGCGACCGCAAAGGACAAGGGCACGCTGTCGAGGTCGGAGCAGATCAGCGCGAACTGCTCGTGCGTGAACTCGAACGGCGCACCGGTGCTCAGGTCGGTGGCGGTGACGAGCAGGCGCCGCCGCGAATGCTGAGCCCGCAGATCGCCGAAGGTCTTGCCGCGAAAGACGGTGTCGAGCTGTCGCGCCAGGGTGTTGCTGCGGCCGTACCAGGGCGAAGAGAGCTGGTAGGCGGTGTGCGGTGTCAGAAGAACGTCCCGGATCAGGCTCGACTGGAAGTTCACGAGCAGGAAGTCGCGCTCGAAGCGCGCGAAGACCTCGTCACCGAAGGCCGCGTAGTAGGTCGCGAGGATGCTGCCGCCCGAGACGCCGCTGACCAGCCCAACCTCGTCGAGCAGCGTCGTTGGCCGACCTTCCAGTTCGAACTGAGTGGCCTTCAGTTCCTCGAGCACGCCGAGGCCGAAGGCGGCGGCGCGCGCACCACCGCCTGACAGGGTGACCGCGGCGACGATCGGGGACGCCGGCTCCCGGGCGTCGAGGACAGGAACCATCATCGGAGTGGAGGAAGGGACGGGCGACGCCGCCGCGATCGGCTGGTTGATCCAGGGCCGCACGCTAGAGCAGGCGCCCAGCAGCAGGGCCGCCGCGCACAGGAGCAGCGCGCGCACTCGTTGCGACAGCATCGTCGATTGCGACCGAGTCATCGTGAAGGCGAACTGCGCCACGGCCGTCAGGAGACGAGCACCGCACCGGCCGGAGCCGGATCGGTGCCGCCGGCCGGCTGATGGCGTCGGACCTTGAACCAGGCCGCGTAAAGCGCCGGCACGAAGAAGATCGTGAGCAGGGTCGCGACGGTCAGGCCGCCCATGATGGCGATCGCCATCGGGCCCCAGAACACGCTGCGGGTCAGCGGGACCATCGCCAGCACCGTGGCAAGCGCGGTCAGCACCACCGGGCGGGCGCGGTACACCGCTGCATCCAGCACGGCGTTCCACACATCCCGGCCCTGCTCGATCTCGATGCGCACCTGGTCGATCAGGATCACTGCGTTGCGCATGATCATGCCGCCCAAGGCGATGATGCCGAGGATCGCCACGAAACCCAGCGGCGCCTGGAACACCAGCAGCGCGGGCACCACACCGATCAATCCCAGCGGCGCGGTCAGCACCACCATCCACATGCGCGAGAAGTCCTTCAGTTGCAGCATCAGCAGCGTCAGGATGGCGACCAGCATCAGCGGGGCCACCGCCAGCAGCGCCTTGTTGGCCTTGGCGCTCTCTTCCACCGCGCCGCCGACGTCGATGCGGTAGCCCGAGGGCAGCTTCGCTTCGATGTCCTTGAGCATCGGCCGGATCTCCTGCGTCACCGACACGCCTTGCTCGCCGTCCATCACGTCGGCACGCACGGTGATCGCCATGTCGCGGTTGCGGCGCCACAGCACCGGCTCCTCCAACTCGTGGCGGACGCTCGCCACCTGCGAAAGCGGCACGACAGTGCCCTGGCGGGTGTAGAGGTTGATGTCCTTGAGCGTGTCGAGGTTCAGGCGCTCATCGGGCACCGCACGGGCCACGATGTCGATCAGGTCCTCGCCCTCGCGCAGTTGCGACAGGGTTGCACCGTTCATCACGGTCTGCGTCACCAGCGACACCTCGGACGGCGAAAGGCCCAGCGCGCGCGCCTTGTCATGGTCCAGCTCCACCTTGAGCGCACGCACCGGGTCGTTCCAGTCGAGCTGCGTGTCGCGCACCTTCGGGCTTGCGGCAACGATCTGCTCCACGTCGCGGGCGATCTTGCGCACCGTCTGGGTGTCGGGGCCGACGACGCGGAACTGCACCGGGTAGCCGACCGGCGGCCCCAGTTCCAGGCGCGTCACGCGCAGCCAGGCCTGCGGGAACTCCTGGTCGGCCGCGGCCACCAGCCGGCTGCGCACGCGTTCGCGCGCCTCCAGGTCCTTGGTCATCACGACGAACTGGGCATAGCCGGGGTTCGGCAGCTCGGGGTTGAGCGAGAGGTAGAAGCGCGGCGCTCCGGCACCGGTGTAGGCGGTGAAGAACTTGACGTCCTCGTCCTTGGCCAGGACCGCCTCCATGCGCTTGACCTGTTCGCTCGTCGCGGCGAAAGAGGAACCCTCCTTGACGCGCATATCGATCACCAGTTCAGGACGCGAGCTGTTCGGGAAGAACTGCTGCGGCACCAGCTTCATGCCGGCCACTGCCAGCGCCAGCGCACCGAAGGTGGCGCCGATGACGATCCAGCGGCGTTCGATGGCAGCGTCGATGAGGCCGCGCAGCTTGCGGTAGAACTTGGTGTCGTACTGGTTGCCGCCATGGTGATGCTGGCCGAAGTCCTTGGGCAGCAGCTTGACTGCCAGATACGGCGTGAACAGGCCCGAGCAGAGCCACGAGAAGATCACCGCGGCGCCGACGATCCAGAAGATGCCCCCCGCGTACTCGCCCGTGGTCGACTTGGACAGGCCGATCGGCAGGAAGCCGGCGGCCGTGATCAGTGCCCCGGTCAGGCGCGGCATCGCGGTCGACTCGTACGAGAAGGCGGCCGCCTTGGAGCGGTCCCAGCCCGCCTCCATCTTCGCCAGCATCATCTCGATGGCGATGATGGCGTCGTCCACCAGCAGACCGAGCGCGATGATCAGCGAGCCCAGCGAGATGCGCTCCAGGTTCCAGCCCATCGCCAGCATCAGCATGGCGACCGCGCCCAGCACCAGCGGCACCGAGGTGGCGACCACCAGGCCGGCGCGCCAGCCCAGGCTCACCAGGCTGACCACGATCACGATGACCAGCGCCTCGACCAGCGCCTTCACGAAGTCGTGGATCGCCTCGTTCACCGTGGTGGGCTGGTCGGCCACGCGCTCCAGCTCGACGCCATGCGGCAACTCGGACTGGATCTTGTCCACCGCCTTGGCCATGGCCTTGCCGAGTTCCACGACGTTGCCATCGTTGGTCATCGAGATGCCGAGCATCAGCACCTGCTGGCCGTTGTGGCGCACGGTGTAGGTGGGCGGATCCTCGTAGCCGCGCTTGATGCTGACGATGTCGCCAAGCTTGATGGTGCGCCCGCCGGCCGTGATCGGCACATTGCGGATGTCGTCCTCGTCGCCGAACTGGCCGCTGACGCGCACCATCACGCGGTCGCCGCGCGTATCGATCTGGCCGGCAGGCAGCACGGCGTTGTGGCTCTTGATCGCCTCGACGATCGCCAGCGGGGTGATGCCCAGCGTGGCCAGCCGCTCGTGCGAGAACTCCAGATAGATGCGCTCGGCCTGCTTGCCGATCAGGTCCACCTTCTTGACCATCGGCACCTTGAGCATGCTGCGCTTGATGTCCTCGGCTGCATCGGCGAGCTCGGCCAGGCCGACGCCGTCACCCTTGACTGCGTACATCATTCCGTAGACGTCCCCGTACTCGTCGTTGACGATCGGGCCGATCACGCCTTCGGGCAGTTCGAGGCTCAGGTCGTACAGCTTCTTGCGCGCCTGGTACCAGGCCTCGCGCTGCTGTTCCTTGCTGGTGCCGCCTTTCACGGTAAGCGTCATGCCGCCGTAGCCCTGGCGGGCAAAGGTGACCACTTTCTCGAAGTTGTCGATCTGCTCGAGCTTCTTCTCCATGCGGTTGAGCACCTCGTCCTGCACCTGCTGCGCGGTCGCGCCCGGCCAGAAGACGCCGGCGGTCATCGACGGCACCGAGAAGTTCGGGTCCTCGAGCTGGCCCAACTTGGTGAAGCTGAAGGCACCGGCCACCGCGACGATGAGCAGCATGAACAGGACGATGGCGCGGTTGCGCAGCGCCCACTCGGTCAGGTTGAAGTTGCTCATCGGGCGGCCTGCTGCGTCGTGTTGGCTTCAGCGAGCGCCGCCGCGGGCTCGGGCAGCGCGACCTTCAGGCCAGGCGCCATCTTCTGCACTCCGGCGGTGACGACCTGTTCGCCGGCCGGCAGGCCGGAGACCAGCACCTGGTCGTTGCGGTAGCCGTGCACCGAAACGCGTACCAGCTCGACGGTGCCCACCGGCTCCTTGCCGGCGGGCTTCACCACCCACAGCGCCGGCTGGCCATCGCTTTGCGTGATGGCCGCGGCGGGGACAACTGCCGCCGACGTGCCTGGCATCACCCGATCGGCTACCAGCGTTGCGGTGGCACCCAGAGGAAGCGCACGGGAGGTCACCAGCTTCAGCCGCGCGCGGTAGGTGCGCGTCTGGGCGGCAGCCTGCGGTGACAGTTCGCGCAGCGCAACATCGAAGCGTTCGTTTGGCGTGCTGGCCAGCGATGCCTTGAAGCGCGCGGTCTTGAAGGCCGCCACCTGGTCCTCCGGCACGTCGACCACGATCTCGGGCTCGCCGGGGTTTGCGATCGAGACGACCGGCAACCCTTCGGGGACCACCTGTCCCACCTCGAGGCGGACGGCGGTGACCACACCGCTGCGCGAGGCGCGCAGCACGGTGTACTTGAGGCGGTTGCGCGCGAGCTCGAGCTTGCGCGCCTCGGCCTCGGCGGCCGCGGCTGCCGTTTGCGCGCCGGAGGTGGCGCGCTCGTCGTCGGCCACGCTGACCGAGCCGTCGCTCTTCAGGTCGCCCAGGCGCAGCCGGTCGGAGTCGGCCTGGCGCGCCTGGGTGACTGCGGCGGCATGCTGCTGCCGCGCCGCGTCCTCGGCGAGCCGGTAGTCGGCGTCGTCCAGCACGGCCAGCACGTCGCCTTCATTCACGAACTGGCCGACGTCGACCTTGCGCTGGACGACCTTGCCGCCGACGCGGAAGGCCTGGTCCACTTCATGGCGCGACTGCACCGTGCCCACGTAGCGGTTGACTTCGCGGGCCTGGTCATAGCGGAGTTCAACGGTGCGCACCGGCCGGGGCGCCTGCACGGGCGGCGTGTCCGGGCTGCACGCGGAGAGCATCGCGGTTGCGGCCAGAGCGCCGACCACTGAAAAAGAGTGCTTCAAGACAGTTCCTCGTGATAGCAAAAGGTGTTCAGGAGAGCGGGCGGGCGGTGCTGGCGGCCGCGGGAGGCATGGCGCTGCCCTTCGCGGTATCTGCGTCGGGCTCGAAGACCTGCCAGCCCCCGCCCAGCGCCTTGTAGAGCTGCACGCTGTCGAGCAGCAGCCGGGTGCTGCTGTCGTTGGCGCTGAGACTGACCGCCAGGCGCGAGCGCTGCGCATCGAGCAGCGGCAGCAGGTCGATCTGTCCGCGGTTGTAGAGCGATTGCGCGCGGCCCAGCGCCGCTTCGGCGGAGCCCGCGGCGGCCTGCAGCGATTGCGAGCGCTGCCGCTCGGAGGAGAGCGCCACCAGCGCGTTCTCGACGTCCTCCAGCGCGCGCACCATGCCGTCCTCGGCGCGCAGCACCGCCTCACGCTGGCCGCTCTCGGCGGCATCGTTGAGGGCGCGCGTGCGCCCGGCATTGAAGATCGGCATCGCGAGCAGGGCCGCCACGTTGGTGTACCGCGCGGCGCCAAGACCGATGCTGTTGAGCTCAACGTTCTGGCGGCCGAACGACGCGTCCAGGAACAGCCGCGGGAACCATTCGGCCGCAGCCTGCTGGCGGCGCGCATTGGCCGCATCCAGCTGTGCCATCAGGGCGAGCACGTCGGGCCGACGCTGCAGCAGCGTGGCAGGCTGTCCCGGCTGGGCCTCGGGTACGACCACGTCGCCGCGCCAGGTCTCGATGCGCCCGGCATTGAAGGCCTGGTCACCGATCAGCACGGCGATGCGGTGCCGCGAGACCGCCGCGATCGTCTCCAGCGGCGGGATCTGTGCGCGCGCCGATTCGGCCTCGGTCTGCGCACGCTCCACGTCGAACGAGGTCGCCAGGCCCGCGCGCTGGCGCGCCTTCACCAGGCGCAGGGTCTCGTCATGGGCGGCGGAGATGGCGCGCAGCGTATCGAGCTGGCGCTGCGCACCGACCAGCGTGAAGTAGTTGCTGGCGACATCGGTCATCACCAGCAGGCGCACGCCGCGCACACCGTGTTCCGCGGCGAGCGCGTCGGCGGCGGCGGCGGCCGCCCCGGCGCGCAGGCGGCCGCTGAGATCGACCTCCCATGAAACGTCGAGGCCGGCGCTGGCAGTCTTGGTGTCCGGCACGAGTTGCTTCACGGCGTTCCCGTAGCCGCTGCTGCGGTCGCCGGCCGAGCCGACGGCGCTCACACTGGGCATCAGGAAGGAACGGCTGACCGTCACGCCGGCACGCGCGGCGTGCAGGCGCTCGGCGGCGATCCTGACGTCGCGGTTGCCGAGTGCTGCGCGGTGCACCAGGTCGGCCAGCACCGGGTCGTGGAAGCTTGCCCACCAGGCAGCCTCGGGCTCCACCTCGGCGGCCGCATTCGCGGCGAACTGCGCCGGCACATCGACTGTCGTGCGGGAGATCGGCGTGGCGCAGCCGCTGAACACCAGAGCGATCGCCGCGGTCAGCGCCGCCAAGGCGACGAGCCCGGCCGGCCGACCGACGCGTTGCACGGTGTTCTGCCCGGCCATGTGCGGCAGCGCGGTTGTGGATGGAGGTGACATCGGAGTGGACTTGTCTGGATTCGATGGGGTGTCAGCGTAGGGCTCGCTGTGCACGAAGTCGTCAGCGTTGGGTCGGAGTTCGGTCGCCATGCGTGGAGCTCAGGCAGCGGTGTCGTCTTCCGTACGCGAGGCTGCGTCGCACTCGAGGTCGCTGGTAATGGAGGTCAGCAACTCGGAGGCGGATGCAAACTCCTGCTGGTTCCCGGTGACGAGGTTTTCGACGCGGCCGGCGAGCGCTTCGGCCGTGGCGTCGCCGCGCAACTTGAGGACGTAGGTACGGCGGGTCGGGTACTTGGATTCAGGGTTGAGCTTCATGGCAGGCAGGGATCGAACAGATTCGGCGTCAGAGTAGGCCGCCCTCCCGGTCGAGTCGTCAGCGAAAAGTCGGCGTTCGGTCGCAACCGCGCTCGCCCGCAAGCACGACGAAACACGACGAAGCACGACCCAATGGCGACCTGTCGCTGACGACTCCGGCGCCGTGCGTCCCTAGCATCGGCCTCCATCACCACAGTGCGGCCCGCATCGGCGCCCCGCCCCATGAACCTCAGACCCACATCGGGACGGCTGCTCGCCGCGGCGATCGCCGTCCTCTCCTTCTGGATCGTGCATGGCTTCATCGAAGCGCTGCTGGCGGCCGGCGTGATCGCGATCGCGAGCTGGCCGCTGTACGCCGCTTTCCGAACCCGCCTGCCGCGCGGCGTTGGCAAGGGCGCGGGCGCCGCGATCTTCACGGGCGCGATCACCGTGTTCGTACTGGCGCCGCTGGTGTTCGCCGGCTGGGCGCTGATGAGCGAGGCCCACGCGCTGCTGCTGGGCCTCGCAACCGCCGACGGCCGGGGGCTAGTCGCGCCCGAATGGCTCGCGAACGCGCCGGTCGTGGGCTCCTCGCTGGCCGCTCGCTGGCAAAGCCTGCTCGCCCGCCCGGGCGCGCTGCTTCAGATGACTCACCAGGCCGAGCCCTCCGCGATCCTCGGCTGGGCACACTCGCTTGGACAGGCGACCGCACGGCATGCGCTCATCGTCGCGTTCGCGATCCTGCTGCTGGCCTTTCTTTACCAGGAAGGTTCATCGCTCGCGCAAGCGCTGACGCGCTGGCTGCGCGAAACGGTCGGCGACCGGGCCGAGCACTACCTGGTCGTCGCCACGCGCGCAGTTCGCGCCTCGGTGAACAGCATGATCGTCGTGGCTTTGTTCAATGGTCTTGTGACCGCGCTGGCGTTCGCGATCATCGGAGTGCCTCGCCCGCTGGTCTGGGCCGCGATCATCGGCGCGTTGTCCGCCGTGCCCTTCCTGGGCTATGGGGCGGTGGTCGCGGTCGCGTTGCAGCTGGTTCTCCAGGGTACGCACACGGCGGCGCTCTGGTCGCTGCTGCTGGGCTCCGCGGTCCTGCTGTGCGGCGACAAGCTGGTGCGGCCCATCGTGGCGCGCGGCGGGATGCAGCTGCCCTTTGTATGGGTGTTGATGGGCTGCATCGGCGGCTTCAGCGTGTTGGGCCTGGCCGGGCTGGTGATCGGGCCGGTCGCGCTCACTCTGGCGCAGGAGATCCTGGCGCAGCAGCTGCGCGAGAGCTGTTGATGAAGGTGATGCTGCGAGCTGCGCCCCTTCGCTACATGCCACCGCGCAAGGATGGGCGATCTGGCGGTATCGGTGGGTGCACGCGACCAGCTGCGGCGCGCCAAAGGCGGCATCGTGCTTCGCCGCCTGGTCCGCGTGCTTACTGACCGCGGACAAGCGACTCGTCGCTCAGTAGAACCAGGACGCGATCGCGCTGCCATGCCGCACCCAGCATGCGGTGGCCAGCGGCACAACGGCTTTGTCGCCCGCCTACCTGACGATGTAGCCGCGGCCTTCCATGCAGGCGGCGCGTGCACGTTCGTAGGTCACGCGTTGCTGTTCACGCCCGGTGAGGAGCGGCACCGGCGGTGCCGGCGGCAGCGACGGCAACTGGGGCAGCGCCGTCGGCCCCGGCGCGCGGGAAGCGAGCGCTGTCGTCGGGGCGGCGCGCAACGGAGGCGCATTCGGCAACGTGACCAGTGGTTGCGACCATTCGTAGCCCGACTCCTTGCGCGACCATGCGTCGCACTCGGAGCGGTCCTTGTCTTGCTGTTGGTTCGTCTGACCCACGGCCGGATAGAACACCAGTTCGGGCTCATCGGCCTGGGCCAGTGCGGCAATCAGCGAGAAGGTCGCGATCAGAATCTTCTTCATGATGTCCTTGGGTGCGTTACTTCGGCAATGTCGGGCACGTGCCCGTCTGGTCAGACGTGCGCCTCATTCGATCGCCAGGCTGCACCTGCACCACGTGACAGATCAGCCGGGCGAGTAGCGACTCCCCGCTTGCAAATTGCTCCCTATCTGGCGCTTGCAACGTGGGCGGCGCTTCAGGCACGCGGCCAGTCCGTCGCGAGCTCGGGAAAGGACTTCTTCAGCCGCTCGACGACGTGGCGTTCGATCGCCGCCGTCTGCTGCTGTCCGAGCGCGTCGGCCGACTTCTGGCGCACGGCAAAGTGCATCAGGAGCAGGTCATGCAACTTGCGAAAGGCGATCGGGTTGTCGGCAGCGCACACCGAGTCGTCACCCTGGATCAGACGGTCGATCACGCCGGGTTCGAGGATCCTTACGCGGCACAGCATGGCCATCCGAGCCAGCTCGCGGTCCAGCGCTTCGAGGTTGTTCTCCCACCACCCGATGCGGTAGGCGTCATTGCGGTCATCCATGCTTGGTTCCTTCGGCGGCGATGCGTCTCACGCGGGATGGACGAGGTTCAGTGCGTGCGAGGCCATGACCCACTCCTCGTTGGTCGGCTCGACGACGACTCGCACACGGCTGCCCGGTTTCGAGATCGTCGCGGCGTCGGCGCGGTTCGCGGCGTCGTCGACCTGCAGGCCCAACCACCCGAGCGCGCCGCAGATGCGCTCGCGCAGTGGCGCGCTGTGCTCGCCGATGCCGGCGGTGAAGGCCAGCATGTCCAGTCCGCCGAGCGCGGCCGCCAGGCCACCGATCTCGCGCACGACGCGGCGCACGTACAGCTCGAGCGCGGCACGCGCGCGCGCATCGGTGGCCTCGGCCGCGAGCAGCGGCTGCGGGCTCGACGACAGGCCGGAGACGCCGAGCAGGCCGGACTCGTGGTACAGCAGCTGCGAGAGCCGTCGGGCGTCGTAGCCTTCGACCTCCATCAGGTGCAGCAGCACGCCCGGGTCGAGCGATCCGCAGCGCGTTCCCATCATGAGGCCGTCCACGGCCGAGAAGCCCATCGTCGTGGCGACGCTGCGCAGGCCATGCATCGCGCACAGGCTGGCGCCGCTGCCGAGGTGGGCGACGATCGTGCGGCCGCGCGCGGCATCGCCGTGCCGCTCGGCGAGTGCGATGGCCATGTATTCATACGACAGCCCATGGAAGCCGTAGCGCCGGATGCCGCGTTCCCACAGCGCATGCGGCAGGGGCAGCATCTGTTCCACCTGCGGCAGCGTGCGGTGGAAGGCCGTGTCGAAGCAGGCGACCTGCGGCACACCGGGCAGTTCGGCTTGCAGCACTTCGATCGCCTGCAGCGCATAGGGCTGATGCAGCGGCGCCAGCGCGACGTACTCGCGCAAGTCGGCGAGCACCGCGGCGTCGATGCGCAGCGGCGCGTCGTACTTGCTGCCGCCGTGCACCACACGGTGCGCCACCGCCGCGGGCGGAAGGCCGCGCGTCCGCTGCTCGACGCAGGAGCGCACGCGCTGCAGCGCCGAGGCATAGGGTTGCTGCGCATCGAGCGCGACCGCAACTGGCGGTGCGCCGCCTGCGACAAGGCGCGCGCTGGAGCTGCCGATGCCTTCGAGCCGACCCGACCACATCGGCACGCGCGGCAGCGGATCGAGACCGGGATCGAACAGCGCGAACTTGATGCTTGACGAGCCGCAGTTCAGGACGAGGATCGGTTCGCTCACGCTGCCACCTCCGTCGCCGGCTGCGCGGCAGCGGCACCACCACGGGAGGCGCCGCCACGGGCCGCGACCAGCGCGACCGCGCAAGATGCGATGCGCGACTCGCGCGTGTCGGCGCGGCTGGTCAGCACGATGGGCACCCGTGCGCCGAGCACGATGCCGGCGCTGGCCGCTCCGCCCAGGTAGGCGAGCTGCTTGGCGAGCATGTTGCCGCTCTCCAGGTCGGGCACGAGCAGGATGTCGGCCGCGCCCGCGACCTCGGAGACGATGCCCTTGGTGCGCGCCGCCGCGGCCGACACCGCGTTGTCGAACGCGAGCGGCCCGTCGATGATGGCGCCCGGGATCTGGCCGCGATCGGCCATCTTGCACAGCGCGGCCGCATCCAGCGTGGCCGGCATCTGCGGGTTGACGGTCTCCACCGCTGCGAGCACGGCGACGCGCGGCTGCGCAATGCCAAACGCGTGCGCGAGCTCGATCGCATTGCGCACGATGTCGGCCTTCTCCGGCAGGGTGGGCGCGATGTTGATCGCGGCGTCGGTGATGATGAAGGGCCGCGGGTAGAACGGCGTCTGCATCACGAAGCAATGGCTCATGCGCCGGCTGGTGCGCAGACGGCTCGCGACAACCGCGCCCATCAGCTCGTCGGTGTGCAGGCTGCCCTTCATCAGCGCCTCGACCGTTCCGGCCAGCGCCAGCTCGACGGCGCGCGCCGCCGCGGCATGACTGTGCGGCGCGTTCGCGATCTCGACACCGTCAAGGTCCAGCCCGCTCTGCGCGGCGACCTCGAGCAGCCGCTCGCGCGGGCCCACGAGCACGGGCTCGATCAGGCCGGCAGCGCGCGCGTCCAGCGCAGACGACAAGCTGAGCGCGTCGCACGGATGGACGACGGCCACCCTCAAGCGGCCCAGCGGTCGCACGTCCTGCAGCAGGCGCACGAGGTCGTCGCCCTGCGACAGCTCGATGCGCACGTGCGGCAGCGCGCTGCGCGCTCGCTCGATGTGCTGCGCGGGCGCGACCACGGTGGCCTGGCCCGTCAACACGGTCTCGCCGTTGCCGTTCACGCAGTGGCAGTCGAGCACGACCTGCCGCTCCTTCGCTTCGCGACGCGTCACGGTGACGGTGATGGTGAGCGTGTCGCCGACGTGCACCGGCGCGAGGAACTCCAGCGTCTGGCTGACGTAGGCGGCTCCTGGCCCGGGCAGCCGCGTGCCGAGCACCGCGGAGATCAGCGACGCAGCCCACATGCCGTGCGCGACGACGCCGCCAAACGGCGTGGACGCGGCGAACTCGGCGTCGAAGTGGGTCGGGTTGACGTCGCCGGACATCGCTGCGAAGAGCTGGATGTCGGCCGCGCTGAGCGTGCGCTCGATGCTTGCGTGATCGCCGATGGCGATCTCGTCGAAGGTGCGGTTGCGCAGGACTTCGAAGTCCTCGGGGTTCAGGGATCTGGACATGATGGATGAAGGGCACAGGGCCTTAGGCGATGATGTGGAAGCCGCCATCGACGTAGTGCACGTCGCCGGTGATCGCGCGCGCGGCGTCGCTGACGAGGAACGCGCACAGCGAGCCGACGTCGTCGATCTCGACCTCGCGCGCGAGCGGGGCGCGGCGACGGGCGTCGTCGATCAGCTCGTCGAAGGAGGCGATGCCGGATGCGGCGCGGGTGCGGATCGGGCCGGGCGAGACCGCGTGCACGCGGATGCCGCTCGGGCCAAGCTCGGAGGCGAGGTAGCGCACCGAAGACTCGAGCGCGGCCTTCACCGGCCCCATCACGCCGTAGTGCGGCACCACCTCGGCGGCGCCGTGGAAGCTCATGGTCAGCAGCGTGCCGCCACCCGCCATCAGCGGTTCGGCCAGGCGGGCCATGCGCGTGAACGAATGGCACGAGACGTCCATCGCGCGGGCGAAGCCCTCACGCGAGGTGTCGGTGACTCGGCCATGCAGGTCGGCGGCGGGCGCGAACGCGATCGAGTGCAACACGAAGTCGAGCCGTCCCCAGCGCTCGCGCACCTCGTCGAACACGGCCTCCATGGCGCCTGGCTGCTCGACGTCGAGCGCCATTGCGATCGGCGCTCCCAGCTCGCGGGCGAGCGGCTCCACGTGCGGGCGCGCCTTGTCGTTGAGCCAGGTCACGGCGAGCTCGGCGCCGCAGCGGCGCAGGATGCGCGCGCAGCCGTAGGCGATGCTGTGCTGGTTGGCGATGCCGACGATCAGGCCCTTGCGGCCGGCGAGCAGTGTTTCCGATTGGGTGTCCATGAGTTGCTCCTGTTATCTGGTGGTGGCAGCTTTGCGTGCCGGCGTCGCGCGGCGCGTACGCGCCTCCTGCGGCGCGGCCGGCGCGAGCACCGCGCGGATGCGCTCGAGCATCGCCTTCTGCGCCGCGGTCGGCCGGATGCTCTGCACCCGCTTGTCGACGAGCACGCGCTCGATCAGCGTGAGCAGGCGTTTGCGGTCCTGCGGCGCGCTCAGCAACGCTGGCAAGGTCTCGACGGCCTGGTCGGGCCGATGCCGGACGATCACTTCCTGCGCGCCGCCGATGCGGCGCACCTCGACCGGCGGCAGCTCGGGCAGCAGCTCGCGGTAGTCCTCGAGCAGATCACGCGCGAGTTGCACCCGCGCCAGCGGCAGTTGCTCGTCGTCGTGCGCCATCAGCACGGCGACGCGGGCCAGTGCCTCCGCGTAGCCGCCCTGGTCGATGCGGGACAGCGCGTCCTGGACCAGACCGGATTCCACCGCCGCCGCCGCGTTCGGGGCGCCCGCGGGTTCGCGCTCGACGCAGTGCTCATAGAGATTGCCGTAGAGCTGGAAGAAACTCGCTTCGGCCACCGCATCGCGCATCGCACGCCAGCCGTCGAGCGAGGTGCTCACCAGCGCCGACGCGGTAGCCTCGGCGCGGCGCGCTGGATGGTCGGCGGCCACCGCCTGGCGCTGCGCCTTCGTCAGCTGCGCCGCGGGGCCGAGCCACCACATGGACGGATTGAGATCGGAGACCGCCCAGCGCTGCCAGCGCAGCGGATGGAAGATGCGTTGCAGCAGCGCGCCCTCTTCGCTCGCGAGCGTCTTCACCAGCGGCCGGCCGAACAGCTCGTAGGCGCGCTGGTTGAACTCGGAGACCGCGTTCAGCGCCTCGAAGGGCCGCTCGTCGTCGCGCTCGAAGCGGTTGAGCCGCGCGGCGATGTCCTCGAGCCGCAGCTCGACGAAGCTGACCTCGTAACTCGGCGTCCCGGCGTCGTCATGGCTCTCCTCGATGCGCATGCCGTAGAGCCCGGGCGGCAGGGCCTCGATCGACTGCAGCACCGAGACGATCTGCGCGTGCTCCTTCTTCGCCACCTTGCCGGAGACGAAGATGCCGAGGTGGCCGATGTCCTCGTGCATCAGGCCGACGATCACCTGCCCGCGCAGCTTGATCTCTTCCGTGCTGCGGTAGACGTCGGCGACCCAGTTGAAGGCCTGCTGCGGCGGCGTGATGTTGTCACCCAGCGAGGCGAACAGCACGATCGGCACCTTCACGTCGCGCAGGTCGAAGGCACCGCCTTCGCCCGAGCGCTCGGTGCCGGCCCACAGCCGGTTGCCGACGAACAGGTTCTGCGTGATCCACTCGATCTCGTTGCGGTCGAGCAGGTAGTAGCCGCCCCACCAGCGTTCGAACTCGAGGAAGCGCGCCGGCTCGGTGTCGGCGTTCGCGAACACGTGGTAGTACTTGTCCCAGAAGGTGTTGGCCGGGTTCAGGTTCTCGAAGTTCTGCACCAGCCAGGCGCCATCGAAGGTGCCTGCGCCGAGGTCCGAGGTCAGCGATGCCAGCCAGGTGCCGCCGAGCAGCCCGCCGGCGTAGCGCATCGGGTTGTCGCCCGCGCCCTCGCGCCACGCGCCGCCCCAGTACGACATCGGCGCGCCAACGACGACCACCGGGCCGGTGTCCTCGGGGCTGGCGGCGGCCAGCATCATGGCCGCCCAGCCGGCCTGGCAGTTGCCGACGATGGCCGGCTTCGGCGCGTCGGGATGCAACTCGCGCACGTGTCTCACGAACGCCCGCTCGGCGTTGCAGACATCGAGCAGCGTCTGGCCCGGTACGGGATCCCGGAAGAACATGACGAAGTACACCGGGTGGCCCGCACGCAGCGCGACGCCCACCTGCGAGTCGTCCTTGAAGCCGCCGATGCCGGGGCCGTGGCCGCCGCGCGGATCGATGATCACGTAGGGCCGGCGTCGGTCATCGATCGCCAGGCCCTCGGGCGGCACGATGCGCAGCAGCGCGTAGTTCACCGGCTGCTGGAAGGTGCGGCCGTCCATCACCATCTCGTGCTCGAAGTGCAGCACCGGCGGCAAGCCCTGTTGCTCGTGCTCGATGAAGATGTTGCCGCGCTGGCGCAGCGTGTCGCAGAAGATCAGCGAACGCTGGACGAAGTCGACCGCGTACTGCGTGCCGCTGGCCCACAGCTCCCACGGCGCGACGGGCTGCGGTGGCGCGCCGGCGGCCTGCTGTTGCCAAGCCTCGCGGATGCGTTCGTTGATCTGCGTCAAGGCCGTCGTCGTGCGCGCCTGCAGCAGCTGCGCGACCTTGGTCGAGACGTCCTGGCCTGCCGTCGGCCCGGAGAGTGCGGGCGCGGGATTCACAGCGGTAGTGGTGTTCATGGACAGGCACGTTATCGGCCGGCCGCGGGCGAGTCGTCAGCGAAAGGTCGCGCTTCGGTCGCGACCGACGCCGAGACAACAACGACCTTTCGCTGACGACTCGGAGGTGCGTGCCGCCTAAGCTGAGCGCCGTATCGAATCACGCTCGAAGGCCGTTACCGGCAGGTCGAGCCACAGCATGAAGACCATTTCCTTGCACGACGCGGTGGCGCTGATCCCCGACGGCGCCCGCCTGATGATTGGCGGGTTCATGGGCGTGGGAACGCCCGAACGCGTGATCGACGAGCTGGTGCGCCAGCGCAAGCGCGACCTCACCGTGATCGCCAACGACAACGCGCTGCCGGGCGTCGGCATCGGCAAGCTGGTGAGCGCCGGACTGGTCCGCAAGACCATTGCCAGCCACATCGGGCTCAACCCCGAAACGCAGAAGAAGATGCTGGCCGGCGAGATGGAGGTCGAGCTGGTGCCGCAGGGCACGCTGATCGAGCGCATCCGGGCCGCAGGCTTCGGACTGGGCGGCGTTCTCACGCCCACCGGCGTCGGCACTGTCGTCGAAGAGGGCAAGCAGCGCATCCAGGTCGACGGCAGGCCGTTCCTCCTCGAGACCGCGCTTCGCGCCGACTTCGCGCTGGTGCAGTCCTTCCTCGCCGACTACATCGGCAACCTGCAATACGCCCTGACCGCGCGCAACTTCAATCCGGTCATCGCGATGGCGGCCGACACGGTGATCGTCGAGGCCGAGAACATCGTCCCGGTCGGCGTCATCGCACCCGACCATGTGATGACGCCCGCGCCGGTCGTCGACTATCTGATCGCGAGCAAGTGACGCCATGGACGCCCAGACCCTCATTGCAAAGCGCATCGCCCAAGAGCTGCGGCCGGGCATGCTGGTCAACCTCGGCATCGGCATCCCGACGCTGGTCGCCAACCACGTGCCGGCCGGCATGCACATCTACTTCCAATCGGAGAACGGACTGATCGGTACCGGCCCTGTCCCGCAGGAGGGCTTGGCCCAGGCACGACTCACCGATGCGGCGGGGCGGCCGGTCTCGGCCCTGCCCGGTGCCTGCGCTTTCGACAGCGCGATGTCCTTCGGCCTGATTCGCGGCGGGCACCTCGACATGACCGTGCTCGGCGGCCTGCAGGTCGACGAACACGGGCTGCTCGCCAACTGGATGATCCCCGGCAAGATGGTGCCGGGCATGGGCGGCGCGATGGATCTGGTCGCCGGCGCCAGGCGCGTCGTGGTTGCGATGCAGCACACCGCGAAGGGTCAGTCGAAGCTCGTGCGCACGTGCAGCCTGCCGCTCACCTCGGTGCGCCCGGTCGATCTCGTCGTCACGGAGCTGGCGGTGATCGGCTTCGCCGGCGGCCGCGCCACCTTGCTGGAGACGGCGCCCGGCGTGACGGTCGAGCAGGTCCTCGCGGCGACCGAAGCCGAGCTCCACGTGCCCGAGACCGTGGGCACGATGCCGATCTGATAGACGCCGATGGCGCTCGCAGCGACAAGACCACCCGCTGCCCCCGTTCCCACACCCTGTACCGCACCGCGGTACAGCCACCTTCACGCCCATCCAACCCCAAGGAGAACAACCATGATGACCTTTCGCCGATCGTTTCTGCTCGGCCTGGCCGCCCTCGCGCTGGCAGGCTGCGCATCCAAGCCCTCCATCTCCCGCGTCGCGGATCCGGATGTCGACTTCCATTCTTACCGCACCTTCGCCTTCGTCCGGGCGAATGGCAATCCATCTCTGATCGATCGGCGCTTTCTCGCCGCCGCACGCAGCCAGATGGAGCGCCGCGGCTACGCCTTCGATGAGCGGGCTCCGGACCTGTTGGTGAACATCGCAGCGGTTGTGGAAGATCAGCCGGGCCAGCGCGCAACGCCCGGAAACGTTCCCGGTGGGGAGAGGGTCGGGACCGAGGACTACCGCCTGGGCCGCATGGCCATCGATCTGATCGATCCGCGTCGGCGGCAGGTGATCTGGCACGGTGTGGCCGAAGGCCGGGTGACCCCGGCCATGCTGCGCGACGCGGGCACCGCCGCCGAGAAGGCTGTCGCGGCGATCTTCGACACCTTCCCCGTCAAGGCCAGCTCGACTGCCGCGGCGCCGGCGCCGAAGGCTCACCAGTGACTTCGCACTGAGTCCGCGTCCGCGGTCATTCGACCGCGCCGGGCTGAACGGCCGGCATGACGAATTGCCGTCCGATCGCGGCGCGGGCATAGAAGTAGTTGCAGCGTGCTCGCTCTGGAAGATCGTCCAGATCGACCCTGCCGGCGGCATCGCATGGGAAGCTGAGTGCACGGCCGACGCCGAACAGCGGGTCAAAGCGCAGCACGAAGGCGGGAGGTGCTTTGTCGTGGTCTTTCATGGTCGGCTCGTCGTTCCATGCATCGGGTAAGACAAGCGTAGGTCGCGGGACGGCGACAGTGGTCGTGATCCGGTCGCCGTTCCGTAGCCTTTTGGTCAGCCGGATCGCGCGCAACCGCACGTCGATCGGAGCCGAAGCTCAGGCACACCTGCAACGTCGCGCGGCCGCGGGCACGCATACCCCCGCGGCCGAGCCATCGCCTCGCCAGGCCTCAGGCTGGTTTCGCGGGTTGCAGGATGGACCGCGCGCGCCGCACCGGCGTCGTGTCGCCCGCTTCGGGCAGTCGGCCGACGAGATGGGCGAGGGCGCTGCGCTCGGCGTCCGCCGCGTCGTGGTGCTCGCAAAGGTCCACCAGCGCGAGCAGTTCGAGCCAGGGCGCTTGCTGCGCCCTTGCCTCGTCGATCGCGCGCCGCACCGAGGCGGCCCCGGCGTCTGCCCGGCCCTGCGCACGGGCGATCGCCGCCTCCAACAGCCACAGCTGCGGCAGGTACACGCGCTCGGCCAGTTCGTCCGCGGCCTGCCGCGCTTCCTGGAGCTGGACTTGCGCCGCATCGGAATCGCCGGCCAGCAGCAGGGCCTGCGCTGCATAGCCCAACACCTCGCTGGTGCCGGAGCGCATGCCGAGCCGGGCGTTCTCTTCGCAAGCCTCGTGGATCTGACCGTAGCCCTCGAGCGGTGCTCCGTTCCAGGCCTGCGCCCAGCCGCGGTACCAGCGGCACGCCATCCGGCCCTGCGCAAGGGAGAACTCGTCGACCAGCGCCTGCATCTCCTCGGCCAGGGCCGCGACCCGCTCGGCGTTGCCCAGGCGCACCTCGAACAGCGCCTCATGCCAGGTAGCCACCAACTGCGTCATCGGCTGCCGCAGCGCGCGCGCGCGCTCGTGCGAGCGCTGCAAATGCGCCCGCGCTTGCTCGATCAGGCCGCGGTGCACGAGCTCGATGACCAACATCCCGAGCAACGTCACCTGCGGATCGGCGACGAAAATCTCCCCGGCCGCGAGGTCGAGCGGCTCGGCGGTGATGAGCCCGCGCTCGATCCATGCGAGCGCCGCCTGCGGCCGGCCCTGCAGCTGGTGCACCTCGCCGTTCACGATGCACGCCGCCAGCATCAGCGCCGGATCGTTCGATCCCGACGAGCGCGCCTCGGCGTGCTGTGCTACCGCCAGCGCCTGCGCATACTCGCCACGCAGGCTCAGCACGTAGCCGAAGCCGTGCAGCAGCCGCCCGCGCATCGCGTGCCCAGGCCTGCGTTGCAGCAGCACGTACGCGCGCTCGAATGCGTCCCTCGCTTCGATGCCGACACCGAGCGATTGGAAGGCCGACACGCCATGAAACGTAGCGATCGCGATCTCGAGCGCGTCGCGCTCTTCCCCCTCCGGCGCCTGCTGGAGGAGCGCCGAGGCGCGCTCGGTGAGGCCGAGGGCCGAGGCCGGGCTGAAGTGCAGCAGCGCCGCTTCAGCCGCATCTGCGTAATAGCGCAGTGCGGTTATCGGCTGCCGCGCGCGGTCGAAGTGCATCGCCAACACCGCTGCGGTCACCGGCACGCCGGCCGAGCGCTCCCGTTCCAGGGCCGCGCCGACCTTGCGGTGCAGGTGAGCGCGGGCCGAGGGCGCGGTGCGGTCGTACAGCACCTGACGGAACAGCGCGTGCCGGAACCCGTAGGGCGGCTCGCGTGCCTCGTTACCCTCGCCAGCACGCGGCGAGCTGAGCCACACTTGCTCGCGCACCAGCATCTCGCAGGCATCGGCCACCGATGCGACCTCGCGCTCCAGCGCCAGCGCCACCGTGTCGACGCGGAACTCGACCCCGCAGACGGCCGCCGCCGCCAGCAGGGCGCGCGACTCGTTGTCCAGCCTGGCGATGTAGTGGTCGATGATGGCCGCCAGGTTTTCCGGCACGGCCATGGCCGCAAGCCGTCCCTCTGCTGTCGCCTCGTCCGCCGCGCGTTCCATCACCTCCGTGATGACCGACGAGACGAACAGCGGCACGCCGTCTGTGCGCTCGTGCAGCGCACGCACGAATGCCTCGTCGCGCGCGAGCGTGGCCGAATGTTGCGCGACGCAATCGGCGACCTCGATCTCCGAGAACGGGTCGAGCACCACCTCCTGGCACAAGCGCTGCAGGCGCAGCTCGTGCCGCAGCGGGGTGAGTGGATGGTCCAGCGCGATCACCTCGGCCAGCCGAAAGCTCGACAGCCACATCAGGCGCGCGGGGGGGCGCCGCCGCGCGACATAGTCGATCAGCTGGAGCGTCGCCCGGTCGCTCCAGTGCAGATCTTCGGTCACAAGTAGCAGCGGACGCTGCTCGGTATAGCGGTCGAGCAGCTCGCCCATCTCGCGCAGCATGCGGTCGGGGCCCACGCCGGTTAGCTCGCGCCGCAGCACGTCGCGTTCCTCCGCCGTGCTCAGCCAGGGCAGCTGCAACAGCCAGGTCGGTGCCACGCTGCGCAGCAGCGCCGGCAGTGTGCGGTCCCCGCGACACAGCTCGGCCAGCGCTTCCAGCACTGGCAGGTACGGCTCGCCCGGGCCGTAGTGCTCAACGCACTGACCGCGTGCGCAGGCGATACCCCCGAGACTGGCGACGAAGTGCTCGATCAGCGTGGTCTTGCCGATGCCCGGCTCGCCGGCGACCCAGACCACCGCGCGCTTGCCGCTGCAGGCCTGGTCCCACGCCTGCTGCAACCGGGCGATGGCGTCCGCGCGGCCGATGAACGACGGCGATGGCTGCGGGCCTGCCGCCGCCACCGTGGTGGCGACGGGCGGTGCCGCGGGCGCAGAGGCCGGCACCGCAATGAAGCGGTAGCCGCGCCGCGACACGGTTTCGATGAACCGCGGCTCGCGAGGGTTGTCAACGAGCACTGTGCGCAGGTCACTGATGGCGGTCTTGAGCACCGATTCGGAGACGAACTGGTGGCCCCACACCGCGTCGAGCAGTGCGTCCTTCGTGAGCAGCGTGCCCGGCTGGCGCGCCAGTTCACACAGGAGGTTGAAGGGCGTGGGCGCGAGCGCGACGGCCTTGCCGTTGCACAGCAGGCAGGCATTCGCCTCATCGAGGTCGAACTCGTCGAAGCGGACCCGAACAGGATTCGGGGTGGACTGGGAGCGTGCCACGCGTTGCGCCGTGCGTTAAGGCCTGAACAGATTATCGCTGGGCGTCGGATGGGCGTCTTGCCTCCGTGACCGCGCCATCGGCCTCAGCCGAGCGTTCCGCGCCGTACCCCATTGCGAGCCGTCTTCGCGACGGCCTTTGCCGCGACCTCCGAGGTCTCGATCAGCAAACC
This sequence comes from Rivibacter subsaxonicus, assembly GCF_004217215.1. Classification (GTDB taxonomy): domain Bacteria; phylum Pseudomonadota; class Gammaproteobacteria; order Burkholderiales; family Burkholderiaceae_C; genus Rivibacter; species Rivibacter subsaxonicus. The sequence continues at coordinate 215,984 of NZ_SHKP01000006.1, forward strand.
ATGCGCCAGGATCTCGACCGGCTTCAAAGGGCTATAGGCGATGCGCTCGGCGCTCTTCGCGTCCAGACCCAGCCCGCGCAGCGCGGCGGCGGCACTCTGCTCGGCGAAGTCGCTCTCACATTCCGGCTCGAGCATGCAATGCGTGGCGCCGAGCACCGCTCCGGTCACGACGTTCAGCGCCAAGGCAATCGGCATGCGGGCAAAGCGCCCCTGGCGGATGCCCTCGCTCAGGTCGCGCTTCACGAAGTCGAGCAGCATGTTCGGGCCGCGCGCGTCGGGCCACCCGAGGCGCACCAGGAAGGTGGCGGCCAGCGGGTGGTCGATGGCCAGGCGGGACACCAGGCGCATGCCACTCGAAACCCGTTCGGCCGGATCGTCGTAGCTCTGCACCACGGGCTCGGCCATCTCGATCAGTTCGTTGGCGATCGCGATGGCGAGCTCGCGGACCAGCGCGTCCGGCGACGGAAAGTACTTGTAGAACGTACCGCGCGACACCTCGGCGGCCGAGATCACATCGTCGATCGATGTTGCCGCCGGGCCCTTCTGAGCGACCAGCCTCATCGCACTCGCGAGCAGGCGGGAGCGCATGCGTTCGCGGCGCTCGGCTGCGACTCGCTGGCGGTGATCTTGGGTTTGCATTGCTCGATTGTGCCCAGCGCACTGGGTAGGTGAAAACGACGATTGTGTCATGATGACAAAGATGTCATCATGAAGTCAATCGAAGCCACGGCTTCTTGCTCGAAAGACCACACCATGCGCGGCTGTCTCCGACTCCCTCACGTTGTCCTGGCCCTCTCCGGCGTCGCCTTCCACGGCGGCGCGCTTGCGGTCAACGGCGCGCTGCCCGGTGGCAATGGGACCAAGAACGCGTCGATGGGTGGCGCCTCGATCGCGCTGCCGCTCGACGCCGTGGCCGCGGCGAACAACCCCGCGGGCATGGCCTTCGTGCCGTCATCCACGACCTTCGGGCTGCAGGTGTTTCGCGGGCAGTCGTCCGCGGACTATGTGCTGCCCGGAAACCATCTCGAGAACAGCCAGACCGAACTTGCTCCCGAAGGCGGCTTGGTCTGGCAGCTGGACAACGGGTTCACCGTCGGGATCAGCATTGCTGGCGCCGGCGCGGGCTCCGACTACGGTCAGCCCGCGCTGCCGGTGCCAGGAGCAGGAACGGCGAAGACGACGCTTCGCGTGGCCGAGTTCATTCCCACGATGGCCTGGAAGCCCACGCCCGAGCTGGCACTGGGCGTGGGGCTCACGCTGGCGTACCAGCAGTTCGAGGCCGACGGCGTGATCGTCCCGGCTCCGGTGCCCGGCGGCCTGTTGCCGCTGCCAAGTCACGGCCGGCAGTCGGCGGCCGGCGTCGGCCTTCGCGCCGGCGTGCTGTGGAAGCCGACAGCCGAATGGTCCTTCGGTGCCAACCTGAAGTCCCGCGTCCGCATGAGTGGGCTCGACGGCTATGAGCAGGATCTGCTGGCCTACAGCGACGGACGCCTCGACGTGCCGGCTCAGTACGGCGTCGGCGTCGCCTGGCAGCCCACCGAGCGGCTCACCTTGGCCGCCGACTGGCTGCGCATCCTGTGGGGCGAGATCAAGGCGATGCAGGACCCGAACGGCTTCGCGTGGAAGAACCAGCCTGTGCTGCGCTTCGGCGCGTCGTGGCTGCTCGACGAGCGTTGGACTCTACGTGCCGGCTACAGCCACAACCGCAGCCAGATCGACTCGTCTCGAACCGTGCAGAACCTGCTCGTGCCCTCGATCCACGAGCAGGCCTACACCGCGGGTCTGAGCTGGCGTGTCGATCCGCGCTCGGAGCTGAACCTCGGCTACGAGCTGAATCCGCGCACCACGCTGACCGGTACCGGCGCCAGCGCTGGCACCTCCCTGACGAGCAAGGTCCAGATGCTCCTGCTCGGCTACCACTACAAGTTCTGAGAGGAGTCCGACCCGTGAAAGGCGCCACCGCAGTGCTTCGGCAGCCCGAGTCGACACCGGAAAGCCGGCTGCCCGCAGAGGTCCAGCCACTGCACCGGCCGCCCGCCCTCGGGCGCGCCGTCGAGCTGGCCTTCCTGCGCTGGGAGAAGCGCCGGCTGGCGCCCACCGAAGGCTTCTGGCGCGACTTCGGCTTTCACATCGTCAGCGCCACGCCCCAGCGCCTCGTGGCCCGGGGTGCGGGGACGGCTCCCTGCATCGCAATCGCGGAGTTCGGGCGCCAGGATCGATTCGTCGGCCCCGCGTTCATGATGTCGGCCGACACCGAGCTGCAGCGCTATGTGGAGCAGATGGGGGCGCGCTGGCTGGCGCCCGAACGTCTGCCTGCGGGCGGCCGCGGCGTGGAGCTGTTCGACCCCAGCGGCCGCAGTGTCTGGCTGCTGCAGGACCAGCGGCGCGTCGAGCCGCTGCCGCTGCGCGAGACCGTCACGCCGAGCACGAACACGGCACAAGACACGCGCCGCGTGAATCGCACGGTGCGCACGCCCATCGAGCCGGCGCGCATCGTGCGGCTCGGCCACATGGTCCTGCAGACGGTGGACTTCGCGCGCATGGCCGACTGGTACCTGCGCGTGCTCGGGCTGATCCCGACCGACGTGCAGTACCTCGCCGACGGCAGTCCAAGCCTTGCGTTCTGCCGCCTCGATCTGGGCCGTCAGCCGGCCGACCACCACACGCTCGTGATCGTCGGCGGCATCGAGGAGAAGGTCGAGCACAGCGCCTACGAGGTGCTGGACCTGGATGCGCTGGGACAAGGCCAGCAGGTGCTGCGCGCCCAGGGCCACCGGCACATGTGGGGCATCGGTCGCCACCTGCTCGGCAGCCAGCTCTTCGACTACTGGCTCGACCCCGACGGCTTCGAATACGAGCACTACACCGACGGCGACGTCTTCACCGCCGATGTCGAGACCGCCTACTCGCCGCTCGAATTTGGCGGCATCTGGGCCTGGGGCGACGACGCGCCGGCCTCGATGAAGCCCAGGAAGAGCCTGCGCACGCTGCTGCACGTGCTCAAGCTCGTTCGCCGCAAGGCAATCACTCCGCAGCGCCTGAAGCTCCTGAGCGCGGCACTCGATGCGCCGGCGCGGCCCTGGCTCTGACTCACACCCGAGAAGCAAAACATGTCACGCACGATCATTCGCTACGCCGAAGGCGGCACGCCCCGATGGGGCGTTCAGTTCGGAAGCCACATCGCCCCCCTGGATGTCGACGCAGCCAGCACCGGCGAGTTGCTGTCCGGCCATTGGGATCTGCTCTGGTCCGTCGAACCTGCCCAGGCCGTCGTGCCGTTCGAGCGCGTGGCGCTGCTTTCGCCGGTGACCCAGCACCAGCAGTTCATCTGTCAGGGCGTCAACTACCGCAGCCACATTGGCGAGTCGGGCCTGCGCGTCGAAGACTTCCCATTCAACACGATCTTCACCAAGGCGCCTTCCTGCATCACGGCGGCGGACGCACCGGTGGCCCGGCCCGCGCATGTGCAACTGCTCGACTACGAGATCGAGCTTGGCCTGGTATTGCGCAGGCCCGTGCCGGCCGGCACGCAGGTCGGCGGCGACGACCTGCCGCAGTGGCTGGCGGGAGTGACGATCGTCAACGACCTGTCGGCGCGTGACGTGCAACTGCCGCAGGGCCAGTTCTACAAGGGCAAGAGCTATCGCGGCTTCGGCCCCGTCGGGCCCGCGCTGGTGCTGCTGACCGCGCAGGAATGGGCGCGCTGGCCCGAGCTGCACATGCGCCTGGCGGTCAATGGCCAGACGCGGCAGGACGCCTACTGCGCCGACATGATCCACGGCCCGGCTGCCACCCTCACCGAACTCGCGGCACTGCAGGACCTGCATCCTGGCGACCTGATCGCCACCGGCACACCCGCTGGCTGCGCCGCCCGCGCGCCCGGCAAGCTGGCGATGTTCATCCTCAAGCACCTGATGAGCGATGCCGCGAAGTGGCGGATGTTCATCCGCAAGGGGCGCTCGAACCCGGCATACCTGCGCCCGGGCGACCGCATCAGCGCGTCGATCCGCACCGATGACGGGGCCATCGACCTCGGCGAACAGTCGACCTCCATCACCGCACCATGAACGCATCAACCTCCCACGCCACGGTGCCGCAGTTCGATACCGACATACTGCTGGTCGGCCTCGGCCCGGTCGGCGCCGCGCTGGCCAACCTGCTCGGCCGCTATGGCGTGCGCGTACTGGCCATCGACAAGGCGACCGCCATCTTCGAGAAGCCGCGCGCTATCGCGCTCGACAACGAGGCGCTGCGGATCCTCCAGCTGGCCGGCGTGCGCGATGGCGAATTCGAGACCGTCGCCATTCCTCAGGTGCAGTACCGCTCCCCGCTGTTCGGCCGCTTCGCCCGCATCAACAGCGCCGGCATCATCGACGGCCATCCCGCGCTCGTCACCTTCTACCAGCCCGAGCTCGAGCGCCTGCTGCGCGCCAGGCTCGCGCAATACCCCGGTGTCGAAGTGCGACTCGGAGTCGATCTGGAGGGATTCGTCGACGATGGCCAATCCGTTCAGGCTCGCCTGAAGGACGCTGCCGGCCAAGAGACCCAGGTGCGCGCGCGCTACCTCGTCGGCACCGACGGTGCGAATTCACTGGTACGGCGCACGCTGGGTCTGGACTTCGAAGGCCGAAGCTTCCAGCAGGATTGGCTGATCGTCGACGCGCTCGACGTGCCGGTCCCGATCGACCATGTCGAGTTCATCTGCGACCCGAGGCGTCCGACGCCGCGCATGGTGGCACCCGGCGGGCGGCAGCGCTGGGAGTTCATGCTGCGCCCCGGCGAGAAGCCTAAGGAGATGGAACGGCCGGAGTCGGTACGCCAACTGCTCGCGCCGTGGTGCGACACCCGGCACATCCGCATCGAACGCACGGCGGTCTACCGCTTCCATGCGCGCGAGGCGAAGCAGTTCTCCAAGGGTCGCTGCTTCCTTGCCGGCGACGCGGCGCACATCACGCCGCCTTTCGCGGGCCAGGGCCTGGTCGCGGGCCTGCGCGATGCGGCCAATCTGGCCTGGAAGCTCGCCTGGGTCGTGCGCGGCCAGGCCGGCGAGCATGTGCTCGACAGCTACGACACCGAGCGAAGGCCGCACGCCAGGAAGATCATCCGTCTGGCGCTCATGCTCGGTGCCCTCGTGATGCCGCAGAACCGCGGCGTCGCGTTCGGCGTGCATGGGTTGATGAGCCTGCTGCGCCTGCTGCCGTCCGGCCGCGCGCTGTTCGAGGACCTGAAGGTCAAGCCACAGAACAGCTTCGACGAAGGCCTGTTCTGGCGCGTACGCGGCAGCGAGCGGCTGCGCGGCGGGGCCATGCTGCCGCAAGGCTGGGTCCGGCCGGCCACCGGCGGCGGGCCGGTGCTCAGCGACGACGCGCTAGGCCCGCAATGGGGGCTGATCGGTTTCGGCGTGGATCCGTCGGCCAGCCTGCCTGCCGAGTTGCTGCAGCGCTGGCAGGCTGCAGGTGGACTGGTGTGGCAGTGGTGCCAGCGATCGCAGGCCCAACACCTCGCCCCGCCGGCGCGGCGGCTGGAGGCACTCGATGAGGCTCTGCTGCCACGCCGGGTGCCACTCGGCTGGGTCGCGATCGTCCGGCCCGACCGTTGCGTGCTGGCCGAGGGGCCTGTGTCCAAGGTCGAGGCGATGCTGCGTCGAGCGCTCGAGTTCGTCGCGCCGCCCGCACCAGCGTCTGCATCGGCGCGCGTGGCGACATTGCCGACGCCGGCCCACCACATGCAGGGAGCCAAGCGTGCGGCATGAACTGGTGTTCACCGAGGCCGCCGCGCCGCCGCGCCTGGCCACGCGCAGCGTCGATCTGCCCCGTCCCGGCACCGGTGAGGTGCTGGTGCGCGTGCAAGCCACCTCGGTCAATCCGATCGATGCCAAGCGCGCGACCGGCTATGGCCGTCGCCTGCTGGGGCTCAAGGGCGCGGCGCGCTTCCCGCTCGTGCTCGGCAACGACGTTGCCGGTGTCGTTGAATCCTTCGGGGCCGGTGTGAATCGCTTTGCGCTTGGGCAGCGCGTGTACGGCCTGCTGGGCACGGGCCGCGCCGGTGGCGCGCATGCGTCGCACGTCGTCGTGCCGCAGGACTTCCTGCTGCCCGCGCCGGACCACGCCGATCCGACCGCCTTGGCGGCGTTGCCCTATTCGTTCACGACGATGTGGCTCGCGCTGCGCTCGACCGGGATCAGCCCTGGCAACGCGCGCGGCGCCCGCGTGTTGATCAACGGCGCCAACGGTGGCCTGGGCCGCCTGGCCATGCAGGTGCTCCTCCCCTGGGGCAGCCGCATCACCGCGATCTGCGGCAAGGGTCAGCGCCGAGCCGGCCTGGAGCTCGGAGCCGAAGTGGCCGTCGAGCACGGCCCGACCTGCATCCCTTCGCTGCCCGCGGACTTCGACGTGGTGCTGAACTTCGCGAACTGGGACGACGATGCCCTCCTGGCATCGCGCCTCGGCCCGCGAGCGATGGGCCAGGCGACCACGGTGCACCCCTTGCTCACCAACTTCGACCGGCTGGGATGGCTGGGCGGGGCGTGGGCCAGCCGTCGCGACCGGAGCCGGATCCGCGCCATCGTCGCTTCGCGCGCACCGCAGGCCCGCTATGCCTGGACCATCTTCAAGCCCGATCGAGAGGCCCTCGAGGCGCTCGCCGAAGGCGTTCGAGCCCGAAGGCTCTCGCTGCTGGTCGGCGTCGCTGTGCCCTTCGACAACGCCATCGCCGCGTTCGACCATGTGTCGGCGGGCAAACCCGGCCGAGCGGTCCTGCTGCCGTGAGGCCCCTTTCGGGAACGTGAAGACATGAGTGGAATCGCCTCGATCGCAGACGTGCTTGCCGTCGAAAGTGAGCACGACGGTCTGCTGCCCAACAGCACCTACGAGATGATCGGCGCCGCAGCGCGCGCCCACCCCGATGCGCCGGCCTTGTCATTCTTCTTGCGCGTCGAAGATCATGCGCGGCCAGAAGTCTGGAACTACGAGGCGCTGTTCTCTCGCATTACGGCCACGGCCAACTTCCTGCACGAGTTGGGTGTAGCCAGCGAGGAGGTCGTCGCCTTCGTGCTGCCCAATCTCCCGCAGACGCACCTCGCGATCTGGGGCGGCCAGGCAGCTGGCATCGCCTTTGCCATCAACCCCATGCTGGAACCCACGGCCATCGCCGAGTTGCTCGACGCTGGGCAAGCGAAGGTGCTCATCACGCTCGCGCCGGTTCCCGGCATGGACCTGTGGTCGAGGCTGCGACCGCTGCTGGGCCGAGTGAGCAGTCTGCGGCACGTTGTGCTGGTCGACCTGGCCGGCCAAGCCCAGGCTGCCGGGAGCCCGGAGGCTGGTGTGGGCGCAGGGCAGTTCGAGGTGCACGACTTCGCGCAGGGCCTGGCGCGCCAGCCCGTGGACCGACTGACCGGCGGTCGTGTGATCCGCCCTGGCGACCGGTCGTCCTATTTCTGCACCGGTGGCACCACCGGTGCGCCCAAGATTGCGATGCGCACGCATGCGAACGAGATCGCCAACGCGTGGAGCGTCGGCCAGTTCCTCGGCGATGGCATCTCGGCGGGGAAGACCCTTTTCTGTGGTCTGCCGCTGTTCCACGTCAATGGTGTGCTGGTCACCGGTTTGCTGCCGTTCTCACGCGGCGCCCATGTGATTCTCGGCACACCGTCGGGCTATCGCGGCGACGGTGTCATCAAGCACTTCTGGCAGCTGGTCGAACACCACCGCATCAACTTCTTCAGCGGTGTGCCGACGGTCTATGCGGCGCTGATGCAGCAGCCGACCCAAGGCCGCGACCTCGGTTCGCTGGAGTACGGGCTCTGTGGGGCGGCGCCGATGCCGGTGGAACTGATGCGCGCCTTCCAGGATTCGACGGGGCTGAAGATCCTCGAGGGATACGGGCTGACCGAGGGGACCTGCGTCAGCACATGCAACCCTCCATTGGGCGAGCGGCGCACCGGGTCGATCGGCCTGCGCCTGCCTTTGCAGGCCATGAAGGCTGTCGTGCTGGACGACGTCGGGGCCTACGTTCGCGACTGCACGGTCGGCGAGCCGGGTGTGCTCGTGATCAGCGGCCCCAATGTGTTTGCCGGCTATCGCGACCCCGACCAGGACAAGGGGTTGTGGCTGGAGCTGAACGACGGTCGTCGTTGGCTGAACACCGGCGACCTTGGACGACAGGACGCGGACGGCTGCTTCTACCTGACCGGCCGCAAGAAGGAACTCATCATCCGGGGTGGCCACAACATCGACCCCGCGAGCATCGAAGAGCCCTTGCATCGGCACCCGGACGTGCAAATCGCCGCCGCGGTCGGCCGCCCCGACGTGCACGCGGGCGAGCTGCCGGTTGCCTATGTTCAGCTCAAGCCCGGCGCGCGCGTGACAGAAGATGAGCTGCTGTCCTTCGCCCGAGAACAGATCACCGAACGCGCGGCGATGCCGAAGGCGATCAAGCTGGTGGCAGCCATGCCGCTGACCGGCGTCGGCAAGATCTTCAAGCCGGAGCTCAGGCTGCGCGAGATCGCGGATGCGCTGCGCACTGCGCTGCACGATGCAGGTGCCCCGGCTTCCCGGCTCGAGGTCGTCAACGACCCGCGTTTGGGGATTCGGGTCGAGGTCGCGGTGGCAGGCAGCGCGACCGCCGCTGTCGCCCGCGAAGTCCTGGGCCGGTTCCCGTTCCGATTCGAGGTGACATGGAGGAGTCCCTCGGCCAACCACGCGTAGCTGGGCAGTTGACACGTCGCGACGGCAGGCGGACGCAGCAAAGAGAAAGGGCCGCTCTGAGAGCGGCCATTTTTCCATTTGCAATCGTGAGTTTCCTCACGGGTCAATGGGTCTGATCTGCAAGGCGGCTGGGAGTTCGATCCTCCAGAAGGCGTCCTACCTGAGGGGGATCTGCCTGGAAGCAGCAACTGCACTGCGCCGGTACGACGGGGCGCAGATGTGCGCCAAGCACCCGGCCAAGCCGATGCTCAGCGAGATGCTCGGCGTGCCACCGGGCGCGGCCCATGGACGGCGGCCACATCGCTTCGAACCGCATGCCATGCCGAACGCAGACCTCGCGCCGCGGCGCGCCAGAAGTCATCGATCGCCTCGCGCCGCAGTTCGACGGCACGTGCCTTCGCGGCGTCCATCAGGGCGGCTTGTTCGAGCGGCGACAGCCTGTCGTGAAAGCGTTCGGTGTTCATGAGCAGTCCTCTAGTCGATGAGGTCACTCTAGGTACCGCCGTTCGAGCCGGAAACGGCGCGCCAAGCAAATTCGTGTTGCGCCGGGCGCAAGGCCAGCGGCGCTGGCGCCCCCTACCATTTGCGCCATGAATGAACTCGCCTTCGACGACCTAAAGTTGTTCGCGCGCGTGGCGGCGTTGGGGACGCTGTCCGCCGTCGCGCGCGAACGCGAAGTGCCCGTGAGCCAGGTGTCCCGGGCGCTTGCGCGCATCGAGGCGGCCTGCGGCGCGCGGTTGATCCATCGCTCCACGCATGGCTTGGCTCTCACCGTCGAAGGCCAGACCTTTCTGGACTATTGCCACCGCATCGGCGGCACGCTGGATGAACTGGAGGGCGAGTTCTCGACCAAGACACGCGAGGCGAGCGGGCTTGTGCGCGTCGCCGCCAGCACGGTGATGGCTCAGTACCAGTTGCTGCCAAGCCTGGCCGGGCTCAACGAGCGGCATCCTCAACTGCGCGTGGAGCTCGAGGTCAGCGACCGGCTCGCCGACATGGCGCGCGACGGCATCGACATCGCCATCCGTACCTCCGTGGCGCTGCCGGAAACCGTGGTGGCGCGGCAGATCGGCAGGCTGGGTCGAGCCCTGTACGCCGCTCCCGAATACCTGGCGCGTTCCGGAACACCAGCGCATCCGGACGAGCTGCGTCGGCACCGGCTCGTGACCAACAGCGCAGCGACGCATCTGAATCATTGGTCCTTCATCGTCGAGGGCCGGCCGGTCAGTCTGGCGGCCGAGGGCTACTGGCGCTGTAACGACACGGGACTCGCGGCCAGCATGGTGTTGCAGGGTCTGGGCATCGGCCGGCTCGCGACCGTTGCGGCCGAGCCGTTGGTCCATCAGGGACGACTGGTGCCGGTGCTGTCGGCGTTCGTCGATATGCAGCCGGTTCCCATCTACGCGGTCACCGCCGGCACGCGCCAGCGGCTGCCGAAGATCAAGGCCTGCCTCGACTACTGGGCGGAGTGGTTCGGGCGATTCCAAGCCGCGTGACCACAAGAAGGAGTCGACCGACCGGCCCGGTCGATTGCTGCAGGATCCGAGCCCGTCGTCCATGCGTGCTGGAAACACGCCACCGTGCTTGAGCGCAGCGGTCATCGAACCCACGACCCTTGCACGCTGCGCGCCGGACATCACCAGCTTGTCGGATCCACCTCGTTGATGAAGCAGTGAGAGATGCCGGTGTCGGCGGGAAAGGCAGCCAAACCGCCGGCAACCATTCGATGCAAGGTTCCGTCTATCCAGGCCTCAACTGCTCGCGGAGCGGATGAAGGGGGGACGTATAGCCATGGCTGAATCTCTTTGGACGATGTGATCGGTGCGATCTCCCTGCCGCCTAACGATCGAGCTTGGCGGGCCGCGGCCGGCCGACAGCCAGTGGCGGAAGTCCGCTTGCGCGAGGGGCATTGGCATCACCGCTCCGGAGCGATGCGAAGCCACTTCTCCATTCGAACGCCGTCCGAGACACCGCTGTACATGCGCGACTTGATGACCAGTTCACGGTATCCGTGCTCGTTGTAGAAGCTCCTCGCGGCGACGTTGTCCCACCTTGCTTCCAGTCGAACGCGCGCGGTGCCTGCGGCACGCGCTGACTCTTCAAGCCACCGCAGGACCGCACTGCCAACACCGCGGCGCTGACTCGACGGGTGGACCGCAAACAGGACCAAGTGAGCATCCTCTTCCAAGTACTCCATGATTCCGAAGGCGACGAGCCGGCCTTGCGTTCTCACGACAGCGACGTTCGTCTCTGGTGAAGCGATGGCGCGTGCCACTCGGCTAGGACGCCACGACCAGGGCAGGCCATGCTCGATGAGTTCGCGTGACATCTCGGCAACGTCGGCAGCATCACTGGCCGAAGCGAGGTGCACCGGCGGGTCGGCAGTCACTTGATGCCTAACGAATGAACGGGACTTCCCCGAGCCTGCCGCGGTGAAGCGGCGGTCGGCAACGAAGCGCCACGATGGGAAGTGCAATCTCTCATCAACGTGCTCAAGAGGGGCAGTCCATGAGCATTCTGTAGGTCGGCATCGACATCGCCAAGAACGTCCTCGCTGTGCACAGCCTGGTTGCCACAGGCAAGCCGGCAGGCCCGGTCAGGCGTGTTCGACCACACCGAGCGCTTCTACAACCCGACGCGCCGGCACTCGACGCTTGGGTACGTCAGCCCGGTAGAGTTCGAACAGGCTCGAGAAGCTTAGGTCGGGGTCCACCGAATCGGCAGCGGCCCAGATCGGTCAGGAGTGGCCAAGCGCGATCAAGGTGAAGCGATGCCGGCAAGCAAGGATCCTCTCGATCGGTACCGCACCAAGCGCAACTTCGGCGAGACGCCTGAGCCGCGTGGCGAGATCGCGCCCTCCGATTCGAATTTGGCCTTCGTGATCCAGAAGCACGCCGCGACACGGTTGCACTACGACTTTCGACTGGAACTGGGCGGCGTCATGCTGTCGTGGGCCGTGCCAAGGGGACCGAGCTATGACCCCCGCGAGAAGCGCATGGCGATTCAGGTCGAGGATCACCCGATCTCCTACAACAGCTTCGAAGGGACCATCCCGGCCAAACAGTACGGCGCTGGCTCGGTGATCATCTGGGACCGAGGTACATGGGAGCCCGTCAGCGACCCGCACGCTGGATTGGTCGAGGGCAAACTCCTCTTCAAGCTCCATGGCCAGAAGATGGCCGGGCTGTGGGAACTCGTGCGCATCGCCAAGCCAGGCGACCGGCAGATCGCCTGGATCCTGTTCAAGAAGCACGATGACTATGAGCGGCCCAAGGAGGCGTACGACGTCGTCAAGGCGCTTCCAGACAGCGTCGTTGCCAGACCGCTCGGACCGGCGTCGAGACCCGTGCGCAGGCAGCACGCCGGCGAATCTCCACGGTCGGGCGTCACCGACCCGTCGATGCTGCCCGGCGCCATCAAGGCCCCGGTGCCGGCCAGGATCGGTCCACAGCTCGCAACGCTCAGCACGGCTCTTCCGCTGGACGGCGACTGGATCTTCGAGATCAAGTTCGACGGCTACCGCCTGATGTCCCGAATCGAGAACGGCGTGCCACGACTGATCACGCGCGGCGGGCATGACTGGACTTCGAAGATGCCCGGCCTTGCCACCGAGCTGGCCGGCCTGGACCTCGGCTCGGCCTGGCTCGACGGCGAGCTTGTCGTCTTGGCGGCCGATGGCCTCCCCGATTTCAACGCATTGCAGAAGGCCCTCGATCAGCGCGACGCCGACCGCATCGTCTACTTCCTGTTCGACGTTCCGTACCTCCAAGGCTTCGACCTGCGTCAGACCCCACTACAGGAACGGCGACAGCTTTTGCGGGCGCTGCTCGAATCCAAGACCCTTGAACGGATCCGCTTCAGCGTCGACTTCGACGCCGATCCGGCGAGCATCCTGCAGTCCGCGTCCAATCTCAAGCTGGAGGGGGTGATTGCCAAGCGTACCGATGCACCCTACCTGTCGCAGCGGACACAGACCTGGCTCAAGCTCAAGTGCCGACAACGACAGGAGTTCGTCGTGGGCGGGTTTACCGATCGCGGCAACGACCCCGCGGCGTCGGAGATCGGCAGCCTGATGCTCGGCGTCCATGACGGGCAGGGCCAGCTTGTCTCGGTCGGTGGCGTGGGCACCGGGTGGGACGCCGCGACGGCCATCGCCCTGAAGGGTCGCGTGGCAGCGCTCGAGACAACCACGTCGCCGTTTGCCGGAGACGGAGCCGCCAGGCAGGGCCAATGGACAAGGCGCCCCGCGGGCAGCGTACGCTGGGTCAGACCGAAGCTGGTGGTCGAGGCGAGCTTTGCCGGCTGGACGCCGGAGGGCCAGATTCGCCATGCCGTCTTCGAGGGGCTTCGGGCCGACAAGCCCTCGAAGGATGTGGTTCGCGAGGACGCCACCACGCCGCAAGGTGCAATGCCGCTGCGCTCGGCGGCCGCCGCGAACGCGACCAGGGTCTCCAACCCCGAGCGCGTCATCGACGCGAGCACCGGACTGACCAAGCTCGACCTGGTTCGCTACTACGAGAGCGTGGCCGACTGGATGATTCCGCACCTGAAGGGCCGTCCATGCTCGCTCGTGCGCGGGCCGACCGGCATCGCCGGCGAACTCTTTTTCCAGAAGCACGCGGACAAGCTTCACATCCCCGATGTGAAGGAACTCGCCCCGTCCCTTTGGCCGGAGCATGATCCGCTGCTCGAGGTTCACACGGCAAAGGGGCTCGCCGGCGCCGCTCAGATGAACGTCATCGAGTTCCACACCTGGAACGCGCTGGTCAAGAACCTCGACAAACCCGATCGCATGGTCTTCGATCTGGACCCCGGGGACGGTGTGGCCTGGCTTCGGGTCTTGGAGGCCGCATCGCTAACCCGGTCCTTCCTGAAGGATCTCGGACTCGACGCCTGGCTCAAGACCAGCGGCGGCAAGGGACTGCACGTCGTCGTGCCACTGGCGCCCCGTCATGGATGGCCCGCCGTCAAGGGACTCTCGCAGGCCATCGTGCAACACCTGGCCAACGTGCTCCCCGACCGGTTCGTGGCGAAGAGCGGGCCGAAGAACCGGGTCGGCAAGATCTTTGTCGACTACCTCCGCAACGGTTTCGGGGCCACGACCGCGGCGGCCTACTCGGCCCGCGCGCGCCCCGGCCTCGGGGTTTCCATGCCGGTGCCATGGGAGATGCTCGACTCGCTCAAAGGCGGCTCGCAATGGACGATTGCGACGGCGCGAGAGCATCTGTCGTTCCACACCTCGGACCCGTGGGTGGACTACTGGAAGACGCGGCAGACACTGCGCAGGGCGATGAAGATCCTGGAGTTCGATCCGCCCGAGTGACGTGCCTGCCGGCGCGCCAGGCACGCGGGAGCTTCCAATCCTTTTCTGCGACAGGGAGAAGCCGTATGCTGAGGTTTCGTCCTACGCCAGGAGAGCATTTCATGGCTGCACGCTCCATCGCCTCCCTCACGCTGAGCTTCGGCTTGGTCTCGATTCCGGTGAAGCTGTACTCCGCCACCGAGTCCTCGGCGACCGTCAGGTTCAACATGCTCTCCAAGGACGGCGCCCGTCTCAAGCAGCAGTACGTGTCCGAGAAGGACGGCAAGGTCGTCGAACGCGCCGAGATGGTGAAGGGCTACGAGTTCGAGAAGGATCGGTTCGTCGTCTTCACGGCCGACGAACTCAAGGCGTTGGATGAGACCGCCAGCCACGTGATTGAGATCGTGGCGTTCGTCCCAGAAAAATCCGTTGATCCCGTCTATTACGACAAGGCGTACCTGATGGCGCCCGACAAGCGCGGAGGCAAGCCTTATGCGCTGCTGACGGCTGCGATGCGCAGCAGCAGTCGTTGCGCACTGGCTCGATGGACCTGGAAGGGCAAGCAGTACGTCGTGCAGGTTCGCGTCGCCGAGGACGGGTTGGTGCTGCAGCAACTGTTGTACGCAGAAGAAGTCAGGTCGTTGAAGGATCTCGACATCGAGCACGTCGACGTGTCGTCCGCGGAACTGACACTGGCCCTGCAACTCATCGACCAGATCTCCAAGGATGCCTACGATCCTGCTGAGTTCAAGGACGAAGAGAAGAAGCGAGTTCTGGCGGCGATCGACGACAAGATCGCGGGCAAGCATGTGGTTGCTTCCGAGCGCAACGAGGAAACGACTGGCGCGCAGGTAATCGACCTGATGGAAGCGCTGCGGGCAAGCCTCGGCCAGCGCAGCGGCAAGGCGGCTGCAACGACTGCCACGCCCGAGGACGCAGCCATTCCTGCCGGGGCCTTGAAGGATCGCAAGAGCGTCAAGCGGGCGGCCAAGGTTGCCGAGGAGGCCGTCGCTGCGCCCGCTCGGTCCCGAGCACGCAAGTGACTTCACAGGCAACTGAAGCGCCTTACACGCTGCGTCAGATCGAGCAAATGCTCGGCCTGGGGCGCAGCGTCATTTCCAGCATCATCGGTGCGGGCTTCGTGACGCCGGTTCGCGGTGCGCGCAACGAATACCGCTTCTCGTTCCAGGACGTCGTGTTGCTTCGTACCGCGCACGACTTGCGTACCGCTCGCATTCCCCGCCGCCGCGTGCTGCGCGCGCTGCAGATACTGAAAGACAAGCTTCCCGTCGAGTTGCCGCTGAGTGGCCTTCGCATCACGGCGATCGGCAACGATGTGGTCGTTAGAGAGGGGACGACGCATCGGGAAGTCGAGACCGGGCAGCTGCTGTTCGACTTCGGGGTCTCATCCAGCGCCGGAACGGTGACCTTCCTTCAGCCTACAGCGGCATCCGCCGAGGCGATCAAGGTTGAAGAGTCGGACTGGTTCGCCCGCGGCGAACAACTGGAGACGAGCGGAGATTTCAGTGGGGCGGAGCAGGCGTATCGACAGGCACTGGCCGACAACTCGAACCATGGAGATGCCTACCTGAACCTGGGTGCCATCCTCTGCGAGGATGGTCGATGCGACGAGGCCGTGGCGCTGTACGACCAAGCTATCCGACATTGCCCGGACAACGCGCTGCTGCATTTCAACCGCGCGATCGCCTTAGAGGATCAGCACCGGGAACGCGAGGCCTTGACGAGCTACGAGCGAACCCTGGAGCTGGCCCCGGATCTCGCAGACGCTCACTACAACGCAGCCAGGCTCCACGAGATGCTGGGGCAGGTGCAGGGCGCGCTGAGGCACTTCAGCGCCTATCGCCGGCTGCAGCCATAGGGTTCTGACCGTTGGTCAAGGCGCGCCGAGCCGACCGAGTGACGGCTTAAGACTGATCTGCGACGGTCAGCCCGGCTCGGCGAGTGACGCCTGTCGACAAAAGCGGTCACCGATGGCCTCGAGGAGTAAGCGGCCGGTCTACATCCGTGACCGGTCGTTGGCGGCCCTGCGCTCGATCGGCATCGATTCTTCGATCGCGGATCGTCCGCTTCTCTCGGCGATGGACATGCGTTCTCGACCCGTTCCTGAAGTCCGATGCCGCGAAATGCTCGCAGCAAAGCGGCCGTTAAACATCACCTACCCGGCTTGAGCGCGACCCTTTGGGGTCTCTACGGTGATTCGTCGAACGACAGTGCATGCGCGCATTCGTACGGCATTCCATCGGGCTCGCGAGCGCGGGGAGCCGGGCCGGCAGTCGAGGTGCGCGAGTCGACGGTACAACTGGCGCCAGGTGTCGATGGAGGGTCGACTTCGTGCGCCGCATCGAGCGATTTGCGCGGGGTCCGAACGGCGACCCGGCGCACTGAGCGCTATGGGGCGGCCGTGGTCCCCCTCGCCCACGTACCGCCTTCCTGCTCGAGCGCCGGTTAGTTCAGGTCCTTGTCCTTCCAGGCTTTCGTGCCTGCCACGGCGACGCCTGCCTGTAGGCCCGCTTTCGTCAGCGCGTACTGCTTGCCTCCCGTGAACTCCCCGGCACCCGCCTTGACGTTGGCGGCGCTGGCGCCGGTACCGGCACCGGCGGCGGCGCCGGCGGAGGCATCCCAGCCCTTGTCGATGAAGTCGGTCAGCGCCTTCGCATCGCTGAACACGTAAAGGTAGCGCGTGTCGGAGGCGCCAACCTGCAGGCCGGCACTCGCCTGCGCGATGCTCATGTAGACGTCGCTCTTCGTCTTGCTGTTGTGTGCGATGCCCTTGCCCCCGGCCCCGCCGAGGCCGAGGCTGAGGCCGTACGTTGTGAACACGGCATAGCCGGGTGCCGCTTCCACGGCAGTCTTGAGCTTGGGGTCGGCCTTGTAGAAGTCCTGCAGCGCCTGCATGGCCTTGGCCTTCACCTCGGCCTGCTGGGCGGCCTTGTCCTGTGCATAGGCGCCGGCGCCCAGCATCGAGACAAGCGCGATGCCAGTGATGAGCAACTTGCTAAACCGCATCGAATTCTCCAGAAGGGGTAGGGGGAGGAATGCTACTCCCGCACGAGTAGCACAGAGAGGCTATCTCTGCGATGCGACGACTGATCGATTCCCACTCACGGAAGACTGCTATTGGCCGGCAGTGTGAGTACGAGGCCGCGCTCGGAACGTGACTTTCGATGCGTGGGCATGGGCTGCCAACGTCAGCTATCGGTGAAGCCCAGGAACTCACACTGCCGGCCAGGAGCCGTCGCCGACGACTGGCAGCTTCCCGGCCGCCCGACGCCCGCGCCATCATGCTCATTTCCACTCAGGCGCGCATCAACGCCAGCACCGCACCTGCCTCGCGAGCTGCCCTCTGCCGCCTACGCCGCCGATGTGCGCAAGGAGGCACTGGCCGGCGAACTCGCGATCAAGGGGCTGTGAACATGCAGAACCAGATCGCCAGCCGCGCCGGCTTCACGCTGGCTCACCTGCCACTTCTCGGTGCCGGAAGCAGCCGGACCGAGTCGCTCGCGAGTTACGTGCTGCGGCTCGCCCACGCCCATGGCTATCGGCCCAACGACTTCATCAAGTTGCTCGCACCGCTGAGCGGGCAGGCCGAACGCGACGCCGGGCAATGGATCGGCCAGTTCCTGGACACCCGCTTCAGCGACGAAGCCTCGGTGCTTGCCTGCTGGGTGCCGCTGCTCGAGCAACTGACCGGTGTCAGTGGCTTGGCCGTCGCCACGCTCGGCACTTGGGGGTCTCTGCTGACACGGCGTGGCAGCGATGCGGTCGTGCGCCAATGGTGTCCGCACTGCCTGGAGGATGGCCATCGCTCGGGCGGCGCGCACATGCACCTGCTGTGGAGCGTTGGCCTGGTGCAAGCCTGCCCGCACCATGGGACCGAACTCGAGTCGGTCTGCCCGCACTGCGGAGCCGGCCGCACACCATCGGGCAGGCCCGCCAAGCGCTTCGCGATGCATGCGCCGGGCGTTTGCGCCAGCTGCGGTGGCTGGCTCGGCACGGTCGACCCACGCCAGCCGCAGGCGTCACCTCGCGAGATTCCGCAAGCCAGCAACCACGCGGTCTGCGTGGCCGAGCAGATCGGCACGCTGATCGCACGGCCGCTCGGCCCTGAGGAAAGCCTGCGTGTCCATTGCACCTTGAACGTGGCCAAGGATCGCTACTTCGGCGGCTCGATGGTCGAGTTGGCGCGCTGGATCGGACTCGGCAAGTCGACGGTGCACGGCTGGCTGAGTGGCGAGGTGGTGCCGGAACTGCGGCGGCTGGTCGAACTGGCGCTGAAGCTACGCGTGCCGCTGGGCGATCTCGTGCGCGGATGCACCGATTCCTTGCCGCTGTCGCTCACCTCCGGGAGCGCCGGACTGAAGTCCTATGTCCGCGCCGAACCGCGCCCGGACGAGAAGCGTGCCGATCTGCGCCAGTTGTTCGAGACGCGGCCTGACCTGTCGATTCGAGAGATGGCCCGACTGCTGGGCATGAACCCCCGGGATGTCTACTACTACGAACCGGAACTGGCGCGAGCGCACAGCGATGCCAGGCGCATGGAGCAAAGCGAAGCGAGGGAGGCTGTGCTGGACGAAGCGGCGCAGGGGGTGATGACGCACCTGGCACGGGTCGAGTCGGTGGGCGAATGCACGACCGTTCGCGATCTGCGCGCCGCGGCGGCCAACGAGGCGCCGAGCTTGTCCTACGCGGACCAGCAGCGCGTCGTCACCGAGGTGCTCAAAGACTGGGCCGCCTGACCCAGGCGCCTGCGCCAGCGCAGGCTCCGCCAAAGAAAAAGGGCCGCTCTGAGAGCGGCCCTTTTGCCATTTGCAATCGTGAGTTTCCTCACGGGTCAATGGGTCTGATCTGCAAGCATTTCCTGGCCGTTTGGCCACGATATGCCCGCCGGCACACTGACTCCCGTCAGGCCCTTCATTTGTCTTGGTGGAGAGGAGGAGGATCGAACTCCCGACCTCCGCATTGCGAACGCGGCGCTCTCCCAGCTGAGCTACCCCCCCGACGGATGCAATTGTAGCGCAGGCACCGGCGTCGTCCGACCCGGGATGGCGTGCAAACGAGCACGGCGGGCGGCTCGCTACAGTGCGTGCATCTAGGGTCGGGTTCGGGAGCGAGCATGGCGAACGGCTGGGGACTGTTGGGGCGTACCGGTGCGGGCCAACTGCTGATGCGCCTGTTGCTGGGCCTTCTGCTCGTGGCGCAGCTCGGCCTGGTCCGGGCGGCCGACACGCCCGCAACGGGTGCGAGTGCGGCGGAGGCCGCCGCTGCCGACGTGCAAGGCGCCACGCTGATGATTGCCCAGCGCCCGGTCGTGCAGTTTCGCGTGCCCTTTGCCGGGTCCGACCCGGCGAGTCGCGCCAGCCGGGCCCAGGCCCGGGTCAAGGAAGTGATCGACCGCGGTATCGCGGCGCCGGTCGAGGCGGTGCCGCTGAGTGCCGACGGTCGACAAGGCATGGCCTTGCGGATCGGCGAGGTGGTGGTGTTCGTCGTGATCGACGGCGATGTCGAGCCCGGCGGCGGCCGCACGCTCGAGGCCACCGCAGAGGCGGCGCGGCGAGCGCTTGGCGAGGCCATCGAGGCCCACCGCGAGCAGCGCCGTTGGCCGGTGCTGCTCAAAGGCGTGGCGGTCGCGCTGCTGGCAACCGTGGTGCTGGCGGCCGCGCTGTGGGCCACCTGGGCGCTGACCAACTGGCTCGGCGCCAACTTCTCGCGGATGCTGCGCGGGCGCGTGCTGTCCAACTTCGGACGATACGGCTCGGGGCTACTCTTGCGACTGTCGCAGGTGCTGGCGCTGTTCGTCAGCGCGGCGTTGCTGTTTGCCTGGCTCGAGGTGGTGCTCGACGCCTTTCCGGCCAGCCGGCCGCTGTCGGAGCGCCTGGTCGGCCTGGTCGGCGACGCCGCGCAGCAGGTGATCTCGGGCCTCATCGATGCGGTGCCGGGCCTGATCGTGGTGGCGGTGATCGCGCTCGTGGCGCAGGGCGTGGCCGAGGTCTCGAATGCCGTGTTCCGCGGCATCGAGCAAGGCCGGCTCAGCATGCCCGGCCTGCACCCGGACACGGCCGGTGCCTCGCGCCAGTTGGCGGTGGTGCTGATCTGGGCGCTGGCGCTGGTGGCGGCCTTCCCCTACCTGCCGGGCTCCGATACCAATGTGTTCAAGGGCGTATCGGTCTTTCTGGGTGCCGTCATCACGCTCGGCTCCAGCGGCGTCGTGCAGCAGGCGATGAGCGGGCTGGTGCTGGTCTACTCGCGCGCGCTCAAGGTCGGCGAGTACGTGGTGGTGGGCTCCGAGGGCAGCAGCGTCGAGGGCGCGGTGGTCGAAGTCGGCGCGCTGGCGACCAAGCTGGCGGCCGCCACCGGCGAGATCATCACGGTGCCCAACGCGGTGCTGGTTGGCAACTCGGTGCGCAACTTCTCGCGCCAGCCGGGGCAGGGCAGCCAGGTCAGCACCACGGTGACGATCGGCTACGACGCGCCGTGGCGGCTGGTGCACCAGATGCTGCTGCGGGCGGCGGCCGAGACGCCCGGGCTGCGCGAATCGCCCAAGCCCTTCATCCTGCAGCGCGCGTTGAACGACTTCTACGTCGCCTACGAGTTGCGCGCCTACATCGACCGGCCGATCGAGCGGCTGCAGATCCTGTCGACGCTGCATGCGCGCATCCAGGACGCCTTCAACGCGCAGGGCGTGCAGATCATGTCGCCGCACTTCCTGGCGCAGCCGGAGCAGGCGGTGGTGGTGCCGCCCGAGGCCTGGGATCCGCCGCTGAAGAAGCCCGGGGCGCCGGGCTGAGGACTCAGCTCAGGCCGTTGCGCCGCGCCAGTTCAAGCCACAGCCCCGCGTGGTCCAGGTCGCCGAGCCCATGCTCGGCGGCGCTGGCGTAGAGCTGCTCGAGCAGCGCCGTCACCGGCAGCGTGGTCTGCAGTTCGCCGGCGGTGGCCAGCGCGTTGCGCAGGTCCTTGAGCTGCACCGTGACCGCGCCGCGCTTGGCGAAGTCGCGCTCGACCATGCGCTGGCCGTGCACCTGCAGGATGCGGCTGTCGGCAAAGCCGCCGGAGAGCGCGGCCCGCACCTTGGCCGGATCGGCACCGCCGGCCTGCGCCAGCAGCAGCGCCTCGGCCACGGCGCCGATCGTGATGCCGACGATCATCTGGTTGGCCAGCTTGGCGAGCTGGCCGGCGCCGGTCGGGCCGACGTGGGTGGCGCGGCCGAGCGCGGCGAAGACCGTTGCCGCGCGCGCGAGGTCGGCCTCGGTTCCGCCGACCATGATCGCCAGCGTGCCGGCCTCGGCGCCGAGCGTGCCGCCGGAGACCGGCGCATCGAGCGCCGCCACGCCGCGCTCGGCGAGCCAGGCCGCGTGCTCGCGCGCCTGCGCCGGCTGGATCGAGCTCATGTCGATGAACAGCGCACCGGGTCGCAGCGCGGCGAGCACGCCACCATCGGTGAGCACCTCGCGCACGATGCCACCGTGTTCGAGCATCGTGATCACGATGTCGGCCTCGGCGACCGCCTCGGCGGCGCTGGCGGCGATGTGCGCGCCCTCGGTCTGCAGTGGCAGAGCCTTGGACGGCGTGCGGTTCCAGGCCGTCAGCGGCATTGCGGCCGCGAGCAGCCGGCGTGCCATCGGCAGGCCCATCAGGCCGATGCCGAGGAGGGTGATGCGGGGCGGTGAAGTGGGGCTGGCTTCGCTCATGGGCGCCAAGCATAGGCGCGGCACGGCGGCGGCGAGCAAATAGGGTTGACGAGCCTTACCCAGGCACTGAGTGCTAACGGTTAGGGCTGCTTCGTTCCCGACCTGACCCGTTTGGCCGCGCCCCCATGCTGGGAGGCCCGTCAGCTTCGATTCTACCGGGCCGGCTTCGCTGCGCTCGCTTCGGCCTCATGCCGCTCGCAGAGCTCGCGTCCTTCGTCCCGTCCAAGCCCGAGCTGTCGGGCTTGGAGCCGCGGGACTCAGCGCAGCTGCAGGTCGTCGTCGCCGAAGCTCACGCCGATCGGCTCGATGATCACGCGCTTCGGGCCTGCCTCAACGCGGCCGGCCACCCAGGCGTCGATGCCGCAGGCCTTGGCGATCTGCACCGTGCGCTCGGCATCTGCTGCTGCCACATGCAGCGCGAAGCCGGCGCCCATGTTGAGCGTGGAGTAGGCCTCGCGCGCGTCGTGGCCGGCCTGCTCGGCCATGAAGCGCAGAACCGGCGTCACCGGCGGCACGGTGTGGATGCGGTAGGTCAATTCCTTCGGGTGGCGCAGCAGCTTGCGCCAGCCGTGGCCGGTGATGTTGGCGCTGTAGTGCGGCTGGATGCCGGCCTTGGCCAGCGCCTCGGTCACCGGGCTGTAGAGCACGGTGGGCGCCAACAGCGCGGCGCCAAATGTGAGGTCCGTGAGGCCAGGTTCGATCGGCGTCAGGTAGCCCTGCGGCAGCCGTTCGGCCAGCTTGCGCGCCAGCGAGAGGCCGTTGGCGTGGATGCCGCTCGAGGCGAGCAGCACGATCGCATCGCCGGCGTCGAGCTTGTCGCCCACCGACAGCCGCGACTTCGGGTTGATGATGCCGGTGCACGAGGCCGCCAGGTCGATGCGCCCGGCCTCGACGATGCCGGCCAGCGCCGGCGTCTCGCCGCCGCCCCAGGCGACGCCACAGACCTCGCAAGCCTTCTTCCAGCCGGCCACCAGCGCCTGGGCGCGGTCGGCGTCCTGGAACCACTCGCTGCCGCCGGCGGCCCAGTAGGCCTGCACCACCAGCGGCGTGGCGCCGACGGTGATGAGGTCGTTGACCGCCATCGCGATCGTGTCCTGCGCGATGCCGTCGTACCAGCTCTTGCCGGTGAGCAGCGCCATCTCGTCGGCGACCATGGCCTTGGAGCCCAGGCATTCGACGATGCTGGCCAGGTAGAAGGGACCTACGTCGACCACGTAGGCCGACTCTCCGCGCGAGGCCGGCACTTCGCTGAAGCCGTGCTGCGCGAGTTGCGTCGCGGTGCTGGCCGCCGCGCGCTGGGCGGCGATCTTGAGCGGGTCGATCAGTTCGTAGTTGACGCCGGCCTGTTCGTAGCTCAGCGGGGTGTTGGCGGGGGTGGTCATGGCACGGCGGTCTCGAAGCTCAGCCCCGGATTATCCCGGACCGGCCGGCCGTAGATAATCCAAGCCATGAGTTCCCTGGTCCTGGCCCGCAAGTACCGGCCGAAGAATTTCGCGCAGATGGTCGGCCAGGGGCACGTGGTGCAGGCGTTGTCCAACGCCCTCGCCAGCAACCGGCTGCACCATGCCTACCTGTTCACCGGCACCCGTGGTGTCGGCAAGACCACGGTCTCGCGCATCCTCGCCAAGAGCCTCAACTGCACCGGCCCCGACGGCAGCGGCGGCGTGACCGCCACGCCCTGCGGTGTCTGCGAGGCCTGCCGCGACATCGATGCCGGCCGCCACGTCGACTACGTGGAGCTCGACGCCGCCTCCAACCGCGGCGTCGACGAGATCTCGCAACTGCTCGACCAGTCGGTCTACAAGCCGGTAGTGGGCCGCTACAAGGTCTACATGATCGACGAGGTCCACATGCTGACCAACACCGCGTTCAACGCGATGTTGAAGACGCTGGAGGAGCCGCCCGAATACCTGAAATTCGTGCTCGCCACCACCGATCCGCAGAAGGTGCCGGTCACGGTGCTGAGTCGCTGCCTGCAGTTCAACCTGCGGCCGATGGCGCCCGAGACGGTGCGCGAGCACCTGGCCCACGTGCTGCACGAGGAGGGCATCGCGGCCGAGCCGGGCGCGCTGCGCCTGCTGGCGCGCGCCGCGCGCGGCTCGATGCGCGATGCGCTCTCGCTGACTGACCAGGCGATCGCCTTCGGTGCCGGCACGCTGCTCGACGCCGGCGTGCGCGAGATGCTCGGTGCGGTCGACCGCTCGCACGTGCACGCGATCGTCGAGGCCCTGGCGGCCGGCGACGGCGCCGCACTGGTGGCGCAGGTCGACGCGCTGCGCGCCGCCGGGCTCTCGGCCGAAGGCGCGCTCGAAGACCTCGCGACGCTGGCGCAGCAGATGGCGCTGGCGCAGGCGCTGCCGGCGGCGCTCGATGCCGACGATCCCGACACACCGCTGGTGGCCGAACTGGCCGCCCGGCTGCCGGCCGACGAGACCCAGCTGCTCTACAGCCTGGCGATCCACGGCCGCGCCGAGCTGCCGCTGGCGCCCGACGAGCACAGCGGGCTGACGATGGTGCTGCTGCGCGCGCTGGCCTTCAGGCCACGCGGCGGCACGCGCGGCGTTGGTGGCGAAGGTACCCGTGCGCCGCGCGTGCAACCGGCGGCTACCGTTGCCGCCGCGCCGGCCTTGCTCAAGGCGCCCGCGCCACCCACGGCAACGGCGGCGCCGGTGCGCGCAGTGGCGCCGCGCACCAACGTCGTGGCGCCGCGCGGGAGCGCATCGGCGCCCGCCCCGCGCGTGCAGCCGGTCGGCATTGCGCCCTGGGACGACGAGCCGCCCGCGCCGCCGATGTCGATGGCCGAGGAGCCGGCGCTGCCGGAGCCCGGACTCGTGGTGCTGCCGAGCGAGCCCGAAGAAGTCCGGCAAGCCGCACCGACCGAGCCTGTGCTCGCCGTCGCGGCGCAGGAGTTCGACGACCCGCTCTGTGCCCGCTGGACGGCCCTGCTGCTGCAGCTCGTCGAAGTGCAGTCGGTGGTCGGCCTGACGCGCGAGCTCGGCTGGCAGGCGCAGTGCACCGCCTTCGACGAGGCGGCCGGCGTGATCGGCCTGCGCGTCGAGCGCGAGACGCTGCGCCAGGGCGAGCATCCGAAGAAGCTGCAGGCCGCGCTGGCCGCGCTGCTCGGGCGCGAGTTCAGGCTCGAGTTCGAGGCCGGCGCCGTGAGCGACACGCCGCAGAAGCGCGACGCCGCCGCGCGTGCCCGGCGCCAGCGCGAGGCCGAGGCCACGATCCAGGGCGACCCCTTCGTGCTGCGCGTGATGCAGCAGTTCCGCAGCGCGCGCATCGTGCCGGGCTCGATCCAGCCGCGCTGATTTCCACACACACTGATTTGCAAGGACTCACCATGTTCAACAAGGGACAACTCGCCGGCCTGATGAAGCAGGCCCAGGCCATGCAGGACAACCTCAAGAAGGCGCAGGACGAACTGGCCTTCGTCGAGGTCGAGGGCCAATCGGGAGCCGGGCTGGTGAAGGTCGTCATGACCTGCAAGCACGACGTCAAGCGCATCACCATCGACCCGAGCCTGCTGGCCGACGACAAGGACATGCTCGAGGACCTGGTTGCCGCCGCCTTCAACGATGCCGTGCGCCGCGCCGCCGAGACCAGCGAAGCGAAGATGAGCAAGCTCACCGCCGGCCTGCCGCCAGGCATGAAGCTTCCGTTCTGATCTTCGTTCTCGAGTGGCCGCTCCCTCCGCTCTCGACCAGCTGGTCGACTCGCTCAAGCGCCTGCCCGGCATCGGCGTCAAGTCGGCGCAGCGCATCGCGATGCACCTGCTTCAGCACGACCGCGTCGGTGCGCAGGTGCTGGCGCGCTCGCTCGAGGGCGCGGTCGCCAACGTGCGCCACTGCGCGCGCTGCCACACCTTCACCGAGGCCGAGGTCTGCTCGACCTGCCTCGATCCCCAGCGTGACCGCCGCCAGCTCTGTGTGGTCGAGACGCCGGCCGACCAGGCCGCGATCGAGCGCAGCGGCGGCTTCCAGGGCCTGTACTTCGTGCTGATGGGGCGGCTGAGCCCGCTCGACGGCATCGGCGTGCGCGATATCGGTCTGGCCCAGCTCTTCGAGCGGGCCACCGATGGCGAGGTCGAGGAGGTGATCGTCGCCACCGGCTTCACCGCCGAGGGCGAAGCCACCGCGCAGGCCATCGCGCAGACACTCAAGGCGCGCGGCATCAACGTCACGCGGCTGGCGCGCGGAGTGCCGGTCGGCAGCGAACTCGAATACGTGGACCTCGGCACCATCGCCCATGCGCTGGTCGACCGGCGCTGAAGGCCTGCCGTACAACAACAACGGGAGACGCTGAATGACCCTGGTACTTTGGTGCGTGCTGATTGCCGCGTTGATGCCGATCGTCTGTGCCGGCATTGCCAAGTCGCGCGGCGTTGGCAAGCGGCGGCGCGACGGCGGCTTCGACAACAACAATCCGCGCGCCTGGCTGGCGCAGCAGACCGGTTGGCAGGCGCGCGCCAATGCTGCCCAGGCCAACAGCTTCGAGGCGCTGCCCTTCTTCATGGGCGCGGTGGCGATCGCGGTGGCGGCAGGCGCCGACCTGCAACGGCTCGGGCTGCTGATGGTGGCGTGGCTCGTGCTGCGGATCTGCTTCGTCGGCCTCTACCTGGCCGATGCCGCGAACGCGCGCTCGGTGGTCTGGACCGCGGCGCTCGCGGTCAACGTCGCGATCCTGTTCGCTGCGCTGAAGTAGCCCCTAGAAGAGCATCCAGATCAGCGCCGTGCCGCCGATCGTGATGAGGATGTGGCCGAGGGCCACCGTGCTCGAATAGCCGATCACCGCCACCGGGCTCTCCGAGCGGTCCTGCACGGCGGCCAGGCCGGCGGTCATGGTCTGGGCGCCGGCCAGCGCACCCAGCAGCAACAGCGGGTTCAGGCCAAGCACGTAGCGCCCGACCAGAAGGCCGACCAGCTGCGGCACCAGCGTGACGACGATGCCGCCAAGGAAGACGGTCACGCCGATCTCCTTGAGTGCCTCGACGAACACCGGGCCGGCCTTGAGACCGATCATCGAGACGAAGGCCGCCAGGCCGATCGACTTCATGAATTCCACAGCGCCGGGCGGGATGTAGCCGAACAGAGGTCGGTTGCCGTTGCGCCAGCCGATCGCCAGACCCATCAGCAGCACCGCAACGCTGCTGCCGAGTGCGATGTGCAGGCCGCCGACCGGGAAGGTGATCGCCACGCCGGCCAGCGCGCCGGCAAAGATCGCCAGGCCGAGCATCACGAAGTCGGTGTTGACGGTCGGCCGCGCCACGTCGCCGACCAGCGCCGCGACCCGCTTCACGCCGGGCTCGAGGCCGTGGATCGTGATCAGGTCGCCGCGCATGATCACGGTGCCCGGGGCGATCGGGATCTGCTCGGCGCCACGCCGGATCGCCTTGAGGAAGATGCCGCGCACCGCGATTGCCTGATCGCGCAGCTCGGCGATCGTCTTGCCCGCAATGTCCTTGCTGGTGACCTCGATGTCGAAGGTTGCCGAGCCGATGTCGAGCAGTTCGCGGTCGAACACCTCGGCGGCGTGGGCATCGACCACCCGCAACAGGGCCTCGTTGGAGCCGATCACCGCCAGCACGTCGCCGACCTGCAGCACGATGTCGGGCGTGGCCTCGATGATCTGCTCGCCGCGCCGCAGCCGCTCGATGAACAACCGGTCCGGTGCCACCGCAGCCTCGGCCTGGGCGACCGTGCGGCCGATCATCGGCTGGTCGGCGTCGAGCCTGTAGGCGCGCAACTCGTGCATGCGCCAGGCCGAGCTGACGCCGGCCTGCTTGCGCTCGAACCCCATCTGGGCCTCGACCTTGAGCGCCTCGGCCTTGAGGTCGAGGCGCAGGATCCACGGCCCGATGTAGGAGCAGAAGAAGATCACACCGAAGGTGCCGAAGATGTAGGTCAGCGCGTCGGCGATCGGGATCTGGTGGATCAGCCGCTCCTGCTCCTCGGGCGGGATCGGCAGTGCGCGGATCGCTTCGCTGGCGGTGCCGATCACCGGGGACTCGGTCAGACCGCCCGACATCATGCCGGCCGCGTAGCCGAGTTCGAGGTTGAGCAGGCGCGCGACTGCGTAGGCGGTCAGCACGCCGGTGACCGGGATCACCACGCCTACCGCGACCCAGCGCCAGCCGCCATCCTGGATGCCGCGGATGAAGCCGGGGCCGGCCGAGTAGCCGATGCCGAACATGAACAGCAGGAACAGGAACTGCTTGGCGGTGTCGGAGACCGGCACCTTGAAGAAGTAGCCGATCAGCAGCCCCGCCATCAGCGAGCCGGTGACCGGCCCGAAGCCCACCCCCTTGATCTTGAACTTGCCGATCCAGTAGCCGATGCCGATCGCCAGGAAGACCGCGAGTTCGGGGTTCTTGGTGAAGTACGGCGTCAACCAGTCCATGTTCGGCGGCCTCCGTGGAAGGAGGGTTGCGGATCGACGCTCAGCTACTTGGACATGATCATCGCGACATAGCCGAACACCGTGAGCAGCACACCAGAGACCGCATAGCCGACCGGGAAGCCGACCCAAGGCACCGAACTGGCGACCTCGACCGCCGCCTCGCGCGCCGGGCCCGAGTGCGAGCGCGCTCCGGCCACGCCGCCCATCAGCACCACCGGATGGATCTTCATCAGGTAGAGACCGATCAGCCAGCAGACGATCGGCGGGATCGTGCAGACGAAGAAGCCGGCCACGACGATCTTCACGGTCAGTGCGGCGGAGAGTTGCGAGATCAGGCCGGCCCCGGCATTGATGCCGACGATCGCGATGAAGACGATCAGGCCGAGGTCCTCGAGGATGTTGCGCGCCGCATTCGGCGTATGGCCGAAGAAGCGGGTGCGTGAAACCACCGACGAGACCAGGATGCCCGAGACCAGCAGGCCGCCGGCGTTGCCCAGGCCGACGTTCGCACCGGCCAGCGGCACCGAGATCGCGCCGATCAGGAAGCCGAGGATCATGCCGGCGGCAAGCGTCAGCAGGTCGGTGCCGGTACTGGCGCGGCCGATCTTGCCGGCCAATTCGCCGACCCGGTTGACCGCGCTCTTGAGGCCGGTGACGAACAGCAGGTCGAAGCGCCGGACCTCGGTCTCCAGACCGATCGGGATCGGCACCCCGCCGCGCTCGATGCGCTGCAGGTTGATCTGGCCGGCAAAGGACTCGTGGGCGAAGTCCTTGAGCTTGCGGCCGGCGAACTCCTTGTTGGTGACCAGGATCTCGGCCTGGTCGAGCGGCACGTTGAGCGCCTTGCTGTCGGGCACCTCCGGCCCGACCAGCCCCATGTCGGAAGTCAGCGCCTCGAGCTTGCCGCCGAGGGCGATGACATCGCCGAGCTTGAAGACGATGTCGTCGGCGGCGCCGATCGCCTCGCCGTCGCGCACGACGTTGACCACCTTCAGGCCGATGTGCTCGTCGTAGAAGCGCTTGACCGTGAGCCCGGCGACCTTGGGATTCTCGAGTCGGTAGGCCCGCACGCCACCCGGCCGGTAGCCACTGAGGCCGGACTCGTCGACATTGAGCACGCCGTTTTCCTTCTCGTACTCGCGGGCGGCGGCCTTGGCGTCGATGCCCCACATCCTGGGCAGGTACTTCACGATCAGGATGATGCCGACCGTGCCCCAGATGTAGGTCAGGCCGTAGCTCAGCGCGATCATGCCGCTGATGTCCTCGAAGGTCTGACCCGCCGCCAGCGGGAAGGCGCCCTGGCGCACCGCCTCCTCGGCCGAGCCGATCGCCGCCGACATGGTCATCGATCCGGCCAGCACGCCCGCGGCAGCGCCGCCCGGCAGGTCGAACCACTTCGCGAAACCGACCGCCATCAGCAGGCCCATCACCGAGCAGATCACCGCCAGGATCGTGAACTTCAGGCCGTCCGACTTGAGGCTGTTGAAGAAGGAGGGCCCTACCCGCAGGCCCACGCCGTACATGAACAGGTAGTAGAAGAGCGACTTCGTGAAGTTGTCGAGCTTCATCGTGATGCCCATCGTCGCGGCCACCGCCGAGAGGCCGGCGCCAACGATGATCGCCGAGGCCACCATGCCCAGGCCGTAGCCCTTGATGGTGACCTTGCCCAGCAGCACCGCTGCGCCGATGACGAAGAACAACAGCACGTAGGGGTTGGCGGCGAGCCAGCTCAGGAAGGCGTGCATGTGTGGACTCCCTTCGAACGTTGTGTGAGTGGTGACCGGTGGCAGCGTCCCGTTCAGATCAGACCGGGTACTTCAGCGACGCTTGCCCTTGCTGCCGCTACCGGAATGGGCCTCGAGCACGTCGGGACGCAGCAACTGCAGGCCGCGCGCGGCGTTGAAGCCGTGGATCTCCTTGACGTCGAGCTTGCGCATGAAGGTGATGATCTCCTGCGAGATCACCTGCCCCGGCACCATGATCGGGAAGCCCGGCGGATAGGGGATGACGAACTTGGCCGAGACCAGCTCGGGCCCCTTCTTGAGTCGCTCGTCGACCTTGGGGTCGTTGAGCGCGAGGTACTCGCAGTTGGCATCGTCGAAGGCCAGGTAGTAGGCCTCGCGCATGTGGCCCTCGCAGCTCTTGCTCTTCGGGTTGTCGCGGAAGGCGGCGTGGAAATGGCTGAAGTTGGGCAGATCGGGCACGTCCTCGACCAGGTCGCGCACCCGCGCCTCGTGCGCCTTGACCGCGCTCTCGCCCCCATCGGCGAGGCGACGATCGATGCCGCGCGAGATGTCGGCCAGCGCCTTGATCAGGTGCGCCATGTCGCTGCGGGTGTTGTTGATGTTGATCTGCACGAGCACGCTGTTGCGCGAGGTCTTGTTGATCTGGATGTCGTGCTCGTTGGCCAGGATCGACTTGAACTGGGTGCCATCGAAGCCGGCGTTGCCGCACAGCAGCGTGATGCGGCTCGGGTCGAGGAAGAACTCGTCGGTGTCGAGTGCGTGGACGACGTCGGCCAGGGACTGACCGGGAGCGACGAAGTCCTCGAGGCCGCTGGCGCGGTACTCGGCCGGGATCATCTCGGCCGGCGTGGCGCAGTGGAAGTACTTGGAGATCAGTGGATGGCGGTTGATCTCGCGCCGGATCTCGACCGAGAGCTGGGTCGCCTTGCCGACCAGTTCGTAGCCCTCGAGCTCCATCTGGCGCCGCGCGACGTCGAGCGAGGCAATGATCTGCAGGTTGGGGCTGGTCGAGGTGTGGGCGTAGAAGGCTTCCTTGAACGGTCCTTCGACCTTCTTCCACTCCTGGTCAGCGACCACCACGATCGATCCCTGGCGCAGCGCCGACATCGACTTGTGGACCGAGTCGGTCTCGTAGACGCGCAGCTTCACGGCGTCCGGATCGGGCCAGAGCCGGGTGTCGAGCAGCTTCTTGTTGGCCGGGTCGATCTCGCCGACCTCGGCCTTGAACTTGGCGTACTGCTCACGGTAGGCCGCGCTCGGCAGCAGACGGCGCAGCGCGCTCACGGCGCCCATTGCGGTGCGCCGGCGCAGGAAGGGCGAGAAGCGGGCGAAGCCGAACCAGGCCTCGTCCCACAGGAAGACCATGTCGGGCTTGATCGCCAGCACCTCGAGCATGGTTCGCTCGACGTTGGCGACATGGCCGTCGAAGGTGCAGTTGGTCAGCACCAGCATCTTGGCCTTGTCCAGCCGGCCCTCGGCCTTGAGCGTCAGCAGCGCCTCCTTGATGGGACGGATGCCGAGGCTGCCGTACATCGAGTACTTCTTGATCGGGAAGGCGTCGATGTAGAGCGGTTGCGCGCCGCACATCACGGCGCCGTAGTGGTGCGACTTGTGGCAGTCGCGGTCGATCAGCACGATGTCGCCCGGCACGCAGATCGCCTGGTGCACGATCTTGTTGGCGGTCGAGGTGCCATTGGTCACGAAGAAGCTGCGGTCGCCGCCGAGGGCGCGTGCGGCAAGGTCCTGGGCATCCTTGATGTTGCCGGTCGGGTCGAGCAGGCTGTCGAGGCCACCGGTCGTGGCCGAGGACTCGGCCAGGAACAGGTTGGTGCCGTAGAACTCGCCCATGTCGCGAATCCAGTTCGACTTGAACACCGACTTGCCGCGCGCGATGGGCAGCGCGTGGAAGGTGCCGACCGGCCGCGCCGCGTAGTGCTTGAGGTTGTCGAAGTAGGGGGTGCGATAGCGATCCTGAATCCCGTCCAGGATCGACAGGTGCATCTCCATCGGCTCCTCGGGCCCGTAGAACACGCGTCGCACGGCGGCGGCCGCATCCGAGCCGGCCACGCTGGCGGGATCGCGGTCGGTGGTCAGGAATATGTCGAGTTCGGGACGCAGACGCTTGAGCACCGTGGCCAGGGCCGAGCCGGAGTCGCCCTGTCGGGCCTCGGCCGGGACGTGGTTCGCGAGGAGCTTCTGCAGCACCGGGATGTCGTTCCCCAGCGTGAAGGGGAAGCCGTCGCCGATCAGTACCGCCTGCAGGTTGTGGTTGAAGATGGCGGCCAGCACCGCGTCCTCGAAGCTGCCGACCACCACCACCTCGTAGACGAACTCGTCCTCGGCGCGCCGCAGCCGGTTGAAGGTGGCACGCAACCTGCCCCATTGGCTCTTGTCGATCGCGGCGACGTGCAGCACTTCAAAGTAGGGGCGACGCGACTGGCCGTGACCCTGCGCCGGCGGCGCGAAGTCGGGCAGCGCCGATTCGGCCTCGTCGTCGAGGGCCCAGGCGCTGACGTCCTCGCGGTAGCTGTTGGTCAGCAGCGCGCCGCTGATGCGGTTCGTCAGGCGCTGGAAGGCGGCCCACTCGCCGCGGTGCAGGCGGTCGTTGACATGCGCGAGCAGCGCCGGGCCGGGGTAGGCATGCAGTTCCTCGATCGGCTGCAGCTCACGCAGCACGCGCTGTGCCTCGACCAGGTCGCCGCCACCACCGCTGGCCTCGAGCGACCGCGCCAGCCGGGTCAGCGTGCGCCACTCGTCGACCCGCGCCTCCGAGCCTGCGTAGTACTGCAGAAGGGTTTGGATCGGCTCGGCCGACTTCGACGATGCGTTCATCTTCTCTCCTGTAGCGTTGTCCGGAGGAAACCACGACATGCTTCGGAGACGTACTCAGGTAGTCGCCGAATTGCCCGCAATTCGGCGCGTCTGCATGAACCACCGCAGATGCGTCGTTGCCGCGGTTGTATACGCGCACTGCGTGGCGGTCAACGGCTTCCCGATGACATACATCAAGGGCGGTGTCCGGACCATCGAACTAGGGAGCGAGCAGCGAAGACGCCGCCGGCGTGCGCTGCGGGATCCGCGTCGCGGCGGCCCCGACGCCGCGGCAGCGCCTGGCGTCAGCGCGCCTTCGACGTGGCCTCGCCGGTCTGCGCGACCTTGCGTCCGCCGCTGGTCGCAGCGGCCTTGCGCGTGCCGGACGCGGCCTTCGCCGAGCGTGTCTTCGCCTTGCCGGTGCTCGTGGCCTTCGGCAGATACAGCACCACCTGCTGGCCGGTCTGGAAGGCGCTGCCGGCGCTCACCGAGTTCCATTGCGCCACCGCGCCCGCGCTCACGCCGTAGCGGCGGGCGACGCTGGCAACGCTGTCCTTGGGCTTGGCCTTGACGACCACGCGCCGGCCCGGCAGGCGCTCGGGCGCCAGCGCCAGGCTGGCGTTGTCGGCCAGGTGGTCGGAGACGTCGGCGTCGCGCTGCGCGCTGCGCGGCACCAGCAGCGTCGAGCCGCCCTTGACCAGCATCTTGGGCGGGATGCGGTTGACCTCGCGCAGCTGCGCCTCGCCCATGCCGACGCGCTTGGCCGCCTCGGCCGGCTTCATCGTCGACGGCACCACCCAGGCGGTCCAGCTGGCCAGCGGACCGCGGTGCTCCGGCAGCGTGCGCACGAACTGCTGCGCGTTCTCGTAGGGCAGCAGCAGCTGCGGCGTGCCGGCCGCCAGGATGACCGGCTTGTTGAGCGAGGGGTTGAGCGCCTGGAACTCGGCCAGCGGCATGCCGGCGAGCTGCGCCACCAGCGCGGCGTCGATGTCGCGCTGGATCGGCACCGACAGGAAGTACGGGTGGTTCTCGATCGGCTGCAGCGCGAGGCCGAAGTCGGCCGGACGCGCGACGATGTTCTTCACCGCCTGCAGCTTGGGCACGTAGTTGGCGGTCTCGGCCGGCATGCGCAGGCTGAGGTAGTCGGTGGGCTTGCCGGCCTTCTCGTTCCTGGCGATCGCACGCGCGACGCTGCCCTCACCCCAGTTGTAGGCCGCCAGCGCGAGCTGCCAGTCGCCGAACATGCCGTACAGCCGCTGCAGGTAGTCGAGCGCGGCACGGGTCGAGGCGAGGATGTCGCGCCGGTCGTCGCGGAACACGTTCTGGCGCAACTCGTAGTCGCGCCCGGTGGCCGGCATGAACTGCCACATGCCCGAGGCCTTGGCGTGCGACATGGCCTGCGGGTTGAACGCGCTCTCGATGAAGGGCAGCAGCGCGAGCTCGGTCGGCATGCCGCGCTTCTCGACCTCGGCCACGATGTGGAACAGGTAGCGCCCCGAGCGCTCGGTCATGCGCTGCACGTAGTCGGGCCGGCTCGCGTACCACTGCTCCTGCTTGCGCACCAGCGCGGTGTCGAGATCGGGCATCGCGAAGCCCTTGCGCACGCGCAGCCAGAGGTCGCGCTGGGCGGTGGCGTCGTCGAGGTCGACCTTGAGCTCGGGATCGAGCGGGTCGATCGGCGTGCCGACCGCCTGCCGGGCCTCGGCGGCATCGAGGGCTTCGGCGACGGCTGTGCCCGCGCCGGTGGAGGTGGTTGCATCGGCGGCCGGAGCGCTGTCGGCCGCCGGTGCGACGGCGGCGACCGCCGCGGTGGTGTCCGGCGCGGGCTCGTTGCCCGGCGCGGTGGCGCAGCCGGCCAGCACGAGGGCGGCGAGCAGTGGCAGGAGGGTGATTCGTGTCGGCGCGATGGCTTGCTTGATCATTTGAAGTTGTTCTTCCATGCCCGCAGCGCGGCGAAGACATCCACGGCCGAGTCGCTCGCCGCGCCATGCCGGCGCGCACTGGCGACGACCGCGGGCTCGCGACAGCGCAGGAACGGATTGGTGTGCAGTTCCTGCGCCAGCGTCGACGGCAGCGTCGGCTGGCCGGCGGCGCGCAGCGCCTCGCAATGATGGATGCGATCGAGCAGTTCGGCGTTGTCGGGGTCGGCGGCGAGCGCGAATCTCAGGTTGGAAAGCGTGTATTCGTGCGCACAGCAGACGCGTGTCGCCGACGGCAGCGCGGCCAGTGCATCGAGCGAGGCATGCATCTGGGCCGGCGTGCCCTCGAAGAGCCGGCCGCAGCCGCCGCCGAACAGCGTGTCGCCGCACAGCAGCAACGGTGCCTGGCCGGTCGGCTGGCCGAAGTAGGCGATGTGTCCGGCGGTATGGCCCGGCACGTCGATGACCTCGAAGCGAGTCCCAAGCAGATCGACTCCGTCGCCCCCGCGCAGTGCGTGCGTGCGGTGCGGGATCGATTCGCCGGCGGGGCCGAAGATCGGGCCGCCGCCGTCACGCCGAAGCCGGGGCAGCAATTCCTCGATGCCGCCGACGTGATCGCCGTGATGGTGCGTCACTACAATCGCTCGCAGCTTCAACGAGCGCTCGTCCAGAGCGCGCTGCACCGGCGCCGCTTCCCCCGGATCGACGACGAGGGCCGCTTGGCCGTCGTGAAGTATCCAGATGTAGTTGTCAGTGAAGGCGGGAACAGCGACCAGGTTCATGACGCAAGACGCGCCGATTATAGGTTTGCCCCTCTGGCTGCAGACGCCGCCGGGCCGCTATCTGCTGGCCTGGGAGCAGGAGCGCATCGACGCCATGGTCGGCGACATGTTCGGCTTCCACGCGATCCAGCTCGGCCTGCCGGCGATCGACGGGCTGCGGTCCAACCGCATGCCGCATCGCTGGCTGGTGCGCGCGGCCGGGGCGACGGGCGAAGCGCCGCCAGCGGCCGACGCCGATGCCGATGCCGATGCCGATCCCACCGTGCCGGACGCGTCGGAGGAGCCTTCGCCGCTGCCGCCGCGCGTCAGTGCGGTGCAGTGCGACTTCGCGGCGCTGCCCTTTGCCAGCCAGAGCCTCGATCTGGTCGTGCTGCCGCACACGCTCGAGCTCTCGCTCGATCCGCATGCGACGCTGCGCGAGGTCGAACGCGTGCTGGTGCCCGACGGCCGGGTCGTGATCGTCGGCTTCAACCCGAACAGCCTGTGGGGCCTGCGCCAGTGGCTCGGCCGCTGGACGCTGCGGCTGGCGCTGGCGCGCGGCGAGCGCGCGCTGTTCCTGCCTTCGGCCGGGGAGTTCATCGCCCATCGCCGGCTGCGCGACTGGCTGCGCCTGCTCAGCTTCGAGGTCGAGAGCGGCGGCTTCGGTTGCTACCGGCCGGCGCTGCGCTCGCAGAAGTGGCTCGACCGCTGGCGCTGGATCGAGCCGGCCGGCGACCGCTGGTGGCCGGTGTTCGGCGCCGTCTACGCGGTGGTGGCGGTCAAGCGGGTGCGCGGCATGCGCCTGATCAGCCCGGCCTGGAAGCGCGCGCCGGCGCCCCGCTCGGCGCCGGCCGTGGCGACCCACCGCCACCATGCCCAGCAGGGCAACGACCTCAACAGGATCACGGAAGAGACACGATGAGCGACACCATCGCGCGCCAGCGCGTGACCATCTACACCGACGGCGCCTGCAAGGGCAACCCGGGTCCGGGCGGCTGGGGCGCCTGGCTGCAGAGCGAGGGCCACGAGAAGGAACTCTGCGGCGGGGAGCCGGGCACCACCAACAACCGCATGGAGCTGACCGCGGTGATCGAGGCGCTGGGCTCGCTCAAGCGCCCCTGCGACGTGGTGCTCTACACCGACAGCCAGTACGTGCGCAAGGGCATCACCGAATGGATGAGCGGCTGGAAGGCGCGCGGCTGGCGCACCGCCGACGGCAAGCCGGTCAAGAACATCGAGCTGTGGCAGAAGCTGGAGCAGGCCGCGGCCCGGCACAAGGTCGACTGGCGCTGGGTCAAGGGCCATGCCGGCGACCCGGGCAACGAACGCGCCGACGCGCTGGCCAATCGCGGGGTCGCGCTGGCCGCGACCGCCTAATGAAGAAGCGGGAAAATTCGGCCCGATTGCGGGTCTTGCCGGGTGCCTGACGGCACGCTGACGCGAAAACGGCGAACATCGGGGGCGCAGCACCTGCTCCGAAGAAATCAGCATCCAGGGACATGAACCAGAATCGCAAGCTTCACCTGCTGGTGGCCGTCGTCGGCCTGATCGCGCTGTCGGCGCTCGCGTGGTGGTGGCAGCACCGCCCGGCCGCGACGCCGGCCGCCGCGCCCGCCGGCGGCCCGACCGCGGTCGAGGTGGCGCGCGCCGAGCGCGGCACGATGGCCGACGAGGCCACCGCGGTCGGCACCCTGCGCTCGCGCCAGGGCGTGGTGCTGCGCCCCGAGGTGGGTGGCCGGGTGGTCCGGCTGGGCTTTGCCGACGGGGCGCGGGTGCGCCGCGGCCAGGTGCTGATGCAGCTCGACGACAGCCTGCAGCGCGCCCAGCTCGAGCAGGCCAAGGCGCAGGCGGCGATCTCGCGCACCACGCTCAAGCGCAACGAGGAGCTGGTGGCCCAGAACTTCGTCACCCGCAGCGTGGTCGACCAGGCCCAGGCCAACCTCGACGTGGCCGAGGCCCAGGTCGCGCTGGCCCAGGCGCAGCTGGCGCGCATGCGCATCGAGGCGCCGTTCGACGGCACCGCCGGTATCCGCAAGGTCAACGTCGGCGACGTGGTGAAGGAAAGCGCCGACATCGTGACGCTCGAGGACATCTCCGCGCTCTACGTGGACTTCCGCCTGCCCGAGCGCTACATCGCGCGCCTGGCGCCGGGGCAGCCGGTGACGGTGACGGTCGACGCACTGCCCGGCAGCCGGCTCGAGGCGCAGGTGACCGCGCTCGAGTCGCTGGTCGACAACGACGGCCGCTCGCTGGCGGTGCGGGCGCTGCTGCCGAAGCCGCAGAACCAGCTCAAGCCCGGCATGTTCGCGCGGGTGCGCCTGGTGCTCGAGCAGCGCAACGCGGTGCTGGTGCCGGAAGAGGCTATCGTGCCGCAGGGCAGCAAGCAGTACGTGGTCAAGGTGGTCAAGGGCGACAAGGGCGCGTCGACGCAGCGGGTCGAAGTGGCGACCGGGCTGCGCCGCGAGGGCGCGGTCGAGGTCACGCAGGGCCTGCAGGCCGGCGATACCGTGGTCACGGCCGGCCAGTCGCGCCTGATGCGCGCCGACGGCATGCCGGTCAAGGTGGTCGAGGTCGGCGCCGCGCCACCGCGCGCGGCCTCGGCGCCGGCCTCGGGGCCGGGCACCAAGCTGGCCCGCGGCGTCAGCGCCGGCTGAGGCGAGGCAAGGTCCCGACATGCAACTCGCCGAAGTCTCCATTCGTCGCCCGGTCTTCGCGACCGTGCTGTCGCTGCTGCTGCTGCTGGTCGGCATGGTCGCGTTCAACCAGCTGTCGGTGCGCGAGTACCCGCGCATCGACGAGCCGGTGGTCACCGTCTCGACCCGGCTCACCGGCGCCTCGTCGGAGGTGATCGAGTCGCAGGTCACCAAGATCCTCGAGGACTCGATCGCCGGCATCGAGGGGGTCGACATCCTGACCTCGATCTCGCGCGCCGAGCAGAGCCAGATCACCGTGCGCTTCAAGCTCACGAAGGACCCGGACAACGCCGCCGCCGACGTGCGCGACCGCGCCTCGCGGGTGCGCGGGCGCCTGCCCGACACGGTCGACGAACCGGTCATCGCCAAGGTCGAGGCCGACGCCACGCCGACCATCTGGATCGCCTTCTCGGGCGAGACGCTGAGCCCGCTCGACATCACCGACGTGCTCAACCGCATCGTCAAGCCGCGGCTGCAGACCGTGCCCGGCGTGGCCGACGTGCAGATCAACGGCGACCGCCGCTTCGCAATGCGGATCTGGCTCGACCCCGACCGCCTGACCGCGCACCGGCTGACGGTGCAGGATGTCGAGAACGCGCTGCGCGCGCAGAACCTGCAGGTGCCGGCCGGCCGCATCGAGAGCCAGCAGCGCGAGTTCACCGTGACCGCGCGTACCGACCTGCAGCGCGTCGACCAGTTCGCCGACATCGCACTGCGCCAGGTGGGTGGCTACACGGTGCGGCTGCGCGATGTCGCGCGCATCGAGGAGGCCGCGGCCAGCGAGCGCTCCGGCGTGCGCCTGAACGGCGTGCCGGCGGTCTCGATGGGCGTGATCCGCAACGCCACCGCCAACCCGCTCGAGGTTTCGGCCGGCGTGCGTGCGGTGATGCCGCAGATCGAGCGCGACCTGCCGGCGGGGCTCAAGGTCCAGATTGCCAACGACCTCTCGGTCTTCATCAAGGAGTCGGTGAAGTCGGTCTTCGAGACCATCCTCGAGGCCGTGGTGCTGGTGGCGCTGGTGGTGTTCGTCTTCCTGCGCACGCTGCGTGCCTCGATCATTCCGCTGGTCACCATTCCGGTCAGCCTGATCGGCGCCTTCGCCCTGATGTCGCTGGCCGGCTTCACGATCAACACGCTGACGCTGCTGGCGCTGGTGCTGGCGATCGGCCTCGTGGTCGACGACTCGATCGTCGTGCTCGAGAACATCTATCGCCACATCGAGGAGGGCATGGAGCCCTTCCAGGCCGCCCTCAAGGGCGCGCGCGAGATCGCCTTCGCGGTGGTCGCGATGACGCTGACGCTGGCCGCGGTCTATGCGCCGCTGGCCTTCACGCCGGGGCGCACCGGCCGCCTGTTCACCGAGTTCGCGCTGACGCTGGCCGGCGCGGTGGTGGTCTCGGGCTTCGTCGCGCTGACGCTGACGCCGATGATGTGCAGCAAGCTGCTGCGCCACAACCCGAACCCGGGCCGCTTCGACCGCGGCATGGAACGCGTGCTGGTCGCGCTCACCGAGGGCTACGCGGGCGTGCTGCGCTGGACGCTGACGCGGCGCTGGATCGTGGTGGTCGTGATGGCGGTCGCCGCCACCGCGGCCTGGTGGTTGTTCACCCACCTCAAGAGCGAACTGGCGCCGATGGAGGACCGCGGCGTGATCTTCACCAGCGTCAGCGCGCCCGACGGCTCGACGCTCGCCTTCACCCAGCGCTACCTCGACGAGATCGACCGCATCGCGCGCGCCGAGCCCGAGTTTGACCGCGTGTTCGCGGTCTCCGGCCAGCCGACCGTGGCGCAGGGCTTCTCGGTGCTGCGCACCGTCGACTGGGACGAGCGCACGCGCAGCACGCAGCAACTCGCCGGCAAGCTGCTGCCCTCGTTCATGAACCTGCCCGGGGTGCAGGCCTTCCCGGTCACGCCGCCCTCGCTCGGCCAGGGCTTTCGCGAGCGGCCGGTGAACTTCGTGATCACCACCTCCGACAGCTATGCCAACCTGGCCCAGGTGAGCCAGGCCTTCCTGGCCGAGATGGCCAAGAACCCGGGGCTGGTGCAGCCCGACAGCGACCTGCGCCTGAACAAGCCGGAGATCTTCATCAGCGTCGACCGCGAGCGGGTGGCCGATGCCGGTGTCGCGGTCGACTCCGTCGCGCGCACCATCGAGACCATGCTCGGCGGTCGCCAGGTCACGCGCTACCAGCGCGATGCCGAGCAGTACGACGTGATCGTTCAGACCGAGCCCAGCGGCCGCACCGCGCCCGACGACATCGAGCGCCTGTTCGTGCGCGGCCGCGGCGACCAGATCCTGCCGCTGGCCTCGCTCGTCAAGCTCGAGACCAGCGTGGCGCCGCGCGAACTCAACCACTTCAACCAGCGCCGTTCGGTGAGCCTCACCTCCAGCCTGGCGCCCGGCTTCTCGCTCGGCGAGGCGCTGCCGTTCATGGAGGCGACCGCGGCCAAGGTGCTGCCGGCCGGCTACTCCTACGAGCTCAACGGCGTCTCGCGCGAGTTCCGCGCCAGCAGCGGTTCGCTGGCGCTGGTCTTCGTGCTGGCGCTGGCCTTCATCTTCCTGGTGCTGGCGGCGCAGTTCGAGAGCTTCGTCGACCCGCTGGTGATCCTGCTGTCGGTACCGCTGTCGATGGTCGGCGCGCTGCTGGCGCTGCAGCTCTCGGGCGGCACCCTCAACGTCTATTCGCAGATCGGGCTGATCACGCTGGTCGGCTTGATCAGCAAGCACGGCATCCTGATCGTCGAGTTCGCCAACCAACTGCGCCAGCAGGGCATGGCCACGGTCGATGCGGTGGCCGAGGCGGCGACGCTGCGCCTGCGCCCGATCCTGATGACCACCGGCGCGATGGTGCTCGGCGCGGTGCCGCTGGCGCTGGCCGAGGGCGCCGGCGCCGAAAGCCGCCAGCAGATCGGCTGGGTCATCGTCGGCGGCATGTCGCTCGGCACGCTGCTGACGATCTTCGTCGTGCCCACGGTCTACACGCTGCTGGCGCGCCGCTCGACGCCGGGGCCGATCGAGACCCCCTCGGCGGAGAAGCCGAGCGAGCAGGCGGTGTGAGGGCTGCGGCGGCTGGTGCAGGTTCCATCGAAGCCACCGCGGCCGGGTATCCGCCGACAGATCCGGGCGGCTACGGGCGCCCGGCCGCGGCGTGTCGCCGCCTGAAGTTGCGGCTCAGCGCCTCATGCGGCGCCGCGAGACCAGCCCGACAGCCGTGAGCCCCAGCGCCATCAGCAGGTAGCTGCTCGGCTCGGGCACCGGCCGGGCGCTGCCAAGCGTGACGTTGTCGAAGCGGACGTAGAGGCCCGCACCACTGAAGTCGACCGACTTGGCCACGCCGGCAAAGGCGGCTCCAGCGGGGGACCAGTTGCAGGTGTCGCCAGTGGGGTCGCCGACGCAGCCGATGTTGAATTGCTTGACCAGCGGGATCGTCGCCAGCAGGTTGCCGGTGGCATTCAATCCGTCGTACACGCCGATGAAGACCGCTTCGGTGGCCGAGTAGAAGAACGAGACGCCAGTGTCAAAGCCGGCGGGCACGTTCATGATGTCGTTGCTGCTGAACTCGAAAGTCAGCACGGTGTTGGGCGTGGGCTCGTTGGCCTGGTCACCACTGCCGCCCGCGTCGGCATCGACGTAGCCGATCGAGGTGTCGGTGAAGATGACGCCGAAGTTGGTGCCCGAATTGCCAGCGCTGTCGGTGCCGCCGTTGTAGAAATCGTCGAGGGAGGCTAGGTCGCCGACGCCCTCGAAATCGAGCACGACGATGGCCGCCTGGGTCGGCAGCATCGCGGCCAGCGCGGCCCCACCCAGCAATGCCTTGATGTACCGCATGGATCGCTCCTTGCCCATCGTTGACGGACGTGCGTCCGCACTGCTCAACCCTAGTCGATGACGCCAGGCCGGGCGAGCGCCGTTGCTTTTCGGATTGGGGGGCAACGGGCGCTCGCCAGTGCGGGGTGGGACGCAGGCCCGGGCTGCTACCCGCCAGGCTCGCAGCCCTCGCAAGGCTGCGTCGCCCGCGCATCGAGCGCCTTGCGTTGCTCGCGCTCAAGCTCAGCGGCGGCACCCTCAACGTGTACTCGCAGATCGGCCTGATCACCAAGCTGGGATCCTGGTCGTCGAGTTCGCCCACCAACTGCGCCAGCAGGGCCTGGCCACGCCGGGCACGCTGCCGACGATCTTCTTCGTGCCGACCGTCTACGGGCGGCTGGCGCGCAAGGCCGCACCGGGGCCGATCGGGACGCCCGCGCTGCACGAGGGACACGAGCAGGCGGCGTGATTCAGGCGCTGATGCTGCTTCGCGGGTACTCGACCACCACCTCTCCCTCGTCGATCTCGCCGGTCGGCACGAACCCGAGGGACAGGTAGAACGGCTCCGGGCCGCCAGGCCCGGGCACGTACGAGGTGTAGAGCGTGCGAACCCCAGGCTTGCTCGCGACATGCCGGACGATCAGCCGGATCACCTCCCTGCCGATGCCCCGGCGCTGGTGGCGGGCATCGATCATCAGGCGCCACAGGCCGATGTCCGGCTCGGCCGGTGGCGACTTGCGCAACGTCTCGTCGTCGAGCATCACGAAGCCGACCAGCTCTTCGTCGGCATGGATCGCGCGGTACCACGCTTCCTCGCTGAACAGCGCCTGGGCCAGCGACACGGCGTTCGACGCGACGAACCCTTGCTGGTCCGGCCCGACGGCCAGGGCGATGACGGCGTCGACGGTGTCCGCGGTGATCTCGCGCAGGGTGACTTCCATGGCTCGAAGGATATTCGTCGCCCGGCCCTGGGGCCGAGCCGCCGATGCGGGGCGCGCCG
Source organism: Rivibacter subsaxonicus (assembly GCF_004217215.1). Taxonomy (GTDB): domain Bacteria; phylum Pseudomonadota; class Gammaproteobacteria; order Burkholderiales; family Burkholderiaceae_C; genus Rivibacter; species Rivibacter subsaxonicus. The sequence goes on from NZ_SHKP01000006.1 coordinate 258,833, forward strand.
CCGCGACCCCCACAAATGCGCTGCTGCCGTTGCCGAGCGCACCTTGCTATGGTCGGACCTGGAGACGGAGGCAGCAGATGGGCGCGAGATGGCACTTTGAACGGGCCTGTACCGTCGCCGGGCGGTCGGGTGCGGGGGCGCGCACCGTCACGCCGGCAAGCACCGCAGGCCGCTTGTCGGGGCGACTCGCGGCGGTCGCGCTGGCGATGTCGGCGGCGGCCTGCGGCCCCGCGACAGGGCCGGCGGCGACCGTGTCGCCCTCCACCGAGTGGCGGGAGTTCGAGGGAAGCTGGAACGCCGCCGGCACCCGTCAGTCGATCCCGCTCGGAGCGGATCGCCGTGGCTCGGTCATCCACCTTGGCGGAACGATGCTGCTGGCTGGGCCGGGGCGCCCCGGTGTGGGCTTCCGGGTGGAGCTGATCGCACTGACCGACAGCGCCACCGGCCTTGTCGGCCGAAGTGTCTGGACCGACGAGGCCGGACATCAGGTCTTCAGCGAACTGCAGGGCGAGGGCACCGTGGCGCAGAACCGGATCACGGGCTCGATCCTCGGCGGAACGGGGCGCTATGCCGGTGCCTCGGGCAGCTACGAATTCGCCTGGCAGTACGTGCTCGAAGCCGAGGACGGCTCGATCCAGGGCCGTGCCGTCGGGTTGAGGGGTCGAGTGAAGCCGGGCACGAATCCGGGCCCGGGAGGCACGCCCCAATGAAGAACCTCGGCTACCACCTGAAGCGCGCGATCCCCTTCGTCATCGCGATCGGGATCTGGTTCTCGCCGGTGCCGGCCGGGCTCACGGCGCAGGCATGGCACCTCTTCGCCGTGTTCGTCGCGGCCATCGCCTCGGTGCTGCTGGGGGCCTTCCCGCTGCTCACGGCGGCGATGTTCGCCGTCGGGACCGTGGTCCTCACCGGCACGATCACGCCGGCGAAGGCCTTCTCGGGCTTTGCGAACGCGAGCGTGCTGCTGGTGGTCGTGGCGTTCATCGTCGCGCAGGCCGTCGTCAAGTCGGGCCTGGGTCGGCGAATCAGCCTGTTCATGGTGAGCCGCTTCGGTGGTTCGTCGCTCGGCCTGGCCTACAGCATCGTGTTGACCGACGCCGCCATCGCGCCGGCCTTTCCGAGCAATACCGCGCGCGGCGGCGTGCTGTTTCCGATCGTGCTCTCGGTCGCCAAGGGCGCAGGCTCCGACCCCGAGGACCCCGAAGGACGCCGGCTCGGCGGCTACCTGATGTTCTGTGCGATGGCGAGCCTCGCCGTGTCGTCCGCCCTGTGGTTGACGGCCTCGTCGACCAACCCGATCGGCGTGCAGATCGTGCAGGAGGTCGGCCTGGAGATCGGTTTCGGCAGCTGGTTCCTGGCGTCCTCGGTGCCGTCGTTGATCGCGATCGCGATGCTGCCGCTGCTCGTCGCGAAGCTCTACCCACCCGGTGTCGCCGCCACGCCCGAGGCGCCGGCGGCGGCCCGCGCCGAGATGGCCGCGATGGGCCCGATGTCGCGCGACGAGCGCTTCACGGCCGTGATCTTCGCCGTGATGGTTGGCTGCTGGGTCTTTGCCGAAAGACTCAACCTGAATGTCACCAGCATCGCCTTCATGGGCCTTGCTGCACTGCTGGTGGTGGGCGTGCTGACCCTCGACGACATCTCCAAGCAGGGCGACACGCTGGCCACCTTCCTCTGGCTCGCGGTCCTGTTTGCGTTGAGCGGGCAGTTGAACGAACTCGGATTCATGGCCTACGTCGGCGAGCGCCTGGCCTCGCAACTCGGCGGGCTGTCCTGGCCCGCCACCTACGTGACGCTGATCGCGCTCTACGTGGCGATCCACTACCTGTTCGTCAGCCAGTCCTCGCAGGCGCTGGCGCTGCTCGGTGTCTTTCTCGACGTGGGCATGCGCGGCGGCGTCCCTGCGCCGCTGATGGCTTACGGCCTGCTTCTGGCGACTTGCTACTTCTCGGTGATCACGCCGCAGGCCGGCAGCCAGAACATCATCTTCGTTGCCAGCGGCTACCTGACGCAGCGCGAGCTCTACAAGCTGGGGCTGTTCACGACACTCGCGTTCATGGCGGTGTACCTGCTGATCGGGACGCCCTGGATCCTCTTCGTGACCGGCTGAGGCCGGCCGGCGCCTACTCGCCCGGCTCGCAGCCCTCGCAGGGCTGCGTCGCCCGCGCATCGAGCGCCTTGCGCAGTTCGCGCAGCGCGGTGCGCAGCCCCTCTTCGATGACCGGGTGGTAGAAAGGCTGGGCCAGTGCGGCGTCGACCGTCTCGCCGCGCTGGATGCTCCAGGCCAGCAGGTGTGCCAGGTGTTCGGCGGCCGGGCCGAGCAGTTCGGCGCCGAGCAGGCGTCGCGTGCCCAGCTCGCCGTAGACATGCAGTGCACCCACGTTGCGCGCGATCACGCGGCTGCGGCCCTGGTTGGCAAAGCTGACGCGGCCGGTGCCGAACCGTGTGCCGGCCGCGCAGAGCTGGCGATGGCTCAGGCCGGCCAGCGCGATCTGCGGGTCGCTGAAGACGATCGCCAGCGGCGTGCGGCGCGGCTGCGGCGGCAACGCGTCGAGGCCGGCGGTGAGCGAGCGGCCGGCGCTGTCGCCGGCGATCAGTCCTTCGTCGGCGGCCTCGTGCAGCAGCGGCCGATCGACGTTGACGTCGCCGGCGATGAAGACCGGGCCGCGGCCGATCTGCAGCGTGTGCGGATCGAAGGCCGGCACGCCGTGCTCGTCGAGCGTCAGGCCCGCGGCCGCCGGGGCCAGCGCTTCGATATTGGGCGTGCGCCCGGTGGCGGCCAGCAGCAGATCGAAGCTCTCTTCATGCTCGCCTTGCGGCGTGTGCCAGCGCACGCGAACGCCGCCGCCTTCGCGCTCGACGCTCGTGACCGCCGCCTCGCGCTGCAGCGGCAACGCGGCCTCGAACACCGTCGCGCCCAGCGCCTGCAGTTCGGGGTCGCTGAGCGGACCGACCTTGGTGCCGCGACCCAGCAGGCGCACCCGCACGCCGAGCCGGTGCAGCGCCTGTGCCAGTTCGAGGCCGATGGTGCCGGCGCCGACCACGGCGATCGAGGCCGGCAGGTCCTGCCAGTCGAAGACATCGTCGTTGACGATCAGGCGCTCGCCGAGCGCCGCGCGCCATTCGGCCGGCAGTGCCGGATGCGAGCCGGTCGCGATCACGACGCGCCGCGCGTGCAGATCGAGCGTGCCGCCATCGTTGAGATCGACCCGCAAGCGCTGCGGCCCGGTGAAGCGGGCACGACCCTCGATGCGGTGCCGCGCCTCGATCGCGGCGATGTCGTCGAGCACGAAGCCGACGAAGCGGTCGCGCTCGCTGCGTACTCGCGCCATCACTTCGCGACCGTCGATGCGCAGCGGGCCTGGATGCACGCCGAACAGCGGCGCTTCGTGCACCGCATGCGCGGCCTCGGCGGCGGCGATCAGCAGCTTGCTCGGCATGCAGCCCACGCGGGCGCAGGTGGTGCCGAGCGGGCCGGGGTCGATCAACGCGACGCTGTCGGTGTGCCGGCTCGCGGCCCTGAAGGCGCTCAGCCCGGCCGAGCCGGCGCCGAGGATGGCGATGTCGACTTCGCGTTCGGCCATGGAGCGACTCCCCTGGCCCGCAGAGGCCTCAGATCAGTGAATCGAAGGGCACCACGTCGAGCCAGTCGCCGGCCGCGACCGCGCCCTGCGCGTGATGCAGCAGCACCAGGCCATTGGCCTGCGACATCGAGCGCAGGATGCCCGAGCCCTGGCCGCCGGTGAGGCGCACGCGCCAGTCGCCGCCGTCGGCGTCGCGCTCGACGATGCCGCGCTGGTACTCGGTGCGGCCCGGCTTCTTGCGGATCGGCGCCGCGGCGCGCGCGCGCAGCAGCGGCAGCGGCGCCGGCGTCGCACCCGCCATCTGCAGCAGCGCCGCGCGCACGAAGGCGTAGAAGGTCACCATCACCGCGACCGGGTTGCCCGGCAGGCCGAACAGCACCGCGCGCGCAGCGCCGTTGCGGATCGAGCCAAAGGCCATCGGCCGCCCGGGTCGCATCGCGATGGTCCAGAACGCGACCTCGCCCAGCCGCGCCATGACCTGCTTGGTGTGGTCGGCCTCGCCGACGCTGACGCCACCCGAGGTGATGATCGCGTCGGCGCGCGACGCGGCGTCGAGGAAGGCCGCCTCCAGCGCCACCGGGTCGTCGCGCACCACGCCGAGGTCGAGCACCTCGACGCCGAGCCGCGTCAGCATCGCGTGCAGCGTGTAGCGGTTGCTGTCGTAGACGCAGCCCGGATCGAGCGGCTGGCCGACCGAGCGCAACTCGTCGCCGGTCGAGAAGAAGGCCACGCGCAGCTTGCGGAACAGCGGCAGCGTGGCCTGCCCGAGCGAGGCCGCGATGCCGATGTCGGCCGGGCGCAGCACGCGGCCGGCTTGCAGCGCGGCCTCGCCACGGGCCAGGTCTTCGCCGGCCAGGCGACGGTTGTCGCCCGGCTTGAGGATGCCGGCTGCAAAGCTGATGTACTCGCCGTCGACGCGACAGAACTCCTGCGGCAGCACCGTGTCGCAGCCGGCCGGCATCACCGCGCCGGTCATGATGCGCACGCATTCGCCGCGGCCGGGCGCGGCGGGCGGCGCGCCGCCAGCGAAGGCGCTGCCGCCCACCACGCGCAGCGTCGTCGGCGCGTCGGGCGCCAGATCGCTGCTGGCCAGTGCGTAGCCATCCATGGCCGAGTTGTCCTGGGCCGGCACATTGATCGGCGAAACCAGGTCCTGCGCCAGCACACGGCCGAGCGCTTCGCGCAGGCCGACCGCTTCGACCTCGCCAACCCGCGTCACATAGCGCGCAACGAAGTCCTGCGCCGCCGTCACCGGCAGCGCGTTCGGGTCGTAGCCGCCGATGCAGGAGGCGACGCTGTCGAGCGAGGGAAGCGTGGCTTGGTCCATCGCCGTCAACGCAGCCTCAGCATCATCTGCGCCTTGTCGCGGTACTCGACGCGGCCGCTGCCGTCGACGAGGCGGATCGCGCGCGGCAGCAGGCCGTAGCGCTCGAAGCCGGCGCGCTCGTAGACGCGCAGCGCGCGCTGGCTGGCCACCTCGTTCGAGGCCGTCACCGACAGCGTGATCAGCTCCAGCCCCGGCGCCGAACGCGCCGATGCGATGCAGGCCTGCACCAGCGCCTGAGCCAGCCCGCGGCCGCCATGCTCGGGCCGCACCATCAGGCCGATGAGCCAGCTGATGTGGCGCACCTTGGCGCGCATCTCGCGCTCGAGCCCGACCGCGGCGACCAGTCGATCCTCGGCGTCGTAGGCACCGAGCAGGAAGGTGCCGCCGAGCGGGTCGCTGCTGCCGAGCCGGCCGAGGTAGCTCTCCGGGCCGCGCCGGACCTCGGTCTCGTGGTCCGAGGTGAAGGCGTCGGGATGCAGGCGCAGCGCCTCGTCGCGCAGCGCCTTGTAGGCGCCGAGGTCGGCCGGCGCCAGGCGCCTGACGCGGTAGCCGACCGGGGCCTCGAATGCAACCATGCTGTCACCCGCCTTCATCGCTGCATCAGCCCTGCTGCGCCTCGAGGCGGCGCAACTCGTCGGCGGTGTTGGCGTTGGCAAAGGCCGCCGCGTCGTCGAAGTCGACCAGCGCCACCCGGTGCTGCGCGGTCCAGCGGTCGATCTTGCGGCCGCCCTCGTGCGTGAAGCGGACCAGGCTCTCGAGCAGATCGCAACGCAGCAGGCAGAACACCGGCTGGGCCTGCAGCGAGCCGTCCTCGGACGGGCTGCGCGGCATCGCGATCTCGGCGTCTTCGCGCTCGGCTGCCGCGGCCAGGCGAGCGACCAGGTCGAGCGGGAAGTCCGGCGTGTCGCAGGGCACCGTCATCAGCCAGGGCGTCTCGCAGCGCTCGATGCCGGCCAGGAATCCGGCCAGCGGCCCGGCAAAGTCGGAGAGTCCGGGCGGGTCGGGCCACACAGGCACGCCGAAGCTTTCGTAGGCGCCGAGGTTGCGGTTGGCGTTGAGCATGATGGACCCGACCTGCGGCGCCAGGCGCAGCTGCGTGTGCAGCGCCAGCGGCAGGCCGTGGTAGGGCTGCAGGCCCTTGTCGACACCGCCCATGCGGCTGCCGCGGCCGCCGGCCAGGATCAGGCCGGTGATGCTGGAAGGCTCGATCATCGATGCAAGCTCGTGGTCAACGGATCTCGGGATCGGGGAAAGGATCGGAGCTGTAGCGTGGCCCCTTCATCACGGCCACCACCCAGCAGCCGATCGCAACCGTGAACACCATCGTCAGCAGGAAAACGATGGTGGCGATGACGAGGATGTCGACCATCAGCGCCGCGCGCTCCGGGTCGGGGTGCAGGCCGGGCTGCATGCCGAGCTTGAACCAGGCACCGGCCAGCCAAGGCAACAGCAGCGAGGCCACGCCGGCCCAGCCGATCCGTCGCCGCACCTGCGGCGCGATCGACAGCGGCGGTGGCAGCCACCAGGGGCGGGGCGACATGGGCGCTCATCCTCCGATGTAGCTCATCTCGACGCGGCGCCCCGAGGCCGCCGGCGCCGCTTGCCCGCTGCCGCGCAGCTCGGAGTAGCGGTCGTCGCGTCCGCTCCAGACGGCGCCGATCGCGGCCTCGATCTCGGCGTCGCTGGCGCCCCCGCGCAGCAGCGCGCGCAGGTCGTGGCCGTGCGAGGCGAACAGGCACAGGTAGAGCCGGCCCTCGGTCGACAGCCGGGCGCGGTTGCAGTCGCCGCAGAAGGCCTGGGTGACGCTGGAGATGAAACCGATCTCGCCGCGCCCGTCGCGGTAGCCGAAGCGCTGCGCGGTCTCGCCGGGGGCGCTGGCGGCCAGCGGCACCAGCGGCAACTCGCGCTCGATCAGCGCGCGCAACTCCTGCGAGGGCAGCACCTCGTCCATGCGCCAGCCGTTGGTGGCGCCGACATCCATGTACTCGATGAAGCGCAGCGCGACTTGGCCGTCGTAGTGCTCACGGAAATGGCGCGCCATCGGCAGCACCTGGTGGTCGTTGGTGCCGCGCTTCACGACCATGTTGACCTTGAGCGGCGCCAGGCCCGCGGCCAGCGCCGCGTCGATGCCGCGCAGCACCTCGGCGACCGGAAAGTCGACGTCGTTCATGCGCTTGAACACCGCGTCGTCGAGCGCGTCGAGGCTGACCGTCACGCGCCGCAGGCCGGCCGCCTGCAGTGCCGCGGCCTTGCGCGCCAGCAGCGAGGCGTTGGTCGTGAGCGTGATGTCGAGCGGCTCGCCGTCGGCCGTGCGCAGCGCGGCCAGCATCCCGACCAGGACCTCGAGGTTCTTGCGCAGCAGCGGCTCGCCGCCGGTGAGGCGCAGCTTGCGCACGCCCTGCGCCACGAACAGCCGCGCGGTGCGCGTGATCTCCTCGAAGCTCAGCAGTTCGCCGTGCGGCAGGAACTCGTGGTGCTTGTCGAAGACTTCCTTCGGCATGCAGTAGCTGCAGCGAAAGTTGCAGCGGTCGGTGACCGAGATCCGCAGGTCGTGCAGCGGACGGCCGCGGCGGTCGGCCAGCAGGCCGTTGGCGGGCAGGGCCTGCGGCGGCACGCGCATCGGCAATGCGCGCGCGCGCAAGTCGACGAGGGGGATGCTGCGCTCGGCCATCCGGGCATTGTGCCCTCGGCCGCGACCGGGGGTGACCCGGTTAGGGCCTGTCCACGCTACCGGAGGGCTCGCGCCCGGCTCGCGCAGGCTCTAGTTGCGTACCGGCGCGCTGGTGGGAAGGAGTCGCGCGCCCGCGCCGCGCACGGCCGGGCCCGGCGCGGCAGGCGCCATCTCGACCGCGCTGGCGCTGGTGCCGGCAACGGTGGACGCGGGGCCGCCCTCGGGCGCGCGTCGCGCACCGTTGAAGCGCTTGCTCCAGTAGGCCACCCGCATGTCCTCGACGCGCACCTTGCCGCCGGTGCGCGGCGCGTGGATGAACTTGCCGTCGCCGACGTAGATGCCGACGTGCGAGAAGGTGCTGCGCAAGGTGTTGAAGAACACCAGGTCACCCGGCTTGAGTTCGGCCCGCTCGACCTTGAGCCAGCCCGGCGTGCTGGCCTGCTCCTTGGAGCGGCGCGGCAGCATCAGGCCGACGCTGGCCTCGAAGACATGGCGCGTGAAGCCGCTGCAGTCGAAACCCTGCTCGACACTCTGGCCGCCGCGGCGATAGCGCACACCGAGGAAGTTCATGGCCGAGCCGATCAGGCCGGTGGCCCAGTCCGAGGCCTCGGCGGCCAGGCCCGAGGCGGTGCTCGTGCGATCGACCGCTTCGCCGTCGAGGAAGCCGCGCTCGTGCAGCAGCCTCAGCACCGGGTCGGCGCCGGCCGTGGCACTGGCCGCCGTTGCCGGGGCATGCGCGCCGGGCAACTCGTCCGGCGCAGCGTGAACACCGAACGACAGCGCCAGCGCGCACGCCGCGGCCGCGCGCAGCAGGGCGCGGGGCAGGGTGGGGCGAGGGGCGTGGCCGGACATCGACGCGCAGCGTAGCGGCGCCGGCGCCGGGGCGTCAACCCAGAAAGCCCGGAAATCCGCTGATCTAACAAGCACTTACGTTCAGGTCTCGGCACACTTGGGGCCGCGCGCTTGCGCACCCAAGCTCACCGAGGAGAGGCACGATGTTCCGAGCCCTGCTGCTGGAGAAGGACGAGGCCGGCTTCCGCGCCGGCGTCCAGATGATCGAAGAGGCGCGTCTGCCGCCGGCCGCGGTGCTAGTGGCGCCGGCGTACTCGACGCTGAACTACAAGGACGGCCTCGCGCTTACCAACAAGGCGCCGGTGGTGCGCCAGTGGCCGATGGTGCCGGGCATCGACGGCGCCGGCCGCGTGCGCGAGAGCAGCCACCCTGGCTGGCAGCCGGGCGACGCCTTCATCCACAACGGCTTCGGCGTCGGCGAGACGCATTGGGGTTGCCTCGCCGAACGCGCGCGCCTCGACGGCGACTGGCTGGTCAGGCTGCCGGCCGCTTTCACGCCGCGCCAGGCGATGGCCATCGGCACCGCCGGCTACACCGCGATGCTGTGCGTGATGGCCCTGGAGCGCCACGGCCTCGTGGCCGGCGACGGCGAGGTGCTCGTGACCGGTGCCACCGGTGGCGTCGGCTCGGTGGCCGTGGCCTTGCTCGCCAGGCTCGGCCACAAGGTCGTGGCCGCTACCGGCAAGGCGGCCGAGGCCGACTATCTGCGCCGACTGGGCGCAAACGGCGTGATCGACCGTGCCGAGTTGGGCAGCCCCGGCAAGCCGCTGCAGAAGGAGCGCTGGGCCGCGGTGGTCGACGCGGTCGGCAGCCAGACCTTGGTCAACGCGCTCGCGCAGACCCGCTACGGCGGCGCGGTCGCGGCCTGCGGGCTGGCCCAGGGCGCCGACCTGCCGGGCACGGTGATGCCCTTCATCCTGCGCAACGTGGCGCTGCTCGGCGTCGACAGCGTGATGGCGCCGCGCGTGCTGCGCGAGCAAGCCTGGGCCCGGCTCGCGCGCGACCTGGACCCGGCGCTGCTGGAGAGCATGGTGAGCGAGGTGACGCTAGCTGGCGCGCTCGACGCCGCGCGGCGGCTGATGGACGGCCAGGTGCGGGGACGGATCGTGGTCCGTGTCGCCGACTAGGCGGCCAGGCCAAAGGGGTAGGCCTCCTGCCGCGCCACGTCGTCGTCGACCGGCGCCGTGAGGTGGACGCCCTCGTCGTGGTGCCCGAGCTCGAACTGGGTGCCGTAGGGCTGGGCCGGGCCGTCGTGCCCCTGTGTGATCGGGGCTGCAAGGTGGCGCCTTGGCGGGCGGACCAGCATCCCCAATGCCGTGTAGGCGCCGGCAGGCGGAAAACACCGCCTTGCCGGGCGCCCGGCGTCAGTGCATCGTCAGCGCTCGCGGTTTCAATGGCCGCCGCAGGCATAACGAGGAGACAGCACGATGGACTACGAGGCCTACCACCGCCGCTCGATTGCCGAGCCCGAGGCCCACTGGCGCGAGCAGGCCGCGCTCGTGGACTGGCAGCGTCCCTTCGAGCAGGTACTCGATCACTCGAACCCGCCGTTCGCGAAGTGGTTCGTCGGCGGCACCACCAACCTCTGCCACAACGCGGTCGACCGCCACCTCGCCACGCGCGGCGGGCAGAACGCGCTGGTCTGGGTCTCGACCGAGGTCGATCGCGAAGTCACCTACAGCTACCGCGACCTGCATGCCGAGGTGCAGCGCATGGCGGCCATCCTGCTCGCGCTCGGCGTGCAGCCGGGCGACCGCGTGCTGATCTACATGCCGATGATTCCGCAGGCGGTGTTCGCGATGCTGGCCTGCGCGCGCATCGGCGCGATCCACTCGGTGGTGTTCGGCGGCTTCGCCAGCCAGAGCCTGGCCAACCGCATCGACGACGCGCGGCCGAAGCTCGTGGTCAGCGCCGACGCCGGATCGCGCGGCGGCAAGGTGGTGGCCTACAAGCCGCTGCTCGACGCGGCCATCGATTTCGCGCAGCACAAGCCCGAGCGCGTGCTGCTGGTCGATCGCGGCCTCAGCGCCATGGAGCGCGTGCCGGGGCGCGACGTGGACTACGCGCCGCTGCGCGAACAGCACCTCGATGCCGAGGTGCCTGTGACCTGGCTCGAATCGACGACGCCGAGCTACACGATCTACACCAGTGGGACCACCGGTAGACCGAAGGGCGTGCAGCGCGACACCGGCGGCTACTGCGTGGCGCTGGCCGCGAGCATGAGGAGCATCTTCCGCTGCGAGCCGGGCGAGACCTACTTCTGCACCAGCGACATCGGCTGGGTCGTCGGCCATTGCTACATCGTCTATGGGCCGCTGATCCACGGCATGACGACGATCCTCTACGAAGGCCTGCCGATCCGGCCCGATGCCGCGATCTGGTGGCGTCTGGTCGAGAAGTACAAGGTCACGGCGATGTTCAGCTCGCCGACCGCGGTGCGCGTGCTCAAGAAGCATGACCCGGCGCTGCTCAAGCAGCACGACCTGAGCTCGCTGCGCGGCCTCTACCTCGCCGGCGAGCCGCTCGACGAGCCGACCGCGCAGTGGATTGCCGACGGTATCGGCCGCCCGATCATCGACAACTACTGGCAGACCGAATCCGGCTGGCCGATCCTGACGCTGGCCAACGGCATCGACGGCGTGGCGCCGAAGACACCGAAGTTCGGCAGCCCCGGCCTGCCGATGCCCGGCTTCGACGTCAGGCTGATCGACGACGCCAGCGGCGAGGAGCTGACCGAGCCCAATCGCAAGGGCGTGCTGGTGGTTGCCGGGCCGACGCCGCCCGGCTTCATGCAGACCGTCTGGGGCGACGACGCGCGCTACGTCAACACCTACTGGAAGACGGTGCCGGGCAAGAGCGTCTACAGCACCTTCGACTGGGGCATCCGCGACGCCGACGGCTACTACTTCATCCTCGGCCGCACCGACGACGTGATCAACGTCGCCGGCCACCGGCTGGGCACGCGCGAGATCGAGGAGGCCGTCTCCGGCCATGCCGCGGTCGCCGAGGTCGCTGTGGTCGGCGTCGCCGACGAACTCAAGGGCCAGGTCGCGATGGCTTTCGTGGTGCTCAAGGATTCCTCGCTCGCGGCCGACGCCGCCGGCGCGTTGAAGCTCGAGGGCGAGATCATGAAGCGCGTCGACGAGACGCTCGGCGCGGTGGCGCGCCCGGCGCGGGTGCGCTTCGTGACGCTGCTGCCCAAGACCCGCTCGGGCAAGCTGCTGCGGCGCGCGATCCAGGCCGTGTGCGAGGGCCGCGATCCGGGCGACCTGACGACGATCGAGGATCCGTCGGCGCTGCAGCAGGTGCGGGATCTGGTGGCGACGCGCTGAAGCGTCGATGCGCCTTGCGGTCGGTCGCGCGGACTCGCAGGTGGCGCAGGCTGCTTGCAACTCGTCGCGGAGGTTCCCGCCAGCGAACGAGTTGCCCGATCGCGGTCAAAGGATCGACCGACAAGCGGCGTCGCGATTGAGCAGCGCGGCGCAGCACAGCACGCTGCCGACCGCGCGCTGGCAAGGCAGCGACCAAAGACTTGGCTAGCCACCTCGACACGAAGTGCCGTCTCTTGCCTCAGGCAGTTGCCGCGAGCAACTTCACGAGCTTGCCTGCGGCCGCCCCGCCGAATCGCTTGATGCGCTCGCGCGTCTCGACCACCGTGGGGTGGTCGCGCTGCTGCCCGATGCCGCTCAGCGGGTTGAGCCGCGTGTCCCTGGCCCAGGTCGCCAGCGCCGGAAACGCGGCGCGCGCCTGCTCGCCGGCCATGGCCGCCAGATAGGCCGACAGGTAGTCGGCCGGCTGGTCCCAGTAGGCGATCGGCGGGCACAGGCGGTTCTTGTCGTCGTCGCGCTCGATGGTGGCCTCGACGACGCCCAGCAGCGCGAACTGGTAGCAGGCGAAGCCCCAGAGGCAGGGCTGCACGGTGACCCGATCCGCCTCGAAGATCGGCCGCAGCGCGGGGCGCGCCAAGCCCTGCGCGGCGCAGTGCACGTGCAGCGTGTGTGCGTCCGTGGGCACCGTCCCGCCGTCAAGGACGATACGGTCGCGTTCGATGCGCCGCACGCGGCCCATCCGCACCACGTCTTCGATCTTGCGCAGCAGGCCCAGTTCGGCCTCGCTGATGATCGCGCCGTGGCACATCGTGGGCATCACTGCGGTGTCGACCCGCAGCAGGAACCCGTCCGACTCCAGTCGGAGAAGAACATCCTCGACCGAAGCGGCCTCGGCCATGGCCTGCAACTGCAAGCCGACGCCGGCGTAGAAGTCGGGCAGGTAGGTGTGCGGCTGGTGGTAGCGGCGGTTCAACCACCAGCCTTCGCGGGGCTTGATCCACCTGATGGCCGGCGCCGGCACGCCCTGGGCCAGCAGCCACACGCAGGTGTCCAGTGCGGTCTTGCCCGCCCCGACGATGACGAATCGCTCGGGCCGGTCGCCGATGCGCGTGAGCTCGCCGGCGGCGATGCACCGTACGCCATCGGCCACGGCGAACGGGGGTGCGCTGGTGGCCGGAATGGAGCCTTCGAGATAGGTGGTGTCCACCAGCTTGCGCCGTACGCGCACTTCGCGGGTGACACCGGTGAGGGCAGGGGTGAAGTGGTGCCGGCCGGTCGGGTCCCGGCCGTAGTCGCTGCCGGGAAAGTAGCGCACGCGCCCGCTGGCCAGGAAGTGCTGCTGCATCACCCGGGCGAAGTAGGCGCGCAGTTCGTCGGCCGTGGCGAGTTCGTAGAACCCGGCGTTCAGACCGGACCGGTCGATCGCGTCCTGCCCCAGCGGCACCGAGTCCACGCCGTAGAAGGCCGAGGGCTGGTGCAGACGAACGAAGGGGTAGGCGTCGATCCAGTGTCCGCCGGGCGCGTGACGCCGGTCGACGATCGTGACGGTGGCATCCGAGTGTGTGAGCAATGCATCGGTGAAGGCCATGCCGGCCGCGCCGGCCCCCACCACGAGGTAGTCCGTCTCAGTCAGGTCGCTCATTGCCGCTGCCCTGGGTGCGCCAAGGCGCAGGATAGCGCCACGGCTGCGCCGCATTGGACCCGGTTTCCGGTGGCTTGGCGTGTGGCGCTGTACCAGGGTGCGATGTCGAGTCCGCGCGAGCATTGAACTTCCAAACCGTGCCTTTCCCCGGCGCCTCCGCGGCCCGCACCGCGCTATGGCCGCGCGAACTCCGGGATGCGAAAGCGCTTGCGGTACGCGCCCGGCGCCATGCCGGTGGTGCGCTTGAACAGGCGGCGGAAGAAGGCCCCGTCTTCGTAGCCCACGCGCCAGCCGATCTCATCCACCGGCGCATCGGTGCGCTCCAGCCGGCGCTTGGCGTCCTCAATGCGCAGCCGCTGCACGTAGGCGATCGGCGCCAGGCCAGTGGCCGCGGTGAAGCGGCGCTTGAAGGTGCGCTCGGCCAGCTTGGACCGCTGGATCATCTCGTCCACCGGGCTGGCCACCGAGAAGTGCGTGGCGAGCCAGCGCTGCGCGGCCTCGATTTCGGCGTCGCCATGGTCGCTCCGCCCCTCGAAGGTGATGTACGGCGCCAGGCCGTCCTGGTGCCACTGCAGCGCAAACAGTCGGGCCAGCGCCTGCGCGTCGGTGGCGCCGGCGTAGCGCGCAATCAGGTACAGCACCATGTCGTGCCAGGTGGTCGACGCCCCCGAGCTCACGAGATCCTCGCGCTGGCCCGAGATCACCAGCACCCGCTCGGGGTGGATCGGCACCAGGGGGTGCGCGGCCGAGAACTGGCTTGCGTAGGCAAAGTGCACCGTCGCGTCCTTGCCGTCGAACAGCCCCGTCTCGGCGAGCAGGAAGATGCCCGAGCAGGCCGAACAGAGCACCGCGCCGCGCTCGTGCATGCGCTTGAGCCAGGCCACCAGCCGCGGATAGCGGCCGGCCTCCCAGCCCGTGCCGCGCACCAGCAGCGAAGGCACGATCACGATGTCGGTGGCGCTGATGTCGTCGATCGAGCGTTGCACGAGCACCGGCACGCCGCTGGCAATGTCCAGCGCCCCGACCGCCTCGCCGACGATCTCGACCTGGAACGGCGCCTGCGCCGGCGTCTGCGGCAGCCCCATCAGCGCAGAGGCGTTGAACACGTCATAGATGCCGGCCAGCGTGGCGAAGCCGGCATCGGGCAACGCGACCAGCGAGACGTGGCGGGCGGCGGACGGGGCAGGCGGGTTCGAAGCTCGGGGCATCGCGATGTCCTGGGCGTTGGCACAAACGGACCGATCTTGGGCGATTTCCGCTCTGCCGTGAATGGTGCCGCCTCGCGACGATGGGCGCCTGTTCAACCTCACCCGCAGGAAATCCCATGGACCACCCCACCACCGCCCTCGACATGGCCAAGGTCGAGGCCTTCGCGATGCGCTCCATCGGCGACGTCACCGCCGGCTACACCGGCGTGATGGTCAGCCTCGGCCACAAGCTCGGCCTGTACAAGGCGCTGGCCGCCGTCGGCCCGCTCAGCGCGAAGGAACTCGCCCGGCGCGCCGGCTGCGCCGAACGCTATGTGCGCGAATGGCTCAACGCGCAGGCCGCCGGTGGCTACCTCGGCTTCCACGCTGTCAGCGACACCTACGAGCTCTCGCCCGAACACGCGCTGGTGCTGGCCGACGAGGACAGCCCCGTGTTCATCCCGCATGCCTGGAACGTGCCGGCCGCGATGTGGTTCGACGAACCGAAGGCGCTCGAGGCGTTTCGCACCGGTCGCGGCGTGGCCTGGGGCGAGCACGATGAGCGCATGGCCTGCGGCGTGGCCGCGTTCTACCGCAACGGCTACCGCGCGAGCCTGGTGCCGCAGTGGCTGCCGGCATTGGACGGCGTGGTCGCGCAGCTCGAGTCGGGCATCTGCGTGGCCGACATCGGCTGCGGGCACGGCCACGCCACGCTGCTGATGGCCGAGGCCTTCCCGAACTCGCGCTTCCACGGCTTCGACACCCATGCCGCGTCGGTCGAGGAAGCCCGCAGGCACGCGGCCGCCGCCGGGCTGGCCGAGCGCGCCTCGTTCGCGACGGCGCGCGCCACCGACTACCCGGACCAGCGCTACGGCCTGATCTGCTTCTTCGACACGCTGCACGACCTGGGCGATCCGGTGGCCGCTGCCGAGCACGCCGCCGCGACGCTGGCGCCGGGCGGCACGGTGCTGCTGGTGGAGCCGTTCGCGCACGACCGCGTCGAGGACAACCACTCGGCGGTCGGCCAGCTGTACTACAGCGGCTCGTCGCTGATCTGCTGTGCGCATGCGATCGCCGAGGGCGGCAAGCTCGTGCTGGGTGCGCAGGCCGGGCCCAAGCGCCTGGCCGACGTGTTCCGCAAGGCCGGCTTCGCGCACTTTCGGCGCGCGGCGGAGACGCCGTTCAACCTGATCTTCGAGATCCGGCGCTGACGCCATCCACGAGGGCTGCACGATGGACCAATTGCGCGCGATGCGCACCTTCGCCGAGGTTGCCGGGCGAGGCGGCTTTGCCGCGGCGGCGCGTGCGCTCGACCTCGCGCCATCGGTCGTCACGCGCCTGGTGGCCGACCTGGAAGACCAGCTCGGCGCCCGGCTGCTGACCCGCACCACGCGGCGCGTGGCGCTGACGCCGATCGGCCAGCAGTACCTGCGACGGGCGCAGGGCATCCTGCGCGACGTCGACGAGGCCGCCGCCGTGGCGTCGCAAGGCCAGCGCGATCTGCGCGGCCGCGTGCGCCTCATCGCGCCGCCGCTCTTCACCACCCGGCAACTGATGCCGCGGCTGGCGCGCCTGCACAAGCTGCATCCGGGGATGGCCATCGACCTCACCGCCGACGGCCCGGTGGACAGCGTTCACGAGTCGCATGACATCAGCGTCGTCGTGCGCGCCGACCAGCTCGATGGCGACTTCGTTGCCTATCGTCTGGCGCTTTCGCAGGTGCTGTTGTGTGCGGCGCCCGGCTACCTGCGGCAGCGCGGCCGACCGCAGCACCCGCATGAGCTCGCGGACCACGCGCTGCTGGTCGCGGCATCGACGCGCACTCCGCGCAGCCTCGTGATGACGGATTCCGCCGGTACGACCGCCGAGATCGCGCTCGCCCATCCGCTGCTCAGCACGTCCAACGCCGAGCTCTGCCACTCGGGCGCGCTGGCCGGCATGGGTATCGCGGCGCTGCCGACCTTTGCGGTGCAGGCCGACCTCGAGCAGGGTCGGCTCGAGCGCGTGATCGGAGACTGGCGCCTGTTCGACGTGGCCGTGCATGCGTGCCTGCCGAGCCGCCGGCAGGTTCCCGCGGTCGTGCGTGCCATGCTGGACTTTCTGCGCGCCGAGTTCCCGGGCGCCGATCACGACCCCTGGCTCCCGCACTCGGCGCCGATGCAATCGCGGCTGCGGCTCGCTGCCTGAACGGGGCCAGCCCGACGCCGCGCGATGGAGATCCGGACGATGTAGAAGCTCGGCATGGGCTCGCCGGTCCCCGTGTTCGCCATCCTCTATCCGGGTGACCGGACGGCCCGCGATCGCTCGGATCCGGCGGCGAGTCGCTTCGCTGCGCTGTTCGACGCCTTTGCGCTTGCCGGCGTGCAGGTCGAGCCGGCCGTGTACCACGACGACTTCTGCGACGAAGTCGAAGCGCAGCTGCTGCGACTGCGCGGCGTGCTGGTCTGGCACAACCCGGTCGAAGGCGGCCGCAGCCGACGCATGCTGGACGCCATGCTGCAGCGCGTCGCCTCGGCTGGAGTCTTCGTCAGCGCGCACCCGCAGACGATCATCCGGATGGGCACGAAGGACGTGCTCGTCGCGACGAGGGACCTGCCGTTCGGCTGCGACACGCACCGCGTGGATTCGATCGACCAGCTCATCGTCGATCTGCCGCGGCGATTGGCACAAGGGCCACGCGTCCTCAAGCAGCATCGAGGCCACAGCGGCATCGGCGTCTGGCGCATCGCGCAGGAGGGCGCCGACTCCTTTGCACTCCAACATGCGCAGCGCGGATCCACCGAAGAGCACGGTCCCTTGTCCCTGGTGCTGGAACGACTCGCGCCGTACTTCGCAGCCGGCGGTCACATGGTGGATCAGGCCTGGCAGCGCCGACTGCCGGAGGGCATGGTGCGGGCCTATCTGGTTCGGGATCGCGTGGCCGGCTTCGGCCACCAGGCAGTCAACGCGCTGTATCCCGCCGCACCGGGCGAGCCCGCTCCCCAGCCCGGTCCACGGCTCTACAGCGGCCCGGAAGATGGACGATTTCAGCCGCTGCGGCGTCTGCTGGAGGGCGAATGGGTGGACATGCTGGCGGGCCGACTCGGCATCGCGAGCGATCGCCTGCCCGTGCTGTGGGACGCAGACTTCCTGCTCGGGGAGTCCTCGGATCCGGCGCAGGGGCGCTACGTGCTCTGCGAGATCAACGTCAGCAGCGTCGCCCCGTACCCCGAAACTGCGAACGCCGAGATCGTGAAGGCGATCAAGTCGGTACTGGCGGCAAGCTAGACGCGCATCCGCTATCGCCGGCCAGGCTCGGAGACCGACGTAGCGTCTGCGCTCCCGCTCCGAAGTGCGGGCCGTCCTCGATGGATGGCTGCAGTGCGGACCATTGGCGCCCGCGACCGGAGCTCAGTACTTGATGTCCCGCTTTTCCTGTCGACCGTCTTGCTTGGTCTCGCGCTTGTCCTGGCGGCACTCGGGGTTGCTCTTCTGGTTCTCCTGCCGGCAGTCGACCTTGGTCGAGCGCGCGTCCTTCTTGGCCTCCTGATTCGCGTCCCTGCCCTGCTGACGCTGCTTCGACTGCTCGGTTGCCAGAGCAGCGCCCGACAGGGCAAAAAAAGCGGTCGCGGCCAGCAGGCCGACGGCCCGACCCCAAGATCCGTTTCTCGAAGCACTCATTTGCATGCTCCTCTTTCCGCGGTGGAGATCACCGGCCCAGAAATACTACTACTACCCCCGACCTTCAACCCTCTGGCCAGGTAGGCGTCCCTCTGTCGCTCACTACGTGCTGCACGATCGCCACCAGTGCCGCCGTGCTCAGGTCCGGCATCGGCACACCGTTCACCGCCGCGAGTGGCCCCGGCCCTTGCGCGCCATCAGGACTCAGGCGTACTTCAGCTCGCGCACCTTGCCGCCGAACACCCGGTACGAAAAGATCGTGTAGACCACGATCGCCGGCACGCTGATGGCGGCGCCGATGCCGATCACGATCAGCGAGGCGGTCGAGCTGGCGGCATCCCACACGGTGAGCTGGTCGATGATCACGTAGGGATAGAGGCTGTAGGCCAGGCCGATGAAGGCCAGCACGAACACCGCCACCACGATCGCCAGCGGTGCCCAGCAGAAGCGGCCGGTGAGGCCGGTGCGCCGGTGATCGGGCTGGACCAGCAGCCAGCGCAGCCACAGCAGCAACGCAGCGCTGATGACCGGGATCGGCAGCAGCGCGATCAGCTCCGGCATCGTGAACCAGCGCGCAAACACCGTCGGGCTGGCAAAGGGCGTTGCCAGCGAGATCAGCGCGATGCCGCCGACCATCGGCCACCAGGCCTGCCGCGCCCAGGCGATGGCCTTGAGTTGCAGCGCGCCTTCGGTCTTGAGGATCAGCCAGGCCGCGCCCATCAGCACGTAGGCCGCCGGCAGCGTCAGCGCGATCGCGACGGCAAAGGCGGCAAAGCCCCAGCCGGGCGCGAAGCCGGTGATGTAGCGGCCCAGCATGTAGCCCTGCGCGAGCGCGGCCAGCATCGAGCCGGCAAAGAAGATGCGGTTCCACAGCGGCTGGTGTTCGTCGCGCGCCTTGACGCGGAAGTCGAAGGCCACGCCGCGCAGGATCAGGCCGATCAGCATCAGCGTCGCCGGTAGGTAGAGCGCACCGAGGATGCGGCCGTGCGCGACCGGAAAGGCGATCAGCAGGATGCCCACGCCGAGCACCAGCCAGGTCTCGTTGGCGTCCCAGAACGGCCCGATCGACGCGACCATGGTGTTCTTCTCTTCGGTGCTGGCGCGCGGCAGCAGCATGCCGACGCCGAGGTCGTAGCCGTCGAGCACCACGTAGGCCAGCATCGCCAGGCCCATCACGGCGAGAAAGACCACGGGTAGCACGGTGTCGAGCGTGTTCATGACGTGGCCTCCGCGTTGGGCAAGCTTCGCGGCGATACCTCGACCGACGGCTTCGCGGCTTCCTTCGCGTGCTCCGCCATGTAGCGCAGCACCGCGACGTAGGCCACGATCAGCGCGGCGTAGAGCGTGAGGTAGAGCGCCAGCGAGAGCGCGATCATCTGGCCTGGCACGGTGGAGGCCACCTCGGCAGTGCGCACCAGGCCGAAGACGATGAAGGGCTGGCGCCCGATCTCGGTGACGTACCAGCCGGCCAGCGTGGCGAGCCAGCCGGAGAAGGTCATCGCGGCCAGGCCCCAGAGCACCAGCCGCGGCAGCGCCGCGCCGTTCCAGCCGCGACGGCGCAGCAGCCACAGGCCGGCCCAGCTCGCCGCCAGCATCAGCAGGCCGACGCCGACCATGACGCGGAAGGCCCAGAACACCGGCGCCACCGGCGGGTGTGCGCCCTTGAAGTCGTCGAGGCCCTTGAGCTCGCCGTCGGCGCGGTGGGTCAGGATCAGGGCGGCGCCGTTGGGCACGCCGATCTCGAAGCGGTTCGCGCGCGCCGCCTCGTCGGGCCAGGCAAACAGCAGCAGCGGCGCCCCGCGCTCGGTGTGCCACAGGCCCTCCATCGCGGCGATCTTCTGCGGCTGGTGCTCGAGCGTGTTGAGGCCGTGCAGGTCGCCGACGAAGATCTGCACCGGGATCAGCAGCGCGCCGAATGTCAGCCCCAGGCGCAGCGTCTTGTGGGTGGCGCCGTTGGCGCAGTTGCGCAGCAGTTGCCAGGCCGAGAGCCCGGCCAGCAGAAAGGCCACCGTCAGGAACGAGGCCAGCAGCATGTGCGCGAAGCGGTAGGGGAACGATGGGTTGAAGATCACCGCGGCCCAGCTCTGCACATGGAACTGGCCGCCCACGACTTCATGGCCGGCCGGCGTCTGCATCCAGGAGTTGAGCGCGAGGATCCAGAACGCGCTCATCGTGGTGCCGAAGGCGACCAGGAAGGTCGCCAGCAGGTGCACCCGCTCCGAGACCCGGCCATGGCCGAAGAGCATCACGCCGAGGAAGGTGGCCTCGAGGAAGAAGGCCGTCATCACCTCGTAGCCGAGCAGCGGGCCGGCGATGTTGCCCACGCGCTCCATGTAGCCCGGCCAGTTGGTGCCGAACTGGAAGCTCATCGTGATGCCCGAGACCACGCCCATTGCGAAGCTGAGCGCGAAGACCTTGGTCCAGAAGCGGTAGGCGTCGAGCCAGGCCGATTGCTGGGTGCGCAGCCAGCGCCAGCGCATGAACAGCAGCACCCAGGCCAGTGCGATCGTGATGGTGGGGAACAGGATGTGGAAGCTGATGTTGGCGGCGAACTGCACGCGCGCGAGCATCAGCGCGGTTTCGGTGGCGGCGGCGCTGACATCCATGCGGCGGGACCTCGATGTTGAGAATCAGCGGGAGGTGCTGGCGGACCGCGGGCCGGCGCCCGCCGGCTTGAGCCGGCTGCCGAGCTCGAGCACCTTCTGCACCTTGGCGCCCATCTTCATCAGGCGCGCCAGCGTCTTGGCGTCCAGGCGCTGGACGTCGTCGAACCAGGTGCTGCTGAGCTCGATGAACTCGTGCATCGCGCGCATGCGCTCCTGCGCGTGGCGCTCGTCGTCGTTGCCGGGGCTGGCCAGCAGCGCCTCGCGCAGCATGCTCAGCGTGGGCTCGATCTCGCGCCGGCGGCGCTCCTCGGCCAGGGTGCGAAAGATCTCCCACACGTCGGCCGGCGCCTCGAAGTACTCGCGCCGGTCGCCGGCCAGGTGCTTGAGCCGCACCAGGCGCCAGGCCTGCAGCTCCTTGAGCCCCATGCTCACGTTGGAGCGCGAGAAGGCCAGCGACTCGGCGATCTCGTCGGCGTTGATCGGCCGCGGCGAGACGAAGATCAGCGCGTAGATCTGGCCGACCGTGCGGTTGATGCCCCAGCGGCTGCCCATCTCGCCAAAGTGCGAGACGAAGTGCTGGACCAGGGGTGGCAGAGACATGAGGCTTCCGAGTGGAGGCCTGTATTTTCAGTAATTCCTGAAAACTCGCGATGCCGTGGTGCTAGAGATCGACTGCCGTGCAGGGGCAATGGCGGTGGGCCTGCTCCGCAGAACCGGGTCTGCGTAGTGCGAACAGGCCCTGGGCGCGGCGCACGCTGGCTAGCAGCGTGCCAGCCAGCGCCAACAGCGCGCCGAGAGGTCGAGCGCTCAGCCCTTCTTGCGTCTGACGAAGTACGCAACGAGAGCCGCGAGTGCGATCAATACCGCGACCCACAGCAGCCAGGATGTCGACTGTTGTGGCGGGGCCGAGGTACTCGGTGCCTCGGGAGTGGCCTGTGCCGGCGCCACCGACGCAGGAGCCGCCGCAACAGGGGCCGCCGAAGGACTCTTGTCCGCAGCGGGCTCCACCTTGGCTTGGGCGAGCTTCATGTCGACCTCGGTCTCGGTCACGACGGTTGGCGGCTCGTTCGAGATGAACGTAGCAGTGACCACGTCGCCGGGCTCCAGTTTGCTAATACCGATGACGCGCCCATCCTTGATCATCTCGATACCGCGCTTGTCGAGTTCGCTTTGGGCAAAGCGGCGCCGCACACCGTCGGTTCCCCGGACTGTCACGGAATGCGAGGTCGTGCTCACCACCGTGGCCTCGCGAACCTCGGAGACGGTGACGGGCGTGATCGTGGTCGTGGTGGTCGTAACGGTCGCCTGGCCCTTCATTCCCGGCTTCAGTTCCTTTGCGGACATCTGCCGGCCATCGACCTTGAAGCGAAAGGCGTCCGGCACCGTCAGGTCGTGAGTCCCCTTCTGGTCGCGGAAGATCACCCTGTTGCCATCGACCGCGAGCACTTCGAAGTCGCGCACATCGACTGCCGTTTGCGTCTGCGCGAGCAATCCCCCCGTGGCGAGCAGCCCTAGACCGAAGGCCATCACGACTGCTCGCAGCAAGCTTGCTTTCGTTCTCATCTTCGTTCTCCTCTGGTTGGATTTCGATGTTCCAAGCCCGTGCGCGTTGTCCCGACTTCGAGACCTCGCTCTTGTGGGTCCGGGCATACCCACGGTGAACAGAGAATAGTGGATGGGGGGCCCGAGAAGCTCATGCCGGCTAGGGGCCCGATGGCGGCGGTCGCGGCAGTGCGGCGCCGTCCCTGCCGCGCCGACGCCGACCATGAACCGAGGGCCCCAGAACAGCGGCCCGAGATGCCGACGCTTCGAGCGATCGACTGCCGCGCAGGGGCAATGGCGGAGGGCGACCCGGGTCTGCGCAGTGCGAACAGGCCCTAGGCGCGGCGCACCGTGGCCAGGAGCGTGCCGGCCAGCACGAACAGGCTCCCGAAGATGCGGTTCAGCAGGCGGATGTGGTGCGGCTCGCGCAGCGCGCGCAGCACCCGCGCGGCCAGCGCCGTGTAGCAGCTCATCACCACCAGGTCGGTGAAGCCGAGCGTGGCGGCGATCACCAGGTACTGCGGCGCGAGCGCGCGGCCGAGGTCGAGGAACTGCGGCACCACCGCCAGCAGGAACACCGTGCCCTTCGGGTTCACCGCGTTGACGCCCCAGCCTCGCAGCACCAGCGAGCGCGCGCTCGGCGCGCCGAGCGCGGCGGCGGCATCGTCGTCGGCGGCCACCAGCGGCGTGGCCGGCGCACGCCACTGCTTGATGCCGAGCCAGACCAGGTAGGCCACGCCCAGCCACTTGACCAGCGCGAAGGCGGTGGACGAGGTGGCGATCAGCGCGCCGAGGCCGGCGCCGACCAGCAGCACCTGCGTCCAGATGCCGAGGATCAGGCCGAAGGTCGTGTAGAGCCCGCGCGAGAAACCATGGTTGAGCCCCGCGCTCATCGCCGCCACCGCGCCGGCGCCGGGCGAGATGCTGATCGCCCAGGAGGCGAGGAAGAAGGTGAGCCAGGTCGAGAGTTCCATGGTGCGGCGGGGCGGGTACAGCGAAGCGCCGATGGTAGCGGCGGCGTTGTCGGCCGCCGACAGGGAGCGGGAGAGGCGCTGGGTGGCGGATAGCATGCGGCAAGAGTCGGGCGGCATACCGAGCGACTTAGTCAGTCTGATCCGCTGCAGGTGACCTTGGAGGCGTGGATGAACCCGGGGTGTCGGACGTGGCCGAACCGATACCCGCCAGCGGATCGGGCTGAGACTGCCATACCGGCCAATGTCGCCCACTTGACGTTTGACCCAACATGATCCTGTCCGCGGCCGGCGAAGTCGATCTTGAGAATGCACGGATCGTGCAGGTCGAGAGGTCGGCTTCACAAGTCTCAATCTACGTTTCCAGCGCTACCGTTGAAGCTCGACCGACTGCGAGCCTAACGCTGGAACTCCTCGGGGTGACGGCAGAGTCCGCGGTTCTGCACGTTGCCGGAGGCGGCGAGGTCCCGCTTGACGTTGGGTCGTCGTTGCCGCCGCTCAATCTGGTAGAGGTGTGGAGCGAGCATGACGGAACGCTCGAACTGCAAGGCTATCGCGATCGCGAGCCATGGGTGGTGTGGAGGCTGAGTGCTAAGTCAATTCGCGCCAAAGCTCAGGTCTAGCTTGTTGGTCAAGCGGAGGTGCCCCCACGCTAAGCCGCGCCACAGCTCAATCGCCCGCAGCCCCAGCACCAACCTGCGTGCCAACGCGTGCTTCCGATCCCGTCTGAGTTGAGAATCCGCCCACCCATCAACGGAGGATCCAATGAAGCAATACGGCGCTGAATTCCTTGGAACGTTCTGGCTCGTTCTTGGCGGCTGCGGGAGCGCGGTGCTCGCGGCCACGTTCCCGGAGGTGGGCATCGGCCTCGTCGGCGTGTCGCTGGCCTTCGGGCTGACCGTTCTCACGATGGCCTTCGCCATCGGCCACATCTCTGGCTGCCACCTCAACCCGGCCGTCTCGATCGGCCTGTGGGCCGGTGGGCGCTTTCCGGCCGCGCAGCTCGTGCCCTATATCGTGGCCCAGGTGCTGGGCGCGGTGGCGGCGGGGGGCGTGCTGTACCTGATCGCCAGCGGCGCACCGGGCTTCGACGTGTCCAAGGGCTTTGCCAGCAACGGCTTCGGGGCGCACTCGCCGGGCGGCTACTCGCTGTTCGCGGCGCTGCTCACCGAGGTCGTGATGACCATGTTCTTCCTGCTGGTGATCCTCGGCGCCACCGACAAGCGGGCACCGGCCGGCTTTGCGCCGATCGCCATCGGCTTGGCGCTGACGCTGATCCACCTCGTCAGCATTCCGGTCACGAACACCTCGGTCAACCCGGCGCGCAGCACGGGCGTGGCGCTCTACGTCGGCGACTGGGCCGTCGCCCAGCTCTGGCTGTTCTGGCTCGCCCCGATCGTGGGCGGCGTGATCGGAGCCTTCGCCTACCGCTTCATCGGCAGCGAGGAGCGTTGAGACGGGCGGCCCGTCGTGGGCCGCCCCCGACGCCACACCCCCGGAGCCCCTCATGCATGACGCATCGACCTCCCTCGACGGCGGCTGCACCTGCCGCACCGTGCGCTACCGCCTCGCGAGCGGCCCGCTGTTCGTCAACTGCTGCCACTGCACCTGGTGCCAGCGCGAGAGCGGCTCGGCCTTCGCGCTCAACGCGATGATCGAGGCCGATCGCGTGCAACTGCTCCAGGGCGAGCCCGAACTGGTCGACACGCCCTCGCTCAGCGGCGCCGGCCAGAAGATCGCGCGCTGCCCGATCTGCCGGGTCGCGGTCTGGAGCCACTACGCGGGCGCCGGCGACTCGGTCTGCTTCGTGCGCGTCGGCACGCTCGACGAGCCGGCACGCTGCCCGCCCGACATCCACATCTTCACGACGACCAAGCAGCCCTGGGTGCTGCTGCCGCCCGGCACGCCGGCGGTGGCGGAGTACTACAAGGCCTCGGCCCACTGGCCCGCCGCCAGCCTGGAGCGCCGGGCGGCGCTGCAGCAGCGGCTGGCCGCGGCAGCCGCCGCCAAGCCGTGAAGCCGGCCGCGTTCAGCGCCGGTGCGTTTCGCGCGGTGGAGCTCGGCCCGGCCGACGAGGCCGCGCTGCAGCGCTTCTTCGAGGCCAATCCCGGCTACTTCCTGGCGGTGCAGGGCGAGCCGGCGGCGGCCGACGCCGCGCACGAGGAGTTGCACGGTCAGCCGCCGGCCGACTGGCCCTGGACGCGCCAGTGGCAGTTCGGCTTCGTCGACGCCGGCGGCGAGCTGGTCGCGATGACCGACCTGGTGGTGGACCTTCTGGCTCCGGGCGTCTGGCACATCGGCCTGTTCGTCGTGGCCACGCCGCTGCACGGCGGCGGCGCCCCCCGCGCGCTGTACGCCGCGCTCGAGGACTGGATGCGCGCGCAGGGCGCGCAATGGCTGCGCCTGGGCGTGGTGCTCGGCAACGAGCGCGCCGAGCGCTTCTGGGAGCGCAACGGCTACGCGCAGATGTGCCGGCGCGAGGGCATCGCGATGGGGCAACGGATCAACACCGTGCGCGTGATGATGAAGCCGCTGGCCGGCGGCACGACCGAGCAATATCTGGCGCTGGTCGAGCGCGACCGGCCGTAGGCACGAAGGCCGCCTCGGGTAGCATCGCCCGGCTCCCGAATCGCGATTCCCAAGGCCGCCCTTGTCGTCTTTCCTGCAGAACCTTCCCTACGAGCTGCGCATCGGCTGGCGCTACACCCGCGCCGGCCGCGCCGGGCGACGCAACGGCTTCATCTCCTTCATCTCCTTCGTCGCGATGCTCGGCATCGCGCTCGGGGTGGCGGCGTTGATCATCGTGCTGTCGGTGATGAACGGCTTCCAGAAGGAGGTGCGCGACCGCATGCTCGGCGTGATCCCGCATGTGGAGATCGTCGACGCGCGCGGCGGCCCGCTGGCCGACTGGGAGGCGCTGGCGGCCAGCGCGAAGCTGCATCCGGAGGTGGTCGGCGCCGCGCCCTTCGTGGCGACGCAGGCGCTGATCGCGCGCGGCGAGACGATGCGCGGCGCCATGGTGCGCGGCATCGACCCGGCGTTGGAGCCGCAGGTCACGCCGATCGCCCGCACGCTGGAGGCCGAGGGCACGCTGGCCAAGCTGCAACCCGGCGCCTGGAACCTGATCCTCGGCGGCGAGCTGATCCGCCAGCTCGGCCTGGAGATCGGCGAGCCGGTGACCATCGTCACCCCCAACGGCCAGGTCACGCCGGCCGGCGTGGTGCCGCGCCTCAAGCAGATGACGCTGGCCGGCCGCTTCGACTCGGGCCACTACGAGTACGACAGCTCGCTGGCGCTGGTCCACATCGACGACGCGATCAAGCTCTTTCGCACCGAGGGTCCGACCGGCGTGCAGCTGCGCCTTAAGGACCAGCAGGACGCGCGCCGCGTGGCCGACGAGCTCTCTCGGCAACTCGGACCCGAGGTGCTGGTGCGTGACTGGACCCGCACCAACCAGAACTGGTTCGCCGCGGTGCAGTTGGAGAAGCGGATGATGTTCATCATCCTCACGCTGATCGTCGCGGTCGCGGCCTTCAACCTGGTCAGCACGCTGGTGATGACGGTGACCGACAAGCAGGCCGACATCGCGATCCTGCGCACCCTCGGCGCCAGCCCGCGCTCGATCATGGGCATCTTCATGGTCCAGGGCGCGGCGGCCGGCGTGATCGGCACGCTCGGCGGGCTGGGGCTCGGGCTGCTGGTGGCCTTCAACATCGACGTCATCGTGCCGGCGCTGGAGCGGCTGCTCAGCGCCAGCTTCCTGCCCGGCAGCATCTACCTGATCACGCGCATGCCGAGCGAGCCGCAGAGCGCCGACATCGTGCCGATCGCGATCATCTCGCTGGTGCTGGCCTTCCTCGCCACGCTCTACCCGAGCTGGCGCGCGAGCCGCGTGCAACCGGCCCAGGCCCTGCGTTATGAGTGAGCCAAAGGCGAACGGGCCGGTGCTGACCGGCCGCGGCCTGCACAAGCGCTTTCACGAAGGGCCGATCGACGTCACGGTGCTGGCCGGCGTCGACCTGGAGGTCACGCGCGGCGAGACGCTGGCGATCGTCGGCGCCTCGGGCTCGGGCAAGAGCACGCTGCTGCATCTTCTGGGCGGGCTCGATGCGCCGAGCGCGGGTTCGGTGGCGCTGGCCGGGCGTGCCTTCAACGGCGAGGGCTCGACCATGGGTCCGGCCGAGCAGGGCGCCTGGCGCAACCGGCAGCTCGGCTTTGTCTACCAGTTCCACCACCTGCTGCCCGAGTTCAGCGCGCTCGACAACGTCGCGATGCCGCTGCTGATCCGCCGCCTGCCCAAGGCCGAGGCGCGCGCGCAGGCGCAGCAGACGCTGGCCGCGGTGGGCCTGGCGCACCGGGTGCAGCACCGGCCCTCGGAACTCTCCGGCGGCGAGCGCCAGCGGGTGGCGCTGGCGCGCGCGCTGGTCACGCAGCCGGCCTGCGTGCTGGCCGACGAGCCGACCGGCAACCTCGATCGCGGCAGCGCCGACGTGGTCTTCGCGCTGATGCTGGAACTGGCCCGCGCGCACGGCACCGCCTACGTGCTGGTGACGCACGACGAGTCGCTGGCGCGGCGCTGCGACCGTGTCGCGCACCTGGAGCGCGGGTTGCTGGTGACCTGAGCGTAAATTCCGGTCGCCGTGTCGATTCCGGCCCGGTTCGTTCGTCGTGCTGGTGGAGTCCCCGCGCGCGAGGGCTCCGCATCACCCACCGTTGATCCGAGGAGCCTCACCATGCCCCAGTCCGCCGTCAAGCCGATTCCCGACGGGATGCATTCGATCACCCCGCACCTCGTGTGCGCCGGCGCCGCCGACGCGATCGAGTTCTACAAGAAGGCCTTCGGCGCGGTCGAGCTGATGCGCCTGCCCGCTCCTGATGGCAGGCTGATGCATGCCGCGGTGCAGATCGGTGACTCGATGCTGATGCTGGTCGACGAGATGCCCGAGTTCGGCTGCCATGGCCCGAAGGCGCTGAACGGCTCGGCCGTGACCATCCACCTGCAGGTCAAGGACGTCGATGCCACCGTCGCGCAGGCGGTGGCGGCCGGCGCCAAGCTCACGATGCCGGTGGCCGACCAGTTCTGGGGCGACCGCTACGGCCAGGTCGAGGACCCCTTCGGCCACCGCTGGTCGGTGGCCACGCACCTGCGCGACCTGAGCCCGGAGCAGATCCAGGAGGCGATGAAGGGCGCGATGAGCGGGGCTCAGGCCTGCAACTGATTGCGGATCGGCAGCTGCCGGATCCGCTTGCCGCCGGCGGCGAAGATCGCGTTGCACAGCGCCGGCGCGATCGGCGGCACGCCGGGCTCGCCGACGCCGCCCATCGGCTGCGCGTAGTCGCCGCCCGGCATCAGGTGCACCTCGATCCGGCGCGGCGCCGCGTTCATGCGCAGCAGCTGGTAGCCATTGAAGTTGTCCTGCTGCACGCGGCCCTTGTCGAAGCTGACCTCGCCCAGCATCGCGTTGCTCAGGCCCATGATGCAGGCGCCCTCCATCTGCGCGCGCACGCGCTCCGGGTTGACCATCGCGCCGCAGTCGATCGCGATGTCGATGCGCGGGATCTCCAGCCGGCCCTGCGCGTCGACCGCGACCTCGACCACCGCCGCCACGTAGCTGACGAAGCTGTAGTGGGCGGCGATGCCCAGCCCGTGGCCCTTGGCCAGCTTGCGGCCCCAGCCGGCGCCCTTGGCCGCGGTCTCGGCGACGCGGCGCAGGCGGCCGGTGTCGACCATGTACAGCTCGGGGTTCTCGCCGTGGTTCCACTGGTCGCCGAGCGAGCGCGGGTCCAACTTGCGCGGCGGGCCGATCAGCTCGAGCAGGTAGTCCTTGGGGTCGCGCCCGGCGGCTTGCGCCAGTTCGGCGACGAAGGACTGGATCGCAAAGGCATGCGGGATGTTGGCCACCGCGCGGTACCAGCCGATGCGGGTGTAGGCCGGCGCCGGCGGGTTCTCGATGCGCAGGTTCGGGATCTCGAAAGGCACGTTGGTCAGGCCCATGCCGAGTTCGAAGCCCGCCATCTGCTTGGGGTCGGGCATGAACAGCGACATGATCGTCGGCCCCACGCTGCGGTGCAGCCAGGCCACCGGCTTGCCCTTGGCGTCGAGCCCGGCCTCGAGCCGGTCGACCGAGACCGTGTGATAGAAGGAATGGTGCAGGTCGTCCTCGCGCGTCCACACCACCTTGACCGGTCGGCCCTCGGTCTCCCTGGCCAGCAGCGCGGCCTCGGTCGCGAAGTCGGCCTTTGACTTGCGGCCGAAGCCGCCGCCGAGCAGCGTGACGTTGACCTTGACCTTGTCGGCCGGCATGTCGAGCCGCTTGGCGATGTCGTTGCGCGCGGCCTGCGGGCTCTGCACGCAGGCCCAGACCTCGCAGCGGTCGCCGTCGATGCGCGCGGTCGCGGCCGGCGGCTCCATCGGCGCCTGGGTCAGGTGCGGCGTGTAGTACTCGGCCGCCACCGTCTTGGCGGCACCCTTCATCGCCTCGGCGACGTTGCCGTCGTTGCGGATCTCCTTGCCGGGCTGGCGCGCGGCAGCTTCGAGCGAGGCGCGGTACGTGGCCGAGTTGTAGCTCGCGTTCGGCCCGTCCTGCCAGTCGAGCTTGAGCGCACGCCGGCCCTGCATCGCGGCCCAGGTGCTGTCGGCGATCACCGCCACGCCTTCGAGCGGCTGGAAGGCGCTCGGGATCGGCGAGCCCTTGATCGCGACGACCTTGCGCACCCCGGCGACCTTCATCGCCTCGGCGCCGTCGAAGCCGGACAGCGTGGCGCCGAGCACCGGCGCCCGCGCCACCACCGCGAACAGCATGTTGGGCAGCACCACGTCCTGACCGTAGATGGCGCGCCCGGTCGACATGTCGAAGCCGTCGATCAGGCCGAGCTTGCCCTTGCCGATGTAGCGGAACTGCGAGGGGTTCTTGAGCCGCAGGGCATCGCCCGCAGGCACCGGCTGCGTGGCGGCCTCGCGTGCCACCGCACCGAAGCCGAGCGTGCGGCCGCTGGGCTTGTGCACCAGCTGGTGGTTGCGTGCCTCGACCTCGGTGGCCGGCACCGACCAGCGCGCCGCCGCCGCCGCCTCGAGCATCTGGCGCGCGGCGGCGCCGCAGCGCCGCATCGGCATGAAGAAGTGGCGCGTGGTGCGCGAGCCGTCGGTGTCCTGGTTGCCGTAGCGCGGCTCGTCGCCGGGGGCCTGCGCCACGCGCACCATGGCCCAGTCGGCCTCCATCTCGTCGGCCACGATCAGCGGAACGCCGGTGCGCACGCCCTGGCCCATTTCGGCGCGGTGGCAGGTGATCGTGACAACGCCGTCGTCGGCGATCGACACGAACACCAGGGGGTTCTCGACCACGCCGTTGGGCATGCCGTAGGCGCCGTACTTCGGTGCGGCGGCCGGAGCGTCGGCGGCATCGGCATCGGAGAGGCCGGCGACGAGCGCGAAGCCGCCGAAGCTGGCGCCGGCGGCGAGGAATTCGCGCCGCGTGGGCTTGCGGACGCCGGCGATGAGGGTGGTGGTGGCGTCCATGTTCAGGCTCCCTTCTTGGCGCCTGCGGCCTGCTTGATCGCGGCCCGGATGCGGGTGTAGGTGCCGCAGCGGCAGAGGTTGCCGGCCATCGCGGCGTCGATGTCGGCATCGCTCGGCTTGGGGTTTTGCGCCAGCAGCGAGGCGGCCTGCATGATCTGGCCCGACTGGCAGTAGCCGCACTGCGGCACGCCTTGCTCGCGCCAGGCCACCTGCAGCGGATGGCGGCCCTGCGCGTGCAGGCCCTCGATGGTGGTGATCTTGCGGTTGCCGACCGCGCTGACGGGCGTGACGCAGGAGCGGGTGGCGACGCCGTCGAGGTGCACGGTGCAGGAACCGCACAGTGCCATGCCGCATCCGAACTTGGTGCCGGTCATCTGGCGCACGTCGCGCAGATACCAGAGCAGCGGCATCTGCGGATCGCCTTCGAAGGATGCCGACTGGCCGTTGACGACGAGAGTCACCATGGCAGATCTCCGGTGGGGTGGCTGGCGCACGATAGACCCGTGCCCGGACGCCCGCAAGCGCAGCGCCACCCCCAAGAACCGCAGGCGCGGCGGGCGTGGCCGCCGCGGCTTCAAGCGCTAGTAGCCACCGGCGCTGCCCTTCTGCGCGAAGTGCTCGTCGTAGCGGTGCACGAAGTCCTTGCTCGTCAGCGGCGCGTGGCAGGCACGGCAGGTCAGCAGGTTGTCGGGCGCCTTGCTGCCGTCGGCCATGTAGGCGGCGTAGACCCAGTTGCCATTGCGCATCTCGACCGGCGTGAAGTCCTCGGCCCAGCCCTTGTTCTTGCCCATCACGAAGACCTTCTGCAGCGCGCCCTTGACCAGCTTGCCGTCGGGCCCGGTGACGAGGCTGCCGTCGGGGTTGGCCTGGGCCGCCCAGTTCTCCATCACGAACACCGTGCCCTGCGGAAAGCCGCCGGCCGCGGTGGCGCCCTTGGCCAGCGGGTGCATGTAGATCTCGCGCACCTGCTTGGCGTCGGGGCGCTGGATGGCGGTGAGGAACTTGGGCCAGCTCTTGTAGTCGGCCGGCACCGCCAGTTCGCCGTCCTTGAGCACGGCGACCGGCTTGGCCGCCTCCATCGGCGAACTGCAACCGGCGACGAGGCCGGCAAGCGCCGCCGCAACAGCGGCCAGGGAAAGGACTGAATGCAGCTGGGTTCGCATGGCATCCTCGCAGCAGTGGAAAGAACGAGCCTCATCATCAGACCGCGCAAGCGCGCACTCCACCGGATCAACCCGCGCATCCGGAGCACCCCCCTGCTGCGTAGGCGGCGCGACGAAGCGGACGCTGGCTGGACATGAGCTGGACAGACAGCCACTGCCACCTGGACGCGGCCGAGTTCGACCCCGACCGTGACGCGGTGGTGGCGCGCGCCCGCGCCGCCGGCGTCGCGCAGATCGTGCTGCCGGCGGTGGAAGCCGCCAACTTCGAGACGGTGCGCGCGCTCGCGCACCGCCACCGCTGCGCCTACGCGCTCGGCATCCATCCGCTCTACGTGCAGCGCGCGACCGAGGCCGACCTGGACACGCTGCGCCTTGCGCTGCGCGCGCAGCTCGACGATCCGCGCCTGGTGGCGGTCGGCGAGATCGGCCTCGATCATTTCGTCGCCGGACTCGACCCCGAACTGCAGCGGCGCTTCTACCGGGCCCAGCTCGAGATCGCCGCCGAGGCCGGCCTGCCGGTGATCCTGCATGTGCGGCGCTCGGCCGATGCGCTGCTGGCCGGACTGCGCCGCGTGCGCCTCAGCGGTGGCATCGCCCATGCCTTCAACGGCAGCCCGCAACAGGCGCAGGCCTTCGTCGATCTCGGCTTCCGGCTCGGCTTCGGCGGCGCGATGACTTTCGAGCGTGCGCTCAACCTGCGCCGGCTCGCGGCCGAGCTGCCGCTCGATGCCATCGTGCTCGAGACCGACGCGCCCGACATCCCGCCGCAATGGCTCTACACCAACGCCGAGCGGCGCGCCGCCGGCGAGGCGATGGGCCGCAACGAACCGGCCGAGCTGCCGCGCATCGCCGCCGTGCTGGCCGAAGTGCGCGGCATCGGCCTCGACGCGCTGGCCGCCGCCACCGAGGCCAACGTGCGCGCGGCGCTGCCACGGCTGGCGGGGTTCGCTCCCGCATGAGCGGCGAGTTGCTCGAAGGCTTGCCGCCGGTGGTGGGCCGCGCGACGCGCCTGGTCGTGCTCGGCAGCTTTCCCGGTGCCGCCTCGCTCGCGGCGAGCCAGTACTACGCGCATCCGCGCAATCACTTCTGGCCGATCGTCGGTGCGCTGATCGGCGTCGATCTCGCGGCGCTGCCGTACCGCGAGCGGCTCGCCGTCATCAAGACCCACGGCCTGGGGCTGTGGGACATCTACGCCCGCTGCCGGCGCGAGGGCAGCCTCGACGTGGCGATCAGCGACGCCGAGCCGAACGACCTGGTCGGCTTGAAGCGCCGCGCACCAAAGCTGCAGGCGGTGGCTCACAACGGCGGCGAGTCGGCGCGCGCCGCGCGCGTCAGCGCCGCGCTCGGCCTGAGCGTGCATCGGCTGCCGTCAACCAGCCCGGCCAACGCGAGCTGGAGCTTCGAGCGCAAGCTCGCCGCCTGGCGCGCGGCCTTCGAGGCCAGCGGCATCGCGACAATCGGCGGATGAACCCACGAGCCCAGGCCGCCGCCGCCGAACTGCCCGAAGTGACCGTCTCCGAGTGGAACGGCGTGCGCTTCCTGCACCTGGGTACGCCCTGGGTGCAGGGCGCGATGCGCATCGCCAGGCCGCTGGCGATCGAGCTCGAGTACGTGCAGCGCATGATGGCCTGGATGCTGTGGCGCCCGAGCGCCGAGCTGGCGCAGGGCCGCGCGGTGCAGCTCGGCCTCGGTGCGGCCGCGATCACCCGCTTCACGCATGGCGCGCTGAAGATGGACACCACCGCGGTCGAGCTCAACCCGGCCGTGATCGCGGCCTGTCGCCAGTCCTTCAGGCTGCCGGAGCCCGGCCCGCGCTTCGGGCTCGTGCAAGCCGATGCGATGGACTGGTTGCAGACCGATGCCGGTGCGCACCAGATCGCTGTGCTGCAGGTCGACCTCTACGACCACGAGGCCGCGGCGCCGGTGCTCGACGACGCGGCCTTCTACCGCGCCTGCTGCGAGGCGCTCGATCCCGAGGGCGGGCTTATGAGCGTCAACCTCTTCGGTCGCCATGCCAGCTTTGCCGCCAGCGCGGCGCGCATTGCACGTGCCTTCGGCCTGGATCAATGCTGGTCGCTGCGGCCCACGCGGGAAGGCAACACGGTGGTGGTGGCCGCGCGCAACGTCTTGGTACCAGATCGCGAGGAGCTGCTGCGGCGAGCGGATAGCATCGAGGCGCGCTACAAGCTGCCGGCCCGCAAGTGGCTGCGGATGGTGAAGCCACTCGACCCGGCGATCCTGGACCTGCGATGACAGCTACCGTCTCTTCGGCACCGCGCCCTCTGCCCAAGCCCGACTCCAGGCCGGACGCCAAAACCTCGGCGCGTCTTCCGCCTCCGGGCAAGCTCGACTGGCGCGCGCTGCTCAAGTGGCTCTACGAAGACGGCTGGATTGCCGGCGACGAGGCCAAGCGCATCGCGCAGCGCTTTGGCTCCTCGGCCAGCAGCCTGCATCCGCTGGTGCGCCTGGGCGGGCTTGGCCTGGTGCGCGCCGGCACCCAGACGCCTATCGATTGCGAGCTGCTCACCGAGTGGCTGGCCGGTCGCTTTGGCTTGACTTACCTGCGCATCGACCCGCTCAAGGTCGATGTCGGCCGCGTCGCCGAGGCCATGTCGCCGGCCTACGCGCAGGCGCGACTCGCGCTGCCGGTGGGCTTTGCCGCGCACGAGCTGACGATCGCCACCGCCGAGCCCTTCGACACCGGTTGGCTGCCCGAGATCGAGGCCCACACCCACCGCAAGGTGCGGCTGGTGGTGGCCAACCCGGACGAGATCCGGCGCTACACGACCGAGTTCTACGCGCTCGCCAAGTCGGTGCGCAACGCCGTCAAGCGCGGCGAGAACGCGAGCGCGGCCAGCTTCGAGCAGCTGGTCGAGCTCGGCAAGACCAACAAGCAGCTCGACGCCAACGACCAGGGCGTGGTGCAGGTGGTCGACTGGCTGTGGCAGTACGCCTTCGACCAGCGCGCCTCGGACATCCACCTCGAGCCGCGCCGCGACCTGGGCGTGATCCGCTTTCGCATCGACGGCGTGATGCACACCGCCTACCAGGTGCCACCGGTGGTGATGTCGGCGATGACGGCGCGCGTCAAGCTGCTCGGCCGCATGGACGTGGTCGAGAAGCGGCGGCCGCAGGACGGCCGCATCAAGACGCTGCGGCCGGGCGAGGGCGGCGAGGTCGAGCTGCGGCTGTCGACGCTGCCGACCGCCTTCGGCGAGAAGCTGGTGATGCGCATCTTCGATCCGCAGACAGTGGGCAAGGATGTGCGCGCGCTGGGCTTCCCGGCGCACGACGCGGCGCGCTGGCTCGAGCTGATCGCGCGCCCGCACGGCATCGTGCTGGTCACCGGGCCGACCGGCTCGGGCAAGACCACCACGCTCTACTCGACCCTGCGGCAACTGGCGACCGACGAGGTCAACGTCTGCACGATCGAGGATCCGATCGAGATGATCGACCCGGCGCTGAACCAGACGCAAGTGCAGCCGGCGCTCGACCTCGGCTTTGCCGAGGGCCTGCGCTCGCTGATGCGGCAGGACCCGGACATCATCATGGTCGGCGAGGTGCGCGACCTCGCCACCGCCGAGATGGCGATCCAGGCCGCGCTGACCGGCCACCTGGTCTTTTCGACGCTGCACACCAACGACGCCGCCAGCGCGATCACGCGCCTGGTCGACCTCGGCGTGCAGCCCTTCCTGATCGGCGCCACCGTCAACGCGGTGCTGGCACAGCGGCTGGTGCGCACGTTGTGCCCGGCCTGCAAGCAGCCCGATACCGATGCCAGCCTCGCGCTGCTGCGCGAGACCGCGGCGCCGTGGGAACTGCCGGCCGAGGCGCGGCCGTACAAGCCGGTCGGCTGTCTCGAGTGCCGCCACACCGGCTACCGCGGCCGTGCCGGCCTCTACGAGTTGCTGACCATCGGCGAGGAAGAGCGCGCGCTGATCCACCCGCAGAGCGACGAAACCGGCCTGCGCCGCCTGGGCGCCCGCAAGGGCATGAAGCCGCTGCGCCTGGCCGGGCTGCTCAAGGTGGCCGAGGGGCAGACGACGCTCGAGGAAGTGCTGCGCAGCACGCCGAGCTTCGAGGCCTGAGCCGCAGCGCGACTCAGCGACCCTTGTTCGCCTTCTCCAGCAGTTCGCGCGCCTCCTCGCGGCGGCCGCTGTCGGCCACGGTGCGGCCCGGGCGGGCCGGGGCGCGCAGCGCGGCCTCGAGATAGGGCGTGGCCTCCTGCGGGCTGCGGGTCTCCAGCAGGTACTCGCCGTAGAAGAAGTTCGGGTCGATGCCCTTCGGGTTGATCGCCAGCGCCTTCTGCAGCAGTTCCCTGGCCTTGGCCTTGTCGCCGAAGCCGATCGGCCAGCCGGGCACCTTGTAGTACAGCACGCCGAGGCTGTTGTAGGCCGAGCCGTCGAGCGCATTGCCGTCGATCTGGATTGCGGCCTCGTACAAGGCCTTGGCCTGCTTGGCCAGGCCGAGCGCGCCGAGGCCGCCCTTCTCGCCGGCCAGCGAGCTGAGGACGATGCCCTCCCAGACCAGCGGCTCGCTGCGGCCGGCATGCTCCTCGCTGACCTTGTGCGCGCGCGCCGCCAGCGCCTCGTAGCGCTTCTCGCGCGCCGCGGCAGGCGTCTGGTAGCGGATCACTTCCCAGTCGCGCTGCAGCGAGCCGACCGCCTCGTCCACCGTTTCGGCATGCGAGGGCGCGATCGGCATCAGCGCGAGCAGCGCCGTCGTCGCGGCGTTGGCGAGCAGGGGTTTCCATCGGATCGGCATCATGTTCTGGCTCCTTGCAGGGCGGTGTTCGGCGCAGCGTCGTCGGCGCGCTCGTCGATGGGGGGCAGGTGGCGGCGATGCTTGTCGAAGCCGCCGTCGAGCAGCGTCGGCGCCAGGCCGTTGAGACGCACGGCGGCGGCCTCGGGCATGCCGATGAAGCGCTCGGCGACCTCGTCTTCCAGCAGCCTCAGCAGTGCCGCGGCGACGGTCTCTGGCGCGTCGGTGGCGGTGCCGGTGAGCAGGTTGTAGGCGTCGAGCTCGGCCGAGTTGAAGCCGGTGCGGGTGCTGCGCGGGCCCAAGTACTGGACCCGGACCGCGGAATCGGCCAGCTCGCGCCGCAGCGCCTCGGCAAATCCGCGCAGGCCGAACTTGCTGGCGCTGTAGACGCTGAAGCCGGGCAGGCCGATGCGACCGAGCGCCGAGCCGACGCAGATCACCTGCGCCCGCGGCCGGCGCAGCAGGTGCGGCAGCAGCGCCTGCGTCAGCAGGATCGGCGCGCGCAGGTTGGTGTCGAGCACGCGCGCCACCGCGTCGGCATCGAGCGACTGGAGCCGGCCGAAGCTGGGCACGCCGGCGTTGTGGATCACCACGTTGCAGTCCCAGTCCGCGGCGGCGCGGCCGAGCCGCGCGAGGTCGTCGCCGGCTAGCAGGTCGGCGGTGACACAGGCCAGCTCCGGCGACCGCGCCCCGGCGCGCAGCCGCAGCGCGGCGGCCTGGGCCGCCAGTCGTTCGCCGGAGCGGCCGACCAGCATCACTGCGGCGCCGGCCTGCACCAGCGCCGCGGCCATGGCCTGGCCGATGCCGCCGCCGGCACCGGTGAGTAGCACGCGAGCCTGCGCCGCCTTCATGCCGCCACCCCGGCCGCGACGCGCGCGCTGCGCTCGGGCATCGGCAGGCCGCGGAACACATCGCCGTAGAGGCGATAGAAGGCGCGCGCGGCATGCACGATGTCGGCTTGGTCCTGCGGGTCGTCGATCTGGTCCATCAGCAGGCCGAAGTGCGCCGTGTGCTCGATGTCGAGCGTGCCGTGCGAGCGCAGGTAGCTGAAGGCCGCATCGGGCAGGCCGAGTGGCTTCTGGATCTGGTCGGCCGCCATCAGCGCCAGCGAGACGCTGGTGCCCTCGAGCACGTGCACCATGCCGAAGAAGCCGAGCGGATTGCGGCGCGCGATCGTGTCGTAGGCATAGGCCACCATCACCTCGGTGGCGTGGCCGGGCCGGCCGTGGCGCACCGCCTCGGCGTCGCCGCCGCAGGTCCGGATGTCGTCGAGGATCCACTCGTCGTGGCCGGATTCCTCCTCGATGTACTCGTCCAGCGCCGGCTCGAGCCAGGCATGGCGCGCCGGCAGCGCCGCCTTGCAGGCGCGCAGCAGCGGCACGGTGTGGCTCACGTGGTGGTAGGCCTCGCGCAGGAAGGCTAGGTAGCTCAGCAGCGACACCTCGCCGCGCAGGCAGCCCTGGATGATCGGCGTGCTGAGCAGGCCCATGCGGGCATCGGCGGTCTGGGCCTGGAGTTGGGCGTGAAATGACATGGTCGGGGTTCAGGTGGTGGAGGTTTCGGCCAGGCCCAGAGCCTCGGCGTGGAGGCGCAGCACGGCGCCGCGGCGGGGCCGGCCGTTCGTGGTGGCGAGTCCGGATTCGGCGCTGAACGTGGCCTCGGCACGGGTCCAGCGGTGGATGCGGGCGTAGTCGGGCAGCGTCACGTTGGCCGCGTCCACCGCGGCCTGCAGCGCCGCATCGGGCACCTCGGGCCGCACCGGCCACAGCACCGCGCTGAGCGCGGGCTGGGTCTCGCCCAGCACGACCGCCTGCGCCACCACCGGCTCGGCGCGCAGCGCGGTCTCGACCCACTCGGGCGAGACGTTGCGGCCAAAGGCGGTGATCAGCACATTCGTCTTGCGCCCGCTGACATGCAGGAAGCCCTCGGCGTCGAAGCTGCCAAGGTCGCCGGTGGGCCACCAGCGCGGTGGCGCCTCACTGGCGCCGAGGTAGCCGACGAACAGGCTGCCGGCGATCTGAATCTCGCCGTCGCCGGCCAGCCGCACCCTTGCGTGCGGCAGCGGCCGGCCGGCCGAGCCGGGGTAGTCGGCGCTGGGCAGGTTGAGCGTCTGCACCGAGCCGCCTTCCGACAGCCCGTAGCCCTCGTAGGCCGGGATGCCGACCGCGCGCGCGGCCTGGATCAGCCGCGCACCGACCGCCGCCCCGCCGACCGCGACCAGCCGCAGTGACGCCGGCACGCGCGCGCCGGTCTGCTGCAGGTGACCGGCCCAGGCGCGCAGCATCTGCGGCAGCAAGATGATGCTGTTCGGCTCGAAGCGCTCGACGGCGGCCTGGAAGCGCGCGGCGTCGAAGCCGGACGACCCGCTCAACCCGAGTTCCGCCAGCGGCGGCGCGATGCAGGTGGCGCCGGCGGCCAGCGGCGCCATCAGCCCCGCCACGTTCTCGAGCAGCACCGCGAACGGCAGCGCGCAGAGGTGGCGCCGCACCTGCAGCGGCGCGAGTGCGGCCACCAGTCCGGCGCTCACCTGGCGCAGCCCGGCGGCGCTCAGGCAGACGCCCTTGGGTGCGCCGGTCGTGCCGGAGGTGAAGGTGATCTTGGCGGTCTGCGCCGGCAGCGGCACCGGCGCCACCGGCAGCCCGACCAGCACCAGCTGCTGGTCGGCGCAGACCAGGGCCTCGGCCGGTGCCTTTGGCCAGCGCGACGCCGCGATGGCGGGCGCCAGCAGGCTGTCGACGCCGGCCGCCGCCAGCGCGTGCGTGATCTGGTCGGCACTGAAGAACAGCGGCAGCGGCACGTGCACCACGCCGGCCTGGGCGGCGGCGAGATCGGCCACGACCCAGGCCGCCGAGTTGTCCATCAGCGTGGCGACGACGCGCGTGCCGCGCGCGCGGAAGCGGTCGGCCAGCGCCTCGGACTGCGCCAGCAGCTCGGGGCGCGACCAGCAGCGCCGCCCGTCGTCGACGGCGGCGTCCGGCGCGAGGTCGAAGCCCGCGGCGGCGCTCATTCGTGGGCTCCGTTGCCGCCGAGTCGGCGCGCGAGCTGGTGCATCGCCTGCTGCAGCTGGCCGGCCAGCACGACCGGGCGGTGGTCGTAGTAGCTGCCCCAATGGCCGGCATCGGCACCCAGCATCGCCGGATCGGCCACGCCCAGCGCCAGCGGCGTGACGCCGATGCGCAGCAGCAGGTGCCTGAGCTCACTGGTCAGCGTGCTGACCACCCACTCGAAGCCGCGCTGGCTCAGGTGCACGCCGAGCAAGTGGATCAGGCGGCGGCCCTCGCCGGGGCGCACTGCGGCCAGATGTCCGACCTCGACGATGCGATCGCGGCGCGGAGGGCGCCCGGTCGCGCCGCCCAGCAGCCGCTCCACCGGCGCATCCAGGTAGCGCTCGAGGAACATCGGGCCGCTGGAGCCGGCGCGAAAGCCGGCCGCGGCCACGATCTCGCCGTTGTCGCGCAGGCTGGCCAGCACCGGCGCGAACTGGCGCACGTCGGCGCCGAAGCGATCGGCGTAGACGCGCCGGATGAAGGTCTCGACCTCGGAGCGGCCGGCGTTGCCCGGAGGATGCTCGCAGAACATGGGTCGAGCCGGCATTGCCGATTCGTCGGCGAACGAGCGGAGCGCTTCGCCCGAGCATGAGGCCTTGGTCATCCGTACTCCCTGCATGCACCCGAAGTCCGGGCGCCTGGGGCGGAGCATCGACGGCCAACATTAGGGGCGCCTTAAGCTGCCTTGCCGACCGCAACGCCCGGCGGTGTCCGTGGGTGCCGTGCTACGTGGAAGCTCCACGGCATTGGCATCGGTCCGGCTCCTTGAGGGCCTCGCACAGGTCGGAGG
Organism: Rivibacter subsaxonicus; assembly: GCF_004217215.1. Taxonomy (GTDB): domain Bacteria; phylum Pseudomonadota; class Gammaproteobacteria; order Burkholderiales; family Burkholderiaceae_C; genus Rivibacter; species Rivibacter subsaxonicus. Next base: position 299,481 of record NZ_SHKP01000006.1, read on the forward strand.
TGCCCGTCGCCCGCCGGCCATGGCAATCGAGGACGAGACAGCGCGTGGGGATCGGCAGTCAACGCGGCTTCGTGGCCGGCCGAAGTTCATCGTCATCGGCGCTGCCTTCGCGATCGGTGCCTCCGGCTACTCGCTCGGCACGCTGATCGGCGCCACCGCCAGCGCGTTGCTGGCGCAGCGCCTTGTGCCCACGCTGTGCTGCAAGCAGGCCGACGGCGAGGTCGGGCTAGAACTGCTGCGCGAAACCGCCAGGCCCTGGGAACTGCCGGCCGACGCGCGGCCCTGCAAGCCGGTCGGTTGCCTCGAATGCCGCCACACCGGCTACCGCGGCCGCGCCGGGCTCTACGAGTTGCTGACGATGGGCGAGGAGGAGCGTGCGCTGATCACCCGCAGAGCGACGAGACGGGCCTGCGCCCACTGGGCGCCCGCAAGGGCATGGAGCTGCTGCGCCTGGGCGGGCTTGATGCGGGGCCAGCGAAGGGGGCGGGCTAGAGCTGCCGGCCCTGACCTCGGCCCGGCCTGCCGCCTCGTGCCGTCGCCCTCACTTCACTTCGACGATGTCCGGCAACACCCAGGTCTTGTCGAACAGCGCCTTCGTCGGGCCGTAGAAGCGGAACAGGACCTCGAACTTTCCTGCGGCGTCCGTGGCGACCCAGTTCGCTTCCTTGCCGGCGGGCGCCTTGGGCCCGAAGTACAGATCCACCGAACCGTCGGCATTCTTCTGCAAGCCCGGGCTCTGCGAGGAGCGGCCGGCGTGGGACATCTTGCGGATCAGCGCATGGGTGGCGCGGTCGTAGACCGTGGCCGACCAGTACTGGCGGACCGGCGCGTCGGCCGGCACGTTGAGGCGATAGTTCCTGCTCCCGTCCAGCACCGCCCCGGCCTTGTCGTCGATCACCATCAGGTAGAACTGGCCCTCGCCCAGTCGCTTGGGCGTGAAGAAGATGTAGGTGAAGAGCAGGCCGCGGTCGTCGATCGGATAGACGTCGGGATCGGCGTAACCCGACTGCGCCGCTTCTGCGAACTCAGGCGACGCCGGGAAGGCCCAGCGGCTGCCCGGCGCGAAGTAGGTCTTGAAGAGTTCGACGAAGCGATAGTCCAGTAGCGCGTGGGCCTGGGCCGCGGCCGCGTCGAGCGCCTGACGGGTGGCGGCATCGGGGGCGAAGCGCTTGCCCTTCTCGATGCCGAGGGTCTTGAGCTTGTCGATCATCGCGCGGTCGCGCTGCAACCACGGCTCGATCTGCACCACGCGGTCGAGCGAGTCGTAGAAGCGGTTGTCGTAGGGGATCGTGGCGTCATAGAAGACGCCGGCCGCGTCCACGAAGACCGTCGGCGGCGGGCTGGCGGCCTGCGACAGCGCATAGATCTTGATCCGCTTGCCGTACTCGACCGCCTTGGCGAGATCGGTCGGGCTGCCGCTGCGCAGGATCGAGCGCAACAGCGCGTAGCCCTTGTAGGTGAGCGACTGCAGCGGGATGAAGCCGAGCGGGACCGGCTCCTTGTGACCGGGCGGCAGGATCAGGTACTTGCCGCCGCGGCCGCGGTCGACGCCGGCCGGCCCGACATCCTCGAGCGGCATCTGCCAGGCGTCCATGAGGGTGCCGTTGATGATCCCGTCGTCGGCGGGCGGGATCTCGAGCACGACCGGACCGTCCTTGGTGTCGTAGTAGGGCGTGAGGTAGACGACGTCGGTGTTTGGCGTGAGCGTCTGGTTCTTCCAGTCGAGCAGGGCCGACCAGTAGAGCATCTGGTTGGCGCGCGCCTTGGTCTCGCGCAGCATCGCCTGGTACATCAGGTCCAGATTGACCGCGGGCATGCCCCAGACCATGGCCTCGATGGCACGGCGTTCGAAGGCAGTGCGAGCAAGCTCCTTCGCCGAGGCAGGTGCCGCGGTAGGCGCGGCAGCTTCGGCGCTGGCCAGCTGACCCGCCGTGGCGAGCGTGGCTCCTGCGGCCGGAAGGGTCTGCAGGAACTGTCTGCGGTTTGCCATCGTGTGCTCCAGGGTTTTCAGGGAACGCCAACCGACATCGAGGGTACGGCGGCGGCGGCTTCGGAGGATGCGGTGCCCCCGGGCGAGCGGGGGGCTTCCAGCCGCAGCCGGGCCGGGCATCGATGCGTCTCGAACGCGATGGGCCCGGCCACGACGTGGAGGCGGCCGGCATGCTCGAGCACATGCTTGTGCCGCTTTACGCGGGTCGCGGCGCGGCCTAGGCTCCGCCTCGAATGAGCAGCGCCGCACCACTCCTCTTTGGCAGCACCGACACGCCGTCGGACGAGCAACTGCTGGTCGTCGACACCGGGCTGGAGCAGCACAACCACGCGGTGGCGCCGCTCGCCGACGTCAGGCCGCTGGCGGCCTTCGCGACCGAGCCCTCGGGGCAGATCGTCGGCGGCGCCGTCGGGCGGACCTGGGGCGCCTGCTGCGAGCTGCTGCAGCTCTGGGTTGCGCCGGCCTACCGGGGCGCCGGCGTCGGATCGAGGCTGCTCGAGGCCTTCGAGGCTCACGCCAGGGCTCGGGCCTGCACCGTGTTCTATCTCACCACTCTGAGCTTCCAGGCGCCAGACTTCTATCGCAAGCATCGCTACGCCGTGCTGGCGCAGATCACGGGCTACCCGAACGGCATCGTCAAGTACCTGATGCACAAGACCGAGGCCTGAGCGGCGGTTGCCGCGCGTCGGCCGCGGCGCTCAGCCGCCCTGCCTGGCCAGGCCCAGGCGCTCCACCACCCGCTTCTCGTAGGCGAAGGCCTCGCGGCAGGCCTGTGCGTAGTCGGCCGGGCCGAGGTAGGCCAGCTCCTGGTCGGAGCGCGCGAGTTCGGCCGCGAAGGCCGGCTCCAGCATCGCGGCGCGAAAGCCGTCGTGCAGCGTGGTGACGAGTTGCGGGCTCAGCCCGCGCGGGCCGGCCAGTCCGTAGGGTGAGCTGGCTGCGATGCCGTAGCCCAGTTCCTTGAGCGTCGGCACCTGCGGCCAGCGCCGGCTGCGCTGCTCGCCGAAGGTGGCGAGCAGGCGCAGCTTGCCGTTGTCGACGAAAGGGCCGAAGGCGGTCGAGCCCACCGCCGCCATCACCTGCCCCGCGGCCACCGCCAGCGCCTGCTCGGCCGCGCCCTTGTAGGGCACGTGGATGTAGCTGAGGCCGCGCTGCAGCATCAGTTCCTCGAGCACCACATGCGGCGTGGTGCCGACGCCGTTGCTGGCGATCGAGACCTGGCCCGGCCGCGCCTTGACCGCGGCGAAGACCTCCTCGACGCTGCGCCAGGGGCTGTCGGTCGCGACCACCATGCCGAAGGTGGTGCCGGAGAGCTGGATGATCGGCGTGGTGTCGCGGATCGGATCCCACAGCAGCTTCTGCGTGTGCGGCGCGCGGAACACCGTCTGCGGCATCTGGGCGATGGTGTGGCCGTCGGGCGCGGCCTGCTGCAGCACCGGCATCGCCAGCGTGCCGCCGGCGCCGGGCCGGTTCTCGACGATGACGCGGGTGCCCAGGTGGTGCGAGGCGGCCTCGGCCAGCACCCGCATCGACAGGTCGGTGCCGCCGCCGGCCGGCCAGGGCAGCCAGAGCGTGACCGGGCGCGCGAGGAAGGGCTCCTGCGCACGCGCGCTGCCCAGGCCGACGGACGCGGCCGCTGCGGCGAGGAAGCGGCGCCGGGTCATGGTGGACCGCCACCGCCGCGCTTGGCGAGTTGGCCAAAGCCGCGCTGCGGGTCGTAGCCCCAGCAGGCCAGCACGAAGAACGCGACCGCGCAGCCCAGCACCACCCACGGCGCGATGCCGGGGTCCTTGCCGTGGATGGCGAAGCGGATCCATTCGATCGCGTGGGTGAAGGGATTGAGCCGCGCGAGCTGGTAGACCCAGTCGGCGCCGGCCTCCTGCAGCTTCCACAGCGGGTAGAGCGCGGTGGAGATGAAGTACATCGGGAAGATCACGAAGTTCATGGTGCCGGCAAAGTTCTCGAGCTGCTTGATGTGCACGCTCAGCAGCAGGCCGAGCGCGCCGAGCATGAAGGCGCCGGCCACGATGGCGAGCAGCGCCGGGAACGCGTGCCAGGTGAAGACCGGCAGCTCGGTGCCGATCAGCAGCGCGACCGCGACGAAGGCCAGCGCCTGCAGCACCGAGAGCAGCGCGGTCGCGAACAGCTTGCAGAACAGGATCCACGGCCGCGGCAGCGGCGCGGTGAGCAGCAGGCGCATCAGGCCCATCTCGCGGTCGTAGACCAGCGCCAGGCTCGACTGCATGCCGTTGAACAGCAGCACCATGCCGATCAGCCCCGGCACGATGTAGACCTCGTAGGGGATGTAGGTGTCGTAGGGCTCGACGATCGCGATGCCGAACACGTTGCGAAAACCCGCCGCGAACACCGCCAGCCACAGCAGCGGTCGCACCAGCGCCGAGACCAGGCGACCGTACTGCTGGCTGAACTTGAGCAGTTCGCGCAGCGAGATCGCGCGCAGCGCCTGCAGAAAGTGCAGCACACCGTGGCGCGCCTCGCTGCGAGGCGCCGCGACGGCGGGAGTCTTCAGCGCGGCGTCTTGCACAGCTTCTCCCCGGCATCGGCGCCGAGCGTGTCGAGCACGTTGCTCGGATGCAGGATGCCCTCGATCGGCGCGGTGGCGATCACGCCCTGGCCGTCGCTGAGCAGCATCGGCTGGCGCAACTGGCCGTCCCAGGCGCGAAAGCTCATCTGCACGCCCTTGCTGCCGTCGAGCTGCAGCTTGGGCAAGGCTTGCGCCCAGCTCGCCGGCGTGCCCTTGGGGGCGCCGGCGGCGAGTTGCACCAGCGCCTTGCCGGCCATCCACGCGGCCCAGTCCTGCGCCAGCATCGGTCGCTTCGCGCTCTTGGCAAAGCGGCGCGAAACCTGCGGTGCGCCGAAGCGTTCGAACTGCGCATGCCAGCCCAGCGGCACCAGGCCGGCATCGCCGACCACCGGTCGCGGCAGCACGGTGCGAAAGGGCAGGCTGCGCGCGAACTCGCCATCGCTGTCGACCACCCAGACCACGTCGTAGGCGGTTCCCGCGGTGAGCAGCAGCGGGTTGGCCAGCTCGCGCTCGCGCGGATCGGCCGAGAGCTTGAAGGGGCGGGTGGCCACCACCTGCAGCCCGTAGCGCTTGAGTGCGGCCTGCGCCACCTGGGCGCGTAGCGCGTCCTCGGCGCTGGGGCCGGTGAGCAGCAGCAGCTTGGACCATTTGCGCGCGACCAGGGTCTGCGCCAGCGCGTCGGCTCGCATGCGCTCGCTCGGCAGCAGGTGATACAGGCGCGCACGGCAGTCCTGCTGGCGCAGCCGGTCGTCGGCGGCGCCGACGTTGAGCAGCGGGATCTTTACCGCGTCGGCCACCGCCAGCAGCCAGTCGGCGGGCAGGTCGGTGACCAGTACCGCGGCACCCGACTTCTCGGCCGCCAGCGCCAACGCGCGGGCCGAGGCGGCGTCGCGCGCTGCCTTGGCGTCGAGTTGCACCTGGGTGCCGGCCGCATCGAGCTCGAAGCTGCTGTCGGCCAGCGCCATCTGCAGACCCTGCTCGGCGCTGCCACCCGGATGGCCGAGGAAGTCGCGCTCCAGCCGCGTCCGCTCCAGGCGCGGGTCGTCCTCGATGCTGATCAGCGTGGCCTTGAGCGGTGCGGCGACGGCGACGGCCGCCGCCAGCCACAGCACGCCGCCGGCAAAGGAGTTGCGCAGCGGCAGCCTCATTCCACGATCACCACGCCGTAGGGCACGCGCCCGACCGGGATGCTCTTGATGGCCTTGGCCGCCGCGACGTCGACCACCGTCACGTCGTCGCTCATGCCGTTGACCACCAGCAGCTTCGACTCGCTCTTGTCGAGCGCCACGTTCCAGGCGCGCTTGCCGACCAGCACGTTGTGCGTGACCTTGCGCGTAGCCACGTCGACGAAGGCCACGTGGTTGGCCTTGCCGAGGCCCACGAAGGCGCGCTTGCCGTCGGCACTGATCGTCACGCCGACCGGCGTGATGTCCTCGGCGCGCGCGCCCTTGAGCGAGAAGCGGATCGTGTCCTTCACGCTCAGGTCGGCCAGCGAGACGATGCTGACGCTGGCGTCGAGTTCGTTGGTGATCCACAGCTCCTTGCCGTCAGGCGTGATCGCCATGCGGCGCGGGCGCTTGCCGACCGCGATGTTCTTCTCGACCTTGGCGGTGGCGGTGTCGATCACGTGCACCATGCTCGCGACCTCGCTGGTGACGAACACGCGCTTTCCATCCGGGCTCACCTTCACGCCCTCGGGCTCCTCGCCGACCTTGACGGTCTTGAGCACCTTGCCGCTGGCGGCGTCGATGAAGCTGGCGCTTGCCTCGTCCTCGTTGGAGACGTAGGCCACCTTGCCGTCGGGCGAGAGGTCGAAGGCCTCGGGTTCCTCGCCGAAGGGAATGCGGCGCACCGACTTGCGCGTGGCGATGTCGATGAAGTCGAGCTGGCTGGAGTCGGTGCAGGCCACCATGATCTGCTTGCGGTCGGGCGTGAGCTGAACGTGGCGCGCGCGCTTGCAGGTCGGCACGGTGCCGGTGACGGCCAGGGTCTTGAGGTCGATGACGGCGAGCGAGTTGTCCTTCTCGCTCGAGATGAAGGCGGTCTGGGCCGAGGCCGGGACGACGATTGCAGCGGTCAGCGCGGCGAGGGCAACAAGGTTTCTCATGGTCTCCTCGTGAGATTCAGTGGCTGGTCTTCGAGATGAACCCGGCTTCGAGCGTGGGTTCCCCGAGCGCGCTCGTGACTTCTTCCCGAGTGCCGTCGGCCAGCAGCTTGCCCTTGTGCAGCACCAGCACGCGATCGGCCTGCTCGGCCTCTTCCACCCAGTGCGTGGCCCACAGCACCGAGACGCCCAACTCGCGCACATCGGCCTGCAGCGTGCCGAGCAGGTCGCGCCGCGACTTTGGGTCGAGTCCGACGGTGGCCTCGTCCATCAGCAGCAGCGGCGGCCGGTGCAGGCTGGCGCGCACCAGTTCGATCTTGCGTCGGTTGCCGCCCGAGAGCTCGCGAACCTTGCGGCCGAGGTCGGCGTCGATGGACAGTCGCGCGCAGTCGTCGCGGATGCGTTGCTCTGCAAGCGCCCGCGGCAGGCCCTGCAGGTCGGCCTGGAACAGCAGGTTGCGCCGGATCGAGAGATCGAGGTCGAGCGAGGCCTGTTGAAAGACCACACCAAGCGAGCGCAGCGCGGCCGAGGGCTCGCGCTTGAGCGAATGGCCACCGACGATGATCTCGCCGGCGTCGGCGGCGAACAGCCCGGTGACGAGCTGGAACAGCGTGCTCTTGCCGGCGCCGTTGGGGCCGAGCAGCACGCAGAAGCTGCCGGCGCCGATCTCGAGCGAGAGGGCGTCGAGCGCGGTGCGCTCGCCATAGCGCTTGGTCAGGCCGCGGATGCTCAGCATGCGGCGATTCTGGCCATCGCCGCTGCCATCAGCGCTCAGCGTTTGCCAGCACAGGCGCCGTGGTGGCAGCGTCCTGGGTGGCGCGCGCCGGCAGCTCGTCGAGCGCGCGCGAGTTGACATCGGTGCGGAACCACAGCGCGCCGGCCTTGCCCGCACCGGGCACGAAGCGCAGCGGATGCTCGGTCGCCACGGGTTGCGAGGCCTGAGCCAGCACCGCGTCGATCAGCCCGCGATCCGGGCTCTTGGGGCAGACCGGGTCGGTGGCGGTGGCGTCGCCGGTGACCAGGAAGGCCTGGCAGCGGCAGCCGGCGTGGTCGATCTCGTGCTGGTCGCAGGAGCGGCAGGTCTCGCTCATCCAGGCCGTGCCGCGGTAACGGTTGAAGGCCTCGCTCTCGTGCCAGGCCGCGGCCACGCTGTCGTGCCTGAGGTTCGGGAACTGCATGCCGCTGCTCTCGAACATGCGCGCGCTGTGGCAGGGCAGCGCCAGGCCGTCGGGTGCCACGACCATGAACACCGCACCCCAGCCGGCCATGCAGGGCTTGGGCTTGGCGTCCACGTAGTCGGGCGACACCCAGAAGATCTTCATGCGGCCGGCCAGACGTGCCTTGTGCTCATCGACGATCTTCTCGGCGGCGATCAGGTCGTCGGGCGCCGGCATCAGCGCCTGGCGGTTGAGCCAGGCCCAGCCGTAGTACTGGGTGTTGGCGAGCTCGAGGTAGTCGGCGCCGATCTGCTCGGCCATCTCGATGATGCGGCCCACGTGCGGCAGGTTGTAGCGATGCAGCACGCAGTTCATCACCATCGGGTAGCCGAGGCTCTTGATCGTGGCGGCGACCTTCTGCTTGAGCTCGAAGGTGCGGGTGCTGGAAAGAAAGTCGTTCAGCTCCTTCGTCGAATCCTGAAAACTGAGCTGAATGTGGTCGAGCCCGGCGTCCTTGAGCGCGCGGGCGCGTGCCTCGGTGAGGCCGACGCCCGAGGTGATGAGGTTGGTGTAGAAGCCGAGCGCGCGCGCCTCGGCCACCAGTTCCTCGAGATCGTCGCGCAGCAGCGGCTCGCCGCCCGAGAGGCCGAGTTGCACCGCGCCGAGCGCGCGCGCCTCGCGGAAGATCTTCTTCCACTCCTCGGTCGAGAGTTCGCTTGCATGCGCCGCGTAGTCGACCGGGTTCGAGCAGAACACGCAGTGCAGCGGGCAGCGGTAGGTCAGCTCGGCGAGCAGCCAGAGCGGCGGGCCGACGGTGGTCGCGGCAGCCATCAGGCGATCCAGCCGCGCAAGCGGGCATCGGCCAGGAACTCGTCGACGTCGGCGCGCAGGTCCGGCTCGCCGAAGCTGCGTTCGAGGTCGGCGGTCAGCGCCTCGACGCTGGTGTTGCCATTGCAGCGCTGCAGGATCTCGCTCGCCGGCCCGTTGAGCTTGACCATGCCCTCGGGGTAGAGCAGCACCCAGGCCTCCTGCGCCGGCTCGAACTGCAGGCGGAAGCCCGGCGCGATACGCGGTACGTTGCCGGTCATGCCGACCCCTCGTCCGGCGGGTACGCCGGTCGATCCCCCGAGGGGATGCGGCCCGGCTTGGGGCGGCCCGGCGCTCGGTCCGTCATGGCCGCAACTCCGGCGCCAGATCGTCGGGGTAGGCGCGGTCCACGGCGTCGAGCAGGGACCACAGCACGTCGAGCTTGAAGCCGAGGATCGCGACCGCGCGCTGTTGCTTCGCCCGCGTGTCGCCGTAGGCCAGCGCCACCTCCAGGCCATGCTCGACGTCACGCTGCGCCAGCGGGATGCGGCTGCGGAAGTAGCCGAGGCCGCTGGCGTCGATCCACGGGTAGTGGCTCGGCCAGCCGGCCAGGCGGTCGGCATGGATCTTCGGCGCGAACATCTCGGTCAGCGAGGAAATGATCGCCTCCTGCCATGGCGCGCGACGCGCGAAGTTCACGTAGGCATCGACCGCGAAGCGTACGCCGGGTTGGACATGCCTGAAGGTCCACAGATCCTCGCGCGACAGCCCGACCGCGGTGCCAAGCGCCGACCAGGTCTCGATGCCGCCAGCGTTGACGCCCGCGAAGTCGTCGCGGCCGTCATGGTCGAGCAGGCGCAGCGCCCAGCGCCGGCGCGTCGCGCGATCCTCGCAGTTGGCCATGATCGCGGCGTCCTTCATCGGGATCGCGTGCTGGTAATAGAAGCGGTTGGCGACCCAGCCGCGCACCTGGAACGGCGCGAGTGCGCCACTGTTGAGGCGGCGGTTGAAGGGATGGTGGATGTGATAGCGCGATTCGAGCGCACGCAGCCGCGCCTCGAACTCGGCGGCCGACCAGGGCAGGGCATCGTGGGGCAGGGCGGCGGTCATGCTGGGTCAAACCTCTATCAACAAGCCATCGTAGGCCACGTCGATGCCGGCCGCATCGAGCCGTGCCCGCTCGGGCCCGCGTTCATCGAGGATCGGGTTGCTGTTGTTGATGTGGATCAGCCACTTCTGCGCGCCGCGACAGGCGGCCAGCGCGTCGATCATGTTCGGGCTGCCGGCAGCGGAAGTCTGCGGCAGGTGGCCCATGTCGGCGGCGCGCTTGATTCCGAGGCCGGCCGTGATCATCTCGTCCTCGGTCCAGAAGGTGCCGTCGACCAGCAGGCAGTCGGCGTCGCGCATCCACTCCATCTCGGCCGGCCCGACCGCGGCCAGGCCGGGTGCGTAGAAGGTGCGCTTGCCGCTGGCGCGGTCGGTGATCTCCAGGGCGATGTTGTCGCCGACCTGGCCGTTGTTACGGTGCGGCGAGTAGGGCGGCGCCTTGCCGGGAATCGCGATCGCGCGCAGCTGCAGGCTGTCTTCGAAACCGGCAATGTCGAACTCGGCGACATGCCGATCGCCGGCCACCGGGATCTCGTGCCAGCGCACGCCGCAGTAGTGCGAGAGCACGCCGGCCAGCGGCAGCCCGGTCGTCAGGTCCTCGCGCACGCAGGGCGTGGCGTGGAGTTCGATCGGAGGTCCTTCGCGCAGGCTCAGCAGGCCGGTCACGTGGTCGATCTGGGCGTCCATCAGCACGACTGCCTCGATCGGCGTGTGGCGCAGGCCATGCCGCGGATGCAGCAGCGGCTGGCGGCGCAACTGGGTGCCGACGTCGGGCGAGGCGTTGAGCAGGATCCAGTGCTCGCCATCGGGCGAGACCGCGATCGAACTCTGGGTGCGTGCCTGGATGTGGCGGCTGCCGTCGCGCGCGCCACGGCATAGCGGGCAGCCGCAGTTCCACTGCGGCACACCACCGCCGGCACCGGAGCCGAGCACGAGCAGCTTCATGGGAGGGGGGAATGTTGATCGGCCGCCGGGGCGGACAACCGAGCGAGAACCGCGGTGCGGCCCTCGGGGCGATGCGGAGACCTCGAAGCGAGGCGCACCGCACCGCGGGGTCGTTTCCCTGACAGCCAGCTACGCTTCATGCCACCTCCATCACCCGGGAACGGGACACCGGCCCTGCAGCCGGCGAGCGATGGTGACAGCTTCGAAGCGCTTGTGCCTGGGGATCCGACCTGATGCGCATTCACCGCGACGAGATGTACATCGTGATCTCGAAGCCGAAGCGCAGGTCCTGGAAAGCAGGTTTCGTCCACTTCATACCGATTTCCTTCTGATGGATGTCGCAACATGAGCTCATGTGCCCGGTCGATGCGATAACGGTCCGGACCCTTCAAATTTGCAAGACGCATGCCGCTTTCGCCATCTCCTGATCCCGACGCTATCGACGAGATAGCCGGTGGCCGCCGCCGGCTCACGGTCGGCGACGGCCACCGCCTGTGGTGGACCGAGCGCGGCGATCCGGCCGCGCCCGCCCTGCTGGTGCTCCACGGCGGCCCCGGCGGCCGCACGCGCGAGCCCACGCTGGCCTGGTGGCAGGGCCTGCCGCTGCGCGTGCTCGCCTTCGACCAACGCGGCTGTGGCCGCAGCCAGCCGAGTGGTTCGCTACAGCACAACACGCTGGCGGCGCTGGTCGAGGACATCGAGGCCTTGCGGGTCGAACTTGGTGTCGGGCGCTGGGCGCTGGCCGGCGGTTCCTGGGGCGCGCGGCTGGCGCTGGCCTACGCGGCGCAGCACCCGCAGCGCGTCAACGGCCTGTTCCTGCGCAGCCCCTTTCTGGGCTCGCGGGCCGAGACCGCCCGCTACATCGAGCCCTGGTTCGACTGGCTGGGGATGCGTGGCCGGGCCTGGGTGGGCGAGGCGGCGGCGCAGTCGCTGAGCAGGCTGTACCAGGCCGCGCCGGCTTCGTTCGACGCTGACACAGGGTTCACCCGCGGCGGCGATCCGGCCCAGACCTTGCCGGAGTGGCTCGACGACACGCGCCTGGCCCGCGCCTGGGCCGAGTTCGATGACGGGCAGTCCTTGCCGGGCGGCGTGCGTCGTGCGGGGAAGCTCTTCACCGAGCCGACCTCGGCGACCGGCCGCGACGATGGCCTCGCGTCCTGGCGCGTCCATGCCTGGCACGCGCTGGCGCACTGGGGCTGCGCCGACCCGGGGGCAGGTGCCTGGCCCGAGGCTGAGCAACTGTCGCGGGCCTGGAGCGGGCCGGTGTCGATCGTTGCCGGCGCCGAGGACGCCTGCTGTGATCCGGCCCTGGCGCGGCGGCTGGCAACGCTATGGCCGCAGGCCTTGCTGCAGATCGTGCCCGGCGCCGGCCACCGGCTCGACGACCCGCTGCTGGCAGCGGCGCTGGCAGCCGCGGCGCGAGCCTTCGGCGCGCCGCCATAATCGCGGCGCCCTGCCAGCCTCGCATCACACCCGCATGAGCCTCGCCCCCGTCCGCCCCGACCTTGCCGGCAAGCGCCTGGTGCTGGCGCTCTCGGGCGGCATCGCCTGCTACAAGGCGGCCGAGCTGTGCCGGCTGCTGGTGCGCTCCGGCGCCGAGCTGCGGGTCGTGATGAGCGATGGCGCGCAGCGCTTCATCACGCCGACCACGCTGCAGGCGCTGTCGGGCCGGCCGGTCGTGACCTCGCAGTGGGACGCGTCCGGCGAGGCCAACGCGATGCCGCACATCAACCTCACGCGCGGCGCCGATGCCATCGTGCTGGCGCCGGCCAGCGCCGAGATGATCGCGCGCCTGGCTCAGGGCCGCTCCGACGAGATCGTCAGCCTGACCTGCCTGGCGCGGCCGCTGGCCACGGGCCATGGCCTGGTGCCGCTGCTGGTGGCGCCGGCGATGAACCGCGAGATGTGGGCCCACCCGGCGACGCAGCGCAACGTCGCCCAGTTGCGCGCCGACGGTGCGCTGGTGCTCGGCCCCGACGCCGGCGACCAGGCCTGCGGCGAGATCGGCGACGGCCGCATGCTCGAGCCCGAGGCGCTGCTCGAGGACATCGTCGCGGCCCTGAGCCTCAAGCCGCTGGCCGGGCGCAGCGTGCTGATCACCGCCGGCCCGACCTTCGAGGCGATCGACCCGGTGCGCGGCCTGACCAACCGATCGAGCGGCAAGATGGGTTTCGCGCTGGCCCGCGCCGCGCGCGAGGCCGGCGCCACGGTGACGTTGGTCGCCGGCCCGGTGCACCTGGACACGCCGCGCGGCGTGGCACGCGTGGACGTGCAGAGCGCGCAGCAGATGCAGGACGCGGTGCTGGCGCGTGCCGCGGCGCACGAGCTCTTCATCGCCACCGCCGCCGTCGCCGACTGGCGCCCGCTGCAACTGGCCGAACACAAGATCAAGAAGAACGGCAAGAAGCAGCCACCGGCGCTCGAGCTCACCGAGAACGCCGACATCCTCGCCGCCGTCGCCGCGCTGCCCAGGCCGCCGTTCTGCGTCGGCTTCGCGGCGGAGAGCGAGAACCTCGCGGCGCACGCGCGTGAAAAACTCGTGCGCAAGAAGCTGCCGCTGGTGGTCGGCAACCTCGGCCCGGCCACCTTCGGCCGCGACGACAACGCCCTGCTACTGGTCGACGCCGACGGCGAACAATCGCTGCCCGCCGACGGCAGCCAGGCCGACAAGCTCACGCTGGCGCGTGCGCTGGTGGCCGAGATCGCGCGTCGGCTGGCGGTGGCGCGCTGAGTTTTCTTTCCCTTCTCCAGACTCCGATGACCCCGACGATCGACGTGCGCGTGCTCGATGCACGCATGCAGGACTGCCTGCCCGCCTACGCCACCCCCGGCAGCGCCGGCCTCGACCTGCGCGCCTGCATCGACGCGCCGCTGGTGCTCGAACCCGGCGCCACGGTGCTGATCCCGACCGGCCTGTCGATCCACATCGGCGACCCCGGCCTGGCGGCGATGATCCTGCCGCGCTCGGGCCTGGGCCACAAGCACGGCATCGTGCTCGGCAACCTGGTCGGCCTGATCGACTCCGACTACCAGGGGCCGCTGATGGTGAGCTGCTGGAACCGCGGCAGCACGGCCTTCACGATCCCGCCACTGGAGCGCATCGCGCAGCTGGTGATCGTGCCGGTGGTGCAGGCGGCGTTCCGCGTGGTCGAGAGCTTCGAGGCCAGCGCGCGCGGCGAGGGCGGCTTCGGCTCGACGGGGACGCGTTGATCAGCGCGGCTGGAACAGCAGCCGCAGCCCGAGCAGGATCATCACCGCGCCACTGGTGCGGAACACGGCGCGCAGTGCGCGGTCGCTGCGGCGCAGGCGCTCGCTGAGCACGCCGGCCGCGAGTCCCGCGGCGGCCTGCACAGCGATGCCGATCACGGCAAAGGCCAGGCCGAGCGCCAGTGCGTCGGCGGTCGGCGTGCTGCTTGTGCGCGGTACGAACTGCGGCAGGAAGGCGAGGAAGAACAGCGCCAGCTTCGGGTTCAGCAGCGCCGACAGCGAGCCCTGCAGGAACAGCGTCGCGGCGCCCGCGCGGTCGCCGGCGGCCTGCACGTCGAAGCGCGGGTCGGCGCGCCAGAGCTGGATGCCGATCCACAGCAGGTAGAGCGCGCCGGCGATCTTGAGCACCATGAACGCGGTCTCGGAGGTGCGCAACAGCACGCTGACGCCGAAGGCCGCGAGCAGGATGTGGGCGGCCAGCCCGAGCGTGAGCCCGGCCGCCGAGACCAGCCCGGCGCGCGGCCCCTGCGCCAGCGCGCGCGAGACCACGTAGATCATGTCCGGTCCGGGCGTCAGCGCCAGCGCGAGCGAGGCGCCGAGGAACAGCGCCCATTGGATGTCGGGCGACATCAGTGCAACTGCTGCGATCCGGGTGCGGTGGCCAGCACCGTCAGTGCCGGCGAGCCGACGCTGCCCTGCTCGATCTCTTCGTCGGTCGCCTCGCGCACGTCGCGCACCTTGAGCGCGAGCACCAGCGCGACGCCGGCCAGCGGGTGGTTGCCGTCGAGCACCACGTGGCTGTCGTAGATCTCGGTGATCGAGTAGACCGCATCGCGCGGCATGTCGGGCGTGGTGGCACCCTCGGGCAGGCCGTCGAACTGCATGCCGGCCTCGATGTGCTCGGGAAACAGCGAGCGGTCCTCGAAGCAGACCAGTGCAGAGTCGTAGTCGCCGAAGGCATGCTCGGGTTCGAGGTGCAGAGTGGCCTCGAAGCCGACGTCCTGGCCGATCAGGGCCTCCTCGACCTTGTCGAGCAGGTCCTCGCCGCCGACGAAGAACTCCATCGGCTCCTTGAGCTCGTCGATCAACTGGGCTTGGGTGTCTTCGAGCCGCCAGGTGAGGCTCACGACGCAGGGGTTCGCAATCAGCATCCGGAAATGATAGCGGCCGGCACAATCACGCCCATGCCGCAGCCCGAACTCGATACCGTCACCCCGCTGCTCGCGGGCCTGAGCCCGCGCAGCTTCATGCGCCGGCACTGGCACAAGCGGCCGCTGCTGATCCGCGGCGCGGTCGACGTCGCGCGGCCCTTCGTCGATCGCGCCGCGCTGTTCGCGCTGGCCGCGCGCGAGGACGTGGAGTCGCGCCTGGTCGAGCAGCGCAAGTCGGGCTGGCAGCTGCGCCACGGTCCCTTCGAGCGCGGCGCGCTGCCGCCGGTCGCGCGCGCCGGCTGGTCGCTGCTGGTGCAGGGCGTCGACCAGCAACTGGACGCGGCGCACGAGCTGCTGGCGCGCTTTCGCTTCGTGCCCGACGCGCGCCTCGACGACCTGATGGTCTCTTGGGCCAGCGACGGTGGCGGCGTCGGCCCGCACTTCGATTCCTACGACGTGTTCCTGCTGCAGTTGCAGGGACGGCGGCGCTGGCGCATCGGGCGCCTGGCCGACCCCGAGCTGCTGCCCGAGTTGCCGCTCAAGATCCTCGCCAACTTCGAGGCTGAGGAAGAGTTCCTGCTCGAGGCGGGCGACATGCTCTACCTGCCGCCGCGCTGGGCCCACGACGGCGTGGCCGAGGGCGAGTGCCTGACGGCCTCGATCGGCTTTCGCGCCCCGACCCGCGACGAACTGGC
Organism: Rivibacter subsaxonicus; assembly: GCF_004217215.1. Lineage (GTDB taxonomy): Bacteria > Pseudomonadota > Gammaproteobacteria > Burkholderiales > Burkholderiaceae_C > Rivibacter > Rivibacter subsaxonicus. Next base: position 315,186 of record NZ_SHKP01000006.1, read on the forward strand.
GCGCGCCCTGATCGAGCGCATGCTCGACGACGAGGAAGACGACGAGACGCCCGATGCCTCGCCGCGCTTTCGCGATCCGAGCCAGGTCGCCACGTCGAGCCCGGCCGACATTCCGGCGCGCCTGCAGATCTTCGCCGCCGAGGCGGTGGCGCGGCGACTGCGCGACGCCGACGCGATCGCGATCGCCCTCGGCGAGTGGCTGACAGAGCCCAAGCCGAACGTCTGGTTCGAGGCCGGTGCGCCCATCGCTGCCGGCGTGGCGCTGGCACTCGACCGGCGCACGCGGATGCTGTATGACTCGCGCCATGTGTTCATCAACGGCGAGTCATGGCGCGCGGCGGGCGCCGATGCGCGCCTGCTGCGTGCGCTGGCCGACACCCGGCGGCTCGAGCCGCGGGCACTGGCGCGCGCCAGTGTCGGTGCGCGCGAACTGCTGGCACGCTGGTGCAAGGACGGCTGGTTGCGCCTGGCCGAAGCGATGATGGGAGAGGCGAGAGATGAGTCCGAGCGATCTGCAAGCTCCGTCCGGAACCGACGAAACGCGCGCCGAGCCTGAGCTCGGGCCGCTGGCTTGGGAGCCGGGTGACGGCGCCGATCTCGGCCCGCTGCTGCGCACCGCCGAGCCGGCTGCGCCGCAGGCACTTGAGGACACCGAACTGATCGACTCGCGCGTCGACTTCCACGCCGCAATCCGTGCGGCCTTGCAGGAGGCGAGCGACGCCGGCGCGAGCGAGCTGTGGCTGTGCGATCCAGACTTCAGCGGCTGGCCGCTCGGCGAGCGCAGCATCGTCGAACTGCTGGCAGGGTGGATCGACTCGCGGCGTCGCCTGACCCTGGTGGCGGCGCACTACGACTGGCTCGCGCTGAACGCGCCGCGTTTCATCGCCTGGCGTCGCCAGTGGTCGCACGTGGTGGATTGCCTGATCGCCCATGTCGACGATGCTCCGCGCCTGCCAAGCCTGCTGCTGTGGCCGGACCACCTGCAGTTGCGCCTTTCGGATGCCGAGCGCATGCGCGGGCGCAGCAGTCGCTCGGCCACGGACCTGACGGCGAGTGCCGAGTTGATCGACGCGGCGGTGCAACGTGCCGAGGGCAACTTTGCCGCCACTACCCTCGGCCTGTGAAGTAAAGCAACGGAATCGGGCTACAATTTGAGGCTAGGCATGGCAATGCTTTTCAGGCATTCCTCGTCTTGCCCTGTTCCGGCGATCCTCTCGCCAGCGGGTGCTCCAATTCCGGAAATCGTTCGTCTCCCTTCTTCGTTGAGGATCTATTCATGAACAAGTCGCTCCTGCTGGCCCTGATCGCCGCTGCCGCCCTTGCCGCTTGCGGCAAGAAGCCTGAAGAGGCCGCTGCCACCGCCGCCGGTGCTGCTGCTACCGCCGCCTCGGCCGTCGCCGAAACCGCTTCGGGTGCCGCCAGCGCCGTGTCGAGCGCTTCTGACGCCGCTGCCAACGCTGCTGCTGGTGCCGCTGCCGGTGCCGCCAGCGCTGTCGACGCCGCCGCCTCGGCCGCTGCCACGAAGTAATCGTCTCCCGGCGGGCCGCAAGGCCTGCCGACGATGCAAAGAGCCGCCCTCGGGCGGCTCTTTGCATTTCTGCGTCGTCGTTGCGCTGCGGCTCAACGCAGACCGAGCCAGTCGAAGCCCTGCGCCGCATCCGCGACGACGATGTCGGCGGGCTCGGTGCCCAGCGCTGCGGCCAGCGCCTGTGATGCCAGTTCGGGCCGGTTGTTCTGTTCGCTCAGATGGGCCGCCACGACGTGGCGCAGACCGGGATGCGCCACATGGCGCAGGATCTCGGCGGCGCTCGCGTTGGCCAGATGGCCGAGGCGGCCGCCGATGCGCGCCTTCAGCGAGGCCGGGTAGCGCGAAGCGGCGAGCAACTGCGGATCGTGGTTGCACTCGAGCAGCAGCGCGCTGCAGTCGCGCAGTGCCTGCAGCAGGTGGTCGGTGATCGAGCCGGCGTCGGTCAGGATGCCCAGGCGAACCACGCCGTCGTCGAGGCTGAGCTGGAGCGGCTCGGCCGCATCGTGCGGCACGGTGTAGGGCCGCAGTTCGAGCGCGGCCAGCGTGATCGCTTCACCATCGCGCGCGATGTGGAGCAGGCCGGCGTCCAGCACCGGCTCACCGATCGCGCGCCAGGTGCCGCGGCTCATCCACAGCGGAACGCGATGGCGGCGCGCGAGGGCGATCGCACAGCCCACGTGGTCGCCATGCTCGTGGGTGACGAACACGGCCTCCAGCGCGTCGACCGCGAGGCCGCAACGGGCCAGCCGGCCCTCGAGTTCGCGCAGCGTGAAGCCGCAGTCGACCAGCACGCGGCTGGTGGCGGCGCCGTCATGCGCCTCGACCAGCGTCGCGTTGCCGCTGCTGCCGCTGCCGAGGCTGCGAAAGCGCATGGTCTGACCCGGTGGCCCAGGCAGCGCGAGCGCCGGCGGCTATTTCAGCTCGTTGACCAGCACCTTGAGGATGCCCTGCGCGGCGTCGTCGTTGAGCACCTCGCCCTGCAGGTTCTGCACCGCCAGCGTCGTCGCCTGGCCCTCGCCCTTGAGCGCGACGCGATAGCGCGCCGGGCCCGAGTTCTGGGGTTTCTTCTCGCCGCCGCTGAAGAGGCCGAAGACCTTGTCGGTCCAGCCCGGGTCGCCCTTGCCGATCATGCTCGGGTCGATGTAGCGCACGAAGAACAGGCCCTGGGCGCGGTCGCGGTCTTCCACCGTGAAGCCGCTGCGGTCGAGCGCGAGGCCGACCCGGCGCCAGGCGCGGTCGAAGGGCTCGTCGACCTGCATCGCGGTGCCGGTGGCGGCCGGCAGCATGCGGGCACGGGCCGGCAGGTCGGAGGCTCCGGTCGCCGCGACCTGGGCCTTGACCTGTTCTTCCTGGGCGCCAAGCTTGGTCATCAGGCGCGCCAGCATGGCGGCCTCGAGCTGCGGGTCGGCCGGGCGCGGGCGCCAGGTCGTGCTGACCTTCTGCTGGTCTATGTAGACCTCGACCATGCCGCGGTGCGAGATGAAGATCTCGCTGCCCGTGGGCGTGCGCTCGATGCGGGTGCGGAAGCTGTCGCGTTCGCCGGTGTCGTAGAAGTTGTCGAGCACCTTGCCGAGCGTGTTGCGGATGATGTCCTGCTGCAGCTTGGCCCGGTTCTCGTTCCAGTTGGTCTGCATCACGCCGGCGTCGCGCTGTTCCACATCCAGCGTGAAGCCGTTCTCGGTCCAGAACTGCGACAGCTGCGGCCAGACCTGGTCGGGCGTCAGCGTGGTGCTGAGCCAGCGCGTATCGCCGTCGCGCATCAGCTTGACATTGCCGACCTGCGTCGGCGCCACGCCGGTGGCGCTTTGCAGCACCGGGGTCGGGGCCGCGCCACCCTGCAGTGCCGAGGCGTTGACGGCGCCGGCCACCGGCGCGTAGCGCTGGTCGCGCTGCAGCGCGCTGAGGTCGGGCGGCACCTCGAGCGACACCTGCTTGGTGCCCGAGTTCTTGTAGTCGACCTTGTCACCCTCGAGCGAGGAGTTGATCGACGAGCAGGCGGCAAGAGCGGCAGCCAGGGCCAGCGGCGACAGGCGCAGCAGCGACGAAAGACGGGAACGGATCACGGGAGCAGTCTCCGGAAGGAACTGGGGCCACGCAGGGCGGACAAGGGAGGCCGCCAGCGAGCGGGGGGCCGACAGACGATAGAAGGAAGACACGCGCGGCGCGAAGGGGGGACTCGGATTCAAAGCAGGGCGCTGTCGCGCAGCGCCTGCTCGACGGCGGCCTCGCCGGCCGCCGTCAGCGGCAGGATCGGCAGGCGCAGGCCGGCGGCGCAGCGGCCGAGCCGCGCCAGCGCCCACTTGGTGGGCGCCGGGCTCGGCTCGCAGAAGAGCTGCTTGTGCAGCGGCAGCAACTGCAGGTGGATCTCGCTGGCGCGGCGGGCCTCGCCCTTCATCGCGGCGACGCACAGTTCGTGCATCAGCCGCGGCGCCACGTTGGCGGTGACGCTGACGTTGCCATGGCCGCCGAGCAGCATCAGCGCGACCGCGGTGCTGTCGTCGCCGGAGTAGATCGAGAAGCCCTTGGGCGCCTGCTTGACCAGCCAGCCGGCGCGCTCGATGCTGCCGCTGGCTTCCTTGACGCCGACGACGCCCGGCACCTGCGCCAGGCGCAGCGTGGTCTCGACCGACATGTCGGCCACCGTGCGGCCGGGCACGTTGTAGAGCACGACCGGGATGTCCACGGCCTCGGCGATCGCCTTGAAGTGCTCGTAGATGCCCTGCTGGCTCGGCTTGTTGTAGTAGGGCACGACCTGCAGCGTGCAGTCGGCGCCGACGCGCCTGGCGTACTCGCTGAGTTCGATCGCCTCGCGCGTGTTGTTCGAGCCGGCGCCGGCCATCACCGGCACGCGACCCGCCACATGCTCGACCGCGACCCGGATCACCTCGCGGTGCTCCTCGTGCGTGAGCGTGGGCGACTCGCCGGTGGTGCCGACGACGCCGATGCAGTCGGTGCCTTCGGCAATCTGCCAGTCGATCAGGCGGCGCAGCGCCTCGAAGTCGACGCTGCCATCCTCGCGCATCGGCGTGACGAGCGCGACGATGCTGCCAACAATTGCTTTCATGGGATCGGTGTCCTGCGAATCCCGCGATTCTACTGGCGCGCCCGGCGCCGGTTTGGGGTCTCAGTCGAGCCTGTTGCGCGGCGGTGCTGCGCCTGGCGCCACGTCCTCGCGCAGCGCCGCGATGCGCTGCACGAAGCGCGGCGGGCCGTCGACAAAGCCGTCCTCGTAGGCCACCACGCGCAGCCCTTCGCGCGCCGCCAGCGCCAGCAGTTCGCCCGGCTGCAGCAGGAAATCGGGGTTCGACGGCCGGCCCACGCTGGCGTTGCCGGCGGCAAAGGTCTCGTGCAGCCACCAACCGCCGGGTGCGACGCAGGCCAGCGTGGCCTCCAGCCGCGGCCGCCACAGGTAGTTGGTGACGATCACCGCGTCGAAGCGGCGGCCTTCGAGCGGCCAGGGGCCGGACTCCAGGTCGGCGGCGAGCAATTCGGCCGCAACGCCCTGCAGACCGGCCAGCGCCGCCGCGTCGCGGTCGGCCGCCGTGACCCGGTGGCCGAGCGCCGCCAGCGCCCGAACATGGCGGCCCGAGCCGCAGGCGAGGTCGAGCACCCGGCTGCCGGCCGGCCAGTGGCGGGCGAAGCGCATCACCCAGGGCGACGGCGCCAGCGCGCCGTGCGGGGTGGTGCTCACGAGGTCTTCGGGTGCGCCGCCTCGGCCTGCGCCTCGCGCGTCAGCGCGGCCATCACGATGCGGTCGACCACGCCCGGTGCGATCAGCTTGAGCCAGCGGCCGAGCTTGCCCTTGGCGGTCATCACCACGTCGCGCCGGCGATGGTCGATGCCGTCGAGGATCAGGCGCGCGCACTCGGCCACCGGCATGGCGTCGCTTTCGTCGAGCCCGCTCTTGCCGGCCGGCTGGCCGGCGGCGTTGAAGCCGCGCAGGCGGATCTGGGTGTCGACCACGCCCGGGTAGGCCAGCGTGACGCTGATGCCGTGCGCCGAAACCTCGGTGCGCAGCGCCTCGAAGAAGCCGTTCATCGCGAACTTGCTGGCGCTGTAGGCGGTGCGGCCGGGCACGCCGTTGAGGCCGGCCAGGCTCGAGACCCCGACGATGCGGCCGCGGCTGGCCTTCAGGTGCGGCAGCGCGGCCTGGGTGCACCAGACCGCGCCCCAGAGGTTGATGTCCATCAGCCGGCGGTACCAGCCGAGGTCGGTGACGTCCTCGAACAGCGCGTGGGCCGACATGCCGGCGTTGTTGACCAGCACGTCGATGCGGCCGAAGCGCGCCACGGTGGCGGCGACCAGCGTCTTGCAGTCGGCCTCGACGGCGACATCGCAGCGCTGGACCAGCGTTTGCGCGCCGAGCGCGGCGCATTCGGCGGCGACATTGGCCAACTTGTCCTCGCTGCGCGCGGCCAGCACGAGGGCAGCGCCAGCCTTGTCGCGCGCGGCGATCTGGCGCGCCAGTTCGGCGCCGATGCCATCGCTGGCGCCGGTGATGACGAAAACTTGCGGACCGGCGCCGGGCCGCCCCAAGACGTTCGCCGCCCCCTCGGGGGGCTGCGAACGAAGTGAGCTTGGGGGCACGGTCATCAGAAGCAACTCCAGATGCGGTTGGCGAGATCGACCACGACGCCAGGCTGGAGGTAAGCCATGAACACCGCGAGCAAGGCGCCCACGGCGACCGTCCAGGCCAGCGCGCGCCGCATCATGCCGCCACCGGCACCGGGCGCCGGATCGCGCTTTCCCGTACCGGCAGGTTGATCAGCGCCGCGAAGACGCCGAGCGCGACCGCGAGCCACCACACCACGTCGTAGCTGCCGGTCGAGTCATAGAGCCGACCGCCGAGCCAGACGCCGAGGAAGCTGCCGATCTGGTGCGCCAGGAAGACGAAGCCGCCGAGCATCGACATGTGCTGCACGCCGAAGATCTGCGCCACCGCGGCGTTGGTCGGCGGCACCGTCGACAGCCACAGCAGGCCCATCACGGCCGAGAACACATAGACGCTGGTCGGCGTCAGCGGCAGCAGCAGGAAGGTGACGATCGCCACCGAGCGCAGCGCGTAGATGGCGCTCAGGATGTGCTTCTTGGCCAGGCGCTGGCCGAGCACGCCGGCGGCGTAGGTGCCGAACACGTTGAACAGGCCGATCAGCGCCAGCGCGGTGGTCGCCACCGTTGGCGACAGGCCGTGGTCCTTGAGGTAGCTCGGCATGTGCACGCCGATGAACACGACCTGGAAGCCGCAGACGAAGTAGCCCGCCATCAGCAACTGGAAGCTGCGGTAACCGAAGGCCTCGCGCACCGCCTCGCCGATCGGCTGCGAATGATGGCCGGCCAGCGCCGCCGGCCGTGCCGGCTCGCGCAGGCCGAAGGCCAGCGGCACGATCAGCAGTGCGGCGCCACCCAGCAGCACCAGCGATTCCTGCCAGCCGACGTTCGAGATCAGCCAGTTCGAGACCGGCACCATCAGGAACTGGCCGAAGGAGCCGGCCGCCGCGGTCAGTCCCATCGCCCATGAACGACGCGCCGCCGGCACGTTGCGCGCGATCACCCCGTAGACGATGGCGTAGGTGCAGCCGGCCTGGGCGATGCCGATCAGCACACCCGTGCTCAGCGTGAAGACCAGCACCGTGCTCGCCAGCGCCATGCCGGCCAGCCCGATCGCGTAGAGCACGGCCGAGCCCATCAGCACGCGCAAAGCGCCCGAGCGGTCGGCCAGCATGCCGGCAAAGGGCCCGGCTAGGCCCCAGCACAGGTTCTGCAGCGCGATCGCGAAGGAGAAGGTCTCGCGTGACCAGCCGCGCTCCATCGTGATCGGCTGCAGCCACAGGCCGAAGCCGTGGCGGATGCCCATGCTCAGCGTGACGATCAGCGCGCTGCACAGCAGCACCTGGCCGAGGGAAAGGGCCGGCGAGTGTTCGGCCGCGGCCGGGCTGGAAGTCACGCTCATGGCGGGCAATGTAGCCAAGCGCGCCGCCGCCCGCCGGCGGCCGCCGTATCACCCCTTTGCGAGGCGGCGCGCGTTGGCGGTGGCCTTGGCGTGGATCGGTGCCAGGCCGCGTCCGGCGACCCGGGCGCCGGCGTTGGAGGCATGTGCCGCAGCCTTGCCGGTGGCCTGCAGCGCGTTGGCCAGCGTCTTGCCGCGGGCCATGGCCTGGGCCGGTGTGCGGCTGGCGCCAAGCGCGCCGGCGGCGGCCGAGGCGCGGCTCGCGGCCTGCCACCAGCGCAGTCCCAGGTCCCAGGGCAGCGCCATCATCTGGGTGCCCATCGCGGTGGCCGATTCGCGCGCCGCGTCGACCTTCTCGCTGCCCATGCGCACGAACTCGCGGCGGTCGCGTGCATTCGGCTGCGGGCCGGCGCTGGCCATGCGTTGCGTGCGATGCGTGATCACCTGGGCCGCGGCCATCAGCATCTCGGTGTTGCGGGTGGCCAGGTCCAGCCAGAGTTGCTGGTTGCCGAACATCGGGTTCCAGGGGTTGGGCGGGGTGCGCTTGCGGTACTTCATGGGCTGCTCCCTGCGGCAGCGGCGCTGCCTCCAGCTTCATTGTGCTGAGCTTGTTGACACCGGGCTTGCGCCAATACCCCCACGTATTGAAGGATGATCCGAACCGACAACAGCGGATGGAGGCAGGGCATGAAGGTGCTGGTGCTGGGCAGCGGGGTGATCGGCACCTCGATCGCGTACTACGCGGCAAGGGCGGGCCACGAGGTCACGGTGGTCGATCGCCAGCCCGGGCCGGCGCTGGAGACCAGCTTCGGCAACGCCGGCGAGGTCTCGCCGGGCTACTCCTCGCCCTGGGCCGGGCCGGGCGTGCCGGCCAAGGCGATCCAGTGGATGCTGATGACCCACAGCCCGCTGGTGATCTGGCCGATGCTCGATCCCAAGATGTGGCGCTGGGGATTGCAGATGCTGGCCAACTGCACCGAGCGCGCCTACGCGCTCAACAAGAGCCGGATGGTGCCGATCGCCGAGTACAGCCGCGATTGCCTGAGAGCCCTGCGCACCGAGACGGCAATAGCCTACGACGACCGCGCGCTCGGCACGCTGCAACTGTTCCGTACCCAGAAGCAGCTCGATGGCACCGCCAAGGACATCGAGATCCTCAAGCAGTACGGCGTGCCCTGGGAACTGCTCGACCGCCCCGGCTTCGTCAAGGTGGAGCCAGCCCTCGCGCTGACCCAGGACAAGTTCGTCGGCGCGCTGCGCCTGCCCGGCGACGAGACCGGCGACTGCTTCAAGTTCACGAACCGGCTGGCCGAGATGGCGCAGGGGCTGGGCGCGGTCTTCAAGTTCGATACCAGGATCGACGGTCTCGCCACCGAGGGCGGACGCATCACCGGCGTACGCACCAGCGCCGGCCTGCTGACGGCCGACCGCTACGTGGCCGCGCTCGGCAGCTACACGCCGCAACTGGTGGCGCCGCTCGGCCTCAAGCTGCCGGTCTATCCGGTGAAGGGCTACTCGATCACGGTGCCGATCACCGATGCCGCCCACGCGCCCGAGTCGACCATCATGGACGAGACCCACAAGGTGGCCGTCACGCGCCTGGGCGATCGCATCCGCGTCGGCGGCACCGCCGAGCTGGCGGGCTTCAGTCTGGCGCTGCGCGAGCCGCGTCGGGCCACGCTCGAGCATGTGGTGAGCGACCTGTTCCCGCGCGGCGGCGACGTCGGCAAGGCCAGCTTCTGGTGCGGGCTGCGGCCGATGACGCCGGACGGCACGCCGATCATCGGACCGACGCCGGTGCAGAACCTGCTGCTCGCCACCGGGCATGGGACGCTGGGCTGGACCATGGCGGCCGGCACCGGGCGGGTGATCGCCGACCTGCTCTCGGGGCGGACGCCGGAGATTCCGATCGATGGGCTGACGATGGCACGCTACGGGCGTTAGCACACGACGCGGCAGGCGCCGCGCGGAGCTGGCAACACCCGCTGCCTAGAATCCGCCGCCATGGCAGTCTCCCCGCAGAAGAACACTCCCGCCGCCTACGGCGAAGCCTCGATCCGCGTGCTCAAGGGCCTCGAGCCCGTCAAGCAGCGACCGGGCATGTACACCCGGACCGACAACCCGCTGCACATCGTGCAGGAGGTGATCGACAACGCCGCTGACGAGGCGCTGGCCGGCCATGGCAAGCGCATCAACGTCACGCTGTTCGCAGACGGCTCGATCGGCGTCGAGGACGACGGTCGCGGCATTCCCTTCGGCCTGCACCCGGAGGAACAGGTGCCGGTGGTCGAGATCGTGTTCACCCGGCTGCATGCCGGCGGCAAGTTCGACAAGGGCGCGGGCGGCGCCTACAGCTTCTCGGGCGGCCTGCACGGCGTGGGCGTCAGCGTCACCAACGCGCTGTCGACGCGGCTGGAGGTGGTGTCGTACCGCGAGCGCCAGGCCGCGACCATCGCCTTCAGCGGAGGCGATGTGATCGAGCCGGTGGCCGTGCGCGCCGCCACCAACGCCGATCGCAAGCAGGGCACCTCGGTGCGCGTCTGGCCCGACAAGAAGTACTTCGAGAGCGCCGAGCTGCCGAAGCCGGAGCTGGTGCACCTGCTGCGCAGCAAGGCGGTGCTGATGCCGGGCGTGACGGTCACGCTCAAGCACGAGAAGTCGGGCGAGATCCAGACCTGGCTCTACAAGGGCGGCCTGCGCGACTACCTGCTGCAGACGCTGAATGCCGAGCCGGTGATCCCGCTGTTCGAGGGCGAGCATTACGCCGAGGACGGGGAGACCGAGAACTTCGCCGAGGGCGAGGGCGCGGCCTGGTGCGTCGCCTTCACCGACGAGGGGCTCGCGGTGCGCGAGAGCTACGTCAACCTGATTCCGACGGTGGCCGGCGGCACGCATGAGAGCGGCCTGAAGGACGGTCTGTTCCAGGCCGTCAAGGGCTTCATCGAGATGCACGCCTTGCTGCCCAAGGGCGTCAAGCTGATGCCCGACGACGTCTGGAGCCGCGCCAGCTTCGTGCTCTCGGCCAAGGTGCTCGACCCGCAGTTCCAGGGCCAGATCAAGGAGCGGCTCAACAGCCGCGACGCGCTGCGGCTGGTCTCGGCCTACGTCAAGCCGGCGCTCGAGCTGTGGCTCAACCAGCACGTGGAGTGGGGCCGCAAGCTGGCCGAGCTCGTCATCAGGCAGGCCCAGGCGCGCCAGCGCGCGGGGCAGAAGGTCGAGAAGCGCAAGGGTTCCGGCGTGGCGGTGCTGCCCGGCAAGCTGACCGATTGCGAGAGCCGCGACATCAGCCTCAACGAGGTCTTCCTGGTCGAGGGCGACTCGGCCGGCGGCAGCGCCAAGATGGGCCGCGACAAGGAGACGCAGGCGGTGCTGCCGCTCCGAGGCAAGGTGCTCAACGCCTGGGAGGTCGAGCGGGATCGCCTCTTCGCCAACAACGAGATCCACGACATCGCGGTGGCGATCGGCGTCGATCCGCATGGTGTGAGCGACGAGCCGGATCTCTCCGGCCTGCGCTACGGCAAGGTCTGCATCCTCAGCGACGCGGATGTGGATGGCTCGCACATCCAGGTGCTGTTGCTGACGCTGTTCTACCGCCACTTCCCCAAGCTGATCGACCGCGGCCACATCTACGTGGCGCGGCCGCCGCTGTTTCGCGTCGACGCGCCGGCGCGCGGCAAGAAGCCGCCGGCCAAGCTCTATGCGCTCGATGAGGGCGAGCTGACCGCGATCCTCGACAAGCTGCGCAAGGAAGGCTGCCGCGAGAACGCCTGGACCATCAGCCGCTTCAAGGGCCTCGGCGAGATGAGCGCCGAGCAGCTCTGGGACACCACGCTGAACCCCGAAACCCGGCGCCTGTTGCAGGTGGGTTTCGGCGCCATCGACGCCGCCGGCACCACGGAACTGTTCGGCCAATTGATGGGCAAGGGCGAGGCCGCGGCGCGGCGCGAGCTGATGGAACTGCACGGGGACGCGGTCGAGGTGGACGTCTAGCCTGCGTTTCGGGGCTGCGGCCGCGACACCGTGCGCCGCGCTCCGAGGCGAGTTCATCCGCGCCTCGCGGCGCTGTGTCTTTCTTGCCAGTCCCACTGGCCGAGCCGCTTCGGCTCGGGTATACACATGCCGGGCTGCGCGCCGCAGCCGCCGTGAGGAAAGCATGACGAGCAGCCTGAAAGACTTGCTGGGTGACGCCGCTGCCACCGCGCCCGCGCTGTCGGCGCCCGGCCGCGCCGCACTCGACTACGCCGGCCTGCGCGCGCTGGTCGACGCCACGCTGGCCGGCCTCAACGGGCTTGGCATCGGCCGCAACGACCGCGTCGCGATCGTGCTCGACAACGGCCCCGAGATGGCGGCCTGTTTCGTGGCCTGCGCCTGCGGGGTCGCCAGCGCGCCGCTGAACCCGGCCTACCGGGCCGAGGAGTTCGAGTTCTACCTGAGCGACCTGAACGCCAAGGCCTTGATCGTCGCTCAAGGCAGCACGACGCCGGCGATCGCGGTGGCGCAGAAGCTGGGCGTGCGGGTCATCGAACTGGTGCCGAAGCTCGACGGCGGAGCCGGCAGCTTTGCGCTGGCCGCCGCGCCGGAGCCGTCGACCCGGCCCGCCGCGCTCGGTGGCATCGCCGAGCCGGACGACATCTCGATGGTGCTACATACCTCCGGCACCACCTCGCGGCCCAAGATCGTGCCGCTGTCGCAGCGCAACCTGGTGGCCTCGGCGCTGCACATCCGAAACACGCTGCGCTTCACCGCGGCCGATCGCGGGCTGAACATCATGCCGCTGTTCCACATCCACGGCCTGATCGCCGGGGTGCTGGCGCCGCTGTCGGCCGGATCCAGCGTGTTCTGCACGCCGGGCTTCAATGCGCTGAAGTTCTTCGGCTGGATGGACGAGGCCGCGCCCACCTGGTACACGGCGGTGCCGACCATGCACCAGGCGATCGTCGGCCGCGCCGGCAAGAACCGCGAGGTGATCGCGCGGCATCCGCTGCGCTTCCTGCGCTCGTCGTCGTCGTCGATGCCGCCGCAGGTGATCCGCGAGCTCGAGGAAGTGTTCGGCGCGCCGCTGGTCGAGGCCTATGGCATGACCGAGGCGACCCACCAGATGGCGAGCAACCCGCTGCCGCCGGCCATCCGAAAGCCCGGCACGGTCGGCATCGCGGCTGGGCCCGAGATCGCGATCATGGCGCCCGGCGGCGCGCTGCTGGCACGCGGCGAGACCGGCGAGATCGTCATCCGCGGGCCTAACGTGACCGCCGGCTACGAGAGCAATCCGGGCGCCAACGCCGAGGCCTACAGCAACGGCTGGTTCCGCACCGGCGACCAGGGCGTGATGGACGCCGAGGGCTACCTCAGCATCACTGGTCGGCTCAAGGAGATCATCAACCGCGGCGGCGAGAAGATCAGCCCGCGCGAGATCGACGAGATCCTGATGGATCACCCGGCGGTGGCGCAGGTCGTTGCCTTCGGCATGCCGCATCCCAAGCTGGGCGAGGAGGTCGCGGCCTGCGTTGTGTTGCGCGAGGGGCAGCAGGTGAGCGAGCGTGATCTGCAGACCTTCGTCGCCGGCCGCGTCGCCGACTACAAGGTGCCGGCCAAGATCCTCTTCATGGACGAGATCCCCAAGGGCGCCACTGGCAAGCTGCAGCGCATCGGCCTGGCGCAGAAGCTGGGGCTGGGTTGAGGCACGGGCGCGGCATGCCTGCATCTGTAAGAGCTTGCAGCTTGCGTGCAACGTGGCCGGTGCAAAGATGAGTTCGGTACCGAAAGAAGCACGCACCGTGCATGTCGTTGGGAGATTCCGAATGTTTGCAGTTCAAGGCCGGCTCGCGCTGGCGGCGCTGATGTTGCTGTTCGCGCCCTGGGCGAATGCCTTGGTCTTTGCGGTGAACGAGGGCGTGACCTACCGCGTGCCGCTCGAAGAGATCCGCGGCCGCTACGCCCTGATCGCGGCGGACCTGAGCAAGTTGCTCAAGCAGCCGGTCACGATCGAGCCGGTCGGCGACTACACGAGCCTGCGCAAGGGTCTCGCCGACAAGCGCTTCGACCTGGCGCTGGTGCACCCGGCGCATGTCTCGATCGAGGCGATCAAGGGCTCGGGCTACCACCTGGTGGCGGTGACCAAGGGCTTCCAGAACTACTCGGCCAACTTCCTGGTCCGCAGCGACTCGCCGATCACGTCGCTGGCCGATCTCAAGGGCAAGCGCCTCGGCGCACCCGACGAAGACTCGATCACCTCGTGGATGGTGCGCGCGGTGCTGCGCGATGCCGGGCTCGAACCGGGCGACGTCAAGATGGTCTACACCCGCTACCAGGACGCGGTGCCGTTCTTCGTCGAGAACAACCTCACGCCGGCCGGTGCCACCGCGGCCGGCAGCGTGATCAAGGCCTGGACCGCCAAGGGCGGAAAGATTCTGATCAAGTCACGGCCCGTGCCGATCAAGCATGTGATCGCAGGGCCCAGCCTGTCGGCCGAGGAGATCGCCAAGGTGCGCGAGTACCTGCTCGAGCTCAACGGCAACGACGACGGACGCAAGAAGCTCGAGCCGACCAAGTGGTCCGGCTTCGAGGCCTACGACGAGGCCGCGATGCTCAAGCTGGGGCAGTGGCTGGGTCTGTGACACTGTGCGTCGCCGCGCCCTGCGCCGCGACGAGTTGCGCTCTGTGAATCCAATCCAACGAGGAGACACCGTGAGACTGACCTTCGCCACCCGCACCCGTGCATCCAGGCTGCAGCCGCGCCGGCTCGCCTCGGCCCTGATGGCAGCCTCCACGCTGCTCCTGGCCTCGGCCGTCCACGCCTGGGAGCCGACCAAGCCGGTCGAGTTCGTCGTGCCGGCCGGCACCGGCGGCGGCGCCGACCAGATGGCGCGCTTCATCCAGGGCGTGGTCGCCAAGAACAAGCTGATGTCGCAGCCTCTGGTGGTGGTCAACAAGTCGGGCGGCGCCGGCGCCGAAGGCTTTCTCGACGTCAAGGGCGACAAGGGCAACCCGCACAAGATCGTCATCACGCTGTCCAACCTGTTCACCACCCCGCTGGCCACCGGCGTGCCGTTCAACTGGCGCGACATGACGCCGGTGTCGATGATGGCGCTCGACCAGTTCGTGCTGTGGGTCAACGAGGAGTCGCCGTACAAGACGCCCAAGGCCTACTTCGACGCGGTCAAGGCCGGCACGCCCAACCAGTTCAAGATGGCCGGCACCGGCTCCAAGCAGGAAGACCAGATCATCACCGTGATGTTCGAGAAGGCGGCCGGCAAGAAGATCACCTACATCCCCTTCAAGGGCGGTGGCGACGTGGCGGTGCAACTGGTCGGCAAGCACGTCGACTCGACGGTCAACAACCCGATCGAGGCCGAGAGCCACTGGCGCGCCGGCAAGCTGCGCGCGCTGTGCGTGATGGACAAGGAGAAGATGCCGTACCCGGCCAAGATGACGGCGACCCAGAGCTGGGCCGACATCCCGCCCTGCGCCAGCGCCGGCATTCCGGTCGACTACCTCATGCTGCGCGGCATCTTCATGCCGCCCGGCGTCACGCCCGAGCAGCAGAAGTACTACGTCGACCTGATGGCCAAGGTGCGCGCGCTGCCGGAGTGGAAGGAGTTCATGAACAAGGGCGCCTTCAAGCAGACCACGATGAGCGGCCAGGAGTACTTCGAGTGGCTCGGCAAGAACGAGCAGTTGCACCGCGTGCTGATGAAGGAAGCCGGCTTCATCGCGCAGTGAGCCGGGCCGTGAGCGATCAACCCGAAGAGGCGCCGGTCGGCAGCCGATGGCCCGAACTGCTGGTCGCCGCGTTCCTGCTCGGCGTGGCGCTGCTCGTCATCAAGGACAGCCTGCGCGTGGGCATCGGCTGGGCCGATGACGGGCCGCGCGCCGGCTACTTTCCCTTCTACATCGGCCTGATCCTGGCCGGCGCCAGTGGCTTCCTGCTCGTGCGCCAGCTGCTCCATTGGCGCGCCCGCAATCCGGCCTTCGCCACGCGCGCACAACTCGGCAGCGTCATCGCGGTGCTGGTGCCGATGCTGGTCTACGTGGCGCTGATCGCCCTGATCGGCATTTACGTTGCATCGGCGTTGCTGATCGGCTGGTTCATGCGCCGCCACGGCGCCTACCGCTGGCGCCTGATCGCGGCGGTCAGCGTCGGCGTGCCGCTGTTCTTCTACTTCGTCTTCGAGCGCTGGTTCCTGGTGCTGCTGCCGAAGGGACCGCTCGAAGCCCTGATCGGACTCTGATCGCGACATGGAAGCACTCGGCAACTTGATCGGCGGCTTCGGCGTCGCACTCACCGTTCCCAACCTGGTGTTCATGCTGGTCGGCCTGCTGCTCGGCGTGCTGATTGGCGTGCTGCCCGGGCTGGGTGGCGCCAACGGCGTGGCCATCCTGCTGCCGCTGACCTTCAGCATGAACCCGACCTCGGCGATCATCATGCTGAGCTGCATCTACTGGGGGGCCCTGTTCGGCGGCGCGATCACCTCGATCCTGTTCAACATTCCCGGTGAGCCATGGAGCGTGGCGACCACCTTCGACGGCCACCCGATGGCGCAGCAGGGCAAGGCGGCACAGGCACTGGCCGCGGCCTTCACCTCGAGCTTCGTCGGTGCGCTGTTCGCGGTGCTGCTGATCACTTTCACGGCGCCGCTGCTGGCGAGCTTTGCGCTGCGCTTCGGCCCGGCCGAGTTTTTCGCGGTGCAGTTGCTCACCTTCTGCAGCTTCGTCGGTATGAGCCGCGAGCCGGCGGCCAAGACCATCTGCGCGATGATGTTCGGCTTCGCGCTGGCCGCGGTCGGCATGGACTCCGTCACCGGCCAGCTGCGCATGACCTACGGTTTTCCGCCGCTGCTCAAGGGCTTCGACTTCCTGATCGCGGTGATCGGCCTGTTCGGCATCGGCGAGATCCTGCTGACGATGGAGGAGGGCCTCGCCTTCAAGGGCAAGAGCGCCAAGATCAGCCCGCGCGTGGTGTTCCAGACCTGGGCCGAGATCGCGCGCTACTGGAAGACCTTCATCCGCTCCACCGCGATCGGTTGCTGGATGGGCATCACGCCGGGCGGCGCGACACCGGCCTCGTTCATGGGCTATGGCATGGCGCGCCGCTTCGCGAAGGACCCGCACAGCTTCGGCAAGGGCAACATCGAGGGCGTCATCGCGCCCGAGACCGCGGCCCATGCGGCCGGCACCGCCGCGCTGCTGCCGATGCTCACGCTCGGCATCCCCGGCTCGCCGACCGCGGCGGTGCTGCTCGGCGGCCTGCTGATCTGGGGTCTGCAGCCGGGGCCGATGCTGTTCATCGAGCAGAAGGATTTCGTCTGGGGCCTGATCGCCTCGATGTACCTCGGCAACCTGGTCGGCCTGATCGTGGTGCTGACCACGGTGCCATGGTGGGCCGCGATCCTGCGCATCCCGTTCTCGGTGATCGCGCCGGTGATCATCGTGATCTGCGCGATCGGTGCCTACACCGTGCACAGTTCGATGTTCGACGTGGTGATGATGATGGTGTTCGGCGTGCTCGGCTATCTGTTCAAGAAGCTCAGGTACCCGCTGGCGCCGCTGGTGCTGGCGCTGGTGCTCGGCGACATGGCCGAGGCCAGCTTCCGCCAGGCCATGCTGCTGAGCCAGGGCAGTCTGGCGATCTTCTGGTCGAACCCGCTGGTCGGCAGCCTGGTGGCGCTGGCGCTCGCGCTGCTGCTGTGGCCGCTGTGGGGCGCGCTGAAGAGCCGGGTCCGCGCGCGTGAGCTGGGAGCGGCGGCACCATGAAGATCACGGTCGTCGGCGCCGGTGCCATCGGAGGCTACCTCGGCGCCAAGCTGTCGCTGGCCGGCGAGGACGTGAGCTTCATCGCCCGCAACCGCAACCTCGAGGCGATCAACGCGGGTGGCTTCCGCCTGATCGGCGAGGACGGCAGCGAGCAGCACGCGCGCGCGGTGCGTGCCGTGGCCGACGGAGCGGAGGTCGGCGCCCAGGACGCGGTGCTGCTGACCGTCAAGGCACACCAGGTCGTCGACGTGCTGCCGCAGCTGCGCGCGCTCGTCGGCCCGCGGACCATGCTGGTGACGATGATCAACGGCCTCCCGTGGTGGTACTTCGACAAGCTCGGCGGCCCGTACCAGGGGCAGCGCTTGCAGAGCGTCGATCCGCAGGGGCTGCTGGCGTCGAGCATCGATGCCGGCTGCGTGATCGGCAGCGTGGTCTACCCGGCGGCCGAGCTCGAAGCCCCCGGCGTGGTGCGTGTGATCGAGGGCAACCGCTTCACGCTCGGCGAGCTCGACGGCAGCCGCAGCGAGCGCATCGAGGCGCTGTCGCAGGCCTTCATCCGCGCCGGCTTCAAGGCGCCGGTCAGCAAGGACATCCGCAGCGAGATCTGGCTCAAGCTGTGGGGCAACCTGAGCTTCAACCCGATCTCGGCGCTCACGCGCGCGACGCTCGAGGACATCTGCGCCTTCGAGCCCACGCGCCAGCTGGTCGCGCAGATGATGCGCGAGGCGCAGGCCGTCGGCGAGGCGCTCGGCGTCGAGTTCAAGGTCTCGCTGGAGAAGCGCATCGCCGGCGCCGCGGCGGTCGGCGCGCACAAGACCTCGATGCTGCAGGACCTCGAAGCCGGCCGCGCGCTCGAACTCGAGGCGCTGGTCGGCTCGGTGATCGAACTCGGTCGCATCACCGGGCGGCCGACGCCGTCCATCGAGGCGGTCTACGGGCTGGTCCGGCTGCTCGACGCCTCGACGCGCCGCTGACCTTCGATCCATGTCGGCCCTGCTGCTGTCGCTGACGCCCTACATCGTTGGCAGCGCGCTGGTGCCGGTGCAGGTGATCATCGGCCTGAAGCTGCTGAACCACCCCTCGGCCGGCCTGCGCAAGGCGGCGGCCTACCTGAGCGGCATGAGCCTCGCGCGCGTGGTCCAGGGCCTGCTGTTCCTGCTCGTGCTCGGCGACTGGGCCGCGCGCGAGGACGGCAAAAGGCCGGTGATCTCTGCTCTAGTGCTGGTGCTCGGCATCCTCCTCCTCGTGGCCGCGTGGCGCAGCTGGCGCCGCGACGACGATCCGGACGGCCCGCCGTCGCGCTGGCGGGTGCTGGTCGAGGAGGCCACACCGCTGCGCGCCTTCGCGCTCGGGCTCGGCCTGCCGCTGCTCGGCGCCAAGCTCTGGGTGTTCACGCTCGGAGCGCTGGCGACCATCGCCGACGCGCACGTCGGCCTGGCCGGCAGCGCGGCGGTCTACCTGCTGTTCATCGTGTTCGCACAGTCGCTGGTGCTGGTGCCGATCGCGCTGCGCGCCGCGCTGCCCGAGCGATCCGCGCCGACGATCGCCGCCGTGGGCCGCTGGCTCGATGCCAACGAACGCGGCATCGTGATCGCCGTGTCGCTGCTGTTCGGCCTGTTGTTCCTGCACGCGGGGATCACGGGACTGCGGTCCTAGGGCCTGTTCACGCGGCAATCTCTTGCCGACTCGACCACCTGAAACGAGGAGACCACGCATGCATCCGTCTGCCGCACGAACCGGGTGGCGATTCGCCGTGGTTGCTGTCGCGACCACCCTGCTGGCGGTGGCCGCGGCGGCGCAGACGCAGGGTGGGCTCTATGTCGCCGGCGCGGGCTTCGGCTTCGAGGCGGCGGCCGAGCGCGCGATGGCGCAGAACCCGGGCGGGCGCCGCTTCTTCCTGCTGTCGTTGCCGCCCGAGACCGAGGCGCTTTACGCGACCACCACCGGCGCGCGTGCGGTGGTGCGCGATCGCGTCGTCGCCGCCAACGGTGTGCTGCTGGTGTGCCGGCGCGACATCGACAACGGCAAGCTCAGGGCCGATGCGCTGGTGCCGTCCGTGGTGGCGGTGCGCGGCTGGCCGCCCAAGGGCAGCAACGAGTTGCCCGCCGGCAAGCGCTACTTCGCCGACGAGGACCCGGCCAAGCTGCCGGCCTCGAACGAGACCTTGCGCAGGCTGCGCTCGACCTGCTCCTAGCGGGCCTTCGCGCAGCGCCGCGCGACGACCCGGCCCAGCTTCAATCGCCGGCCGATTCCGGCGGCAGCAGGTCGGGTACCTCGAAGGCCTTGCCGGCGGCGGACGGCTTCGTGGCCGCCGTGCCCGGCAGGATCTCGAAGTCCGGCGTGAACGCGACGACGATGCTGCGCAGTTGATCGAAGGGCTTGCGGTCGCCGTCGAACTTCGCCTTGCCGGCCTTGAGCAGATCGTCGAAGGAGCTCGCGCCCATCATCACCAGGTTGAGGTTGGCGCGGTCGATGGTGATCGTCAGGTCGGGCCGCCGGGCCTGCTCGCCCTTGATGCTGGTCAGCGTCGCGTTGCTCATCTCCACCAGGTACTTCTCGCCGTTGTCGGGCGTAAGCAGGTTGATGGTGAAGCGCATGCCGTCGGCCTTGCGCGGATCGACGCTGATGCCGATGAAGTCGAGCCACTGCTCGGTCGACATCGCGCGGATGGTGTCGGGCCCGGAAGACCGCGGTGGCAAGCCGCCGGGCAGGCCGTTGCGCAGCTCGAAGGCGCCCTGCAGGAAGATGTTGCGCAGCGTCGGGCTCTCCTTCTGGTAGCCGAGCTGTTCGTAGGCGCTGGCCAGCAGGTCCTTGGCCGGCTGGTTGCGCGGCTGCGCGAACACCAGCTTGTTGAGGATCTCCGAGGCGTCGAGGTACTTGCCCTGCGCCACCAGCTGCCTGCCCTTGGCCATGATCTTGTCGGAGCCACCCA
Source organism: Rivibacter subsaxonicus (assembly GCF_004217215.1). Taxonomy (GTDB): domain Bacteria; phylum Pseudomonadota; class Gammaproteobacteria; order Burkholderiales; family Burkholderiaceae_C; genus Rivibacter; species Rivibacter subsaxonicus. Next base: position 335,343 of record NZ_SHKP01000006.1, read on the forward strand.
TCATCTCCACGTAGAGCGGTGCCGAGTCCTTGGGTGACAGCGGCGTGATGTTCACCGGGTTGCCGTCCCAGTAGCCGAGAAAGCGGTTGATGACGCCGCGGCTGTTGTGCATCTCGGAGCCGTGGTAGCTGCGTGCCGGCCACTGGCCCTGCAGGCTCTTGGGCAGTTGGTAGACGTTCTGGATCTCGTTGATCGTCACGCCCAGGTTGGCGTAGTGCAGCGACTGGTTGTTCAGGTTGGCGTAGGTGTCGCGCTGCGCGCGCATCACTTCCTGGATGCGATCGTTGCCCCAGCGCGGCCAACTGTGCGAGGCGAACATCACCTCGGCCTCCTGGCCGAACTTGTAGAGCGCCACGTTGATCTGCTTGGACCAGTTCAGCGCGTTGCGCACCGGCGCGCCGCGCGGCGTGTAGATGTTGTGGATGGTGCCGGTGATGTTCTCGGCCGCCCAGAAAGCCTTGAATTGCGGGAACCAGGTGTTCATCTCGACCGGCGCCTCGGTGTCCGGCGTGTTCTGGAACACCATCTTCACGCCGTCGAGCGTCACCTCCTCGAAGTCCTTGCTGATGATCAGGTTGGGCGCGATCAGGCCCGTGTTGCCGTTGGCCACGTTCTTGCCGATCGACTGGTCCACATGGCCATGCGGGTCGCGCGGCAGCAGCACGGCGTACGAGTACTGCGTGCGGCGCGACATCGCGTTGCCGGAAAAGACGTTCTCCGAGATCGCCTCCTGCAGAAAGTGCTCGGGCGCGATGATCTTGACCTTGCCGCTGACCACGTCGGCCTCGTCGACCACGCCGCGCACGCCGCCGAAATGGTCGACGTGCGAGTGTGAATAGACGACGCCGAGCACCGGCCGCGCGCCGAGCTTCTCGTTGATGAAGGCGAGCGCGGCGCGCGCCGTTTCCTTGGCCGTCAACGGGTCGAAGACGATCCAGCCGGTGTCGCCCTTGATGAACGTGATGTTGGCGAGATCGAAGCCGCGCACTTGGTAGATCCGGCCCGGAAGCACCTCGTAGAGCCCGTAGGCCATGTTCAGCACTGCCTGGCGCTGCAGCGAAGGATGGATGCTCTCGAACTCCTTGCCCTTGAGCAGCCAGGCGTAGCTGCCCATGTCCCAGGCCACGTGGCCGGCATCGGCCTTGATCTGCTTGAAGGGCGGTTCGGCGATGAAGCCCTTCTTCGCCTCGTCGAAATCGCGCTTGTCGTCCAGCGGCAGCTTTGCCTTGTTGCCATTGCGCAGTTCGATCGTGAAGGTCGACGGTGGGCTGCCCTTGGGGTCGAAGTGCTTGCCGGACAGCGGGTCGGCGCTGGCGGCCTGGGTGGCCACGGCAATGCACCCCGTGAGTGCGATGCCGAGCGCGCGTACGATCTTGCCGGAAGACGTCTTCATCGCGATCTCCTTTGTGTGTTTGCCGCAGGGTGTGTCGACCACCGGTCGGTGCCCTTGATCCAGATCATTGTTTGGCCACCGCCTCGATGCGTCCAATGCATTCGAGGGGTGGCGTCCATATCCTGGACGCATGGAGATCGCGCACTGACGGCTCCGCCACGCCCCGGCGCTGGCCGTATGCGGCAGCTTCGACCGTGCGGTCGTGACGTCGTGTGCGGGTCGACCGATGTCGTCGCGACCGACATCGGGGGCTGCTCGTCGCGCGGGCCGCGCTCAGTGCGTCGGTGGCTGATCCTGCTTCTTGGCGATCTGGCGCGACACCTCCGACTGCACCCGGGCTCTTTGCCGCGCGCGCAGGCGCCGTGCGAGCCACAGGCCGAGCAGCCAGGGCCAGAGCGCCGCGACGATGGCGCCACTCGAGACCGCAACCATGTAGGCGCTGTTCGGGTCGCTCACGAACCGGCCGCCATGGAACAGCAGCAGCAGCGAGTAAGAGACGATCGCGCCCAGCACGATCCCGATGTAGTGATGCATCTCTGCCCTCTGGAGCTAGCGACGGTCCAGTGTAGCGGCGCGCGACCGGGCTCCGGTGGCGCGCCCCGAGGCGCCGCAACCACGCCGCGGGCCGGCTCCCGGCGTCGCGTTCGTGCACAGTGCACGACTTGGCCGGCCGGCCGTGCCGGCTGGCGACGTTGAGCCACCCGACGGCGATACTGCCTTCCCCATGCCCGCTCCCGTGCTCACGGTGCGCCTGCGCCCGACCATGCTGTCCGATCTCGATGACGTCATCGAGATCGAGAACGACGCTGCCAACCTGCCGTTCATCACGCCCTGGGAGCGCACCCAGCACGAGGGCGCGGTGCGCTTCCCGGACTTTCGCCATTTCATCGTCGAGGCCGGCCCGGGCTTCGAGCGCGCCGGCTTCGTGATCCTGCAGGGCTGCCGCAGCCAGCATCGCTCGGTCGAGCTCAAGCGCATCGTGCTGCAGTCCAAGGGGCAGGGCCTCGGTCGCGCCTGCGTGCGTCTGCTCAAGCAGATGGCGTTTCGCGACCTGCACGCGCACCGTTTCTGGCTCGACGTGAAGACGCTCAACACCCGGGCCCAGGCGCTCTACGCGAGCGAGGGCTTCGTCGAGGAGGGCCGGCTGCGCGAAAGCGTGCGGGTCAACATCGACGGTGTCGACGGCTACGACTCGCTGATCCTGATGTCGATGCTCGACCGCGAGTACGCGGCGCGGGTGGCGATGGGGCTGGAGGCGCTCGCATGAAACGCCTGGCCTGCGCCTGCTGGCTCGCGCTGCTGGCCTGCGGCGGCGTGCGAGCCGCGGGCGACGCGCCGGCGAGCGGCCCCTCGCTCTGGGTCTACGTGGACGGTGCCGGCATCGCCCATTTCGCATCGAGCCGCATCGACGGCCGCTATGCGCCGGTGATGGCCGACACGCCCGGTGGCGCTGGCCGCGTACCGGGCAAGGCCGACAACCACACGGCGCTGCTCACCTGGCTCGACATCGCACCGCAAGCCCGCAGCGTGCAGCCACTGGTGCGGCACGCCGCGCGTGAGCACGGCGTCGATGCCGAACTGCTCAACGCGCTGATCGCGGTCGAGTCGGCCTTCGATGCGCGCGCGGTGTCGCCGCGCGGTGCGATCGGCCTGATGCAGATCACGCCGGTCACCGCCGACCGCTACGCGACCCGGGCCGAGGCGCAAAGGCCGGCCGCGGAGCGGCTGCTCGATGCGCGCACCAACATCCAGACCGGCGCCCGCATGCTGGCCGACCTGAACCGCCGCTTCGGCCGTCTCGACCTGGCCCTCGCCGCCTGGAACGCCGGCGAGGGCACGGTGCGCAAGCATGGCGGCGCGATGCCGCCGATCGACGAGACCCGCGCCCATGTGCAACAGGTGCTCGAGCTCTACTGGGCGCTTCTGCAACAGCGCCAGGCGCGGGTGGCCACCGGGATGAGAATGGTCGAGAAGCCCTGAAATAGGAGCCCGCGATGCGCAGCACGATGATGGAGATCCCGCTGTCTCTGAACCATCTGCTGGAGCGCGCGGGCACGCTGTTCGTCGGTGGACGCATCGTCTCGCGCCTGCCCGACAAGAGCCTGCGCGAACACAGCTACGGCCAGTGGCACCGGCGCACTCTGGCGCTGGCGGCGGCGCTGCAGGAGCTCGGCTTGCGCAAGGGCGAGCGCGTCGCCACGCTGAGCTGGAACCACCACGCGCACCTCGAGTGCTACTTCGGCGTCCCGGCCGCCGGTGGCGTGCTGCACACGCTGAACCTGCGCCTGGCGCCCGAGGAACTCGGCTGGATCGCCGCCGATGCACAGGACCGCTTCCTGGTCGTCGACGACGTGCTGCTGCCGCTCTACCGGCAATTCGCGCACCTGCACAAGTTCGAGCGCGTGATCGTGTTCCCGTTCACGGGCGCGCCGGTGCCCGACGAATTCAGCGACTACGAACAGTTGCTGGCCGGCGCCGACGGCGAGGGCTTCGTTGCGTTGCCACACGAGGAGACCGATCCGGTCGCCATGTGCTACACGAGCGGCACCACCGGCCGGCCCAAGGGCGTGGTCTATTCGCACCGCTCGACGGTGCTGCACACGCTGATCGGCTGTCTCGGCGACCACTGGGGCCTGAAGAGCACCGACGTCGTGCTGCCGGTCACGCCGATGTTCCATGCCAACTGCTGGGGCCTGCCCTACGCGGCGGTGATGCTCGGCGTGACGATGGTGTTCCCCGGCCCGCACCTGCATCCGGTCGACCTGCTCGACCTGATGCAACTCGAGCCGCCAACGCTGGCGCTGGGCGTGCCGACCATCTGGATGAGCCTGATCCAGACCTTCGACGCCGCGCAGACCGGCGAGCCCGGTCGCTGGAAGCTGCCGGCCGGCATGCGCTCGCTGGTGGGTGGGGCGGCGGTGCCGGAGGCGCTGATCCGCGCCTTCGACAGGCACGGTGTCTGGCTGCTGCAGGGCTGGGGCATGACCGAGACCTCGCCGCTGGCGACCGTGTCCTATCCGCGCGCCGAGTTGCGTGATGCGGGCATCGACGAGCGCTATCGCCGCGCCGCGCTGGCCGGGGTGCCGGCCCCGCTGGTCGAGGTGCGCATCCGCACCGACGAAGGCAGCGACGCGCCCTGGGACGGCGTCACGATGGGCGAGATCCAGGTCCGCGGCCCCTTCATCACCCGCGAGTACCACGAGGTGCCGGTCGCCGAAGACAAGTTCACGCCCGACGGCTGGCTGCGCACCGGCGATGTCGCGACCATGGACGCGCTCGGATTCGTGCGCATCACCGACCGCACCAAGGACCTCATCAAGAGCGGCGGCGAGTGGATCAGTTCGGTCGATCTGGAGAACGCGCTGATGGCGCACCCGGCGCTGGCCGAGGCCGCGGTGATCGCGCTTCCCGACGAGAAGTGGGGCGAGCGCCCGCTGGCCTGCCTCGTCTTCAAGCCGGGCCAGCAGGCCGACGCCGCGGCACTCGGTGCGCACCTGCTCGCGCAGGGCTTTGCGAAATGGCAGTTGCCGGACCGTTACGAGGTGATCGACGCCGTGCCGCGCACCTCGACCGGCAAGTTCTGGAAGCTCAAGCTGCGCGAGCGCTTTGCGCGTTGAGCGTTGAGTCGGTGGGCAGTGCAGCCGCGTGGCGCCGGCCGCATCGCGACCGCGGGATCGGCACCATGCAATCCGGCAGGCCCGGTGCTAGGCTGAAACTTCGGCCAAGCTCATGCGGCAACGCATGCCGCCGGCCGAGCCTTCTGCAAACCCCAGACGAGGAGACTCCCATGCATGTCAGAAGACTGTTCTGTCGGCTCGCTGCCACCGCACTGTGCGGGCTGGCGGTCGCCGCGCAGGCGCAGGTTCCGCAGTACGGGCCCAACGTGACACTCGAGCAGGCGCGCAAGGCCGTGGACGCGGCCATCGCGGATGCGGGCAAGCAGGGCCTGCCGATGGCGGTGGCCGTGGTCGACACCGCCGGCCAACTGGTGGCCTTCGAGCGCATGAACAATACCCAGACCGCCAGCACCGCGGTGGCGCAGGACAAGGCGGTCTCGGCCGCGATGTACCGGCGTCCGACCAAGGCCTTTCAGGACGCGGTCGCTGGTGGCGGCGCCGGCACGCGTGTCCTCTCGCTGCGCGGTGCCAGCGCGGTCGAAGGCGGATTGCCGCTGGTGGTCGAAGGCAAGATCATCGGCGCCATCGGGGTCTCCGGCGCGACCTCCGAGCAGGACGGCGTGGTCGCCAAGGCGGGCGCCGACGCGCTGGCGAAGTGACCGTCCAGGTCCGGTTGCCGCCGCGGCGGCAGCCGGATCAGGAAGCGGCGCGTGCCGCCGGCGCGGCGCCCAGGAGTTCGGCGCCGATGCGCAGCACGGCCTCGACCAGCGCGTCGAAGTCGGCGCGCCGGCTGCGGTGGTTGGCCACCGCCACCCGCAGGCAATAACGCCCGCCGAGCGTCGTGTACGAGGGTGCCGCGATGCCTTGCTCCTGCAACTGCAGCAGCAGCTCGCGGTTGATCGCGTCGAGCGCGGCGTCGTCGAGCCGGCCCGGGTTGTAGCGGAAGCAGACGATGTCGAGCCCGATCGGCGCCATCAGTTCGAGCTCGGCCGGCCGCGCCGCGATCAACTCGCCGAGGTAGTGCGCCTGCTCGACGTTGCGCGCGATCATGCGGCCGAAGCGATCGAGCCCGTGCTCCTTGATCGACATCCAGACCTTCAGCGCGCGGAACTGGCGCGAGAGCTGTACGCCGTAGTCGCTGAACCAGAGCTTGCCGCCGGCCAGCCCGCGCGTGCCGTGCTCGAGGTACTCGGGCGTCAGCGAAAAGCTGTTGCGATGGGCCGGCTCGTCGCGCACCAGCACGCAGCCGGCCTCGAACGGGACGTGCATCCACTTGTGCAGGTCCAGGGCCACCGAGTCGGCGCGCGCTATGCCGCGCAACTGAGGCCGCACGTTGTCGGCCAGCACCGCCACCGCGCCGATCGCACCGTCGACGTGGAACCACAGGCCCTCGCGCGCACACAGATCGGCCAGCGCGTCGAGGTCGTCGATGGCGCCGGTGTTGACGGTGCCGGCGCTGCCGATCACGCAGATCGGCTGCAGGCCGGCGCCGCGGTCGGCGTCGATCATCTGCTTCAACGCTGCCAGGTCGATCGTGTAGTCGGCCAGCACCGGCACCCGCCGCAGCGCCTGGCTGCCCAGCCCGAGCAGTTCGAGTGCCTTCTGGTTGCAACTGTGAACCTCGACCGAGGCGTAGACGCTCATCGGCTTCGGCGCGGCCGCCACGCCCTGGTGGCGCACATCGGCACCGGCGTGCGTGTTGCGCGCCACCGTGAGCCCGACCAGGTTGGCCATCGAGCCGCCGCTCACCAGCAGGCCGCTGGCGCCGGCCGGAAAGCCGAGCATGTCCTTGAGCCAGCCGATCACCTGCGCCTCGACCAGGTTGGCCGCATGGTTGCCGCCGCCGAGGTTGCTGTTCATCGTCGCGGCCAGGAAATCGGCCAGCGCACCGAGCACCGTGCCGTTGCCCATGTACCAGGCCCAGAAGCGTGGATGGATGTTGCCAGTCGGGTAGGGCAGCACGTCGTTCGCGAAGGCCTGATAGGCCGCCTGCGCGCCTTCGGGCTCGCGCGGCGCCGGGCCGTCGAAGCGGCGCGCCACCTCGGGCGGCACCGCCTGCCACACCGGCCGCTCGGCCACGGTCTCGAGGTAGTCGAGCGCGTCGTCGACCATGCGATGGGCCAGCGCCCGCATCGCCGGCCAGTCTTGCGGGTCGAGCGACTCCGCCTCGTCCGGCGTGGCGTCGCTCATCTCACGCCCGCCCGGCCGCCCGAAGGGCGTGAGAGCCCCCTCGGGGGGCAACGAACGCTGTGAGTGCGGGGGGCACTCATCAATCAGCGCACCAGCAGCACCGGCAACTTGCAGCCGGCCAGCACCTTGGTGGCGACCGAGCCCATCACCATGTTCAGCACGCTGCCCTGGCCGTGCGAGCCCATCATCAGCAGATCGAAGCCGCCCGAGTCCGCCTTCTGGGAGATGACTTCGGCCACATGGCCCGTCATGCCGACGAACTCGGCCTGCAGGCCGTGCTGTTCGAAGAAGGCGCGGATCGGCTCGAAGACCTTCTCCACCTCGTCGTGGTAGTACTCGTCGAGCATCTCCCGGCTGAGCGACGATGCCGCATGCGGCGAGACCTTCGGCACTGCATGAACCACCGTGTACTGGTGGTTCGATCCAAACCACTCGGGATGCCCCGCCACATAGGCGAGCATGTGCTTGGTATAGGCACTGCCGTCGACGGCAAGCAGGATCTTCATGGCTTCTCCTTGCGGGTTCTGCGGCCTGGCGAACGAGGTGGATTCTGTGTCAAATGCGGCGCGCCGGGGCAAGCCGTGCTCGCCGGGCCCTTGATCGAGCGCAAGCGGCGCGCGGCCTGGTGCTCTAGGCTGCGGGACACGCCGATCCACCGGAGACCCGCCATGAAGATCCTCGTCGCCGTCGACGGTTCCGAGCTCGCGCTCGACGCGGCGCGCCATGCGCTCGAGTTGCGTCGTCACGGTCTGCAGGCCAGCTTCCTGCTGGCGACGGTGCAGGAGCCGACCTACGTCTATGAAATGGTGCTGGCGCCCGATGCCGAGGTGCTGGAGCGGCTCGGCGGCACCGTGGGTTCACGCGCGCTGGCCGGTGCGCAGGCGCTGTTCGATGCGGCCGGCCTGCCTTGCGAGCGCGAAATCGGCTCCGGCCTGCCGGCACCGACGCTCATCGAGATGGCCGAGCGCCATGGTTGCGCGGCGCTGATCCTCGGTGCGCGCGGTCTCGGCGGCCTGCGCGGCGCGCTGCTGGGCTCGGTATCGCAGGCGGTGTTGGCCGCAGCCAGGCTGCCGGTGACGATCGTCAAGCACGCCGAAACGGCTGGCTGACCCCGCCCGCACGGCGGCCCGCGGCCATAGGCCTTCGGGCTTTACTTCAGCTTGTCCTCATGGCACAAGCGCGGCAGGCTTTTCGCAGAACGATCGAGGAGGCGCCGCGATGAACCCACGTTGCCGCACGCCCGCAGCGCCTGCGCCGACCGCGCTGCTCGCGGCGTTCTGCGCAGTCGTGCTGCTGGCCGCCTGTGGCGACAAGCCGGCGCCGGCTGCCGCTGTGCCGGCGGTCGAGGTCACGACGCTGGTGGTCACGCCGCAGGCGGCGCCGGTCTCGCCGGAGTACGTCGGCCAGACCGAGAGCTCGCAGCAGGTCGAGGTGCGCGCGCGCGTCTCGGGCTTCCTCGACAAGCGCGTCTACACCGAGGGCGCGACGGTCAAGGCCGGCCAGCCGCTGTTCATCATGGACCGCAAGCCCTTCGAGGCGGCGCTGCAGGCGGCGCGCTCGGAGAAGGCCGCGCAGCAGGCGCGGCTCGACGTCGCGCGCCAGAACCTGGCGCGGGTCAAGCCGCTGGCGGCGCAGAACGCGCTGTCGCAGAAGGACCTGGACGACGCGGTCGGCCAGGAGCAGTCGGCCGCGGCCGCGGTCGAGGCGGCCAAGGCCAAGGTCATCGAGGCCGAGCTGAACCTCGGCTACACCACGATCAATGCGCCGGTGACCGGCCTGAGTTCCTTCGCCAAGCTGCAGGAAGGCAGCTATGTCGATGTCTCCAACAGCCTGCTGACCTACGTCGCCAAGCTCGACCCGATGCGGGTCAACTTCAGCCTGTCGGAGAACGAGGTGCTACGCTTTCGCGACGAGGTCGCGCGCGGCGTGGTCAAGGCGCCGCCGGCCGACGCCTTCGAGGTCGAGATCGTGCTGGCCGACGGCTCGGTGTTCCCGGCGCGCGGCAAGCTGACCTTCTCCGATGTCGCGTTCAGCCAGGACACCGGCACCTTCCTCGTGCGGGCCGAGTTGCCCAACCCCGAGGGCAGCCTGCGGCCGGGGCAGTTCGTGCGGGTGCGCCTGATCGGCGCGACGCGGCCGGGCAGCTACCTGGTGCCGCAGCGCGCGGTGCAGCAGGGGCCGCGCGGTGCCTATGTCTGGATCGCCAACAAGGAGGGCAAGGCCGAGCAGCGCGCGGTCGTGACCGGCAGTTGGGTCGGCGACGACTGGCTCATCACCAACGGCCTGCGCCCCGGCGAGGCGGTCATCGTCGACGGCACGCTCAAGCTGGCGCCGGGGGCGCCCATCAAGGTGGTCAAGACATTGGCGCCGACTCCGGCACCGGCCGCCGTGGCGGTCGCTACCGGCAAGACCAGCCCGGCACTGCAGGCCGGCGAGAAGCTGCTGAAGCCGGGAACGGCCCCGGCGACCGCGGCGACCGCGGCGACCGCGGCAAAAGCACCTGCGACGGGTGGCAGCGGCTTGCCGGCCAGCGTGAACTTCGCCACCGGCAGCTCGGTTTTGCCTGCCACCGACGCCAAGCGGCTGGCACAGGTGGCCGCCCATCTGGCCGCCAACCCGGGCGCACAGGTCGCGATCACCGGCTACACCGATCGGCGCGGCGGGGCGGCGGCCAACGTCGCGCTGGCCAAGGCGCGTGCCGAGGGCGTGCGCTCGGCGCTGCTGGTCGGTGGCGCGAGCGAGTCACAGGTGCAACTGCGCGCACCTGCATCGGTGACCGGCAGCGGCAGCGACGCGGCGGCACGCCGGGTCGACGTGGTCGCGGCGGGCAAGCAATGACGCGGCACGCGGGACTCGACCAGCAGGCCAGCCGGAGTTCGCGCCGATGAAGTTCTCGCACTTCTTCATCGACCGACCGATCTTCGCGTCGGTGATCTCGATCGTCCTGGTCCTGGCCGGGCTGGTCGCGATGCTGAACCTGCCGATCTCGCAGTTCCCGGACATCACGCCGCCCACCGTGACGGTCAGCGCGACCTACCCCGGTGCCAGCTCCGAAGTGGTGTCGCAGAACCTCGCGGCGCCGATCGAGCAGCAGGTCAACGGCGCCGACAACATGATGTACATGTACTCGTCGAGCTCGTCGACGGGCAACATGACGCTGACGGTCTTCTTCAAGACCGGCACCGATCCGGCGCTGGCCCAGGTCGACGTGCAGAACCGCGTCAACCTCGCGCTGCCGCTGTTGCCGACCGCGGTCACGCAGCAGGGCGTCAGCGTGCAGAAGCGCTCCAGCGCCTTCATGATGGTGCTGGCGGTGTTCTCGCCCGACGAGAGCTTCGATACGGCCTACATCGCCAACTACGCCAACATCTACGTGCTCGATGCGATCAAGCGCATCCCGGGCGCCAACCAGGCGGCGATCCTGGGCTCGCCCGACTACGCGATGCGGCTCTGGCTCAAGCCCGACCGCATGGCGAGCCTGGGCATCACCGTGGCCGACGTGCAGAACGCGGTGGCGGCGCAGAACCAGCAGTACTCGGCCGGCCGCATCGGCCAGGCGCCGACCGGCGACGCGGTGCAGCAGACCTTTCCGCTGGCCACGCTCGGCCGCATGACCGAGCCGGCCGAGTTCGAGAACATCATCCTGCGCGCCAAGAGCGGCGATGCGGCGATCGTGCGCATCAAGGACATCGGCCGCGCCGAACTGGGCCAGAAGGACTACTCGGTGCGCAGCCGCTACCAGGGCAAGACCGCGACGCTGATCGCGGTCTACCAGCAGGCCGGCGCCAACGCGCTCGACGTCTCCAAGCAGGTGCATTCGACGCTGGCCGAACTGCGCAAGAGCTTTCCGCCCGGGCTGGAGTACGAGGTCGCGCTCGACACCACGGTCTTCGTGCAGGAGTCGATCACCGAGGTGGTCCACACCTTCTTCGAGGCGGTGGTGCTGGTGGTGCTGGTGGTCTTCATCTTCCTGCAGAGCCTGCGCGCGACGCTGGTGCCGATCCTGGCGGTGCCGGTGTCGATCATCGGTGCCTTCATCGGCATGACGGCCTTCGGCTTCTCGATCAACATGCTGACGCTGTTCGCGATGGTGCTGGCGATCGGCATCGTGGTCGACGACGCGATCGTCGTGATCGAGAACGTCGAGCGCAACATGAGCGAGTTCGGCCTGCCGCCCAAGGACGCCGCCAAGCGCGCGATGGACGAGGTCTCGGGCCCGGTGGTTGCCATCGTGCTGGTGCTGTGCGCGGTGTTCGTGCCGGTGGCGTTTCTCTCGGGCATCACAGGCGCGCTCTACAAGCAGTTCGCGGTGACGATCGCGGTCTCGGTGGTGATCTCGGGCATCGTCGCGCTGACGCTGTCGCCGGCGCTCGCCGCGATCCTGCTCAAGCCGCAGCATGGCGAGCCGAACCGCTTCTTCCGCGGCTTCAACCGCGGCTTCGACGGCCTCAACCGGCGCTACCTGTTCGGCGTCGAGTGGAGCATCCGGCGCTGGGTGGTCTCGCTGCTACTGATCGCCGCGATGCTGGCGGCCACGCTGCTGCTGTTCAAGAAGGTGCCGGGCTCGTTCCTGCCGGTCGAGGACCAGGGCTATCTCTACACCGCGGTGATCATGCCCGACGCCGCCAGCCTCGACCGCACCCAGGCGGTGTCGACCAAGGCGCGCGAGCATTTCGCCAAGGATCCGGCGGTCGACTCGGTCGCCGAGGCGGTCGGCTTCAGCCTGCTCGACGGCCAGATCAAGTCGAACGCCGGCATCCTGTTCGTCACGCTCAAGGGCTTCGAGGAGCGCCCCGGGCGCGGCGCCGACATGGTGATCAACGAGGCGCGGCGCGACTTCAACGCGGTGCGCGAGGGCGTGGTGGTGCCGCTCAATCCGCCGTCGATCCCCGGCCTCGGCACCACTGGCGGTTTCGAGTTCTGGTTGCAGAGCAAGGGCGACGCCACGCTGCAGCGGCTCGAGGAGGTCACCCGTGCGCTGATCGCCGAGGGTCGCAAGCGACCCGAGCTGGCGGCGCTGAGCTCGACCATCAACACCCGCTCGCGCCAGATGCTGGTCGAGGTCGACCGCGAGCGCGCCGAGACGCAGGGGGTGGCGACCGCCGATGTCTACTCGGTGCTGCAGACCATGTTCGGCTCGCTCTACGTGAGCCAGTTTCCCAAGAACAGCCGGCTGTTCCAGGTGATCCTGCAGGCCGACGCCGAGTTTCGCGACAACCCCGAGGATCTCGAGCAGCTCTACGTGCGCAGCAAGGCCGGCAAGATGGTGCCGATCAAGGCCGTCACGACCACGCGGTACGTGACCGGGGCCGACATCGTGACCCGCTTCAACAACTTCCCGGCCGCCAAGATCGTCGGCGACGCTGCGCCCGGCTTCAGCTCGGGCCAGGCGTTGCTGGCGATGGAGCAGTTGGCCAAGGAACACCTGCCGTCCGACTTCGGCTACGAGTGGAGCGGTCAGGCCTTCGAGGAGCGCCAGGCCGGCTCGACCGCGGCGCTGGTGTTCGCCTTTGCGCTGGTGATGGTGTTCCTGATCCTCGCCGCGCAGTACGAGAAGTGGTCGCTGCCGCTCGGTGTGCTGATGGCGGTGCCGTTCGCGCTCTTCGGTGCGCTGCTGGCGATCTTCCTGCGCGGCATCGAGAACGACGTCTACTTCCAGATCGGCCTGACGGTGCTGATCGCGCTGGCGGCCAAGAACGCGATCCTGATCTTCGAGTTCGCGGTCGAACTGCGCCACAAGGAGGGCCTGTCGGCCTACGCGGCCGCGGTGCAGGCGGCCAAGCTGCGGCTGCGCCCGATCGTGATGACCTCGCTCGCCTTCATCCTCGGCTGCGTGCCGCTGGCGATCGCCTCAGGCGCCTCGTCGGCGAGCCGCCATTCGCTAGGCACCGGCGTGATCGGCGGCATGCTCGGCGCGACGCTGATCGCGATGGTCTTCATTCCGATGTTCTTCTGGGCGCTCGAGACCCTGTCCGAGCGCGGCAAGTCGGCCAGGGACGCGGCGCCGCCCGCGCAGCTTCCGGAATGAAGACGATCCGCGCGTCCGGCTCGCGGTGGGTGTTGCTGGCAGCGGCCGTGGCCACGGCCGGCTGCATGCTCGGCCCCGACTACAAGCGCCCGCTGCTCGAGGTGCCCGATCGCTACTACTACGCCTCGAGCGAGGCGCGCGAGCTTGCCAACACGGCATGGTGGACGCAGTTCGGCGACCCGGTGCTCGACGCGCTGATCGAGGAAGGCCTGCGCAACAACCTCGACTTGCGCATCGCCGCGGCGCGGGTCGACCAGTTCGCCGGCGTGCTCGGCAGCACGCGCGCCCAGCTGTTTCCGCAGGTCGGTGCCGAACTTACCGGCAGCCGCACCCGCGCCAGCGAGCGCAGCGCGACCGGCTTCCCGCCCGGCAACCCCTACAACGCGGTCCAGGCCGATGTCTTCGCAAGCTGGGAGATCGACCTGTTCGGTCGTCTGCGGCGGCTCAACGAGGCGGCCCAGGCCGAGCTGCTGGCCAGCGAGGAAGGTCGACGCGCGACTGTGCTGTCGCTGGTGGCGGCGATCGCCAACGGCTACGTCACGCTGCGCGCGCTCGACCGCCAGCTCGAGATCTCGCGCGCCACGCTCAAGAGCCGTGGCGAGTCGCTCGAGGTCTTCGAGAAGCGCTTCAAGGGCGGCGTGATCTCGCATCTCGAACTCGAGCAGTCGCGCTCCGAGTACGCGACCGCGCTCGCCGCGGTGCCCGACCTGGAGCGCCAGGTCGCGCAACAGGAGAACGCGCTGGCGGTGCTGGTCGGGCGCGGGCCGGGACCGGTCGCGCGCGGCGCGACGATCGACGCGCTGGTGCTGCCGGCGGTGCCGGCCGGGCTGCCCTCCGAACTGCTCGAGCGCCGGCCCGACGTGCTCGGCGCCGAGCAGGCGCTGGTCGCGGCCAATGCCCGCATCGGCGCGGCCAAGGCGCTGTATTTCCCGAGCATCTCGCTGACCGGTCTGTTCGGCGGCGCCAGCACTTCGCTCAGCGGCCTGTTCGACGGGCCGGCCCGGGTCTGGACCTATGGTGCCGCGATCACGGCACCGGTGTTCACCGCCGGCAGCATCAAGGGTCAGGTGCAGAGTGCCGAGGCGGCCGAGCAACAGGCGCTCTACGGCTACCAGCGGGCGGTGCAGACCGCGTTCCAGGAAGCCGAGGATGCGCTGGTCGGCCAGGCCAGGTACCGCGAGCGGTTGGCCGCGCAGCAACTCCAGGTCAAGGCCCTGCGCAACTACGCGCGGCTGGCCCGGGCCCGCTACGAAGGCGGCTACTCCAGCTTCCTGGAAGTGCTCGATGCCGAGCGCAGCCTGTTCAGCGCCGAGCTCGACTTCACCCGCGGCCAGGCGGCGATCCAGGCCCAGATGATCGGGCTCTACAAGGCGCTCGGCGGCGGCTGGGTCGACACGGCCGGGGCACTGGCCGGCGGCGCCAGCGCGCCGATGCGTTAGCGCGGGCCTGACGCTGCGGCCGCGCCGCGTCGGAAGCTCAGCAACCGACCCTTGTAGGCCGGGGCGGAGGCGGTCGCCGGGTACTCGAGCCGAGTTTCCTGCAGGCAAAAGCCTTCTGCCGACATCTGCCGGTTGAACGCCGATCGGTTGCCGCGGTTCGGGTCGACGATCCAGACCTCGGCTGCCGGTGCTGCGTGGCGGCCGATGAAGGCCGCCAGCGCGCCGTTGGCATCGCGCTCGTAGAGCAGGTCGCTGCCGATGATGAGGTCGTAGTGGCCGCGCACCCGAGCCGCTGCCGAGACATCCGCGAGGCCGTCCGCCAGGCCCGGATCGCGCCACTGGGCATGGCGGTACTTCAACGGCAGCAGACCGTTCAGGCGCAGGTTCTCGAGCAGGAATCGCTCGGCCAGCGGATGGCAGTCGCTGGCGGTGACGTCGGCTCCGCGCCGGTGGCCGACCAGGCTGGCCAGGGCCAGGCCGCAGCCGATCTCGAGGATCCGCTCGGCCGCGAGCACCGGCCGTGCCGCCAGATGTGCCGCGAGGTGCGCGCCAGAGGGCCACAGCAGACCGAACAGCGGCCATGCGGCCGACGAGATTCCAAGCCGCTCGGCCTCGCCCAAGGGATCGGCGAACTGCAGTTTGTCGAGCAGCGAACGGATGCAGAGATCATCGACCCCGGCAACGGCGATCTGCTCTTGCTTGGTCAGGTAGCCTGGCATCGAGGGGCTTCTTGCGAAGCCCGCATGGGGCGGCTCCGGTGGGGACAGGGAAGACGCGAGTATGAGGCCGCGTCTTGCGGCTACTCGCGCAGGATGCGCACCTCAACGGTGGACAGCCACTTCACGTGCCGCGGCCCGGGCCGCAGATCGGCGGCAGCGAGCAGGGCCAGCGGGCCCTCGCTGGCGGGCAGCGGCGCGCCGTCGCGTTCGTAGAGCACCAGCACCTGGGCGCCGGCTTCGGTGTTCTCGAGTTCCGGCCACGAGAACACGACGCGGTAGCCGTCGCTGGCGCTGACGATGACCACGGTCTTGCGCCAGTCGAGGCGATCGCGCTCGGCCAGGCCGGCCCTGGCGAGCAGCGCGCGCAGTCGCACGCCGCGCGCTGTCGTCTGGCGCTCCTGGCCGGCGACGCGACGCAGCACGCTGGTGCTCGCCTGCTCGTCGGCGGCAAAGGCGGCCAGTTCCTCGCGGCCGAGTTGCAGTGGGCGCAGCACGTCGCCGCGCACGCTGACGCCTGCGGGACCGGGACCCGGCGCCTGCGCAGCCGCGGGCAGCGCCGCGCTCGCGAGCAACACCAGGAGCAGCGCGCGCCGGCCCTCAGCAAGCATCGATGGCTCCTTCATCGCGGCGCAAAGCCATGGCGGGCGAGGATGCCCTGGCCGGTCGGGCCGAGCAGGAAGTCGACAAAGCGGCCTGCGCCCGGTGCCGTGCCGGCCATCGTGGTGACACCGTAACTGGCGCTGACGTTGATGGTCTCCGGCACCTGCACCAGCTTCAACTGCGGTTGCTCGCGCAACGCCGCGGTGGCGTTGGTGCAGTAGGTGACGAACAGGTCGGCCTGGCCCTGCGCGACCAGCGCGCCGTAGACGTTCTGCCCGGCCGGCGGTGGCGGCGAAGTTGGGCCGCCGGTGAGTTGCAGCGCCTTGGTCGTGAGCGTCTTGAAGGCGCCCGCGCGCCCCTGCTGCTCGACGCGCTCGAACATCTGCCAAGCGTAGTCGCCGGAGGGATCGGCGCTGGGCGTCGAGGTGCCGAGCTTGAGCGCCGGGTCGAGCATGCGATCGACGAGGTTCTGCGGCGTGACGTCGGCGGCCGGCGCTGCCAGCACGCACAGCGCGTTGCGCGCGAAGCGCTGCACCGGCGTGGCCGCGCCGCCGGTGGCCAGCGCCTGCGGATGCTCCATGTTGGCCGAGGCGAACACGTCGGCGCGTTCGCCGGCGGCGATGCGGTCCTTGAGCAGGCCCGAGGCGCCGAAGCTCAGGCGCACGCCGGTGCCGGGTTCGGCCTGCTCGAAGGCCTTCGCGACCTCGGTCAGGGCCGATCTCAGGCTGCCGGCTGCGAAGACCTCGAGTGCAGGCGTCTGGGCAACGGCGAACGTGGGCATGGTCAACGACGCACCGCAAATTGCGATGAGCCATGCCACGACGGCTGTGGTCGACGATCGGCGCATGGCTGGCGGTGTCTGCAAGCTGGGATTCCCGCAGCCTAGGGAATCTGCCTCGCGTCGGCGATATGCAGCGCGGCGCATAGGGCGCCGGCCGCCACGCAGCGTCAGTGCGGGTCGGTGCGCTCCGTCGTGAAGCGGACCGATTCGGTGCCGCGCCGCCGGTTGCGGACCACCACCGTTCCCGCCAGCTTGTCGTGCCAGCCTTGCTTGCGCGCGTCCCAGCCCACCCACAGCAGGCCAAGGCAGAAGGGAACGATCGAGACGAAATAGCCCAGATAGCGGCCGATGTTCTGGCCGGTGCTCGGCTTGGCGCCGGTGCCGGCATCGACGATGCGCGCGCCGATGACCATCTTGCCCGGCGTCGCCTGCCGGTAGTGCCAGAACAGGAGCACCGCGATGGCCGGTAGTACCCAGTTGATGATCAGGTCGAGCGGCCGCTCGCCGCTGCTGCTGGCGAGCTTGTCGAGATCCCAGCCGTAGAACAGCGCCACCAGCGGCAGCGTCATCAGCAGCACCAGCAGCGTGTCGATGAGCGCCGCCCAGACACGCAACCAGAAACCGACGTATTCGAGCTCTTCGTTCATCGGGCGAGCTTTCTCCGATGTGCGAGCAGGACGAGCATGGCAAGCACGCTCAACCGCTGGCGCGCAGATCGAACTCGCGCACCATCACAGGCTCGATCGACCCCTGCGCGACACGGCGTCGCACGGCGGCATCGATCTCGTCGGCATGGGCGCGGTAGGTCTGCAGCGGGTCTTCGCGCTCGGCACCTCGGCGGTAGCGATAGTGCAGCGTGTCGCCGCTGATGCTGGCGCCGATCTCCACGCCGTCGATCGCGACCCAGAAGCGAACCGCGGCGGTGGGCTCGTGAAAGAACGGCATGGTCGGCATCGCTTGGCTCCAGGCGGCGGTTGCAGGGTAGTCCATAACCGAAGCAGTCGCGGCAATGCCGCGTGGACCGCCGCCGGTGGCTCGTGCAGCGGGCAGGGCGACAGGAGGGCGTACGCACTCGAACGACAATCGCGTTTTCGCCGTGAATGCCGATCCGATGCAACAGCTCGACCTCGCCCCGCCGCCGCCGGCAGACGATGACCCCAACGCCCTGACGCTGGCCGCCTACGCCCAGCGCGCCTACCTCGAGTACGCGCTGAGCGTGGTCAAGGGCCGTGCGCTGCCCGATGTCTGCGACGGGCAGAAGCCGGTGCAGCGGCGCATCCTCTACTCGATGGCCCGCATGGGCCTGGTGTTCAACAGCGCCAACGGCCCCAAGGCGGTGAAGAGCGCCCGCGTGGTCGGCGACGTGCTCGGCCGCTACCACCCGCATGGCGACACCGCCGCCTACGACGCGCTGGTGCGCATGGCGCAGGACTTTTCGCTGCGCTACCCGCTGATCGACGGCCAGGGCAATTTCGGCTCGCGCGACGGCGATGGTGCCGCGGCGATGCGCTACACCGAAGCGCGCCTGGCGCCGATCGCGCGCCTGCTGATGGACGAGATCGACGAGGGCACGGTCGAGTTCGTTCCCAACTACGACGGCTCGACCGAGGAGCCACGCCAATTGCCGGCGCGCCTGCCCTTCGTGCTGCTCAACGGCGCCTCGGGCATCGCGGTCGGTCTCGCGACCGAGGTGCCGAGCCACAACCTGCGCGAGGTGGCGGCGGCTTCCGTCGCCCTGCTGAAGAACGAGAAACTGAGCGACGACGAGCTGTTCGCGCTGCTGCCAGGCCCCGACTTCCCGGGTGGCGGCCAGCTGATCTCCGGCGAGACCGAGATCCGCGAGGCCTACCGCACCGGCCGCGGTTCGCTGAAACTGCGCGCGCGCTGGAAGATCGAGGACCTGGCCCGCGGTCAGTGGAACCTGGTCGTCACCGAGTTGCCGCCCGGCACCAGCGCGCAGAAGGTGCTGGAGGAGATCGAGGAACTCACCAACCCGAAGATCAAGGCCGGCAAGAAGGCGCTGAGCGCCGAGCAGGTGCAGCTCAAGGCCAGCGTGCTGGCGGTGCTCGACGCGGTGCGCGACGAATCGAGCAAGGACGCCGCGGTGCGCCTGGTGTTCGAGCCCAAGAGTCGCACGGTCGAGCAGCAGGAACTGATCACGACGCTGCTGGCGCACACCAGCCTCGAGAGCAACGCGCCGCTGAACCTGACGATGGTCGGTGCCGACGGCCGGCCGACGCAGAAGAGCCTGCGCCAGATCCTTTCCGAGTGGATCGGCTACCGCCTGGCCACCGTGACCCGCCGCAGCGAACATCGGCTGGCCAAGGTGCTGGCGCGCATCCATGTGCTCGAGGGTCGGCAACTGGTGCTGCTCAACATCGACGAGGTGATCCGCATCATCCGCAACGCCGACGAGCCCAAGCCGGCGCTGATCGAGCGCTTTGCCCTGAGCGAGATCCAGGCCGACGACATCCTCGACATCCGCCTGCGCCAGCTGGCGCGGCTGGAGGCGATCAAGATCGAACAGGAGCTGAAGGAGCTGCGCACCGATCAGGGCAAGCTCGAAGACATCATCGGCAGCCCGGCTTCACTCAAGCGCACCGTCATCCGCGAGATCGAGGCCGATGCCAAGACCCATGGCGACGAGCGCCGCACGCTGATACAGGCCGAGAAGCGCGCGGTAGCCGAGATCAAGGTGGTTGACGAACCGGTCACGGTCGTCATCAGCGCCAAGGGCTGGGTCCGGGCGCGGCAGGGCCACGGCCACGACGCCGCGTCATTTGCCTTCAAGGCCGGCGACGGGCTCTACGGCACCTTCGAATGCCGCACCGTCGACACCTTGCTGGTGTTCGGCTCCAACGGACGCGTCTACAGCGTCGCCGTCAGCACGCTGCCGAGCGCGCGCGGCGACGGCGCGCCGATCACGACGATGATCGATCTGGAATCCGGCACCCAGTTGCTGCACTACTGGGCCGGCGCGGGCGAGGCGACGCTGCTGCTGGCCTCGACCGCCGGCTATGGCCTGCTCGCCGCTGCCTCCGACCTGTTCGCCCGCCAGCGCGGCGGCAAGAGCTTCCTGACGCTGGGCGAGAAGGATCTGCCCTTGCCGCCGGCGCGTGCCGACGGCTGCAAGGACGTGGCCTGCGCCAGCCTCTCGGGCCGGCTGCTGGTCTTTGCGCTCGACGAACTCAAGCACCAGCCCAAGGGCGGCCGCGGCCTGACGCTGATGGACCTCGACGCCAAGGATGCGCTGGTCAGCGTTGCCGCCTTCGATGGCAAGCTGCGCGCGATCGGCACCGGTCGCGGCGGCAAGGCCAAGGACGAGACGCTGACGGCGAACGCCGCGGGCGCCTATCGCGGCCACCGGGCCCGCAAGGGCAAGGCCAGCGAACTCGGCTTCAAGCCGACGCTGCTACTGCGCCCGGACCAGCGCCAGCGCTGATCAACCGCCGCGCTTGCCGCTGCGCGGCGCGGTGCGCGCCTTGCGCGGAGCCGCCGCGGAGGCGCGCCGGGCGCGGCCGCGTGGCGGCGCGATCTCGGCGGCCGGTGCCGCGGCCGCGTCCTGCGTTGGCGCTTCGCGCGACTCCACCGGCGGCGGCACGACGGTGCCGGCCGGCGGCCATGGCATCTGCGGCAACGTGGCGCGCCACATGGCCCACCATGATTCGCTCCACTGGTGAACGGCCTCCCACCAGTCGTGCGGCGGGCCGGATTCGGGTCGACGCGAGGTGCTCATCGGCTCCTCCATCAGCAGGGCCACGGCGCCATGATCGGCGCCCACATGTCCAGCTTATCGCTGCCCGCGCGGCGGCGCCAGCGTGCCGCGCAGCACCAGCGCCGCGGCCAGCGCGATCAGGACGAACAGCAGCCCGCTCCAGACCTCGAAGGGCAGGCCGAGCAGGCGGTAGCTGGCCGCTTCCATGCAGGTCGCCGTGACCTGGAACAGATAGGGCAGGCTGCTTTCGAGCCCGGTCGCGAACAGGAAGCGGTCGGCAAAGGTCAGCGCGCAGGAACTGTCGAGCGCCGCCACCCGGTTCTGGAACACGGCCGCCGCCACGCCGCCGAGCGCCAGCAGCAACACCGCGGTGGCGCTGGCGACGGTGATGCCACGAGGCTTCGAGATCCAGCCGATGAAGGCCGCCAGCGCGATGGCGAGGAACACCACCCGCTGGAAGATGCACCAGGGGCAGGGCTTCATGTCGAAGACATGCTGCGAAACGAGGGCCGCGCCGACCGCGCTCACGGCCACCAGGGCCACCAGCGCGAGTACGCCGCGCGGCAGCCGGGTGTAGACATCGGTCATCGTCAAACGGAGATCAGGTCGGCGCCGGGCCGCCCCAAGCCGGCCTGCGCCCCCTCGGGGGGCAGCGACGGTGCGAAGCGACGAGCGTGGGGGTTGTCACAATACTTCCGCAATCAGCTCGATCTCGACGCAGGCGCCCAGCGGCAGCTGCGCCACGCCGAAGGCGCTGCGCGCATGGGCGCCGACCTCGGCGCCGAAGACCTGGCCGATCAGCTCGGAAGCGCCGTTGGTCACCAGGTGCTGTTCGGTGTAGTCGGGCGTGCTGTTGACCAGGCTCAGCAGCTTGACGATGCGCACCACGCGCGTGAGGTCGCCGTCGAGCGCGGCGTTGAGGGTGCCGAGCAGGTCGATCGCGACGCCGCGCGCGGCCTGCTTGCCGGCCTCGGTGTCCATGTTCCGGCCGAGCTGGCCGACCTGCGCCTTGCCGTCGCGCTTGGCGATGTGGCCGGAGACGAACAGCAGCTTGCCGCTCTGCACGAAAGGCACGTAGGCCGCGGCCGGAATCGCCAGCGGCGGCAGCGTGATGCCGAGCTCCTGCAGGCGGGTGGCGATCGAGGAGGGGGCGGACATTCGAGGGGCTCCTGAAGGCGGGGGCGGGCGCTCTTGCGCCCGTCTTGGAATCCTACACTGCGCCCCCATGCCGCCCGGGGCCTCGATCCTCAGCGCGGGGCTGGGGTTCATCGCCGGTACCGCGTGGCAGTTGCGCCAGCCGCAGCTGTGGCCGCTGGCATGGAGCGCGCTGGCGCTGGTTGCAGCGCTGCTGCTGGTGGCGGCGGGCCGGGGTGGGCGCTTTCGCTGGCCGGCGCCGAGCCTGCTGGTGCTCGCGGCGGGTGCCGCCCTGTTCGGCTTCGCGCTCGCCTCGATGCGCGCGGAATGGCGCCTGCAGGACACGCTCGCCGCGGAGATCGAGGGCCGCGACCTGCTGCTGGTCGGCGTGGTCGACGGCCTGCCCGACGCCAGCCCGCAGCGCTGGCGCTTTGCCTTCGAGGTCGAGTCGGCGCGACTGCCGGATGGTGGCGAGCTGCGCGTGCCACGCCGTGTTCTGCTCGGCTGGTACGCGAACCCCGGCTCGCCGCCGCTGCCGGCCTTGCGTGCCGGCGAGCGCTGGCAGTTGCCGGTGCGGCTCAAGCGGCCGCACGGGCTGGTCAATCCGCACGGCTTCGACTACGAGCTGTGGCTGTTCGAGCAGCGGCTGCGCGCCACCGGCTACGTGCGGGACGACAAGCTGCCGGCGCCGGTGCGGCTGGGCTTCGCGCAGGGCCACCGGATTGATCGCGCGCGGCAGTGGGTGCGCGAGGCGATCTTCGCGCAGGTCGGACACGACGAAGCCGGCGCCAAGGCGGCCTCGGTGCTGGCCGCGCTGGCGGTCGGCGACCAGGGCGCGATCGACCGCGAGGATTGGGCGCTCTACCGCGATACCGGGGTCGCGCACCTGATGAGCATCAGCGGCGTCCACGTCACGATGTTCGCTTGGCTGGCCGGACTGCTGGTCGGCCGCCTGTGGCGGCTGAGCACGCGCGCGATGCACTGGCTGCCCGCGCCGCAAGCGGCGCGCTGGGGCGGCCTGCTCTGCGCGCTGCTCTACGCGCTGTTGGCCGGCTTTGGCGTGCCGGCCCAGCGCACGCTGCTGATGCTGGCCACCGCGGTGCTTTTGCGCAGTGCCGGGCTGGTCTGGCGCTGGCCGGCGGTGATGGGGGTGGCGGCGGTGGCGGTCACCTTGCTCGATCCCTGGGCGCTGCTGCAGCCGGGCTTCTGGCTCAGTTTCGGTGCGGTGGCACTGCTGCTGGCCGCGGGCGACGAGCGTGGCGCGCGTGACCAGGCCGCCGTGCCGCTGCCGGCCTCGCGACCGCGCCGCCTGTGGCGCGCCGCGCATGGTGGCGTGCGCGCGCAGTGGATCGCCACCATCGGCCTGGCGCCGCTGTCGCTGCTGTGCTTCCAGCAAGTCTCGCTGGTCGGCTTCGGCGCCAACCTGCTCGCGATCCCGCTGGTGACGCTGCTGATCACGCCGCTGGCGTTGCTCGGCGTGCTGGTGCCGCTGCTCTGGTGGCCGGCGGCGTGGGCCGTGCAGGGGCTCAACGCCGGACTGGCCTGGATGCTCGCTGCCAGCGGCGGCGCGGCGTGGACGGCCGCGGCGGCACCGGTCTGGGCCGGCGTCGCCGCCCTGGTCGGCGCGCTGCTGTTCGTGCTGCCGCTGCCGCGGCGCTGGCGGCTGCTCGGCCTGCCGCTGGCGGTGCCGCTGCTGTGGCCCGCGCTGGCGGGCGTGGCGCCGGGATCGCTCACCGTGCTGGCGGCCGACATCGGGCAGGGCAGCGCGGTGCTGCTGCGCACGGCGCACCACGCGCTGCTCTTCGACGCCGGGCCGCAGTATTCACGCGAGGCCGACGCCGGCGAGCGCGTGCTGCGGCCCCTGCTGCGCGCCCAGGGCGTCGCCGCGCTCGACATGCTGGTGCTGAGCCATCGCGACATCGACCACGTTGGCGGTGCCGCCACGCTCCTGAAGTCGCTGCCGGTGGCGCGGCTGCAGAGTTCGCTCGAACCCGGACACCCGTTGCTGGCGCTGGCGCGCGAGCGGGGTGCCGCGGTCGAGCCCTGCCTGGCGGGCGCGCGCTGGGACTGGGATGGCGTCGGCTTCGAATGGCTGCATCCGGACGCCGAACTGCTGGCCGCCGCGCACGCGCCGACGCCGGCGGCTGCGCGCATCAAGCCCAATGCCCTGTCCTGCGTGCTGCGCGTGCATGCGGCGGGCGGGGCGCCGACCCTGCTGCTGGCCGGCGACATGGAACGCGCGCAGGAGGTGGCGGTGCTCGAGCGCAGCGCCGCCGGCGCGCTGCGCAGCGAGATCCTGGTCCTGGCCCACCATGGCAGCGTCACCTCGTCGAGTCCGGCCTGGCTCGAGGCGGTGGCGCCGCGCGTGGCGCTGGTGCAGGCCGGCTATCGCAATCGCTTCGGCCATCCGGCGCCGCCGGTGATGCAGCGCCTGCGCGAGCGGCACATCGAGGTGGTCGAGAGCGCACGCTGCGGCGCCTGGACCCTTGACGCGGCGGGTGCCCGCTGCGAGCGCGCCGCGCGCCGACGCTACTGGCAGCATGACGGCTGGCAGCAGGCGCTGGCCGGCACGCCGCCCGCGCCCGGTGGCTTGGATGTTGCTAACCTCGACCCATCGGCAGCGCGATCCGCGCCGGAACCCGAAGACGAGTGAAGCCTTGAAGCCGAAGCAGTCG
Organism: Rivibacter subsaxonicus; assembly: GCF_004217215.1. Lineage (GTDB taxonomy): Bacteria > Pseudomonadota > Gammaproteobacteria > Burkholderiales > Burkholderiaceae_C > Rivibacter > Rivibacter subsaxonicus. The sequence goes on from NZ_SHKP01000006.1 coordinate 359,634, forward strand.
CAACTCGAACTGGACACCGACGCCGACCCGGCGCAGCTCGGTCGCCGGCTCGCCTATGCGGCGTCCGCGGCGGCCGCCGAGGGCCATCTCGACGAGTTGCGCGACGGCGCCGCGCTGCGCCCCGGCTGGGCGCGCTTCTTCGGGCTGCTCGGCCCGCGCGGCCTGGCCGACGCGGCCACGCGCGCGCAGCAGATCGAGCAGCAGGTCGCGCTCAACGGCATCACCCATAACGTCTATGCCGAGCAGGCCGGCGTCGCCGGCGTGGCCGCGGGTGCCGATCGTCCGTGGCCGTTGCATGCGCTGCCCTTCCTGATCGAGGCCCGCGACTGGGCCGCGATCGAGGCCGGGACCATCCAGCGCGCATCGCTGCTGCAGGCGATGCTGGCCGATTGCTACGGCCCGCAGCGCCTGCTGCGCGACGGTCTGCTGCCGGCGGCGCTGGTGCATGGCCACCCCGGCTACCTGCACACGCTGCACGGCGCCACGCCGGCCGCCGGCACCCGGCTGCACGTGGTCGGCTTCGACCTCGGCCGCGGCGCCGACGGCCGCTGGAGCGTGCTGTCGCAGCGGCTGCAGGCGCCCTCGGGCCTGGGCTACGTGCTCGAGAACCGGCTCATTGTCTCGAAGCTGTTCCCCGAGCCCTTCCGTGAACTGCGGGTCCAGCACCTGGCGCTGGCCTACCGGCAGCTGATCGACACCCTGATGGCGCAGGCCGCGCCGATCGCCGAGGCTGCCGGCGACCCGGCGCCGCGCCTGGTGCTGCTGACCCCCGGCCCGTTCAACGAGACCTATTTCGAGCACACCTTCCTGGCGCGCTACCTCGGGCTGCCGCTGGTCGAGGGCAGCGACCTCACCGTGCGCGGCGATCGGCTCTACCTCAAGACCGTGCAGGGCCTGCAGCCGGTGCACGGGCTGCTGCGCCGGCTCGACGATGCCTGGTGCGATCCGCTCGAGCTGCTGGCCGAATCGACGCTCGGCGTGCCCGGCCTGCTGCAGGTGATCCGGGCGCAGCAGGTGGTGATCGCCAACGCGCTCGGCGCGGGCTTCCTCGAGTCGCCAGCGCTGCACGGTTTCATGCCGGCGATCGCGCAGGCGCTGTTCGGCGAGGAGCTCCGGCTGGGCTCGCTGCCGACTTGGTGGTGCGGCGAGGCGGCCGCCTGGCACGAGGCGCAGGCCGGCTTCGACGACAGCGTGCTGCGCCCGACCCACGGCGGCGCCGATCCGGGCGGCCCCGACGAGGCGGTGATCGTGGCCACGCTCGGCGGCGTGGCGCGAGCCCGCCTGCGCGATCGGGTCGAGGCGCGGCCGCAGGCCTACGCGCTGCAGCGCTTCCTGCCTTTTTCGCAGACCCCGGTGCTGGAGCACGGCCGGCTGCAGCCGCACAGCGCGGTGCTGCGCGTCTACGCGATCGCCGACGGTCGCGGCGGCTGGCGCGTGCTGCCCGGCGGGCTGACGCGCGTGGCCACGCGCGACGCACACTTCGTCTCGATGCAGCGCGGCGGCGCCAGCCTCGACACCTGGGTGCTGAGCGAGGGCGAGGTCGACACCTGGTCGATGCTGCCCGAGAAGCTGCGGCCGGCCTCGCTGGCCGCCTTCCGCTCGCCGGTGGCGAGCCGCACCGGCGAGAACCTGTTCTGGGCCGGCCGCTACACCGAGCGCACCGAGCAACTGGTGCGGCTGGCCCTGTCGATCGCGGACCTGCTCGAGGAAGACGAGGAGGTGCCGGCCGGCGTGCTCGATGCGCTCAGCGCCCTGGCCGAGGACGTTGGCCTGGCGCCGCCCGGCGTGCCCTCGGTGGCCTTGTCGCCGCGGGTCTTCGAACGCGCCGCGCTGGCCCAGATGCGCGATGCGCAGCACGGCACCAGCGTGGCCTGGAACCTGGCGGCGCTGGCGCGCGCGGCCGACGCGGTGCGCGAGCGCATGTCGGCCGAGCATGGACGGCTGGTGCGCGCGATGGGCCAGGACTTCATGGCCTCGATGGCGCGGCTGGGCGAGGGGCCGGGGACCGGTTTCGCCAATCCCGTCCTGGGCGAGGCGCTCGACCACTTGGCGCTGCAACTGGCCGCGCTGACCGGCGCCCAGACCGACCGCATGACGCGCGACGACGGCTGGCGCCTGCTCACCGTCGGCCGCCTCATCGAGCGCCTGGTCGGCCAGGCGCTGGCGCTGCGCGCCTTCTTTGCTGCTCCTGCCGCACGCGGCGAGGCCGCCGTCGGCCACCGCAGTGGCTTCGATCTGCTGGTGGCGCTGTTCGACAGCAGCATCACCTACCGCGCCCGCTATCCGGGCCGAGAAGAGCGGCTGGCGCTGCTCGAACTGCTGGTCGACGACGAGAGCAACCCGCGCGCGCTGGCTTGCGTGCTGCGCCGCCTGCGCACCGAGTTGGCCAAGCTGCCGGCCGTGGCCGGGCCGACCGATGCGCTGCTGGCGCTGTTGCCGGCGCAGGGCAGCGGCCGCACGCTCGAGCAGCTCGGCCGCTTCGACGCCGACGGTGGCTTCCACGTCAGCGACGAGCAGGTGGTGGCGCTGGCCGATCGCCTGGCGGCGGCCGGCGAACGGCTCTCGGACGAAGTGGGCCGGCGCTACTTTGCCCACGCTGCCTCGGAACTGCAGCATGTCTTCGGCTGAAGCGACCGGCTACCAGGCCCGCAGTGCGGCCGTCGCGCTGCCGGCCGCCCCGGTCGCGCTGATCGAGGTCGAGCACGAGACGGTCTACCGCTACGAAAGCGCGGTCGAGCTGGCGCAGCATCTGGCGATGCTGCAGCCGTGCGAGGTTCCGGGCCTGCAGCGACTGCTCGGCTTCGAGATGCAGATCCGGCCGACGCCGGCCTACCGCCAGAGCGGGAACGACAGCTTCGGCAACCGGCGCTGCTGGTTCCAGGTGGCGGCACCGCACACCGAGTTGCTGGTGCAGGCGCGCAGTCGCATCGAGCTGTGCACGCAGCCGCAGGCGCCGCTGCCGGTGCTGGGATGGGAGGCGGCTGCCGCGATCGGCCACTACCGCGCCGGCGCCGCCTACGATCCTGCGCAGGAGTTCTGCTTTGCCTCGCCGCTGCTGCCGGCCCCGGTGCTGGGCGATCCGGCGTTGCAGGCCTATGCGCTGCGCTCGTTCTGGCCCGGCCGACCGCTGGTGGAGGCGGCGCTCGAGCTGATGCACCGCCTGCACGCCGACTGGCGCTACCGGCCCGCTTCGACGACGGTGGCCACGCCGGTGCTCGAGGTCTTTGCCCGGCGCGAGGGCGTGTGCCAGGACTTCGCCCACCTGATGATCGCGATGCTGCGCTCGCTCGGGCTGGCGACGCGCTACGTGAGCGGCTACCTGGCCAGCGCACGCAGCGCCGGCGGCATGCACGGCGCGCTGGTCGGCGCCGGTGCCTCGCACGCCTGGCTGGCGCTGGCGCTGCCGCAGCCCGACGGTGGCACGAGTTGGCTCGAGCTCGATCCGACCAACGACTGCATCGCCGCCGGCGAACATGTGCGCCTGGCCCATGGCCGCGACTATGGCGACGTGGCGCCGCTGCGCGGTGTGATTCGTGGCGGCGGCGCCCACACGCCGAGCGTGCGGGTGCAGACTCGGCGCTTGCAGGCCGCGGCCGCGAAACTCGAGCCCTGATTGGCACAATCCCTGCTAACTCGTCCCTGGCACGCACCATGAGCTCCAGACCACCCTTCGACGAGATGCATCCCGGCACCGGCACCGGCACCGACGCGGTCCGCGAGCACTATGCCGGCTATGCCCAGTGGCTCGGCCGCCAGCCGAGCGAGGCCATGCGCAGCCGGCGCGACGAGGCCGAGCTGATCTTCCGGCGGGTCGGCATCACCTTCGCGGTCTACGGTGCCAAGGACGAGGCGTCCGACACCGACAACGGCGGCACCGAGCGGCTGATCCCCTTCGACCTGATCCCGCGCATCATCCCGGCCCACGAGTGGCGCGAGATGGAGCGTGGCCTGCGCCAGCGCGTGACCGCGCTCAACCGCTTCATCCACGACGTCTATCACGACCAGGCGATCCTGCGCGCCGGCGTCATCCCGCCCGAGCAGGTGCTCGAGAACGCCCAGTTCCGGCGCGAGGTGATGAACATCGGCGTGCCGGGCGACGTCTACTCGCACATCGCCGGCATCGACATCGTGCGCGCCGCCAATGCCGACGGCAGCGGCACCTACTACGTGCTCGAGGACAACCTGCGGGTGCCGAGCGGCGTGAGCTACATGCTCGAGAACCGCAAGATGATGATGCGGCTGTTCCCGGAGCTGTTCGCCGGCCACCGCGTGGCTCCGGTCGCGCACTATCCCGACCTGCTGCTCGACACGCTGCGCGCGGTGGCGCCGCTCGGCGTCAACGAGCCGACCGTCGTGGTGCTCACGCCCGGCATGTACAACAGCGCCTACTTCGAGCACGCCTTCCTCGCCCAGCAGATGGGGGTCGAGCTGGTCGAGGGCCAGGATCTCTTCGTCAAGGACGCCTTCGTCTACATGCGCACGACGCAGGGCCCTAAGCGCGTCGACGTGATCTATCGCCGGGTCGACGACGACTTCCTCGATCCCACCGTTTTCCGCAAGGACAGCACGCTCGGCTGCGCCGGCCTGCTCGACGTCTACCGCGCCGGCAACGTCACGCTGAGCAACGCGGTCGGCACCGGCGTGGCCGACGACAAGTCGATCTACGCCTACGTGCCGAAGATGATCGAGTTCTACCTCGGCGAACGGCCGATCCTGCAGAACGTGCCGACCTGGCTGTGCCGCGAGCCGGCCGACCTGGCCCACGTGCTGGCCCACCTGGACGAACTGGTGGTCAAGGAGGTGCACGGTGCCGGCGGCTACGGCATGCTGGTCGGTCCGGCGGCGAGCAAGGCCGAGATCGAGGCCTTCCGCGCGCGGCTGCTGGCCAACCCGAGCAACTACATCGCGCAGCCGACGCTGAGCCTGTCGACCTGCCCGACCTACGTCGAGGCCGGCATCGCGCCGCGCCACATCGACCTGCGGCCCTTCGTGCTCTCGGGCAAGACGGTGCAGATGGTGCCCGGCGGCCTCACCCGCGTGGCGCTCAAGGAGGGCTCGCTGGTGGTCAATTCTTCCCAGGGCGGAGGTACCAAGGACACCTGGGTGCTGGAGGCCTGATGAACGTAGCGCACGGCATGTTGTCCCGAACCGCGGACCATCTGTTCTGGATGGCGCGCTACACCGAGCGCGCCGAGAACACCGCCCGCATGCTCGACGTGAACTACCAGATGGCGTTGCTGCCGCAGTCGAGCGCGGTGGCCGAGCAGGGCTGGCGCGGCCTGCTGAGCATCAGCGAGCTGATGCCGGACTTCCTGCGCAGCCACCACAAGGTCACGCAGCGCGCGGTGATGGACTTCATGGTCAGCGACGAGAGCAATCCCTCGTCGATCGTGTCCTGCCTGCGCGCGGCGCGCGAGAACGCGCGCGCGGTACGCGGTGCACTGACCACCGAGGTCTGGGAAACCGCCAACACCACCTGGCTCGAGTTCCGCCGCCTGCACGCGGCCGGCGCCTTCGAGCGCGATGCCGGCGAGTTCTTCGAGTGGGTCAAGCACCGTTCGCACCTGTCGCGCGGCGTCACGCTCGGCACGATGCTGCAGGACGAGGCCTTCCACTTCCTGCGCATCGGCACCTTCCTCGAGCGTGCCGACAACACCGCGCGCCTGCTCGACGTCAAGTACCACGCGCAGGACAGCGAGTTCTTCGGCGCCGGCCAGCAGCGCGACCAACTCGAGGTCGACTTCTATCACTGGAGCGCGGTGCTGCGCTCGGTCTCGGGCTTCGAGGTCTACCGCAAGGTCTACCGCAACGTGATCCGGCCCGAGAAGGTGGCCGAGTTGCTGATCCTGCGCCCCGACATGCCGCGCTCCCTGGCGGCCTGCGTCAACGAGCTGCTGGCCAACCTGCGCGTGGTCGGCAACGAGCAGAGCGTCGAGACCCTGCGCCGCGCCGGCCGGCTGCGCGCCGACCTGCAGTACGGCCGCATCGACGAGATCCTCGCCACCGGCCTGCACGCCTTCCTCACGCAATTCCTCGATCGCGTCAACGACCTCGGGCGCGGCATCAGCCGCGACTTCCTGGTATCGGCCTGAGGCGAGCCTGCGAACGACGCACAAGCCTCGCTGACTGCTTGCGGCGCATTGAGGTCAGTCTCTTTTGCCATGCTCGATCGCTTCGCCAAGCCACGCCCGGGCGGCGGGCTCCGCTTCGCTGCGGCGGTCCTCCCTGTGGTCGGACTGCGCTGCGGTACTCGGGACCGTGGCCGCGTCGCCGAACTCGCTTCGTTCGCTGCGCTCTCTACGCTCAGACAACGGCGACGAGTCAGAACACGCACCGCGCTTCGCGCTCGGCCCCGGTCCCTGCGTTCCTCGCCGCCGCAGAGGCGCTGCGCCCGCCACCCGGCCGCGGCTTGGCAACAGGCAGCGGTGGCGCGCGTTGCAATTCTTCGAGCCGCTCCAGCGTCGTTGGCAACGCCCTGGGCGGGCAGTCGATGCAGCGCCTCTGCGGCGCCGAGAAGCACAGGGCGCGTGGCCACGCGCGCAGCGCGAATCGTGAACTGGCTCGTCGCGACTGTCTGAACGCAGCGAACGCAGTGAGCGAAGTGAGTTCCGCGACGTGGCCATGCGCCCGAGCATCGCAGGGGAGCCTGAGCGAAGCGAAGGCCGCCGCAGCGAAGCGCAGCCGGCTGACCGCCCGGGGCGTTGCTCGCTCAGATGGCGGAGCGAACCAACAAACGTCAGCAATGCGCCGACAGCCGCCCCCGGCGTTCTTGCGGGTTCGGGTGCGAGCCTGCCCGAGTGATCTCAACCTCGCTCGCGCAAGCGCATCGACAGACCGACAGGGTTCATCGTGAAGTGCATCGTCTCGGCCGCCTCGCGGCCGTCGGGCGTGTCGACGCCCTCGATCTCGAAGTTGGCGAGCAGCACCGCCAGCGCCAGCTTGATCTCGAGCAGCGCCAAGTAGCGCCCCGGGCAGATGCGCGGGCCGCTGCCGAAGGGCATCGCGACCCGCTTGCCCGAGGCCGCAGCCGCATCGGCTGCCAGCCAGCGCCCGGGCTCGAAGGCGTCGGGGTTCGGGAAGTGGCGCTCGTCGACGCTGTCGTGGCGCAGCACGCACCAGATCACGCCGCCGGCCGGCACCGCGACGCCCTCGACCTCGGTGTCGTGCAGCGCCTCGAGCCCGAGGAAGGGCGCCACCGGCTTGAGCCGCATCGCCTCCAGCGCGCAGGCCTCGAGGTACTCCAGTGCGGCCATCGCCTCGGGCGTGAAGGCGGCCGTCTGCGGTGCCAGCGCGCGCACCTCGGCGGAGGCTCGCGCCAGTGCCGGCGGATGGCGGTGCAGCAGGTGGATGGTCCAGGCCAGCGTGTTGGCGGTGGTGTCCTCGCCGGCGAAGAGCATCGTCGAGACATTGCCGGCCACGTCGCGCTCGCTGACGCCGGCGTCGCCGCGCTCGGCCGCGACCAGCATCGCCTCGAGCAGGTTGGGCGGCTGCGCGCGTCGTGCCGGGTCGGCCGCCAGCCGGGCGCGACCCTGGGCGACGAAGCCGCCGATCGCCTCCTGCACCGCCGCCATGCTCTGCTCGAGCTCGCGGTCGGCCGCGCGCCGGACCCAGCGCCAGTAGGGCAGCGGCGACATCACCCGCTTGAAGATGCCGGCCAGCACCAGGTCGAGGTGCCGCTGGATCGGGTCGGCATCCGACTCCAGCGTGTTGACCTCGGTGCCGAAGGCCAGCCCGGCGATCGCGTCGACCGTGAAGCGCTTGAGGTCGGCCTGCAGGTCGATGCGCGCGCCGTCCCGCGCCGCGCGCGCCCAGCGCGACTGCAGCCGCTGCGTCACGCCCAGCAGCGCCGGGAAATAGGCGCGCACCTGGCCGGGCGAGAAGCTGCTCATCACCATCTTGCGCTGCTGACGCCAGGCCTCGCCCTCGGCCGCGAAGAGCCCGGTGACGCCACCGAGCTCGAGCGTGATCTCGCGCAGCCGCGAACTGCGGCCGAAGCGCTCGGGGCGCTCGCGCAGCAGGCGTGCGACCGCCTCGTGGTCGGCGACGACGAGCACCGGTTGAGGCCCGAAGTGCACCTGGAACAGCGGGCCGTGCAGCCGGGCCCAGCCCTCCATCGCACGGTGCACCTGGGCCATGTCGAACTGGCCGAGCTGGCCGAGCAACGGCAGGCGACGGGGGCCTGGCAGCTCGCTGAGTCGGCGCAGTCCTGGCGTGCCGCCGCTGCGGGTCGGTGTCGCTTCAGTGCTCATGCTGTCCTTTGCCCGGGGGCGCGATCGCCCACCATCTTGCATCCGATCGCGAGCGTGTACGCTGCGACCACCACTCGATAGCGCAGCATGTCAGGCCACTCCAACACTCCCGCCCGCTGGCAGTTCTGGATCGACCGCGGCGGCACCTTCACCGACGTTATCGGCCGCGCGCCCGATGGTCGGCTGCACACACTCAAGCTGCTCAGCGAACACCCGGAACAGTACGCCGATGCCGCAGTCGAGGGCATCCGCCGGCTGCTCGGGCTGGCCGTCGGCGAGGCCGTCACGGCGCGCCAGGTCGAGTGCGTGAAGATGGGCACCACCGTTGCGACCAACGCGCTGCTCGAGCGCCGCGGCGAGCCGCTGCTGCTGGTGACGACGCGCGGCCTCGGTGACCAGCTGCGCATCGCCTACCAGCATCGGCCGAAGCTGTTTGCGCGCCACATCGAGCTGCCGCCGCCGCTCTACGCGCGCGTGCTCGAGGCCGACGAGCGCATCGGCGCCGACGGTGCCGTGATCCGCCCGCTCGACGAGGCGGCACTGGCCACCGGACTGCGCGAGGCCCATGCGGCCGGGCTGCGCGCCTGCGCGATCTGCTTCATGCACGGCTGGCGCCATACGCAGCACGAGGCGCGTGCCGCGGCGCTGGCGCGTGAGGCCGGCTTCACGCAGATCAGCGTGTCGCACGCGCTGAGTCCGCTGATGAAGTTCGTCGCGCGCGGCGACACGACGGTCGCCGACGCCTATCTCGGGCCGGTGCTGCGGCGCTACGTCGACCGCCTCGCCCAGGCGCTTCCGGGCGTGCGCATCGAGTTCATGCAGTCCTCCGGCGGCCTGGTCGAGGCGGCCCGCTTCCAGGGCAAGGACGCGGTGCTCTCGGGCCCGGCGGGAGGCATCAACGGCATGGTGCGCACCGGGCTGGCGGCCGGCCATCGACGCCTGATCGGCTTCGACATGGGCGGCACCAGCACCGACGTCAGCCACTTCGCCGGCGACGGCATCCTCGACGCCGAACGCGACTTCGACACCACGGTGGCCGGCGTGCGGTTGCGGGTGCCGATGCTGGCGATCCACACCGTGGCCGCCGGTGGCGGATCGATCATCCGCTTCGACGGCGCGCGGTTGCGCGTCGGCCCCGAGTCGGCCGGCGCCGACCCCGGCCCGGCCTGCTACCGGCGTGGCGGCCCGCTGACCGTGACCGACGCCAACCTGCTGCTCGGCCGCATCCGCGCCGAGGAGTTCCCGGCGCTGTTCGGGCCACGCGGCGACCAGCCGCTCGATCGCGAACTCGTCGTGCGGCGCTTCGAGGCCCTGGCGCGCGAGATGGGTGCGGCCAGCGCCGAGTCCGTGGCCGAGGGCGCGATCGCGATCGCGGTGGCGAGCATGGCGCAGGCGATCAAGAAGATCTCGATCGCGCGCGGCCACGACCTGGTCGGCTACACGTTGCACTGCTTCGGCGGCGCCGGCGGCCAGCATGCCTGCGCGGTGGCCGACCAGCTCGGCATCGAGCGCATCTACCTGCACCCGCTGGCCAGCCTGCTCAGCGCCTACGGCATGGGCCTGGCCGAGCCGACGGCGATGCGGGAAGCCTCGCTGGAGCTGGCGCTCGACGCGGCCGGCCTGCAGGTGGCCGCCGGGCGCCTCGATGCGCTGGCCGAGGCGGCCTGCGAGGAACTGCGCGCGCAGGGCGTGGCGGCCGACCGCATCGAGCTGCGGCGCCGGCTGCACCTGCGCTACGCCGGGACCGACACCGCGCTGGTCGTGGACGCGGCCAATGCCGAGGGCGCGCGCGCCGCCTTCGAGGCGGCCTACCGCCGCCGCTATGCCTTCCTGATGCCGGGGCGTGCGCTGCTGATCGAGGCGGTCGCGGCGCAGGCGATCGGCAGCGGCGGCGCCAGCGCAGCGCCGGCGCCGGAGGCGGTGTCGCCGATGACCCCGGTCGACGGCCCGGCCCGCATCGCCGAGCCCAACACCACCGTCTGCGTCGACGCCGGCTGGCGCGCGACGCGCGCCGCCGGCGGTGCGCTCGAACTGCAGCGCGTGGTGCCGATCGAGGGCCGCTCCGGCGCCGGCACCGCACTCGACCCGGTGCGGCTGGAACTCTTCAACCATCTGTTCATGGCGCTGGCCGAGCAGATGGGGCTGGTGCTGCAGAACACCGCGCACTCGGTCAACATCAAGGAGCGGCTCGACTTTTCTTGCGCGCTGTTCGATGCCGAGGGTGCGCTGATCGCCAACGCGCCGCACATGCCGGTGCACCTGGGCTCGATGGGCGAATCGATCCTGCATGTGATCCGCACCGCCGGGCCGTCGATGCGCGAGGGCGACGTCTACCTGCTCAACGATCCCTACCACGGCGGCACCCACCTGCCCGACATCACGGTCGTCACGCCGGTCTGGCTCCACGACGAACGGCCGGCCTTCTACGTGGCATCCCGCGGCCACCACGCCGACGTCGGCGGGCTCACGCCGGGCTCGATGCCGCCGTTCTCGACCACGATCGACGAGGAGGGCGTGCGCTTCGACTGCTTCCTGCTGGTGCGCGACGGCGCGCTGCGCGAGGTCGAGCTGATGGCCGCGCTCGGCGCCGGGCGCTATCCGGCGCGCAACCCGGCCCAGACCCTGGCCGACCTGCGTGCCCAGATCGCCGCCAACGAGAAGGGCCGTTCCGAGCTCCTGGCGCTGGTGGAGCGTCATGGCGCGGCCACCGTGCGTGCCTACATGGGCCATGTGCAGAACAACGCCGAGGCGAGCGTGCGGCGCGCGATCGGTGCGCTGCGCGACGGCAGCTTCGCGATGAAGCTCGACAACGGCGCGCGCATCGAGGTCGCGATCCGGGTCGATGGCGCCGCCCGCGGCGCGACGATCGACTTCTCCGGCACCAGCGAGCAGCTCGCATCGAACTTCAATGCGCCGAAGGCGGTGACGATGGCGGCGGTGCTCTACGTCTTTCGCTGCCTGGTCGACGACGACATCCCGCTCAACGCCGGTTGCCTGCGGCCATTGACCGTTGTCGTGCCGGCGGGCTCGATGCTCAACCCGCGGCCGCCTGCGGCGGTGGTGGCGGGCAATGTCGAGACCTCGCAATGCGTCACGAACGCGCTGTTCGGCGCGCTCGGCCTGATGGCCTCGGGCCAGCCGACGATGAACAACTTCAGCTTCGGCAACGCGCGCCACCAGTACTACGAGACCATCGCCGGTGGCAGCGGCGCCGGTGTCTGGACGGACGACGGCGGTGCCGTCGTCGGGGGCTTCGACGGCACCGCGGTGGTCCAGACCCACATGACCAATTCGCGCCTGACCGACCCCGAGGTGCTCGAGCACCGCTTCCCGGTGCGCCTGGAGCGCTTCGCGATCCGTCCCGGCTCGGGCGGCGCCGGGCGCTGGCGCGGCGGCGACGGGGCGCTGCGCGCGATCCGCTTTCTCGAATCGATGAGCGCGTCGATCCTCGCCAACGGTCGCCGCGAGCCGGCCTTCGGCCTGGCCGGCGGCGCGCCGGGCGAGGTCGGTGCCAACCGGGTCGAGCGGGTCGATGGCAGTGTCGAGGCGCTGGACCACATCGGCAGCGTCGAGATGGCCGTCGGCGACCTGTTCGTGATCGAGACGCCCGGCGGCGGCGGCTACGGCAGCGCCGGCTGAGCCTGGCCGGCTAGGGCTGCTCGCCGTCGTCGGCGTAACTGCGCCAGCGACCCATCGCGCCGTTCATCAGCTTGAGCTGCCGCTCGAAGGTCGGGCAGGCCTTGCAGATCAGCAGGTGCAGGCGCAGCGACACGCGCGCGCCCAGCGGCAGCGTGCGGTCGAACCGCGAGGTGATGAGCCTCGAGGCTTGCTTGCAGGTCAGGCGCGGGTACATCGCGGCGTTCGGGAAGATGGATTGTCGATCGGCTTCAGCCGGCGCGGGCGGCCGCACCGAACCAGTTGAGCTGCAGGCATTCGCGCAAGCGAAGGCGGGCGCGATGCAGCATCACCCACAGGTTGGTCGAGGTGATCTGCAGCTCCTTACAGATCTCTTCGGTGTCCAGCTCCAGCCACTCGCGCATCAGGAAGACCCGGCCGAGCTGGTTGGGCAGCTTCTCGACGCAGGCGTCGAGCACCGCGATGAACTGCTGCTGGTTGAGCGTGCCCTCGGGGTCGCCCCAGTCCTGCGGCGCCTCGCGGTAGTGGCCGTCGCCCTTGAACAGCAGGTCCTCGAAGGCCTCGTCCTGGCTCTCGTCCTCGCGCGTCAGCGAGCATTCGCGCGCGTGGCGGCGCAACTGGTCGACCAGCTTGTGCTTGAGGATGCCGATCAGCCAGGTCTTGGGCTGGGCCCGGCCGGCAAAGGCATCGGGTTTCTCGATCGCCACCAGCAGGGTCTCGGAAACGGCGTCCTCGGCCCAGGCCTCATTGCGCAGTTGCAGGCGGGCATAGCGCAGCAACTGGGGCCGCAAGGCAGCGAGCAGACTGGGGAGATCGTTCATCCGTGATTGAGGCTTGCGGGCGGGAGTGTAAGGATGCGCGGCCGCGACCGACCCACGAAGGTCGCAACGTTCAGCGGCATCACAACGTTTCACCGATTCGAGCATCAATCCGAAGGAGCAACACATGAACCAGCGTCTGATCACCGCCTCCGCCCTCGCTTCCCTGCTCGCGCTCGGCGCCGTCGGTCCCGCGGCCGCGCAGGAGAAGGAGAAGTGCTACGGCATCGCCAAGGCCGGTCAGAACGACTGCGCCAACCTCAGCGGCAGCCACTCCTGCGCCGGCCAGTCCAAGGAGGACATGAGCCCGGTCGACTGGAAGTACGTCGCCAAGGGCACCTGCGCCAGCATGAAGGGCATGAGCGCCGATGAGGCCAAGAAGAAGGCCGAGATGATGAAGAAGTGAGCGCGGCGATGGCGCAGCACCGTTCAATGCCGGAGTCCGGTACCGGATGTCCGGTGGTGGGCATCGGCCTGCGCCAGCCGCATTACCGCGAGCTTGCCGAGCGCCGACCGGCGCTCGGTTTCCTAGAGGTCCACAGCGAGAACTTCTTCGCCGATGGCGGCGCCGCGCTCGCGGTGCTCGAGCAGATGCGCGGGCACTACGCGATCAGCCTGCATGGCGTCGGCCTCGGGCTCGGTTCGGCGGTCGGCATCGACGAATGGCATCTCGATCGACTCGCGCGCCTGGTCGAGCGTATCGAGCCGGTACGGGTCTCGGACCATGCCTGCTTCGCCCGCGCGGCGATCGGCGGGCAACTCGCCCACGCGGCCGACCTGCTGCCGATCCCTTTCACGCGCACCGCGCTCGAGATCCTGTGCACCAACGTGCAGCGCGTGCAGGAGCGGCTGCGGCGGCCGATCCTGGTCGAGAACCTCTCGGCCTACCTCGGCTTCGACGAGGCCGACTTCGACGAGCCGGCCTTCCTGGCCGAGCTGAGCCGGCGCAGCGGCTGCGCGCTGCTGCTCGACGTCAACAATCTCTACGTCAACGCGCTCAACGCGCGGCGCGACGACGCGACCGCGCCGGCGCCACTGGCCGCGGTGCGGGCCTGGATCGATGCCCTGCCGGCGAGCGGCGTCGTCGGCGAGATCCACCTTGCCGGCCACTGCGATCGCGGCAACATCGTGATCGACGACCACGGCAGCCGGGTCTGCGCCGAGGTCTGGCAGGCCTATGCGCATGCGATCGATCGCTTTGGCGCCCAGATGCCGACGCTGATCGAATGGGACACCGACGTACCGGCGCTCGAGGTGCTGCTCGACGAGGCGCGCCTGGCCGCCGAAGCGCAGCAGCGCGCGGGCACCGCGACGGGAGTGCCGGCATGACGGCTGCGATGAGCGAGGCGCGGCGTCAGCAGGCGGTGCTGGCGGCCATCCTCGGCGCCGAGCCGGCGCTCGTGGTGGCCGGAGGCGCCGCCGCGCTGGCCCGCGGCCTGGCGGTCTACCGCACCAACGCAGGCATGGTGGCCGAGCGCGCGCTGGCGGCGCGCCATCCGCTGCTGCAGCAGATGCTCGGCGACGAGGGCCTGGTGGCGCTGGCGCGCGGACTGTGGCGGGCGCACCCGCCGCGGCGCGGCGACCTCGCGCAGTGGGGGCACGAACTGCCGGACTTGATCGAGTGCCAGGCCGAGTTCGAGCCCTGGCCCTGGCTGGCCGACGTGGCAAGGCTGGAGCTGGCGATCGCCGAGGCCGAGGCTGCCGCCGATGCGCCGCTCGAGACGCAGAGTCTGCAACTGCTGGCCGAGCACGCGCCGGATGCGCTGTGCATCGATCTCGCGCCGTCTTTGCGACTGCTGCAGAGCGCATGGCCGCTGCTGGAGTTGCAGGCCGCGCATGCGCCCGGCATCGACGCGGCGGCGCAGGAGGCCGCGCTCGCGGCGGTGAGGCTGGCCGTCGACGAGCGCCGCCGGCGACCGCGGCCACAGCACATCCTGATCGCACGCGAAGGCTGGCGTGCGATGCCGGTCGAACTCGACGCGCCGACCTGGCGCTGGCTGGCAGCACTGCAGCAGGGCCTCGCGCTCGACGCTGCCCTGGCCGCGGCCGGCGCGGACTTCGACGTGGGCGCGTGGCTGGCGCAGGCGCTGTCCCAAGGCCATCTGTGGCGCGTGCGCTAGCTGCCCGCGCCGACCCTCTGCGGAGCAACACGATGAACCCGATCCCGACCACCTCCGCCGCGCTGCATGTCGGCACTCCCGGCGTCGCCGGCTCCTTGCTGCGGCTCTGGGAGTGGGGCGTGGCCCTGCTCGGATGGCTGCAGGCGCCGGCGCTGCTGGCCGCGCGCATCTACGTGGGGCTGGCCTTCTTTCGCTCGGGTCTGACCAAGATCGTCGACTGGGAAACGACGCTGGCGCTGTTCCAGGACGAGTACCACGTGCCCTTGCTGCCGACCGGCGTCGCCGCCGTCATGGGCACCGCCGGCGAACTGGTGCTGCCGGTGCTGCTGGTGCTGGGGTTGGCCGGGCGCTTCGGCGCGCTCGGGCTGTCGGTGGTCAACGCGATCGCGGTGCTGAGCCTGGCCGAGATCGCGCCGGCCGCGCTGGGCCAGCATCATCTGTGGGGCGCGCTGCTGGCGGTGGTCGCGCTGTGGGGGCCGGGCAAGTGGTCGCTCGACCACCTGCTGTGGCCGCGGCTGCGGGCCTGGCTCAGAGGTCGCGCGGCTTGAAGTCGATCACCAGGCTCGAGGGCACGCGGCCGTCGGTATCGCGCGGCAGCATCTCGGTCTTGTCGATCGCGCGCAGCACCGCCTCGTCCCAGGCCGCCGAGCCGCTGCTCTTGAGCAGCTTGCGGCCGATGATGCGGCCGTCGGGCGCGGTGCGCACCTCGACCGAGGCCAGCGGGTTGCCATCCACGTCGTCGGCGTTGAACACCACGTTGGGCTTGATGCGGGCCTTGATGCGTCCGGCGTAGCCGGCCGAGGGGCCGGCGCTCTGCGCCGCCGCACCGCTGCTGTCGGGCGCGCCGGTGCCGGCGGCGGCGCCCATCATGTTCTTGATGTTGGCTTGACGCTGCTTCTCGATCCGCGCTGTCTCAGCCGCATCGGCCTGGCGCTTGTCGGCCGCAGCCTTCTCCAGCTTCTGCTTCTCGGCCAGTTCACGCTTCTTCTCGTCCTCGGCGGCCTTCTTCTCCGCCGCCTTCTTGTCGGCCAGCTTCTTCTGCTCGGCTTCCTCGGCCGCCTTCTGCTTCTCGAGTTCGAGTTGCTTCTTGCGCTTCTCGCGCGCGATGTCGGCCTCGCTGGTGTCGGGCGGTGGCGGCGGTTTCACCGCCACCGGCGGCGTCGGTTTCGGCTCGGGCCTGGGCTCGGGTGCCGGCGGCGGCGGTTCCGCGCGCGGCGCGGCCACCTGCGGCACCGCGGCCCACAGTTCGGCCTCGATGCCCTCGGGCGTGCTGCGCTTCCAGCTCACGCCGAAGGCCAGCGCCACGATCAGCAAGGCATGGGCGCCGAGCGCCATCGCCGCGCCGCGGCCGACGGCGTCGGGGCTGCGCGGGCGCAGGTCGTCGGCCGCGGCACCGCCATGCGCGCCGGCCAGGTGCAGGAAGGCTGCTTGGGCCAAGGCTCAGCCCGTGCTCTTGACGGCCAGCCCCACGCGCTGCACGCCGGCCTTGCGCAGCACGTCCATCGCCTGCATGACCTTGTCGTACTTGACATTGCGGTCGGCGGCGATGACGACCGGCGCATCCTTCGAGCCACCCTGCAGCCGGCTCACGGTGCTCGCCAGGTCGGCCAGCCGCACCGGCTTGGGGTCGCCGCCATCGACCCGCAGCTTGAGCGCGCCATCCTCGGCGACCGAGATCTCGATCACCTTGTCGGGCGTGCTCTTGGCGCGGCCGACGCTGGGCAGGTCGATGGTGCCGGTGGTGATCAGCGGCGCGCTGACCATGAAGATGATCAGCAGCACCAGCATCACGTCGATGAACGGGACCATGTTGATCTCGTTGATGACGCGTCGGCGCGAGCCGGCGCGCGGGGCGATCGAGGCCATCGCGAGCTCCTTGCTTCAGTGCGCCGCTGCCGGGGCCGAGTGGCTGGCGTTGCGCTGCAGGATGTTGGAGAACTCCTCGATGAAGGTCTCCATCTGGATCGCGATGCGGTCGATCTGGCGCGCGAAGCGGTTGTAGGCGAGCACCGCCGGGATCGCGGCGAACAGGCCGATCGCGGTGGCCACCAGCGCCTCGGCGATGCCGGGCGCCACGGTCGCCAGAGTCACCTGCTGCAGGCTGGCAAAGCCGGTGAAGGCATGCATGATTCCCCAGACGGTGCCGAACAGGCCGATGTAGGGCGAGACCGAGCCGACCGAGCCGAGGAAGGAGAGCTTGGACTCGACCACGTCGAGCTCGCGCTGGAAGCTTGCGCGCATCGCGCGGCGGGCGCCGTCGAGCATCATGCCGGCGTCGGCCATGCGCTTCTCGCGCAGCTTCAGGAACTCGCGCATGCCGGAGGCAAAGATGCGCGACAGCGGACCGTCACGCTCGGCGCGGCGCTGGGCCTCGTCATACAGCGCCTGCAGGCTGGCACCGGCCCAGAACTCTTTCTCGAAGGCGTCGTTGAGCGCGCGCACCCGGTTGAGGCCGACCAGCTTGCCAAAGATCACGGTCCAGCTGGCGAGCGACATCGCGACCAGGATCACGATGACGAGTTGCACGACCCAGCTGGCGTGGAGGATGAGCTGGACGATGGAGAGGTCTTGTTGGTTCATGCTGGAAGCTGATTCTGCAAGCCCGCAGGCTTGCCAGATGGTGAGTGCCGGCGCCTCGGGCGCCGCTTGTCGGTGGGAGCTACGAGGCCTGCTCGTCCATCATCCGGCGCCGAGCCGATCGAGCACTGGCGTCGGAATCCTCCGCGGCCGGATGGTTCCCGCATCGACGCAACCGATGCGGATCGTGCCCTCGGCCAGCATCAGCGCCGGCGCGCCGTCGGCGCCGAGGCGCCAGGCCTGCTGGTGGAACGCCAGGCTGGCACGGCCGCGTTCGCGTAATTGCACCGTCACCTCGAGCTGGTCGTCGAGCCGTGCCGGCGCGAGGTAGTTCACCGCGGTGGAGCTCACGACGAAGATCGCGCCGTCCTGCTCGCGCATCGCCTGCTGCTCGAAGCCGAGCGCACGCAGCCACTCGGTGCGCGCGCGCTCGAAGAACTTGAGGTAGTTGGCGTAGAACACCACGCCGCCGGCGTCGGTGTCTTCCCAGTAGACGCGCAGGCGGTGGCGGTAGTCGATGCTGTCAGGGGCGCCGCTCATCAGCTCGCCGGCTTCTCGGCGGCAACCCGCTTCCAGACCGGTCCCCAGAGCGGATGCCCGGCTTCGGTCTTGCTCAGGTCGAAGGACGGGTCGGCCGCGCGCGCGCTGCGGAACGCCGCTTCGCATGGCTTGATGCGCTGGCTGCTGCAATAAACGAAGGCCAGGGTCTTGTGGGCCGCGGCGGCATCGGCCGGCGCCGGGAGGCCGGTCTTGAGGGCCAGGGTGAGGCGTTGCTCGGCGGTCTTGTATTGCGCGTCTTCATAGGCGCGCAGACCGGCCAGCAAGGCCTTCTCGGCCGGGCGCGAGCTCAGTTCGACCACGCTCACCGGCGCCGGCATGGGGCAGGCCGGCGCCGGCGCGGGGGCGGGGGGCGGCGGGCAGCTGGGCACGGCGATCGGCGCCGGGGCCGGCGGCGGCGCGGTTTGGCAGGCCGCAAGCAGCACGGTGCACGTAGCCAGCAGCGCCAGCCAGGGGCGCGACGACGAGGCGAAGGATGAAGAAGAAGTCGACGGCTGACGATGCGCGGCGTTCGAAATCATAGTCAGAAGCGGTGTCTGATGGTGGTCGGTTGCTCGGCGTCGATCTCGACCGT
Organism: Rivibacter subsaxonicus; assembly: GCF_004217215.1. GTDB lineage: Bacteria > Pseudomonadota > Gammaproteobacteria > Burkholderiales > Burkholderiaceae_C > Rivibacter > Rivibacter subsaxonicus. The sequence goes on from NZ_SHKP01000006.1 coordinate 378,166, forward strand.
GATGCGCTGCGGCGGACGTCCGCTGTTGCGCAGCACCAGCTCATGCTGACCGGTGGCGAGCACGAGCCGGTTCAGCGGCGGCGTGACGCCGAGTTTCTTGCCGTCGACCTCGACCTCGGCCCATGGCGTGACGGCCAGCTGCAGCACGCCGCTGGCGGCCACGGCCGGCGCGGTTGCCGCGGCCGCCGTCGCCGTCGTGGTGGTAGCGACGGCCTTGGCTGTCGTGGCGGGCAGCGGGGCGGGCTGCGTCGATTCGCGCACCACCGGAGGCGCCACCGCCACCGGGGCGGCGACCGGCGCCGGCTGCGGCGCGATCGCAGGCACGGGAGCCGTGGCCTCGAGCGCGGCTGCTGGCGGCGCCGAGTCGATGGCCGGAGCCGTTGCCGCCACCAGCAGGTCGTCATGGTTGCGCTCGTTGGCGAGCCAGACACCGAAGCCGGCCACCATCAGACCGGCCGCGGTCACGCCGGCCAGCACCCAGCGTCCGGCCTGCGCCAGCGGCTGGGCCTCGACGTCGCCGGCTTCGAGCGATTCCGGGTGGTCGCGCAGCCAGTCGCGCAGTTCGCGCGCCAGCGCGCGCGCCGAGCGCGGGCGGGCGTCGGGCTCGCGCGCCAGAGCGCGCGAGACGATCTGCGACACCGCCGCCGGCACGCCGGGCGCCAGCTCGTGCGCCGGGCGCGGCGGCGTGGCGAGCACGGCCTGGCCGATTTCTTCGAGCGTCTGGCCGTCGAAGGCCTTGCGCCCGGCCAGCATCTCGTAGAGCACGGCGCCGAGCGCGAAGACGTCGGTGCGGGCGTCGGTCTCGCCGCCCAGCAACTGCTCGGGCGCCATGTAGTGCGGCGAGCCGCCGAGGAAGGCCGGCTGCTCGCTGTCGCCCTCGACCCGCACGCGGGTGACGCGGGCGATGCCGAAATCGAGCACCTTGGGGTGGGTGCGGCCGACCATGAAGATGTTGGCCGGCTTGATGTCGCGGTGGATCACGCCCTTGCTGTGGGCGTAGGCCAGCGCGTCGGCGACCCGGCGCGCCACCAGCAGCGCCTCGCCGATCGTCGGCCGCCAGCCCTCGGCCAGGCGCTGGCGCAGGTCGCGCCCGGGCATCAGTTCCATCGCGATGTAGGCGCCCTCGGTGCTCAGGCCGGCATCGAAGACGGTGACGATGTTCGGGTGCGAGAGGCGTGCCGAGGCGCGTGCCTCGCGCAGGAACAGCTCGTTGTAGGAGCGCCCGCCGGGGTGGGTGTCGCCGGCCGCGGCCAGATTGACGGTCTTGATCGCGACCCGGCGCGAGAGCAGCGGATCGTCGGCCGCGTAGACGGTGCCGAGGCCGCCTTCACCGATGCGCTGGCGCAGCGTGTAGCGGCCGATGCGCGTCGGCGCGCCATCGAGCGGCGCGGCGGCGGTCGGATCGGGCTGCTCGCTCATCTGGACCGTGTCGACCACGGTGCTGGCCAGGCCGGTGCTGTCGGCGGCAGCCTGCCTGCGGCGGCCACCGAGCAACTGGCGCCAGCGCGCAAGCGTCGCCCGCCATGCCAGCGACGGGGACGCGGGGGGAAAGGGGTCGACCGGAAGATTTGCCACGATCCGGAGCTTAGAGCATGCCAAAGCCCACCCGGCGGCCGGGCGTCACGGCATTGCTGCCGGAGGTAACGGCGCCCGTGAGGGATCGTGCAATCGGCCACGCGGGCGCCGGCACGTGGATTGGCGTCGCCGCCACGCGACCAGGCTCCTGGAGGCGGGCTTCCTTCATCGACGTGCCGCCAGTACCCGCGCCAGCCGCGCGATCGCCTGTTCCAGCTGGTCCAGGCTGCTGGCATAGCTCAGGCGCAGGTGGCTGGCGGCGATCGCCGGCCCGAAATCGCGGCCGGGCGTGAGCGCCACGTGGGCGCTGTCCATCAGCTCGAAGGCCAGCTCCCAACTCGTCTGGCCGGGGCGCAGGTGGGCCGAGGCGTCGACCCAGGCGTAGAAGGCGCCATCCGGCATGACCGGCACGCGCAGCCCGAGCTTCTCCAGCTCCGGCACGACGAAGTCGCGCCGCGCCCTGAAGGCGGCACGGCGCGCCTCGGCCTCGGTGATCGCGGCCGGCGTGAAGCAGGCCAGCGCCGCCTGCTGGGCCAGGCTCGAGGCGCAGATGAACAGGTTCTGCGCCAGCCGCTCGATCGGGGCCACCAGCGCCGGCGGCACCACCAGCCAGCCCAGGCGCCAGCCGGTCATGCAGAAGTACTTCGAGAAGCTGTTGATCGAGACCACGTCTTCGCCATGCTCGAGCGCGCTGTGGCCGAAGGCCTCGTCGAAGCTCAGGCCGAGGTAGATCTCGTCGACCAGCGTGACGCCGCCGCGCGCCCGCGCCGCCTCGACGATGCGGCCCATCTCGGCGCGCTCGATCGAGGTGCCGGTCGGGTTGGACGGCGAGGCCAGGAGCACGCCGCGCGTCTGTGGCGTCCACGCGGCCTCGATCTGGGCCGCGCTCGGCTGAAAGCGCTGTTGCGGGCCGCAGGCCAGCAGTACCGGTTCGGCATCGGCCGCCGCCACGAAATGCCGGTTGCAGGGGTAGCTCGGATCGGGCATCAGGACCTGGTCGCCGCGTTCGAACAGCGCCAGGCAGGCCAGTTGCAGCGCGGCCGAGGCGCCAGCGGTGACGATGATGCGATCGGGATCGACGGCCAGCCCGAAGCGGCTGGCGTACCAGCCCGAGATCGCCCGGCGCAGCGCCGGCAGGCCGGTGGCCTGGGTGTACTGGGTGCGGCCCTGGGCGAGGCAGTCGTGCGCCGCCTCGAGCACCGCGCTTGGCGCGCCGAAGTCCGGCTCGCCGATGTTGAGGTAGATCATCGGCTCGCCGCCCCGGGCCGGGTCGCAGGCCGGGCTGGCGGCGATGCGCTGCGCCGCCTTGGCGCACTCCATCACGTAGAAGGGTTCGATCGAACTCAGTCGATTGGCAAGCTTCATGAATCCGATGCCCGCGCTGGCGGCTTCATGCGCGCCAGGAGCGGCGCCATGACCACCGCGGCCGGTTGGGCAAAAGCAACGAGTCTAAGCGCCCGACGCGGCGTCGGGCTGCAAATGGGGCCTGGCCACCGCCGGCAGCCAGGCGCCATGGTTCGTCAGGAGCGCGCCGTCACTGCTCTTGCGGCGGATGCTCCGGCCACTTCAGCGCCGGCCGTGAGAAGTTCCCCTTGCCGCGCTTGCCGTTCACCGACTCGGTGTTCATGGAGAACAGCAGCGTCGTGTACGCAATCGCATCGGCATTGGTGTCGAGCGCGACGTCGTTGTTGTTGGCGTAGGTGTCGCAGGCCAGGTGGTAGCAGGGGTCGTACTGCTGCCCGGCGGTACCACCCCAAAGCGCTGCCTCGGCGGCTGTCTTCACACCTTCGGCACCGGTGAACAGGCCGCCGGCGGGAATGTCGACGCCCAGCGCGATGAAGGGGCCGTAGTCCGAGCGGCCGCTGAAGTCCGTGCCCTTGAACGGCACGCCGCGGTCTCTGTAGAACTGCTCGAAGGCCTGCTCGATCTCGGCCGAGCCGGCCGGCCCTGCCGGCGCGCCGGTGCCGTCGGAGTTGTCGCCGTCGTAGATGAAGAACACGTGGTTCGGCGACCCCACCATGTCGAAGTTGAGGTACAGGGCGATTCGTTGGCGTTCGGACTCGCTCAGCCCGGCGACATAGGCGGTAGAGCCGACCAGTCCGGACTCCTCGCCGCCCCACCAGGCAAAACGCAGCTTGTTGCGCGGCTTGACCTTGGCCATCTGCAGCGCGGTCTCGAGGATCGCGGCACTGCCGGAGCCGTTGTCGTTGATGCCCGGGCCGGCCTGCACTGAGTCCAGGTGCGCGCCGACCATCACGACGTTGCCGGGGTCACCGTCGCGTGACTCGGCGATCACGTTGTACTGCGTCACGTTCTGCGGTGCCGGCGCGTTGATGAACGCCACCGAATCAGCCTGCGCCAGCGCCGAGCCGTCGGCGAAGGACGCGCCGACCACCGGAATGGTGACCGTTGCAGGGGCCAGCGTGCCGACGATCAGCCCCTCGCGTAGCGGTGTGTCGCCCTGGTTGAAGATGATCACGCCGCCCGCGCCGGCGGCCTGCGCATTGACCGCCTTGATGGCGAAGGAGCAGGTGCCGCGCTGGATCAGCGCGATGTTGCCGACCGGGAAACCGGCAAAGTCGGTCGCCTCGCAGCCACTCGTGCTCGCGCGCGGTGGCACGAGGTTGATGTCGACCGGCGTCACGCTCGCCGTGACACTGCCGAAACCCGAGCCGGTGAAGGTGCCGGTCGCGTAGGTGGCCGCCACCGGCGCCGTCTGCTGTAGCACCGACGGCGGGTTGTAGACGAAGGCGAAGGGGTTGAGCGAGACCACATAGCCTGCCGCGCTCATCTTGCCGACGATGTAGTCGACGCTCGCGTCGTAGCCTGTGGTGCCCGCCGCGCGGTTGCCGCCGTTGCCATTGGCAACGGTCTGCAGCGCCGCCTGGTGGGCGCGGACGCCGGCCAGGCCGACGCACTCGAGCAGCTTCTTGAAGGTGTTGTTGACGCGCGCAGCGCAGGCATTCGTTGCGGCCTGCGCGCCGGCGCTGGAAGAAGATGCTGAAGCCGGCTCGTCACCGTCGCTGCCGCCGCCGCAGCCGGCGACCACCAGCGCCGCGGCCAAGGCCGACGCGCCTGCCAGCTGGCGTCGACGCTGCGCGACGCCTGCATCCAGATCGAATCCGTTCATGGACAGCTCCTCCGAACGTGAAGAAGGCCGCCAGGGGGCGGTCGCCGTGGCCCCAGCCTTGCCGTCGACGGGCACTCGCTCAGGTCGTGGCGCAGTGTGGGCTCGCTGGCGCCGCGGTGCCAGCCCGACCCCTAGTTTGGAAGCTGCCTGCGCCGACGAAGGCGCAGGCGCCGCGCGATCGATCCCGGATCGCCCGACGCTCTCAGCGCTGTGCGTTGCGCGCCTTGACCTCGACCGGTCGCAACTGCAGCGCGGCGCGGTCGAGCACGCCGTTGACGTACTTGTGGCCGTCGGTGCCGCCGAAGCTCTTGGCCAGCTCGACCGCCTCGTTGATCGCCACCCGGTAGGGGATGTCCAGGCAATGCTTGAGTTCGTAGGCGCCGATCATCAGCACCGCATGCTCGACCGGCGACAGCTCGCTGGTCTTGCGATCCACATGCTGGGCCAGCACCGCGTCGAGCAGCGCGGCCTCGGCGATGCAGCCGTGCAGCAACGCGTCGAAGTGGGCGGCGTCGACACCGCGGAACTCTTCCTGCTCGCGCATGTGGGCGTCGATCACGCCGGCCTCGGCGGCCGAGATCAGCCACTCGTAGAGACCCTGCAGCGCCAGTTCACGCGAGCGGCGGCGGGCCGACTTGGGCTGGCCGGGGCGCCGCGTCGGCGCCTTGCGCGCAGCGTCGGCCTTCGGCGCGGGATGTTGTTCGCTCACGTGATGTCTTCCAGCAAATTGGCCATCTCGACCGCGACGCGCGCGGCGTCGCGGCCCTTGTCCTCGGCGCGGGCCCAGGCCTGGGCCTCGTTCTCGACGGTGAGGATCGCGTTGGCGATCGGCACGCCGTGGTCGAGTGAGACACGGGTGACGCCGGCGCCGCTCTCGTTGGCGACCAGCTCGAAGTGATAGGTCTCGCCGCGGATGATGCAGCCAAGGGCCACCAGCGCGTCGAACTCGTCGCGCCGCGCCATGGCCTGCAGCACCACCGGCACCTCGAGCGCGCCGGGCACCAGCACCAGCTCGATGTGCTTCTCGGCGACGCCGAGCGCCATCAACTCGGCCCGGCAGGCATTGGCCAGCGCGGCGGTCAGCGGCGCGTTGAAGCGCGCCTGCACGATGCCGATGCGCAGACCCTCGCCGTCGAGCCCCTCGGGCGTGCCTTGATCTGCGTCTTGCATCGGGTCGCTTTGCTGGAGAAGGAGAAACGGGTTCAGGCTGCAGCCACGAAGCCGGTGACCTCGAGGCCGTAGCCGGTCATGCTCGGCATGCGGCGCGGGCTGCCGAGCAGCTTCATGCGCTGCACGCCGAGGTCGCGCAGGATCTGGGCGCCGACACCGTAGGTGCGCAGGTCCATCTGGCCGCGCGGCGCCGGGGCCGCCTCGCGCGAGTTCGACAGGCCGCGGATCAGCGCATCGCCGGCCTCGCCGCAGTTGAGCAGCACCGCGACGCCGCGGCCCGACTCGCGCAGCGCGGCCAGCGCCTTCGCCAGCGGCCACGAATGGGCGCAGGCGCCGGTGTCGAGCAGGTCGAGCACCGACAGCGGCTCGTGAACGCGCACCAGCACCTCGTCGCTCTCTGTCCAGCGACCGACGCTGAGCGCGATGTGGGCGGCGCCGGAGCGGTCGCGGTAAGCCACTGCCTCGAAGGCACCGTGCGGCGTGTCGAGCGTGCGCCGGGTGACGCGCTCGATCAGCGACTCGTGGCGGCTGCGGTAGTGGATCAGGTCGGCGATGGTGCCGATCTTCAGCCCATGTTCGCGGGCGAAGATCTCCAGGTCCGGCAGCCGGGCCATCGTGCCGTCGTCCTTCATGATCTCGCAGATCACCGAGCTCGGGCTCAGTCCCGCCATGCGGGTGAGGTCGCAGCCGGCCTCGGTATGACCGGCGCGCATCAGCACGCCGCCGTCCTGGGCCTGGAGCGGGAAGATGTGGCCGGGCTGGACCAGGTCGTTCGGGTGCGCGTCCCTGGCGACCGCGGCCTGCACCGTGCGGGCGCGGTCGGCGGCCGAGATGCCGGTGGTGACGCCGCTGGCCGCCTCGATCGAGACGGTGAACGCGGTGCCATGCTGGGTGCCGTTGCGCACCGCCATCGGCGGCAGGCGCAGGCGCTCGCAGCGCTCGCGCGTAAGCGTCAGGCAGATCAGGCCACGACCATGACGCGCCATGAAGTTGATCGCCTCGGGCGTGACGAGGTCGGCGGCGAGGACCAGATCGCCCTCGTTCTCGCGGTCTTCCTCATCGACCAGGATGACCATGCGGCCGGCGGCCAGCTCGCTGACGAGTTCGGGAATCGGTGCAATCGGCATAAGCCCGCAATTGTAGGTGGCGGCGCCCCTGCGGGCGCCTCGTGGGGCTACAACTGGGACTCGATCGGCAGCAGTCCGAGCAGCCAGACGCCGAGCTTGCGCAGCGTGCCGACCTCCGGCTCGGCGTCGAGCTTCTTGAAAGTCTCGCCGTCCTTCTGCATCCAGGCCAGGCGTCGGCCGCTCGTGTCGTCCTCGAGCAGGACCTGCCAGGTGGCGCTGTCGAGGCCGCGCTCGATGCCGTCGGCGAGCATGGCCGACAGCGCTGCGCTCTCGCAGACCAGTCCGACCTCGGTGTTGAGGTAGAGCGAGCGCGGGTCGAGGTTGAGCGAGCCGATGAAGACCGACTCGCGATCGAAGATGAAGGTCTTGGCGTGCAGCGAGGCGCGCGAGGAGCCGAAGGTGTCCTTCTTGCGCCGCGCCGCCGGCTCGCTGTCTTTGTCAGCGTGCGGGCGCAGTTCGTAGAGGCGCACGCCAGCCACCAGCAGCGCCTTGCGCTGGCGGGCGTAGCCGGCGTGGACCGCGCCGACGTCGGTGGCCGCCAGCGAGTTGGTCAGCACGGTGACGCGCACACCGCGCGCCACCAGCGCGGCCAGTGCCGCGACGCCCTTGTCGCCGGGCACGAAGTAGGGCGAGACAATCAGCAGCTCGCGTCGGACCGGACTCGCCGTCGGCGACCGGTTGGTCGCCCGTTGGGTGGCAATCTCGTCCGCGCTCAGCTCGATCTTGTCCGGATCGTCGGCCAGTAGCCGGACCTGTCCCCAGTGCAGACGCGGGCCGTTCCCGGCCCGGCTCTCGAGCCAGCTCTCGGTTGCCTCGGAAGCGTAGGCGCTGTCGCGCTGGGCCGCGACGTAGTTCGCAAGTCGACCGCGCAGCGCCGCCAGTTGCGCCGGATCGCCCGGCCGGCCGAGCAGCGTGGCGATCGGGTAGGCATGCGAGGAGTTCCAGTAGCGGTCGAAGGAGGCCGAGACCTCGGGCACCACGCGGCCGGTAGTCAGCACGTCGAGATCGCCGAAGGCAACGTCGCCGGGGGCGCCGAAGTACTCGTCGCCGATGTTGCGCCCGCCGAGGATCGCGACCTGGTTGTCGGCGACGAAGGCCTTGTTGTGCATGCGCCGGTTGACGCGCCCGAAGTCGGCCGCGGTGCCGAGCAGGCGAAGGCTGCGCCAGGCCACCGGATTGAAGAGCCGGATCTCGATGTTGGGGTGGGCGTCGAGGCTGGAGAGCACCTGGTCGTCGGCGCGCGCGCCGACGTCGTCGAGCAGCACCCGCACCCGCACGCCGCGGTCGGCGGCGCGCAGCAGGGCTTCGGTGAGGTAGCGGCCGGTGAGGTCGTCGTGCCAGATGTAGTACTGCAGGTCGAGCGAGCGCTCGGCCCGGCCCGCCAGCGCGAGCCTGGCCACGAGGGCCTCGACGCCGTCGGGCAGGGCCATGCAGGCCGACTGGCCCGGATGCGGCGCCGCGGCACGAACCGCGATCTGGCCGAGCCGGGTGTCCGCCGTCTTCTCGATGGCATGCGATTCGCCGCGACCTTCCTGCGACGGTAGCGAGGCACAGCCGACGAGAGCGGACAGCACCGCCGTGAACTGCACTACCAGCAGGATCAGGCGCCGGCGCATGTGAGACGAATGTCCGCGTAACTGCCGCTGGCCTTGGTGCCGGTGTTGTCGGTGTCGGTCATCACCGCGACCCCGACCAGCGGCCCGGGCGGCTCGCCGAAGCTGCGCTTGAAGTCTTCGGCCAGGCGGCGCTCCACCGCCTGCCATTGGCCGAGCCCGGCCGCCCCGGAGGCGACGACGATCATCTTCAGCCGGCTGCTGTGCGCCGAAGGAATCAGCGTGCCTACCGGCACCTGGTCGCTCCAGATGTACATCAGCGTGGCATAGGGGGGCTCCACGCCGGAGAGCCGCTTGGCCCGATTGAAGCGTTCGCGCTCGGCCTCGGTCAGCTTGCTGCGATCGCCGTCGAAGGCGACGATCACGCGCAGCGGCGCGTCCTCGCGCTTGCGGTCGCGGTTGTCGGCGCCGGGCACCAGCGCGTCGGTCTTCCAGCGCCAGCTCAGCGTTGCCGTCGTGGCCGGTGCCTTGTCGATCGGCCTGACGTAGAGGGATGCCGAGTTGTCGGCGACGGCCTGCAACACGCTGCCGACCTTGTCCTCGGTCAGCAGCGAATAGGCGGTGTCGCGCTTGAGTTTCGACAGGGGCCGGTAGCTCCAGCCGTTGCCGCTGCCAAAGCCCAGGTCGAGCGGCGCACAGGCCGCCGTGTCGGCCGCGAAGGCGGTTGAACTGCCGGCGAACAACAGCAGTCCCAGCGCGAAGCGGCTCAGGCGGTGACGCATGCTCGGGCTATCAGTTGCGATTGCCCAGCATGCGCTCCACATAGCGCGCGATCAAGTCGACCTCCAGATTCACGGGGGCACCCGCGACCAGTGCGCCGAGCGCCGTGTTCTGAACCGTGTGCGGGATCAGGTTGATGCTGATCTCGCAACTCTCGGCGCGGTCCAGCACCGAGTTGACGGTAAGGCTGACGCCGTTGACGGTGATCGAGCCCTTGTAGGCCAGGTACTTCGCCAACGAACGCGGTGCGTCGATGCGCAGTTCCCAGCTCTCGCCGACCGGCGCGAAGTGGCCGACGCGTCCGATGCCGTCGACGTGGCCGGCGACCAGGTGGCCGCCGAGCCGGTCGTGGGCGCGCAGCGCCTTCTCGAGGTTGATCGCGCCCGGCGCGTCGAGGCCGGCGGTGCGCGCCAGGCTTTCGGCCGAGATGTCGATCGTGAAACGGGCGGCGGCGGCGTCGAAGGACGTGACCGTCATGCAGGCGCCGTTGAGCGCGATGCTGTCGCCGAGGGCGACGTCGTCGAGGTAGCCGGCCGGCGCCGCGATGGTGAGGCGCTTGCCGTGGTCGGGATCGGCGCCGAGCGCGTCGACCGTGTCGATGCGGCCGACGCCGCTGATGATTCCGGTGAACATCGGCCTATTCTCGCCGTCGCGCCAGCAGGCGCAGGTCGGCGCCGACGCGCTCGACGCCGGTGAAGCCGAAGGCCAGCGCCTCGGTCAGCGAGCTCAGCGGGCCGAAGGCCGCCATCTCGCGGCCGAGGCCAAGCAGCGTGGGCGCGAGGTAGACCAGCAGCTCGTCGACCAGGCTGGCGCGCAGCAGGGAGCCATTGAGCTTGTGGCCGGCCTCGATGTGCAGCTCGTTGACCTGCTCGCGCTCGGCCAGGTGCTGCAGCAGGCGTCCCAGATCGACCTTGTTGCCGGCTCCGGGCAGGCAGACCAGTTCGGCGCCGCCATCGCGCAGCGCGGCGGCGCGGCTTGCCTGCTCGGCGCCGTCAGGGTCGAGCGCGCAGGCCACCAGCACCAGTCCCGGCGGCGCCAGCAGGCGTGCGGCTGGTGCCAGCTCGAGCCGCGAGTCGACCACCACCCGCAGCGGCTGCAGGGCGCTCGGCACCAGCCGCACGTCCAGCCGCGGGTCGTCGTCGCGCACGGTGCCGATGCCGGTCAGCACCGCGCCGGCACGCCGGCGCCAGGCATGGCCGTCGGCGCGCGCTTCGGGGCCGGTGATCCACTGGCTCGCGCCGTTCTCCAGCGCGGTGCGGCCGTCGAGCGAGGCGGCGATCTTCAGCCGCACCCATGGCAGGCCGCGCTCCATGCGCGAGAAGAAACCGATGTTGAGCTCGCGCGCCGCCATGCCCCAGGCGCCGCCGACCAGCTCGACCTCGATGCCTGCCGCGCGCAGGCGCTCGATGCCGCGCCCTGCCACCTGCGGGTTGGGGTCGGTGCTGGCGACCAGCACGCGCGCGACGCCGGCCTCGACCAGCGCGTCGCAGCAGGGCGGCGTGCGGCCGTGGTGCGAGCAGGGTTCGAGTGAGACCACGGCGGTTGCGCCACGCGGGTCGAGGCCGGCGGCGCGCGCCGCGCGCAGCGCCATGATCTCGGCATGGGCCTCGCCGGCACGCTGGGTGTGGCCTTCGCCGATCACCGCGCCGTCGGCCGCCAGCAGCACGCAGCCCACGCGCGGGTTGGGATCGCTCAGGCCGATGGCCTGTTCGGCAAGCGCGAGGGTGCGGGTGAAGACGGCATCGCGATCGTTGAGCATGCGGCGATGCTAACCACTGCCCGCTCAGAGTGGCGTGAGCGGCAGGTAGGCGACCAGCAGCCCGCCGACCGTCGCGTCGGCCGGGCAGGGCGCCGGCGTGGTGGCGTCGATGCGCGGCATGAACAGGAAGTTCTGCGCCGCCAGCGAGCGCTCCACCCCGGCATAAACGGGCGGATGCTCCTCGTTGGCATCGCCGCGCACGCCGCTGCGGTTGCGTTCCCAGCTGAGCGCGCAGAAGCGATCGTTGCTGCGCAGCAGGCTTGCGCTGCGCGCTGCGATCCGTAGCGTGCCCGACCAGCTGTCGGCGCTCATCGGCACCAGACAGGCGTAGTGGTAGCTCGACGTGGCGCTGGCGGCGGGTGCCGAGGTGCCCGGGCTGCGCGGCCAGGGGCCGGGCACCGGCACGCGGCTGACGAGGCACTCGGCCGCTGCCGCCGCACTGTGGCCGGGAGCGAGTTCCAGCGCGAGGGCGGCGGCCTGCGCGTCGCTGTCGAAGCCGGCCGGCAGGCCGCCGATGCTGCCGCTGACGATGGTGGCTTCGAAGGGCGTGCTGCAGACGTTGTCGGCGCTGAGGCTGGCGCTGACGGCGCCGACGCAGCGGCTCGTGGTGCGGCCGCGGATGGCATCGAAGACGAGATAGCTGCCGCTGCCGGGCCATTGCAGCGCACTCAGGCCGCGGCCGAGGTAGTGCGCCGCGCCCGGCACCGGTGGCAGCGCATGCGCCGGCAACGCCAGTGCGCCGGCTGCGGGCGGCGCGGCGAGCGCCCCGCTGTCGGCGGGTTCGATGGCCGCGAGCAGGGTGGCCAGCTGTGCTTGCTGCGCCTGGCCGTGGCGATCGGCCCAGCCGACCTCCACCACGAGCTGCTTCTCGAAGGCACTCGGCTGGTTCACGCTCCAGCGGCGTTCGAAGCTCGCGTCGCTGGCGGCGGCCGGCGCATCGCTGCCGCTGGCGAGGTCGGCGTGGGCGAGGTGGCCGGAGGCGCTGGCAATGCGATCGAATCCACGCAGTTGCTCGAGCTGACTCTGCGCCAGGCGCACGGCGTCGCTGCGCTGGCGTGCGAGCGCGGTGCCGTGGTCGAGCCAGAGCTGCAGGCTGCTCAGCGCCAGGGTGCCGATCGCGAGCACCGTGAGCGCGACCAGCACTTCGATCAGCGTGAAGCCGCGTTGACGAAGGCGAAGAGTTGACATGGCTGGCTCCGGGCTCGGTCAGAGTTCATCGCGCCAGCTGCCGGCGACCCGCACGAGTTGGCCGGCTTCGCGCTGAAGGCGGCGCAACACCTCGGCATCGAAGCCGATCTCCAGCGTGCCCTGCAGTGCCAGATCGCGCGCCGCCAGCGCGGCACCGAGCACACGGCTGCCGGTCTCGCCGCTCAAGGTCCAGATCGGGGTCGAGCCGACCGCCATGCCGGTGAGCGAGGCGCCGGCTCGCAGGTTCAGCGCGCCGCTGGTGACCAGCAGCACAGGATGCGTGGCGTCGCCGAGCGGGCCGTCCAGCGTGAGCGCGCCATCGATCCAGATCAGGCTGAAGCCGGCGTCGGCGGCATCGCGCGCTGCAGTGCCGCAGGCATCGGCATCGGCGCAGGCGGTCGCTCGCGGCGCGCACGCCGACTGGCCGGCGTTGCACAACCAGGCGGAGGACGGCAGCTCGCGCAGGCTGGCGGCCTCGGCGCCGAGGTAGGCGCGCAGCAGGCGCTGGCCGCTGGTGTCGGCCGCGGCCAGGCCGAGCAGCATCGGATCGCCGGTGGCGCGGGCGGAGGTCTCGGACGTGCCGGGAAGCGTCCTGATCTGGCCGGGCAGTTCGGGCGCGCTGCCGGCCGTGTGGACGGCCAGGCCCATCGCGTCGGCATCGATGTTGACCAGCGTCACGCCGGCACCCGCCGCCAGTTCGCCACCGGCAGTGACGGCCGCGGCCGGCAGTTGGCGCGGGCGCGGCAGCAGGCGGGCAAGCAGGCGGGTGGTGGCGACGGCGTCGCCGGCGCCGCTGCAATCGCCGGCTTCGTTGATGCAACCGGCGCTACGCAGTTCGACCGCCAGCGGATCGCCGGCCACTGGCGCCAGGCGCAGCGTGAAGCGCGCGCCATTGCTGCCGGCGGGCGCGCTGCCGCCGACGGCCGGACAGACGCAGTGCAGCTCGCCGCCGTGCGCCATGTGGCAGCCCGGGCGCGCGCCGGTGGCAATGGCGTCAAAGCTGCCGACGGCGTTGCCGAGCCAGCGTTCGCGCGCCGAGACGAGGCCCGGCGTCGCGGCCGGCTGGCAGCTCGTGTCAGCGCGTCGCGGATCGTTCAGGCGTGCCAGGCCCCATTCGAGGCCGGCGTCGGCGGCGGCGAGCGCGGCCGTGGCGCGCTGATGATTGGCGGCACTGCGCTGCTCGAAGATCAGGTTGCGATTGGCGAACAGCAGGATCACGCTCATCGTGAACAGCAGCACCAGGGCCACGCCGAGGGCGGCGATGCCGCGCTGGCGATGCGGCCGTGAAGCGCGGGTGCAGCAGAAGGTGTCCATCAGGGCTCCTCGCGTGGGTCGTCTCAGGCCGGTGGGCAGGTGCCGCGGACCGCGTCGTTGCGCAGGCGCACGGTCTCGCGCGCTTCGCGCACGAGGCTCGCATCCGCGCTGGCGCGCGCCCGCAGCAGGATCTCGACACTGCGGATCAGTTGCACCGGCGGGCAACTCGTGCTGCCAGCCGGGCAGGTGCCGACGACACAGCGCGGCAGCAGGTCGACCTCGCTTTCGACCGGCCGAAGTTCGAAGGACTCGATGCTGACGAAACCCGGGTCGCTGAGGTCCTGCCAGGTGCCCGCACCGATGCGGGCCTGCAGCCGGGAGCCGTTGAGGCGCAGTCCCCAGCGAGCCTCGCCGTCGGTGGCGGCGCCCTCCACGTCGTCGACATCGGCGCCGAAGGCGCCGGCGACGCCGGTGGTCAGCCCGTCATGCGGGTTGCTGGCGGCCGGCTCGAAGGGCTGTCGCGCAATACCGGCCATCGCATGCTGCCAGTAGCCGCTGCGCCGCAGTTGGCGCGCGATGAGATCGGTCGCGCCGCGCAGCTCCTGCTGCAGCCGGGCCTCGATGAGCAGCTGGCGGTTGTCGCGCAGGTGGCGCGCGTGCAACTGCAGCGCCCCGGCGACGACGATCAGGCCGACTGCCGCGCCGACCATCAGCTCGACCAGCGACAGGCCACGCTGGGTGAAGCGGCTCGTCATCACTGCCTCCAGCAGCGCCGGGCCGCGCTCGATCCGGCGCCGTGCAGCTCGGTCGCGCTAGGACCGGCGTCGAGTGCCAGGTTGCCGCCGACCAGGCTCAGGCGCAGCACGCGGCAGGCACTGTCGGCAGCCTGGCCGCCTTGCGCGGTGGCAAGCACGGCATGCCGGCTGGTGCCGACATCGGCCAGGCTCAGCAGATAGTGGGCGCCGGCGCTGTCGACACTGTCGGCAGCACCGCTGTCGGTGCTGCTGCCGACGCCGCGCAGCGCGCCACCGGCGACGATGAAGCGATCGCCGTAGCCGGGCTGCTGGGCCCGGTAGCGCTCCTGGGCCTGGACCACGCGGCCGATGTCGGCGATCGCCTCCAGGCGCCGGGCGGCATGCACCTGGCTGATGAACGAGGGCAGCGCAATGGTCGTGAGCACCGCGGTCACCGCCATCACGATGACCATCTCGACGAGCGTGAAACCGCCGAGCCCACGGAAGCGCCGGGCCGCCCCAAGCTTCCTTGCTCCCCCTCGGGGGGACGGGCGCCGCGTAGCGGCGACCTTGGGGGCAGACATCAGCATGGCCGCTGCCCCGGCATCGAGCCATCCGGCGCGCAGACCCGTGCCCGGCCCATCAGGTTGACGACCACGTTGAGGCGGCGCGTGCCGCTGGCCATCCGCACGCTGGCGGCTGGGGTGACGGTGCCGAGCACCGGGTCGAAGCGCAGCGAACTGACGTTGGCGTCGAACTGCACGCGTTCGGCCACTGGCAGCCAGACCGTCTTGATCTCGGCCGCGCCATTGCTGCACTGTGCGGCGCCGCCGGCGTCGCAGTGGCAGTCCCCGGCGGCCCCCGAGTGGAGCACGTAGCAACTGCCCTCGGCATGGCTGTCGAAGCGCACGCGCAGGCCCTCGCTACGGGTGACTGCCTCGAAGCGAAGTTGCTGCAGATCGGCCACCAGCCGATGTGCCTGGCCCTCGAGCCGATGGCGCTGCAGCATGTCGCCGAAGCCCCCCATCGTGCCGGCCAGCGCGATGCAGACGATGGTGGTGGTGATCGCGGCCTCGATCAGCGTGAGCCCGCGCTGGCGCGGTCCGCTGCTCTTGCGGTTGCTGTTCATTTGATCCCCCTGGCCGGTCCGGCTGGACCGTGGGAATCACTCTAGGCAGCGTCGTCTGGCCGCTCTTCGCTCGCGCGGGGGAGCCGCGGAGGGCACCCCTTGGAGGGTCTGCCGGAGCGACAGACCGCCCAAACCCGGCTGCGCCCCATGGGGCAGCGCCGCGACGTGGTCGCAAGCGCGGGGGTGCTAGATGTCCTTGATCAGGCGGCTGAACTCGTCCACGCCCTCGAAGCTGCGGTAGACCGAGGCGAAGCGCACATAGGCCACCTTGTCGAGCTTCTTGAGCTCGCGCATCACCATCTCGCCGATCTTGGCCGAGGCGATCTCGTTGGCGCCGCTGGCCAGCAGCTTCTCCTCGATGCGGGCCAGCGCGGCGTCGACCTGATCCATGCTGACCGGGCGCTTGCGCAGCGCCAACGACATCGAGGCGCGGATCTTGTTGCGGTCGAATTCGCTGCGCGAGCCGTCCTTCTTGACGATCGCCGGCATCGCCAGCTCGGCCCGCTCGTAGGTGGTGAAGCGCTTGTCGCAGGCCGGGCAGCGCCGCCGCCGACGCACCACATCGCCCTCGTCGGACTCGCGGGTCTCGGCGACCTGGGTGTCTTCGTGGGTGCAGAAGGGGCAGCGCATCGGGCAGTGGCTTCAGAGAAAGAGGCCGCGTGAGCGGCCCGTGCTCGATCGGTCAGCGGTACACCGGGAAGTCGCGCGTCAGCGCCGCGACCTTGGCGCGCACTGCGGCGAGCCTGGCCTGGTCGTGCGACGCGTCGAGCACGTCGGCCACCAGATGGCCGGTCAGCACCGCCTGCTCTTCCTTGAAGCCTCGCGTCGTCATCGCCGGGCTGCCCAGGCGGATGCCGGAGGTCACCATCGGCTTCTGCGGGTCGTTCGGGATGCCGTTCTTGTTGCAGGTGATGTGGGCGCTACCCAGGATCGCCTCGGCTTCCTTGCCGGTCAGGTTCTTCGGCCGCAGGTCGACCAGCATCACGTGGCTCTCGGTGCGGCCGCTGACGATGCGCAGGCCGCGCTCGACAAGCGTGCGGGCCAGCGCATCGGCGTTCTTGAGCACCTGCTGCTGGTAGGTCTTGAAGGCCGGCTGCAGCGCCTCCTGGAAGGCGACCGCCTTGGCGGCAATCACGTGCATCAGCGGGCCGCCCTGGATGCCGGGGAAGATCGCGCTGTTGATCTTCTTGGCGATGGCCTCGTCGTTGGCCAGGATGATGCCGCCGCGCGGGCCGCGCAGGCTCTTGTGGGTGGTCGAGGTGACCACGTCGGCAAAGGGCATGGGGTTCGGGTAGACGCCACCGGCGACCAGGCCCGCGTAGTGCGCGATGTCGACCATGAAGTACGCGCCGACCGCCTTGGCGACCTTGGCGAAGCGCTCGAAGTCGATCCGCAGCGCGTAGGCAGAGGCGCCGGCGATGATCAGCTTGGGCTTGTGCTCGTGGGCCAGGCGCTCCATCGCGTCGTAGTCGATCGCCTCGTTGGCGTCGAGGCCGTAGCTGACGACCTTGAACCACTTGCCGCTCATGTTGAGCGGCATGCCGTGGGTCAGGTGGCCGCCCTCGGCCAGGCTCATGCCCATGATCGTGTCGCCCGGTTGCAGCAGGCCGAAGAACACGCCCTGGTTGGCCTGCGAGCCGGAATTGGGCTGCACGTTGGCGAAGTTGGCGCCGAACAGGCTCTTGAGGCGGTCGATCGCGAGTTGCTCGACCACGTCCACATGCTCGCAGCCACCGTAGTAGCGCTTGCCGGGATAGCCCTCGGCGTACTTGTTGGTCAGCTGGCTGCCTTGCGCCTCCATCACCGCCGGGCTGGCGTAGTTCTCGGAGGCGATCAGCTCGATGTGCTCTTCCTGGCGGCGGTTCTCGGCCTGGATCGCGGCCCAGACTTCGGGGTCGACGGAAGCAACGGTGGAGGTGGAACGGTCGAACATGGCGTGGCAGTGCTCTTCAGGGTGAAGAGCCCGCGAGCCCGTGAGGCACGGGTTCGGGGCTGCCCAGGCGAACGGCGGAAAGCGCCTCCGGTGTGGCTCACCGGTGCGGCAGCGCTTCCCAGTGGTTCACCACCTCGGGCCTGCGGGCGCAGGCCTTATCGCCAGTCGCGCTGCGAGAGATTGCAAGTGTAGCGGGAGCTCGTGCCCGCTCTGCAGGCAGCGACCGCGGTTCAGCGCAACAGCGCGACCCGTTCGTCGTCTTCGCGCGGCTGCTCGGCCGCCTCGATGTTCGGCGTCGGCGGCACGATGACCGGCAGCGGGATCGAAGGCGCGCTCGGCGGCACGCTCTTGCCGGCCGCGACCGAGCGCAGATGGGCCTGCTCGGCCAGCACCTTGCCGGCATAGCCGCCATCGTCGGCGAGGTTAGCGGCGCCGACGTAGAACTTGAGCCCGCCCTCGAGCGAGCCGGCGCGCGCGATGCACTCCTTGAGCACCTGGACGCCGACGCGCAGGTTGGTCACCGGGTCGAAGGCCGCATGGTTGCCGCCGAAGGACTCGTACTTGTCGTCATGGACCCGGGTCATCACCTGCATCAAGCCCTGGGCGCCGACCGGGCTCTGGGCAAAGGGGTTGAAGCCGGATTCGATCGCCATGATCGCCAGGATCAGCGTGGGATCGAGGCGGGTGCGCTGGCCCACCGACCAGGCTTCCTGCACCAGGCGGCTGACCGGCTCGACCGCCACCTTGTAGCGGCGCGAGATCCAGGTCGCGACCGCGGCCTGCTGCTTGCTCAGTTCGCGCGGGTCGATGGCGGTGGCGCGTTGCACGGCGTCCGGCTCGGCCAGCGCCACGACCACGCTCGGGTCGGTGTCGACTCGGGCCACCTGGCGCGACTGCAGCCAGCCGAAGGCCTCGAGTTCGAGCGTCTGACGCATGTCTGGACGACTGGCCAGGAACAGGCACAGCCCGACCACCGTCAGCCCGACCAGGGCCAGCGAGCTGTGGGACACCTCGAGCAGCCCATGCCCGGCATCCTTGAGAAAGACCACCACCGGACGACCGGCATGGCGGGCGCCGCGGCTCAAGGCGGCGGTAGCGGAAGCGAACGCTGTCATGTCACTCCTTATGTCTGTGGACTCCGCGTTGCAAGCTGAATGTGCGTCCAGCCGGCCTCGCTTCGTCACAGCAATCCAGCCTCACCGTTACAGTGACAGCCCCGGCAACAGGGTTGGCGGCGGCAAGGCTTGATCGGCAGCGTCGCGCCACGAGGGCGCGGGAAATCCCTTGGTAAAGGGAAGCGGGCGGAGTCTAGGGAGCCTCTGAAATGCCTGTCAAGACTAATGAAGTAGTTCTTAATTCTAATTCAGAATGAAATACCGGGATCTGCGCGACTTTCTGCACGGGCTTGAACACCGTGGCCAGCTTCGACATGTTCGGGAGCCAGTGTCCACGCGGCTTGAAATGACAGCGCTCGCTGACCGTGTGCTGCGAGCCGAGGGGCCGGCGCTGCTGTTGTCGAACCCGATCGACGGTCACCGCAGTTACAAATTTCCGGTGCTACTGAACCTCTTCGGCACGCCGGATCGGGTCGCGCTCGGCATGGGCAGCGAGTCGCTGGCCGACCTGCGCGAGGTCGGTCGCCTGCTGGCCTCGCTCAAGGAGCCCGAACCGCCCAAGGGGCTGAAGGATGCAGGCCGGCTGGTCCAGATGGCCAAGGCGCTGTGGGACATGAAGCCGTCCGTGCTGCGCAAGCCGCCCTGCCAGGAGTTGGTACTCGAGGGCGGCGACATCGATCTCGGCGAACTGCCGGTCCAGACCTGCTGGCCTGAGGACGCTGGGCCGCTGATCACCTGGGGCCTGGTCGTCACCCGCGGCCCGCAGGGCGTGGCGGCGCCGCGCCGGCGCCAGAACCTGGGCATCTACCGTCAGCAAGTGATCGGCCCGCGCCAGGTCATCATGCGCTGGCTGGCCCATCGCGGCGGGGCGCTCGACTTCCGCGAATTTGCCCGAGCCAATCCGGGCCAGCCGTTCCCGATCGCGGTGGCGCTGGGCGCCGACCCGGCCACCATCCTCGGTGCGGTGACACCGGTGCCAGACACGCTCTCCGAGTACCAGTTCGCCGGCCTGCTGCGCGGCGGCCGCACCGAGGTGGCCGACACCACGGTCGGCGAAGGTGAGTTGAAGCTGCAGGTGCCGGCCCATGCCGAGATCGTCCTCGAAGGCCACATCCCGGTCGCGGCGCCCGGCTTCGCGGGCGTTAGCGCACATGGCGTGCCGCTCAAGGAGATTGGCGGCTACCTGCATGCGCTGGAAGGCCCCTTCGGCGACCACACCGGCTACTACAACGAGCAGGACTGGTTCCCGGTCTTCGAGCTCTCGCGCCTGACCCGTCGCCAGGACGCGATCTACCACTCGACCTACACCGGCAAGCCGCCCGACGAGCCGGCGGTGCTGGGCGTGGCGCTCAACGAGGTCTTCGTGCCGATCCTGCAGAAGCAGTTTCCGGAGATCGCCGACTTCTACCTGCCGCCCGAGGGCTGCAGCTACCGGATGGCGATCATCAGCATCCGCAAGGCCTATCCGGGCCATGCCAAGCGACTGATGTTCGGCCTGTGGAGCTTCCTGCGCCAGTTCATGTACACCAAGTTCATCGTCGTCGTCGACGAGGACATCGACATCCGCAACTGGCAGGAAGTGGTGTGGGCGATCACGACCCGCATGGACCCGGTGCGCGACACCACGCTGGTCGAGCAGACGCCGATCGACTACCTCGACTTCGCCTCGCCGGTCTCGGGCCTGGGCGGCAAGATGGGGCTCGATGCCACCAGCAAGTGGCCGGGCGAGACCAGCCGGGAATGGGGTCGGCCGATCGTGATGGAGCCCGGGATCGAGGCAAGGGTCGAGGCGCTGGTGCGTGCCGTGCTGGTGAAGAGCTGAACGCATGCCCCCGAAGGCGGGCGGCGTCAATGGCTGCAGTTCAATGAACGTATGACGCTTCATTGACAGCCAGTGCTGGCAATCGCGTCCGCCGCCGGTTAATGTTCAGTTGCCTGCACGCAGGCAATCTCAAAGGCGCAGTCTCTGCGCACCAGGGGCCCCGGACCTCAACTCTCCGGAGCACCACGGTGGTTAATCCACCAGCCCCGCCCACCGTCAAAGGTCGGGCGGGGTTTCTATTTCTGGGCCTCAGCGACCGCTGGCGGCACCTTCGCGCCGTGGATCGATCCCGGCATCCCAGCCCGGCCCGGCCCGCAGCAGCAGATGGGCGCCGCTCGGAAGCGCGGTTTCGACGATTCGGTGGCCGCGGGCCTCGAGTGGGCGCAGGGTGGCGGCGGCAAAGCGCCCCGACTCCAGCAAGGTCGGCCCGTTCAGCGAGCCGAAGTTCGGCAGATCGGCGACGGCTTGCGCGTCCAGGTTCCAGGCCAGCGTGCCGAGAATCGTCTTGGCTGTGAAGTGGATGATCGGCACGCCGCCGGGCGAGCCGGTGACGAGTTGCAGGCGCTCGCCCGGCCCGGGCTGGTCGTCCGCGGTTTCGGCGCAGCCGGCCGGCGGGCAGGCAAATACCAGCGTCGGCGCCATGCTCGAGCGCGGCCGCTTCGACGGCGCCGGGCGATTGGCGACGGGCCGCCCCTGCGCATCGCGGGGCAGGAAACTGAAATCGGTGAGCTGGTTGTTGAGCAGGAAGCCGCCGGCCAGGCCGGGCCACGGACTCACCATCCGGCGCGCGCCGAACTGCGACTCGATGCTGCTGGTGAGCGCCACCGCCCGGCCCTGCGCGTCGACCACCGAAAGATGGGTGGTCGACGGTGGCGGCAGGCCGGCATCGCGGCCGAGTCCGAGTTCGAGGCCCGGTTCGGCGCGGCCCATCGAGCGCGTGCCGACGCGTGCCGCGCGCGCGTCCAGGTAGGTCGGCGCTAGGGCGCGCGCGATCGCCGCGGTCGCGGCGGGCTCGAAGGCGGGGTCGGCGACAAGGATCTCGCGATCGGCAAAGGCCAGGCGCGATACCTCGCTGTAGCGATGCAGCAGTTCCGGCGCGGGCAAGCCATCCAGCAGCGGCGCCGAGGTGGCCGGCACGCGGTCGAGCAGCAGCAGGATCTGCAGCAGCGTGAAGCCACCCGAGGAGGGCGACGCCATGCCGCAGATCCGGTAGGCCTGCCAGAGCCGGCACAGCGGTTCGCGCTCGATGCTGCGGTAGGTCGCCAGGTCGGCCAGCGCCAGCCGGCCCGGATTGCCGGCGTCGCCGCGCACCGCCGCGATGACGGCCGGCGCGATCGGCTGCCCGGGGGCGTAGAAGGCCTCGGCGCCACGCGCCGCGAGCAGGCGCAGGGTCTGCGCCAGCGCCGGGTTGCGCAACTGGTGGCCGATCGGCCAGGGCCGACCGTCGGCATCGAAGAACAGGGCTCGGGCCCGCGCGTCGGTCGTCAGCCGGGCGGCGTCGTCGGTCAGCAGCCGGTGCAGACGCGGGCCGAGCGCGAAGCCGGCATCGGCGGCGCGGATCGCCGGTTCGAACAGTGCTGCCCACGGCAGGCGACCGTGCTGCCGGTGCAGCGACTCCAGCAGCCGCGGCAACCCCGGCGCACCGACCGCACGGCCGCCGAGCGCGGCCGCCTCGAAGGCCAGCGGCCGCCCGTCGGCATCGAGGAACAGGCGCTCGTCGATGGCCGCCGGCGCGCTCTCGCGGCCGTCCCAGCTGCTGACGCGCTGCCCGTCCCAGACCAGCGCAAAGCCGCCGCCGCCGAGGCCGCTGGACTGCGGCTCGACCACCGCCAGCACCAGTTGCGCCGCGATCGCGGCATCGGCGGCACTGCCGCCGGCGGCCAGCATCGCCGCACCGGCCTCGGCCGCCAGCGGATGGGCAGCGACCACCGCCTCGCGCTGGAAGCGCTGCGGCGCGCGCCCCCGGTAGTCGCTCGCTGCCTCAGGCTGCAGGGCCGGATCGGCGAGCGGCGGCGGCGCCTGGCAACCCGTGAGCGCGGTCAGCGCGGCGGCAGCCCAGCAGGTCGCCGTCCGCCGGCTCATGCCGGCTCGCTCAGCGCGGCGCCAGCCGGATCGCGCCGTCGAGGCGGATCACCTCGCCGTTGAGCATCTCGTTGGTGACGATCTGGTGCACCAGCTTGGCGAAGTCGGCCGGCGTGCCGAGCCGGCTCGGGAAGGGCACGCTGGCGGCCAGCGAGTCCTGCACCTCCTGCGGCATGCCGAACATCATCGGCGTGCCGAAGATGCCGGGCGCGATCGTCATGTTGCGGATGCCGCTGCGCGCCAGGTCGCGCGCGATCGGCAGCGTCATGCCGACCACGCCGCCCTTGCTGGCCGAATACGCCGCCTGGCCGATCTGGCCATCAAATGCGGCGACCGAGGCGGTGCTGATCAGCACGCCGCGCTCGCCGGTCGGCTCGGGCGCGTTCTTGCTCATGGCCTCGGCGGCGAGCCGGATCATGTTGAAGCTGCCGATCAGGTTGACGGTGATGGTCTTGGCGAACACCGCCAGCGGATGGGCGCCGTCCTTGCCGACCGTCTTGACCGCGGGCGCGATGCCGGCGCAGTTGACCAGGCCGAACAGCGCGCCCAGCTCGAGCGCCTTGGCGACGGCGGCCTGGCCGTCGGCCTCGCTCGAGACATCGCACTTGACGAAGGCGCCGCCGAGTTCCTTGGCGACCGCCTCGCCCTTGTCGACCTGCAGGTCGGCGATCACGACCCTGGCGCCGTGCGCGGCGAGCATGCGTGCCGTGCCTTCGCCGAGGCCTGAGGCGCCGCCGGTGACGATGAAGACCTTGTTTGCGATATCCATGAAGTTGCTCCTGAAGAGATGAGGTTGACGTTGACGTCAACGTCAACCGGGGCTGGAAACAAAGGCCGCGTGCGGCGGCCTCTGCTTGGAATCTAGCGGGAAATCAGGCGAGGGCGGCGAGCGCGCGCGCGGTGATGTCGTCGACCGAACCGAGCCCGGCGATCTTGCGATAGCGCGGCGCCTGGGCATCGCCGGTCGCGGCCCAAGCCGAGTAGTAGTCGACCAGCGGCCGGGTCTGGCTCTGGTAGACCGCCAGGCGCTTCTTGACGGTCTCTTCCTTGTCGTCGTCGCGCTGGATCAGTTCTTCGCCGGTCAGGTCGTCGCGACCCTCGACCTTGGGCGGGTTGAACTTGAGGTGATAGGTGCGGCCCGAAGGCGCGTGCGTGCGGCGGCCGCTCATGCGCTCGACGATGGCCTCGTCGGGCACGTCGATCTCGAGCACGACGTCGATCTTGACGCCGGCGGCCTTCATCGCGTCGGCCTGCGGGATCGTGCGCGGGAAGCCGTCGAACAGGAAGCCGTTGACACAGTCGGGCTGCGCGATGCGTTCCTTGACCAGGCCGATGATGATGTCGTCGCCGACCAGGGCACCGCTGTCCATGACCTGCTTGGCGGCCAGGCCGAGCGGCGTGCCGGCCTTGACGGCGGCGCGCAGCATGTCGCCGGTCGAGATCTGCGGAATGCCGAAGTGCTTGCACAGGAACGCGGCCTGCGTGCCTTTGCCGGCGCCGGGAGCGCCCAACAGGATCAGTCTCATGGGAATCCTCGGAGTTCTTATGGGGTCGGCAACGTGCGTAGAGCGACACGCTCGCGGCGGCGGTGAGACCGCTGCCACGCCGGAGGCCGGATCTTCAAAACGAGGATAGCACGCACCCCTTGCGCAAGCTGACGCCGACGCGTCCGTCGCGCCTCGGTGGAACTACTTGCGCGCTAGCCCTGAGCGAGCAGGCGCCGCACGCGCTTGAGGTCTTCCGGCGTATCGACCCCAGGCCCGGGCCGCGACGCGGCGACATGGACCGCGATGCGCTCGCCGTGCCACAGCACGCGCAGTTGCTCGAGCGACTCGATCGTCTCCAGCGGGCAGGCTGGCAATGTCGGATAGCGGCGCAGGAAGCCCGCGCGGTAGGCATACAGACCCACATGACGCAGCGGCGGCGGACTCGGCAGTTGCGCGATCACGCCCGCGACATTGCCGTCGCGCCACCAGGGCAGCGGCGCGCGCGAGAAGGTGAGGGCGCGCCCCTGCGCATCGCAGATGAGCTTCACGACGTTCGGGTTGACGAATTCCTCGACCGTGTCGATCGCATGCGCGGCGGTCGCCATCACGCATTCGGGGCGCGCCGCCAGCAGCGCCGCGCAGGCGTCGACCAGCGCCGGATCGATCAGCGGCTCGTCGCCCTGCACGTTGAGCACGATCTCCTCGTCGGCCAAGCCGAGCAGGGTGCAGGCCTCGGCCAGGCGATCGCTGCCGGTGGCGTGGTCGACGCGGGTCAGGATCGCGCGCACGCCATGCGCGGCGCAGGCCGCGACGATGCGTGCGTCGTCGGCCGCGACGACCACCTGGCGCGCGCCGCTGCGCGCCGCGCGCTCGGCCACGTGCACCACCATCGGCTTGCCGGCGATGTCGGCCAGTGGCTTGTCGGGCAGCCGCGTCGAGGCCAGCCGGGCCGGGATCAGGACCGTGAAGCTCATTCGGCCGCGGGCGCCTCGGGTGCGGGGAAGACCGGGGCCACGGGCGCGCTGTCGTCGATCGTGCGTGCCTCCGACTCCAGCATCACCGCGATGCCGTCGCGGATCGGGAACGCAAGATGGTCGGCCGCGCAGACCAGCTCGCGCGCCTCGCGCTCGTGCGTCAGCGGGCCCTTGCAGATCGGGCACACCAGCAATTCGATCAGGCGCGTTTCCATGTGGGGAGCTTTCAGAATTTCACGAGGCCGTCGCCACGACATCGTCCAGTGCGGCGTCGAGCCGCGGCCAGAACGCGGCCTCGGGCTCGAAGTCTAGCGGCGCCACCCAGACCCGCAGCCCGGGCCGCTCGAGGGCGAGACGATCGGGGCGCAGCTTGACGGCGTCCTTTTCCGTCACCACCAGTTCGCGCGCCGCCGCCGGCCACGGCAGTTCGGCGTAGCGCTCGTGGTCGGCCAGCGGCAGGCCGGCGGCGCGGACGCCAGCCGCGGCCAGCATCTCGAAGAAGGCCTGTGGCCGGGCGATGCCGGCACCGGCGAAGACGGCCTCGGGCGCAGCCCGCGACCTCTGCGCCAGCGCGGCCAGCGCCTGCGCCGTGGCCGCGCGCCCGGCCCACCAGTCGCCAAGCTCGACCAGGCCGCGCAGGCCGCGCGAGGAGACGCTTCCCGCCAACGGGGTGCTGGGCTCGTTGCCGCTGTAGAGCACCAGCGCGTGGCGCGCGGTCGAGGCCACCGCGAGCGGCTCGCGCAGCGGCCCGGCCGGCAGCAGCCAGCCGTTGCCGGCGCCGCGCGCATCGAAGACGAGGATCTCGATGTCGCGTGCCAGCGCCAGGTGCTGGGCGCCGTCGTCGCTGAGGATCACGTCGACCTCGGGGTGCGCCGCCCGCAGCGCGCGCGCGGTGGCGGCGCGGTCGCGTCCGACGAACACCGGCGCTGCGGTGCGCAGCGCCAGCAGCAGGGGTTCGTCGCCGACCGCGTCGACCGGGTCATCGGCGTGCACGGCGCGGATGTCCTCGACATCGGCGCGGCCGTGGCCGCGCGAAATGATGCCTGGCCGCATGCCGCGTTGCCGCAGGTGTTCGGCCAGCGCGATCACGACCGGTGTCTTGCCGGCGCCACCGACGATGCGGTTGCCGACCACGACCACCGGCACGCCGGGGTGCTCGCTGCGCAGCCATCCGTGCCGATAGCCGAGCCGGCGCAGCGCGATCAGCGCGCCGTAGACCAGCGACAGCGGCCACAGCAGCAGCGCCAGTGGCCCGCGTCGCTGCCAGGCTTGTGTGAGCCGCTGCTCGAGGCTCACCGTGCTTCCTGGCTGCCGCTCAGCGGCCGTCGCCGGCGCGCGCGGCGCCGCGTGCGCTCTGGGTCGCGAAGGTCAGCTGCGGCAGGCCGGCGCGCCGCGCCGCGTCGAGCACCGTGATGACGCTCTGGTGGGTCGCGTTGGCGTCGGCCGAGATGATCACCAGATGGTTCTCGGAGCCGGCCGCGGCGTTGGCAAGCACCGACGCGAGTTGCGTCACGTCGCGCCCGTCGACCGCCTGCTTGTTGACCGAGAAGCGGCCATCCGCGGAGACCGCGACGATGATCTCCTTGGGCGCGTTGCGCGCCTTCTCGGCGTCGGCCACCGGCAGGTTCACGCGCAGCTCGGTGAACTTGCTGTACGTGGTGGTCAGCATCAGGAAGATCAGGATCACCAGCAGCACGTCGATGAACGGGATCAGGTTGATCTCCGGGTCCTCGGTGCGACGGTGGCGGAAGTTGACGGCCATGGTGGCTTCAGAACGAGGAAGGCGTGCCGGCGGTGTGCAGCGGCGTGCGCACCGAGAAGCGCATCAGGTGCGGCACCATCCTCTCGCTGGCCTGCTCGAGCTCGACCGCGTAGTCGTCGACGCGGCCGCGGAAGTAGCGGTAGAACATCAGCGTCGGGATCGCGACGATCAGGCCGAAGGCGGTGTTGTAGAGCGCGATCGAGATGCCATGCGCCAGCTGCTCCGGATTGCTGCCGCCGGTAGGCGACTGCGAACCGAAGATCTCGATCATGCCGATCACCGTCCCGAGCAGGCCCAGCAAGGGCGCGGCGGCGGCGATGGTGCCGAGCGTGTTGAGGTAGCGCTCCAGTTTGTGGATCGCAGCCGCGCCCTGGCTCTCGAAGACATTGCGCAGCGCGTTCTCGCTGATGCGCGGCTCGCTGATCACCGCATGCAATCCGCTCGCCAGCACCTGGCCGAGCACCGAGTTCTGCGCCAGCTTGGTGACGACGTCGGGGGCCGGCAGGCTGTTGCGGCTGACCGCCAGCACCTCGTCGAGCAATTTGGGCGGAGCTATCCGGGCGGTGCGCAGGCTGGCAAAACGCTCCAGTACCAGGGCCAGTGCCACCACCGAGCACAGCAGCAGGGGCCAGATCGGCCAGCCGGCCGCTTGTATGATCGAAAACAAGGGAAAACTCCAGTGTCGATCGCGAAGACCGCGACCTGAATCGGCGCGGATTATGGCGGCCAACGGCAGACCACGGCCTTGCAAACGGCGTCCATTTGTTTTCTGGCGTGGACAGTTCACGAATGGCGGCCGCGCCGTCCACCGAACTTGTGGACAACTTTGTGGGAAACCGCCCCCGACACCCGCGCAGACCGCGTCGTTGCGTGCTCCGGTTCAGATTGCTCAAAGAATGAGCAACAAAAAGTCTATATAAATCAACGTCTTGCGAGATTGCGACGAGATGATGACAAGCTCAATGCGGCGCGGCCCGCGCCATTGCTGGCGTGTGGAGTACCCGGGCCAGCAATGGCGCGCCCTGGCGGCGGATGCGCAGGTCCATGGCCGGGCTTGAAGACCTGACGGAGCGCACCGGCGCGCGCCAGGTGTGGGAGGTCGCCGCGCTGGTGCGCGCGGTGGCCGACACGCTGGCACAGCGCTTCGCGGTGGTCAGCGTGCGCGGCGAGATCGGCGGCTTCACGCGTGCCGCCAGCGGTCATTGCTACTTCACGCTGAAGGATGCCGAAGGCGCGGCCTCGCTGCGCTGCGCGATGTTTCGTCGTGCGGCGGCGCTGATGGCCTCGCCGCCGCAGGAGGGCGACGCGGTCGAGTTGCGTGGCCGGCTTGCGGTCTACGAGCCGCGTGGCGAGTTGCAGTTCATCGTCGAGTCCTTGCAGCGCGCCGGAGCCGGCGCTCTCTACGAGCGCTTCCTGCGGCTCAAGGCCGAACTCGAGGCCGAGGGCCTGTTCGATGCGGCGCGCAAGCGGCCGCTGCCGGGCTATCCGCGCCGCGTCGGCATCGTCACCTCACTCGGCGCCGCGGTGCTGCGCGACGTGGCCACCGCGCTGGCACGGCGCGCGCCGCAGGTCGAGTTGCTGGTCTACCCGAGCCCGGTGCAGGGCGCCGACGCACCGGCGCAACTGGCGGCGGCGATAGCTCTCGCCTCGCGCCGGGCCGAGGTCGACACGCTGCTGGTCTGCCGCGGCGGCGGCTCGCTCGAGGATCTGTGGGCCTTCAACGAGGCGGTCGTCGTGCGCGCGATCGCGGCCTGCTCGGTGCCGGTGATCAGTGGCGTCGGCCACGAGACCGACGTCACGCTGGCCGACTTCGCGGCCGACCTGCGCGCGCCGACGCCGACCGCGGCCGCCGAGCTCGCGGCGCCGCCGCGCGATGAACTGCTGGCCGACTTGCAGTCGCTGGCCGATGGCCTGTGGCGTGGCCTGCACCGGCGCCTCGACGCCGATGCGCAGCGGCTCGACCGCGCGGCGCTGCGGCTGGCCCGCCCCGGCCACGCGCTGGCGGCGCGTCAGGCCCGGTTGGCGCTGCTGGCCGGTCGCCTGCGCGCCGCGGTGGCGCGCAGGCTCACCGAGTGCGCCGAGCGCGAGCGGCGTCTGGCGACGCGCTGGCTGCAGGCCGGGGCGCGCGGCCGCGAGCGCCAGCAGCAGCGGCTGTCGCTGGCGGCGACGCGCCTGGAGGGGCTCGATCCGCAGCGCGTGCTGGCGCGTGGCTACGCGCGTCTGGTCGATGCCGGCGGCGCGCCGCTGAGCTCGGTGTCGCAACTCTCGGTCGGCGCCGAGTTCGCGGCGATGCTGGCCGATGGCCGGGTCGAGGCCAGCGTCACGGCCGTGCAGCCGGCGGCGTTGCCTGCAGGCTGATCCTGCGCGCCCGCCAAGGCCAAGCGCGCTGCCTACAATCATTCGATCTCGAGCCGGCAACTGCCGCCATCGACAACCCGGTCACCCACCCAAGCTCTTCAAGCCAGAAGGAAGGACACCGCTCATGGAACACACCCTGCCGCCGCTGCCGTACGCGATGGACGCGCTCGCGCCGCACCTGTCGAAGGAAACCTTCGAATACCACTACGGCAAGCACCATCAGGCCTACGTCACGAACCTCAACAACCTGATCAAGGGCACCGAGTTCGAAGAAGCGCCGCTCGAGGACGTGGTCAAGAAGGCCTCCGGCGGCCTCTACAACAACGCGGCGCAGATCTGGAACCACACCTTCTTCTGGAACTGCATGAAGCCGGCCGGCGGCGGCGCACCGAGCGGCGCGCTGGCCGCGGCCATCGATGCCAAGTGGGGCAGCTATGCCGCCTTCAAGGAAGCCTTCGCCAAGAGCGCGGTCGGCAACTTCGGCTCCGGCTGGACCTGGCTCGTCAAGAAGACCGATGGCAGCGTCGACATCGTCAACATGGGCGCTGCCGGCACGCCGCTGACCGGCGTCGACAAGGCACTGCTGACGATCGACGTCTGGGAGCACGCCTACTACATCGACTACCGCAACGCGCGGCCGAAGTTCGTCGAGGCCTTCCTCAACTCGCTGGTGAACTGGGACTTCGCGCAGGCCAACTTCGCCTGAGTGCCCGGTCTGAACAGAACGGCCGGCCGGGCTTGATGTCCCGGCCGGCCGTTCTCATTTGGCGGCGATGCCGCCGATCGTGGCGCCGCTGGCGATGCCGCGCTTGGCGAACCAGCCGCTGTTCATCTCGAGCGCGAGCCTGACCGGCTTGGCCGAGCAATGCGAGTCAAGGCTCCGCGGCTTCATCTCGGCGATGTTGACGATGGTGCCGTCGTCGGCGACGAAGGCGATCGACAGCGGGATCAGCGTGTTCTTCATCCAGAAGCACTGCACGCCCGGCCGGTCGAAGACGAACAGCATGCCGTCGTTGGCGGCCAGGCTCGGCCGGTGCATCAGGCCGATCGAGCGTTGCTCCTCGGTGCGCGCGACCTCGGCATGGATCAGGTGCATGCCGGCGCTGAGCTGGACCTGGCTCAGCTTCTGCGGCGCCTCCTGGGCCTGTGCAAATGGCGCCGCAACGAGGCCTGCCGGCAACAGCATGCGGGTGAAGAAGGAACGAAGGATGCGATGGATCAAGGCGACGCGCATGGACGGAAACGAAGGCAGGGAATGCGGCTAGATTAGCGCAGCCCATGAGCGCAGCCATCTCGTCGCCGATCAGCCCCGTGCAGCCGACGCCGGCTTCGTTGGCGCTCGACGCCCGTGCCGCCACCGCGCTCGACGACGACCTGGCGCTTGCCGAGTGCACCGAGTGGCGCGAGCGCGCCGATGGCACGCGCGAGGCGCAGACGCTGTTCGCACTCGGCGGCCTGCACTGCGCCGCCTGCGCCGGCATCATCGAAGCCGCGCTGCGCCAGGAGCCCGGCGTCGGCGCGGTGCAGGTCAATGCGGCGCGCGAGCGGGCGCTGGTGCGCTGGGACCCGCAGCGCACCGGCGCTGCCGCGCTGATCGAGGCGGTGCGGCGCGCCGGCTACAGCGCCCATCCGGCCCATGCCGAGGCCGTGCTCGAGGCGCAGCGGCGTGCCGAGCGCGACGCACTGTGGCGGCTGTTCGTCGCGGCCTTCTGCATGATGCAGGTGATGATGGTGGCGGCACCGTCCTACCTCGCGACGCGGGCCGAGATCGGCGCCGAGTTCGACCAGCTGCTGCGCTGGGCCGGCTGGGTCATGAGCCTGCCGGTGCTGATGTTCTCGGCGACGCCCTTCTTCAGCGGCGCCTGGCGCGCGCTGCGCGCCGGGCGCATCGGTATGGACCTGCCGGTGGCGCTGGCGATCGTCATCACCTTCGTCGCCTCGACCGGCGCCACCTTCGCCCCTGGCGGCGCCTTTGGCGATGATGTCTGGTTCGACTCGCTGACGATGTTCGTCACCTTCCTGCTTGCCGGTCGCTGGCTCGAGCAGCGCCTGCGCGGGCGCAGTCGGCGCGCGCTCGACGTGCTGCTGCGGCGCCTGCCCGACAGCGTCGAGCGCGAGAGCGACGACGGCCGCTTCAGCCTGGTGCCGGTGCTGCGGCTGCGCGTCGGCGACCGCGTCCGCGTCGCCGCCGGGCAACTGGTGCCGGGCGATGGCGTGGTGCTCGAGGGCGAGAGCGCGCTCGACGAGGCGCTGCTCAGCGGCGAGTCGCGCCCGGTCGAGCGCCGTGTCGGCGATGCGGTGGTGGCCGGCAGCCTCAATCTTGCCGCGCCGCTGCTGATGCGCGTCGAGCGCCTCGGTGCCGACACACGCCAGCAGCAGATTGCCGACTTGGTCGATCGCGCCGGTCTCGCGCGGCCGCCGACGCTGCGCCTGGCCGACCGCATCGCCGGGCCGTTCATGGCCGTGGTGCTGCTGCTCGCGCTGGCTGCCTTCATCGGCTGGCAACGGATCGATCCGACGCAGGCGCTCGCGGTCGCGGTCGCTGTGCTGGTGGTGAGCTGCCCGTGCGCGCTGGCTATCGCCGCGCCGACCGGGCTGCTGGCGGCGGCGACCGAACTGGCGCGGCGCGGCGTGCTGGTGCAACGGCTGGACGCGATCGAGACGCTGGCGGCGATCGACGTGGCGGCCTTCGACAAGACCGGCACGCTCAGCGACGAGCGCCTGGCGCTGGCGCGCGTCGTGCCGGAGCAGGGCGCGCCGCTGGCCGCCGCCGCGGCGCTAGCGCGCCAGTCGCGCCACCCGCTGGCGCAGGCGCTGGCGGCGAGCGTCGATGCCGACGCGACCGCCTGGACCGAGTTGCGCGAGCAGCCCGGCGCCGGTCTCGAGGCTGCGGACGCCCAGGGCCGGCGCTGGCGGCTGGGCAGCGCGTCCTTCGTCGGCGCCGACGACGACAGCGACCCGGGCCGGCCGGCGCTGTACTTCGCCGCGGTGACGCCCGGCGCCACCGGCAGCGCGTGGCGCTTCGAGTTCGACGAGGTCCCGCGCGCCGGGGCGGACGCGCTGGTAGCTGCGTTGCGTGCCGACGGCGTGCGGGTGCAGGTGCTGTCCGGCGACCGTGCCGGCGCCGTCGAGGTGCTGGCGCGGCGGGTCGGAGCCGATGCCTGGCAGGCCTCGGCCACGCCGCAGGACAAGCGGCTGGCGGTCGAGCGCGAGCAGGCCGAGGGACGGCGCGTGCTGGTGGTCGGCGACGGCCTCAACGATGCGCCGGTGGTGGCCCAGGCCGATGTCTCGATCGCACTCGGCCATGGCGCCGCGCTGACGCAGTTGCGCGCCGATCTGGTGGTACTCGGCAGCCGCCTGCCGGAGATCGCCGCGGCCCGCAGGCTGGCGCGCCGCACGCGGCAGCTGATGCGCCAGAACCTGGCCTGGGCCGTGATCTACAACCTGCTGGCCCTGCCGCTGGCGCTGGCCGGCCTGCTCGCGCCGTGGGCCGCCGGGCTCGGCATGGCGCTGAGCTCGCTGCTGGTGGTGGGTAACTCCTTGCGGCTGCTGTCGAGCCCGCGCATGGACAGCGACCGGACGCCGGCAACAACCAGCGGGTGACAGGCGGCGCCCGGCGTGCGAGCATCAAGCGTGGACATTCTCTTTTTGCTGGTGCCGCTGTCGGTGCTGCTGGTGCTTGCGATCCTTGGCGTCTTTGCCTGGGCGCTTCACAGCGGGCAGTTCGAGGACCTCGAGCGCGAGGGCCAGCGGCTGCTCGAAGAGACCCCGGCCGAAGCAACGCGCGTCGAGTGAGACCCTGATCCAGGTCAAGTCCGGTCGACGCCCGGCCCCGGAGAATGTCCGCTGTTTGAGCCATAGCCGACAAGGAGAGGGACGATGAGTGCAGCTGCAGCTTCAGCCGGAACCCGCGGCACGGCCATGCCGAGCTACGACGATCGCGTGATACGCCAGTTCTCGCTGGCGGCGGTGCTGTGGGGCGTGGTCGGCATGACGGTCGGCGTCTTCATCGCCGCCCAGCTGGCTTGGCCGGAGCTCAACTTCGGCATCCCCTGGCTCAGCTATGGCCGGCTGCGGCCGCTGCACACCAATGCGGTGATCTTTGCCTTCGGCGGCTGCGCGCTCTTCGCCACCAGCTACCACGTCGTGCAGCGCACCTGCCAGACCCGGCTGTTCGCGCCCTGGCTGGCCGAGCTCACGTTCTGGGGCTGGCAACTGGTGATCGTCTCGGCCGTGATCACGCTGCCGCTGGGCATCACCAGTTCCAAGGAGTACGCCGAGCTCGAGTGGCCGATCGACATCCTGATCACGCTGGTCTGGGTGTCCTACGCGATCGTCTTCTTCGGCACCATCGGCATGCGCAAGGTGCGCCACATCTACGTCGCGAACTGGTTCTTCGGCGCCTTCATCCTGGCGGTGGCGCTGCTGCACGTGGTCAACAGCGCGGCGCTGCCGGTCAGCCTGTGGAAGAGCTACTCGGCCTACGCCGGCGTGCAGGACGCGATGGTGCAGTGGTGGTACGGCCATAACGCGGTCGGCTTCTTCCTCACCGCCGGCTTCCTCGGGATGATGTACTACTACATCCCGAAGCAGGCCGATCGCCCGGTGTATTCGTACCGGCTGTCGATCGTCCACTTCTGGGCGCTGATCTTCACCTACATGTGGGCCGGCCCGCACCACCTGCACTACACCGCGCTGCCCGACTGGGTGCAGAGCGTCGGCATGGTGTTCTCGCTGGTGCTGCTGGCACCGAGCTGGGGCGGCATGATCAACGGCATCATGACGCTCAGCGGTGCCTGGCACAAACTGCGCGATGACCCGATCCTGAAGTTCCTGATCGTCTCGCTGAGCTTCTACGGCATGTCGACCTTCGAGGGGCCGATGATGTCGATCAAGACGGTCAACGCGCTCAGTCACTACACCGACTGGACCATCGGCCACGTGCACAGCGGCGCCCTCGGCTGGGTCGGCCTGATCTCCTTCGGCTCGCTCTACTACCTGATCCCGCGCATGTACGGCAGGCGCCAGATGTACAGCGTGCCGGCGATCGAGCTGCACTTCTGGATCGCCACCATCGGCATCGTGCTCTACATCGCCGCGATGTGGATCGCGGGCGTGATGCAGGGCCTGATGTGGCGTTCGGTCAACCCCGACGGCACCCTGGTCTACAGCTTCGTCGAGAGCGTCAAGGCCACCTATCCGTTCTACGTGGTGCGCCTGCTCGGCGGCCTGCTGTACCTGGCCGGCATGCTGCTGATGGCCTGGAATGTGGTGATGACGGTGCGCGCCGGCCAGGTCGTGCGCGAGCCGGTGCCGGCCGTGCTGGCGACGGCCTGATCGATCCGCCGAAACGCAACAGGGGAGCAAGGCATGAGTGATCCATCCTCCGACGGCTTCAGCCACCAGAAGATCGAGACCAACAACCTGCTGCTGATCGTGCTGATCCTGATCACGATCGCGATCGGCGGGCTGGTCGAGATCGTGCCGCTGTTCTTCCAGACCAGCACCACGACCGCGGCGCCGGGACTCAAGCCCTACGGTCCGCTGCAACTGGCCGGGCGCGACATCTACGTGCGCGAGGGCTGCTACAACTGCCACTCGCAGATGATCCGGCCGCTGCGTGCCGAGACGCTGCGCTACGGGCCCTTCTCGCGCGCCGGCGAGTTCGTCTACGACCGGCCGTTCCAGTGGGGCAGCAAGCGCACCGGCCCCGACCTGCACCGCGTGGGCGGCAAGTACAGCGACGACTGGCACCGCATTCACCTGATCAACCCGCGCGACCTGGTGCCCGAGTCCAACATGCCGGCCTATCCCTGGCTGCCGAAGACCGCGCTGGTGCCCGAGGAACTGGCGCCCAAGATGCGCGCGCTGCGCACGCTTGGCGCGGGCTACACCGACGAGGAGATCGCCGGCGCCGCCGCCGAGGTCAAGGGCAAGACCGAGCTCGATGCGCTGGTCGCCTACCTGCAGGTGCTGGGCACCTCGATCAAGTAGGAGCGGCCGATGGACATCAACCAATGGCGCAGCCTGACGACGGTGCTGTTGCTGGTCGTCTTCGTCGGCATCGTCGTCTGGGCCTACTCGCGGCGCAACAAGCAGCGCTTCGACGAGGCGGCGCAGTTGCCCTTCCTCGACGACCGCAGGCGCGAGGCGAACGCCGCCCACGCTGATCCGGATGGCCCGAACTCTCTGAAGAAGGAGCCTCGCCATGAGTGACTTCGTCTCGCGCGGCTGGTCGCTCTACATCGCGATCGTCACCGTGCTGAGCCTGCTGGCCTGCCTTGCGCTGCTGGTCATCGCGGCGCGGCGCAAGGTGATGGCGGCCGACAACACGACCGGCCACACCTGGGATGTCGACCTGAAGGAGCTCAACAATCCGCTGCCACGCTGGTGGATGGGGCTGTTCGTGCTGACGGTCGTGTTCGGCGCGATCTACCTGGTGCTCTATCCCGGCCTTGGCGCCAACCCGGGCCGGCTCGGCTGGACATCCGAAGGCCAGTACGAGGCCGAGCAGGCGCGTGCGGCGGCCAAGATGGCCGAGCGCTACGCGCCCTTTGCCGCGATGTCGGACGAGCAGCTGATCGGCAATGCCGAGGTGCGTGCGATCGGCGAGCGGCTCTTCCTCAACAACTGCGCGATGTGCCATGGCTCGGACGCGCGCGGCAGCAAGGGCTTCCCCAACCTGACCGACGGCGACTGGCTCTGGGGTGGCGAGCAGGCCAACATCGTCCAGACCATCACCCAGGGTCGCCAGGGCAACATGCCGCCGATGGCCGCCGCGGTCGGCAGCGCCGAGGACGTGCGCAACGTCGCCAACTACGTGCTGAGCCTGTCGGGCAGCCCGCACAATAACATTGCCGCGCAGCTCGGTCGCTCCAAGTTCGTCGCGTGCGCGGCCTGCCATGGTGCCGACGGCAAGGGCAACGCCGCGCTCGGCGCGCCCAACCTCACCGACAAGAACTGGCTGCACGGCTGGGGCGAGGAGGCGGTGATCAGGATGATCAGCGAGGGCAAGCTCAACGTGATGCCGGCCTTCGAGGGGCGGCTCTCGGAGCCGCAGATCCGCATCCTGGCCGCCCATGTCAAGAGCCTGTCGGTGCCTGCCGCCGGCGTCCCGGCATCGCGCTGAAATGACGACGACGGCGCTCGCCTCGCTCGCGGCCCCACGAGGGGCTGCAGGCCCGCTCGGGGCAGCCCGGCGCCTGGCCTGACCCGTTCATGGCTGAAACCCCACGGCCCGGCGCGCGCGTCGTGCCGATCATGCCGGCGGCGGGCGATGCCGCCGGCGAGATCGTCTCGATGTTCCA
Organism: Rivibacter subsaxonicus; assembly: GCF_004217215.1. Classification (GTDB taxonomy): domain Bacteria; phylum Pseudomonadota; class Gammaproteobacteria; order Burkholderiales; family Burkholderiaceae_C; genus Rivibacter; species Rivibacter subsaxonicus. The sequence goes on from NZ_SHKP01000006.1 coordinate 414,405, forward strand.
GTCGGAGGCCAAGATCCAGGCGCGCGCCGTCAGCGGCCGTTTCGCGACCTGGCGCTGGGCCATGGTCTGGCTCACGCAACTGGTGTTCTACGGCCTGCCGTGGCTCAGCTGGAACGGCCGACCGGCGGTGCTGTTCGACCTCGGCGAGCGCCGCTTCTACATCTTCAACCTGGTCCTGTATCCGCAGGACTTCATCTTCCTGACCGGGCTGCTGATCCTCAGCGCCTATGGCCTGTTCCTGTTCACCGCGGTCGCCGGCCGCCTGTGGTGCGGCTACACCTGCCCGCAAACGGTCTACACCGAGATCTTCATGTGGGTGGAGCACAAGTGCGAGGGCGACCGCAACGCGCGCCTCAAGCTCGATGCCTCCGGCTGGACCGCGCAAAAGCTGATGCGCCGCGGCGGCAAGCACCTGATCTGGATCGCGATCGGCCTGTGGACCGGCTTCACCTTCGTCGGCTACTTCACGCCGATCCGCGAACTCGCGCGCGGCGTGGCGTCCTTCGGGCTCGGACCCTGGGAGAGCTTCTGGATCCTGTTCTACGGCTTCGCGACCTACGGCAACGCCGGCTTCATGCGCGAGCAGGTCTGCAAGTACATGTGCCCCTACGCCCGCTTCCAGGGCGTGATGTTCGACCCCGACACGCTGATCATCAGCTACGACCCCCACCGCGGCGAGCCGCGCGGCTCGCGCCCGCGCAGCACCAAGCACGAGGCACTGGCGGCCGCCGGCAAGGGCGACTGCATCGACTGCACGCTGTGCGTGCAGGTCTGCCCGACCGGCATCGACATCCGCAAGGGCCTGCAGTACGAATGCATCGGCTGCGCCGCCTGCATCGACGTCTGCGACGGCGTGATGGACAAGATGGAGTACCCGCGCGGGCTGATCCGCTACGCCACCCAGCGCGAGATCGACGCCGGCGAACGCGAGCACCTGACGCTCAAGCGCATGCTGCGGCCACGGGTGATCGTCTACGGGCTGATCCTGGCGGCGATCGGCAGCGCCTTCGTCGCCTCGCTTTGGCTGCGTCAGCCCTTGCGGGTCGATGTCGTGCGCGACCGCGGTGCCCTGGCGCGTCTGGTCGAGGACGGCCGCATCGAGAACAGCTACCGGCTGCAACTGATGAACAGCACCGAGTCGGCGGTGCCGCTGGTGATCGAGGTGCGCGGTATCGACGGCGCCCAGGCCGAGGTTCGCGGCGCGCTCGTGCTCGGCCCGGCCGAATCCCGCTGGGTGCCGGTGGCGGTGCAGATTCCGCCGCAGGCGGCGCAGACTCTTGGTGCCGGCGCCCATGCTATCGAGTTCGTGGTCAGGCAGCAGGGCGAGGGCGCCCACGTGGCCGAGAAATCGACCTTCATCATTCCCCGTTGATGCCATGAATCAGGATTCGCAAGCCGACCCGGCCGACACCGACAACCGCTGGTGGCGAATGCCGATCTGGTGGCTGGTGATCGGCGGGCCGCTGGTGGTGGTGGTGGCGGGGCTGACGACGGTGGTGATCGCGGTGCGCGGCGCCGACATCGTCGTGCCGCGCGACGCGAGCGATGCGGGGCGCGCCGCGCTGCCGGCACGCGAGGGGCGCAACCTCGCGAACACGCCTGCGGCGCCGACACCGGAGCGCAGCGGCGCCACGCCGACGCGCTGAAGCCTTGGACTGGCCACTGATCGCCGCCGCCGCGCTGATGGGCGCGGCCGGCAGCCCGCATTGCCTGGCGATGTGCACCGCGCCCTGCCATGCGATCGCGCGCGGCTGTGGCGGCGACCGCCCGGCGCGGGCGCTCGGCGCCTGGCATGGTGGTCGCCTGCTGGCCTATGCCGCTGCCGGTGCGCTGGTCGCGGCCGGCAGCGGTGCGATGTTCGAACTCGTGCGCAGCTCGGCCTGGCTGCGCCCGCTGTGGACGCTGCTGCAGGCGGCCGGCCTGGTGCTCGGCCTGTGGCTGCTGATCAGCGGTCGGCCGCCGTTCTGGTCGCTCGGCCCCGGCCCGGCGGCGTGGCTGCCGGTGCAGGGGCCGGGTCGGCACGCGGCGCCACCGAAGCGGCGACCGGCGCTGGCCTTCGGCCTGGGCCTGGCCTGGGTCGGCTGGCCCTGCGGACTGCTCTACGCGGCGCTGGCCGTCGCGACGCTGGCGAGCTCGCCGGCGTCGGGGGCGCTGGTGATGGGCGCCTTCGCGCTGACCAGCGCCGGTGGCCTGCTGGCGCTGCCGCTGCTGCTGGGGCGACTCGCCGCGGCCGAGCGCGGCCAGCGCGTGGCCACGCTGGCGATCCGCGGTGCCGGCGCGCTGCTGGTGGCAGCCGGCGCCTGGACCCTGCTGCAGACGCTGCGCGGTGGCGCCGCAGCGCCCTGGTGCCTTCCGGGTTGAGCTCGCGAGCCGGGCTGGACCGAGCCGGGTGTCGCCTACAATTTCAAGCCGGACCCGGTAGTGCTTCAGGGTCTGCCCCGAATCCCATCGCGATGCCTTCGCGAAGACGAAAGAGAGCCTCATGTACCAGCACATCAAGGTGCCCGCGGGCGGCCAGAAGATCACCGTCAACGCCGACTACTCGCTGAACGTCCCCGACCAGCCGATCATTCCGTACATCGAGGGTGACGGCACCGGCTTCGACATCACGCCGGTGATGATCAAGGTCGTCGACGCCGCGGTCGAGAAGAGCTACGGCGGCAAGCGCAAGATCCACTGGATGGAGATCTACGCCGGCGAGAAGTCGACCAAGGTCTACGGCCCCGACGTCTGGCTGCCGGAAGAGACGCTGCAGGTGCTCAAGGAGTACGTGGTCTCGATCAAGGGCCCGCTGACGACGCCGGTGGGCGGCGGCATCCGCTCGCTCAACGTCGCGCTGCGCCAGGAACTCGACCTCTACGTCTGCCTGCGCCCGATCCAGTACTTCAAGGGCGTGCCGAGCCCGGTGAAGGAGCCGCACAAGACCGACATGGTGATCTTCCGCGAGAACTCGGAAGACATCTACGCCGGCATCGAGTTCGAGGCCGAGAGCGACAAGGCCAAGAAGCTGATCAAGTTCCTGCAGGACGAACTCGGCGTCAAGAAGATCCGCTTCCCCGGCACCTCGGGCATCGGCGTCAAGCCGGTCTCGCGCGAGGGCACCGAGCGCCTGGTGCGCAAGGCGATCCAGTACGCGATCGACAACGACAAGTCGAGCGTGACGCTGGTGCACAAGGGCAACATCATGAAGTTCACCGAAGGTGGCTTCCGTGACTGGGGCTACGCGCTGGCGCAGAAGGAGTTCGGCGCCGAGCTGATCGACGGCGGCCCGTGGGCCAAGTTCAAGAACCCGCGGACCGGCAAGGACATCGTCATCAAGGACGTGATCGCCGATGCCTTCCTGCAGCAGATCCTGCTCCGGCCGGCCGAGTACTCGGTGATCGCCACGCTCAACCTCAACGGCGACTACGTCTCCGACGCGCTGGCCGCGCAGGTCGGCGGCATCGGCATCGCCCCGGGTGCGAACCTGAGCGACTCGATCGCGATGTTCGAGGCCACCCACGGCACCGCGCCCAAGTACGCCGGCAAGGACTACGTGAACCCGGGCTCCGAGATCCTCTCGGCCGAGATGATGCTGCGCCACATGGGCTGGACCGAGGCCGCCGACCTGATCATCTCGTCGATGGAGAAGTCGATCCTGAGCAAGAAGGTGACCTACGACTTCGCGCGCCTGCTCGAGGGCGCGACCCAGGTCAGCTGCTCGGGCTTCGGCCAGGTGATGATCGAGCACATGTGAGTCCGTCTCACGACGTCCGCTGAGTTCTCGCAACGAGGCCCCGATCTCCCGCAGGAGATCGGGGCCTTGTCGTTGTCGGAGCGTCCTGTCTTCGGCTTCAGCGCAGCGAGGTGTTGGGCGTCGGCAGTTCCTCGGGTCGGTCCATCACTGCGAAGAGCTCGCCGATGACCGCCGGATTGCCGCTGATCCTGGCGCCGCCGGCCACCGCCTTGTCGTGGCTCAGGGTGCCGTCGAGCAACTGGTTGAACTGCTTGCGCGTCATCTCGACCCGGGCATCCTCCTCGGCCACGCGCTCGGTCTGAACCTGCAGCACGCTGTTGCGCAGCGTCAGCGTGAAGTCCTCGTTCGTGTCGGTGAGCCTGTAGCCCAGCCTCAGGAGCTTGCCGGAGGCTCGCTGCGGATTGATCCTGTAGCGCAGCATGTTGAACAGTGTTTCGCTCGGCTCGGTCTCGGCCGCGAAGATCTGCGCGGCGAGTTTGCGCTGCAGCGCGGCCGGATCGACCTTGCCCTCGATCTCGAGCGCGCCGGTCAGGTAGAAGCCGCGCAGGCTGCTGCTGGTCTGCTTGTAGCCGATCACCCGCAGCGCCGCCGCCTTCAGGTGTCGCGCCGGCCAGTCGTTCATGTCGATTCGGATCAGCGGGGTCGTCAGCTCGGCCGCCCACTGGGCGTCGCCGGCAAAGAAGGCCCGCTCCGCCTCGGCAAAGACCTTGTCGCGACCGCCCATCATCGCGACCGTCCGGCGTGCCTTCTCCAGGCGCGGGGTCGGGCCGAGCTCGGCCGGATCGCCGTTCCACCAGCTGATGTAGCCGCCGTACACGTTGCGGGTGCTCACGTGGACGTTGCCGTAGTACTCGATGCCCCAGGGCTCGACCTGCACCGCCTTGGGCAGGGCCACGGTCTCGGCGAGCTCGTCCGGCGTCAGGCCCATGTTGATGAGCCGCACGCTCTGGTCGAGCACGTACTGCATCGCGTCCCGGTAGTTGGTGAGCATGGTCTCGACCTTGTCGGCCCCGGCGACGATCTGCCCATGGCCGGGCACCAGGTAGTCCGCCTTGTAGGCGCGCATCCTGTCGATCGCGCCGAACCAGCGTTCGATGTCGCGCGGCCGTGTGCCGCGCAGCGAATGGAGCTGCGGGAAGGTCGGCCCCTGGATCTCGTCGCCCGCGAAGACGATGCGTTGCTGGGGAAGGTAGATGCCGATGTGGCTGGCCGCCTCGCCGCCGGTGTGGAAGAACACGAACTTGAGCCCGGCCAGCGTCATCTCGGTCGGCTTGTCGAGCGGCACCAGCGTGTTGGGAGCGATGAAGCCGGGCGCGCCGGTGACGGTGAAGCCGCAGCAGCCGATGTGGTAGTGGGTGCCCTCGGCGTCGGGCGGCAGCAGGACGCCGTACATGTAGCCCGCGCGCAGCGCCATGATCGGGCCGCTGGCGCCGTTCTCGCGCTCGTTCTCGCGCATGAAGTTCTCGGCGGCGATGATCTTGACCTTGCCGCTTTGCGCGTCCTCCCGGCTGACGAAGGCCGCCGTGCCGTTCGTGTGATCCGCGTGGTGGTGCGTGTAGATCAGCGCGACGACCGGCTTGCTGGTGAGCCCGCGCATCAGTTCGCGGGCCCTGGTGGCGTGCTCGACGCCCACGCTGGAGTCGATCAGCACCACGCCATCGGTGCCCTCGATGACGATGACGTTGCCGATGCCGCCGTTCGGCGTGTTGATGCTCCAGATCTTGTACGGCCCGACCTTGATCGCCTCTTCCTTGAAGTAGCGGGCGTGGTCGATGAAGTTCTGCGGCGCCGAGAACGGCACGAAGTACTTGTCCGGACGCGGCGGCGGCTCGGCCGCGACGAGGCCGGCCGATGCCAGCAGCAGCGCAGGAGTCGTGAGAACGGCGAACGCGACGGAAAACCGGCTCATGGCTTGGACTCCTCCAGGGGGCCACTGGGGAAACATCGCCAACCAGCACGATGTTGCCGGCGCGCCTTGCGCGGCAAGGTCAAGGTGAGTATGTCCTCTTGCCGAGCCTGCCGCTGAGGATCGGGAGGCCGGCGGTCGATCGGCGGACGTTGTCGGGGCCGCGACGCGTTGCCTGGCCGTGGCTTGGGCGCGTCACCCTGCCTTGATCGAGAACATGCGTCGTCGCGCGCCGGCCACTGCGCCGAGGCGAAGACGCAACACGCAAAAAGCCCGCCGGAAGGCGGGCTTTTTGCTCGGGTGGCCTGCTCAGGGAGAGATCTGCGGGGCCGAGGCCTCGCTTCCCGAGCGGGCCACGCTGCCCGTCTCGAGCGCCGAGATGTTCTGCGCCAGCTTGCCCTTGGGACCGTCGACCAGCTCGAAACTCACGCGCGAGCCCTGCTTGAGGGTGCGGAAGCCCTCCATCTGGATCGCCGAGAAATGGGCGAACACATCTTCACCGCCGCCTTCGGGCTCGATGAACCCGAATCCCTTGGCGTCGTTGAACCATTTGACGGTGCCGGTTGCCATGGCGCCCCTCCTGCTTGTATGTATGCGCTCGTGGCGCTGTGGTCTTCTCTAGGGATTCTCTGAAGGCCCCAAACTAGTGTCAAGGGAGCGTCTACCATGAGGCCGCAACGCCTTGGTCAGACCATCGACGGGGGCCTTGAAGGGGCGGGCGCCGCCTCCACTTGACTGTGCAGAGCAGCACTATTTGCAGCGTCGCTATCGACGCCACAGGCGGCCTGGGATCAGGTCCGGTCTATAGAATGAACCATGCCCGACGAGCCCTCCGTTCCGCCCGTTCCACCTCGTCCCGCGCCGCCACCGGCGGACGCCGGCCAGGGTGCGGTCGTGGCCGAGCGCAAGGTCCAGAAGACCGAGCCGCCGCGGATGTACCAGGTCGTGATGCTGAATGACGACTACACGCCGATGGAGTTCGTCGTGATGGTGCTGCAGGAGTATTTCCAGCGCGACATCGAGACCGCGACTCAGATCATGCTCAAGATCCATCATGAGGGTCGGGGCGTGTGCGGGGTCTACAGCAAGGATGTCGCCGCCACCAAAGTCGAGTTGGTGCTCACCGCTGCCAAGCGCTCCGGGCACCCGTTGCAATGCACCATGGAGGCCGCATGATTGCCCAGGAACTAGAAGTCAGCCTGCACATGGCCTTCGTCGAAGCCCGCCAGCAGCGCCACGAGTTCATCACTGTCGAGCACCTGCTGCTCGCGCTGCTGGACAACCCTTCCGCATCCGAGGTGCTCAAGGCCTGTTCGGCCAGCATCGACGACCTGCGCAAGAGCCTGACCCAGTTCATCAAGGAGAACACGCCCACCGTGGGCGGCTCCGACGAGGTGGACACCCAGCCGACGCTGGGTTTCCAGCGCGTGATCCAGCGCGCGATCATGCACGTCCAGAGCACCGGCTCCGGCAAGAAGGAAGTGACCGGCGCCAACGTGCTGGTGGCGATCTTCGGCGAGAAGGATTCGCACGCCGTCTACTACCTGCACCAGCAGGGCGTGACGCGCCTGGACGTGGTGAACTTCATCGCCCACGGCATCAAGAAGAGCGAGCCGCCCGAGCCCAGCAAGGGCAGCGAGGGCGGTGGTGCCGATGCCGACAAGGAAGAGGCGGCCGAGGCCAAGGGCTCGCCGCTCGAGCAGTACACGCAGAACCTCAACCAGCTCGCCCGCGACGGCAAGATCGACCCGCTGATCGGCCGCGAGCACGAGGTCGAGCGCGTGATCCAGATCCTGTGCCGGCGGCGCAAGAACAACCCGCTGCTGGTGGGCGAGGCTGGCGTCGGCAAGACCGCGATCGCCGAGGGCCTGGCCTGGCGCATCACCCAGGGCGAGGTGCCCGAGGTGCTGTCCGAGGCCACCGTCTACTCACTCGACATGGGCGCGCTGCTGGCCGGCACCAAGTACCGCGGTGACTTCGAGCAGCGCCTCAAGGCGGTGCTGAAGTCGCTCAAGGATCAGGCCGGCGCGGTGCTGTTCATCGACGAGATCCACACGCTGATCGGCGCGGGCGCCGCCAGCGGCGGCACGCTCGACGCCAGCAACCTGCTCAAGCCGGCGCTGTCGACCGGCCAGCTCAAGTGCATCGGCGCCACCACCTTCAGCGAGTACCGCGGCATCTTCGAGAAGGACGCGGCGCTGTCGCGGCGCTTCCAGAAGATCGACGTGGTCGAGCCCTCGGTCGAGCAGACCATCGAGATCCTCAAGGGCCTGAAATCGCGCTTCGAGGACCACCACCAGGTCAAGTACGCCCTTGGCGCGCTGCAGGCCGCGGCCGAGCTGGCCGCCAAGTACATCAACGACCGCCACCTGCCCGACAAGGCGATCGACGTGATCGACGAGGCCGGCGCCGCGCAGCGCATCCTGCCCAAGAGCAAGCAGAAGAAGACCATCACCCGCAACGAGGTCGAGGAGATCGTCGCCAAGATCGCGCGCATCCCGCCCGCGAGCGTCAGCAACGACGACCGCAGCAAGCTCAAGACGCTCGATCGCGACCTCAAGAGCGTGGTCTTCGGCCAGGATCCGGCGATCGACGCGCTGGCCGCCGCCATCAAGATGGCGCGCTCGGGCCTGGGCAAGCCGGAGAAGCCGATCGGCAGCTTCCTGTTCAGCGGCCCGACCGGGGTCGGCAAGACCGAGGTCGCCAAGCAGCTCGCCTTCATCCTCGGCATCGACCTGATCCGCTTCGACATGAGCGAGTACATGGAGCGCCACACGGTGAGCCGCCTGATCGGCGCGCCGCCGGGCTACGTGGGCTTCGACCAGGGCGGGCTGCTGACCGAGGCGATCAGCAAGAAGCCGCATTCGGTACTGCTGCTCGACGAGATCGAGAAGGCGCACCCGGATGTCTTCAACGTCCTGCTGCAGGTCATGGACCACGGCACGCTGACCGACAACAACGGGCGCAAGGCCGACTTCCGCAACGTGATCATCATCATGACCACCAACGCGGGCGCCGAGACCATCAACAAGGCGACGATCGGCTTCACGACCCAGCGCGAGCAGGGCGACGAGATGGCCGACATCAAGCGCCTGTTCACGCCCGAGTTCCGCAACCGGCTCGACGCGATCGTCAGCTTCCGCTCGCTCGATGAAGACATCATCATGCGGGTGGTCGACAAGTTCCTGCTCCAGCTCGAGGGCCAGCTGGCCGAGAAGAAGGTCGAGGTGAGCTTCAGCGACGAGTTGCGCAAGCACCTCGCCAAGAAGGGCTTCGACCCGCTGATGGGCGCGCGGCCGATGCAGCGCCTGATCCAGGACACGATCCGGCGCGCGCTGGCCGATGAACTGCTGTTCGGCCGCTTGGTCGACGGCGGCCGGCTGACGGTCGACATCGATGCCGCAGGCCAGCCAGTGCTCGACATCCAGCCGATCAAGAAGAACGACAAGCCGAACAAGGCGGAGCCGGCGACGGCCGATTGATCAGAGTACGCGCGACCAGTGCAAAGGGCTCCCTCGGGAGCCCTTTCTCATGGTGGCGGCAGATCGCGCGCCGGGTCCTGCCTGAAGTAGTTGGCCAGCAGCTCGTAGAGCGCCGGCGCCTCGTCGCGCAGCCCGTGCGGATCGACGAAGAAGGCCTCGCTGGCAACCGGGAAGAACTCGTCGACGCCCTCGCAGCCGTAGGGGTCGAGCACGGTGACGCGCCCGGCATCGACCGCGCGGCAAAGCCGGTCGTGGCCGGCCTCCATCACGCGCAGCCAGTGGCGGCGCGCGGCCGCATCGGGCAGCGGCGGCGCACCGTCGGGCTCGCGGCCGTCGGCCATGTCGAGCACATGCATGAACTCGTGGATCACGACGTTGTAGGCACCGTCCGGCCGCGGTCCGGCGTCGGCCACGTCGCGCCACGACAGCATCAGCGGCCCGCCTTCCATCGCCTCGCCGGCGAGCGGCTCCTCGTACTCGTGGACGATGCCGTGCTCGTCGGTCACGCTGCGCGGTGCAAGCACCTCGTCCGGATGCAGCACGATGCCGACGAAGCCATCGTAGGCGTCCAGGCCGAGGTGCAGCACCGGCAGGCAGGCCTGCGCCGCCACCGCCAGCGCCATGCCGTCGTCGAGTTGCAGGCCGCCGGCGGCATGGAACTCCTTGCGGTCGAGGAACAACGAACTCAGCCGCCGCAACTGCTGTCGCTCGGCCTCGGAGCGGCCGGCGATGAATGGGTAGCGCGCCAGCATCTCGTCCCAGAGCGGGTCGGGGATCGCCCGCTCGCGCAGTGCGCGCGCATCACGGCGGCGTCGCCACCAGCCGCCGATCATCCGACCTGGTCCAGCGCGAGCCGCTCGAAGCCGCGCGCCGAGAGCCGCAGCACCTCGGCCCGCGGCGGTTGGTGGTCGAGTTCCCAGTCGCTCAGCACCATGCGCGTGAAGCCCGGCGCCAGTTCCTCGGTACCGGGTCGGTGGGTATGACCGTGGATCATCACCGGCGCGGCCGCCTGGTGCATCCACTGCACCGCGCTCGCGGCGTCGACGTCGGCGTAGCCCTCGGGTTGGCGCCGATTCTGTTCGGCCTGGTGGGCCTGGCTGGCGCTGCGTGCCTGGGCCGCGATCGCGCGTCGCTGCGCCAGCGGCAGTGCCAGCATGCGCGTGCGCCAGGCCTCGCTGCGCAGTTCGGCGCGCACCCGCTGGTAGCCGGTGTCGGCCAGGCACAGCGCGTCGCCGTGGGTCAGCAGCACGCGCTCGCCAAACGCGACCAGCACGCTCGGGTCGGGCAGCGCGGTGATGCCGCAGTGGCGCAGCATCTCGGCGCCGACCAGGAAGTCGCGGTTGCCGGCCATTAAACTCAGGCTGAGCCGGCTCGAGGCCTCCTGCAGCAGTTCGGTGCAGCGGGCATCGAAGCCCTCGAAGCGCGCGTCGTCGCCGACCCAGACTTCGAACAGGTCACCCAGGATCAGCACCGCGTCGGCGGCCGTCGAGTGCAGGTAGGCGGCGAAGGCGTCGAAGGTGCCCGGCTCGCCCTGCTGCAAGTGCAGGTCCGAGATCAGGTCGATCCGTTGCCAGTCGCGCGGCGCGGCCAGCTCCCAGAAGCTCGGCAGCGGCAGGGCCGCGGCTGCACCGGTGCTCACGCGCCTCGCGATCTCAGTCAACGACGACCGCGCGCTCGATCAGCACGTTCTCGACCGGCACGTCGTCATGAAAGCCGCTGCGGCCGGTCCTGACCTTCTCGATCGCGTCGACCACGGCCTGGCCCTCGACCACCTTGCCGAACACCGCGTAGCCCCAGCCGCTGCCCGAGGGCGCGGTGTGGTTGAGGAAGGCGTTGTCGGCGGCGTTGATGAAGAACTGCGAGCTCGCCGAGTGCGGATCGTTGGTGCGCGCCATCGCCACCGTGTACTTGTCGTTCTTGAGGCCGTTGGTGGCTTCGTTCTTGATCGTCGCCAGCGTCGGCTTCTGCTTGAGGCCCGGCTCCATGCCGCCGCCCTGGATCATGAAGCCCTTGATGACGCGGTGGAACACCGTGCCGTCGAAATGGCCGCTCCTGACGTAGGCGAGGAAGTTGGCGACGGTTTCGGGTGCCTTGACCTCGTCGAGCGCGAGGACGATCTTGCCGTGGTTGGTTTGCAGTTCGACTTTGCTCATTTACTTCTCCATGCTGGCCTGGAGGATCACCACCGGCTCGACCGGCACGTTCTGGTGCATCCCCTTGCTGGTGGTGGGCACGGCCGCGATCTTGTCGACCACCTCCATGCCCGAGACGATCTTGCCGAACACCGCGTAGCCCTGGCCGTCGCGCGCGTTGGCCTGGTCGAGGAAGGCGTTGTCCTTGAGGTTCAAGAAGAACTGCGCGGTGGCCGAGTTGGGGTCGGCGGTGCGCGCCATCGCGATCGTGCCGCGCTGGTTGACGAGGCCGCTGCGGCTCTCGAGCGCGATCGGCGCCTTGGTCGGCTTCGCGCTCATGTCCTTGCTCATGCCGCCGCCCTGGATCATGAAGTTCGGGATCACGCGGTGGAAGATCGTGCCGTCGTACTGGCCGGCCTTGACGTAGGCGACGAAGTTGTCGACGGTCTTGGGCGCCTTGGCGCGGTCGAGCTCGACGACGATGTCGCCGGCACTGGTCTTCAGGCGCACGCGCTCGGTGGCGGCCTGGGCCGGGGCGGCGAGGCTGGCCAGCACGAAGGCACAGCCGGCGAGCAACGCTGCGCGCCGCCCGATGGCGGCAACAATGGATGAGACGGGACTCATGGAAACTCCGGTGGGTCGGTCGCGCTATTGTCCACGGAAGGCCGCTTCCGGTTGCCGGTCGCGTGGCTATACTGCGGCGCTTCTTCCGTCGGCCGCCGGGCTTTTGCCACCAGCATTTGCGCGCCGACCTGCCACCACGAGTGCCTGCCGTTCCCAGCCCGATGAGCCTGCGCATCCACAACACGCTCAGCCGCAGCACCGAAGTCTTCACCCCGCTCGAACCCGGTCATGTCCGCATGTATGTGTGCGGCATGACGATCTATGACCTGTGTCATGTGGGTCATGCGCGGATGATGATGGCCTTCGACGTGGTGCAGCGCTGGCTCAAGGTGAGCGGTTATCGCGTCACCTACGTGCGCAACATCACCGACATCGACGACAAGATCATCAAGCGTGCGCTCGAGCGCGGCATCACGATCCGCGCGCTGACCGACGAGATGATTGCCGCGATGCACCAGGACATCGGCGCGCTCGGCATCGAGCGACCGACGCACGAGCCGCGCGCCACCGAGTACGTGTCGCAGATGATCGGCATGGTCCAGGCGCTGCAGGGCAAGGGCTACGCCTACCAGGGCAGCGGCGGCGACATGAACTACTCGGTGCGCCGCTTCGAGGGCTACGGCAAGCTCAGCGGCAAGTCGATCGACCAGCTGCGCGCCGGCGAGCGCGTGGCGGTGCTCGAGGGCAAGGACGACCCGCTCGACTTCGTGCTGTGGAAGGCCGCCAAGCCCGAGGAACCGGCCGACGCCAAGTACGACGCGCCCTTCGGTGCTGGCCGCCCCGGCTGGCACATCGAATGCTCGGCAATGGCCTGCGCCTTGCTTGGTGAGAGCTTCGACCTCCACGGCGGCGGCATGGACCTGCAGTTCCCTCATCACGAGAACGAGATCGCGCAGAGCGAGGCCGCGCATGGCCGCCAGATGGCCAGGTTCTGGGTCCACAACGGATTCCTCAACGTCGACAACGAGAAGATGTCCAAGTCGCTGGGCAACTTTTTCACCATCCGCGACGTGCTCAAGCACTTCGACGGCGAGACGATCCGCTTCTTCATGCTGCGCGCCCACTACCGCAGCCCCTTCAACTACAGCGACGCTGGACTGGTCGATGCCAAGGCCGCGTTGACCCGCCTCTACACCGCGCTCGATGCGGTGGCGGCCGATGACGTGGCGACGGTCGACTGGACCGAGCCGTACGCGGCCCGCTTCAGGGCCGCGATGGACGACGACTTCAACACGCCGATCGCGGTGTCGGTGCTCTTCGAACTTGCCGGCGAAATCAATCGCGGCCGCTCGAGCGCGCTGGCCGGGCTGTTGAAGGTGCTGGCCGGCACGCTCGGCCTGCTGCAGCAGGTCCCGGCCGTCTGGTTGCAGGGCGGCGGCGCGGGTGTCGACGAGGCGGCCGAGATCGAGGCCCAGATCGCGCTGCGGGCGCAGGCCAAGGCGGCCAAGGATTGGGCCGAGGCCGACCGCATCCGGCTGGCGCTGCTCGCGCGCGGCATCGTGCTCAAGGACTCGGCCCAGGGCACGACCTGGGTGCGGGCCTGAGTACCGGCGCCCGCATCGGATCGATCATGGCTCCACGCGGCACATCCGCCCGTGTCACTCCCGAAGTGACTCCAGACTATTGGGACGAGGCCTGCAAGCACCTTTCGCGGCGCGATCGCGTCATGAAGAAGCTGATCCCGCAGTTTGGCGAGGCGCGACTGCAGAGCAAGGGCGATGCCTTCACGACGCTGGCGCGCTCGATCGTCGGTCAGCAGATCTCGGTCAAGGCGGCGCAGTCGGTGTGGAACCGCTTTGCCGCGCTGCTGCCCGGCGAGGCGGCCCGCATCGCGCCCGGCGGCGTGCTCGAACTGAGCAACGCCGATATGCGCGGCGCCGGGCTTTCGGCCCGGAAGGTCGAGTACCTGTGCGACCTGGCCCAGCATTTCGAGTCGGGCAGCGTGCATGTCAAACGCTGGGGCACGATGGACGACGAGGCGATCATCGAGGAACTGGTCGCTATTCGCGGCATCGGTCGCTGGACAGCCGAGATGTTCCTGATCTTCCACCTGATGCGCCCCAACGTGCTGCCGCTCGACGACCTCGGGCTGCTCAAGGGCATCAGCGACAACTACTTCAGCGGCGAGCCGGTCTCGCGCGCCGAGGCGCGCGAGGTGGGCGACGCCTGGGCGCCGTACCGCAGCGTCGCCACCTGGTACCTCTGGCGCAGCCTTGACCCGCTGCCGGTGGACTACTGACAATCCATGATCGCCGGTTCCTGCCGGCGCATGAGCACAAGGAGCTTCCCGCATGAGCACGGTGAAGAAGCATTTCCTGGAGTTCGAGCAGCCGATCGCCGAACTCGAGAGCAAGATCGACGAGCTGCGCTATGTGCAAAGCGAGTCGGCGGTCGACATCTCCGAAGAGATCGACCGCCTGAGCGTGAAGAGCCAGCAACTGGCCAAGGAGATCTATTCGAGCCTGACGCCGTGGCAGGTGACGCAGATCGCGCGCCATCCGCAGCGGCCCTACACGCTCGACTACGTGAACGAGCTGTTCACCGACTTCCACGAGTTGCACGGCGACCGTGCCTTTGCCGACGACCAGAGCATCGTCGGCGGCCTGGCCCGCTTCAACGGCCAGGCCTGCATGGTGCTCGGCCACCAGAAGGGTCGCGACACCAAGGAGCGCGCCGCGCGCAACTTCGGCATGAGCCGGCCCGAGGGCTACCGCAAGGCGCTGCGCCTGATGACGCTGGCGCAGAAGTTCGGCCTGCCGGTCTTCACCTTCGTCGACACGCCCGGCGCCTACCCCGGCATCGGCGCCGAGGAGCGCGGCCAGAGCGAGGCGATCGGCCACAACATCTTCGCAATGGCCGGGCTCGAGGTGCCGATCATCACCACCATCATCGGCGAGGGCGGTTCCGGCGGCGCGCTGGCGATCGGCGTCGGCGACCAGGTGCTGATGCTGCAGCACTCGGTCTACTCGGTGATCTCGCCCGAGGGCTGCGCCTCGATCCTGTGGAAGACCTCCGAACGTGCCAGCGAGGCGGCCGAGGCCATGGGCATCACCGCTCACCGCCTCAAGGCACTCGGTCTGATCGACAAGATCGTCAACGAGCCGGTTGGCGGCGCCCACCGCGACCCGAAGGCGATGGCGGCGTTCTTGAAGCGCGCCCTCAACGACGCGCTGCGCCAGGTGGCCGACCTCAAGCCGACCGAGTTGCTGAACCGGCGCTACGACCGGCTCAAGAGCTACGGCCGCTTCAACGACACCAAGGACCGATGAGCCGCGGCTCCAAGCCCGACAGTTCGGGCTTGGACGGCTCGCGAGGGCCGCGAGCTCTGCGAGTGGCACGATGGCGCGCGGCTCCATGTCCAACAGTTTGGACATGGACGGGTCGAGGGCCGCGAGCTCTGCGAGCGGCAAGATGAGCACGGCAGGTGTGGATCTCGCGGTCGCCTACAGCGGCGGGCGCGATTCGACTGCGCTGCTGCATGCAACCCTGCTTGCCGCGCGCGACGCCGGCCTGCAGGTTCATGCGCTGCACGTCCACCACGGGCTGAGTGCACACGCCGACGAGTGGCTCGCGCACTGCACCTCGCAGTGCGAGCGCTGGCACCGTGCCGGCTTGCCGGTCACTCTTCATCACGAGCGTTTGAGCCTGAAGCCGCGGCGCGGCCAGAGCGTCGAGGCGCTCGCGCGCGACGCGCGCTACGCGGCGCTGGCGCGCATGGCGCACGCGGCGGGCGCGACGATCGTGCTGCTCGCCCACCACCGGCGCGACCAGGCCGAGACCTTCCTGCTGCAGGCGCTGCGTGGGGCTGGCGCCGAAGGCCAGGCCGCAATGCCGCGCGGCGTCGAGCGCGATGGCATCAGCTGGCTGCGACCCTGGCTCGAGCAGCCGCGCGAGGCGATCGAGGCCTATCTGCGCCGACGCCGCCTGCGCTTCATCGACGACGACAGCAACGACGATCCGCGCTTCGCGCGCAACCGGCTGCGGCTCGAGGTCTGGCCGGCGCTGGTCGCCGCCTTCCCGCAGGCCGAGGCGAGCCTTGCCGATGCGGCACGCCGCGCGCAGCAGACCATCGATGCCACGAAGGCCGCTGCCGCGGCCGAACCGATGCCGGAGCGGCTCGACATCGCGGCCTGGGCGCGGCGACCGCCGTCCGAGTCACGACTGTTGTTGCGGCACTGGCTCAAGGCGCGTCTGGGTCGCGCACCGAGCGCGGCACTGGTCGAGCGACTGTGCGGGGAGATTGGCGTCGGCCGCGACCCGGCGCGCTGGCCAGTCGGCGCCGGCGATGCACGCGAGCTCAGGCGTTACCGGGGCGAACTGCGTCTTGAAGTGGTCCCGCTTGCCAAGCCGCCGGCCGTCGAAGCCACGCTCGGCCTGCACCGCGCCGGCCGCTTCCCCGTGCCCGGCTGGGGCGGCACGCTGGTGGCGACGCGCGTGAAGCAGGGCGGCATTGCCACCGAGCAGCTGGCCGCGCTCAGCCTGCGCGCGCGCAGCGGCGGCGAACAGTTCCAGCTCGGCCCGCAGCGGCCGCCGCGCAGCCTGAAGAAGCAGTACCAGGCGCTCGGCGTGCCCGAGTGGCAGCGCGACGGTCCGCTGCTCTACGCGGCCGACGGTGCATTGCTGATGGTGCCCGGCCTGGGCGTCGACGCCCGCGCGCAGGCCGCGCCCGGTGTGGCGCAGCTCGCGCTGCGCTGGGAGCCTGGCGCGCAAGAGCCGCGTCAGCCGCCTCAGTAGAATCCCGGGTTCGCGTTTGGGCGCCGTGGGTGCCCGCGTCGGCCTTAGTTCAACTCATGGCTTTGATCGTTCACAAGTACGGCGGCACGTCGATGGGCTCGACCGAGCGCATCCGCAATGTCGCCAAGCGCGTTGCCAAGTGGCATCGCGCCGGCCACCAGATGGTGGTGGTGCCCTCGGCAATGAGCGGCGAGACCAATCGCCTGCTCGGCCTGGCCAAGGAACTCTCGCCCGCGACGCACAGCACCGCGCTGGCGCGCGAGCTCGACCTGATCGCCGCCACCGGCGAGCAGGTCTCGGTCGGACTGCTGGCGATCGCGCTGCAGGCCGAAGGCATCGACGCGGTCAGCTACGCCGGCTGGCAGGTGCCGATCGCCACCGACAGCGCCTTCACCAAGGCGCGCATCCAGAGCATCGACGACGTCCGGGTGCGTGCCGATCTCGAAGCCGGCCGCGTGGTAATCATCACCGGCTTCCAGGGCATCGACCCCGAGGGCAACGTCACCACGCTCGGCCGCGGCGGCAGCGACACCTCGGCGGTGGCGGTGGCGGCGGCGATGAAGGCGGCCGAGTGTCTGATCTACACCGACGTGGATGGCGTCTACACCACCGACCCGCGCATCGTGCCCGAGGCCCGGCGCCTTTCGACCATCAGCTTCGAGGAAATGCTCGAGATGGCCAGCCTTGGCTCCAAGGTGCTGCAGATCCGCTCGGTCGAGTTCGCCGGCAAGTACCGGGTGCCGCTGCGCGTGCTGAGCAGCTTCACCGACTGGGACATCGACATCAATGAAGAGGCGCGCTCGGGCACGCTGATCACTTTCGAGGAAGACGAAAAAATGGAACAGGCCGTTGTTTCCGGCATCGCGTTCAACCGCGACGAGGCCAAGGTCAGCGTGATGGGCGTGCCCGACAAGCCGGGTATCGCGTTCCAGATCCTGGGCCCGGTGGCCGACGCCAACATCGACGTCGACGTCATCATCCAGAACGTCTCGCACGACGGCCGCACCGACTTCTCGTTCACCGTGCACCGCAACGACTACGCGCGCGCGATGGATCTGCTCAAGAACACCGTGGCGCCGGCCTGCGGCGCCAGCAGCGTGGTCGGCGACCCGAAGATCTGCAAGGTCAGCATCGTCGGCATCGGCATGCGCTCGCATGTCGGTGTGGCCAGCCGCATGTTCCGCTCGCTGAGCGAGGAGGGCATCAACATCCAGATGATCTCGACCAGCGAGATCAAGACCTCGGTCGTCATCGACGAGAAGTACATGGAGCTGGCCGTGCGTGCGCTGCACAAGGCCTTCGACCTCGACCAGCCGGCTGAGGCATAATCGCGGTCTGGCCTGGAGTCGTGACCGAGTGGCCGAAGGTGCTCCCCTGCTAAGGGAGTATGTGCGCTAAAACGTGCATCGAGGGTTCGAATCCCTCCGACTCCGCCAACCCATCCGCAAAGCCCGCCCTCCGGCGGGCTTTTGCTTTTGGGCCTCCATTGATCCAGCGCAAGCCGGGCGCCGGCCGCAAGGCGCACGCTGCGCAGGCGAGGTGCCGCGTGCACCGCGCGCTTCGATCGGAGGTCCGCGCCATGACTCACGCCACGCTCACCATCATCCGCCGCGAGCACACCGCGTTGTCGGCCATGCTGCGCTCGATCGTGCTGCTGCTGGCGGAGTTGCGCAGGCACGACGCACTGCCCGACTTCGGCGTGCTGCGCGCAATGCTGTTCTATGTCGACGAGTTCCCGCAGCGCCTGCATCACACGAAGGAGAGCGAGCTGCTGTTCCCGAGGCTGCGCCAGCGCAGCCCGGAGGCGGCCGAGGTACTGAGCCGGCTCGACCGCGACCACGCCGGCGGCGAGGTGGCGATCCGCGAACTCGAGCACGATCTGCTCGGCTTCGAGATGATGGCCGACACGGTCCAGGGGCCGGCCCGGCGCCAGCGCTTCGAGGACGCGATGAACCGCTACGTCGGCTTCTATCTCGAGCACATGCGGATCGAGGAAAGTCTCGTCCTGCCGCTGGCCGAGCGCGTGCTGACCGAGCAGGACTGGGCCGAACTGGATGCGGCCTTCGAGCAGAACCGCGATCCGCTTGCCGGCTACGAGGGCGACGAGGCCTATCGCACGGTGTTCCGCCGGATCCTCAACGCGTTGCCGGCACCGCTGGGCCTCGGTTCGGCGATCGAGGCGATGGCGGGCAAGGGCGTGGCCCGGACGTTCCAGCCGAGCGCGCGCTGAGAGGCGTGATCGGCGCGCCCGGCGACAGGCGCGTCAGGCATGCGACGCTAGACTGCGTCGGCGCCCGATCCGGGCCTGTCGGGAGCCTCTCTCATGGCCACACGCCGCCGCGCGCTCGCCGCGCTCGCCACCGTGACCGTCGCCACGCTGCTCGGCGCCTGCGCCAGCATGCCCGGGCGCGAACCGGTGCAGGTCAGCGTGGTCGGCATCGAGCCGCTGGCGGGCGAGGGCATGGAACTGCGCTTCAACGTCAAGCTGCGAGTGCAGAACCCGAACGACGCGCCGATCGACTTCGACGGCCTGTTCGTCGAGTTGGACGTGCAGGGCAGGAGCTTCGCCACCGGCGTCAGCGACGCCAAGGGCACGATCCCGCGCTTTGGCGAGACGGTGCTGGTGGTGCCGGTCAGCGTGTCGGCGCTGCGCGCGGTGCGCCAGATCATCGGCGTCGCCACCGGTGGCCAGATGCCGCAGAAGATCGACTACGAGCTGCGCGGCAAGATCGGCGGCCCGCTGTTCAACAGCGTGCGTTTCGAGCATCGCGGCGAACTCGCGCTTCCGGGCGAAGGCGCACGCTGAACCGGGACCGTCGTTCAGCGGAGACCTCCGTGCACGCCGCTTGGCTCGGCCGCCAGAGCGGCAATCGCGAGCTCCCAAGCACGTGGGACGCGCGGCTCGTGGGGCTGGACGAGGGCGGCGATCTTCGCTAGTGTCCGCCGCTTCCGTGGCGCCGCTGCTGCAGAAGCACGCAGGCAGACCGCCGTGGTCTCAGGGAGCCTACTGCCTTTGAACTCTGGTCCGAGCGACGTGCCGGACGCGGGGCCATGCGAGGGCGATGGCGATGGGAATCACTCGGCGGCAGTTCAACGGCGCGGCGTGGCGCCTGGGCCTGACCGGCGCGGCCGGCGTCGTGCTCGGCTCGTGCGGCGGCAGCGACTACGAACTGCCACCTGCAGCGCCGCTGGATGCGGAGCTCAAGAGCTTCCACTTCGACCTCAGCGCGGTGCCGGCGGATGACCCGCATGTGCTGCGCGTCGGCGGCAGGCGCTATCCGCTGAAGGTGCATGACGAGCAGTCGCGCCAGGCCGCGCGCCTGGCAAGGCCCGGCCTTGCGGGCGTGCCCGACCGGCACCTGACCCACTATGTCGACGGCGTCGCGGTGAGCCTGACGCGCCAGCAGCGCATGCACGTGACGACCCGGAGCCCGACGCGAGGTCACGGCGTGGCGCTGGTCGCGATGTACATCCCGACTGCCTCGCGCATCGCGGCGCGCCGCGCGCGCGGCCTCGGTGCCGCGTCGTGCCGCGGCCTGTGCGCGAGCGCCGCAGGCGACGATATCTGCACCTTCGAGGACCAGGTCGAGGATGGCTTCGTCAGCGGCCGCAGCACCGCGAAGGCGATCATCACGCACTACCCCGACGTGCTGAACCTCGATGGCGACATCGCGGCGCAGGTCGAGACGCACATGGACGGCGACCAGGCAGCCGCGGTCGACAATTTCACCCAGGTGTTGTGCGACCTGGGGCCGGCCTACGAGCATGACATCACCGGCCAATTCCACGACGGCTGGGCCGTGCTGGTGCCGCGGCTGCTGTCCGACGGCTCGAAGATCCTCGACAGCGAGGGCAATCCCACCTTCGACTACGTCTACAACGACGCCACCAGCAAGGCGCTGGTGGACCCGGTGCAGGCGATCGTGCAGGCGATCAGGAACGACGCGGCGCTGAAGGACCAGCAGTACCAGGTCATCTACCACGGCGACCCGATCGACACCGCGAGCTTTCCCGAGGCGAACCCGACGCCACTGGTGGGCGATGGCGGCAGCGTCCCGGCGCCGCAGGCCACCGCCTCCGAGGTCACTTTCAGCACGCTGGGCTACCACCACAACATCCTCTTCTACGGCGATCAGGGCTCGGCGGCCAATCGGCAGTTCACGCTCAAGATCCTGAACATGAACTTCGTCTGGTACGGGCTGTTCTTCGAACACCTCGACGCCAGCGGACACGCGATGAACGTGACCGGCAGCGGCACGCTCGCCGGTGTCATGGGCGACTTGCTCATCGAGACCGACCGGCTGGCGTTCTGGGACATGATCAGCAGCCCGCCGGCGATCTTCGGCATCCCGACGCCGTTCCCCTACAGCATCACGATGAAGGACCTGCCGGCGGGCGTGGCTTCGGTGCGGCTGAACCTGATCGGGCCGGGCGGCTACGGCAACCTGCCGTGGGGGCCGTCGGCCATCCCCGGCATCGCGATGACCGCGGTGTGCCAGTACATGCTGCCGATGTTCTTCCTGGCGAGCGGCACCGGCATCGACTCGACCAAGACGCTGATCGAGCTGATCCTCGACAAGCCCAGCATCTGGATCAAGACGCTGGGCGAGCTGTCGGCGATCATCTCCAGCGCGACCGGCTCGAACAAGAACGATCTCGGGCTGGAGGGCTCGGTCGAGAGCCTGCTGACGGCCGTGGTGCAGAACGCGCTGGTCATCCCGATGGAGGAGCTGTCGCCCGAGTTGTGGGCGTGGATCACCGGCACCTTCGTGAGCGAGGAGGTCGAGGACAGCGTGCCCTTCGTCGGCTGGATCCTGCGCGCGGTGGCCGTGGCCGGCACCATCGGCGCGATGGTCGCCACCACCGCCGAGATCGCCGGCAACCCGATCGTCATCAGCAACACGGTCTCGTTCAAGCACTCGATCAACTTCTCGATCAGCTACGACCCGCTCGATTTCGAGTTCCCGCGCGACGCGACGCACTGCGTGCTCAGCGTCACCGCCGGCACCACGGCGATCACGCCCGGCACCGTCGTGCAGCGTCCGGGGAACACCTGGCCGGACACGCTCAGCGTGACGATCGACGACATCCCCGCGACCGGCGCGCCGGCGACCGTCAGCGTGATCTTCCTGTCGAGCACGAACTATCCGCTGGCGCACAGCGCGGCGGTCGACATCAACGGCAAGCCGGTGCCCGATGCCAACGGCAACCCGGTCGCCGGCGACGTGAGCTTCACCAACTCGGCGCCGGCGGACGGCAGCACACTGGTGGTCAACGTGCCGACCGTCGAGAACGCGGTGCCGATCACCGCGTCGACCAAGTACACCCACCACCACAAGCTCACGTACGCATCGGGCCATTACGGCTGGACGTACACCGCCACGCCCCCGGCCATCGAAGCCGCCGTGTGCACCAACGCCAGCGGCTTGTGCCGGCTCGGCAATCTCGCCGTCTGGCTGCCCGGCGGGATGATCGGAGCCTCGTGGCAGGCCGCCTCGCCGACGGTGACCAGCTGCCGCGGTGGCAGCGCCACCGGGCAGCTCTACGCCTTGCGCAACCTGAGCCTGAAGAGCGACCCGAACCTGGCCTACAAGACGCCGGGCTGCGGCTTCCCGGCGGCCGCGCCGCTGGCCTACGACATGTCGGCCAAGGTCGGGGCCCCCAACGGCCTGCACTTCTATCTCGACGTCATCGACGTCAGCAAGAGCAGCCCGGAAAGCCACCTGCGCCGCATCGTGCTCGACACGAGCACGCCGGTCACGGCGCCGTCGACCCAGAGCTGGGGGCGCTTTCGCATCCCGATCGACCGCATCGCGGTCTACAGCAAGGGCTCGTCGCCGCGCGTGGTCGGCATCTCGACGCTGGCCCACAAACTGGCGGTGCTCGACCTGCCCGACGCGCCCTACGACGGCGACGAGTTCGCCAACAACGCGAAAGTGATGTCGGGCCAGGGCGAGGGCAACGATGAGTTGCTGTACGCCCCGAGCGCGCTGGCGATCGCAGACGGCGGCGCGATCCTCATCCTGCAAGGCGGCGCGACCAAGAGCGTGAAGGCCTTCGACATCGACGGCAAGCCGTGGAAGTTCTTCAAGGGCGAGACCAGCAGCGTGCTGGATCTGGTGGCGGAAGCGGGCCTCGTCGTCACCTGGCTCGACATCAGCATCGAGCCGACGAACCTGCTCTACGTGCTCTCGCACACCGGCACCGGCACGCAGATGTCGGACTTCCGGCTCGACATCTACGACAGCGGCACCGGCCAGCGCATCGTGCGCAACACCGGCATCGCCGCCGCCAGCATCGTTGTCGACCGCTTCCGCGGGCTCTACACGCTGAACTACGAGACCGTGAAGGGCTCGCCGGTCGTCGAGCCATCGGTGAGCGTATGGAGCCCGTCGACCTAGGTCGGCGGTCCTGGTCCAGGGCACGAAGCAGGAGAGGCCTCATGGCACAACGGATCCCGCCCTCGCCGGCGTCGCGGTGGCTCGCCGCCGCGACACTTTGCACGGCCGTGCTGCTCGTCGCGTGCGGCGGCGACGACGATGAGGAGGCGGTCCCCGCCAGCGCGCCGCGGGTCAGCACGCAGAGCTTCTACACCGGGGGCCACTTCCTGGCCGATTCGCGCCTGGCCGCGAACCCGGACAACGGCGTGCTGGTGGTGCTGCACAACCCGGCACAACTCGGCGCGAGCGCCGCGGCCGCGCTCGACAAGCTGGGCTTCGACGTCGTTCCCTATGACTTCCTCGACACCGGGCCGCGCACCTATTGCTGGGACGGCGCGGCGCGGCAGGCGGCGGGCGGCGGCGTGCCGCACCGCATGGTGCTGCGCGACGAGGCGCGGCGCGAGGTGCTGGTGGTCGAGGAAGGCGGCCCCTGCGTGACGCAGACGATTGCGGCCGGTCGCTACACGGCGCTGCTGCGCTTCGGCGAGGGCCGCAGCAGCGCGCTCGACCTGGTCTTCCTGATGCCGCAGCAGGACACCGCGGCGCGCGCGCTGGCAGCCTCCCGGGCCGCGGCGGCCGCGGCGGCCGCGACGCCGGTGGCCGCGGTCCCGGTCTGGACCTGTCCGCAGGCGATCCTCACATTCGACGACATCGCGACCAGCGAGTTCGTGCTCCAACACGCACCTTTAGAGGCGGTCACCGTGACCGGGGCCTGCGGCGACATCGGGCTGATCGCGCCCTCGGCCTCCTCGAGCTCCACGACCTACCTTCTCTACTACGCGGGGCCCAACACCCAGGTGACGGTCTATTCGGAAACCGGCTTTCGCGGCTCGCGCAAGCTGATCACGCCGAACCTGAACTTTTACGACTACAACGGCCACGGCTATCCGCAGGCCAGGTCGATGGTCGCCGAAACCTACACGCCCAGCACGAGCAGGACGACGCTGCTCAGCACCAACGCCTGCGAGAAGTGCAACCTGCAGGCCGTCGACCTGTCGAACCAGCCCTTGCAGGGCGCCGTACTGAACGATGCCGACCTCTCGCGCGCCGACCTCAGCCACGCCGACCTCAGCAACGCCAAGGCGGCGCGCGCCCTGTTTGCGAGCGCGCATCTCGTGGGCACCAAGCTCAGCGGCGCGGTGCTGACGAACGCCATCTTCCAGAGCGACGGCGCGGTGCCCAACGGCGGCGGCGCGGTGTACCCGGCGGCCGACCTGAGCAGCGCCGACCTGAGCAGCGCCCGGCTCGACAACGTCGTGATGACGGGCGTGAGCGCGGTCGGCACGACCTTCGCGCACGCGACCCTCGCCAGCACCGACTTCAGCGGGGCCGACCTCAGTGGCTCCAGCTTCGAATCGGCCAGCGCACCCGCAGGCAGCCCGCCGGTGTTCAACCTGGCGCTGATGGCGCGCGCCTCGTTGAAGAACGCGCAATTGCCGGGCGCCTTCTTCCGCGGCACGCAGATGTCGCCGAGCAACCTGGGCGGCGCCAATCTCGCCGGCGCCTGGATGGAGAGCGACGCGGGCGGCCAGGGTCCGACCATCCTCGCGGGCTCGTACATGGCCAACACCGACCTGTCCGCCGCCCACATGGTGGGCGCGGTGCTCGACGGGGCCTCGTGGTTCAACAGCAGCCCGGGCGTGGGCAACGCCAGCGGGGCCAACGCGATCCTCACCGGCGCGAGCTTCAACCTGGCGGACCTGCCCAACCTCGACCTGAGGAACGCGGTCCTGCAAAGCGTCAACATGACCAACACGCAACTGATCAACGCCGACCTGACGAGCGCGAGCGCCGGTGGCGGGACCACCTGCGGCACCAAGGCGGTCTTCGGTACCGCCAACCTGCGCGGGGCGACCCTGATCGGCGCCGACCTGAGCTGCGCCAACCTCTACAACGCCGCGGTGAGCACCACCGACGAGGGCAAGGTCTACATCGAAGTGCTGGCCGACCCCGACCGCTACCAGAAGCCGGTGCAGTACCAGTACTTCGCGGTGAACCGGCCGCCGACCAAGCTCGGCGGCGGCAGCTCGGGCACCGCGGTCATCACCGACAACGCGACCTGCCCGAGCGGCAAGAAGGGATCCTGCGGCATGCCGACCGGCCTGCCCGGCGACCCCTGGACGCCGCCGGTCGGCCCGGTGGAGCCGAGCAACTGCACGACGACCGTCGACCCGGCGACGGGCGACGTGATCGCGGTGACCTGCACCTCAGGCCGGCACTAGGACGGAAGACATGTCCGGCATGCGCACGCCCGAAAGGGCAGGCTCGACGCGAGGAGCGGGTCGCCGGGCAGGCTGGCATCGCTGCCCGCGTAGAATTCGCGGCACTGCGGGTGTAGTTCAATGGTAGAACGGCAGCTTCCCAAGCTTCATACGAGGGTTCGATTCCCTTCACCCGCTCCAGCATGCACAAGGGCCCGTCAGGGCCCTTTTTTTGTTGGCTTGCGCCGGCGCCGCGATCAGCGTCGGAAGCGCTCGTTGCTCAGGAAGTACAGCGTCTGGTCGATCGCCACCGGGTCGTTGACGATGAAGGTGTGGGTCGCCGGCAGCACCATGAAGTCGGTCATGCCATCGACCTTGGCGCGCTCCACCGAAACCTTGCCGTCGTTCGGCCCCGGGATGAAGCCCGACAGCAGCTCGTCGATGTAGGTCCGGTCGTTGCCGGTGAGGATGCCGACCGGAAAGGCCACCGGCCCGAGCCGGGCCGGGATGCCGTCGGGGCCGGTGCCGATCTGCTGGCCGGCCGGGCCGTTGATGCGCTGGTAGGCCGTCTGCTCGCGCAGCAGGTCGGCGATCTCGCTGCCCTGGTTGGGCGGCCCCATCATCACGACGCGGCCGAGTTCGGGCAGCGGGTTGTGTTTGAGGTAGTAGCGCAGCACCAGGCCGCCCATCGAGTGGGTCACGAAGTTGATCGGCGCCGCGCTCAGCGCGCGGCACTGGGCGACGCCGCGCGGCACGGCCTCGGCGGCCAGCTTCTCGATCGGGTAGCTGCGCGAGGCGTAGTCGACGTTGACGGTGGCGTAGCCGGCGCCTCGGGTGGCGTCGGCGATGCGGTCCATCGAGCGGAAGGTGCGGCCCAGGCCGTGCAGCAGCACCACGCAGGCCCGCGAGGCCTCGGCGACGGGCGCCGCAGCGGCCGACGGCGGCTGCGCGGCGGTCTGCGCCGCCGACAGCGTCAGCGCCAGACCGGCGACCGCGAAGCCGGCCCGCAGGTGGCTCGAGTGTTCGGTCGAATGCGGCCTTCCCGGGCGCCTCATTTGAGGATGTCACCCAGGCACAGGTACTTGACCTCGACATAGTCGTCGATGCCGTGGTGCGAGCCTTCGCGGCCGAGCCCGCTCTGCTTGACACCGCCGAAGGGCACCTCGGCGGTCGAGATCAGGCCGGTGTTGACGCCGACCATGCCGTACTCGAGCGCCTCGCCGACGCGGAAGATGCGGCCGATGTCGCGGCTGTAGAAGTAGCTGGCGAGGCCGAATTCGGTGTCGTTGGCGGCCGCGATCGCCTCGGCCTCGGTCTTGAAGCGGAACACCGGCGCCACCGGGCCGAAGGTCTCCTCGCGCGCGCACAGCATCTCGCTGGTGGCGTTGGCCAGCACGGTGGGCTCGAAGAATCGGCCTTCGATCAGCTTGCCGCCGGCCAGCAGCTTCGCGCCCTTGGCGATCGCGTCGGCCACGTGCGATTCGACCTTGGCGATCGCCGCGTCGTCGATCAGCGGACCCTGGTTGACGCCGGCCTCGAAGCCATTGCCGACCTTGATGCCCTTGACCTTGGCCGCCAGCTTCTCGACGAAGGCCTCGTAGACGCCGTCCTGCACGTAGAGCCGGTTGGCGCAGACGCAGGTCTGGCCGGCGTTACGGTACTTGCTGGCGAGCGCGCCCTCGACCGCGGCGTCGATGTCGGCATCGTCGAAGACGATGAAGGGCGCGTTGCCGCCGAGTTCGAGCCCGAGCTTCTTGACCGTCGGCGCGCACTGCTTCATCAGGATGCGGCCGACCTCGGTGCTGCCAGTGAAGCTGAGGTGGCGCACCACGTCGCTCGCGCACAGCACGTTGCCGATCGCGATCGAGTTGGGGCCGTCGGCGGTGAGGATGTTGAGCACGCCCTTGGGCATGCCGGCGCGCTGTGCCAGTTCGGCCACGGCCAGCGCCGACAGCGGCGTCTGCTCGGCCGGCTTGATCACCACCGGGCAGCCGGCGGCCAGCGCGGGTGCGACCTTGCGCGTGATCATCGCGATCGGGAAATTCCACGGCGTGATCGCCGCGCAGACGCCGATCGGCTGCTTGAGCACCAGGTAGCGCTTGTTGGCATCGGTGGTCGGCACCGTCTCGCCGTAGACGCGCTTGGCTTCCTCGGCAAACCACTCGAGGAAGCTGGCGCCGTAGCCGACCTCGCCCTTGGCCTCGGCCAGCGGCTTGCCCTGCTCGGCGGTCATGATGCGCGCCAGGTCGTCGGCGTGCTGCTGCATCAGCCTGAACCAGGCCATCAGGATCGCGGCGCGTTCCTTGGCCGGCTTGGCGGCCCAGGCCGGCCAGGCGGCGTTGGCGGCGGCGATCGCCTGCTCGGCGGCGGCGGCGCCATGGTTGGCGACCTGCGCGAGTTCGCGGCCGGTGGCCGGGTCGTTGACGGCAAAGCGGCTGGCGTGGCCAACCCACTCGCCATCGATCAGCGCATCGGTCTTGAGCAGGCCGGCATCGGCCAAGCTTGCCAGCGGAGAGGTGTTCATGTCCATCGTCGTCTCGATCGGTTGCTGCCTCGGTTGATGATAGTCGCGCCGACCCGCCGGCCCGGTCCATAAGGACGCCAAACCTATAATGAAAATCTTTGCTTTTTCAAGCACTTGCGCGCGTTCACCGCGCAGCGCCGTCGACCGAGAGCCTGCATGAAAGCCGCCGAGATCCGCTCCACCTTCCTGAAGTACTTCGAGTCCAAGGGCCACCAGATCGTGGCCTCGAGCCCCGTGGTGCCCGGCGACGACCCGACGCTGCTGTTCACCAACGCCGGGATGAACCAGTTCAAGGACGTCTTCCTCGGCTTCGACAAGCGGCCCTACAGCCGCGCTGCGACCAGCCAGAAGTGCATCCGCGCCGGCGGCAAGCACAACGACCTCGAGAACGTGGGCTACACGGCGCGCCACCACACCTTCTTCGAGATGCTCGGCAACTTCTCGTTCGGCGACTACTTCAAGCGCGACGCGATCAAGTTTGCGTGGGAGCTGCTGACGGTCGAGTTCAAGCTGCCGGCCGAGAGGCTCTGGGCCACCGTCTACGCCGAGGACGACGAGGCCTACGACATCTGGCTCAAGGAGATCGGCCTGCCGGCCGAGCGCATCGTGCGCATCGGCGACAACAAGGGCGCGCGCTACGCCTCCGACAACTTCTGGATGATGGGCGACACCGGCCCCTGCGGCCCGTGCTCGGAGATCTTCTTCGACCATGGCCCGGACGTGGCCGGCGGCCCGCCGGGCAGCCCGGACGAGGACGGCGACCGCTATATCGAGATCTGGAACAACGTCTTCATGCAGTTCAACCGGACTGAAGACGGCGTGATGCATCCGCTGCCCAAGCCCAGCGTCGACACCGGCATGGGCCTGGAGCGCATCACCGCGGTGATGCAGCATGTGCACAGCAACTACGAGATCGACCTGTTCGTCGCGTTGCTGACGGCGGCCAAGAAGGCGGTCGATGCGGCCGGTGCCGGCGGACCTGGATCCGCCGCCGACGGCGGCGGGTGCGACAAGGACTCCGCCTCGCTGAAGGTGATCGCCGACCACATCCGCGCCTGCTCGTTCACGATCGCCGACGGCGTGATCCCTGGCAACGAGGGCCGCGGCTACGTGCTGCGCCGCATCGCGCGCCGCGCGATCCGCCACGGCTACAAGCTCGGCGCGCGCAAGCCCTTCTTCCACACGCTGGTCGCTCCGCTGGCCGCCGAGATGGGCGGGGCCTATCCCGAACTGGCGCGCGACGCGCAGCGCATCACCGCGGTGCTCAAGACCGAGGAGGAGCGCTTCTTCCAGACCATCGCCAACGGCATGGAGATCCTGGAGTCGGCGCTCGTGGACGTTGAAACGGCGGGCACCAAGACCCTCGACGGCGAACTCGCCTTCAAGCTGCACGACACCTACGGCTTCCCGCTCGACCTCACGGCCGACGTCTGCCGCGAGCGCGGCGTCACGGTCGACGAGGCCGCGTTCAACCTGGCGATGAACCGCCAGCGCGAGCAGGCACGCGCCGCCGGCAAGTTCAAGATGGCGCAGGGCCTGGCCTACAGCGGCGTGGCCACCGCCTTCCACGGCTACGACGAGCTCACGCACGAGGGCGCCAAGGTCACGGCGCTGTACCTCGACGGTGCACCGGTGCAGCAGGTCAATGCCGGCGACGACGCGGTGATCGTGCTCGACCACACGCCCTTCTACGCCGAGAGCGGCGGCCAGGTCGGCGACACCGGCGAGCTGCGCAACGCCACCGCGCGGGTGCGCATCGAGGACACGACCAAGATCCAGGCCGATGTCTTCGGCCACCAGGGTCGGGTGCTCGAAGGCTCGATCAAGGTGGGCGACGCGCTCGCCGCCAAGGTCGACGCCGAAACGCGCGCCCGCACCGTGCGCAACCACAGCGCGACGCACCTGATGCACAAGGCGCTGCGCGAGGTGCTCGGCGCCCATGTGGCGCAGAAGGGCTCGCTGGTCAACGCCGAGCGCACCCGCTTCGACTTCAGCCACAACGCGCCGCTGAGCGACGACGAGATCCGCCGCATCGAGCAGCAGGTCAACGCCGAGATCCTGGCCAACGCCGGCACGCAGGCGCGCGTGATGACTATCGACGACGCGCAGAAGCTCGGCGCGATGATGCTGTTCGGCGAGAAGTACGGCGACACGGTGCGCGTGCTCGACATCGGCAGCAGCCGCGAGCTGTGCGGCGGCGTGCACGTGCAGCGCACCGGCGACATCGGCCTGTTCAAGATCGTCGCCGAGGGCGGCGTCGCGGCCGGCGTGCGCCGGGTCGAGGCGGTCACCGGCGCCGGCGCGCTGGCCTATCTGCAGTCGCTCGAGGGCACCGTCTCGCATCTGGCCGGCAGCCTCAAGGTGACGCCGGCCGAGCTGGAGCCGCGCGTCGCGGCGGTGCTCGAACAGGTGCGTGCGCTCGAGAAGGAAATTGCCGCGCTCAAGGGCAAGCTGGCCTCGGCCCAGGGCGACGAGCTGATGGCGCAGGCAGTCGACGTCGGCGGCCTCAAGGTGCTGGCGGCGCGTCTCGAAGGCGCCGATGCGAAGACCTTGCGCGACACCATGGACAAGCTCAAGGACAAGCTCAAGAGCGCGGCGATCGTGCTGGCGGCGGTCGATGGCGACAAGGTGCAGCTGGCGGCCGGCGTCACCGCCGATGTGCTGGCCAACACCGCCGGCAAGCTCAAGGCCGGCGAGCTGGTCAACTTCGTCGCCCAGCAGGTCGGCGGCAAGGGCGGCGGCAAGCCGGACCTGGCGATGGCCGGCGGCACCGACGCCAGCAAGCTGGCGCAGGCGCTGGCCTCGGTGCGCGGCTGGGTCGCCGAGCGTGTCTGATTGACCACGACCCGATCCCGAGGGGCGCTGCGGCGCCCCTTCTTCATGGCAGCATCGCCGGCATGAACGACGCGCTCATCATCCGCCGCGTGACCCTCGACGACGCCGCCGCCGTGGCGCGCGTGATGGGCGACCCGGGCATCTATCCTGGCCTGATGCAGATCCCGTACACCAGCGTCGAGCTGTGGCGTGAGCGCCTGGCCAAGCCGCTGCAACCGCCCGAGCTGATGCTGCTGGCCGAGCGCGCCGGCGAGGTGCTCGGCACCTGCGGGCTGCACCCGGTGCATCCCTCGGTGCGGCGCCGGCACGCGATGATCCTCGGCATCTCGGTGCTGCCGCAGGCGCAGCGCCAGGGTGTGGGCAGCGCGCTGATGCAGGCGCTGTGCGACTACGCCGACCGCTGGGCGCATGTGCTGCGACTCGAACTCAACGTCTACTGCGACAACGCGCCGGCGATCGCGCTCTACCGCAAGCACGGTTTCGAGATCGAGGGCACGCACCGTGCCTACGCGCTGCGCGACGGCGCCTACGTCGACTCGCACTCGATGGCGCGGCTGCACCCGAACCCGCCGCAACTGCCGGCGCGCTGATGGAGCTCGCCCCCAGCGCCGGCGACACCACGCCGGCCCACCACGACGTCATCATCATCGGCACCGGCTTTGCCGGCCTCGGCATGGCGATGCGGCTGCGGCGCGATGGCGTCGAGGACTTCGTGCTGCTCGAACGCGCGGCCGAACTGGGCGGCACCTGGCGCGACAACACCTACCCTGGTTGTGCCTGCGACGTGCCCTCGCATCTCTACAGCTACTCCTTCGAGCCCAACCCGCGCTGGAGCCGCATGTACTCGGGCTGGAGCGAGATCCTCGACTACCTCAAGGGCTGCGCGCACCGGCACGGCCTGCTGCCGCACATCCGCTTCAACGCCGAGGTGGTCGAGGCGCGCTGGGACGAAGAACATGCGCTGTGGCGGGTGCGCTGCGCCG
Organism: Rivibacter subsaxonicus; assembly: GCF_004217215.1. Classification (GTDB taxonomy): domain Bacteria; phylum Pseudomonadota; class Gammaproteobacteria; order Burkholderiales; family Burkholderiaceae_C; genus Rivibacter; species Rivibacter subsaxonicus. Next base: position 446,002 of record NZ_SHKP01000006.1, read on the forward strand.
ACGGCCGCCGCTTCGAGGCGCCGGTGCTGGTGCCGGCGATGGGCGCGTTGAGCAACCCGGCCTTCGCCGACATTCCCGGGCGCGACAGCTTTGCCGGCCCGAGCTTCCACTCGGCGCACTGGCGCCACGACCTGCCGCTCGACGGGCTGCGCGTGGCCGTGATCGGCAGCGGCGCGAGCGCGGTCCAGTTCCTGCCGCGGATCGCGGCCGGCGCGGCGCGCGTCGACTACTACCAGCGCACGCCACCCTGGGTGCTGCCCAAGCCCGATCGCGCGATCGCGCCGGCCGAACAGGAGCGCTTCGAGCGCCAGCCCTGGCGCCAGCGCCTCTGGCGCTTCGGCATCTACTGGGCGCTGGAGTCGCGCGTGCTGCTGTTCCTGCGCGGGCCAAGGGTCATGAAGCTGCTCGGCAGCCTGGTGAAGAAGGAGATCGCACGCCGCATCGACGACCCCGCGCTGCGCGCGAAGATCACGCCCGGCTACACGCCCGGCTGCAAGCGCATCCTGATCGCCAACGACTACTACCCTGCGTTGGCGCGGTCCAACGTGCAGGTGATCACCGAGCCGATCCGTGGCATCACCGAGCGAGGTGTCGTTGGCGACGTCGAGCGCGAGGTCGACGTGATCATCCACGCCACCGGCTTCAAGGTGCAGGAGGGCGTGCCGCCGGGCATGTTCTTCGGCCGCGACGGCCTCGATCTGGGCGAGCGCTGGGCCGGGCAGGGCGGCCCGCAGGCCTACCTCGGCAGCTGCATCAACGGCTTCCCCAACCTGTTCATGCTGGTCGGTCCCAACACTGGGCTCGGCCACAGCTCGATGATCTTCATGATCGAGTCGCAGATCGAGTTCGTCATGCAGGCCCTGCGCGCGCTGCGCCAGGGCCGCGCGCGCAGCCTCGAGGTGAAGGCCGAGGTCGAGGCCGGCTACAACGAGGGCCTGCGCCGCCGGCTCGGACGCACGGTGTGGGCAAGCGGCTGCCGCAGCTGGTATCTCAACGCGAGCGGCCGCAACACCGCGCTGTGGCCGGGCTCGACCTTCGCGTTCCGACGGCTCACCCGGCGCTTTAGGGCCGAACAGTTCCACCCACCGTCGTCATGAGCCTCACCGCCTCGGTCATCAACTTCTACCTGCGCCGCAAGGTCAAGCGCAAGCCCGGTCAGGCGCTGGTGGTGGCCGAGATCCGCGCCGACATGAGGAAGCTCTCGGCGCGCCACCGGCCCAAGCTGCCCAAAGGCGTGAGCTGCACACCCTACGCCGCCGACCCGGCCACCGGCGCGCCAGGCGGCGAGGTGCTGAGCGTGGCCGAGCCGGGCTTCACGCTGCTCTACCTCCGCGGTGGCGGCTACTTCTTCTGCGACCTCGACTCGCATCGTCCGGTCTGCGCGCTGCTGGCCCACCTGTGCCGGACACGGGTGGTCGCGGTCGACTACCGGCTCGCGCCCGAGCACCCGTTTCCGGCCGCGCTCGACGACGCGCTCGCCGCTTACCGTGCGCTGCTGGCCGAGGGCACGCCGGCACACCGCATCGCCATTGCCGGCGACTCGGCCGGCGGCGGCTTGGCGCTGGCCTGCCTGCTCGCCGCGCGCGACGCCGGCCTGCCGCTGCCGGCCGCGGCGCTGCTGTTCTCGCCCTGGACCGATCTCGCCTGCACCGGCTCGACGCTGCGAACCAACACCGAGAGCGACGTCATGTTCCGCGGCGAGCAACTCGCCGAGGCCACGGCCTTCTACCTGAACGGTCATGACCCGCTCGATCCGCTGGTCTCGCCGCTCTACGGCGACCTGCGCGGCCTGCCGCGGCTGCAGGTGCATGCCAGCCAGCACGAGGTGCTGCTGGCCGATTCGACCCGGCTGGTCGACGCCGCGCGCCGCCATGGCGTCTGGGCCGAGCTGCTGCTGCGGCCCAGGCTGCCGCATGTGTGGCCGATCTTCGTGATGCTGCCCGAGGCGATGGCCTCGCTGAAGCAGGGCCGCGACTTCCTGCTGCAGGCGCTGGCCGACGCCCAGGCGGCCGTGACCGCTGCGTCTGTCGAGCCCTCGGCGACCGAACTGCCGGTCGACTCGCCACCGTCGATGCCGGAACTGGTGGCGGCCGATCTTGCGGGCGCAGCAGAGGCCTTGGCGACGATCGCCGTGGCCGAGGCCGGCGAGGCGGCGCCAGCTGAGCCAAGTCCCGAGGCACGACAGCCATGAGCCGTGACTTCCGCGGCGAGGTGGCCGCTATCACCGGCGCTGCCTCCGGCATGGGTCGCGCGCTGGCGCTCGAGCTCGCACGGCGCGGCTGCGAGCTGGCACTGAGCGATGTCGATGCGGCCGGGCTGGAAGAGACCACGCGGCTGGTGGCTGCCGAGGCGCCACAGCTCCGCTGCACCAGCACGCAGGTCGACGTTGCCGACCGAGCAGTGGTCGAGGCCTGGGCCGCGCAGGTGATGGTCGACCACGGCCGCGTCAACCTGCTCTTCAACAACGCCGGCGTCGCGCTCGGCGCGCCGTTGGCGAACGTGCGGCCGGAGGACTTCCATTGGGTCTTCGGCATCAACTTCTGGGGCGTGGTGCATGGCACCCAGGCCTTCCTGCCGCATCTGCAGGCGAGCGCGCGCGAGAGCGGCGTGAGGGGCCATGTGATCAACACCTCGAGCCTGTTCGGCCTGCTCGCGATGCCGGCCAACGGCGCCTACAACGCCACCAAGTTCGCGGTGCGCGGCTACACCGAGGCGCTGCGCATGGAGCTCGATTTGACGGGCACGCCGGTCAGCGCCACCTGCGTGCACCCCGGCGGCGTGCGCACCGCGATCGCGCGCTCGGCACGCATGGACGCCAGCACCGAGGCGCTGGTCGGCATGCCGGTCGAGCAGGCCCGGGCGCACTTCGACCGGCTGCTCGCCACCACCAGCGCCGAGCGCGCAGCCCGGGAGATCCTGCGCGGCGTGCAGCGCAACGCGCGGCGGGTGCTGGTGGGACCGGACGCGAAGTTGCTCGATCTCCTCGTGCGGCTGCTCGGCAGCGCTTACCAGCCGGTGCTCGTGTGGTTCGCGCGGCGCTCGGTGCGCGCGCAACGACCACAGGCTTCGACTCAGCCGCCGCCCTCGCGCAGCGCCAGGTAGAGGAAGCTGCGCGCCTTGTCCCAGCGCCGGCGCACGGTGCGCTCGCTGATGCCGAGCAACTCGGCGATCTCGGCCTCGTCGTAGCCGCCGAAGAAGCGCATCTCGACCAGCTCGGCCAGGTCGGCGTCGATCGCCTCGAGGCCGGCCAGCGCCTCGTGCACGTCGAGCGCCTGCGTGTCTGCGGTCTGCGCCGCCGGGGGCAGGGCGTCGTCGCCGTCGAGCGTGACGCGGTCGAGGTCGCCGCCACGGCGTTGTGCGCCAATCGCACGCGCGTCGTCGACGATGATGTTGCGCATCGTCTTGGCGGCGTAGGTGAAGAAGTGCTTTCGGTCCTCGAGCTGCAGTTGCGAGGCGCTGACCAGGCGCAGGAAGCTTTCGTGGACCAGCGTCGTCGTGCCCATGTCCTCGGCGCTGCCCTGGGCGTAGAGACGGGCATGAGCCACGCGCCGCAGCTGCGGGTAGAGCGCCTCGTAGATGGCGTCGAGCGCGACCCGGTCGCCGTCGGCGGCCAGGCGCAACAGCTGGGTGATCGGCGGTGTGCTGGTTCCCATCGTCGGGCCAGAGCGTAGCCGGCACCGACCCGACTTGCCAGCCTCGCCGTGCCGGCACCGAGGCCGGGCCTTGCGGCGGAGCCGACGCCTCCTATGCTCACGGCATCGGAGGGACTTCCGCATGGCGCCGATCGGCCCGCAGGACTGGCAGCGCTTGTCGCAGCTCTACGACGAGGCGCTCGACCTTGCCGACGAGCAGCGCCCGGCCTGGCTTGAGGCCCTGCGCGAGGCCGGCGACCCGATGCTGCAGCGCCTGCTGCAGATGCTCGAGGCGCGCCGCGCCGCCGAGGACGAGGAGTTCCTTGATGCCTTGCCGCCGACCACCGCACCGGCGGCCGGCACGCCGCAGGCCGGCACCCGCATCGGCCCCTATCGCATCGAGCGCCCGCTGGGCAGCGGCGGCATGGCCGAGGTCTGGCTGGCGCGGCGCGACGACGGCGGCCCGCAGCGCGCGGTAGCGCTCAAGCTGCTGCACCGCTGGCGTGCCGGTCCGGCCTTCGCGCCGCGCTTCGAGCGCGAGCGCGACATCCTGGCCGGCCTCAACCATCCGCGCATCGCGAGCCTGTTCGATGCCGGTACCTCGGCCGAGGGCTGGCCCTACCTGGCGCTGGAGTTCGTCGACGGCGAGCCGATCACCGAGCATGCCGATCGCCTGCGGCTGGGTTTGCGTGGGCGCATCGCGCTGTTCCGCCAGGTACTGCTGGCCATGCAGCACGCCCATGCGCATCTGGTTCTGCACCGCGACCTCAAGCCCGCCAACATCCTTGTCACGGGCGATGGCTGGGTCAAGCTGCTCGACTTCGGCATCGCCAAGCTGCTGGCGGCGGAGCAGTCCCAGACCGACGACACCGAGCTCACACGCGAGGCCGGCCGGCCGCTGACGCCGCGCTACGCGAGCCCGGAGCAGATCCTCGGGCGGCCGCTGAGCACCGCCAGCGACGTCTACTCGCTCGGCGTGGTGCTGTACGAGTTGCTGTGCGGGCACGAGCCCTGCGAGCCTGGCTCGACGCTGCCGGGCGCGCTGGAGCGCGCGATCGTCGAGATCGAGCCGCGGCCCGCGAGTCAGCGCGTCGATGCCACGGTAGCTGCGCTGCGCGGCAGCGAGCCGCGCGCGCTGAGGCGGGCGCTGGCGTCCGAACTCGACGCGCTGCTCGGCAAGGCACTGGCCAAGGATCCGGCCCGGCGCTACGGCTCGGTCGACCTGCTGCTGGCCGACGTCGACCGCTGGCTGGCCGGCGAGCCGGTGCAGGCGCGCGCGCCGAGCGCCTGGTGGCGCGCCGCCAAGTTTGCGGGCCGCCACCGCGTGGGCGTGGCGCTCGGTAGTGCCGCCTTGGCCGGCATGGTGGTGCTGACCACGGTGGCGCTCGTGCAAGCCCAGCGGGCGCGCTCCGAGGCTGCCACGGCACTGGCGGCGCGCAGCTTCCTGCTCGATCTGTTTCGTTGGGCCGACCCGCAGACCAATCGCGGTCGCGAGCTGAGTGCGCGGGAGTTGCTCGACACCGGTCGCCGCCAGGCGGCAGCGCTGCAGGGCCAGGCAGAACTGCAGCTTGACCTGCTGGGCGGAATCGGCGACGTGCAGCTCTTCATCGGCGACTACGAGAACGCGGCACGCGCCCAGCAGGAGGTGCTGCGCCTGCGGCAGCGGGACGGCGACCGGCGCGGCGCGGCCATCGCGCAGCTCGAACTGGCCGACAACGTCTACCGGCAAGGCGGCTACGCCGAGGCCGCTCGCCTGGTGGCCGATGCGGCGAGTGCGGCAGAGGCCGACGACCACGAACTGCAGTTCAGGATCGCCGAACAGCGCGGATGGCTTGCGCTTCACTCGGGGCAATCGCCGGCGGCGCAGGCCCAGTTCGAGCAGGCACTGGTGCATGCACGCGTGGCCTTTGGCGAGGCCAGCCTGCCCGCCATCGACGCCTTGCGCGGTCTGCTGAACGCGGTCGCCGACCGTGGCCGGTACGAGGAGGCCCTGGCGCTGGTCGAACGTGCGCGGGTGCTGGTCGAGCGCGCGCCCGACATGACGCCTCGCGATCGACTGGGCAACGACTACGACCGCGTCAACGTGCTCTATCGATGGGGCCGCTTTCGCGACGCCGCCGCGGCGGCTGCCGACAGCGAACCGCGCTGCGCCGAGCAACTCGGCGCCGCCGACGAAACCTGCGTGCTCCAGCTGCAACTGCAACTGCAGTCGATGCTCAGCATGGACGACCGAAGCGGCCTGCAGGGCAGGCTGCCGGCACTGATCGGCGTGCTGGATCGACTCCCCGCGGGCCGGCGCAGCGCCGAGGGCCTGATCGTCGCGGTGCATTCGCTCATCGGTGCCGGCCAGGTCGAGCGCCATCCGGAGCTGGTCGAGCGACTCGCGCGCCAGGCCGAGGCGGCTTCGGGCGAGCGGCTGCCGCGGGCGCTGGCCGAGCGTTCGGCGCTCGTGATGGCCGAGCTGGAGCTGCGCCGTGGCAAAGCCGACGAGGCACGCCGTTGGCTGAGCAGTTTCGCCTTGCAGCAGCCAGCGCAAGCGCCGGCGCCGCGCCAGCAGGCCCATGCAGGCTTGGTCGATGCCTGGGTCTGGCGCGCTGCCGGCGACAAGGTGCGCGCCGAGCAGGCGCTGTTGCGCGCTTACCGGGACTACGCGGACCTGCTGGGAGCGGAGCATCCGCAGACGCTCAGCGTCAGTCTGAACCTTGCGGATCTGCTCCGTGCTCAGGGTCGCACGGCCGAGGGGCTGGCACTGGTCGATGCCGCGCTGCCGGGGCTCAGGGTCGCGTGGGGCGCCGACTCGCCAGCCTTCAGGCGCGCGGCGCGCCTCCAATCGGAACTGCGTGATGCGACCGGCGGCATCGCGAAGAATGCAGTGTCGACGCCGGAATTCTTCAACTGAACCAGGAGCTCAAGATGGGATTCATCGACATGCATCCGTGTGCGCTCGGCATCTCGGGCAGCGCCGCGGCAGGCACACCCGCTCCGATGCCGCCGCCCCCCGGTCCATCGCGCGGGGTGCCGCAAAGAGCGCCGGTCGAGCCCGCAAAGGGGCCGCCGAAGGCGCCCGCCTGAGGCCGTCGGCTGATCCACCCGGCTCCCTCCGTAGGGGGAGCCTGTCCGGTTTGGCGTCGTGCTCGCGTATGTGGGTCAGGAACGGTCGAAGTGAACGTTCCACCCCATACGGAGCACGCCATGTTTCACAACGAATTCTCGAATCGCGCTGGCCAGACCGACGAGTTCCTGACCCGCACGCTGCTCGGCAGCGTGGCGATGCTGCTGGTGGTGTGCCTGGTGTCGTGGACGACCGAGCCCGGCTCGCCCGACGCGCAGCAACTCGCGCAGACGCCGAACTACGCGCCGCCGCAGGTCGTCAGTCAGCTCGAGCCGGTGCTGCCCTGAGCCTTGAGCCAAACGGCCTCCACCGCGAGGCCGAGTTCGATCACAGCGAGCGCGTAGTAGCTCGACCAGTTGTAGCGCGTGATCGCATAGAAGTTCTGCGTGCCGGCAACGTAGCTCGGTGCCGCCTCGCCGTTCTGCAGCTCGACCAGCGCCAGCGGGCCGACGTGGCCAAGGCCGGCCGCGTCGAGCACGGCACCGCGCTCGGCGAACTGGGCCGCGCTGAAGCTGGGCAGGATGTCCGGCGCCAGCAGCACGGCGCGGTCGACCACCTCGACCGGCACCGCCACGCCATAGTGCGTGGTCATGCCGCGCTGCCAGCCGAACTCGGCCAGGTAGTGGGCCACCGAGGCGATCACGTCGGCCGGGTTGCCATGCAGGTCGATGCGGCCGTCGGCGTCGCCGTCGACCGCGTAGCGCAGGATCGAACTCGGCATGAACTGCGGCATGCCGATCGCGCCGGCGTAGCTGCCCTTGAGCGAGAGCGGGTCGATGCCCTGGTGCTGCGCCAGCACGAACAGCGCCTCGAGTTCGTCGCGGAAGAAGGCGCTGCGGTCGCGCCGGGCATTGGCCGGAAAGTCGAATCCGAGCGTGGTGAGCGCGTCGATGACGCGGAAGTTGCCCATCTGGCGCGCGTAGAGCGTCTCGACGCCGATGATGCCGACGATCACCGAGGCCGGCACGCCGGTGCGCTCCTGCGCCTGCGCGAGCGCGGCCTCGTTCTGGCGCCAGAACTCGACGCCGGCCTTGATGCGTACCGGCTCGACGAAGCGGGCCCGATAGGCGGCCCAGTTCTTGGCGCTGCCGGCCGGCGGCGGCGCGATCAGGCGCTGCACCGCTGGTTGCAGGCGCGCCTGGGCGAGCGCCTGTTGCAACTGCACGGCGTCGAGCCCTCGGCGCTCGGCCACCTCGGTGGCCCAGTTCATCAACTCGTCGCGGCGGCCGTAGGTGACGGCGTCGGCGGCGTTGTCAGACTGCAGCGCGCGCTGCGGCTTCTTGCTGGCGGCCAGGGACGGAGCGGGCAGGGCAAGGATCGCGGCGACCAGTGCCAGCGCCAGCGTGATGGCGTGCCGGCGCGTACCGGATGCGCCAGAGCGGAGCGGGAAATACAGCATCCGCCGAGTGTGCCGCAGGCCGCGGCGAGCAGCCCGGAGTCGGAGTCCTGGACAATGCAGGACTACCGGAATTTGCCCGACCCGAGGTTTCCCATGAGCGACGAGAACAAAGACGCGCCCCCGCTGCCCGACCGACTGTCGGTCGATCCCGCCAGCCCGCATCACGTGGCGGCCGTGTTCGAGCGCGATGTCGGCATCCGCTTCAACGACAAGGAGCGCTTCGACATCGAGGAGTACTGCATCAGCGAGGGCTGGGTGAAGGTGCCGGCGGGCCGGACCGTGGACCGCCGGGGCAGGCCGCTGCTGATCAAGCTCAAGGGCAAGGTGGAGGCGTTCTACCGCTAGGCGCTCATCGCGCTGCGGCGGTCTCGGCCTCTGCCGGCAGATCTACCGGCGCGAGCTGCGCGGCCAGCACCGGCAGCGCGCCGATCGCGGCGGCAGCGCGCCGCTCGGGCCGGCGAACCGCGCGCCGCATCGATGCGCGGCTCCTGATCTGCGCGGCCGCAGCGCCGTAGCGCAGGGATTCCAACTCGCTCAGTGCCGCGAGCGCCGCTTCGGCCCGCGCGCCATGCGCGCTCCGCAGGCGGCCCATCAATGCGCGCGGCGCCTCGAAGTCTTCGCTCGGCAGGCCGCGCCGTGCCGCCGCCTCGCGCACCCGCTGCCAGGCGGCGAGCCAGGGGTCGCGCCGATGCTGGCTCCAGGCGGCCCAGGCCGCGGCGCCGCCGGACAGCACGGCCAGCACGATCGCCAGCAGCAGGCCCAGGTCTTCCCAGCTCGGCGCGTCGAAGCCGAGCCGCTGCAGCAGCTGCATCTGGCTGTTCTTGCCGTAGCTCAGCACCCACTGGTTCCAGCGGTCGTTGATGGCCTCCCAGTTGGCGCGCAGGCGCCGCAGCAGGTTCGGATCGATGCCGTCGATCGCGCCGGCCACCAGGCCGCGCGGTGCCGCCAGCGGCCGGCTGCGGTCGATGCGCTCGGGCGCCACCGCGGCGGTCGGGTCGGCCCGCACCCAGCCGCGGCCGGGCTGCCAGTACTCGGCCCAGGCATGGGCCAGGCTGTTGCGCACGAGGTAGCTGCCGCCGGGACCGACGTCGATGCCCTGGAAGCCGGTGACCACCCGCGCCGGCACACCCGCCGCGCGCATCAGCACCACGAAGGCCGCCGCGTAGTGTTCGCAGAAGCCGGCTTGGCGGTCGAACCAGAACTCGTCGAGCGCGCCCTTGGGATCGGCCTCGCCGTAGACACCGGGGTTCAGCGTGTAGCTGAAGTTGCCCTTGCGGATGGTGGCCATCAGCAGCCTGGCAAGTGCGTCGCCGTCGGCCTTGGCATGGGTCGGGTCGCGCCGGATCTCGGCCGCCTTGGCCAGCAGGCGCGGGTTGTAGCCGGGCGGCAGATCGAGGTAGTCCTCCAGGCCGACCGTCGCCTCACGCGGGCCGTGCTCGAAGCGGGTCCAGGCCGGAGCCGTCAGACGCAGGCGCTCGGCCAGTGGCCGTTGCATGACCCAGCTCAGATCCTCGCGCCGCTGTGCCTGCAACTCGGGCTGCGGAGGCAACTCGGGCGTGAGTTCGAGCACCGGCAACCAGCGCAGCCGTTGCGGCTCGAAGGTGTATTCGATCTCGACCGGGTTGCCGGCCAGGCGCGGCTCGGCGACCGGTTGATGCGCCGGCGAAAACGCGGGCCGCAGCACGCGCCAGGTCGTGCCGTCGAAGCCACCGAGCACCGCGCCCCGAAAGTAGAGTGAAGTGGCCGGCGGCAGCGTGCCGCCACGCACGCGCAGCCAGATCGCGATGCTTTCATCGTGCGCCAGTTCGGCGATCTGGCCGACCCGCATCTCGCCCGAGAGACCGCTGCGGGCGCCGGCGTCGGCCGGCACGCCCCACAGCGGCGCCACGCGCGGGAACAGCAGGAACAGCAGCGCCATGATCGGCGCGCCGAGCAGCGCAAAGCGTCCGGCCAGCGCACCGGCGCGGGCCAGGCTCGGCTGGCCGACCGGCATGTGGGCGAGCACCAGCGCGGTCAGCAGCCCCCAGACCGAGATCAGCATCGCCGCGGCGATGGCGAGCGACTGCGAGCTCAGGAAATGCGTGAGCACCAGGAAGAAGCCGAGGAAGAAGACGACGAAGGCATCGCGGCGCGCGCGCAACTCCAGCGTCTTGAGCGTCATCAGCACCACCAGCAAGGTCACGCCCGCCTCGCGCCCGAGCAGCGTGCGGTGGCTCCACGCCGTGAGCGCCACCGCGACCAGCAGCACCGCCACCAGCGTCCAGCGGCCGGGCAGCGGCGCGCCGCGCAGCGCCAGGTCGGCGCGCCAGAGCATCACGGCCGCCGCCAGCAGGCCGGCCCACGCCGGCAGCGTGGCCAGGTGCGGTGCGATGGTCCAACCGATCACCGCCAGCAGGAACAGCGTGTCGCGCGCGTCGCGCGGCAGGCGCTGCCACCAGGTGGGCGTGTGCGCGGCTGCCGTGATCGCCAGCGGCTTCATGTTCGCCACAGCGCCAGCGCCTCGAGCCCGGCGCGGCGCTGGGTTTCGCCCGCGCCCGGCGCGAGTTCGGTGCCTGGCAGCCGCAGGCCCCAGGCCAGCCCCGCGCGTTCGGCCGCGAGCAGCCAGCCGGCCAGGCGCGAGAGGCGGTCTTCGGGCGCCAGCGAGCCGGTGGCGGCCCAGTCGAGCCAGAGCTCGCTGCGCTGCGAGCCGCGGGTGTCGCGCGCGATCAACTCGCTGCCGCCCGTGCGCGCGACCTTCTTCCAGACCACCAGCTTGAGCGGATCGCCGCGCCGGTAGGCGCGTACGCCGTCGAATTCTTCGCCGCCGCGGCTGGGCAGGCTGGCCGCCGCGCCGCCGAGCGCGCGCGCTGGCGGCAGCGCGGTCGCCGGCGCCTCGGCGCGTGGCCAGGCCAGCAGCGTCGACGCCGGGCGCCACTCGGCCCAGGCGCGGAACAGCCCGAGCGGGAAGCGCGTTTCCAGCACGACGCTTGGCAGATCGACTCGGCCGCGATGCCTTGCCACGAAGCTGAGCCGGGCGGTGCTCTGCCCGCCGGCGGCGATGTCGACCCAGATCCACTGCTTCTGGCCGCTCTCGCGCAGCCGCAGCCCGACGCCGTAGCGCGGCCGCGTGGCCTCGCTGGCGAGCACGACCTCGAGTGCCGCCGCATCCCCGGCGTGGACCGCGGCCAGCGGCCGCAGGTGCAGCGCCAGGCCGCGCAACGTGGCGTGGGTGACATGCATCGAGACGATGCCGCTGCCGGCCAGCAGGAAGGTCAGCACGAAGCCGAGGCTCAACTGGTAGTTGATCGAGGCCACGAGCAGCACCAGCAGCGTGGCGGCAAACAGCCAGCCGGCGCGGGTCGGCAGGATGTAGACGTTGCGCTGGGTCAGTAGCAGGGTGTCGCTGCGTGGGTGGCGCGCCTCCCACCAGCGGCGCCAGCGTCTGCGCAGCGGAGCGAGCATGGCGATGCTCAGGGCAGCGCCACCGCCGCCAGCATGGCCGCCACCTGCTCGCGGCGCCCGCGGCCGGCGCCGGCCACCGGCTGCAGCCGGTGCGCGACGGTCTGCGCCAGCACCGCCTGCAGGTCGTCGGGCGCCACGTAGTCGCGGCTGTCGAGCAGGGCCCGCGCGCGCGCCACGCGCAGCAGAGCGATGCCGGCGCGCGGCGACAGGCCCTCGACGAACCAGCGGCCGTTGCGGGTCTCGCCGATCAGCGCCTGCAGGTAGTCGAGCAAGGCCTCCGAGGCATGCACGCGCAGCACCGCCTGCTGGGTCTCGATCAGTTCGGCCGGACTCATCAGGGCTTTCAGTTCGCGCAGCGCGTCGCGGCGGTCGGTGCCGGCCAGCAGCGCGCGCTCGCTGGCGCGATCGGGGTAGCCGAGCGTGATGCACATCAGGAAGCGGTCGAGCTGGCTCTCGGGCAGCGGGTAGGTGCCGAGCTGGTCGCTCGGGTTCTGCGTCGCGATGACAAAGAAGGGGCTCGGCAGCGCCCGGGTCTGGCCCTCGACGCTGACCTGCTGCTCCTCCATCGCCTCGAGCAGCGCGCTCTGGGTCTTGGGGCCGGCGCGGTTGATCTCGTCGGCCAGCAGCACCTGGGTGAAGACCGGACCGGGATGGAACACGAAGGCCTCCTTGCCGCGCTCGAAGACGGCGACACCGCTGAGGTCAGAGGGCATCAGGTCGGAGGTGAACTGGACGCGGCGGAACTCGAGGCCGAGCGAGACCGCCAGCGCATGCGCCAGGGTGGTCTTGCCGACGCCCGGAACGTCCTCGATGAGCAGGTGGCCGCCGGCCAGCAGGCAGGCGATACAGTCCTCGATCTGCGGGCGCTTGCCGACAATGATCGTGCTAATCTGGTCCGCGAGCAGGTGCAGTCGCGAGGCAAACGGGGAGGCGAGCGTCATGCCGTGACCATAGCCGAAGCACTGTCATCAACGCCCAACAAGCAGCCCGACGCCGGATGGCCACCGCCTACTACACCCATGCCACCTGCCGCGCCCACGACATGGGCGCCGGCCACCCCGAGTGCCCGCAGCGGCTCGACGCGATCCACGACCATCTGCTGGCCACCGGCCTGGCGCTGGCGCTCGACGAGCGCGAGGCGCCGCCGGTTGCCGAGTCCGATCTGGCGCTGGCGCATGAATCGCTCTACGTGGCCAACCTGCGCGGCTTCACCGAGCAGGTCGACCGCTCGGGACTGCGCCGCTACCTGGACGCCGACACCGTCGCCGGCCCCGGCACCTGGACCGCAGCGCTGCACGCGGCCGGCGCCGCGGTCGCCGCGACCGATGCGGTGCTCGACGGCGAGGTCGACAACGCCTTCTGCGCGGTGCGTCCGCCCGGCCACCACGCCACGCGCGGGCAGGCGATGGGCTTCTGCTTCTTCAACAACGTCGCGGTCGCGGCACGCCATGCGCTCGACGTGCGCGGCCTGCAGCGGGTCGCGATCATCGACTTCGACGTCCACCACGGCAACGGCACCGAGGACATCATCGCCGGCGACGAGCGGGTGCTGATGGCGAGCTTCTTCCAGCATCCGCTGTACCCGGGCAGCGGCGCGGTGCCGCTCGGCACCAACATGGTCAACCTGCCGGTGGCGGCCTACACCAGGGGCGCCGAGATCCGGGCCCTGATCGAGGCCAACTGGCTGCCGCGGCTCGAGGCCTTCGCGCCGCAGATGATCTTCATCTCGGCCGGCTTCGACGCCCACCGCGACGACGACCTCGGCCAGCTCGGCCTGGTCGAGGCCGACTACGCCTGGATCACGAGCCGCATCAAGGACGTCGCCGAGCGCCACAGCAATGGCCGCATCGTCTCGTGCCTCGAGGGTGGCTACAACCTCGAGGCGCTGGCGCGCAGCGTCGCCAGCCACCTGCGGGTGCTGGCCGACCTGGCCGACTGAACGGTTGGTCCCCGTCGTCCATGAACGAAACCGCCCTGACCTACGCGGCGCGCCCCGAAGATTTCGGCGTGATGCTGCGCACGCTGGCGAACTGGCACACCCTGACCCACCTCGCGATCCTGCTCGGTTGCCTGGCGGGCGCCTGGCTGACGGTCTACCTGGTGCGCCGCGCCACCACTGCCGACAGCCCGATCCTGCTCGGTGACAAGCCGCACTCGGGCGTGCTGTTCCCGGTGCTGGCGCTGGTCTTCATGCTGGTCACGCAGCGCCTGGTCTACGGCGCGGTGCCACCGCTGGTGTTCAGGCTCGCGCTGCCGATCCTGGTCTCGCTGCTGATCCTGCGCGTGGCCGGCCGCGTGCTGCGCGCGGCGCTGCCCGATTCGCGCGCGGCGCGCAACTTCGAGCGCACGCTGTCGTGGGCGGCCTGGATCGGCGTCATTCTCTGGGTCACCGGCGTGCTGCCGCTGGTGCTCGAGTGGATGGAGCAGGTGACCTGGCGTGTCGGCGGTGCCAAGCTGTCGCTGCGCAACGTGCTCGAAGCGATCGTCAACGCCGGCATCGTGATGGTGCTGGCCTTGTGGCTGAGCGCGGTGATCGAGGCGCGGCTGATGGCCAACAGGTCGGCCCACCTGTCGGTGCGCAAGATGCTGTCCAACGCGACCCGCATGCTGCTGCTGTTCGTCGGCCTGCTGCTGGCGCTCTCGGCGGCCGGCATCGACCTGACGGCGCTGTCGGTGTTCGGCGGTGCGCTCGGCGTCGGTATCGGCTTCGGCCTGCAGCGACTGGCGAGCAACTATGTCTCGGGCTTCGTGATCCTGGCCGAGCGCAGCGTGCGCATCGGCGACCTGATCACGGTCGACACCTTCGAGGGACGCGTCACCGACATCAACACCCGCTACACCGTGATCCGCGCCATCAATGGCCGCGAGTCGATCGTGCCCAACGAGATGCTGGTGCTGCAGCGGGTCGAGAACGCCTCGCTGGCCGACACCGCGGTGCTGCTGTCGACCGCCTTCCGCGTCGTGCACGGCACCGACGCCGCGGCGTTGCGGCCCAAGCTGGTCGAAGTGGCGTCCACGGTGCCGCGCGTGATGCGCGACGAAGACCGGACGCCGGCGGTTCATCTCAGCGGCATCAGCCCCGAGGGCCTGGAGTTCACGATCTGGTTCTGGATCGCCGATCCGCTCAACGGCCAGGGCAATGTGCGCTCGGACCTGAACATCGCGGTGCTCGAACTGCTCGCGCGCGAGGGGATCGAGATCGCCGCGTCGCAGCGCATCGTGCGGGTCGCGGCGATCGACGCGGCTGGCGCCGAGGCCGGCACGCCGTCCCCGGTCGCACCCGGCGCCTAGCGGCGCTGCTGCAGCACCGCGCGCGGCAGCCGCACCCGGCACTCGATGCCACCCGACTCGACCTCGTGCCAGGCGACCTCGCCACCGAGCTGCTTGACGCGCTTGCGCACGCCGCCGACGCCGAGACCGGCCGACCAGGCCTGCGGCGCGCGGCCGCGGCCGTTGTCGAGCACCGAGAGCTCGAGCACGCTGCGGTCGTAGCTGACCGTCACCCGGATCTCGGTGGCTTGGGCATGGGCCAGCGCGTTGCTGACCAGCTCGCGCAGCACCCGCGTCAGCGCCGACCACTGCACCACGCCGAGTTCGATCTCGGCGTCGATGCGGGTCTGCCAGTCGAGCGCGATGTTGGCGGCCTTGAGCCGGTGCTGGACGTCGGCCTTCCACTCGCCGAGCGCGTAGCTCAGGCGGTGGTTGCCGACCGCCAAGCCGCGGGTCAGGGTCTTGAGGTCCTGCAGCGTGTGGCGGATGTAGTCTTCCTGCTCGGGTGTCGAGGCCTGGTACATCAGCGTCAGCAGGCGCGCGCCGATGTCGTCGTGCAGGTCCTGCGCGAGCCGGCTGCGCTCCTCGCTGCGGCCGCGCTCGACCGCCTGGTCGTAGGCCACCGCGCGCCGCAGTTGCTCGACGATGCGCTCGGCCAGGCGGGCGTCGTCCTCGGTGAACAGGCGCCGACCGCCGCGCGAGAAGCGCAGCACCAGGGTCTGGTCGGCACGACCGCTGGCGACGCTGAGGTCGGGCACCGGCACCAGCAGCGTCGAGCCATCGCTGCTGATGCGCGCGCTGCGGCTGCTGCGCGGCGCCACCAGCGCCTCGAGCGGCTCGAACAGCTCGCGCAGCAGCGCCAGCAACTGGGCGCCCGCCTGCTGCGGCTGGCGTTCGACGTCGCGCGCCATGCGGTAGAGCCGTTCGAACAGACGTTCCATCGTCAGCACGCCGGTGCCGCGAAGCTGGCTCATCAGTCGCTGGCGCAGCGCCACGTAGAGGCCGATCGAGAGGAACAGCGTGAGCGCGATCGAGCTGAAGGCGCCGAAGGAGAACAGCGACACGAACAGCAGGTCGAGCGAGAACGCGATCGTGCTGATGCCGGCCAGCAGCGAGAACTCGCGCAGCACCTGCTGCGAACGGGCCAGGAACGGCAGCAGCAGCAGCAGCGAGGCGAGGAACACCACCCATGCCATCGAGCCGATGCGGGCGATCTGCTGCTGGATGCCGGGGCTGTCGGCCGCGGTGGCGATGGCCACCGTCAGCAGTGCCCAGGTGCCGACCGCGACCACGCCAAAGCGGCGCAGCACCAGCGAGAAGGGGTGCGGCTGCAGATGGTGCGACCAGCCGAGCACCGCGATCGCGACGACGCCGAGGCCGAAGCAGGCGCCCTGGGTCCACCACCAGATGCCTGACAGCGCACCGCGCTGCATCGCCAGCGCCAGCGCCAGCACCAGCACCCAGCAGACGGTGGCGATCGCAGTGGCACGCGGAACCCGCGTCGGATGCAGCGTGCTCACATGGACGAAGCCGGCCGCCGCGACGAGGTCGAAGGCGGTGCGCAGCCAGGCCTCGCCGCCGATCCACTCTGCCGGCAGGCCCAGGCCGCGGCTGGTCTCGATCGCGATGAAGAGCAGGTTGCCGCACTGGGACAGCGCGATCAGCGCGAACAGCGCATTGCGCACGCCCGGCGTGGCCAGCAACACGGCCATCGCCACCACGTAGAGCACCAGCGCGAGCGCCGCGATCAGCCAGAACAGCGGCCCGAGGCCGCCGAAACCGCGCGCTTCGGGCTCGAACCAGAGTTCGCTCCCATCGCCGAAGACCAGCTGCATGCGCGGCCCCTCGAGCGCGGCGGCGAGCGCGTGTTGCTGCGCGGTGGCCTCGGCGCGGTCGCCGTCGCGCGTCAGCCAGCGCGCCGAGCGGGTCAGCAACTGGGCGTCGACATCGGTCAGGCGGCCATCGGCGCCGCCGATGCTCTGAAGCCATTGGCCGATGAAGGGTCGCAACTGCTCGTCGGCGCTGGCGGCCAGCACCAGGCGGCCATCGGTGCCGGCGCGCCAGGTGCCCGGCAACCAGGGCTCGGCGGCCAGCGCGCGCGCCAGCAGCACGACCATCAGGCAGCCGAGCAGCGCCGCGCCCAGCAGCGCCCTGACGCGCCAGCCGAGCCAGCGCGGATGGCGCAGGCCCGGCGGCAGCCATTGCTCGAGCGTGCTCGAGTCGATCGGCCGGGAGTCGGGCTCGAGGTCTTCCTCTTCGGACAGCGCCGCCTCGAGCGGCGAGGCTTCGGCCGCCGCGGCGCGGCGGCGCGAGGGCGGGGTCCACATGGCGCGCTGGCGCTCTCAGCGCCCGGTCAGACCAGCCCTTGCTTGCTGGCGAGCACGGCGGCCTCGGCGCGGCTGCTGACGTTGAGTTTGCGGTAGATCGCCTTGATGTGGTCGTTGACGGTGAACCACTTGATGCCCATCAGGCCGGCGATCTCCTTGATCGTGAAGCCCTTGCTGAGGTAGGTCAGCACCTCGCTCTCGCGCGGCGTCAGGCGGCTGAAGTCGGGGTCCGGCGGCGCCATCGGCGCGAGCTTGCCGGGGCTGGTGGTGGGCGTGAAATCGCCCGGCGCGAAGCCCGATGTCAGCGGTGCCGGCGCGCTGGCCGACTCGCCCTGGCGGAAGTGGCTGAGGAGCCGGCGCGCGATCGCCGGCGACAGCGGCGGCTGGCCGCGCACGATCTTCTGCAGTTCCTCGACCAGCACCTCGAAGCGATCCTCCTTGAGCAGGTAGCCGTCGGCGCCGCACTGCAGCGCCGGGAACAGGTGCTCGTCGTCGGAATAGAGCGTGGTGACGATCTTGGTGGCGGCGTGCTGCGCGAGCTCGGCCAGCAGTTCGAGGCCGTTGCCATCGGGCAGCTCGAGATCGACCAGGATCAGCTTGTAGACCTCGGTGGTCGCGGCGTGCGCATGCGCGCCGCTGCCGAGGATGCCGAGGCTGCGGCGGGCGCTCTCGAGGTCACCGGCCTCCGAAACGCCGATGACGTCGGAAAAGCTCTCGCGCACGACGCGCGCCAGAAAGGACCTGGCGACCGGGTTGTCCTCGACGATCAGAACGCGAACTGCCATCCGGTGCTCCTGTGAGGCTGCGAGCCCGCCGCGGGACGAAGCCCGGGTCGCCCGATCGCGCCATGCGTGAAATTATCCACGCCAGCGCCACCCGCCCGACCCCCGACCGGGGTGGCGACACCGACGCTTACGAAGCGGCGTGATTGACCAACACCAGCTTGCCGCGCACTTGACGTGCGGCCATCAGTTCGAAGGCCTTCGGCAACTCGTGCATTTCGAGCCGGTGCTCGATGACCGGCTTGATCAAGCCCCTTGCATACCAGCCCGCCAGTTCCATCAGCGCCTTGGCGTTGTTGGCCGGCTCGCGCTTGGCGAACTCGCCCCAGAACACGCCGACGATCGAGGCGCCCTTGAGCAGCGCCAGGTTCAGCGGCAGCGCCGGGATCGCTCCGGCGGCAAAGCCGATCACCAGGTAGCGGCCGCGCCAGGCGATCGAGCGGAACACCGGCTCGGCGAAGTCGCCGCCGACCGGGTCGTAGACCACGTCGGGGCCCTTGCCGCCGGTGGCGGCCTTGATCTGCTCGCGCAGATCGCCCTGCGAGTAGTTGATCGTCGCGTCGGCGCCGAGCTCGGCGCAGAGCTTGCACTTCTCGTCGCTCGAGGCGGCCGCGATCACGCGCGCGCCGACCGCCTTGGCAATCTGGATCGCTGCGGTGCCGACGCCGCCGGCGGCGCCGAGCACCAGCACCGTCTCGCCGACCTTGAGCTGGGCCCGGTCGACCAGTGCATGGTGGGTGGTTCCGTAGGTGCAGAGGAAGGCCGCGGCATCCTCGAAGGCAAAACCGGGCGGCAGCGGCATCGCCAGCTGCGCGTTGACGCAGGCATGGGTGCCGAAACCGCCGAGCCCGCCGAAGGATGCGACCGCCATGCCGGGCTTGAGGTGCATGACGCCGGCACCGACCGCATCGACGACGCCGGCGAACTCGGAGCCGGGCACGAAGGGCAGCGGCGGCTTGAACTGATACTTGCCCTGCACGATCAGCAGGTCGGGGAAGTTCAGGCTCGCGGCCCTGATCGCGACCCGTACCTCGCCCGGCTGCGGCTCGGGCAGGGGCAGCGTCTTCCACTGCAGCGTGTCGGGTCCGGTGGCGGTTTCGCAGAGCCAGGCTTGCATGTTCTTCTCCTCGTGGCGCGCGCGGGGATGCGCCCGCTCAAGCGGCGCATCATAGGCAGCCTGGGGCGGGCGTGGCGTCGCTGAGGTGACGAGACGAGAAGGCCCTGCGGGGTGCGTCCCTACAATGGCCCGCATGCGCATCCTCGTGGCCAATGACGACGGCTATCTCGCCCCCGGCCTGGCCGCGCTGGTCGAGGTGTGCCGCGAGTTCGGCGAGGTCGACGTGGTGGCGCCCGAGCAGAACTCGAGCGGTACCTCGAACGCGCTGACGTTGAACCGGCCGCTGTCGGTCTACACGGCAGTCAACGGCTATCGCTATCTCAACGGCACGCCGTCGGACTGCGTGCACGTCGCGCTCACCGGCCTGCTGCCGCAACGGCCCGATCTGGTCGTCTCGGGCATCAACAACGGCGCCAACATGGGCGACGACACGATCTACTCGGGCACCGTCGCGGCGGCGATGGAAGGCTATCTCTTCGGCATCCCGTCGATCGCCTTCTCGCTGGCGCAGAAGGGCTGGCCGAATCTCGACAGCGCGGCACGGGTGGCGCGCGAACTGCTGGCGCGCGTGATCGCCCAACCTCCGGCGGCCGCACCCTGGCTGCTCAACGTCAACGTCCCGGCCGACCGGCCGTACGCGGATCTGGCCGGCTGGCGCCTGACGCGGCTGGGCAAGCGCCACGCGAGCGAGCCGGTGATCCGGCAGATGAATCCGCGCGGCGAACCGATCTGGTGGATCGGCGCCGCCGGTGACGCGCGCGAGGCCGGCGAGGGCACCGACTTTCACGCCGTGGCGCAGGGCCAAGTGTCGGTGACGCCGCTGCAGGTCGACCTGACCGACCACGCGGGGCTGCCGCTCTTCAGTTCCTGGCTGGCCGCGGGCAATGCCTAGCCGCCGCACCGCAATCCGATGACCTCGACACCGCCACGCCGCTTCCCGCTCTCGCTCTCACAGGTCGTCGCACGCGACGGCGGGTCGGAGGTGCTGCGGCCGCAGCGGCCGGTCGACGACGCGGCGCGCGAGCGCAGCCGCAGCATGCAGCCGGCCGGGGTCGGGCTCGACTCGCACAGCGTTCGCGAGCGCCTGGTCGAGCGACTGGTCCGCGAGGGGCTGCGCGACGAGCGCGTGATCGCGGCGCTGCGCGCGGTGCCGCGCCATCGCTTCGTCGACAGCGCGTTGGTGCAGCAAGCCTATGAAGACACCAGCCTGCCGATCGGCCTTGGCCAGACCATCTCCAAGCCCTCGGTAGTGGCGCGCATGCTGGCGTTGATGCTGGCGCCGCATGCAGCCACGGCGCGGTTGCGGGTGCTCGAGATCGGCACCGGCTGCGGCTACCAGGCGGCGCTGATCGCCTGTTTCTCGCGCAGCGTGGTCTCGATCGAGCGCCTCAAGCCGCTGCACGACAAGGCACGTGCCAACCTGCTGGCGATCGATGCCGGCGACGTCCGGCTCGTCTACGGCGACGGGCGTCTGGGTCACGCGCCGAACGCACCCTACGACGCCATCATCGCGGCCGCCGGCGGCGACGACGTGCCGGCGCCGTGGCTCGAACAGCTTGCCGTCGGCGGGCGGTTGGTGGCGCCCAGCGGCGATGGCAGCGGCGCGGGACAGGTGCTGGTGGTGGTCGATCGCCTGGCCGATGGTCGCCTGCAGCGCAGCGTGCATGAGGCGGTGCGCTTTGTCCCCCTAAAATCCGGTCTCGCATAACGGCCCGCTTGGTGCACCCTGTGCGTCTGCTCATGCATCTGACATCCATTTCCTCGATCTCTCGCCCGCTGCGGCGCCGCCTCGGCGCCGCAGCCGTCTTTGGCATGGTGCTGCTGGTGAGCGGCTGCGCCTCGTCGTCACGCAAGGCGCCGGTCGAAGACCGCAGCGCGACGCGGGCACCGACGACGATCGGCTCGGCGTCGGGCGCGACGGATACCACGCCGAAGCCGCTGCCGGGGGCCGAGAACGCCGGCAAGCCCGGCTACTACACGGTCAAGCCGGGCGACACGATGATCCGCATCGGCCTCGAGACCGGCCAGAACTGGCGCGACGTGGCGCGCTGGAACGGCATCGACAACGCGAATCTGATCGAGGTCGGTCAGGTGCTGCGCGTTGCGCCCCCTGGCGCCGATCCGTCCGTGGCGGCGACCAAGCCGGTGGTTGCCGCCAAGGTCGAGCCCAAGCCCCTCGATGCGCCCAAGCCCGGCACCCCCGGCGCCCCCGGTGCGCCGGCGGTGGTCGCGGGCGGGACCGCAACGCCAGCGGCCACCGGCAACGGGACGAGCACCGGCGCGGCGCCGGCCAGTGCCGGCGGTGCCAGCAGCCCGGTCGCGACGCGCGAGCCCGACGACGAAATCACCTGGTCCTGGCCGGCCTCGGGCGCGCTGCTCAATCCCTTCGACGAGACGCGCAACAAGGGCATCTCGCTGGCCGGCAAGCTCGGCGACCCAGTGCTGGCCGCGGCCGACGGGCGCGTCGTCTACGCCGGCTCGGGCCTGCGCGGCTACGGCAACCTGATCATCGTCAAGCACAACAACACCTACCTTACCGCCTACGCGCACAACAAGGTCCTGCTGGTCGGTGACGACCAGCCGGTCAAGCGCGGCCAGAAGATCGCCGAGATGGGATCGAGCGATGCCGAACGGGTGCAGCTGCACTTCGAGATCCGGCGCTCGGGCAAGCCCATCGACCCGATCAAGGCGCTGCCGCCGAGATAGCGGGGAGCCTCGCATGCCCGGCAGCAGGAAGCCCAACGCGAACCTCAACGGTCGCGCCCATCCTGCCAGCGATGCCGAGCCGGTCGAGCGCGACGATCCCCTGGTGCTCGGCGCCGAGGCCGATGAAAGAGTGGGGCCGATCGCGAGCGACGATCCGCGCGAGGCCCAGGCCGTCGCCGCCGACCGCGACAACAGCGACACGCTGCAGACCTATCTGCGCGAGATCCGGCGGGCGCCGCTGTTCACGCCGCAGGAGGAGTACGACACCGCGGTCAAGGCCCGGGCCGGCGACTTCGAGGCGCGCCAGCAGATGATCGAGCGCAACCTGCGGCTGGTGGTCAGCGTGGCCAAGAACTACCTCGGCCGCGGCCTGCCGCTGACCGACCTCATCGAGGAAGGCAACCTCGGCCTGATGCACGCGATCGGCAAGTTCGAGCCGGAGCGCGGCTTTCGTTTCTCGACCTACGCATCGTGGTGGATCCGCCAGTCGATCGAGCGCGCGATCATGCATCAGGCGCGCCTGGTGCGGCTGCCGGTGCATGTGGTGCGCGAACTCAACCAGGTCCTCAAGGCGCGCCGGGCGCTCGAGAGCGCGGCCTCGGCCGGCGGCCAGAACGTCAGTGTCGACGCGGTGGCGCAGGCGGTCGGCAGGCCGGTGCAGGAGGTGTCCGAGCTGCTGCGCTTTGCCGAGCATCCGACCTCGCTCGATGCGCCGCTCGAGCGCGACAACAGCGAAACCATGATCGACATGGTGGCCGACGACCAGGCCACCGATCCGATGGGACAGCGGCTGATCCACGAGGTCGATGCGCTGCTCAACAGCGGGCTCGACTCGCTCAGCGAGCGCGAGCGCGAGGTGCTGGCCGGCCGCTACGGCCTGCGCGACCGCGAGCCCGAGACGCTGGAGACGCTGGCCGAGCGCCTGGGCCTGACGCGCGAGCGCATCCGCCAGATCCAGCAGGAGGCCTTGCTCAAGCTCAAGCGGCGCATGGCGCGCAGCGGCATTCACCGCGACTCGATCTTCTGATCTTGCCGCGAGCCCGGCAGTCGTGCCGGATCAGCGGCCCATGCGGTGGTTGTAGGCCTGGCTCAGTTGGTCGGCCAGCGATGGGTTGCTCTGCTTCGAGTCCGGCGCATTGAAGGCGACCTGGATCCGGCCGTCGGCGCGGGTCTGGACATCGATCGCCACTGCGGCGCCGCCCTTGGTGCCTGCGATCCGGCCGCTGGCGCGGTCTGCGGACTGCACCTGCACGCCTGCATCGGCGGCAGCACCCAGCGCGGCGTCCCATGAGCGATCGAAGGCGCTCGGACCTGGCGGATAGGGCGCCACTGGATAGGCGACACAGGCGGCCAGCAGCAGTGCGCCAAGCACGACGAGGCTGCGGCGAGACAAGGCTGTCGAGTCCATGCGGTCTCCTCAAGGGTGAGTGACGATGCTACGCGCCCCGGATAATCCGGGCCCATGACGGATCGGAATGAATGGCTGCAGGTCGACTCGCTCGACCTCGAGGCCCAGGGCGTGGCCCACAACAGCGAAGGCAAGGTGGTGTTCATCGAGGGCGCGTTGCCCGGCGAGAGGGTGCGCGTCAGCGTGAACCGGCGCAAGGCGAGCTGGGAGCAGGCGACGCTGGCCGAACTCGGCCGCGAGAGCTCGCAGCGGGTGCAGCCCGGCTGCGTGCACTTCGGCCTGCATGCCGGCGCCTGCGGTGGCTGCAAGATGCAGCATCTGCATGTGGCGGCGCAGGTCGCGACCAAGCAGCGGGTGCTCGAGGACAACCTCTGGCATCTGGCGAAGGTCAAGCCCGAGCAGGTCTTGCGGCCGATCGAGGGGCCGACCTGGGGCTACCGCTACCGGGCCCGTCTGTCGGTGCGGCATGTGCGCAAGAAGGGCACGGTGCTGGTGGGCTTTCACGAGCGCAAGTCGAGCTACATCGCCGACATGCAGAGCTGCCAGGTGCTGCCACCGCATGTGAGCGCGCTCCTGATGCCACTGCGCGAACTGGTGGGATCGATGGATGCGCGCGAGACGCTGCCGCAACTCGAGCTCGCCGTCGGCGAGGCGCCCGAGGGCCTGGTCACGGCGCTGGTGGTGCGCCACCTCGAGCCACTGTCCGCGGCCGATCTGCAGCGGCTCGCAAGCTTCGGCGCCGAGCATGGCATCCAGTGGTGGCTGCAGCCCAAGGGGCCGGACACCGTGCACCGCCTCGATCCGGACGATGGCACGCCGGCGCTGGCCTACACGCTGCCGGAGTTCGACATCGTGATGCCGTTCAAGCCGACCGACTTCACCCAGGTCAACCACGCGATCAATCGCACGCTGGTGCACCGCGCGCTGCTGCTGCTCGACGCCCGGCCCGGCGAGCGCGTGATCGACTGGTTCTGCGGTCTGGGCAACTTCACGCTGCCGATCGCGCGCAAGGCCAGCGAGGTGCTGGGCATCGAGGGCAGCGAGACACTGGTGGCGCGCTCGCGCGAGAACGCGGCGTTGAACGGCCTGACGGGCAAGACGCGCTTCGAGGCGCGCAATCTGTTCGAGTTGGCGCCGGCCGACCTGGCGTCCTATGGCAGCGCGAGCCGCTGGCTGGTCGACCCGCCGCGCGAGGGCGCCTTCGCGCTCGTCAAGGCGGTGGCCGACGCGGTGCAGGAGCCGGCGCTGGCGCCGGGCTGGACGCCGCCCTCTCGCATCGTCTACGTCAGCTGCAACCCGGCCACGCTGGCGCGCGACGCCGGCCTGCTGGTGCACCAAGCCGGCTACCGCTGCACGCACGCGGGAGCGGTCAACATGTTCCCGCATACCGCCCACGTGGAGTCGATGGCGGTCTTCGAGCGGCCCTAGACCCGCGCAAAGAGAAACGGGGCCCGAAGGCCCCGTTTGCATCTGCTCTGATCCGCGTCAGTCGCGGTCGCCGCCAAAGATGCCGAGGATGCTCAGCAGGCTCTGGAAGATGTTGTAGATGCTCAGGTAGATCGCGAGCGTCGCGCTCACGTAGTTGGTCTCGCCGCCGTCGACGATGCGCTTGACGTCGTAGAGGATGAAGGCCGAGAAGATCACGATCGCGAGCGTCGAGACGGTCAGCATCAGCGCCGGCAGTTGCAGCCAGATGTTGGCGACGCTGGCGACGATCAGGCCGATCACGCCGACCATCAGCCACTTGCCCCAGCCCGAGATGTCGCGCTTGATCGTGGTGGCCAGTGTCGCCATCGCGAAGAACACGAGCGCGGTACCGCCGAAGGCGACCGCGATGAGCGTGGCGCCGTTGCTGAAGCCGAGCACCGCGCCGATCAGGCGCGACAGCATCAGGCCCATGAAGAAGGTGAAGCCGAGCAGCAACGCGACGCCGAGGCCCGAGTTCTTGTTCTTCTCGATGCCCCAGAAGAAGCCGAAGGCAACGGCCATGAACAGGATGAAGCCGATGAACGGGCTGCCGGCGAAGAAGCTGAAGCCCGTTGCCACGCCGATCCAGGCACCGAGCACCGTGGGCACGAGCGACAGCGCGAGCAGCCAGTAGGTGTTGCGCAACACGCGGTTGCGCTGGGTGTCCAGTGCGCCGGCGCTGCCGGTGTAGGTGGTCTGCAGGGTCTCGTTCATCTTTTGAACCTCCGAGTGGGGACAGTGACGCTTTGAGGCGCTCACAGGATTCTAGTTCCTGGACTCGGCATAGATGGGGGTCGATGCCGGCGCTTAAAGTGGCGTCTTCGATTCAGCCCTTGTCCGGATGCATATGAACAACAAGCCTGTACTCACGCTCGCCGACGTCAAGCTCATCGCCGCCGCCTCCGAAGCCGAGGCCGCCCAGAACGGCTGGGCGGTCAGTATCGCCATCGTCGATGACGGCGGCCACCTGCTGTGGCTGCAGCGGCTGGACGGCGCGGCACCGGTGTCGGCGCAGATCGCACCGGCCAAGGCCCATACCGCGGCGCTGGGGCGGCGCGAGAGCCGGATCTACGAGGAGATGATCAACCAGGGCCGCGTCTCGTTTCTCAGCGTGCCGGGCCTGAGCGGGCTGCTCGAGGGCGGCGTGCCGATTGTGGTCGACGGGCACCACGTGGGCGCGGTTGGCGTGAGCGGCGTCAAGTCGACCGAGGACGCGCAGATCGCGCGCGCCGGCATTGCGGCGCTGGGCTGATCGGGGCCTGCGGCCGCCGGCCCAGGGTCGGCCTACTTGGTGAGGATCAGCTTGCCCAGGCGCGTGGCGCGTAGCTGGTAGAGCGCGCCGTTGTGCTCGATGTGAAGCACCGGGCGGCCGTGCATGAGCTCATCGCTGCGGACCACGCAGCCCCAGGCCAGGTCGGCGGCGCCGTCGAGGTGGGACAGGGGCGGCGTCTCGCAGGGCGCGTTTGCGGTCGCGGGAGCGAGGGCTTCGAAATTGGCGGCGCTCATTGATTGGTCCCCGTGCTAGGCGCGGTCCGCGGAGCCGGGGACGCGCTGTTCATCGAAGGATCGGGCCGCGGGGTCATGTAGAACCCAGCAGGCCGCGATCAGCACGACGGGGAGCGCGGCCAGCAGCCACATGGCGTCGCCGGCTCATGCGGCCAGCACCATCGACACCGCGCCCTCGCAGCGCAGCTCGCAGGCGCCGCCGACGCGGCCATGGTGTTCGAACAGCGCCTGGGCGCAGTCGCGGCAGCGCCCGCAGGACGTGGACACGCCGGTCTCCATCTGGAGCTCGTCGAAGTCGCCACAGGCCGGCGCGTGGCGGGCGATATCGCGGTCGGAGACCCGGCGGCAGATGCAGACGATCATGGTGGATGTGGCGATTCGGTGTCTTGATCGCGACTATAAATGCGAACGATTCGCATTGCAAGCAAAACCATAGGTGCGCTGATCGACAGCCCGTGGGGATACGGGCAAGCACCAATGAAAACGGGCGCCGCCGGCGCCCGTTCTTCAAGTCATGGTGACCCTGCTCAGGAGTCGCCCGACTCGCGCATGTGCGACTGCAGCCAGTTCTGGCGCCCGACCTGGTCGACCAGGCCAAGTTCCGTCTCGAGGAAGTCGATGTGCTCCTCGGTGTCGTCGAGGATGTCCTGCAGCACCGCGCGCGAGACGTAGTCGCGCACCGACTCGCAATGCGCGATGCCGTCCTTGACGCAGGCCTGCGCGGCGCGCTCCAGTTGCAGATCGCCCTTGAGCGCCTCGACCGGCTCCTCGCCGATCAGCAGCTTGCCCAGATCCTGCAGGTTCGGCAGGCCGTCGAGAACGAGGATGCGGTCCATCAGCTTGTCGGCATGCTTCATCTCGCCGATCGACTCCTCGTACTCCTTCTTGGCCAGCCGGTCGAAGCCCCAATGCTTCAGCAGCCGGTAGTGCATGAAGTACTGGTTGATGGCCGTCAGCTCGTTCTTGAGCTGGGCATTGAGGTACTCGATGACCTTGGCATCGCCTTGCATGGGAACTCCGTTGTTGTAGTGCGAAGAGCGTTTGATTATGGGCATCGCCATGCGCCGCGCAAGCCGCGCTCCAAACCCATGATCGGGCACTCTGGACGCGAACGAGAACAAGGCGCGTCACGGCCGTCCGCCACGGGAAAGCGGATCCGGTCGGCTACAATCCACAGGTTTACCCGCATTCACCCGCCGCCCACGCGAAACCCCGTCGTTTCCTCGCCGGAATGCCCGCCACCGAGTGCCGCTCAGGCCCGGTCGCGAGCAGAGCTGGGCGCGCACTTCGGAGCTTTTCCGTGCTGCCCACTCTGCCTCCCGCTCTCCTTGCACTCGCAGACGGCACGGTCTTCTCGGGCCTCTCGGTCGGCGCTGCCGGCCACACGGTCGGCGAGGTGGTGTTCAACACCGCGCTCACCGGTTACCAGGAAATCCTCACCGACCCGAGCTACAGCCGGCAGATCGTCACGCTGACGTATCCGCACATCGGCAATACCGGTGTCAACGAGCAGGATGTCGAGGCCCCGAAGGTCCATGCCGCCGGACTCGTCATCAAGGACCTGCCTCTGCGGCTGTCCAACTTCCGCTCGCAGGCCTCGCTGTCGGACTACCTGGTGCGCGAAGGCACGGTCGCGATCGCCGGCGTCGACACCCGACGTCTGACGCGCCACCTGCGCACGCATGGTGCGCAGAACGGATGCATCGTCGGCTTCGCGGCCGGCACCGCGATCGGCCAGGACCAGATCGATGCCGCCGTTGCCCGCGCCAAGGCCGCGCCGAGCATGTCCGGCCTCGATCTCGCCAAGGTCGTCAGCACCAACGAGCCGCACTTCTGGACCGAGACCGAATGGCGCCTGGTCGGCGACGACGGCAAGCCCGGTTTCGGCAGCCAGCGCGCGCCGCGCTTCCACGTGGTGGCCTACGACTTCGGCGTCAAGCGCAACATCCTGCGCATGCTGGCCGAGCGCGGCTGCGAGCTCACGGTGGTGCCGGCCCAGACGCCGGCCGCCGCCGTGCTCAAGCTGGAGCCGGACGGTGTCTTCCTCTCCAACGGTCCGGGCGACCCCGAGCCCTGTGACTACGCGATAGCGGCAACGCGCGAGCTGATCGAGCGCGGCATCCCGACCTTCGGCATCTGCCTCGGCCACCAGATCATGGCGCTGGCCTCGGGTGCGAAGACCTTCAAGATGAAGTTCGGCCACCACGGCGCGAACCATCCGGTCAAGGATCTCGACGACGGCCGCGTCAGCATCACCAGCCAGAACCACGGCTTCGCGGTCGATGCCACGTCACTCCCGGCGACGCTGCGCGCGACCCACGTGAGCCTGTTCGACGGCACCTTGCAGGGCCTGGCCCGCACCGATCGCCCGGCCTTTTGCTTCCAGGGCCACCCAGAAGCCTCGCCCGGCCCGCACGACATCGGCTACCTGTTCGACCGTTTCACCGCCCTGATGACTGCGCACAAGAAGGATCACAACAATGCCTAAGCGCACCGACATCAAGAGCGTCCTGATCATCGGCGCCGGCCCGATCGTCATCGGCCAGGCCTGCGAGTTCGACTACTCCGGCGCCCAGGCCTGCAAGGCGCTGCGAGAGGAGGGCTACCGCGTCGTCCTCGTCAACAGCAACCCGGCGACGATCATGACCGACCCGGGCACCGCCGACGCGACCTACATCGAGCCGATCACCTGGCAGGTGGTCGAGAAGATCATCGCCAAGGAGCGTGCCGAGCGTCCGCACGACAAGATGGCCGTGCTGCCGACGATGGGCGGCCAGACCGCGCTCAACTGCGCGCTCGACCTGCACCGGCATGGCGTGCTGGCCAAGTACGAGGTCGAGATGATCGGCGCCAACGAGCACGCGATCGAGAAGGCCGAGGACCGCCTGAAGTTCAAGGACGCGATGACCAAGATCGGTCTCGGCTCGGCCAAGAGCGGCATCGCGCACTCGATGGAAGAAGCCCTGGCGGTCCAGAAGGCGATCCAGTCGCAGATCGGCGGCACCGGCTTCCCGATGGTCGTCCGCCCCAGCTTCACGCTCGGCGGCACCGGCGGCGGCATCGCCTACAACCCGGAGGAGTTCGAGGAGATCTGCAAGCGCGGCCTCGACCTCTCGCCGACCAAGGAACTGCTGATCGAGGAATCGCTGATCGGCTGGAAGGAATACGAGATGGAAGTGGTCCGCGACAAGGCGGACAACTGCATCATCGTCTGCTCGATCGAGAACCTCGACCCGATGGGCATCCACACAGGCGACTCGATCACCGTGGCGCCGGCCCAGACCCTGACCGACCGCGAGTACCAGCTGCTGCGCAACGCCTCGATCGCGATCCTGCGCGAGATCGGCGTCGACACCGGCGGCTCCAACGTGCAGTTCTCGATCAACCCGAAGGACGGCCGCATGGTCGTCATCGAGATGAACCCGCGCGTCAGCCGCAGCTCGGCGCTGGCGTCGAAAGCCACCGGCTTCCCGATCGCCAAGATCGCCGCCAAGCTGGCGGTGGGCTACACGCTCGACGAGCTCAAGAACGACATCACCGGCGGTGCCACGCCGGCGAGCTTCGAGCCGAGCATCGACTACGTCGTCACCAAGATCCCGCGCTTTGCCTTCGAGAAGTTTCCGGCCGCCGATTCGCGCCTGACCACGCAGATGAAGTCGGTCGGCGAGGTGATGGCGATGGGCCGCACCTTCCAGGAGAGTTTCCAGAAGGCGCTGCGCGGCCTCGAGACCGGCATCGACGGGCTCAGCGAGCGCAGCAGCGACCGCGAGGAGATCGTGCAGGAGATCGGCGAGGCCGGCCCGGAGCGCGTGCTGTTCGTGGCCGATGCCTTCCGCATCGGCATGAGCCTGGACGAAATCTTCGACGAGACCGCGATCGACCCGTGGTTCCTGGCCCAGATCGAGGACATCGTCGCCACCGAGGCGCAGGTCAAGGCACGCAACCTGGCCAGCCTGTCGGCCGAGGAACTGCGCCATCTCAAGCGCAAGGGCTTCTCCGACAAACGCCTGGCCAAGCTGCTCGGCACCAACCAGCACAGCGTGCGCCAGGCTCGCTGGTCGATGGGGGTGCGGCCGGTGTTCAAGCGCGTGGACACCTGCGCCGCCGAGTTCGCGACGCAGACCGCCTACCTCTACTCGACCTACGACGAGGAGTGCGAGGCCGAGCCGACCGACAAGAAGAAGATCATGGTGCTGGGCGGCGGGCCCAACCGCATCGGGCAGGGCATCGAGTTCGACTACTGCTGCGTGCACGCGGCACTCGCGATGCGGGAGGACGGCTACGAGACCATCATCGTCAACTGCAACCCGGAGACGGTCTCGACCGACTACGACACTTCGGATCGCCTCTACTTCGAGCCGGTGACGCTGGAAGACGTGCTCGAGATCGTCGAGAAGGAAAAGCCGGTCGGCGTGATCGTGCAGTACGGCGGCCAGACGCCGCTGAAGCTGGCGCTCGACCTCGAGCGCGCCGGCGTGCCGATCATCGGCACCACGCCCGACAGCATCGACGTGGCCGAAGACCGGGAACGCTTCCAGCAACTGCTGCACTCGATCGGTCTGAAGCAGCCGCCCAACCGCACCGCGCGCACTGAAGAGGCGGCCCTGGCGCTGGCGCAGGAGATCGGCTACCCGCTGGTGGTGCGCCCGAGCTACGTGCTTGGCGGCCGCGCGATGGAGATTGTGCACGGCGACAAGGACCTCGAGCGCTACATGCGTGAGGCGGTGCGCGTCAGCGAGAAGTCGCCGGTGCTGCTCGATCGCTTTCTGGACGACGCGATCGAGGTCGACGTCGACGCGATCAGCGACGGCAGCGAGGTCATGATCGGCGGCATCATGGAGCACATCGAGCAGGCCGGCGTGCACTCGGGCGACTCGGCCTGTTCTCTGCCGCCGTACTCCCTGAGCCCGGCACTGCAGAGCGAATTGCGCCGCCAGACCACGCTGATGGCCAAGGCGCTCGAGGTCAAGGGCCTGATGAACGTGCAGTTCGCCATTCAAGGCGAGGGCGACGAGGCGATCGTCTACGTGCTCGAAGTCAACCCGCGCGCCTCGCGCACCGTGCCCTTCGTCAGCAAGGCCACCGGCCAGCCGCTGGCCAAGATCGCGGCGCGCTGCATGGCCGGCCAGAAGCTTTCACAGCAGAAGAGCCCCGACGGTCGCGCGCCGCGCGAGGTGATCCCGCCCTACTTCAGCGTCAAGGAAGCGGTGTTCCCGTTCAACAAGTTCCCCGGCGTCGACCCGGTGCTCGGGCCCGAGATGCGCTCGACCGGCGAGGTGATGGGCGTGGCGCGCACCTTCGCCGAGGCCATGCTCAAGAGCCAGCTCGGCGCCGGCTCCAAGCTGCCGAGCCAGGGCACGGTGGTCATCACGGTCAAGAACAACGACAAGGATCGCGCGGTCAAGATCGCCGGCGACCTGGTCGACCTCGGCTTCAACGTGGTCGCCACCAAGGGCACCGCGGCGGCGATCGCCGCCGCCGGCGTGCCGGTGCGGGCGGTCAACAAGATCAAGGATGGCCGTCCGCACATCGCCGACCTGATCAAGGCCGGCGAGATCCAGCTGGTCTTCACGACGGTCGACGAGACACGCACCGCAATCGCCGACTCGCGCTACATCCGCACCGCGGCGCTGGCCAACCGCGTGACCTACTACACGACGATGGCCGGCTGCGAGGCGGCGACCGAGGCGCTCAAGCACGGCGACGACCTGACGGTCGTCTCGCTGCAGGAACTGCACGCCGAACTCCACTAAAATCGCGGCAAAACCAACAAGCGGCCGCCGCCGGGTCACCGGGGGCGGCCGAACTTTTTATCGCCGATGCCCGGGCACTCCCGCGGGCTGACCCGACAAGACGAGACGACGAGAGCTGAAGACCATGAGCATGATCCCGCTGACCACGCGCGGCGCCGAGCGCCTGAAGCAGGAACTGCAGCGCCTCAAGAGCGTGGACCGCCACGCCGTGATCCAGGCCATCGCCGAAGCGCGGGCCCAGGGCGACCTGAGCGAGAACGCCGAGTACGAGGCGGCCAAGGACAAGCAGGGCTTCATCGAGGGCCGCATCCTCGAGATCGAGGGCAAGCTGGCCGCGGCCAAGGTCATCGATCCGGCCTCGCTGGCCGACAACGCCGGTGGCCGCGTGGTCTTCGGCGCCACGGTCGACCTCGAGGAGGAGGAATCGGGCAAGGCGCTGACCTACCAGATCGTCGGCGAGGACGAGGCCGACCTGAAGCTGAGCCTGATCTCGATCGGCTCGCCGATCGCGCGCGCGCTGATCGGCAAGCGCGTCGGCGACGTGGCCGAGGTGCAGGCCCCGGGCGGCGTGCGCAGCTACGAGATCACCGGCGTGCGCTACGTCTGATCCGCGTGAGCGCCAGCCTGCAAGCACGACTTCGCATCCTGGTGCCCGGCCTGTGGGCCGGCATCCTGCTGTGTGTCGGCCTGATCGCGGCGCCGGCGCCCTTTGCGACGCTGCAGCCGGCCGACGCTGGCCGCGTGGTAGCACGGGTCTTCGCGCAGGAGGCCTACCTGAGCCTGGCGCTGTCGGTGCTGCTGTACTTCGTCGAACGCCGCCGGGCGCGCGCAATGGCTGCGGCGGGTACCGGCTCGGTGTTCAGCGTCGAACTCGGGCTGGTGCTCGGGGCGCTGTTCTGCACGGTGGCCGGCTACTTCGCGCTGCAGCCAATGCTGCAGGCGGCGCGGGCCGGGCAGGGCGCCTTCTCGTTCGCGACGCTGCACATGGCCTCGGCCGGCCTGTTCGGCCTCAAGGCGCTGCTGGTGCTGGCCTTGGCCTGGCGGGTTGCCCGCCGGGATTCACTCGACTGAACTCGAGCGCTTCTTGGCGCTGACCTGGCGTGCCGGCTTGGCACGCTTGACGGTGCCGCCCGGCGTCAGGCGTTCGTTGCCCAGGATGGTGAGCTTCTTGACCTGGGCCCGGTGGTTGCCGCTCTTGGAGAACTTGAGCACCTTGACCACGCGCGGGCCGGCCTTGCGCTTTTCGTCCTCGACCTTTTCCTTGGGCGGGATTGGCCGCCAAAGGACCAGCAGCTTCCCGATGTGCTGGATCGGCGCGGCGTCGAGCTTGTCGGCCAGTTCGGCCAGCATCGCCTCGCGCGCCGGGCGATCGTCGGAGAACACGCGCAGCTTGATCAGGCCATGGGCCTTGAGCGCCACGTTGGTCTCCTTGACGACCGCGGGCGTCAGCCCGTCGGCGCCGATCATCACGACCGGATCGAGGTGATGGGCGTCGGAACGGTGGACCTTGCGTTGGGCAGGCGTGAGGGCAATGGCAGTCATGCCCGTATTATCGACGCGACAGCAGAGCAAAGATGAAAGTCCAGACCAAAAGCAAGAAGGTCAACAAGGCGTGGCTCAACGACCATGTCAACGACCCCTACGTGAAGCTCGCCGCCAAGGAGGGCTACCGCGCGCGCGCGGCCTACAAGCTCAAGGAGATCGACGAGGCGCTCGGCCTGTTCAGGCCGGGCCAGGTCGTCGTCGACCTCGGCAGCGCGCCCGGCGCCTGGAGCCAGTACCTGCGCCGGCGCTTTGCGCCCAAGGCGGCCGGCATCGGCGGCGCGGCGGTCGGGGCGCTGGACGGCACCATCATCGCGCTCGACCTGCTGCCGATGGATCCGATCGAGGGCGTGCAGTTCATCCAGGGCGACTTTCACGACGACGAGGTGGCGGCGAGCCTGAAGGCAGCCGTCGGTGGTCGTCCGGTCGACGTGGTCGTGTCGGACATGGCGCCCAACCTGTCGGGGATCGCCGCCTCGGATTCGGCGCGCATCGCCGGGCTGATCGAACTGGCGGTCGAGTTCTCGGTCGATCACCTCAAGCCGGGGGGCGCGCTGGTCGTCAAGGTCTTCCACGGCAGCGGCTACAGCCAGATCGTCGAGTCCTTCAAGCGCACCTTCCGCGTGGTCAAGGCGATCAAGCCGAAGGCATCTCGTGACAAGTCGGCCGAAACCTTCCTGGTCGGCATCGGTCTCAAGGGTCGGTGAGCCCTTTTGAGGCTGCGTCCTATCGTTACCAGAGGCAAGCGCCATCGTGGTGAAACCGCCTCGGTGCCCTTGACTGGCCTAGAATCGGCCACATATACCGCGCAGTAAACGCGTTTTTGTCTGTTCTCAAGGAGCCGCGGTGAATAACCAATGGTTTTCAAAGGTCGCTGTCTGGCTGGTGATCGCCCTCGTGCTGTTCACCGTGTTCAAGCAGTTCGACCGCACGGCGGTCGGTAGCGGCCAGATCGGTTACTCCGAGTTCCTCGACGAGGTGCGCGGCAAACGCATCCAGAGCGTCGTGCTCCAGGAATCCGGCACCGGCACCACCGAGATCCGCGCCACGACCACCGATGGCAAGCAGATCCGCAGCACCGCGACCTACCTCGACCGCGGCCTGGTCGGCGACCTCATCAACAACGGCGTCAAGTTCGACGTCAAGGCGCGCGAGGAACCCTCGGTCCTGATGACGCTGCTGCTGTCCTGGGGCCCGATGCTGCTGCTGATCGGCGTCTGGGTCTACTTCATGCGCCAGATGCAGGGTGGCGGCAAGGGCGGGGCGTTCAGCTTCGGCAAGAGCCGCGCCCGCATGCTCGACGACACCAACAACGCGGTGACCTTCGCCGACGTGGCCGGCTGCGACGAGGCCAAGGAAGAGGTCAAGGAACTGGTCGACTTCCTCAAGGACCCGCAGAAGTTCCAGAAGCTCGGCGGCCGCATTCCGCGCGGCGTGCTGATGGTCGGCCCGCCGGGAACCGGCAAGACGCTGCTGGCCAAGTCGATCGCCGGCGAGGCCAAGGTGCCGTTCTTCAGCATCTCGGGCTCCGACTTCGTCGAGATGTTCGTCGGTGTCGGTGCCGCGCGCGTGCGCGACATGTTCGAGCAGGCCAAGAAGAACGCGCCCTGCATCATCTTCATCGACGAGATCGACGCGGTCGGCCGCCATCGCGGTGCCGGCCTCGGCGGCGGCAACGACGAGCGCGAGCAGACGCTCAACCAGATGCTGGTCGAGATGGATGGTTTCGAGACCAACCTCGGCGTGATCGTGGTGGCGGCGACCAACCGGCCCGACATCCTCGATCCGGCGCTGCTGCGCCCGGGGCGCTTCGACCGCCAGGTCTACGTGACGCTGCCCGACGTGCGCGGCCGCGAGCAGATCCTCAACGTGCACATGCGCAAGGTGCCGATCGGCCAGGACGTGCGGGCCGACATTCTTGCCCGCGGCACGCCCGGCTTCTCGGGCGCCGACCTCGCCAACCTGGTCAATGAATCGGCGCTCTTTGCGGCCCGCCGAAGCGCGCGCGTGGTCGAGATGGTCGACTTCGAGAAGGCCAAGGACAAGATCATGATGGGCCCCGAGCGCAAGTCGATGATCATGCCCGAGGAGGAGCGCCGCAACACCGCGTACCACGAGGCCGGTCATGCGCTGGTGGCGCGCATGCTGCCCAAGACCGATCCGGTCCACAAGGTCACGATCATCCCGCGCGGCCGTGCGCTCGGCGTGACGATGCAGTTGCCCGAAGGCGACCGCTACAGCATGGACAAGGAGCGCATGCTCAGCACCATCAGCGTGCTGTTCGGCGGTCGCATCGCCGAAGAGGTGTTCATGCATCAGATGACCACCGGCGCCAGCAACGACTTCGAGCGCGCCACCGCGATCGCACGCGACATGGTCACGCGCTACGGCATGACCGACGAACTGGGTCCGATGGTCTACGCCGAGAACGAGGGCGAGGTCTTCCTCGGCCGCTCGATCACCAAGCAGGTCAACGTCTCCGAAGAGACGATGCAGAAGGTCGACAAGCAGATCCGCAGGATCATCGACGAGCAGTACACCCAGGCCCGCCAGCTGATCGAGGACAACCAGGACAAGATGCACGCGATGGCCAAGGCGCTGCTCGAGTGGGAGACCATCGACGCCGACCAGATCGACGACATCATGGGCGGCAAGCCGCCGCGGCCGCCGAAGGACTGGACCTCGTCGAGCAACAAGCCGGCCGGTGGTGGTGGCAGCGTGCCGCCGGTCAACACCGATGGCGCGACGGCGACGGCCTGAGTCCCTTGACTCGAACCAGTGACGGGGCCCCAGCGGGGCCCCGTTGCTTTTGCGCTAGGCTGCGGCGATGTCCGACGCACCGTACTGGCAGACCAGCCGCTTTCGCATCGACCTGTCGCGCCCGCGCGTGATGGGCATCGTCAACGTCACGCCGGACTCCTTCTCCGACGGTGGCCACCATGCCAGCAGCGCCGCTGCGCTGGCGCATTGCGAACGGCTGCTTCGGGAGGGTGCGGACATCCTCGACATCGGCGGCGAATCGAGCCGTCCGGGTGCCGAACCGGTGCCGCTCGCGGCCGAGATGGCGCGCGCGCTGCCGGTGCTCGAGGGCGCGCTGAAGTTCGGTGTTCCGATCTCGATCGACACCTACAAGCCCGAGCTGATGCGCGCCGCGCTCGATCTTGGCGTCGACGTCGTCAACGACATCAACGCGCTGCGCGCGCCCGGCGCCGAGGCGATCGTCGCCGCGCATCCGTCCTGCGGCGTGTGCCTGATGCACATGCGCGGCGAGCCGAAGACGATGCAGCTCGATCCGAGCTACGACGACTTGGTCGCCGAGGTGCGCGATTTCCTGCGCGAGCGCGCCGACGCGCTGCGCGCGCGCGGTGTGGTGCCCGAGCGCATCACGCTCGATCCCGGCATCGGCTTCGGCAAGACCAACGCTCACAACTGGACGCTGCTCGAGCGGCAGGAGGAGTTGCTCGCACTCGGTCTGCCGTTGCTGGCGGGCTGGTCGCGCAAGGGCTCGCTCGGCAAGCTGACCGGCCGCGAAATGGGCGATCGGCTGGTCGCCAGCGTCGCCGCCGCACTGGCCGCGGTGCAACGCGGTGCGCGCATCGTGCGGGTGCACGACGTGGCGGCAACCGTCGATGCGCTGAAGGTGTGGCACGCCGCCGGACTGGGCACCAAGACGGCGCGGCACAATCCGCTCCCATGAGCAGCAGACGATTCTTCGGTACCGACGGCATTCGTGGCACGGTCGGCCAGCCCCCCATCACCGCCGACTTCGTGCTGCGCCTGGGTCATGCGGTCGGCCGCGTGCTCAAGAGCAAGGATGCGCGGCCCACGGTGCTGATCGGCAAGGACCCGCGCATCTCGGGCTACATGCTCGAGTCGGCGCTCGAGGCCGGTTTTGCCTCGGCCGGCGTCGACGTGCTGCTGACCGGCCCGCTGCCGACCCCCGGCGTGGCCTATCTCACGCGTGCCTTGCGCCTGAGCCTGGGCGTGGTGATCAGCGCCTCGCACAACGCCTACGCCGACAACGGCATCAAGTTCTTCTCGGCGCGCGGCACCAAGCTGCCCGACGAATGGGAACTGGCGGTCGAGGCCGCGCTCGACGAGGCGCCGCAATGGGCCGATTCGCGCAACCTCGGCAAGGCGCGCCGGCTCGACGATGCCCAGGGCCGCTACGTCGAGTTCTGCAAGAGCACCGTCGGCGGCGATCTCTCGCTGCGCGGCATGAAGCTGGTGGTCGACGCCGCCCACGGCGCCGCCTACCAGGTGGCGCCCTCCGTGTTCCACGAACTCGGTGCCGACGTGGTGGCGATCGGCGTCAAGCCCGACGGCTTCAACATCAACGATGGCGTCGGTGCCACGCATCCCCGGACACTGGTCGCCGCGGTCAGCGAGCACCGTGCCGACCTCGGCGTCGCGCTCGACGGCGACGCCGACCGGCTGCAGATCGTCGACGCCGAGGGTCGTTTGTTCAACGGCGACGAACTGCTCTACCTCATGGTCAAGGACCGGCTCGCCGAGGGCCTGCCGGTCAAGGGCGCGGTCGGCACGCTGATGACCAACCTCGCGGTCGAGCAGGCGATCCGCGCGCTCGGCGTTGACTTCGTGCGCGCCAAGGTCGGCGACCGCTACGTGCTCGAGGAGTTGCTGGCGCGCGGCTGGCAACTCGGCGGCGAGGGCTCGGGCCACCTGATTGCGCTCGACAAGCACAGCACCGGCGATGGCATCGTCAGCGCGCTGCAGGTGCTGCAGGCGATGTCGCGCTCGGGCCGCACGCTGGCGCAGTTGCTCGAGGGCCTGAACCTGTTCCCGCAGACCCTGCTCAACGTGCGACTGCGCCCGGAGCAGGACTGGAAGCGCAACAGCGGGCTGGCCGCCGCTCAGGCCGAGGTCGAGGCCGAGCTGGGCCGCCACGGCCGGGTGCTGATCCGCGCCTCGGGCACCGAGCCGCTGCTGCGGGTGATGGTCGAGGCGCAGGACGCCGCGCTTGCCGCGCGCGGCGCCGAACGGCTGGCCGAGGCGGCGCGCGCCGGCTGAGCGCTCAGCCCGCTGCTGTTCGGGTCGGCCCCAGCGCGCGGTGCAGCGCCAAGCCGACTGCCGCACCGGCCAACTGCGCCAGCACGAAGCCGGGCACGCTGGCCGGCGCAATGCCGGCAAAGCTGTCGCTGAACATGCGCCCAAACGCGGCGGCCGGATTGGCGAACGAGGTCGAGGCGGTGAACCAGTAGGCGGCGCCGATCCACGCGGCCACCAGCGTGGCTGCCCGCTGCGGCGTCGCACGTAGCACCACCAGCAGCAGGCCCGCGCTGGCCACACCCTCGGCCAGCCATTGGCCCGGACCGTCGCGCAGCTTGGTCGAGAACTGCAGGATCGGCAGATCGAACATTGCGTGCGCGAGCCAGGCGCCGGCGGCCGCACCCAGCAGTTGCGCGCCGACGTAGGGCAGGGCGCGGCCGCGTGGCAGCGCACCGCGCGCTGCCTGCACCAGCGTGACGGCGGGGTTGAAGTGGGCGCCGCTGACCGGCCCCAGCAACTCGATCAGCACCATCAGCCCGAGCACCGTGGCCAGCGTGTTGGCCAGCAGCGCGACGGCGTCGTTGCCGCTGGCCAGGCGCTCGGCCATCACGCCCGAGCCGATCACGATTGCCAGCAGCGCCATGGTGCCCAGCGCCTCGGCGCCGACCGCCCGCAGCGCCTGGAGGTCGGCGCGGGCGGCATGCATGGCCTTCACGCCGTGGTGGTCGTGTCGGGCGCCGTCATGCCGCGCACCCGGGTCTGCAGCGCGAGCCGGTCGAGCGACGTCAGCGGCAGGTTAACGAGCAGTTCGAGTCGCTGCCGGATCGCGATCAGCGTGCGGCGGAAGGCCTCCAGCCGTTCCTCTTCGCTGCCCTCGGTGGCCGAGGGATCGGCATAGCCCCAGTGCGCGGTGGCCGGCTGGCCTGGCCAGTAGGGGCAGGTCTCACCGGCGGCGTTGTCGCAGACCGTGATCACGAGATCCATCTGTGGCGCGTCGGCGGCGCCGAACACGTCCCAGGTCTTGCTGCTCAGCCCGTCGGTGGCGATGC
The DNA here is from genome assembly GCF_004217215.1 of Rivibacter subsaxonicus. Lineage (GTDB taxonomy): Bacteria > Pseudomonadota > Gammaproteobacteria > Burkholderiales > Burkholderiaceae_C > Rivibacter > Rivibacter subsaxonicus. The sequence continues at coordinate 485,523 of NZ_SHKP01000006.1, forward strand.
GGGCCTCTTCGAGCGCGCGCAGCGCCAGCGGGTTGGGTGCGCTGCGCGGCTGGCTGCCGGCCGAGAAGGCGCGAAAGCGGCCGCGGCCGATGTGGTTGAGGCAGGCCTCGGCCAGGATGCTGCGGGCCGAGTTGTGCGTGCACAGGAACAGCACGTTGAGCGGGCGGTCGTTGGAGTTCATGGTTGGCGAAGGCAGGAACGGGGCAGGGATCGCGCGCGGGATCAGCAGCAGTTGCCGCCGCCGGCGCGTACCGGAATCGACACCGGCTTGCCGCGCTCGGCCGCGGCCGGCGCGCAACTCGCCCCGGCCTCGCGAAACACCGGGATGCTGTCGAGCGTGTGGTAGTGCTCCCAGGCCAGGCCCTGCGGGTCGGTCAGCCAGTGCTTCTCGCTGCGCGCGTAGCAGCAGGTGGTCTCGCCCTCGTCGAGCAGCGCCAGGTCGGCGCTGCGGGCCTGCGCCTGAAGGTGCGCGAGATCCTCGCTGCTGTCGACCTGGATGCCGAGGTGGTCGATGCCGGGCTGGCTGCCACGCGTCGAGATCGCAAAGTTGAGCGGCGGGTCCTCGAGCATCCATTTCGCATAGTCGGCCTCGACGCGGGCCGGCCCGGTGCCGAACATCGCGCTGTAGAAGGCGAGGTTGCGCGGCAGGTCATCGACATGAAGGTGAACGTGGAAGCGTCGCATCGCAGGCTCCGTCTTGTGGTTGGAAGGATCGGGTGTCGTTCAGCAGGCGCAGCGGCTGTCGGCATCGGCCAGTTCGCAGCTCGCGCCCTCGCAGCAATGGGCCGTCAGGTAGCCCAGCAGCGCGTTCATCTGGCCGAAGCCGGCGCGGTAGATCAGGAAGCGGCCGTCGCGCTCGGCCTGCGCAAGGCCGGCGCCGACCAGTTCCTTCAGGTGGAAGGAGAGGGTGGTCGCCGGCATCTCGAGCCGCTCGGCCAGCACGCCCGGGTTGAGCCCGGTCGGACCGGCGACGACCAGCTCGCGAAAGGCACGCAGGCGGGCCGGCTGGGCCAGCGCCGCGAGGGCGCGCACCACGGCGTCTTCGGTGATCTGTGAATCCATACTTCCAGTATGGTGGAAATATAAAAGTCTTGCAAGACCGATGACCGATCCGCGCCGACCTGGCGCTCAGCCGAGCAGTCGTCCGTCGGCCGTGAGCATCGTCTGGCTGACAAAGCTGCTACCGCGCCGGGCCTCGTTGGCGAAGCTGACCTGGAAGCCACCGACGTCGGCGCCCGGACGGCGCTGGAAGGCGGCCAGCAACTCGGCGCGCGACGGCGGCGCGGCGTCGAAGCGGCCGACCACCTGCGCCGCGTAGCGCCCGGCCAGGTAGCCGGCCAGGCTCAGGTGCGAGGGCGCTTCCTCGTAGAGTTCCTTGAGCAACGCGCGGTAGCTGCGCACGGCCGGGTGGACCGAGGTCTGCGGGTTCGGCACCACCTGGGTCAGGATCAGCGGCACGCTGCGCGCCGGGCTGAGCTGCATCAGCGTCGGCAGGTCGACGTCGGCCAGGCTGACGACGTAGCGCTGGCGGCCGGCGCTGGCGATGCCCTGGGTCAGGCGCGCCAGCTCGGGTGAGCCGCCGAGGAAGAGCATGACCACCGGCGAGTCGCCCGCGATCTTCGCGCCCCAGGCGGCGAAGTCGGCCCCGGCCGGAGCCACGAAGCTGCGCGTGCGCAGCTTCAGGCGCGTGCCCAGCAACTCGACGCCGGGCGCCAGTGCCTGCCGCTCGCGGGCGCTCGAGTAGACGACGCCGATGTCGAGCACGCCCATCGAGCCCAGGTCCTGCATCGCGCGGCGCAGCTGGTCTTCGCGCGAGGCAAACAGCGGCAGCACGGCCGGGTCGTCCTCGGCACGCGTGTCCGAGGCCCAGGGTCCGACCTGGGCGATCGCCACGCCATCGCGTCGCAGGGCGGCCGCGCTCTCGAGCGCGAGCCGCTCGCCGGCGGTGCCGATCAGCATCGCGATCGAGCCATCCTCGCGCAGACGCTGGACCGCGGCGTCGAGCGAGGGCTTGGAGCCATCGCACTCGATGCTGATCAGTTGCCAGGGACGGCCGCCGCGATTGAGCTCGGCGACGGCAATGCGAAGGCCGGTCGAGTAGTCGCGCGAGAGCTCCTGCTGCTCGGTCGAAACGTCGAGCAGCTGCGCCACGCGCAGCGGCCGGCTGGTGCGCGGCTGGGCCTGGGCCGGGCTGGACGCGGCGGCGCCGAGGAGGCCGGCACCGAGCGGCAGGCCGCCCAGACCTGCCAGCCAGTCGCGTCGGCGCAGGCCGCCACGCGGGCGGTTCTCTAGTTCTTGGTTCATGGATTCCTCAACGACGGACGGGGCACGCTCACCGTCCGGTGGCGTGCCCTCGATATTCATTCTTGAACGGACCGGCGCCGGCGCGGCGCACGGCCGTGGCGGATAACCTACTTCTTCGGCGGCATCAGCACGCGGTCGACCTCATGCACCACGCCGTTGCTGGCCCGGATGTCGGCCTTCTCGACCACCGCGTCCTCGACGGTCACCATCGTGCCCGCCTTCGACACGGCGATGTTGGCGCCCTGCGCCGTCTTCACGTTGCCGGGCTTGACGTCGGCGGCCATCACGGTGCCGGGCACGACGTGGAACAGCAGCACGCCCTTGAGCGCCTCAGGATCCTTGCCGAGCGACTCCAGGGTCTTGGCCGGAACCGCCTTGAAGGCGGCGTTGGTCGGCGCGAAGACCGTGTAGGGGCCGGTGCCCTTGAGCGTGTCGGTCAGGCCGGCCTGCTTGATGAGGCCGTCGAGGGTGGACAGCTCGGGCGTCGTCGCGGCGACGTCGGCGATGGTCTTGGGCGCCGGGGTCGAGGCGCAGCCGGCCAGGGCGAGGAGGGTGGCGCAGGCGATCAGCCAGGTGCTCTTGTTCATGATGTGCAATGACTCCAATCGGGTGGGGTTGCCGGGTCGCCGCGCCGGCTCGGCATGGCGACTCTTGACCGCCGGGAGCTTAGGAAGCTGTCGTGACGCTTCGGTGACGGTTTCGTGAATCGGCTGTCACGCGTGGCGTGCGTGTGGCAGAGCCCGGTGGCGCCGGCGATTCATGTCATAGAGCCGTCACAAGCGGGCACCAGAATCCGCCCATCCAAGCTTCAGCTACCCGGAGACCGTTCATGAGTCTTTCCCTGATCCGCTCGACCTTCGTTGCCACCGGGCTCGGCCTCGCGCTGAGCGCAGCCGCCCTGGCGCAGGACGTGACCGGCGCCGGTGCGACCTTCCCGGCGCCGATCTACGCCAAGTGGGCCGACGCCTACAACAAGGCGACCGGCGCGCGCATCAACTACCAGTCGGTCGGTTCCGGCGCGGGCATCCGCCAGATCAAGGGCAAGACGGTCGACTTCGGCGCCACTGACATGCCGCTCAAGGACGACGAACTGGCCAAGGACGGCATGATCCAGTTCCCGACCGTGATCGGCGGCGTGGTGCCGGTGGTCAACATCAAGGGCATCACGCCGGGCCAGATCAAGATGACCGGCGAGGTGCTGGGCGACATCTACCTCGGCAAGATCACCAAGTGGAACGACCCGGCGCTGACGGCGCTGAACCCGGGCGTGCCGCTGCCCGATGCACCGATCGCCGTGGTGCGCCGCGCCGACGGCTCGGGCACAACCTTCATCTTCACCAACTACCTCTCGAAGGTGAACCCGGAGTGGAAGGCCAAGGCGGGTGAGGGCACCGCGGTCAACTGGCCGACCGGCGCCGGCGGCAAGGGCAACGAGGGCGTCTCGGCCTTCGTTACGCGCCTGCCCAACTCGATCGGCTATGTCGAGTACGCCTACGCCAAGCAGAACAAGATGTCGCACGTGCTGCTGAAGAACAAGGAAGGCGGCTTCGTTGCGCCGAGTGACAGTGCCTTCAAGGCAGCGGCCGCGGGTGCGGACTGGAACAAGAGCTTCTACCAAATCCTGACCGAGCAGCCGGGCAAGGAGAGCTGGCCGATCTCGGGCGCGACCTACATCCTGATGTACAAGCAGCAGGAGAAGCCGGCCAGCGCGGCGAGCACGTTGAAGTTCTTCGACTGGGCCTACGGCCAGGGCGACAAGATGGCCGATGACCTCGACTACGTGCCGTTGCCGGCCAACGTCAAGGATCTGGTGCGCAAGCAGTGGGCCGACAACCTCAAGGACCCGGCGGGCAAGACGATTGCCTACAAGTAAGCCGGCTGCGCTTCGAGCTTCTGTAGCCGCGGTGCCCGCTAGCGGGCACCGGTCGATCTTCGGGTGACGCCGCGCGTCGCCCCGCACCGCGAAGGAGGAGGCGCCATGGCCGCTACACTGCCCGCGACCCCCAACGAGCACAAGAAAATCATGGAACGGTCTGCGCCCCAGGGCCGTCCGCCACAGCGGCGCATGGTCGCGCCCTGGGCCGATGCGGTCTTCTCCGCGCTGGCACATGGTGCGGCGCTCGTGACGCTGGCGATGCTGGCCGGCATCATCGGCTCGCTGCTCATCGGCGCCTGGCCGGCGATCAAGGAATTCGGGCTGCCCTTCCTCTGGACCACCACCTGGGACCCGGTCGAAGAGAAGTTCGGCGGCCTGGTGATGATCTACGGCACGCTGGCCACCTCGATCATCGCCCTGCTGATCGCGGTGCCGGTCAGCTTCGGCATCGCGCTGTTCCTCACCGAGATGTCGCCCGCGTGGCTCAAGCGGCCGCTCGGCACGGCGATCGAACTGCTCGCCGCGGTGCCGTCGATCGTCTATGGCATGTGGGGCCTGCTCGCCTTCGGGCCGGTGCTGGCCACCTACGTGCAGCAGCCGCTGCAGGCCGCGTTCGGCGACACACCGGTGCTCGGCACGCTGTTCTCGGGTCCGCCGGTGGGCATCGGCATCCTGTCGGCCGGCATCATCCTGGCGATCATGATCATCCCGTTCATTGCCGCGGTGATGCGCGACGTGTTCGACGTGACGCCGCCCCTGCTCAAGGAGTCGGCCTACGGCCTGGGCTCGACGACCTGGGAGGTGGTGTCCAAGGTCGTGCTGCCCTATACCAAGAGCGGCGTCATCGGCGGCATCATGCTCGGCCTCGGCCGCGCGCTCGGCGAGACGATGGCGGTGACCTTCGTCATCGGCAACTTCAACCAGCTCGACTCGCTGAGCCTGTTCCAGGCCGCCAACAGCATCACCTCGGCGCTGGCCAACGAGTTCGCCGAGGCGCAGGAAGGCCTGCACCAGGCCTCGCTGCTCTACCTGGGCCTGGTGCTGTTCTTCATCACCTTCGTCGTGCTCTCGCTGTCGAAGCTGATGCTGATGCAGCTTCGCAAGAACGAGGGGACGCGGTCATGAGCCCCGCACGGCCGCCCGAAGGGGCTCATTCCCCCCTGGGGGGACGGTGCGCAGCGCCAAGGGGGTACCAATGAGCATCGTCATGAGCAAGCCGCGCGACGCTGAGCACGAATCGAAGCTGGCCAAGCATCGCAGCCGCAAGCGCATCAACGTGATCGCGCTGACGCTGTCGATGGCGGCGATGGCCTTCGGCCTGTTCTGGCTGGGCTGGATCCTGTTCGACACGATCCGGCTCGGCATCGGCGGACTGGAGTGGCAGATCTTCACCGAGATGACCCCGCCGCCGCAGGCCGAGACCGGTGGGCTGGCCAACGCGATCGCGGGCTCGCTGCTGATGGTGGGACTGGCCACGCTGATCGGCACGCCGGTCGGCATCATGTCCGGCGTCTACCTCGGCGAGTACGGCCAGAAGGGCTGGCTCGGCGAGCTGACCCGCTTCATCAACGACATCCTGCTGTCGGCGCCGTCGATCGTGATCGGCCTGTTCATCTATGCGGTGGTGGTGTCGCGCTTCAAGAGCTTCTCGGGCTGGGCCGGCATCCTGGCGCTGACGCTGATCGTGATCCCGGTCGTGGTCCGCACCACCGAGGACATGCTGCGCCTGATTCCCAACGCGCTGCGCGAGGCGGCCTACGCGCTGGGCACGCCGAAGTGGAAGGTGATCCTGTCGGTCACGCTCAAGGCAGCGCGCGCCGGCGTGATCACCGGCGTGCTGCTGGCGCTGGCGCGCATCTCCGGCGAGACCGCGCCGCTGCTGTTCACCGCGCTGAGCAACCAGTTCTGGACCTCCGACCTGAGCGCGCCGATGGCGAGCCTGCCGGTGACGATCTTCAAGTTCGCGATGAGCCCCTACGAGAACTGGCAGAAGCTGGCCTGGGCCGGCGTCTTCCTGATCACGATGGGCGTGCTGGCGCTGAACATCCTGGCGCGGGTCTTCCTGCGCAACAAGCATTGAACCCAAGGCTCCGACCATGGACACCAAAGTCGAACTGCCCGTGACCGAGAAGTCCAAGCTCTCGGTGCGCAACCTGAACTTCTACTACGGGCATTTCCACGCCCTGAAGAACATCAATCTCGAGATCGCCGAGCGCAAGGTCACGGCCTTCATCGGCCCATCCGGTTGCGGCAAGAGCACGCTGCTGCGCTGCTTCAACCGCATGTTCGAGCTCTACCCCGAGCAGCGCGCCGAGGGCCAGATCCTGCTCGACGGCGACAACATCCTGCAGAGCAAGGAAGACGTCTCGCTGATCCGCGCCAAGATCGGCATGGTGTTCCAGAAGCCGACGCCGTTCCCGATGTCGATCTACGACAACATCGCCTTCGGTGTGAAGCTCTTCGAGAACCTGCCGCGCGTCGAGATGGACGAGCGCGTCGAGTGGGCGCTGAAGAAGGCGGCGCTGTGGAACGAGGTCAAGGACAAGCTGCAGCAGAGCGGCTCGGGTCTGTCGGGCGGCCAGCAGCAGCGGCTGTGCATCGCGCGCGGCATCGCGATCAAGCCCGAGGTGCTGTTGCTCGACGAGCCCTGCTCGGCGCTCGACCCGATCTCGACCGGCAAGATCGAGGAGTTGATCCACGAACTCAAGAACGACTACACGGTGTTGATCGTCACCCACAACATGCAGCAGGCGGCACGCTGCTCGGACTACACGGCCTACATGTACCTCGGCGACCTGATCGAGTTCGGGCCGACTTCGGAACTCTTCATGAAGCCGAAGAAGAAGGACACCGAGGACTACATCACCGGCCGCTTCGGCTGAACGTTGGGGAGAGAACGACATGACCGACAAGCATCTTTCGACCCAGTTCGACGCCGAACTGGCCGGCATCTCGACCCGCGTGCTCGAGATGGGCGGGCTGGTCGAGGCCCAGGTGGCGCAGGCGGTCTACGCGCTGGCCAATTTCAGCAGCGAGACCGCGGCCCAGGTGCTGGTGCAGGAGAACCGGGTCAACCAGATGGAGATCGAGATCGACCGCGATCTCTCGACCATCATTGCCCGCCGCCAGCCCACCGCGCGCGACCTGCGGCTGCTGATCGCGGTCAGCAAGACCATCGGCAACCTCGAGCGGGTCGGCGACGAGGCAGCGCGCATCGCGCGCACCGTGCAGCGCCTGATCAACACCGGCGTCTCGAGCCGGCTGCTGAAGCCGGTGGCCGACCTCAGCTACGAATGCAGCCTGGCCACCGCCTCGCTGCGCAAGGCGCTCGATGCCTTTGCCCGGCTCGACACCGAGAAGGCGGTCGAAGTCATCAAGGACGACAACCAGATCGACCAGGAGTTCGACGGCCTGATGCGCAAGCTGATCACCTACATGATGGAAGACCCGCGCACCATCGGCGCGGCGATCGACCTGGTGTTCGTGGCCAAGGCGATCGAGCGCGTCGGCGACCACGCCAAGAACCTGGCCGAACAGATCATCTACATCGTCAAGGGAACCGACGTCCGCCACAACCCGGTGGAGACGATCGAGTCTCTGGCCAAGTGAGGCGGAGCACTGAATGAGTCTAGTTCTGGTGGTTGAAGACGAGTCGGCGATCGCCGAGCTGATCTCGCTGAACCTGCGTCATGCGGGCTACGAGGTGACGCTGGCGGCCAGCGCCGACCAGGCCCAGAGCGAGGTCGATCGCGTGCTGCCCGATCTGGTGATCCTCGACTGGATGCTGCCCGGCGCCAGCGGCCTGCAACTGGCACGGCGCTGGCGCGGCGAGACGCGCACGCGCGAGCTGCCGATCATCATGCTGACCGCGCGTGCCGACGAGGGCGACAAGATCCACGGCCTCGATGCCGGCGCCGACGACTACCTGACCAAGCCCTTCTCGACCCAGGAGCTGATGGCGCGCATCCGCGCCGTGCTGCGCCGGCGCGCGCCGGAGGCGCTCGACAGCGCGGTCGAACTCGGGCCGCTGAAGATCGACCCGGCCACGCGCCGCGTCAGCCGCGGCGAGCAGGACATCAAGGTCGGGCCGACCGAGTTCCGCCTGCTGCATTTCTTCATGACCCACCCGGAGCGGGTGCACAGCCGGGCCCAGCTGCTCGACCGGGTCTGGGGCGACCATGTGTTCATCGAGGAACGCACGGTCGACGTCCACGTCAAGCGGCTGCGCGAGGCGCTGAGCCCCTCGGGCTGCAGCTCGATGATCGAGACCGTGCGCGGCGCCGGCTACCGGCTGACGCAGCAGGCCGGCGCGCTGCAGGCTTGAGCGAGCTTCGCGCGCCGCGGCCCGCGGCGCGCGACGGCCAGCGCAGGAACCTCGGACAATGACCGGCATGGAATGGCTGCTGCCACGGATCGTCGCCGGGCTGGTTGCGCTGGCCGTGGGCGCGGCGCTCGGCTATGCGCTCGGCAGCCCGGCCCACGCGCCGATGCTGAGCATGCTGCTCGGCGCCGCGCTGGCGGTGGCGCTGCTGGCGATCATCGACACGCTGCGCGGCGTGCGGTTGCTGGCCTGGCTGCGCGGCTCGCAGCAGACGCTGGCGCCGCGCGACCCGGGCTTCTGGGGTGAGATCGCCTACCTGATCGAGCGCTCGCTGAAGGCGCGCGAGCAGCGCGCGAGCCAGGAGAAGACGCGGCTGGCGCAGTTCCTCGCCGCGATCGAGGCCTCGCCCAACGGCGTGCTGCTGCTCGATGGCGGCGAGCAGATCGAGTGGTGCAACTCGGTCGCCGCCGATCACTTCGGCCTCGACCCGCAGCGCGACCGCCTGCAGCGCGTGACCAACCTGGTACGGGCGCCGGCCTTCGTCGCCTACCTGCAGGGCGGGCGCTTCGAGGAGTCGGTGCAGTTCACCGGCCCGCGCGGCGACCTCTCGCTGTCGGTGCTGGTGCGGCCCTACGGCGAGGGCCAGCTGCTGGTGCTGTCGCAGGACATCACCGAGCGCGAGCGCGCCGACGGGATGCGACGCGACTTCGTCGCCAACGTCTCGCACGAGATCCGCACGCCGCTGACGGTGCTGGCCGGCTTCATCGAGACCATGAGCAACCTGCCGCTGACCGAGGTCGAGCGCAAGCGCGTGCTCGGCCTGATGACGCAGCAGACGCAGCGCATGCAAAGCCTCGTGGCGGACCTGCTGACGCTGGCCCATCTCGAGGGCAGCCCGCGACCGCCGGCCGACCGCTGGGTCTCGGTCGCCAAGCTGCTCGGGCAGGTCGGCAGCGACGCGCGGGCCCTGTCGAAGGGGCGTCACCAGATCGAGGTCGACAGCGTCGACGATGCGCTGCAGATCGCGGGCGCCGAGAGCGAACTGCTCAGCGCGCTGGCCAATCTCGTCAACAACGCGGTGCGCTACACGCCCGAGGGCGGCCGCATCGAGATCGGCTGGCGCCTGGCCGCTGAAGGTGCGGGCGAGTTCACGGTGCGCGACAACGGCGTCGGCATCGGGCGCGAGCACCTGCCGCGCCTGACCGAGCGCTTCTACCGCGTCGACGGCAGCCGCTCGCGCGACACCGGCGGCACCGGCCTCGGGCTGTCGATCGTCAAGCATGTGGCGCAGCGCCATGGCGGCCTGCTCGAGATCGCCAGCGAGCCGGGCAAGGGCTCGACCTTCCGCATCCTGTTCCCGGCGCCGCGGGTGCGCTTCCTCGAGCCGGCGCCCGATCCGCGCCGGCTGCCGAACGCGGTCGAGGCCGCGATGCCGCCGGCGGCCTGAGCCGGCCTCAGTCGCGCGCGCGGCGCGACACCCGCTGCAGCAGCGGCACCAGCACCGCGCAGACGGCGGCCAGCGCGACGATGTTCATGAACCAGAACGCGCCCGGCCCCGACAGCATCGCGGGCCAGCCGGGCGGCGGGTTGGCCGCCAGCCAGCGTCCGCCGCCGATGCCGATGCCCCAGAGCCCGAGCGCGTAGGCGATCGCCGGCAGCACAGCGACGCGATAGGCGCGCAGCGCGAAGGAGACCACGCACTGGGTCGCGTCGAGCAGTTGCATCGCGGCCACCAGTAGCAGCAGCGGCGCGGCCAGCGCGAGCACCGCGGCGTCGCGGCTGTAGAGCGACGCTACCGATTCGCGTCCGAAGCCGAGCACCAGGCCAAGCAGCAGCGCGCAGCACAGTGCCAGCGCCAGCCCCTGCACGCAGATGCGCCGCGCCAGCCCGGCGTTGGCGGCGCCGAGCGCCTGCGCGGCCAGCGCCCCGGTGGCGATGCCGATCGACAGCGGCAGCATGTAGATCACGCTGCCGAGGCTGACCGCGATCTGGTGCGCGGCCAGTGCGGTGGTGCCCTGGCGTGCGATGAAGATCGCCATCAGCGTGAAGCCGGTGACCTCGAAGAACACGCTGGCGCCGGCCGGTATGCCCAGCCGCAACAGCTCGCGCAGCGTCGGGCCGTGCGGTCGCGACCAGGGACTGAACAGCTGCAGCGAGCGGTACGCGGCGTGGCGCGCGAGCATCAGGCCGCCGGTGGCGACCAGCGCGAGCTGGATCAGCAGCGTGGCCACCGCGCAGCCAACGACACCGAGTGCCGGGACGCCGAGCCCGCCGCCGATCAGCCAGGCGTTGAGCGCGACCTTGAGCAGCAGCGCGCCGAGCTGCAGCGCGGTGACGAACCAGGGTCGCGAGAGCCCGAGGTTGAAAGAGCTGTAGACCCGGAACAGCAGCGCCGGCCACAGCGCCCAGGCCAGCCAGCCGAGGTAGGCGCGGGCGCGCTCGAGCACTGCCGGCTCGGCCTGGGTCAGGTCGAGCAGAGGTTGCGGCCACTGCAGCAGCGCAAAGCCCAGCAGCGCCAGCATCAGCGCCAGCCAGACGCCCTGCTGGAAACTGCGCCGCACGCCGTCCTGGTCGCGCGCGCCGTGGTGGTGGCCGACGATCGGGATCAGGGCCTGCACCACGCCGGTGACGCCGATGTAGACGCTGACGTAGACCGCGGCGCCGATCGAGAGCGCGGCCAGGTCGACGCTGTCGTGGCGCCCGACCATCACCGCGTCGGCGACCGCGAAACCGATGACCGCGAGCTGGCCGACCAGGATCGAGGCCGCGTGGCGCGCGATCGCGAGCGCCGGGCGGCGCGCCGCCGGCAACGCCGCCACTTCGGCTGTCGCGCTCACGACGCGGCGGCGCCGCGACGGAACACGTGCACGCGGTCTTCGCGATCGGTGGGGCGACGCTCGCTGGCGATCCGCGTCCACCCCTTGCGCTCGGTGGCGCCCGGCTCGCGCGGCGAGCGCTCGATCACCATGTACGGGCACTGTTCGGGGTTGGCCGGATCGGCGACCACATGCCAGCCGCCCTGGGTCTCGAGCGAGGCGATCAATGCCCGGTCGGCGCCAGGCGCAGCCACACATCCGCCGGCCGGCACATGGGTCGCGATGCGCTCGATCAGCGCCCGGTTGCTGCGCGCGTAGTCGATCAGCGGCAGCATCAGCGTCATGACCAGCAGCCAGACCAGCGAGACGCCACCGGCTGGCAGCACCAGACTCTTCCACAGCGGATGGCGATGGCGCCCGGTGCGCCAGCGCACGAGCAGCGCCCAAGCCAGGGTGGCGGCCAGCGCGGGCAGCAGCGCCAGCCAGTCGCGCTCCAGCACGAAGCCCGGCGCCAGCTTCATCACGTTGGCGGCCGGCTTGGCCGGCACGCCGGTGCGCAGCGAGAGATAGAACACCCAGACGCCGAGTGCGGCCAGGCTGAAGAAGAACACCGAGAACCAGTCGATCGCCGCCGACAGGCTGCGCTGCAGCGTCGGCAGCGCGAAGGCGGCCAGCACCGCCATCGGCGGCAGTGCGAGTAGCAGCGCGCGGTCGGAGCCGCCGAGCGCGAGGCTGGCGACCATCGGCACCAGCGCGCCCAGCGTCGGGATCGAGATGTGGCGATGGAAGCGGTGGGCGCGCCAGCGCCACAGCGTCCAGCCGGCCAGCGCCCAGGCCGGCCAGGCGAACCACAGCAACAGCTGCAGTGGCTGCCACAGGCCGCGCGGCGCCTCCAGGCGCCAGGCCCACTGCCCGAGCAGCGAGGCGAGCGCGGCTGCCAGTAGCGCCGCGCCGAACAGCCAGGGCGCAAAGGCGCGGGCCTGGGCGTAGCGCGAACGCAGGCAGATCAGCAGGCCGGCCGCGGCTAGCGCCAGCGCGATGACCGGTGCTCCGCTCATCGCCATCACCGGCAGGGCGACGATCACGGCCAGGCGCGCGGCCCGGGCCCGCCAGGGCGCCGCGGCCATGGCGTAGAGGAACAGCGCGCCGCCGAACAACTGGGTCAGCTCTGGCGTGGTCTCGTGGCCCAGTTGCAGCAGGCCGAGCGTGGCCAGTAGGGCGAGCAAGGCGCCGTCGGCGATCGCGCGTGCGTAGTCGACCGGCTTGGCCTCGCCACCGAAGGCGAAGGCCACCGGCTGCGCGGCCTCGGTACGGGCCAGGTGGAAGGCCGCGTACCAGGTGCAGATCAGCACCCCGACCAGCAACAGCGCAAACGGCAGCCGGGCCGCCAGCGGCGCGCCGAGCCAGCCACCGAAGAGGTGGATCGATGCCGCGCCGAGCGCCGAGGGCAGCAGCGCGCCATCGGCCGGCAGGCCGCCGAGCGAAGGCGCCCACCAGGCGCTGGCGCCGCGCGCGATGCTCGCCATGTAGCCGAAGGCGGTGACATCGGCGCTGCGCCAGGGGTCGCGCCCGAACAGTCCCGGCAGCACGTAGGCCGCGCACAGCAGCAGCAGCGGGATGCGCGGCAGGCGTTCCGCGGCGCGTTGTGGAACGAGGGCGGGAGTGGGGGTGTTCAAGGGAGGCAGCAGCGGATCAGCAGGGGCCGTCGGGCGATGCCGGAGCCGTCCCGCATCTTGCCCAAAGTCGGCCGGTGCCACACCGGGGCTTGCGAGGGGCGGGCAACAAAAAAGGCAGCCGAGGCTGCCTTCCTGCATCGAGCGGGTGCTCTTACTTCTTGGTGCCGACGCCCAGGCCCGCGAACTTGTTGCGGAACTTCTCGACGCGACCGCCGAGGTTGTCCACGCTCTTCTGCGTGCCGGTGTAGAACGGGTGCGACTCGCTCGAGGTCTCGAGCTTGAACAGCGGCAGTTCGCGGCCGTCGTCCATCTTGATGGTCTCGCGCGAGTTCAGGACCGAGCGGGTGACGAACTTGAAGCCGTTGCTCAGGTCGACGAAGCAGACGTCGCGATAGTTGGGGTGAATGCCGTCTTTCATGGGGGTCCTCGCTGGGAGCTGTTCCGGGAGCCACGCCACCCTGCGTGGCGCACTTTCCGGGAGTGCGGGAAAGCCTGCAATTATAGCCTGAAACGAAGAAGCCCCCCTGATGCCTGGCAACAAGGGGCTCCGGGGGGCAGCGCCGCGGCACCGGCCGGCCACCGACTCAACCGCCTCTTCGCATCATGTCGAAGAAGTCGAGGTTGGTCTTGGTGGCCTTCATCTTGTCGAGGATGAACTCCATCGCCTCGATCTCGTCCATCGGATAGAGCAGCTTGCGCAGGATCCAGGTCTTTTGCAGGATCTCGGGCTGCAGCAGCAGCTCTTCGCGCCGGGTGCCCGACTTGTTGATCAGGATCGAGGGGTAGACGCGCTTCTCGGCCATGCGGCGGTCCAGATGGATCTCGCAGTTGCCGGTGCCCTTGAATTCCTCGTAGATCACCTCGTCCATGCGCGAACCGGTGTCGACCAGCGCGGTGCCGATGATGGTCAGCGAGCCGCCTTCCTCGATGTTGCGCGCGGCGCCGAAGAAGCGCTTGGGGCGCTGCAGCGCGTTGGCGTCGACGCCGCCGGTCAGCACCTTGCCCGAGCTCGGCAGCACGTTGTTGTAGGCGCGGGCCAGGCGGGTGATCGAGTCGAGCAGGATCACGACGTCCTTCTTGAGCTCGACTAGGCGCTTGGCGCGCTCGATCACCATCTCGGCGACCTGCACGTGGCGCGCGGCCGGCTCGTCGAAGGTCGAGCTGATGACCTCGCCGCGCACGGTGCGCTGCATCTCGGTCACTTCCTCGGGCCGCTCGTCGACCAGCAGCACGATCAGGTGCGCGTCGGGGTGGTTGGCGACGATCGCGTGCGCGAGCTGCTGCATCATCACCGTCTTGCCGCTCTTGGGCGGCGAGACCAGCAGCGCGCGCTGGCCTTTGCCGATCGGCGCGATGAGGTCGATGATGCGGCTGGAGATGTTCTCCTCGCTCTTCTTGACCGAGTCACGCTCGAGCTTGAACTGCTCCTTGGGGAACAAGGGCGTCAAGTTCTCGAACATGATCTTCTGCTTGTTCTCCTCGGGCGTGATGCCGTTGACGACATCGACCTTGACGAGAGCGAAGTAGCGTTCGCCGTCCTTGGGCACCCGCACCTCGCCCTCGATCATGTCGCCGGTGTGCAGGTTGAAGCGGCGGATCTGGCTCGGCGACAGGTAGATGTCGTCCGTGCTGGCGAGGAAGCTGCTGTCGAGCGAGCGCAGGAAGCCGAAGCCGTCAGGCAGCACTTCGAGCACGCCGTCGCCGAAGACCTGCTCGCCCAGCTTGGCGCGCTTCTTCATGATCGCGAACATCAGCTCCTGCTTGCGCAGGCGACTGGCGTTCTCGATCTCGAGCTCTTCGGCCATCTTGACCAGCTCGGCGATGTGGAGGACTTTGAGTTCGGATAGATGCATGGACGCACCTTCATTCAGACGTGGCAGCCGCGCGGCGGCGCCACCGGGGGCGATCGGGACCAGCGGCCAGGCGGCGCGCTCGTTCCGACGCAAGAGCGGCACTTGCGGCCGTTGGTACGGCGGCCTCGTGCCGGAGGGGTCGTTCTTTGGGGTAGGGGCCGAATCCGCGCGCTCTGGGCAGCGCGGAGGGCTTTGACGCGTGGGACTCGGGCAAGCAGCTTGTGTCTGCCGCCCGGTGTCCGTTAGCGATGAATTATAGGTGGCTCTTGAGGAAGTCGGTCAACTGCGCCTTCGACAGCGCGCCGACCTTGGTCGCGGCCAACTGGCCGTCCTTGAACAGCATCAGGGTCGGGATGCCGCGGATCCCGAACTTGGCCGGCACGTCACGGTTCTCGTCGACGTTCATCTTGGCGATCTGCAGCTTGCCCTGGTACTCGCCGGCCACGTCGTCGAGGATCGGCGCGATCATCTTGCAGGGACCGCACCACTCGGCCCAGTAGTCGACCAGCACCGGCGTGCCGGACTTGAGGACGTCGCTGTCGAAGGACGCGTCGGAAACATGCTTGATCAGTTCGCTGGCCATGGGTGGAGATCCTTTGCGGGCTGCGGTGGCTTGCTGCCTGCGCGTCGCCCTTGCGAACGCACGGCACAATCTTCCCGCTTTGCAAAATTCTGACACAAGGGGGCCCGACCCCATGCCGGCCAGACCCGCGTCGACGGCAGGGGTGAGCGCGGCGCTGGCGCCGGCGCTCGACGTCGCCGGCTGCTGGGACGGCGTCGCGGCGTCGATCGAGGCCCTGCTCGACCTTCACCGGCTCGACGCGCGCCGGGTCGTCGTGCTGCTGCCCCATGCCTACCTGCTGCCACTGGCGCGCCAGGCCTGGGCGGCGCGCGCCGAGCGCGGGGCCGTGCGCTGGCCTCCCGCCTTCGAGACCACGCAGACCCTGGCCGCGCGGCTCGCGCCGCCGTCGAGTCCGACCGCCGGGGCCCTGCGCTTCGATGCCGCGCTGGACCGGCTGCAGGCCGACCGGCTGCTGCGCGAGGCCCGACCGGCCTGGCCGCGCGAGGACCGGCGCGGCTTCGAACTCGCCTGCGCGCGGCTGGTCGCCAGCGCGCAGGCGCTGGCGCGAGCTCGCCTTGGCGTCGACCCGCGGCTGCAGGCGGACTGGCTCGAGACTGCGCGCGCGTGCAGCGCCGCGCTGCCCGGCGCGCCCGACCAGCTCGAGCGCGGCCTCGCGCGGGTCGCCCTCGAGTGGTCGCTGAGCACCGACGATGGGGCCGAGGCCGCGCTGTGGCGCTTTGCCGACAGCGCCGACTGCCAGGGGCTCGTCGTGCTGCAACTCGGCGGCGTCGAGCCGCTGGCCGCGGCCCTGGCCGACCGGGTCGGCCTCGATCGGCCGGTGCTGCGGCTGGACGCCGACTTCGATCCGGCCTCCAGCGCCGGGACGCCGGCGGCGGTGCGGCTTGCCGTCTGCCGGGACGAGGAGGACGAGGCGCAGCACGCCGCCGCCACCGTGCTCGCCCACCTGCGGCGCGGCGAGCAGCCGGTGGCGCTGGTCGCCCAGGACCGCGAACTGCTGCGCCGGGTGCGGGCGCTGCTCGAGCGCGCCCGGGTGCCGATCGCCGACGAGACCGGCTGGCGGCTGTCCACCACCCGTGCCGGCGCCGCGCTCTCCCTCTGGCTGGCGGCGACCCTGAACCCGCGTGCCGACACCGACACCCTGCTCGATGCGCTCAAGTCGGCGCCCGGCGGCTGGGACGATGCCGACGTGCTCGAGCGAGCCTTGCGGCGTGCCGGCACGACCCGCGTGATGCAGATCGAGCGGCTCGAGTTGGCCGACCAGGCCGCCGCGGCATGGCTGCATTTCGTTCAGGCGCGCGACCGCCTCATGGAGGGTGGTCGCACGCGACCGGTGGCACTCTGGCTGCAGCAACTGCGCGCCTCGCTGCAGGCCGCCGGTCAGTGGCAGCCGCTGCAGGACGACGCCGCCGGTGCCCAGGTCCTGGTGGCCTTGCGCCTGGGCGGCCCGGCGCAGGCCGGGCCCGAGGCCCTCGAAGCGCGCCTGTCGGCCGACGAGTTCGCCGCCTGGGTCGACGCGGTGCTCGAGCAATCGAGCTTCAGGCCGGCGGCGCCGGCGCAGGCGCCGGTCGTCATCACGCCGCTGGCGCGCGCGCTGCTGCGGCCCTTCGCTGCGATCGTCTGCCCGGCGGCCGACGCCACCCGGCTCGGGGCCTGGCCCGCGGCGGACCCGCTGCTGGGCGAGTCGACCGCGCAGGCGCTCGGCGTGCCGGCTGCCGCCCGGCGCAGTGCCGACGAGGCGCGTGCCTTCGGCCAGCTGTTCCGCGCGCCGCGTCTGACGCTCTCCTACCGTCACGCCGACAGCGAGACGCCGCTCGCGCCGAGCCCGCTGCTGCGCCTGGCGCAGCGCGCCGCGCTGGCGGCAGGCCGAGCCTGGGCCGAGGCCGCCGACGAACGCGAGGAGCGCACCGTGCAGCCCGCGCCGGGGCTGCGACCGCAACCGGTCGCGCCGATGCTGCTGCCGGCCTCGATCAGCGCCACCGCCTGCGAGGCGCTGCGGGCCTGTCCCTACCGCTTCTTCGCCGAGCGCATGCTGGGGCTGCGGCTCGACGAGGAACTCGACGACGAGGTCGACGCCCGCGACCACGGACTCTGGCTGCACCGCGTGCTGCAGCGCTTCCACGCCGAGCGCCAGACCGGCGCGGGCGAGGCGGCGGACCTGGCCCGGTTGCGCGCGATCGCGGCCGAGGAACTGGCGCTGCAGCCGCACGACGGCGCGCAGTTCCTGCCCTTCGAGGCCGCCTTCGAGGCGCTGGCGCCGGCCTACGTGGCGCAAGTGGCGCAGGACGAGGCGGCCGGCTGGCAGGTCGGTGAGCGCACCGAGGCCGAGTTGCGCGCCGCGGTTCCCGAACTCGACGGCCTAGCGCTGGAGGGCCGCGTCGATCGCCTCGATCTGGCGCCGCCGGCCGAGGGCCGGGCCCTGCGCATCGTCGACTACAAGGCCGGTGGCGGCGGGCGCCAGCGTGAGGCGGTCCGCCAGCCCTTCGAAGACACGCAACTGGCCTTCTACGCGCTGCTCGCGCTGCTTGCCGATCCGGCCGCGGCCGGTGGCGTGAGGGCGCAGTACCTGCCGCTCGAGCTCAAGCGCGACGCAGCGCTGGCGCCGGTCGAGCATCCGCGGGTCGATCTCAGTGCCGACGCGCTGCTCGCCGGCCTGCAGCAGGACTGGACGCGCTTGCGTGCCGGCGCGCCGCTGCCGGCGCTGGGCGAGGGCGCGGCCTGCGAGTACTGCAACGCGCGCGGCCTGTGCCGGCGCGACCACTGGAGCGACGAAGAGTGAGCGCGGCCGCCTATCGCATCGACGGCGAGGTCGTTGCACCCGAGGTCTTCTACGCGCTCGCCTGCGACCCGCGCCGCAGCGTCGTCGTCGAGGCCTGCGCCGGCGCCGGCAAGACCTGGATGCTGGTCTCGCGCATCCTGCGCGCGCTGCTCGACGGCGTGGCGCCGCAGGAGATCCTGGCGATCACCTTCACCCGCAAGGCGGCCGGCGAGATGCGCGAGCGCCTCGACGACTGGCTGCGCGAGTTCGCGCTGTGCGACGACGGCAAGCGCATGGCCGAGTTGCGCCTGCGCGGCTGCAGCGAGGCCGAGGCGCGCGCGCTGGCGCCGCGGCTGGCGGCACTCGAGGGCGAACTGCTGGCGCTGCCCCGCGCGGTCGAGATCCGCACCTTCCACGGCTGGTTCAGCCAGCTGCTGCGCGCGGCGCCATCGGCGGTGCTCGATGCGCTCGGGCTGAGCGCCGAGCCGCGGCTGGTCGAGCAGATGGACGAATGGCTGCCGGCGCTGTGGCGCGAGTTCCTGACGGCGGCGGCAGCCGATCCCGCGCTGCGCGCCGACTTCGAGACCCTGGTCCGCCAGCGCGGGCGGTTCACAGCAAACAAGTGGCTGGAGGCGGTGCTCGGCCAGCGCATCGAGTTCGAGCGTGCCGACGCCGCCGGGCAGGTGGATGCGAGCGTGCCGCCGCCGCACGAGCTCTGGCCGGAGTTCCTCGGTCTTTCCGAGCCGCGTCTGCGCCTGGCTGACCCCGGCCTGCGCGCCACCTTGACCGTGCTGGCACGGCGGCTCGGCGCGCAGAAAGGCGCCAAGTCGCAGCAGGCGGCGCGCGAGATCGAGATGGCCTTGACCGCCTTCGACGCGAGCGGTGATGCGGTGCCGGGCTTCGATGCGCTCTGGCTGGCGATCCACACCAAGAAGGACGAACTGCGCGCGCCGCTGCAGGCCGAGGATCTGCGCGACGCGGTCGAGCCGGTGGTCGAAGCGCTTTGGCGCATCAAGGACGCCATCGACCAGCAGGCGGCCCATGAGGAGCAACTGCGCCTGGCCCGTTTGTCGCGCTGCCTGCTCCAGGCATGGCGCGACTTCAAGCGCGAGCGCGCGCTGCTCGACATGGCCGACCTCGAGCTCGGTGCCGAGGCGCTGCTGTCTGACCCGGTGCTCTCGGGCTGGGTGCTGGAGCGGCTCGACACGCGCGTGCGGCATCTGCTGATCGACGAGTTCCAGGACACCAGCCCGCTGCAGTGGCGCACGCTCGAGGCCTGGCTCGCGGGCTACGCCGGCGCCGGCGGCGGCGCCAGCGGCCAGCGGCCGCCGTCGGTGTTCATCGTCGGCGACCCCAAGCAGAGCATCTACCGGTTCCGCCGCGCCGACCCGCGCCTGTTCACGGCCGCGGCCGAGTTCGTGGTGCAGGCGCTCGACGGCGTCGTGCTCAGCTGCGACCACACGCGGCGCAATTCGCCGGTCGTGCTGGCGGCGCTCAACGAGGTCTTCGGCCAGGCCCAGGCCGAGGGCGAGTACGGAGGCTTCAGGCCGCACACCAGCGCCCGGCCCGAGCTGGCGGGCGCGGTGCGGCTGATCGAGGCGGTGCCACGGCCGCCGCGGGGCGCGCGTGGCGGCGAGGAGCTACCGGTCTGGCGCGACACGCTGCTGGAGCCACGCGAAGCGGCCGAGGAGGCGCTGCGCATGATCGAGGCGCGGGCGGTCGCCGCCGGGGTCGATGCGCTGCTGCAGCGCGAGCGGCTGAGTCCGAAGGACGTGATGGTGCTGGCGCGCAAGCGGGTGCCGCTCGGCCACGTGGCGCAGGCGCTGCGCGAGCGTGGCCTGCCCTGCGTGATGCCCGAGGAACGCGCGCTGCTCGACGCGCCCGAGGTGCGCGACCTGCTGGCGCTGCTCGATGCACTGGTCTCGCCGATGCATGCGCTGTCGCTCGCACAGGCGCTCAAGAGCCCGATCTTCGGCGTCGGCGACGCGGCGCTGATCGCGCTGGCGCAGAGCGGCGCGCGCCGCGCGGCCGACTGGTGGCCGGCGGTGGTCGATCAGCCGCCACCGCCGGGCCTCGATCCGCTGGAGGAGGCCGCGCTGCGGCGCACCGCCGGCCTGCTCGCCGGCTGGCAGGCGGCCGCGCGCGTGCTGCCGCCGCACGACCTGCTCGACCGCATCGTTGCCGAGGGCGATCTGCGCGCGCGCTATGCCGCCGCGGTGCCGCCGCTGCAGCGGGCCGACGCGCTGGCGGCGATCGATGCGCTGCTGGCGCAGTCGCTGGCGCTCGACGGCGGGCGCCGGCTCACGCCCTATCGCTTCGTGCGCGAACTGCGCCGGCGGCCGTTGATGCTGCCGCGTCGCGCCGACGCCGACGCGGTCCAACTGCTGACGGTGCATGGCGCCAAGGGCCTGGAGGCGGCGGCGGTATTCCTGATCGACACCCAGCCCGAGGCCAGCCAGGGCGACAGCGCCTCGCTGCTGGTCGACTGGCCACCGGGCGCGGCGGCGCCGCGCAGCGTGGCCTTCCTGGCGTCGGCCGCGCGCTGCCCGCCGTCGCTGCGGGCGGACTTGGAGTCCGAGTTGCAGGCGCGCCTGCGCGAGGAGCTCAACGGCCTCTACGTGGCGATGACGCGTGCCAAGCAGTGGCTCCAGCTCAGCGCGACCGCGGCCCATCGCGCGGCGCCCGGCCGCAACGCATGGGCGCGGCTGGATGCCGCCGGCGTGGAGGTGCAGGCGCGGCCGCAGGACGTCGCGGCGCCGGCGCGCGCCGAGGCCGCGATGCCGATCCTGCTGCGCGAGTTGCCGGTGGCGGATGCCACGGCCTGGCCCGGCGTCGACGAAGCCCGCGTCGACGAGCCGCAGGCGGCGCTGGCGCGCCTGGGCACGGCGCTGCATCGGGTGCTGGAGTGGGGCCCGGCGCCCGGCGCGGGGCTCGAGCGTGCGGTGGCCGCCGCCGCGCAAGCCTTCGGCGTCACGGCCGAGGCCGAGATCGAGAGCCTGCGCATGGCCGCGCAGCGCGTGCTGCACGGGTCGGCCACGCGCCGCTTCTTCGACGCCGCGCAACTGCGCGCCGCGCACAACGAGTTGCCGCTGCACTGGCAGGGCCAGGCGCTGCGCATCGACCGGCTGGTGGCCTTCGACACGCCGCAGGGACGGCAGTGGTGGGTGCTCGACCACAAGCTGCATCCGGCGCCGCACACGGTGCCGGCGCTGTGCGAGCAACTCGCGCGCTACCGCGACGCGGTGCGGGCCTTGCAGCCGGACGACGAGGTGCGCGCGGCCTTCCTGACCGCCGAGGGCGGCTGCATCGAACTCGACGCGCCCTGACGCCGGCTCAGCGCGAGATCGCCTGGGCCGCGGCGAGCCCGGATCGCACCGCGCCTTCGATCGTGGCCGGGTAGGGCCCGTCGACGTGATCGCCGGCGGCCCACAGGCCGGGCGCGACGAGCATCGGCGCGCGCGCCAGCCCCGGCGTGCAGAGAAAGGTCGCGCGCTTCTCGCACAGGGTGCGCAGCAGGGTCGGCGGTTCGGCCAGCTCGAGCTGAGACTGCAACTGCGACTGCACGACGAGTGCGGTCGCGTCGAGTCCGCGCTCGACCCAGTCCGAGGCGCCACTGATCACGGCCGCCAGCACGCCCTGGGCCGCGGGTTCGAGCGCCGGGTCGCGCAGGCGTCCGAGGTCGAACAGGAACTGCGCCGGCTGCCCGGGGCCGTCCTCCAGCGCGAGCATCGGCTGCGCCAGCCGCGCCTGTGGCGCACGGACCAGCACGGTGATGATCGGCTCGTGGCGCAGCGCCTCGACCGTCGTGCTCCAGTCCGGCGCATGCGGGCGCGCCAGGCGTGCGGACTCGACGCTGCTGGCGGCCAGGATCACCGCGTCGAAGTCTTCGCCGTCGACGCGCCAGCCCGATGCGTGACGCTCGATCGCCTGCACGCGCTGGCCGCTGCGCAGCATGGCGCCGCGCGCGGCCAGGGCCCGCGACGCCGCGTCGGGCAGCAGCGCGCCGAGGTCGACCCGCGGCAGCATCAGATCGGCCGCACCGGGGCCGGCGAACAGCGCGTCGCGCAGCACGCGCAGGAAGACGGCGGCGCTGGCCAGCCGGGCCGGCGTGTTGAGCGCGGCCACGCACAGCGGATCGATAAGGCCAGCGCGCAGCGCGGTCGGCAGCGTCGCGGTCAACTCGGCCACCGTGAGCCTGGGATCGCAGCGAAAGCCGCGCATGAACCAGCCGCCGGCCGCCGCCAGCAGCGCCAGGCGCTCGCGCAGCGAATAGCCACGAGCGGCCAGCACGCCGCGCACGAAGGCCGGCACCGCCGACCCGGGCGGCAGCTCGAGGCCGTGGCCCCGCGCATCGACCAGCGCCAGCGGTCGTCGGTTGAACGCGCGCCGCTCGTCGACGCCGAGTTCGGCCAGCAGCCCGAGCGTGGCGGTGTAGGCGCCGATCAGGATGTGCTGGCCGTTGTCGAGTGCGAGACCGGGCAGCGGAGAGGCCTCGGTCGGCAAGCGGCGCGCCCGGCCGCCGGCCATCGGTGCCATCTCGTAGAGCGTGACCGCGTGGCCCAGCGTCGTGGCGCGCCAGGCGGCCGCCAGTCCGGCCCAGCCGGCACCGACGACGGCGACGCGCGCGCCGGACGCCGCGCCCGACTCAGCGCTCACGCCAGTTCGTCTTCCACGCCAGCCAGAGCTTGCGGATCGGCGTCAGCGCCACGCGCTGGTGCAGCACCTGGAAGCCGCCGCGCTCGATCTCGGCCAGCAGCGTGCGGTAGATCGTCGCCATCATCAGGCCGGGGCGCTGGGCGCGCCGCTCGGCCGCCGGCAGCAGTGCCAGCGCCTCGTCGTAGGCGGCCTGGGCGCGTGCGGCCTGGAACTTCATCAGCGCGTCGAAGCGTTCGCTGTAGCCGTAGGGCGCCGCGGTCTTCAGCAACTCGGCGGCCTTGACGTCGAAGCGCTGCAACTCGTTGACCGGCAGGTAGATGCGGCCGCGGCGGGCGTCGTCGCCGACGTCGCGGATGATGTTGGTGAGCTGGAAGGCACGGCCGAGCAGGTGGGCGTAGCGCACCGTCTCGGCGCTGACCGGCCGTCCCGGCTCGGCGCCGAAGATCGAGGCCGAGACCTCGCCGACCACGCCGGCCACCAGGTGGCAGTAGCGCAGCAGCGCGACCTCGTCGAGGTAGCGGTTCTGGCGCAGGTCCATCTCGCAGCCGTCGATGACCGACAGCAACTGCTCGGCGCGCAGGCCGAAGGGCTGCACGTGCGGCATCAGCGCCCGCGTCACCGGATGGTTGGGCCGGCCGTCGAACGCGGCCACTGCCTCGTTGCGCCACCAGGCCAGCTTGGTCGCGGCGACGCCGGGGTCGCTGACCTCGTCGACCACGTCGTCGACCTCGCGGCAGAAGGCGTAGAACGCGGTGATCGCGGCCCGCCGCTGCGGCGGCAGGAACAGGAAGGCGTAGTAGAAGCTCGAGCCGCTCGCGGCCGCCTTGTCCTGCACGTATTGCTCGGGGCTCATCGCGGCGGAGGAGGGCATGGCGGGCATGGCGGTGGCGGGCTGGGGCGGGCGCATTCTCGCATCGGCATCACGTCTGGCGCGGGATACCGGGCATCAGCAGTGCACGCCACGCGATCAGCGGCCAGTCGGTGGCGCCGAGGCTGGGTCGTTGCGACAGCGTGGCGTGGTCGAGTGCTGCGATGCGGTCGAGGATGCGCAGGCCGCCCTGCACCACGCCGCGCAGTTCCCAGCCCAGGCGCCCGGGCAGGGCCAGCGCCAGTGGCGCGCCCTGCAGCATGAGTTCGCGCGCCTGGCGGCATTCGTCGGCGATCAGGGCCTGGGTGGCGGCGCTGTCGCTGCGCGCCAGCAGCGTTGCCTCGTCGACGCCATGACGGGCCCAGGCCTCCTGCGGCAGGTAGATGCGACCGCGCGCGTGGTCGAGGCTCGGGTCCTGCCAGAAGTTGATCAATTGCAGCGCGGTGCAGATCGCGTCCGACTGCGCCAGCGCGGTCTCGCTGCCGGCGATCGGCGCCAGCGGCCGGTACAGGTGCAGCAACAGCCGACCGACCGGATTGGCCGAGCGACGGCAGTAGTCGAGCAGCGTCGCGCGGTCGGCGTAGCGCTGGACGGCGGTGTCCTGCAGGAAGGCGTCGAGCAGGTCGTTGAGCAGCGCGAGCGGCAGCGCGTGAGCATCGATCGCGCGCTGCAGTGGCGCAAAGACGCTGGCCCAGCGCGGCGCCGGCGCGGCGCCGGCAGCCACCCGATGCAACTCGGTGCGATAGGCCTGCAGATCGGCGCGGCGCTGCTCGGGGCTGGCACCGCCTTCGTCGGCGATGTCGTCGGCGGTGCGCGCAAAGCCGTAGATTGCGACCACCGCCGGCCGCAGCGCGCACGGGCACAGCCACGAGGCGACGGGGAAGTTTTCGTAGTGGCCGACGCCGGAGGCTGGGCTCATCGAGGGGCTTGCGGCACGAGCGGATGCGGGGATGGGGCGGCGCATTGTGCGTGCGCCGCGCAATGAACTATTTCTTCCTTCGAGGCGACGTGGCATTTGACACGCCGGCCTGCCGCTGAATATATTACTGACCAGTCAGTCATTTATTTTGGCTCGATGTCGCGTGGCCTCTCCTAGCCCCCGACGCGAGCCGCAGCCCTGGTGGTCCGATGAAGCACCCCGCACTTCCCGTTTCGCGCGCCGCTCTTGCGGTGATGGTTGTCAGCGGGGCCATCGCGCTCGCCGCCTGTTCGCGGCCGGCGCCCGCACCCGAGCCGGTGCGCGCGGTGCGCACGCTGACGGTCGGCACCGACAGCGCCGGCGGCGTGATGGAGTACGCCGCCGACGTGCGGGCGCGGGTCGAGTCGCGCCTGGGCTTTCGGGTCGGCGGCAAGATGACGCGCCGCTCGGTGGATCTGGGTGACACCGTCAAGGCCGGCCAGGTGCTGGCCCAGATCGATCCGCAGGACCTCAGGCTGGGGCAGGAATCGGCGCGCGCCGGCGTCAACGCCGCCAAGGTCCAGTTCGAACTGGCCGAGGCCGATTTCAAGCGCTTCTCCGACCTACGCCAGCAGAACTTCATCAGCGCGGCCGAACTCGAGCGGCGCGAGGCGACGCTGAAGTCGGCCCAGGCGACCTACCAGCAGGCCCAGGCGCAGGCTGGGGTGCAGGGCAACCAGGCCGCTTACGCCACGCTGGTGGCCGACGCCGCCGGCGTCGTGACGGCGGTCGATGCCGAGCCGGGCCAGGTGATCGCGGCTGGCGCGCCGGTGGTGCGCGTCGCGCTCGACGGCCCGCGCGACGTGGTGTTCACGGTGCCCGAGGACAGGGTGGCCTTCGTCCGCTCGCTCGAGGGGAGCAAGGGCGCGCTGCAGGTTCAGCCCTGGGGCGGCGGCGCGCCGGTGGCGGCCACGGTGCGCGAGGTCGCGGCGGCGGCCGATCCGACCACGCGCACCTTCGTCGTCAAGGCCGATGTGGCCCGTGGCGCCGGCCTGCAACTCGGCCAGACGGTGACGGTGAAGATCGAGGTGCCGCGCACCGAAGGCATCGTCAAGCTGCCGCTGACTGCGGTGTTCGAGACCGGCGGCAAGACCGCGGTCTGGGTGCTCGACGACAAGAGCATGACGGTACAGCCGCAGCCGGTGCAGGTGGCCACGGCCGACGGCAACGCGGTGGTGGTTGCCGCCGGCCTGCGACCGGGGCAGGAGGTCGTGAGTGCCGGTGCCCATGTGCTGACGCCGGGCCAGACGGTCAAGCGCTACATCGACCCGCATCGCGCGGCGGCGGCGCTCGGCTCGGTCTCGACCCCGGTGCGCGATGGCGCCAGCGGAGCCGGCGGCGCGGGCGTCGCCGCTGCGGCGCGCTGAGTCGGAGCTGCGCATGACGACGAACACCACGCCCGACCACGGCGGCGCTCCGGGCGAGGTACCTGCCTCGGGTTTCAACATCTCGCGCTGGGCGCTCGAACACCCGGAACTGACGCGCTACCTGATGGTGGTTCTGATGGTGCTGGGCTTCGCGGCCTACTTCCAGCTCGGCCAGGACGAGGATCCGCCGTTCACCTTCAGGGCGATGGTGGTGCGCGCCTACTGGCCGGGCGCGACCGCGCAGCAGGTGGCCGAGCAGGTGACCGACAAGATCGAGCGCACGCTGCAGGAGGCGCCGCACGCCGACAAGATCCGCTCTTACACCAAGCCCGGCGAGTCCTTCACGATCATGCAGCTGAAGGACAGCGCGCCGCCGAAGGAGGTGTCCGAGGCCTGGTACCAGGTGCGCAAGCGGGTGGCCGACATGCGCGGCACCTTGCCGCCGGGCGTCATCGGCCCCTTCTTCAACGACGACTTCGGCGACGTCTACGGCACGATCTACGCCGTATCGGCCGACGGCTTCTCGCAGGAGGAGTTGCGCCGCTTTGCCGACGATGCGCGCCAGCGCCTGCTGCGGGTGCCCGACGTGGCCAAGGTCGAGCTGTTCGGCGTGCAGGACGAAAAACTCTTCGTCGAGATCTCGCAGAAGCGCCTGGCCCAGCTCGGCCTCGACCTCAACGCGGTGCTGGCCCAGCTCGGCGCGCAGAACGCGGTCGAGAGCGCCGGCGTGCTGACGGCGGGCGGGCAGTCGATGCAGGTTCGCGTCGGCGGCGCCTTCAACTCGGTGGAGCAACTGGGTGCGTTCCCGATCCGCGCCGTCAACGCGACTACCGGCGCCAGCTCGACGCTGCGGCTGGCCGACATCGCGACCATCACCCGTGGCTACGTCGATCCGCCGGCGACCAAGGTGCGCCACCAGGGCCGCGACGTGATCGGCATCGGCATCTCGATGGCCAAGGGCGGCGACATCATCCGGCTCGGGCATTCGCTGACCGAGAAGGCCGAACAGATCCGCCATGAGTTGCCGGCCGGCGTCGAGCTGATCCAGTTGCAGGACCAGCCCAAGGCGGTCTCGCGCTCGGTCGGCGAGTTCGTCAAGGTGCTGATCGAGGCGATCGCGGTGGTGCTGGCGGTGAGCTTCATCGCGCTCGGTCTTCACACGCGGCCGCTGCGCATCGACGTGCGCCCCGGCCTGGTGGTGGCGATCACGATCCCGCTGGTGCTGGCGATCACCTTCGTCGTCATGTACTTCTGGGGCGTGGGCCTGCACAAGATCTCGCTCGGCGCGCTGATCATCGCGCTCGGCCTGCTGGTCGACGACGCGATCATTGCGGTCGAGATGATGGTGCGCAAGATGGAGGAGGGCTATGACAAGATGCGCGCGGCCACCTTCGCCTACGAGCTGACCGCGATGCCGATGCTGACCGGCACCCTGATCACCGCCGCCGGCTTCCTGCCGATCGGCCTGGCCAAGTCGGTGACCGGCGAATACACCTTCGCGATCTTCGCGGTCACCACCGCGGCGCTGCTGATCTCGTGGTTCGTCTCGGTCTACTTCGTGCCCTACCTCGGCACCTTGCTGCTCAAGGCCAAGCCGCACGATCCGAATGCCGGCCCGCACGAGCTCTTCGATACGCCGTTCTACGAGCGCTTCCGGCGCACCGTGAACTGGTGCGTCGAGCATCGCTGGATCACGATCGGCGCCACCGTGCTGAGCTTTGCGCTCGGGATCTACGGCATGGGCAAGGTGCAGCAGCAGTTCTTCCCCGATTCGAGCCGGCCCGAGATCCTCGTCGACCTGTGGCTGCCCGAGGGCTCGGCCTTCGAGTCGAGCGAGGCGCTGGCCAAGCGCTTCGAGGCGCGGATGATGAAGGAGCCCGGGCTCGACAGCGTCAGCACCTGGGTCGGCTCCGGCGTGCCGCGCTTCTACCTGCCGCTGGACCAGATCTTCCCGCAGACCAACGTCACGCAATCGATCCTGCTGCCCAAGGATCTGGCCGCGCGCGAGGAACTGCGCAAGCGCCTGCCGTTGCTGCTGGCCGAGGAGTTCCCGGAGGCGCGCGGTCGCGTCAAGCTGCTGCCGAACGGGCCACCGGTGCCGTACCCGGTGCAGTTCCGCGTGGCCGGCATCGACGCAACCCAGGTCCGCGCCTATGCCGACGAGGCCAAGGCGGTGCTGCGCGCCAATCCCAACATGCGTGGGGTCAACGACAACTGGAACGAGTCGGTCAAGGTGCTGCGGCTGCAGGTCGACCAGGACAAGGCGCGCGCGCTCGGTGTCTCGAGCCAGTCGATCGCGCAGGCCTCGCGCACCATCGTCTCGGGCACCACGGTCGGCCAGTACCGCGAGGGCGACAGGCTGGTCGACATCGTGCTGCGCCAGCCGCTGGAGGAGCGCAATGCGATCAGCGACATCGGCAACGCCTACCTGCCGACCGCCAGCGGCCGCTCGATCCCGATCACTCAGATCGCGCAGATCGGCTTTGGCTGGGAGCCCGGCGTGCTGTGGCGCGAAGGTCGCCAGTACGCGGTGACGGTGCAGGGCGATGTCGCCGAGGGCCTGCAGGGCGCCACCGTGACGGCGCAGGTCTGGCCCGAGTTGCAGGCGCTCAAGGGCCGCATGCTGCCCGGCTACACGATCGAGATCGCCGGCGCGGTGGAGGAAAGCAGCAAGGGCCAGGGCTCGATCGCCGCCGGCGCGCCATTGATGCTGTTCATCATGTTCACGCTGCTGATGCTGCAGTTGCACAGCTTCAGTCGCGCGGTGCTGGTGTTCCTGACCGGCCCGCTCGGCCTGATGGGCGTGGCAGGCGCGCTGATGCTGCTCGGCCGGCCCTTCGGCTTCGTCGCGCTGCTCGGCGTGGTCGCGCTGTCGGGAATGATCATGCGCAACTCCGTCATCCTGATCGACCAGATCGAGCATGACCGGGCCCGTGGCGTGCCGAGCTGGGACGCGATCGTCGAGGCGGCCGTGCGGCGTTTCAGGCCGATCACGCTGACCGCGGCGGCGGCGGTGCTGGCGATGATCCCGCTCTCTCGCAGCGTGTTCTGGGGTCCGATGGCGGTGGCAATCATGGGCGGCCTGATCGTCGCCACCGCGCTGACGCTGCTGGCGCTGCCGGCGATGTACGCGGCGTGGTTCAGGGTGCGGCGCGAGCCCGCCAGCGAGCCGGTTGGTGGCCCACTTCGGCAAGGCTTCACGCCGGCCTGAACGGGGGAGGTCGCGAGCCCGGCTAAAATGGCGGGTTCGATGAACTGCCGCGGTCGCCTGCGGGCGGCCGCTTCATTCGCGCGGGTGGCGAAATTGGTAGACGCACCAGGTTTAGGTCCTGACGCCAGCAATGGTGTGCGGGTTCGAGTCCCGCCCCGCGCACCACGGTCCACCTCACCCGGTCGCCCGTACTACAACGCCTGGCAACGCCCAGCACGCTAGAGAGAAGCAATCATGGCTGTCACTGTGGAAACCCTCGAGAAGCTCGAACGTCGCATCACGCTGACGCTGTCGGCCGACACCATTCGCAACGAGGTCGAGCAGCGCCTGAAGCGCCTGGCCAAGACCGTCAAGGCCGACGGCTTCCGCCCCGGCAAGGTGCCGATGTCGGTCGTCGCGCAGCGCTACGGCTACTCGGTGCAGTACGAGGTCATGAACGACAAGGTCGGCGAGGCCTTCGCGCAGTCGGCCAACGAGGCCCAGCTGCGCGTGGCCGGCATGCCGCGCATCAGCGAGAAGGACGGCGCGCCCGAGGGCCAACTGGCCTTCGACGCCACCTTCGAGGTCTACCCCGAAGTCAAGATCGCCGACCTGGCCGACGTCTCGATCGAGCGCGCCACCAGCGAGGTGACCGACGAGGCGATCGACAAGACGCTCGACATCCTGCGCAAGCAGCGTCGCACCTTCGCCCAGCGCGCGGCCAGCGAGCCGGCCGCCGATGGCGACCGCGTGACGATCGACTTCGAGGGCAAGCTCGACGGCACACCCTTCGAGGGCGGCAGCGCCCAGGGCTTCCAGTTCATCCTCGGCGAAGGTCGCATGCTCGAGGCCTTCGAGAAGGCCGTGCGCGGCATGAAGAGTGGCGAGAGCAAGACCTTCCCGCTCGCCTTCCCCGAGGACTACCACGGCAAGGACGTGGCCGGCAAGGAAGCCGACTTCCTGGTCACGCTCAAGAAGATCGAGGCCCAGCACCTGCCCGAGGTCAACGAGGCCTTTGCCAAGTCGCTCGGCATCGCCGACGCCACGGTCGAGGGCCTGCGCGCCGACGTCCGCAAGAACCTCGAGCGCGAGGTTCGCTTCCGCGTCATCGCGCGCAACAAGGCGGCGGTGATGGACGCGCTGGTCGGCGCCGCCGAACTCGAACTGCCGAAGGCGCTGGTCAGCAACGAGGTCAGCCGCATGGTCGAGCAGGCCCGCGCCGACCTCAAGCAGCGCGGCGTCAAGGACGCCGACAAGGCGCCGATCCCGACCGAGATGTTCCAGCCGCAGGCCGAGAAGCGCGTGCGCCTGGGCCTGGTGGTGGCCGAACTGGTGCGTGGCAACAACCTGCAGGCCAAGCCCGAGCAGATCACGGCCCACATCGAGGAACTCGCTCAGAGCTACGAGAAGCCCGAAGAGGTCAAGCGCTGGTACTTCGGCGACCAGCAGCGCCTGGCCGAGGTCGAGGCGGTGGTGATCGAGAACAACGTCACCGAGTTCGTGCTCGGCCGGGCCAAGGTCAGCGAGAAGGCGGTCGCCTTCGACGAGCTGATGCAGGCCGCCTGATCCGGCCCGCGGCCAGGACAGCAGGGGCGCCGTGCCGCAAGGCCGGCGCCTTTGTGCTTGTGGCGGCGAGGGCTTCTTGTGCTCGTATGATCCACCCACATCTACCCGAAGCCTTCACTTCACGGAACAAGCCATGAGCGCGCTGGACACGCAGAACCTGGGCATGGTGCCCATCGTCATCGAACAGTCGGGGCGTGGCGAGCGCTCCTACGACATCTACTCGCGGCTGCTGCGCGAGCGGATCATCTTCCTGGTCGGCCCGGTCAACGACCAGGTCGCGAACCTGGTGGTCGCGCAACTGCTGTTCCTCGAGAGCGAGAACCCCGACAAGGACGTGTTCCTCTACATCAACTCGCCGGGCGGCTCGGTGAGCGCCGGGCTGTCGATCTTCGACACGATGAACTTCATCAAGCCCGACGTCTCGACGATGTGCATGGGCATGGCGGCGAGCATGGGCGCCTTCCTGCTGGCCGCCGGCGCCAAGGGCAAGCGGCTTGCGCTGCCGAACTCCCGCATCATGATTCACCAGCCCTCGGGCGGCGCCCAGGGCCAGGCCACGGACATCGAGATCCAGGCGCGCGAGATCCTCAAGCTGCGCGAGCAGCTCAACGGCATCCTGGCCGAGCGCACAGGACAGTCGCTCGACAAGATCAAGGCCGACTCCGAGCGCGACTACTTCATGTCGGCCGAGGAGGCGCGCGGCTACGGACTGGTTGATCAGGTGATCAGCCAACGCGGCTGAGACGGCTTTCACATCGCAGGAAACGGGGCCTTTCCAGCGTGCTAGGCCCCGTTTTCTTTTGAACTATCATCCTTCAGAACCCCCTTACGGCACGTCGTACCATGCCCGAGAAAAAAGGCTCCTCCAGCGAGAAAGTGCTGTACTGCTCGTTCTGCGGCAAGAGCCAGCACGAGGTCAAGAAGCTGATCGCCGGCCCCTCGGTGTTCATCTGCGATGAATGCATCGAGCTCTGCAACGACATCATTCGTGACGAAGTACCGGCCGACGCGGTCGACGCCAAGGCCGCCAAGGGCGACCTGCCGGTGCCCAGCGAGATCAAGGCGTTGCTCGACGGCTACGTGATCGGCCAGGACGCCGCCAAGCGCACGCTGGCGGTGGCGGTCTACAACCACTACAAGCGCTTGCGCCACATCGGCGACGGCAAGAAGAAGGACGAGGTCGAACTCAGCAAGAGCAACATCCTGCTGATCGGCCCGACCGGCTCCGGCAAGACGCTGCTGGCGCAGACGCTGGCGCGCATGCTCAACGTGCCCTTCGTGATCGCCGACGCCACCACGCTGACCGAGGCCGGCTACGTGGGTGAGGATGTCGAGAACATCATCCAGAAGCTGCTGCAGAACTGCAACTACGAGGTCGAGCGCGCCCAGCGCGGCATCGTCTACATCGACGAGATCGACAAGATCAGCCGCAAGGCCGACAACCCGTCGATCACGCGCGACGTCTCGGGTGAGGGCGTGCAGCAGGCGCTGCTCAAGCTGGTCGAGGGCACGATGGCCAGCGTGCCGCCGCAGGGCGGACGCAAGCATCCGAACCAGGACTTCCTGCAGATCGACACGACCAACATCCTGTTCATCTGCGGCGGCGCCTTCGACGGGTTGGAGAAGGTGATCCAGAACCGCTCCGAGAAGTCGGGCATCGGCTTCGGCGCAACGGTCAAGAGCAAGGCCGAAAAGCGTGTCAGCGAGGTGTTCCGCGAGGTCGAGCCCGAAGACCTGATCAAGTTCGGGCTGATCCCTGAACTGGTCGGCCGGTTGCCGGTGGTCGCCACGCTGGGTGAACTCACCGAGGACGCGCTGGTGCAGATCCTGACCGAGCCGAAGAACGCGCTGGTCAAGCAGTACCAGGCGCTGTTCGCGATGGACCGGGTCGAACTCGAGGTGCGGCCGTCGGCGCTGAACGCGATCGCGCGCAAGGCACTGGCGCGCAAGACCGGCGCCCGCGGGCTGCGCTCGATCATGGAACTGGCGCTGCTCGACACGATGTTCGAATTGCCGACCTTCGACGGCGTCGCCAAGGTCGTGATCGACGAGCACACCATCGACGAGAGCGCCAAGCCGCTGCTCGTCTATCGCGAGCAAGCGAAGGCCAGCGCCTGAAACATCCGCCGCTCTTCATGACCTGCCGTCGCGCGGCCCCGCCCAGCTGGGTGCGGCCTTGTAGCGCCGGCGGTCCCGTTCTTGCAATCCGCCACTCGACCCGCACCTGCGCGGTCTGAGAAAGAGAGGCTTCAATGTCAGGTCACCCGATCCTCCCCGCCGAACCGATCACGCTGCCGCTGCTGCCGCTGCGCGACGTGGTGGTCTTCCCGCACATGGTGATCCCGCTGTTCGTGGGGCGCCCCAAGTCGATCAAGGCGCTCGAGGCGGCCATGGAAGCCGGCCGCCAGATCATGCTGGTGGCACAGAAGGCCGCCGGCAAGGACGAGCCCAAGCCCGAGGACATGTTCGAGGTCGGTTGCGTCTCGAGCATCCTGCAGATGCTCAAGCTGCCCGACGGCACCGTGAAGGTGCTGGTCGAGGGCGTGCAGCGCGCGACCACCCGCAGCATCGACGACAACGGCGAACACTTCACCGCCGAAGTGCTGCCGGTGCCGCCGGAGGCGACCGCATCGAGCGAGGTCGAGGCCCTGCGCCGCGCCGTGACGCAGCAGTTCGACCAGTACGTCAAGCTCAACAAGAAGATCCCGCCCGAGATCCTGACCTCGATCGCCGGCATCGACGATGCCGGCCGCCTGGCCGACACGATCGCCGCCCACCTGCCGCTCAAGCTCGACAGCAAGCAGGCCGTGCTCGACCTGGTCTCGGTCGGCAAGCGGCTCGAGAAGCTGCTCGAGCAGCTCGAGCACGAGGTCGACATCCTGCAGGTCGAAAAGCGCATCCGTGGCCGCGTCAAGCGCCAGATGGAGAAGAGCCAGCGCGAGTACTACCTCAACGAGCAGGTCAAGGCGATCCAGAAGGAACTCGGCGAGGGCGAGGAAGGTGCCGACCTCGACGAGCTCGAGAAGAAGATCAAGGCCGCGCGCATGCCCAAGGAAGCGCGCAAGAAGGCCGAGAACGAGCTCAAGAAGCTCAAGCTGATGTCGCCGATGTCGGCCGAGGCGACCGTCGTTCGCAACTACATTGACACCCTGGTCAACCTGCCGTGGAGCAGGAAGACCAAGATCAAGCACGACCTGCCGCACGCCGAGGAAGTGCTCAACGAGGATCACTACGGCCTCGAGAAGGTCAAGGACCGCATCCTCGAGTACCTCGCGGTGCAGCAGCGCGTCGAGAAGGTCAAGGCGCCGATCCTGTGCCTGGTCGGCCCCCCGGGCGTTGGCAAGACCTCGCTCGGCCAGAGCGTGGCGCGTGCCACCGGCCGCAAGTTCGTGCGCATGGCGCTTGGCGGCGTGCGTGACGAGGCCGAGATCCGCGGCCACCGCCGCACCTACATCGGCTCGATGCCGGGCAAGGTGCTGCAGAACCTCAGCAAGGTCGGCACCCGCAATCCGCTGTTCCTGCTCGACGAGATCGACAAGCTGGGCATGGACTTCCGCGGCGATCCGTCGAGCGCGCTGCTCGAGGTGCTCGACCCGGAGCAGAACCACACCTTCGGCGACCACTACATCGAGGTCGACTTCGACCTGAGCGATGTGATGTTCGTTGCCACCAGCAACTCGATGAACATCCCTCCGGCGCTGCTCGACCGGATGGAAGTGATCCGCCTCGCCGGCTACACCGAGGACGAGAAGCTCAACATCGCGCAGAAGTACCTGCTGCCCAAGCAGCGCAAGAACAACGGCGTGAAGGACGAGGAGCTCGAGGTCAGCGAGTCGGCGATCCGCGGGATCATTCGCTACTACACGCGCGAGGCCGGCGTGCGCTCGCTCGAGCGCGAGATCGGCAAGATCTGCCGCAAGGTGGTCAAGGGCCTGGCGCTGAAGAAGTACGAAGGCCGGGTGGTCGTCGAGGAAGAAAACCTCAATGACTTCCTCGGCGTGCGCAAGTACGACTTCGGTCGTGCCGAGAAGCAGAACCAGGTCGGCCAGGTGGTCGGCCTGGCATGGACCGAGGTCGGCGGCGACCTGCTAACGATCGAGGCCGCGGTGATGCCGGGCAAGGGCAACATCATCCGCACCGGCTCGCTCGGCGACGTGATGAAGGAATCGGTCGAGGCGGCGCGCTCGGTGGTGCGTTCACGCTCGCGCCGGCTCGGCATCAAGGACGAGATGTTCGAGAAGCGCGACGTGCACGTGCACGTGCCCGACGGCGCCACGCCCAAGGACGGCCCGAGCGCCGGCGCGGCGATGGTGACGGCGCTGGTGTCCTCGCTCACCGGCATCCCGGTCAAGGCCGGCGTGGCGATGACCGGCGAGATCACGCTGCGTGGCGAGGTCACGGCGATCGGCGGTCTCAAGGAGAAGTTGCTCGCGGCGCATCGTGGCGGTATCAAGACCGTGCTGATCCCCGAAGAGAACGTCAAGGATCTGCAGGACATTCCGGAGAACGTGAAGAACCATCTCGAGATCGTTCCGGTCAGGTGGGTCGACAAGGTGCTCGAACTGGCGCTCGAGCGCATGCCGGAGTCGTTGCCTGACGAGGAGGTGGCCAAGGCCGAAGTCGCGGCGGCGAAGACCGACGCGCCCGCGGAAGGGGTAGCCGGAGACGCGCTCAAGCATTGATGAAGGCCGGGGCACTTGCGCGATTCGCGGAAGTGCCATAGAATGCGAGGCTCGCGACAACGAAGCGACGCTGCAGTCAAAGCAGCAGAAAAAAGTTGAAGCGAGCGACGCGGGAGTAGCTCAGTTGGTAGAGCGTAACCTTGCCAAGGTTAAGGTCGCGAGTTCGAGACTCGTCTCCCGCTCCAGATTCAAAAAGGGAAGCTCCGGCTTCCCTTTTTCGTCAGAGCAAGCGAGAGTGCAGCGCAAGCTGGGCTCACGACGGCGCGGTAGCAAAGCGGTTATGCAGCGGATTGCAAATCCGTCCAGGGCGGTTCGACTCCGCCCCGCGCCTCCAGACGATCGAGCGGCTCCCTATGGGAGCCGTTTTCGTTTGTGCGGCTAGGATTGCGGTCATGCCCCGGTGGTGAAACCGGTAGACACAGCGGACTTGAGATCAATTTGAGCACCCGGGTCGGAAACGCCCGGCGTGAATCCCGTCAAAGTCGGTGAAGCCCCTGGCGCCTGCCGATGCACGCGCCGAGGTGATGCCGAGCCAAGCCCCGCGCCGGTCCTGAACCGACCGACACGGCGGAAGGTGTAGAGAGTGGACGGCGGGGGCCTGTCGCGGCGCGAGCCGCCATGGTCAAGGCGCATTCCAGACCACGAACGTCGCCCTCGCGGCAACGGCGGCGAAAGCCGAAGTGGCAAGAAAATCCGCGGCTTAGCCGTAAGGCGGCGTGCCAGTTCGAGCCTGGCCCGGGGCACCAAGTTCTTCAGGCTGCGTTCATCGCAGCTGCCAGCGGCTGCAGTTCGAACTCGAAGTCGAGCCAGCGTTCGGCGATCTGTCGCAGGCGCTGCTGATCACCGGTCGTCGACAGAACGATCCTGCGCGCAGCGCGGCGGCCAGCGGCGCCCCGTTCGTCGGCCAGTCGTGCGCACTGCTCGGCAACGGCCGGCGCGGTATCGACCAGCACCACGTCGGCGCCGAGGACCTCGGCGATCGCGCTGCTGGCGAAGGGATAGTGGGTGCAGCCCAGCACCACGGTGTCGACCCCCGAGGCGCGCAGGGCGCCGGCGTCACGCGCGACGATGGCGCTGACCGAAGCACTGCCGACGTCGCCCTCCTCGAGCGCCTGCGCGAGGCCTGGACAGGCTCGCAACAGGAACTGCACGGCCGGTCGTTGCTGCTCGGCCAGCAGGCGGGCAAAGCGGGTGCTGGCCAGCGTCGCGCTGGTTGCCATCACGCCGATGCGGCCGTTGCGGCTCGACGCCAGCGCTGGCTTCAACCCGGGTTCGACGCCGACGAATCGCGTGCCGGGGTAACGCGCGCGCAGCATGTCGATCGCGAGCGCCGTCGCGGTGTTGCAGGCGACGACGACGATCTGCGCGCCGGCGCCGAGCAGCGCGTCGGTGAGTGCGATCGAGCGCTGCTGCACGAAGGCCGCATCGCGTTCGCCATAGGGCGCGTGGGCCGAGTCGGCGATGTAGAACAGCTCGGCGCCGGGCAGTCGCCGCTGCAAGGCGCGCAGCACCGACAGACCGCCGACGCCGGAGTCGAAGAGGCCGATGCGGACCGGGTCTTTGGGCGTATGAATCATGCGCGGGCGAGTCTAGCCGGCGCGCCTCGGCGGCCGGAGCCCGGTACGGGTTGATATAGAATCGAACGATCGTGCTTTTTTTAGGCGAGACACGGCCCGCGCAGGGTCGATTCGCTTTCTAGAATCACAGACTGTTTTTCTGACATTCGCTAGGAGTGCGTCGCATGAAGGCTCTGGTTCCGGTCAAGCGGGTCGTCGACTACAACGTGAAGGTTCGCGTGAAGTCCGATGGCACGGGCGTCGACATCGCCAACGTCAAGATGAGCATGAACCCCTTCGACGAGATCGCCGTCGAAGAGGCGACGCGGCTCAAGGAGAAGGGCGTGCTGACCGAGGTGATCGCGGTCTCGTGCGGCGTGACGCAGTGCCAGGAGACGCTGCGCACCGCGATGGCGATCGGTGCCGATCGCGCGGTGCTGGTCGAGACCGCTGCCGACCTCGAGCTTCAGCCGCTGGCCGTGGCAAAGCTGCTCAAGGCACTGGTCGACAAGGAGCAGCCGCAACTCGTGATCCTCGGCAAGCAGGCCATCGACGACGACTGCAACCAGACCGGCCAGATGCTGGCTGCGCTGCTCGGCTGGCCGCAGGCTACCTTCGCCTCGAAGGTCGAAGTGGCCGGCGACAAGGTGCGCGTCACGCGCGAGATCGATGGCGGCCTCGAGACGCTCGAGCTCACGCTGCCGGCGGTGATCACGACCGACCTGCGCCTCAACGAGCCGCGCTACGTGACCCTGCCCAACATCATGAAGGCCAAGAAGAAGACGCTCGAGGTCGTCAAGCCGGCCGACCTGGGCGTGGACGTGAGCCCGCGCATCAAGACGCTCAAGGTCGGCGAGCCGCCCAAGCGCAGCGCCGGCATCAAGGTGCCCGACGTCGCCACGCTGGTGGCCAAGCTGAAGACCGAAGCCAAGGTGATCTGAGGAGTACCGCCGTCATGACCGCTCTCGTCATTGCTGAACACGACCACGGCACCCTCAAGGGCGCCACCCTCAACACCATCACCGCCGCTGCCCAGTGCGGTGGCGATGTCCACGTGCTGATCGCCGGCCACAACGCCGCCGGTGCCGCGCAGGCCGCAGCGGCGATCGCCGGCGTCGCCAAGGTGCTGCATGCCGACGCACCGCAACTCGCCGAGCAACTGGCGGAGAACGTTGCTGCTCAGGTGCTGGCCATCGCCAGTGGCTACAGCCACCTGGTGTTCCCGGCCACCGCGCATGGCAAGAACGTCGCGCCGCGCGTGGCCGCGCTGCTCGACGTGGCGCAGGTTTCCGACGTCACCAAGGTGCTGGCAGCCGACAGCTTCGAGCGCCCGATCTACGCGGGCAACGCGATCGCCACCGTGCAGAGCCTGGACGCCACCAAGGTCCTGACCGTGCGCACGACCGGCTTCGACCCGGCGGCCACCAGCGGCGGCAGCGCTGCGGTCGAGGCGGTCGCCGCGGTGGCCGACAGCGGCAAGTCCAGCTTCGTCGGCAGCGAGATCGCCAAGAACGACCGGCCCGAGCTGACCGCCGCCAAGATCATCGTCAGCGGCGGCCGCGCGCTCGGCTCGAGCGACAAGTTCAACGAGGTGCTGACGCCGCTGGCCGACAAGCTCGGCGCCGCGCTCGGCGCCTCGCGCGCCGCGGTCGACGCCGGCTACGCGCCCAACGACTGGCAGGTCGGCCAGACCGGCAAGATCGTCGCCCCGCAGCTCTACATCGCGGCCGGCATCAGCGGCGCGATCCAGCACTTGGCCGGCATGAAGGACTCCAAGGTGATCGTCGCGATCAACAAGGACCCCGAAGCCCCAATCTTCAGCGTCGCCGACTACAGCCTCGAGGCCGATCTCTTCGAGGCGGTGCCGGCACTGGTCAAGGAACTCGGCTGACGCGCGTCCCGCGCGACAACCGCACCGAAGCGCCCCGACGATCCAGCGTCCGGGCGCTTTTCTTTTTGCAGTTCAGGAGACAGCGATGAGCTACCAGGCCCCCGTGAAGGACATGCTGTTCTGCATGGCCGAACTGGCCGCCCTCGACGAGGTGGCAAAGATCCCCGGCTTCGAGGATTTCGGCGTCGAGACCGCGCAGGCGGTGCTCGAGGAATGCGCCAAGTTCAACGAGGGCGTGATCGCGCCGCTCAACTTCGAGGGCGACAAGAACCCTTCGTTCTTCAAGGGCGGCAAGGTCACGACCACGCCCGGCTTCAAGGAGGCCTATCGCCAGTTCTCCGAGGGCGGCTGGCAGGGGCTGCAGCACCCGGCCGACCACGGCGGCCAGGGCGCGCCCAAGACCATTGCCGCCGCCTGCGGCGAGATGATCAACAGCGCCAACCTCAGCTTCGCGCTGTGCCCGCTGCTGACCGACGGCGCGATCGAGGCGCTGCTGACCGCTGGCAGCGACGAACTCAAGCGCGTCTACCTGCCGAAGATGGTCTCGGGCGAGTGGACCGGCTCGATGAACCTGACCGAGCCGCAGGCCGGCTCCGACCTCTCGCTGGTGCGCACGCGCGCCGAGCCGCAGGGCGACGGAACCTACAAGATCTTCGGCACCAAGATATTCATCACCTGGGGCGAGCACGATGTGGCCGACAACATCGTCCATCTGGTGCTGGCGCGCGTGGCCGGCGCGCCCGAGGGCGTCAAGGGCATATCGCTGTTCGTCGCACCGAAGTTCATGGTGGGCGCCGACGGCTCGCTCGGAGCGCGCAATGACGTGCATTGCGTGAGCATCGAGCACAAGCTAGGCATCAAGGCGAGCCCGACCGCGGTGCTGCAGTACGGCGACCACGGTGGCGCCATCGGCTATCTCGTCGGCGAGGAGAACCGCGGCCTCGAGTACATGTTCATCATGATGAACGCGGCCCGCTACGGCGTTGGCGTGCAGGGCATCGCGCTGGCCGAGCGGGCCTACCAGAAGGCGGTGCAGTACGCGAAGGACCGCGTGCAGAGCCGCCCGGTCGACGGCTCGCTGCCGGGCGCGGCGCCGATCATCCACCACCCCGACGTCAAGCGCATGCTGATGACCATGCGCGCGCTGACCGAGGGTTGCCGCGCGATGGCGAGCGTCGCGGCCGCGGCCTACGACGCGGCGCACGCGCATCCGGATGCCGACGTGCGCAAGCAGAACCAGGCCTTCTATGAATTTCTCGTTCCGCTGGTCAAGGGCTACAGCACCGAGATGAGCCTCGAGGTCACGAGCCTCGGGGTGCAGGTGCATGGCGGCATGGGCTTCATCGAGGAGACCGGCGCCGCGCAGTACTACCGCGACGCCAAGATCCTCACGATCTACGAAGGCACCACCGCGATCCAGGCCAACGACCTGGTCGGCCGCAAGACGGCGCGCGATGGCGGCGCCACGGCGCGTGCGATCGCGGCGCAGATCGCCGCCACCGAGGCGCGACTCTCGGACCGCAGCAGCGCGGCGGCGCGCTCGATGCTGAAGCACCTGAAGGCGGCGCGCGAGGCTTGGCTGGAGGCGGTGGGCTTCGTCGCGTCGAATGCCAAGGGCAACCCGAACGCCGTGTTCGCCGGATCGGTGCCCTACCTGATGCTGGCCGGCAACCTGGTCGCCGGCTGGCAGATGGCGCGCGCGCTGATGGCGGCCGAGGACAAGGCCGCGGCCAGTGCAGACCTGCCGTTCATGAACGCCAAGATCACCACCGCGCGCTTCTATGCCGAGCACATCCTGAGTCGCACCGGCGCGCTGCGCGAC
Source organism: Rivibacter subsaxonicus (assembly GCF_004217215.1). Taxonomy (GTDB): domain Bacteria; phylum Pseudomonadota; class Gammaproteobacteria; order Burkholderiales; family Burkholderiaceae_C; genus Rivibacter; species Rivibacter subsaxonicus. The sequence goes on from NZ_SHKP01000006.1 coordinate 526,263, forward strand.
GCCATCGTCGAGGGCGGCGAGAGCGCCAACGCGATGGCCCTCGAGTCCTTCTGAACCCAAGGGAGTCCACCTTGCCGCTGCCCAAGATCCTCCAGAACCTGCCGCTTCCGATCATCGGCTCGCCGCTGTTCATCATCAGCAATCCCAAGCTCGTGATCGAACAGTGCAAGGCCGGCGTCGTCGGCTCGATGCCCTCGCTCAACGCGCGCCCGGCCTCGCAACTCGACGAGTGGCTGGCCGAGATCACCGAGACCCTCGCGGCCTGGGACCGTGACCATCCGGAGCAGAAGGCCGCACCTTTCGCGATCAACCAGATCGTGCACAAGAGCAACGACCGGCTCGAGCACGATCTCGAGCTCTGCGCCAAGTACAAGGTGCCGATCATCATCACCTCGCTGGGCGCGCGCACCGACCTCAACGACGCGGTGCACGGCTGGGGCGGCGTGGTACTGCACGACATCATCAACAACTTCTTCGCGAAGAAGGCGATCGAGAAGGGCGCCGACGGCCTGATCGCGGTGGCTGCCGGGGCCGGTGGCCATGCGGGCGTCAAGAGCCCGTTCGCGCTGGTGCAGGAGATCCGGCAGTGGTTCGACGGGCCGCTGGCGCTGTCGGGCTCGATCGCCACCGGCGGTGCGGTGCTGGCGGCGCAGGCGATGGGCGCCGACTTCGCCTACATCGGTTCGGCCTTCATCGCCACCGACGAGGCGCGCGCCGCCGAGGCCTACAAGCAGATGATCGTCGACAGCGACAGCGACGACATCGTCTACAGCAACCTCTTCACCGGCGTGCACGGCAACTACCTGAAGCCGTCGATCCGTGCCGCCGGGCTCGACCCCGACAACCTCGAGCACAGCGACCCGAGCAAGATGAGCTTCGGCAGCGACTACGGTGCAAAGAAGGCCTGGAAGGACATCTGGGGTTGCGGCCAGGGCATCGGCGCGGTGCGCGAGGTCGTGCCGGCCGCGGCGATGGTGGCGCGTCTCGCGACCGAGTACCGCGCCGCGCGGGCCGCGCTGCTGGCGGCCTGAGGCCGCTGCCGAACTAGACCGGCTCGGCCGGTTGCGTCACCGCCACGTGGGCGCGGTAGCCGTCGACCCAGCCCGGCACCGCCGCGGCCGGCATCGGTGCGGCGATGCCGTAGCCCTGGCCGATGGAGCAACCGGCAGCGACCAGCGCCGACGCCTGCTCGGCTGACTCCACGCCCTCGGCGATGACGGCGCAGCCGAAGGTGCGCGACAGCGCGATCACGCCTTCGACGATGGCGCGATCGGCAGCTGCCTCGAGCATGCCGCGCACGAAGCTGCGGTCGATCTTGAGCGCGTCGATCGGCAGATCGCGCAGGTAGGTGAGCTGCGAGTAGCCGGTCCCGAAGTCGTCGAGCGCGAAGCGCACGCCGAGCGTGCGGCAGCGGTCCATCACCTCCGAGGTGCGGCGCGGGTCGGCCAGCGCGGCGGTCTCGAGCACTTCGAGTTCGAGCCGGCGCGCCAGCAAGGGGTCGTGCTGCGTCAGCAACTCGCGCAGGCGCTCGGCAAACTCCGGGTGCTGCAGGTGGCGACCCGAGATGTTGACGCTGACGTTGAGGTGCAGGCCGTCGGCGCTCCAGTTGCTGAGCTGGCGCAGCGCCTGGTCGATGACCCAGTCGCCGAGCTTGACCGCGAGCTCCGCGGTTTCCACCAGCGGCAGGAACTCCGACGGCGGCAGCAGGCCGTACTGTGGCCGCTGCCAGCGCAGCAGCGCCTCGAAGCCGACCACCTCGCGCAGGCGCATGTCGACCTTGGGCTGGTAGTAGAGGATGAACTCGCCGGCGGCGATGGCGGCGTCCACGCGGCGCGCCGCCTCGCGCCGCGCCATGGTCTGGCGGTCGAGTTCGGGGTCGAAGAACTGAACCTGGTTGCGGCCGGCCTGCTTGGCCCCGTACATCGCGTGGTCGGCGTGGCGCAGCAGAGTGTCGGCGTCGGCGCGGTCGCTCGGATAGACCGTGACTCCGATGCTGGCGGTGACGTTCCAGGCGCGCGGCATGCCCATCGTGTAGGGCTGCGTGACGGCCTGCAGCACGCGCTGCAGCGCCTGCGAACATTCCTGCATCGAGGTCGTGCGCATCAGCAGCACGAACTCGTCGCCTCCGAGGCGCGCGACCACGTCGTGGCCGCGCAGCGCCGAGCGCAGCCGTTGCGAGAGCTCGGCCAGCAGGCGATCGCCGGCGTCATGGCCGAACTGGTCGTTGAGCGGCTTGAAGTGGTCGAGGTCGAGATAGGCGATCGCCAACGAGTGGCCGTCGCGGTCGGCCGCCGCGATCGCCTCGCGCAGCAAGGTGGCCAGCCGCAGGCGGTTGGGTAGCTGGGTCAGCGGGTCGTAGTGGGCCTGGCGCTCGAGCTGCTCGCGCTGCTGGCGCGCGGTGGTGATGTCCGAGACCGCCAGCACATGGTGCTCGACGTCGCCGGTCGCGTTGCGCACCACCGACACCGTGATCTGCTGGGTGTAGCGACTGGCGCTGCGACGCTGCGCGATCAGCTCGCCGCGCCAGACGTCGCCGGCCTTGAGCGCGTTGCGCAGCTCGGCGCGCCGGCGCCGCAGGTCCTCGCCCAGTTCATCGCGCGGGCCGTCGTCGCTGTCGGGCTGCAACAGTGCCGGCACGGTGCCGATGAGTTCCTCGCGCGCGGTGCCGGTCAGCCGCGTGTAGGCCGGATTGACGTGCAGGATGCGGCACTGTGCGTCGGTGATCACCAGGCCCTCGTGCAGGTGCTGCACGAGGTTGGTCGACAGGCGCTGTCGCTCGGCCGCGCCATGGCGCTCGGTGACATCGATCGCGGTCGAGATCAGCCGCAGCGGGTTGCCGCGTTCGGAACGCTCGACCACCCGTGCATGCAACTCGAACCACTTCCAGCGACCGTCGCGGCAGCGCAGCCGATGCTCGATGCGCAGCTCGTTGCGACGGCCTGCGAGCAACTCGTCGAGTGCCGCCTGCAGGCGTGCAAGGTCGTCGGTGTGGACGCGACCGCGCCACTCGTCGATCCCGGTGCCGATCTCGTGCACGGCGTAGCCCAGCATCGCCTTCCAGCGCCGCGAGTACTGGACCCGGCCCTCGCGCACGTCCCAGTCGGCGACGCCGGTGCCGGTGCCCTCCAGCGCGAGCTGCCAGCGATCCTCGCTGCGGCTGCGTTCGGCCACCAGGACCGCGATCAGCAGCGGCAGCGCGGTCAGCGTGGCGATATAGCCCCACAGCAGCGACAGTCCCTCGCGGACGTTGTCGCTGTAGAGCGGACCCTGGCCGGTCGCGGTGCCCCACGCGGCGACGGCCGCGAGCACGAGCGCGGTGAGCGATGCGTAGTGCAGCCCGGCGCGGATCGCCAGCACCGCAAGCAGCAGGTGCGGAATGAAGACAAAGGGGGTGAACGCCGAGCCTGGCGGCTGAAGGAAGCTGATGCTGCCGGTGCCGAACGCCACCACCACCAGCGCCGCGTTCAACAGTCGGTCGACCGCGCTGATGCGACGCCGCAGCGTGCCGCGCGGCGGCCAGGTCAGCAGCGGCACCCCGGCGATCAGCGCACCGATGGCATCGCCAAGCCACCAGCCAAGCCAGGCCGCCGGCGCCGCGGCCGAGCCGATGAGCCCGGCCGACATCAATGCGACGACGCCGTTGGTGGCCGTGACCACCATGCCGAAGCCGGCACCGATCGCGAGGTAGGCGAGCACGTCGCGCGGGCGGTCCATCGCGTGGCGAAAGCCGACTCTGCGCAGCCAGATGCTGCCCAACCACGGTCCTGCCGTGTTGCCCAAGGCCAGCGCCAGCGACAGCGCGAACGAGGAGCCGATCGAGAGCGCCGTGCAGGCGGCCGCGAGTGCGATGGCCGGCGCCATTGCGGAGCCCCAACGCAGCAGGGCGGCCATGGCAATGCCGGACGGCAGCCACAGCAGCGTGATGTGGGCATCCTGGTAGGGCAGCAGTAGGCCCAGGCGGCCGGTCAGGTAGTAGGCCAGGCCGACGACGAGCGAACGCCAGAGCCAGCGCAGCCGGCTCGCCGATGCTACGCCGACGGCTTGCGGCGCTTGGGCGGCAGGCAGCATCACGTCGATCAGGCTCGAAGAGACGGCGGGCGGTTGGGGCATGCGCGGGTTGCAGCTGGGGTGTTGGAGCGCTCCCAGGTGCGGCTCGCATCGACACACGCAGGTGCGAGCGGACTGTAGCAACGGCAACCCCACGCCGGCCCTCTTGCGGTGGGCGTTTTTTGCGGCCGATGCCTGAATGCGACGGCTCGGCCGCAGACCTCCGTGTACCGCCGCGCCTGCAGTGAGCAAAGGGCCGCAGCCTTGCGCGAGGAGCGGAAAATGTTGTACACTCGCTGCTTCACCTGATCGCGACAGATCATCAGTGTGAACCAACGTGGAGTGGTAGTTCAGTTGGTTAGAATACCGGCCTGTCACGCCGGGGGTCGCGGGTTCGAGCCCCGTCCACTCCGCCAAAGATCCAGCCCCCAGAGCGCAAGTTCTGGGGGCTTTTTCTCGTCCCGTGTCGAGGGCCGCGCGCGACGCAACGATCGCGCGCTGCGGCGCTGCCAGGTGCGCTGCCAATCACTCGTTCAGGCGGTGTGGTTCAGGCACACCGGCGCTCTTTGACGAGCAGTTTGTCGGCGGTCAATGCGATGTGAATCGTGCATCCGTCACGAATCGATTGATGCAGAATCCAATCGCCCACGGTGGCAAATCGGCCGGCGCGGGTGGCCATTGCGCAGGGAAGATGCGGTTGTCGATCCCGGCTCTTGCAAGGCAGTTCAACATTAATTGTCTGAAGGAAGAACGTTCATGAGCAGCTTCTGGGAAATCATGTGGTTGATGATCTGGACATTCGTTTTCATCGCCTACCTCTTCGTCCTCTTCCAGATCGTCATCGACCTGTTCCGCGACCCCGAGTTGGGCGGCTTTGCCAAGGCGCTGTGGGTGCTCGGCCTGATCTTCCTGCCGTTCCTGACCGCGCTGATCTACATCATTGCCCGCGGCAAGGGCATGGGGCATCGTCAGCTCAAGGCCATCCACGACGCCAAGTCGGAAACCGACGCCTACATCCGCTCCATCGCCGGCAAGTCGGCTGCCGATCAGATCGGCGACGCCAAGAAGTTGCTGGACGCGGGCACGATCAGTGCCGAAGAGTTCGCCAAGCTCAAGGCCAAGGCACTGGGCTGAAGAAACTGATGCTTCTTGCGGCGCTCGCCGCGCGCACCTCACCCGTGTGCGATGCGCAGGCCGAGGCCAGATCCCGTTTCGCGCCGGGCAACCCGGACGTCCGGCGCGAAATCCCAACCTTGTTCGGGGAGGTGAATCATGGACAAGCGCACTTTTCTCGTAGCTGGCGCGTCGGTCGCCGCCGTCTCGCTGCTGTCGGCCGGCTGCACGACCACCACGAGCGCATCGAGTGATCCGCAGGCTCGTCGCAACGACATCAACACCAGTGTCGATCGTGCCCTGAGCAACCTCTACACGCAGGTGGGCGGATCGGAGGAACTGGTCAAGTCTGCGCGCGGCGTGCTGGTGTTCCCGAGCGTCATTGCCGCCGGCCTGGGCGTCGGCGGCGCGACAGGCGAGGGCGCGATGCGAGAGGCCGGTGTCACCACGGGCTTCTTCCGGACGAGCTCGTTGTCGGTCGGGCTCATTGCCGGCGCCCAGTCGACCGCGGTGATCTACCTGTTCATGACGCAGGAGGCGCTCGCCAAGTTCAATGCGAGCCGTGGTTGGCAGGTTGGCGTCGACGCTGGCGTGACACTGATCTCGGTGGGTACCAACGCGCGCGTCGACACGCGCAGCGTGCAGCAGCCGATCGTCGCCTTCGTGCTCACGAACGCCGGCCTGATGGCGAACCTCACCCTCGACGGCACGCGCATCAACAGGCTCGATCTCTGATGGTCCCAGGTGTCGGGCCGGGCCTGGCCCGACACCTAGCGCTGCCCCGGCAGCGCTGAGCCGCACATCGTGCCGTTCACGCTGGCAGCTTCCGTTCAAAGCGACCTGCTGATCCGCAAGAGCCGCTTCATCGGTTGCGTGGAACCGATGGCGGGCCGTGCCGCAGCGCAGGCTCGGGTCGCGGTCCTGCGGGCGGAGCATCCCGGCGCCGTCCACGTTTGCTGGGCCTTGCTGGCCGGCGGCGAATCGGCCGCGGTCGATGACGGCGAGCCCGGCGGCACCGCCGGCCGGCCGATGCTCGAGGTGCTGCGGCATCAGGATCTCGAAGGCGTGCTTGCCACCGTGGTGCGCTACTTCGGCGGCGTCAAGCTCGGCGCCGGCGGCCTGGTACGGGCCTACACCGACGCGGTCGCCCAGGCCCTGCTGCACGCCGAGAAGCAGCCGCTGCAGCGGCTGCTCACCCTGGACTGCTTGGTGCCCTACGCGCTGGAGGGCCTGCTGCGGCGCGAAATCGAGGCCGTCGGCGCCAGCCTGCTGGCCGTGCGCCACGGCATGGGTGTCGAGTTCAGCTTCCGGCTGCCCGAGGCCGATAGCGCGACATTGGTCGCGCGCCTCGACGAAGCGTGCCACGGACACCTCGTCTGGCGCGATCCGGACGCCTGAGAGACGGGACAATCGTCGTCCGCTTCCGCGCTCCGTCTTTCCCGTTCTCGTTCGTCGATCCCGCCGGCGCCATGCCGGCCGGCACGACATCAGTACCCATCGCAGAGGATTCCCTTGTTCAAGAACCTTACCGTGTATCGCATCGGGGCCGACTGGTCGGCCACGCTGGCGCAGGTCGAAGAGGGCCTGGCCAAGGCGCGCTTCGTTGCCTGTGGCCTGACCCAGCCGCGCTCGGCGGGCTGGGTCGAGCCGCGTGGCGTGGCCCATGGCCCGCTCGCCGAAGGCGTGGGCGGCCAGTGGCTGTTCAAGCTGCAGACCGAGCAGCGCGTGCTGCCGGCCGCGGTGGTCAAGCGCCGGGTCGAAGAAGTCGCGCAGCAGATCGAGCAGAGCAGCGGCCGCAAGCCCGGCAAGAAGCAGCTCAAGGAGATCAAGGAGCAGGCCACGCTCGAACTGCTGCCGATGGCCTTCACCAAGCAGGCGGCGATCAACGTCTGGCTCGATCCGCAACGCCGGCTGCTGATGGTCGATGCGAGCAGCCCGGCGCGTGCCGCCGAGGTGGCCGAACTGCTGATCAAGTGTCTCGATGGCCTTGCGCTCACGCCGCTGCAGACCGCGCAGTCGGCCGCGACGGCGATGTCGGCCTGGCTGGCCAGTGGCGAGCCGCCGCCGGCCTTCTCGGTCGACCGCGAGTGCGAGCTCAAGGGCGCCGACGAGATGAAGTCCGTGGTGCGCTATGCGCGCCATCCGCTCGACACCGACGAGGTGCGCCAGCACATCGGCATGGGCAAGCAGCCGACCCGGCTGGCGATGAGCTGGCAGGGCCGCGTCTCGTTCATGCTGACCGACGCGATGCAGATCAAGAAGCTCGACTTCCTCGACGTGGTGTTCGAGGGCCGCAAGAGCAGCCAGCAGCACCAGGACGAGGCCTTCGACGCCGACGCCGCGATCGGCACCGGCGAACTGGCGCGGCTGATCCCGGACCTGATCGAGGCGCTTGGCGGCGAGCAGCTGGCAGCATGAGTCCGCAGCTCTCGCCGGTCGTCGCCGGCACCTGGCGCATGCACGAGTGGGGCTGGTCGCCGGCCGAGCGGCTGGCCTGGATCGAGCAATGCGTCGAGCTCGGCGTGACCAGCTTCGACCACGCCGACATCTACGGCGGCTACAGCGTCGAGACGCTGTTTGGCGAGGCCTTGCGGCTGGCAACGCCCGCGCTGCGCCAGCGCCTGCAGATCGTCACCAAGTGCGGCATCAGGCTGGTGTCGCCGGCACGGCCGCTGCATCGGCTCAAGTCCTACGACACCTCGGCCGCGCATCTGCGCGCTAGCGTCGAAGCTTCGCTGCGGGCGCTTGGCGTCGAGCGCATCGAACTGCTGCTGATCCACCGCCCCGATCCGCTGCTCGATCCGGCCGAGGTGGCGGGTGCGATCGACGCGTTGCGACGCGAGGGCAAGCTGGCCCATTTCGGCGTTTCCAATCACACGCCGTCGCAGGCGAGCCTGCTGCAGCGTGCGCTGCCGCTGGCCGCCAACCAGATCGAGTTCTCGCCGCTGCACCTGCAGCCGCTGCACGACGGCACGCTCGACCAGTGCCTGGATCTCGGCATCCGGCCGATGGCCTGGTCGCCGCTCGGTGGCGGCCGGCTGCTCAATGGCCACGACGAGCGCGAGCGCCGGGTTCGTGATGCGCTCGAGCGCATCGCGGCCGAACACGGCGTCTCGATCGCCACCGCAGCCTACGCGTGGATCCTGCGCCATCCCTCGCGCCCGCTGCCGATCACCGGCACGCGCCGCATCGACGCGATCCGCGAGGCGCTGGCGGCCACCTCCCTGCGGCTCGACCGCGAGTCCTGGTTCGACGTCTGGCAGGCCAGTGCCGGCCATGAGGTGGCATGAGTCCTGCGAGCGATCCGTTCTTGAATACGCATTGATCGGTACGTATAATCAATGCATACCAAAGTCCGGAGTCCCGCATGGAAGCCACTGTCGCTGAACGCGGCCAGATCACCCTGCCCAAGGCGGTGCGTGACGCGCTGGGCCTGACCAAGGGCACCACGCTCAAGGTCGAACTCGACGGCAGCCGGATCATCCTGCGCAAGGACGTTGACGACGCGATCTCGCGCTTGCGCGGCCGCTTCAAGCTGCCACCGGGCGTGACGACCGACGATGTGATGCGCGAGCTGCGTGGCCGGGCGCCGGGTGACCCCTACCCGCCGCCAGACGACACGGCCGCATGATCGCCATCGACACCTCGGTGCTGGTCGATCTGCTCGGCGACGACGCGCGCGCCGACGCAGCCGAGGCCGCGCTGCGCGAGGCGCTGGCCCATGGCCCCGTCGTGGCCTGCGACGTCGTGGTCAGCGAGGTCGTCGCCGGTCTCGGCCACGGCTCGCAGATGATCGACACGCTCGAAGAGGCCGGCATCGGGTTTTCGGCGCTCGAGTTTCGATCGGCGGTGCGGGCGGGCGAAATGCAGCGCCGCTACAAGGAGCGGGTTCGTGCCAGCAGCGCAACCGGCCGCAGCGCGCCGCTGCAGCGCTCGGTGCCCGACTTCCTGATCGGTGCCCATGCCCTGCTGCAGTGCCAGGCGCTCATCACGCGCGACGACGGCTTCTTCCGCGACTATTTCAAGGGCCTGAAGGTCATCATCCCGAAGGCTTCCTGATTCAAACTCGCGCTTCGGCGCGAAACCCCACCCCCAGCCACCTCCTTCCAAGGCAGCACCATGTCACACGCATTCGCCAAGACCCTCAAGAGCTTCAAGACCGCCTCCGGCAAGGAGGGCAAGTTCCACTCGCTGCCGCAACTCGGCAAGGAACTCGGCGTCGACGTCAGCCGGCTGCCGGTGTCGGTGCGCATCGTGCTCGAGAGCGTGCTGCGCAACTGCGACGGCAAGAAGGTCACGGCCGAGCATGTGAAGCAGCTTGCCAACTGGAAGCCGGTGGCCGATCGCACCGACGAGATCCCCTTCGTCGTCGCCCGCGTGGTGCTGCAGGACTTCACCGGCGTGCCGCTGCTGGCCGACCTGGCCGCGATGCGCAACGTCGCCGCCGCGATGGGCAAGAACCCCAAGACCATCGAGCCGCTGGTGCCGGTCGACCTCGTCGTCGACCACTCGGTGATGATCGACCACTACGGCTCCAAGAAGGCGCTCGACCTCAACATGAAGCTCGAGTTCCAGCGCAACCAGGAGCGCTACGAGTTCATGAAGTGGGGCATGCAGGCCTTCGACACCTTCGGCGTCGTGCCCCCGGGCTTCGGCATCGTGCACCAGGTCAACCTCGAGTACTTGGCGCGCGGCGTGCACAAGACGAAGCAGGGCGTCTACTACCCCGACACCCTGGTCGGCACCGACAGCCACACGACGATGATCAACGGCATCGGCGTGGTCGGCTGGGGCGTCGGTGGCATCGAGGCCGAGGCCGGCATGCTCGGCCAACCGGTCTACTTCCTGACGCCCGACGTGGTCGGCTTCGAGTTCAGCGGCAAGCTGCGCGAGGGCGTCACTGCCACCGACCTGGTGCTCACCGTCACCGAGACGCTGCGCAAGCACAAGGTGGTCGGCAAGTTTGTCGAATTCTTCGGCGAAGGCACCCGCACGCTGGCGCTGCCCGACCGCGCCACCATCGCCAACATGGCGCCCGAGTACGGCGCGACGATGGGCTTCTTCCCGGTCGACGAGAAGACCATCGAGTACTTCCAGGGCACCGGCCGCACCAAGGCCGAGATCGAGGCCTTCGAGGCCTACTTCAAGGCGCAGAAGCTGTTCGGCGTGCCCGGCACCGGCGAGATCGACTACAGCAGCGTGGTCAAGCTCGACCTGTCGACCGTCGCGCCCAGCCTGGCCGGCCCGAAGCGTCCGCAGGACCGCATCGAGATCACCGACCTCGCCACCAAGTTCAGCGAGCTGTTCTCCAAGCCGATCGAGGCCAACGGCTTCAACCAGCCGGCCGACAAGCTGGCCAAGACCTTCACCACCAGCAACGGCGTCGACATCCACAACGGCGACGTGCTGATCGCCGCCATCACCTCCTGCACCAACACCAGCAACCCGGGCGTGTTGCTGGCGGCCGGCCTGCTGGCCAAGAAGGCGGTCGAGAAGGGCCTGAAGGTCGCGCCGCACATCAAGACCTCGCTCGCCCCGGGCTCGCGCATCGTCACCGAGTACCTCGAGAAGGCCGGCCTGCTGCCGTACCTGGAGAAGCTCGGCTTCAGCGTCGCCGCCTACGGCTGCACCACCTGCATCGGCAACGCCGGCGACCTGACGCCGGAGATCAACGAAGTCATCACCGGCAACGACCTGATCTGCGCCGCGGTGCTTTCGGGCAATCGCAACTTCGAGGCTCGCATCCATCCGAACCTCAAGGCCAACTTCCTCGCCAGCCCGCCGCTGGTGGTGGCCTACGCGATCGCCGGCAACGTCACGCGCGACCTGATGACGCAGCCGGTCGGCAAGGGCAAGGGCGGCAAGGATGTCTACCTCGGCGAGATCTGGCCGACCAGCGACGAGGTCTACGCGCTGATGAAGTTCGCGATGAACGGCAAGGCCTTCAAGGCCAACTACGACAAGGTCAAGAACGAGCCGGGCAAGCTGTGGGAGAAGGTCAAGGGCGTCAAGGGCCAAGTCTACAACTGGCCCAAGAGCACCTACATCGCGCAGCCGCCGTTCTTCGAGGGCTTCACGATGCAGCCGGCAGCGGCCGACGTCGGCGTCAAGGACGCCCGGATCATGGCGCTGTTCGGCGACTCGATCACGACCGACCACATCTCGCCGGCCGGCGCTATCAAGGAAGCCTCGCCGGGCGGCAAGTTCCTCACCGACAACGGCGTGCTCAAGGCCGACTTCAACAGCTACGGCTCGCGCCGCGGCAACCACGACGTGATGATGCGCGGCACCTTCGCCAACGTGCGCATCAAGAACCTGATGATCCCGGCCGCCGCCGATGGCGCGCGCAAGGAGGGCGGCTACACGGTGTTCCAGCTCGACGGCGCCGAGAAGGGCCAGCAGCAGTTCATCTACGACGCGGCGATGAAGTACATGGCGGCCAAGGTGCCGACCGTGATCTTTGCTGGCGAGGAATACGGCACCGGCTCCAGCCGCGACTGGGCCGCCAAGGGCACGCAACTGCTGGGCATCAAGGCCGTGGTCGCCAAGAGCTTCGAGCGCATCCACCGCAGCAACCTGGTCGGCATGGGCGTGCTGCCGCTGCAATTCAAGGGCGCCGACTCGTGGGAGACGCTGGGCCTGAAGGGCGACGAGCTGATCGACGTGGTCATCGGCGGTGAACTCAAGCCGCAGGCCGACGCGACCCTGGTGATCACGCGCGCCGACGGCAGCAAGCAGGAAGTGACCGTGACGCTGCGCATCGACACGCCGATCGAGGTCGACTACTACAAGCACGGCGGCATCCTGCCCTTCGTGCTCCGGCAGCTGCTGGCGGCCTGATCGGTCGCTCCAGAAGCAAAGCCGCCGGCCGCGAGGCCGGCGGCTTTTTTCTTGTAGCGCTCAGGGGCGGGTGATCAGTCCCTCGCGCGCCAGGTACTGGTGCACGAAGGCGATTGCCATGCTGCCTTCGCCCACCGCGGCCGCCACCCGCTTGATCGGGCTGAGCCGCACGTCGCCACAGACGAACACGCCGGGCACGCTGGATTCGAGCAGGAAGGGGTCGCGATCTTGCGACCAGCGGCCGGCCTTGCGCACGTCGTCGCCGGTCAGCACGTAGCCGTTCCTGTCGCGCGCCACTTCGACCGGCAGCCAGCCGGTGTCGGCGTCGGCACCGATGAAGACGAACAGGCCGCCGCAGGCGTGGCGCGTCACGCTCTGCTGCTCGCGGTCGGCGATGTCGATCGCCTCCAGGTGCGACTGCCCGAGCGCCGCCTGTACCTCGCAATGCAAGCGCGCCGCGATGTTCGACTTGCCGGCGAGCTGCTCCACCAGGTAGCGCGACATGCTCTTCTCGAGCGAGTCACCGCGCACCAGCAGCGTCACCTGGCGCGCGTAGTTGGCGAAGTGCAGCGCCGCCTGCCCGGCCGAGTTGCCGGCGCCGATGAGGTAGACGTCCTGCCCGTGCGTGGACGCGGCCTCGCTGCGCGCGGCGCCGTAGTAGATGCCCTTGCCGATGAGCTGGTCGAAGCCCTCGATCACCAGCCGTCGCCACGACACGCCGGTGGCCAGGATCACGCTGTGCGCGCGCACGCGCTCGCCGCCGTCGAGTGTGACTTCGCGCGTGGCCGGGTCCATGCCTTCGACGCGGCGCGTGACGACGATCTCCGCGCCCAGCCGGCGCGCCTGCTGCAGCGCGCGACTGCCGAGTTCGTCGCCCGAGACGCCGTTGGGGAAGCCCAGGTAGTTCTCGATGCGCGAGGAGGTGCCGGCCTGGCCGCCCGGCGCCTCGCGCTCGATCACCAGCGTGCGCAGCCCCTCGCTGGCACCGTAGACCGCGGCCGCCAGTCCGGCCGGCCCGGCGCCGATGATCAGCGTGTCGTACTCGGCGTGCTGCGGGCGCGTCTGCAGGCCCAGGCGCACCGCCAGCTCGCGCAGCGTCGGCTGCTGCAGCAGCGTGTCATCCGGCAGCCGCACCACCGGGCAGTCGGCGGCCTCGGGCACTGCGCCAGCCCACGAGTGCGCGAGGTCCGGCGTTTCCGGGGACAGCCAGTCGTGGACGATCTGGTTGCGCGACAGGAAGCGGCGCAGCTCGCTGCAGGCCGGGTCCCAGCGCTCGCCGTAGACCGTGACCTGCGCCTTCGGCGGCTGCATCGCGATGCCCTGCAGCCCGCCGATGCGTTCGCGCGCCAGCGCACCCACCATCTCGGCGACCTTGGGCGACGACGCGGCGATGGCGAAGTAGTGGTGCGGCTCGACGCGCATCACGCGCGACGGCTCCGCGGCGCGGTAGCCGCCGGGGAAGGGCGTGGCAAAGGCCAGCGGGACCTCGCCGAAGATCGTGCCGGGCAGGCGCCAGCCCAGCGTGCGCTCGATGCCGTCGAAGTGCTTGACGACCTCGAACTTGCCGGACAGCACGGCGTACAGCGCCCGCTCGCCACCCTCGTGCACGGCGTACTCGCCGGGGTGGAGCCGGATGTCGGCCGAGCTGCGCACCAGCCGATCGACATCGGCGTCGGACAGGTGGGCGAACAAGGGGACAGTGCGAACTTCGTCGGGCGTCAGCATCGCTGGTGGAACTCCCGGTCCTGGCGCGGAGCAAGGCGCACCACGCGCGCGGCGATGCTACCCGTGTCGGCGGGCGCGGTGGGTTGACCGCGGCCGACGAGTGGCGGCAATCGACCTGCGGCGGGCGGTAGGCAAGTGCGGAAATGGTCGTTGGGCCGACAGGGCGTCCGTCGCCTTGAAATCATACCGACCACTTGGTATGTTCTTGTTCGTGCCAAGACTGACGAAGCATCACCCCGAGCGCGGCGATGCCAGGACGCGCCTGCTGGATGCCGCGTGCGACACGATTCGCGCCAAGGGCTTCGCCGCGACCACCGTCGACGAGTTGTGCCGGGTCGCCGCAGTGACCAAAGGCTCGGTCTTTCATCACTTCAAGAGCAAGGAGGCGCTTGGCGTCGAGGCCGCAAGGTACTGGGCCGAGACGACGAGCGCCTTCTTCGTGAGCGCGCCCTACCACGAGCCGCGCGACCCTCTTGACCGCGTGCTGGCCTACGTGGCCTTCCGCAAGTCGATCATCGACGGCGAACTGCCGGCGTTCACCTGCCTGGTGGGCACGATGGTGCAGGAGGTCCATGCAGATTGGCCGGCCATTCGCGACGCCTGCGGCGCGAGCATCTTCGACCATGCCGCGACGCTCGAGGCGGATCTCGCGGCAGCGATGAAGGATCGTGGCATCTCCGGCGACTGGACCGCCGCCAGCCTCGCGCGCCATACGCAGGCGGTGATCCAGGGTGCTTTCGTGCTGGCCAAGGCCGGAAACGATGCCGCGCTGGCGCGTGAAAGCCTCGATCACCTCGATCGCTACATCCGTCTCCTTTTTGCGGTTGCCCCAACCCGGAGAAAGCGCTGACATGAAAACGACCACCGAACTCTCCTGCGCCTGCGGGCAAGTCCGTCTCGAGGTGGAAGGAACGTCGATCGTCAATGCCGGGTGCTGCTGCAACAGTTGCCGTGCGGCCGGCGCCCGATTGCAGGCCCTGCCATCGGCCCCGCCGATACTCGGACCGAACGGTGACACCCGCTTCGTTCTCTACCGCAAGGATCGCATCCGCTTCGTGCAGGGCGCGGCCAAGCTCAAGGAGTTTCGCCTGACACCCGAATCGAAGACTCGCCGAGTCGTCGCCACCTGTTGCAACACGCCGGTCTTCCTTGAGTTCCAGAACGGCCACTGGCTGAGCCTCTACGGCTGTCTGTGGCCCGCGGGCAGGCTTCCCGCGCTCGAGATGCGAACCATGACGATGGACCTGCCGGCCGGCACTGTGCTGCCGGACGACGTTCCGAATGCTTCCCGGCAGAGCGTCTCGTTCGTCCTCAAGCTCCTGGGTGCATGGATGGCGATGGGCTTTCGCAGCCCGAAGATCGCGGTCAACGGAGAACTCCATGTCTGAGGCCGACGACAAGATCGCGATCCAGAGCATCACCACGCCCGGCCGCACCGAGCGCGTGAACCGCGCCAAGTACATGGCGATGCGCGATGCGCTGATGGCCGCCCTGCCTGCGGAGCGACCCGGCCTCAGCGTCGCTGAAGCCAAGGAGGCGCTTCTGCCCCATCTGCCCGACGATCTGTTCCCCGGCGGCGCCAAGGCCGGATGGTGGCTCAAGGCGGTTCAACTCGACCTCGAAGCGAAGGGCCTGATCCAACGCGCGCAGGGCAAGCCGGTGCGGCTGTTCAGGTCATCGAGCCAGGTCTGAGAAGACCGTCGACGCGGTACTCGAGTCGGGCACCCGGTCGGCGGAGTAGATCAGACGGTACGCCGCAGAGCTTCGAAGAACAGTTCGGACTGCAGCCTTTCGCCCAAGGTCTGCGCGCACACCTGTTCGGCGATCGAGCCGTCGACCGGGGCCAGGGGCCGCCCCGTGGACCCGGCGAGCACCTGCGCCATGCAGGCACGCTCCAGGTAGTACAGGTCGTCGTAGGCGTAGGCGATCCGTTCGCCGCACACGACGACGCCATGGTTGCCGAGAAAGACCACGTCGGCGCCCTGCGTGGTCCGAGCGATGCGCTCGCCCTCTGACGCGTCGAGTGCCAGGCCGCCGTAGTGATCATCGACCGCAACCCGCCCGTGAAAGCGCATCGCGTTCTGCGACAGGGTGGTGTCCAGGCATCGATCGACCGTGAGCGTCAGTGCCGTGGCATAGGGCATGTGGGTGTGCAGCACGCAAGCCTGCTTGCACATGCGATGGATCGCGGCGTGGATGAACATCGCCGTGGGCTCGACCGCATGGCGACCCGCCAGCCGCTTGCCGCTGCCGTCGACCATCACGATGTCGTCTTCCCGGACTTCGCTCCACTGCAAGCCGCGCGGGTTCAGCAGAAAGCGTCCCGAGCCGTCGGGCAACTCGAGGCTGAAGTGGTTGCAGACGCCCTCGGACAGGCCGTGGTGTGCCGCGGCGCGCAAGGCCAGGGCCAGATCGGCCCGAAGGCGAAGCACTTCCGCGGAATCAAAGTCGGCTTGGTGAGCGGTCGCTGTGGTCATGCGCTTCTGGCTCCTGAATCTTGGTCCGGGCTGCAGTTCGGGCGGGCCATCGATGGTGCCAGCTCACTGGAGAGGGCGCTCCAGCCACTGCCGCAGTTCAAGCATGGCGGCGTCGAGAGCGAGCGTGCGGCCCGCCGCCTCGGCCTTCTCGAACCCGAGCTCGCCCAGCGCCTGCCGAGCCCCCGCTCGCAGGCGCGTCAGGTGCGCCTCGTCCTCGAAGGGACGGCGGTAGCCCGCATCCGTGTAGCGCGGCCGGGCAACGCCCCAGAAGCGCGCCGCAAGCTCGTGCTGCCCCTGGCTCGAGGCAAGTCCGGCAGCCACCTCGAGCAGTTCGAACCTCAGCACGTCCTCCCCGACACCGCGCAGCAGCAGCTCGGCCTCGACCGCGCAAGCGTGTGCGTCCGCGTGCCTGCGCGCCGCCACCAGCACGCGAAGCAGGTTGTGCAGGACGATCAGGGCCAGGCGGATGTCGCCCCGCGCCCGCGCAAGATGCAGCGACTGCCGGAAGCTCTGCTCGGCGGGTTCGAGCCGGCCGTGGCGGAAGTCGATCGTGGCGATGTTGTTCAGCGCGACTCCGAGCGGCAGGGCACTGCCGCTGGCCTGCGCGAGGTCTCGCGCCTGCTCGTAATGCCGCAGCGCAGCCATCTCCTCCTCCTCGTCCATCCTGCCCAGGCAGGTGCCGATGGCGCTGTGCGCCATTGCTTGCCACTCGACCACGCCCAGGCGCTGCGCCATCGCCAGTGCCGCCCGCGCATGCGGCTGTCCCACCTCGCCTTGGCCCCGGTGCATGAACATCGCGGCCAGGCCGCGCAGCGTCTGGAAGTGCGCCTCGCTGTCCGCGGCGTCGGGGTCGCGGCCCAGCGCGTCCAGGGTGAGTCGGCAGCCGAGTTCGACATCGTTGAAGAGCCAGTAGCGGCCGGTGGCGGCCGCCAGCCGCAGGCAGCACTGCGCACCGACCGGGTCCGGCGTCCGGGCGCACCAGTTCATCGCCGCAACGAGGTTCTCGTGTTCGTCGCGCAACCGCGCCATCCACAGCGACTGCTGCGGGCCCTGCAGGTGCGGTGCGGCGGCTTCGGCGAGGGCGAGGAAGTGCCAGGCATGGCGCGCCAGTGCCGCGTCGGTTTCGCCGCTCTCGTCCAGCCGCTGCTTCGCATACTGGCGCGTGGTTTCCAGCATCTGGTAGCGCGGTCGGCTGCCGGCGTCGCCAGCCGCGCCGCCTTCGACCGTCAGCAGGGACTTGTCGTGCAGCGCGGTCAGCCGCATCAGCAGTTCGTACTCGTCGACGGCCTGCGCGATGGCCGTGGCGGCCTCCAGCGTGCAGCCGCCGACAAATACCGCCAGTTGGCGCAGCAGGCGCTGCTCGTGCGGGTCGAGCAGGTCGTAGCTCCACTGCATCGTGGCCAGCAGCGTTTGCTGGCGTGCTGCCGCCGAGGCGCCGCCCGTCAGCAGGCGGAAGCGATCCTCGAGCCGCGCCGCGATGTCGAACACCGAGAGCATCGTCACGCGGGCGGCGGCCAGCTCGATGGCCAGTGCGATGCCATCGAGTCGTCGGCAGATCTCGACGAGCGCGCTCGCGTTGCCGGCGCCGACCTCGAACTCGGGCAGCGCCAGACGGGCGCGAGCTACAAACACGCGCACCGCATCGGCGGCGCGGATTTCGTCCAGGTCCGCAGTCGCCGGCAATGACAGCGAGCGCACTGGGTAGAGCTGCTCTCCGGCAACAGCCAGCGGCTCGCGGCTGGTGGCCAGGATCCGGCTCCGTCCCGGGTGGGCGAGCAGTGCATCGACCAGCGCCGAGGCACCTTCGCGCACATGCTCGCAGTTGTCCAGCACGACCAGCGCCTGGCGCTCGGCGAGGTGGGCCGCAAGCTGATCTGGCAGCGCCGCGTCGGACTCCGTGCCGAGGTCGAGCGCGCTGGCGCAGGCCGAAGGCACGCGCTGCGGGTCCTCGAGCGGCGCCAGGTCGATGAACCAGACGCCATCGGCGAAGTTCGCGAGTTGCTGGCGCGCGAAGTGCAATGCCAGCCGGGTCTTGCCGCAACCGCCGATGCCGACGAGCGTCAGCAGCCGGGTCTGCGGCAGCAGGCGCCCGAGCTCGGCCAGCGCGACTTCGCGACCGATGAAGCGGGTGCGTTGCTCCGGCAGGTTGTGGCGCTGCTGCGCAGGCGCCGCCACGCCTGCCTGCGCGCCGTTCGTCGAGACCTCGAGCGTCGCCGTGAACCGGTACCCGCGACCCGGCACGGTGGCGATCACGTCCGGGCCGAGCACCTTGCGCAGGCTGCTGATCTGCGCGGCGATGTTGTGCTCCTCCACCACCACGCCGGGCCAGACGAGGTCGAGCAGTTCCTGCTTCGCGACCAGGCGTTCGCGGCGCTGGGCCAGCGCGAGCAGCACGTCGAAGGCGCGCGCGCCCAGTGCGGCGGCGCGGTCGTCCACTCGCAGCAGGCGCTCGGTCGGACTGATCTCGAAGCGTCCGAAGCGCAACGGTGTGTCGGCGGTGTCAGGCGGCATGGACACGCTCGCAGTGGTCGGGCAGCGACGGGGCGTGCCGATCATCCGGCCTTTGACAAGGTTTGAGAAGGCTTGAGCCGCCCTTGAGGACGGCCCGCCCGGCGCTGCGCAGACTGTGCAACAGGCGCCCACCGCTTGCCGGTCGACGCCTTCCGCCGCCAACCCGCCGCTCCCTGGAGGATTCGACCATGTCGCACGTTGCACAGCACACCATCGATTCGAGCCGCTACGCCAAGTGCGTCGAGGTGTCCAAGCGGATCCGCT
Organism: Rivibacter subsaxonicus; assembly: GCF_004217215.1. Classification (GTDB taxonomy): domain Bacteria; phylum Pseudomonadota; class Gammaproteobacteria; order Burkholderiales; family Burkholderiaceae_C; genus Rivibacter; species Rivibacter subsaxonicus. Next base: position 545,240 of record NZ_SHKP01000006.1, read on the forward strand.
GGGACACCGACCGCGACGTGATTCGCGGCCGCCAGTTCGACTTCGGCAGGAAGTTCCTGCCCGACGGTCTCTCGAAGGTCATGCAGTTGCCCTTCCTGCTGGCGGACGAGGAGCGCCTGTTCTCGCAAGTGCAGGGCCGCACCTACGCGAACATGTTCGCGCTCGTCGAGAGATTCATCGGCGCCAAGGTGCTCGAGATCAGCCGCGAGCACTGGCTCGGCGACCAGGTCGCGCTCGAGGCGCTGGTGCGCCTCACCGACGAGGAGCTCAAGCACCAGGAGATGTTCCGGCGCCTCGAGACGATGGCCGCCACCGGCATGCCGCCCGGGTATCGCTTCGTGCCGCAGGCAAACGACGTCGCCCAGGCCGTGCTGGCCGCCTCGACCTGGGCCGTGCTGGCGCTGACCTGCGACATCGAGCTGTTCTCGCAAGCGCACTACCGCAGCAGCATCGAGCCGGAAACGCGCATCGACCCGCTGTGGAAGGACGTGTTCCTCTTCCACTGGAAGGAGGAGTCGCAGCACGCGATCCTCGACGAAATGGAATGGATGCGCGAGGACGAGAGGCTCGATCCCGCGCAGCGCGACCAGGCCGTCGACGAGCTGATCGGTCTGGTTGGCGCGGTCGACGGCATCTGCCAGGCGCAGGCCAGGGCTGACGCCGACTACTTCGTTCAGGTGGCCGGTCGTCGCTTCAGTGCCGAGCAGGAACTGGCCATCCAGGAGACGACGCTGCGCGCCTACCGCTGGCAATACATCCTCAGCGGCGTTCAGGATCCGCGGTTCCTCGAGATCCTGGGCTCGATGATCAATGCCGAGCAAGGCGCGCGCATCAACGCCGCACTGGCGCCCATTGCCGGCTTGGCGCACTGAGGCTGGAGGCCGATGCCGCCACGTTGGCTGGCATCGCCGCAGCGTGGCGGCGCGAAGGCCAGACGCCGCTGCGCGCCAGCCAGTCGGGGAGCGGCGTCACAGGACGGCGAAGCTTCGGCGGCAGGCTGTCGCCCACCGGCGACTAGTTCGCGTTGCGCGACTGCCAAGCCGAGGCGCTCCATGTCGGCGCAGCTTCGGTGATGAGTCGGAGAATTTCAGGTGGCAGGTCTCCCGAGCCTGTCAGTTGGCGAATCTCCAGAATGTCGTCCGCCCCGAAACCAGACGGGGCGCGGAGGGCCCATTGAATCGCCTCGTCAAGCGAGTTCACCTCGATGAGGTAGAAGCCTCCCACCAGTTCTTTCGACTCGGCGAAGGGACCGTCCACAACGTAGCGTTTGCCATCAGCCACCGCGATGCGGGCTCCTGGAGCCGAGGGGTTGAGGCCCTCGGAGGCCACAAGTACTCCGGCCTGATGCATCTCCTCGTTGAAGCGCATGTAGGCCTTGAAGAGTTCCACATCGAAGTCCGCCTGTTGTTCGGTCGCCTTCTTGTCCGCACTCGCCTGCGCCGTGATGATGAACCGCATGTCCCGCTCTCCGAATGTAGGTTGTTGCCTGGTGAAGCTACGACGAGCGAGTGCTGGCCAGATCGACAAGTCCATGGCCTTGAACGAATGGCCGCCCTGGAATTGGCGCCTTCCTGAGACCTAACTCAACACCACGACGAGATTCCAGGTCACGGCTTGATGCCGCTGATCGCATTCGAACGCGCGCTCAGGGTCAGCGGGCCGTCGCCGGCCCGCAGCCGGCGCTGCACGTTGGCCTTCAGCTGTTCTCTGCGCTCATCCGTCAGCGCGTCGAACATCGGTCGCAGCGTGTTGCTGGTCGCGGCACTGTTCCAGTAGTCGTCGAAGCGGTCGAAGCTGCGCTGCACGGTGATCTGGCAGGTCCGGACATCGCGCAGCCCTGCGTCCTGCCACAGCGTCGTGGACGCCTCGATCGTGGAGGCCGCGACGCTGGGCGGCATGCGCGGCGGGATGCCGAGCTTGAGCATCTCGGCACCGATGGCGGCCAGCGGAAATCCGCCGCCCAGGACGTCCCAGTGGTAGGCCGCCACGACGCCCCCGGAGCGCACGGCGCGGCACATTTCCGCCAAGCCGACGGCCGGCTCGGGCACGAAGAACAGCACCAGCGCCATCACGGCTGCGTCGCTGCTGCCATCCGTGACCGGCAGCGACATTGCGTCAGCCTCGGCCCACGTCACGGGCGCGGCCGCAGGCAGGCGAGTTCGCGCGTAGGCCAGCTGGCCCGGCGAGGGATCGAAGGCCTGGACCTGCGCGGGCATGCAGCGCTCGACCAGTAGTTCGGTGAATGCACCGTTGCCACAACCGACGTCCAGCCAGCGCGACCGCTTCGGCACGTCGATCCAGTCGATGAAGCGCTCGCCGACGAGCAGGCTCCAGCGACCCATCAGGAGCTCGTAGCTGGCGCCGTCGTCGAAGCGGATCGTCTCGTCGGTCATGGCATCTCCAGGGGAGGGCGAAGGATGGCAGGGGTGGCGGCGTGGCGCGGCGGCGCGGGTGGCCCGTTCGGCGCGCTCGTCGCCACCTCAACCGCGCTGCGCCTCGAACACCGCCTCGGCGAAGCCCACCGTCACGTTCCCGTCCGACCACTCGACCACCGGGCGCTTGATCACGCTGAGCTGATCGAGCATCAGCGCCTGCGCGCCGGCACCATCGAGCGCGGCGGCCTGCCGTTCGGCGGGCAGCTGGCGCCACGTCGTGCCACGCCGGTTGAGCAGCGGCTCCCAGCCGACGGCAGCGACCCAGTGCGCGAGGCGCTCGGCATCGAGGCCGGCCTTCTTGAAGTCGTGGAAGCGGTAGGGCACCGAGTTCGTGGCTAGCCAGGCGCGGGCGCGCTTGACGGTGTCGCAGTTGGAGATGCCGTAGAGAGTGATTTCGCTCATCGGTGTCCTACAGCCCGAAACGGCTGCCATCGCAGCGCGGGTTGCTGTTGTGGCCCATCTCGGCGACCTTGCCGTCGTCGTCGCTGATGCTGACCTGCCAGACGATGCAGAACGGCGTGTCGTACCAGTACCACCAGAGCTGATGTCGCTGGCGGGGCAGGCTGGTGATCTGGCCGGGGCGGCCGATGCGCGCCCGCACCTCGTCGGCCGTCATGCCGTTCTGCAACTCCAGGAAATGCCTCTCGGTCAGCACCTGGTCGATCTTGACGAGGCGGTCGCCGGCGTCGAAGTCGAGCATGAAGGTATGCAGGCCCATCGGGCCGCGCGCGAACTCCAGGCGCTTGCCATCCGGCGCCAGCGGGTGGACGCCGGTGGGCTGGCCCATGCGCGCGATCGCTTCGGCCGAGGTGGCGCCCGGCGCCAGCGGTCCCGGGCCGTAGCTGCCGGAGGCGCAGGCGCCGAGCGACAGGGCCAGCAGGAGGGTGACAAGACGGGTGATCAGTGCATTCGACATGATGGCTTGCTCCTCGGCACGCAGTCTGGCACGAACAAGAAGAAGGCCCGCCGAGGCGGGCCTTGCACGATGCGCCGTCCGGCAGATCAGTTCACGTACAGATCAACATACTCGTTGACCGGCATCGCCTCGAGCTTCTTCTGGTCGAGGCTGACCGCGAGGATCGCGTCCTGCTGCTTCCTGGCGAAGCGGCGCGCGAGGTTGGTGCGGAACTTGGCCTCGAGCAGCGGGATGCCGTCCTTGCGGCGGCGCTTGTGGCCGATCGGGTACTCGACCACGATCTCCTTGAGCTTCTTGCCGTCCTTGAACTCGACGGTCAGCGCGTTGGCGATGCTGCGCTTCTCGGGGTCGTGGTAGTCGGCGCTGAAGCTCTTGTCCTCGACGCAGACGATCTTGTCGCGCAGCGCGTCGATGCGCTTGTCGGCGGCGATGTTGTCCTCGTAGTCGGCGGCCGTGAGGCGGCCGAAGATCAGCGGCACCGCGACCATGTACTGGATGCAGTGGTCGCGGTCGGCCGGGTTGTTCAGCGGACCCTTCTTGTCGATGATGCGGATGCAGGCCTCGTGGGTGCGGATCGTCACCTTCTTGATGTCGTCCGCGGTCTTGCCGGCCTTCTTGAGCTGATCGTGCAGCGTCATCGCCGCCTCCACCGCGGTCTGGCTGTGGAACTCGGCCGGGAAGCTGATCTTGAACAGCACGTTCTCCATCACGTAGCTGCCGTAGGGGCGCTGGAACTTGAATTCCTTGCCCTTGAACAGCACGTCGTAGAAGCCCCAGCCCTTGGCGCTCAGCACGCCGGGATAGCCCATCTCGCCGGTCTTGGCGATCAGCGCCAGGCGCACCGCGCGGCTGGTCGCGTCGCCCGCGGCCCAGCTCTTGCGTGAGCCGGTGTTGGGTGCATGGCGGTAGGTGCGCAGCGACTGGCCGTCGACCCAGGCCAGCGAGACCGCGTTGATGATCTCGTCCTTCGTCAGGCCGAGCATCTCGGCCACCACCGCGGTCGAGGCCACCTTGACCAGCACCACGTGGTCGAGGCCGACCTTGTTGAACGAGTTCTCCAGCGCGATGCAGCCCTGGATCTCGTGGGCCTTGATCATCGCCGTCAGCACGTCCTTCATCAGCAGCGGCTTCTTGCCCGATGCGATGGCGTTGCGGCTGAGCCAGTCGGCGGTGGCGAGGATGCCGCCGAGGTTGTCGGAGGGATGGCCCCACTCGGCCGCCAGCCAGGTGTCGTTGAAGTCCAGCCAGCGGATCATCGCGCCGATGTTGAACGCGGCCTGGATCGGGTCGAGCTGGTAGGGCGTGCCCGGCACCTTGGCCCCGTTCGGCACCACCGTGCCCGGCACCACCGGTCCGAGCAGCTTGGTGCAGGCCGGGTACTCCAACGCCTCGAGACCGCAGCCCAGCGTGTCGATCAGGCAGTTGCGCGCCGTGTCATAGGCGAGCGCACTCTTGATCTTGTACTTGCTGACGTAGTCGACGATGTCGACCAGCACCTGGTCGGGCTTCGGGCGGACGTTGGAGATGTGAGCGGACATGGGACCTCTTGTTGCTTGCGGGGGAAGAATTACTTCTTCGCCGCCTTCAGAGCCTCGGGCTCCTTGACGGCGTTGTCGGCGTTGATGCCGAGGCTCGATGCGGCACCGACGGATGCGGCAACCGCGGCGCGCTGCTCGGCCATCGTGCAGCTGTCGACCAGGCGCTTGCCGGCGGTCTGGTCCATCATCATCGACTTGCTCGGGATCTGCAGCCACACCACGCCGGACCTCTTGTCCTCGAGGCGCACGGCGCCGGTGGTCGTTTCCTGCGGCACCATGACGTAGGCGACCTGCTTGTAGACCACGCGGAACATGCCCGGCTTCTCGGCCACCGGGTCGATCGTGACGCCCTGGTTGAACTCGCACTGCGCGGTGCCGGTCAGCACGCGGTTGGCGATCTGCAGCTGGTTGTCGCTGATGGTTTCGGTGACGTCGGTCGCCAGGGCCAGGCCCTTGGCCTCGTTGCGCAGTTCCTTGCGCGACTGCGAGACCGGCTTCTTGACGGGCGCGGGCTTGGCCGCCGCGGGCTGCGCGGCAGCGGCCTTGGCCGGCGCGGCGGTGCCCTGCGCCTGAGCGCCGGCCGCCAGCAGCAGGCCGGCTGCGATCAGGGTCAGGACGGAACGGATGGAGAGGCTCATGTCAGGTTCCCACGGACGAAGTTGAACGAAGTTCGGATTGTCGCGAGCCCGATCATCAACCATCGTTGCAAGATGCATCCGTGGCAAGGCCCGCGTCAGGCGCGCGCGCCGATCGGCACGAATGCACGATCCTCGGGGCCGATGTAATTGGCGCTCGGGCGGATGATCTTGCCGTCCTGGCGCTGCTCGACGATGTGGGCCGACCAGCCGGATGTGCGCGAGATCACGAACAGCGGCGTGAACATGGCGGTAGGCACACCCATCATGTGATAACTCACCGCGCTGAACCAGTCGAGGTTGGGGAACATCTTCTTGATCTCCCACATCACCGACTCGAGCCGGGCCGCGATGTCGAACATCTTGGTGTTGTTGGCATCCTGCGACAGCCGCTGGGCGACGCCCTTGATGACCACGTTGCGCGGGTCGCTCACCGTGTAGACCGGGTGGCCGAAGCCGATCACGACCTCCTTGCGTTCGACGCGGGCGCGGATGTCGGCCTCGGCTTCCTCGGGCGAGTCGTAGCGCTTCTGGATCTCGAAGGCCACCTCGTTGGCGCCGCCATGCTTGGGGCCGCGCAGCGCGCCGATCGCGCCGGTGACGGCCGAGTAGATGTCCGATCCGGTGCCGGCGATCACGCGTGCGGTGAAGGTGCTGGCGTTGAACTCGTGCTCGGCGTAGAGGTTCAGCGAGGTGTGCATCGCACGCACCCAGGCTGCGCTCGGCTTCCTGCCATGCAGCAGGTGCAGGAAATGGCCGCCGATCGAGTCGTCGTCGGTCTCGACCTCGATGCGCCGGCCGTTGTGGCTGAAGTGGTACCAGTACAGCAGCATCGAGCCAAGGCTGGCCATCAGGCGGTCGGCGATGTCGCGCGCGCCCGGATGGTTGTGATCGTCCTTCTCGGGCAGCGCGCAGCCGAGCGCCGAGACGCCGGTGCGCATCACGTCCATCGGGTGGCTGGCGGCCGGCAGCGCCTCGAGCGCCGCCTTCACGCCCGCCGGCAGGCCGCGCAGGCTCTGCAGCTTGCTCTTGTAGCCGGCCAGCTCGGCTACCGTCGGCAGCTTGCCGTGCACCAGCAGGTGGGCGATCTCCTCGAACTCGCAGGTCTCGGCGATGTCGAGGATGTCGTAGCCGCGGTAGGCCAGGTCGTTGCCGGTGCGGCCGACGGTGCACAGCGCGGTATTGCCGGCGGTCACGCCGGACAGCGCGACCGACTTCTTGGGCTTGGGGCCGCTGCTCGCGGGGGTGGCTTCGCTCATGTCTTCTCTCCTCGGCGGGCGTTCAGTTCTTGGCGGCGAACAGCGCATCCAGGCGCTGCTCGTAGGCGTGGTAGCCGATGCGGTCATAGAGCTCGTCGCGGGTCTGCATCAGCTCGACGACGTTCTTCTGGTGACCGTCCTTCCGGATCGCGGTGTAGACCGCCTCGGCCGCCTTGTTCATCGCGCGAAACGCGCTCAGCGGGTAGAGTACGATGCCGCAACCGGCGCTGCGCAGCTCGTCCACCGTGAACAGCGGCGTCTTGCCGAACTCGGTGATGTTGGCCAGCACCGGCACCTTCACGGCATCGACGAAGCGGCGATAGGTCGGCAGGTCGTAGGCGGCCTCGGCAAAGATGCCGTCGGCGCCGGCCTCGACGCAGGCCACCGCGCGCTCGATCGCGGCATCGACGCCATCGACCTGGATTGCGTCGGTGCGTGCGATCAGGAAGAAGTCGGGGTCGGTCTTGGCGTCGGCCGCGGCCTTGACGCGGTCGACCATCTCGCCCTGGCTGACGATCTCCTTGCCCGGCCGGTGTCCGCAGCGCTTGGCGCCGACCTGATCCTCGATGTGGCAGGCCGCGGCGCCGGCCTTGATCAGGCTCTTGACCGTGCGCGCGATGTTGAAGGCGCTCGGGCCGAAGCCGGTGTCGATGTCGACCAGCAGCGGCAGCGTGCAGACATCGGTGATGCGGCGCACGTCGGTGAGCACATCGTCGAGGTTGTTGATGCCGAGGTCGGGCAGGCCGAGCGAGCCGGCCGCGACGCCGCCGCCCGAGAGATAGATCGCGCGGTAGCCGGCGCGCTGCGCCAGCAAGGCATGGTTGGCGTTGATCGCGCCGATCACCTGCAGCGGGGACTCTTGCTTCAGCGCCGCGCGAAAGGCGGCGCCCGGGGTGGGCAGGCTCATGGAAATCACTCCTTCGATTCAACAGCTTGCGGCATGTCGAACCACGCCATGCGCAGTTCGGCCGGCAAGGGCTGGCCGGTGCGCTCGGCGCGCTCCAGCACATGCCACCAGTAACGGTAGCTGGCGCGGTCGTGCAGCACGCCATGGTGGGCGATCGGGGCCCAGTGCGCGGCCTGCGCCGCGCTGAGGATCTCGATCGCGTCGTCGATCTCGGCCGCCACCGGCGCGAAGGCCTCGATGATCGGCCGGATCTGAAGCGGGTGGATGCTCCACATGCGCTGGTAGCCGAGTTCGCGTGCCGCGCGGCCGGCGGCCTCGGCGATCGCGTCCGCGTCCTTGAACTCGGTGACCACGCAATGCGAGGCGACCTTGCCCGCGCCATGGCAGGCGGCAGCGATCTCGAGCTTGGCGCGCAGCACCAGCGGATGCGCGAACTGGCCTTGTGCATTCATCGCCGAGGCCGGGATCGCGCCGGCGTGTGCGGAGACGAAATCCATCAGGCCGAAGGACAGCGACTCGATCTGCGGCAGCGCGGCGATCGGCGCCACGTCGCGCAGGGCGCCATGCGTCTCGACCAGCGCGTGGACCGGGATGCGGCGCCGGATCCCGAACTCGGTGCAGGTGCGCGCGATCAGTTCGACCGCGCTCTGCAACTCGGCGAGCCCGGTCACCTTGGGCACCATCAGGTAGGCGAGTCGCTCGCCTGCGCGACCGATCAGCACCCGCAGGTCGTCGACGAAGCGTGCATGGGCCAGCGGGTGCACGCGCGCGCCGGCCCGGCCGAAGCGGTTGGCCGCACCGTTGAGCAGTTCGGCCACCAGCAGCGCATGCTCGTGCTCGCCGCCGACCGGGGCGCCGTCTTCGAGGTCGAGCGTGACGTCGAAGAGCGCACGCGGCCCCATCTCGGCCTGCAGCGCGAGCGCCTTCCTCATGCGCGGCTCGATCCCGGCGTAGTGGTCGCAGACCGGCAGCGCGCTGCGCGGCTCATTCGAGCCGAACAGGGCTTGGCGCGGAGTGACGGCGTTGCGGATCACGACAGATCGCGGCGGTGGCGGTTGACGTTGACGTTCACGTCAACGGGAATGCGAAAAAAAGGCCGGCTGACGAGTTGTCGGGGCCGGCCGTCCTGGCGATCAGAGCAGGTGCTTGACGCCGTCCTGCTCGCCCTGCAACTCGGCCAGGGTCTTGTTGATGCATTCCTGGCTGAAGGCGTCGATCGCGAGGCCCTCGACCACCTTGTACTCGCCGCCCTCGCAGGTGACCGGGAAGCCGAACATCACGTCCTTCGGGATGCCGTAGTCGCCGTTGCTCGGGATGCCCATCGTGACCCACTTGCCGTTGGTGCCCAGGGCCCAGTCGCGCATGTGGTCGATCGCGGCGTTGGCGGCCGAGGCCGCGCTGCTCAAGCCGCGCGCCTCGATGATGGCGGCGCCGCGCTTGCCGACGGTCGGGAGGAACACGTCCTTGTTCCAGACCTGGTCGTTGATCATGTCCTTGACGCTGGCGCCGCCGATGGTGGCGAAGCGGTAGTCGGCGTACATGGTCGGCGAGTGGTTGCCCCAGACCGCGAGCTTCTCGATCGCCGAGACCGGCTTGCCGGTCTTGGCCGCGAGTTGGCTGGCGGCGCGGTTGTGGTCCAGGCGCAGCATCGCGGTGAAGTTCTTGCGCGGCAGGTCGGGCGCGCTCTTCATCGCGATGTAGGCGTTGGTGTTGGCCGGGTTGCCGACCACCAGCACCTTGACGTTGCGCGAGGCGACCGCGTTGAGCGCCTTGCCCTGGGCGGTGAAGATGGCGCCGTTGATCGACAGCAGCTCGGCGCGCTCCATGCCCGGGCCACGCGGACGCGAGCCGACCAGTAGCGCGTAGTCGGTGTCCTTGAAGGCGGTCATCGGATCGCTGTGCGCTTCCATGCCGACCAGCAGCGGGAAGGCGCAGTCCTCGAGTTCCATCATCACGCCCTTGAGCGCCTTCTGGGCCTTCTCGTCGGGGATCTCGAGCAGTTGCAGGATCACCGGCTGGTCCTTGCCCAGCATTTCGCCGGAGGCGATGCGGAACAGCAGGGCGTAGCCGATCTGGCCAGCGGCGCCGGTGACGGCGACTCGGACGGGTTTCTTGCTCATGGGAGGACTCCGGAAGGGGTGGACAGGCGCGCGGCGCAGGGCCGTGAGTTCAGGCCGATGGCGCGAAGCCGTCGAAGTGTAGGCAAGTCTAAGGGTCTCACCCAAGGCCGTCAATAGTCTTATGTCTTATATAAGACATCATTCATGGGAATGCGTGCCGAGCCGGCCCGGCTGTGATGCAATCGAGCCCGATCATGTCCGCCGCCCTGCCTCCTGCCTCGCCTCCCTTCTCGACGGTGCTCGACGACACCATCGACGGCCCCGCCTTCAGCCCGCTCTACCAGCAGATCAAGGCGCTGCTGACGCGCAGCCTGCAGGGTGGCGAGTGGAAGCCGGGCGAGGCGATCCCGAGCGAGATGGAGTTGGCGGCGCGCTTCAAGGTCAGCCAGGGCACGGTGCGCAAGGCGATCGACGAACTGGCGGTCGACGGCCTGGTCGTGCGGCGCCAGGGCAAGGGCACCTTCGTCGCCACCCATGCCGAGGAGCATGTGCAGTACCGCTTCCTGCGGCTGGAGCCCGATCCGGAGGGTGCGGCGGGGCCGGTCGAGCGCCGCTTTCTGGATTGCCGGCGCCTGCGCGCCAGCGCCGAGGTGGCGCGCGCGCTCGAACTCAAGCTCGGCGAGCCGGCGGTGCAGGTGCGCCGGTTGCTGCTGTTTGCCGGCGTGCCGGTGGTGCTTGACGAGATCTGGCTGCCCGGTGCGCTGTTCAAGGGACTCACCGCCGAGCGCCTGTCGGAGTACCGCGGGCCGCTCTACGCGCTGTTCGAGACCGAGTTCGGCGTGCGCATGCTCCGCGCCGAGGAAAAGATCCGCGCAGTGGCGGCGAGCGCGGCCGAGGCCGAGCTGCTGGCGGTGCCCGAAGGCGCGCCGCTGCTCAGCGTCGAGCGGCGCACGCTGACCTTCGGCGACAAGCCTGTCGAGTTGCGGCGCGGCCTCTACCAGACGGCGACCCATTTCTACCGAAACGAACTGAACTGAATCGAGCAGCCGATCCGCGGCTCGCCCAACACCCGAGCGGGCCGGTCGATCTGCTGCGATGCAATAAACTCAGACGGTTTCAGTCCTTGCAAGCAACGAGAAGGTTCGGCATGGCGACCACCCCAGCACCGACACCGCGGCAACGCCCGGTCTATCGCAACATCCACATCTCGCAGATCGTCTCGTACCGACTGCCGCCGGCGGGCATCGTGTCGATCCTGCACCGGGTCAGCGGCGTGCTGATGTTCCTGCTGCTTCCCTTCGTGATCTGGCTGTTCGACAAGAGCCTGACGTCCGAGTTCAGCTACGAACAGTTCACCAGCGCCTTCGTCGCCGGGCTCTGGATCTTCCCGGGCTGGTTCCTCAAGCTGGTGGTGCTGGGGCTGATCTGGGCCTACCTGCATCACTTCATCGCCGGCCTGCGCCACCTGTGGATGGACGCCACGCACGCGGTGACCAAGGAGTTCGGCCACAGCTCGGCCATCGTCACGCTGGCGCTGAGCGTACTGCTGACGCTGGTGCTCGGCTACAAGCTGTTCTTCTGAGGCGATCGGACATGACCAAGACCTACGGATCCGAGCGCATCGTCGTCGGTGCGCACTACGGCCTGCGCGACTGGCTCAGCCAGCGCGTCACCGCCACGCTGATGGCGCTGTTCACCATCGTCCTGATCGCCCAGCTGCTCTTCGGCGGGCCGCTCGGCTACGACCGCTGGGCCGCGATCTTCTCGGCTCAATGGATGAAGGTCTTCACCTTCGTCGTCATCGTCTCGCTGCTGATCCATGTGTGGGTCGGCATGCGCGATGTCTGGATGGACTACGTCAAGCCGGTCGGCATCCGCCTGGCATTGCAGGTGTTCACGATCGTCTGGCTGGTCGGCTGCGCCGGCTGGGCGATCCAGGTGCTCTGGAGGCTGTAAATCGTGACCGCAACAACTCTCTCGACGCGCAAGTTCGACGTCGTCATCGTCGGCGCCGGCGGCTCGGGCATGCGTGCCTCGCTGCAACTGGCGCGCGCCGGCCTCAACGTCGCGGTGCTGTCCAAGGTGTTCCCGACCCGCTCGCACACGGTGGCGGCGCAGGGCGGCATCGGTGCCTCGCTCGGCAACATGAGCGAGGACAACTGGCACTACCACTTCTACGACACGATCAAGGGCTCCGACTGGCTCGGCGACCAGGACGCGATCGAGTTCATGTGCCGCGAGGCGCCCAAGGTCGTCTACGAACTCGAGCATTTCGGCATGCCCTTCGACCGCAATGCCGACGGCACGATCTACCAGCGCCCCTTCGGCGGCCACACCGCCAACTATGGCGAGAAGCCGGTGCAGCGCGCCTGCGCCGCGGCCGACCGCACCGGCCACGCGATGCTGCACACGCTCTACCAGCAGAACGTCAAGGCGCGCACCCAGTTCTTCGTCGAGTGGATGGCGCTCGACCTGATCCGCGATGCCGAAGGCGACTGCATCGGCGTCAGCGCCCTCGAGATGGAGACCGGCGAGGTCCACATCCTGCAAGGCAAGACCGTGCTGCTGGCCACCGGCGGCGCCGGCCGCATCTTTGCCGCCAGCACCAACGCCTTCATCAACACTGGTGACGGCCTGGGCATGGCGGCACGCGCCGGCATCCCGCTCGAGGACATGGAGTTCTGGCAGTTCCACCCGACTGGCGTCGCTGGCGCCGGCGTGCTGCTCACCGAGGGCTGCCGCGGCGAGGGCGCGATCCTGCGCAATGCCAGCGGCGAACGCTTCATGGAGCGCTACGCGCCCACGCTCAAGGACCTGGCGCCGCGCGACTTCGTCTCGCGCTGCATGGACCAGGAGATCAAGGAAGGGCGCGGCTGCGGTCCGAACAAGGACTACATCGAGCTCGACATGACCCACCTCGGCGGCGAGACGATCATGAAGCGCCTGCCCAGCGTGTTCGAGATCGGCCACAACTTCGCCAACGTCGACATCACGCGCGAACCGATTCCCGTGGTGCCGACCATCCACTACCAGATGGGCGGCATCCCGACCAACATCCATGGCCAGGTCGTGGTGCCCAGGGACGGCGTGCACAACGCGGTGCTGAACGGGCTTTACGCGGTGGGCGAATGCTCCTGCGTCAGCGTGCACGGCGCCAACCGCCTCGGCACCAACTCGCTGCTCGACCTGCTGGTGTTCGGTCGCGCCGCCGGCAACCACATCGTCGAGTCGCTGGCGAAGGAACCCAAGGCCCACAAGCTCCTGCCCAAGGACGCCGCCGACCGCACGCTGGCACGCCTGGCACGCCTGGACGCCAGCACCGGCGGCGAATACGCGCAGGTGGTGGCCGAGGACATGCGCACCAGCATGCAGCAGCACGCCGGCGTGTTCCGCACCCAGGCCATGATGGACGAGGGCGTCAAGCAGATCGCGGCGATCCGCGAGCGCGTGGCCGGCATCACGCTCAAGGACAAGAGCAAGGTCTTCAACACCGCGCGCATCGAGGCGCTCGAGGTCGACAACCTCATCGAGGCCGCGCAGGCGACGATGGTCTCGGCCGCCGCGCGCCACGAGTGCCGCGGCGCCCACACCGTCAAGGACTACGAGCGCGGCGCCGACGATCCGGAAACCCCGCTCGGCCGCAACGACAAGGTCTGGATGAAGCACACGCTGTGGCACAGCGAGAGCAACAGCCTCACGTACAAGCCGGTGCAGCTCAAGCCGCTGTCGGTGGAATCGATTCCACCCAAGGTCCGCACCTTCTAAGTTTGCGCATCCAGGAGAGAGATTCATGACCCAGAAGCGCAGCTTCCAGATCTACCGCTACGACCCGGACAAGGACGCCAAGCCCTACATGCAGACCATCGAGGTCGAGCTGCAGGGCAACGAGCGCATGCTGCTGGACGCGCTGATGAAGCTCAAGGAGGTCGATCCGACCCTGAGCTTCCGCCGCTCGTGCCGCGAGGGCGTCTGCGGCTCCGACGCGATGAACATCAACGGCAAGAACGGCCTCGCGTGCCTGACCAACATGCGCACGCTGCCGGGCACGATCGTGCTCAAGCCGCTGCCCGGGCTGCCGGTGATCCGCGACCTGATCGTCGACATGACGCAGTTCTTCAAGCAGTACAACTCGATCAAGCCGTACCTGCTCAACGACGACGTGCCGCCCGAGAAGGAACGCCTGCAGTCGCCCGAGGAACGCGACGAGCTCAACGGCCTCTACGAGTGCATCCTGTGCGCGAGCTGCAGCACGAGCTGCCCGAGCTTCTGGTGGAACCCGGACAAGTTCGTCGGCCCGGCCGGCCTGCTGCAGGCCTATCGCTTCATCGCCGACAGCCGCGACCAGGGCACCGCCGAGCGTCTCGACAACCTCGAGGATCCGTACCGCCTGTTCCGCTGCCACACGATCATGAACTGCGTCGACGTCTGCCCGAAGGGACTGAACCCGACCAAGGCAATCGGCAAGATCAAGGAGCTGATGGTGCGCCGCGCCGTCTGAGGCCGTGCCAGCACCTGCCAAGCCATGAGCGCCGTGACCGAAGACCTCGACCAGTTGCTGGATGAGCGCGAGCTCAGCCGGCTGCACTGGCGTTGCCGGCGCGGACTGCTCGAGAACGACCTCTTCGTCGAGCGCTTCTTCCAGCGTTTCGAGCCCACGCTGACGCGCCGCGACGCGGCCGGGCTCTCGGCGCTGATGGACCTGCCCGACAACGACCTGCTCGACCTGCTGCTGCGGCGCACCGAGCCGACCCCCGAGATCGACGGCCCCGAGTTGCGCTCGGTGCTCGAACGCATGCGCCAGCGCGCCTTCTGAAGCGCGCAGCGAACGAGACAAAGATTCAAAACCTCGCTCTGTGAAGGAACGACCATGACCCCGTCCGATGTCAAAGCCACGCTGGCCTTCTCCGATGGCAGCCCGAGCATGGACCTGCCGATCTACAAGGGCTCGGTGGGCCCGGACGTGATCGACATCCGCAAGCTCTACGCGCAGACCGGCAAGTTCACCTACGACCCCGGTTTCCTGAGTACCGCCTCGTGCAACTCGAGCATCACCTACATCGACGGCGACAAGGGCGAGCTGCTGTACCGCGGCTACCCGATCGAGCAGTTGGCGCAGCACTGCGACTTCCTCGATACCTGTCACCTGCTGCTGTACGGGGAGCTGCCCAACGCGCAGCAACAGAAGGACTTCCACAAGCTGGTGACCAATCACACGATGGTCAACGAGCAGATGCAGTTCTTCCTGCGCGGCTTCCGCCGCGACGCGCACCCGATGGCCGTGATGACCGGCCTGGTCGGCGGGCTCTCGGCCTTCTATCACGACAGCACCGACATCAATAACCCGCAGCATCGCGAGATCTCGGCGATCCGCCTGATCGCCAAGATGCCGACGCTGGTGGCGATGGCCTACAAGTACGCGCTCGGCCAGCCGTACATGTACCCGCGCAACGAGTTGAGCTACACGGCGAACTTCACGCACATGATGTTCGCCACGCCGTGCGAGAAGTACGAGCCGAACGACGTCGTGGTGCGCGCGCTCGACCGCATCTTTATCCTCCACGCCGACCACGAGCAGAACGCCAGCACCAGCACCGTGCGCCTGTGCGGTTCGTCGGGCACCAACCCCTTCGCCGCGATCGCCGCCGGCGTGGCCTGCCTCTGGGGCCCGGCCCACGGCGGCGCCAACGAGGCCGCGCTGAACATGCTGGAAGACATCCAGAAGGCCGGCGGCGTCGAGAAGATCGGCGAGTTCATCAAGCAGGTCAAGGACAAGAACTCCGGCATCAAGCTGATGGGCTTCGGCCACCGGGTCTACAAGAACTACGACCCGCGCGCCAAGCTGATGCGCGAGACCTGCCACGAGGTGCTGGAGGCGCTCGGCCTCGAGAACGACCCGCTGTTCAAGCTGGCCATGGCGCTCGAGAAGATCGCGCTCGAGGACGAGTACTTCGTCGCCCGCAAGCTCTACCCGAACGTCGACTTCTACTCGGGCATCGTGCAGCGCGCGATCGGCATCCCGGTCTCGCTGTTCACCGCGATCTTCGCGCTGGCGCGCACCGTCGGCTGGATCGCCCAGCTCAACGAGATGATCGCCGACCCCGAGTACAAGATCGGCCGCCCGCGCCAGCTCTTCGTCGGCGCGACCGCGCGCGACGTCAAGCCGATCGGGCAGCGCTGAGGCTGAAGCTTGGCGCAAGCACAAGAGGCCCCGCGGGGCCTCTTTGACTTTCTGGCGACTTCAGGCCGACGGCAGCAGCCAGTCGGCCAGCGGCAGCCGCTGCTCGCGCATCTGCACGGCGGCCAGGCGCGCCACGGCCAGCGCGCCGGCCTCGACGAAATGCGTGTTGTCCTGGCGGCCCTGCGGCAGCTCCGGGTGAGCGCCGGGGGCGAAGCACATGAACATCGCCTTCGAGGCCTCTGGGCCCAGCGCCTGCAACCAGTCGCGGGTGCGCGCGTGCAGGTCGAGCAACACCACGCCCTGCTCGCGCGCCACCTCGCGCGTGGCCTCGGGGTAGTCGCCCAGCGTCGGCAGCAGGCGGCCCTCGGCATCGAAACTGCGGCGCATCACCGGCGTGGCCAGCAGCGGTATCGCGCCGCGCTCGCGGGTCTCGCGCACGAAGCGGCGCAGGTTGTCCTTGAAGGCGGTGGCTGCCGGCGCGTAGCGCTGCGGGTCGTCGGCCTTCTGGTCGTTGTGGCCGAACTGGATCAGCACGAAGTCGTCGGCCGCGAGCTGGCCGAGCAGGTGCGCCCAGCGCCCCTCGTCGATGAAGCGCTTCGTGCTGCGTCCGTTGGCCGCGTGATTGACCAGGCGCTCGGGCTCCCGGAGCAGGCCGCGGTAGAGCTGGCCCCAGCCGCGTTCGGGGAAGGCGGGCGGGGTGCGCTTGTCGGCCATCGTCGAGTCGCCGGCCAGGTGCAGGGCGGGGTGTACGGTGGCCAGCGGCATCGGCCAGGGCGCCAGCGCCGCTGCGGCCTCGCTCGCCGTCCTGCCGGCCGGCGCTGCCGTCGTTGGCGCAGGCGCCGGCTCTGTCGCGTAGGCCGCCGTGGTGCAGGCGGCCAGGCCGATCAATGCCTGGCGGCGGTTCAGCGGCCGGGCGCCGTCGCCGCAGCGTCTGCGCACGCTGCTCAGACGCCGGCGCGCCGCTGCTGCACCTCGGCCTGCGCCGCCTGTGCTCGCGCTGCCGCGGCGACTTCGTTGCTGACGATGGTCTTGCCGATCGGCGCCAGCGCGATCGCCGCCAGCTTCAGGTGCTGGATCGCAAAGGGAATGCCGATGATCGTCAGCGCGCTGGCCACCGCCGACAGCACGTGGCCGATGGCCAGCCAGACGCCGGCGAAGAGGAACCAGAGGACGTTGCCGAGCGTGCCGAAGGCGCTGGTGCCGATGTCGCTGCGGCCGCTGAGTTGCTCGCGGTCGATCGCGGTGCGGCCGAAGGGCAGGAAGGCGAACTGGCCGATCACGAAGCAGGCCCGGCCCCAGGGAATGCCGACGATGGTGATGAAGGCCAGCAGCCCGACGAGCCACCAGCCCAGGCCCATCACGAGCCCGCCGAGGATCAGCCAGAGGACGTTGCCGAGGGTGCTCATGGTTACGGTCGGATCCGGTGGTTCAGCCTGAGGCGATCATGTCACGCGGCGGGCGCGAAGCCGCGTGCCAGCGCGCGCGTCAGCTCGGCCGCCGGCACGGCGCGGCACCCGCTGGCGTTCTGGCCGCTCCACAGCGGCGTGAAGTCGCTCGAGCCCCGTGCCTCGGCCGCCGCCCGCAGCGGCGCCAGCGCGGCCGGCGCGAGCGGAAAGGCCGGCGGGGCCCCCGACAGGGGGCCGAGCTCGCGCATCAGCCGGTTGACGATGCCGCGCGCCGGCCGGCCGGTGAACAGATTGGTCAACGCCGTGTGGCGCGCCGCGTCGCTGGCGAGCGCGGTGCGATGCAGCGGCGTGGTGGCGGTCTCGTCGCACAGCAGGTAGGCGGTGCCGACCTGCACGCCGGCGGCGCCGAGCGCCATGGCCGCCGCCACGCCCTGCGCGTCGGCGATGCCGCCGGCGGCGATCACCGGCACGCGCAACGCGCGCACCAGCTGCGGCAGCAGTACGAACAGACCGGCCTGGCGGCTGAGGTCGTGGTCGAGGAAATGGCCGCGGTGGCCACCGGCCTCCAGGCCCTGCGCGATCACCGCGTCGACGCCGTGCTGCTGCAGCCACAGCGCCTCCTCCAGCGTCGTTGCCGAGGCGAGGATGCGTGGCGCCCAGCCGGCGCGCGCCTGCGCCAGCAGATCGGCCGAGGGCAGGCCGAAGTGGAAGCTCAGGACCGGCGGTCTGAAGGGAGCGATCAGCGCCAGTGCCTCGGCGCTGAACGGCGCGCGACCGGCGCCGGGGGCGATCGTCGCGGCGTCGATGCCGTATTCGGCGTAGTAGGGCGCGAGCGCCGCGCGCCAGGCCGCCTCGCGCGCGGCGTCCGCCACCGGCGGCTCGTGGCAGAAGAAGTTCAGGTTCCACGGCCGCTGCGTGCCGGCGCGCAGGGCCTCGATTTCGGCGCACAACTGCTCCGTCGACAGCGTCGCGCTTGGCAGCGAGCCCAGCGCGCCGGCGTTGCTGACCGCCACCGCGAGCGCGTGGGTCTGCACGCCCGCCATCGGGGCCTGGATCAGCGGGAGTTCGGTGCCGAGCAGGGCGGCGAGGCTCATCGTCATCGGGGTCTCCGGTCGAGGGCTGTGCGTGCGGCGGCGCGGATGTCGGTCTTGAGTGCCTGCCAGGCAGCGTTGCCCTCATGTTCGCGCCAGCCGAATTCACCCTGGCGGCCGAGGGCATCGTCGGCGGTCCAGTACAGGCCGGTGAGAGCGCGCAGCTCGTCGATCTCGTCGTCGCCCGGTTCGAGCAGCGGCTGGAGCTCGGCCAACATCGCCTTCAGGCCGGCCCAGGCATCGATGGCGTCGTCGACGAGGCAGCCGAGGTGGTGGTCGATCAGCGTACGCAGTGCCGCGTCGCGCGCGGGGATCGCCACATCGCAGCGCGCCAGCGCATCGAGAAAGGCCGGCAGCACGTCCTCCTCGCGCGGCAAGCGCGCTGAGCGCGTGCACCGAGTGCCCCGACACGAAGCCCCGATGGACCAGCTGGCCGACGGCGCGCTGCATCGCCGCCGGGTCGAGGCGACCGAGGCGCCAGCGGGCGGCGAGCAGCGGCAGGGTGTTCATCGCGTCAGTCTCCTGCGCAAGGCAAAGCTCAAGCCATCGACGAGGCCCACCAGCGCCAGCATCGCGATCAGGATGGTCGCGGTCTTGCCCATGTGGAACAGCCCCATGTGAAAGGCCAGCATCTGGCCCAGGCCGCCGGCGCCAACCACGCCGAGCACCGCTGCGGCGCGGATGTTGTTCTCCCAGCGGTAGAGCGTGTAGCTCAGCAGCTGCGGCAGCACCTGCGGCAGCGTGGCGTAGAGCAGCACCGCCGGCGTGCTATTGCCCTGCGCGCGCAGGGCGGCGGCGGGTCCGGGCTCGGCGTTCTCGATCGCCTCGGCGAACAGCCGGCCGAGCACGCCGGTAGTGTGCAGCGCGAGCGCCAGCGTGCCGGCAAAGGGGCCGAGCCCGGCCGCCACCAGCAGCAGCGCGGCCCACACCAGCTCGGGAATCGAGCGCAGCGCGTTGAGCAGCAGCCGCGTCGGCTGGCGCAGCCACGAGCGATCAGCGGCGTGGAGCCGGCTCGCCGGCAGCGCCAGCAGCAGGCCGAAGACGACCGCGAGCAAGGTGCCGAGCGCCGACATCGCCAGCGTCTCGACGCTCGCCTGTACCACCTTGCGCACGAAGACCGGGCTCAGGTCAGGCGGGAAGAACTCGCCGCCAAAGCGCGCCATCGAGCGCAGCGCGTCGAGCGAGAAGAAGGCCACCCATTGCAGGTCGAGGCTCCAGAAGCTGGCCACCACGAGCAGCAGCAACCCGAGCACGAACCAGCAGGCCTTGCAGCGCGCGTCGAAGATCGGCGGCGGCAACTGCTGCGGCGCTGCGGTGTGATCGGGGGAGGGCGAACTCATGGCGACCTCAGCCCAGCGCCTTGCGCAGCCACGCGCTGGTGCGGTCGGCGAGCGCCACCAGCGCGAAGAACACCAGCAGCATCGTCGCCACCTCGCCACCGGCCAGCATCTTCATCGAGTTGTCCATCTGCTGGCCGAGGCCGCCGGCGCCGACGAAGCCGAGCACGACCGAGGAGCGCACCGCGCATTCCCAGCGGTAGACGGTGTACGACACCAGCTCTGCCGCGCTCTGCGGCAGCAGCGCGTAGGCAAAGGCCTGCAGGCGGCCGCTGCCGTTGCGCAGCAGGCTGCGCGCGGCCTGCGGGTCGCCGCTGTCGAGGATCTCGGCGTAGACCTTGCCGAGCATGCCGCCGTAGGTGAGCGCGATGGCCAGCACACCGGCCGTAGGCCCGAGGCCGACCACGCGCACGAAGACCAGCGCCCAGACCAACTCGGGCACGCTGCGCAGCACGATCAGCAGCGCGCGCACCGCCTGGCGCAGCGCGCGTGGCAACGGCGCCATGCGGCCCGACAGCGCCGAGATCGACAGCGTCTCGCTCGACAGCAGCGCCAGCGGCACCGCCAGCAGCAGCGCCAGCGTGATGCCGGCAGTGGCGATGGCGACGGTGCGCCAGGTTTCGCGCGCCACCAGGCGCAGGAACTCGGGCTCGGTGGCGGGCGGGAAGAAGCTGCCGGCAAAGGCGAACGCGGGCTTCAGGTTCGCGGGCTGCAGCAACTCCCACAGCGCGAACTCGGTGGCCACGAACAGTGGCCACAGCAACGCCAGGCCGGCGAGCGCCCAGAACACCCGGCCGAGCCAGGCCGGGTCGCGCAGCGCCGGCGCGGCCGAGGAGAGCGCCGGTGTGCTGCTCACCGGCACTGCATCGCCACCGGCACCGGCGGCGCCAGCGGCGCGGCCTCGGGGGCGGGCCCGCTCAGTTCGTCTTCATGGTGCGCGTAGAGCCGGGCCAGGCGATCGGGCGTGACCTCGGCCGCAGGCAGGTCGAACTCGATCACGCCGGCGCGCAGGCCGACGATGCGCGGAAAGCGGCTCAGCGCCATCTCCACGTGGTGCAGCGAGGCCAGCAGCGTGACGCCGCGCGCCGCCGCTTCATCGACCAGCGTGTCGATCGCGCGCGCGGCACGGGTCGGGTCGAGCGCCGACAGCGGCTCGTCGACCAACCACAGCGAGGCCGGCGCCAGCAGCGCGCGCGCCAGGCCCACGCGCTGGCGTTCGCCACCGGAGAGCCGGTCGACGCGCTCGAAGAGCTTGTCGGCGAGGTCGAAGCGCGCCAGCGCCGCGTGGGCGGCCGCGATGTCGACCGGGTAGAACAGCGAGCGCAGGCTGCGCGCCAGGCTCCACTGCGGCAGTCGGCCGGCCAGCACCGCGGTGATCACGCGCTGGCGCGGTGGCAGCGGCGGTGCCTGCGGCGCGAGGAAAAGGCGTCCACGCTGGCGCTGCAGCGCGCCGCGCGACAAGGCCCAGGGCTCGACGCCGTCCAGCCGCAAGGTGCCGGCCGAGGGCGCGAGCGCCAGCGCCGCGGTGTGCAACAGCGTGGTCTTGCCGGCGCCGCTGGGGCCGATCACCGCCACCGCCTCGCCGGCCGCGAGTTGCAGGCTGCAGTCGCGCAGCGCAGCGGCACTCCCGGAACGGGCGGCCGGATGCCGGGCGCTGACGCCTTCCAGGCTCAGTTGCACGGGCGACGCCGGTTCAGAGCAGGCCCGCGCTCTTGGCCGCGGCCTCGATGCCCTTGTAGTTCTCGACCTTGCTCGGCACGTAGCGGGTGGCGCGCTGCAGCTCGAGGATCTCCTTGCCCTCGGCCGTGTCGCGGCTCAGCTCGGTGAAGGCCTTGGTGAGCTTCTCGCGCTGCGCGGCCGGCATGTCGGCGTGCACGCTCCAGTTGTAGTCGTAGTAGGGCGGGGTCGTGAAGAACACGCGCACCTTGTCGGTGTCGACCTTCTTGTCGGCGACGAGCTTGTCCCAGACCGAGATGTTGAGCGCACCCGCCTGAACCTTGCCCGAGGCCACCGCGGCCACGGTCGCGTCGTGCGCGCCGCTGTAGGCCACGCGCTTGAAGTCGCGGTCGGGGTCGATGCCGGCCTGCAGCAGGAAGCTGCGCGGCATCAGGTGGCCCGAGGTGCTGCTCTGCGAGCCGAAGCTGACGTCCTTGCCCTTGAGGTCGGCCAGGGTCTTGATCGCCGGGTCGGTGGTGACGAAGACCGAGCGGAACTTCTCGTCCTCCTCGCGTTGCACCAGCGGCAGCACCTTGCCACCCGAGCGATTGTTGGCCTGCACGAAGGTGAAGCCACCGAACCAGGCCAGGTCGACCTTCTTGTTGACCAGCGCCTCGACCGCGGCCGCGTAGTCGGTGACCGGCACGAACTCGACCTTCATGCCGAGCCGTTTCTCGAGGTGCTTCATCAACGGTGCGGCCTTGCGCGCCAGCTCGGTCGGTGACTCGTCGGGGATGGCGGTGACGCGGAAGACCTGCTGGGCCTGGACGCCGGCGGCCAATGAGAGGAGCCCGGCGAGCAGCAGGGCGCGGCGACGCAGGAAGGACGTGAGATACATGAGCAAGCCTCGTGGACGGGTTCGGAGCTGGCGGATTATGGAAGCGCAGCGCCGCGGAGGCCGGCAACGAGCTCGTCGCGATGCGGCTCGACAAAGCTGCGACAGCGCGGACCGTGCAGCGCGGACACAGTGGCAATGAACGCACCGCGCGGCCCGGGTCGTGGAGCGCGTCGGGATGGACCGGCCTCCACAACCTGGCGTGCTAGAAGCTCGGGCATGGCGCGTGCGCAGATCCTGATCGTGAGTCCTGCGCTGGCCGAGGCCAACAACGGCAACTGGCAGACCGCGTCGCGCTGGGCGCGGATGCTCTCGATTCATCATGATGTTCGCCTCGCGCAGCAGTGGCAGGGCGAGCCGGCCGACGCGCTGATCGCGCTGCATGCGCGCAAGAGCGCGGCGTCGGTGGCGCGCTGGCGTGACGAGGCCGGCAGCCGCCCGCTCGTGCTGGTGCTGACCGGCACCGATCTCTACGGCGACATCGCGACCGACGCCGCCGCGCAGCGCTCGCTGCAACTGGCCGATCGGCTGGTGGTGTTGCAGCCGCTCGGCGTGAACGCCTTGCCGCCGGCGCTGCGCCACAAGGCGGTGGTCTGCGTGCAGTCGACGCCGGCGCGGCGCACGCTGCCCAGGACCGGGCGCCACCTGCGCGCCATCGCCATCGGTCACCTGCGCGCCGAGAAGGCGCCGCAGACGCTGTTCGCCGCCGCGCGACGGCTGACGGCGCGCGAGGACATCTTCATCGACCACATCGGCGCCGCGCTCGACCCGGCGCTCGGCGCGGCCGCCGCCGCGCTGGCGCGCGAGCAGCCCCGCTACCGTTGGCTCGGCGCGCAGCCGCATGGCGCTACGCGCGCGCGCCTGCAGCGTGCCCACCTGCTGGTGCATCCAAGCGCTCTCGAAGGCGGCGCCCACGTGGTGATCGAGGCCGTGACCAGCGGCACGCCGGTGCTGGCCTCGCGCATCGATGGCAACGTAGGCCTGCTCGGCGTCGACTACGGCGGCTACTTCGAGCCGGGCGACGATGCGGCGCTGGCGGCCCTGCTGTGCCAGTGTCGCGACGATCCGCTTAAGCTCGACGCATTGCGCCTTCAGTGCGCGCGGCGCGCACCGCTGTTCGAGCCGGCGCGCGAACGCGCCACGCTGCTGGCGCTGATCAAAGACCTGTTGGAGTTGTCCGATGAACGCCCCTGATCCCCGGCCCGGCCCGCGCCTGACCTCGCTCTCGCACGGCGGCGGCTGCGGCTGCAAGATCGCGCCCGGCGTGCTGGCCGAGATCCTGAAGAACACCGCCAAGCTGCCGATGCCGCCCGAACTGATGGTCGGCATCGAGACCGCCGACGATGCCGCGGTCTACCGGCTCAACGACGAGCAGGCGCTGATCGCCACCACCGACTTCTTCATGCCGATCGTCGACGACCCCTTCGACTTCGGCCGCATCGCCGCCACCAACGCGATCAGCGACGTCTACGCGATGGGCGGCACGCCGATCATGGCGCTGGCGCTGGTCGGCATGCCGATCAACGTGCTGCCGCTGGAGGTGATCGGCCGCATCCTCGAGGGCGGCGAGTCGGTCTGCCGTGCGGCCGGCATCCCGATTGCCGGTGGCCACACGATCGACTCGGTCGAGCCGATCTATGGCCTGGTGGCGCTCGGACTCGTGCACCCGAAGCGAGTAAAACGCAACGCTGATGCCAAGCCCGGCGATCGGCTGATCCTCGGCAAGCCGATCGGCGTTGGCATCCTCTCGGCCGCGCTCAAGAAGGAGCAGCTCGACGCCGCCGGCTACAAGGCGATGATCGACTGCACGACCAGGCTCAACACGCCAGGGCCGGAGCTCGCCGCATTGGATGGCGTGCACGCGCTGACCGACATCACCGGTTTCGGCCTCGCCGGCCATGCGCTCGAACTGGCGCGCGGCGCCGGCTGTCGCATCGAGATCAACTGGAGCAAGGTACCGCTGCTGCCGGGCGTACGCGAGATGGCACGCGAAGGCTTCGTCACCGGCGCCTCGGGGCGCAACTGGGCCGGCTACGGCGCGCAGGTCGCGCTGCCGGCCGGCTTTGCGGCCGAGGACCAGGCGCTGCTCTCCGATCCG
This sequence comes from Rivibacter subsaxonicus, assembly GCF_004217215.1. Lineage (GTDB taxonomy): Bacteria > Pseudomonadota > Gammaproteobacteria > Burkholderiales > Burkholderiaceae_C > Rivibacter > Rivibacter subsaxonicus. The sequence goes on from NZ_SHKP01000006.1 coordinate 569,651, forward strand.
CAGACCAGCGGTGGCCTGCTGGTGAGCTGCGATCCGGGCGCGGTCGACGAGGTGCTGGCGATCTTCGGCCGGCACGGGTTTGAGGCGGCGGCGGAGATCGGCCGCGTGACGGCGCCGGCGCCGGGCGAGCCGGGCCTGCGCGTGCGATAGCTGCCGGAGCCCGACCGGTCGCCGCGGTCGTGGCTTCGCTGGCGGCGAACCCTCGCTGGCCGTAGCACGCACGCTCGGCCACGCCGCCGCCCGCATGATCCGCCTGCGGAACGCCGCAGGCTCACGAGGCCGCCTTCCCTCGCCCCGTCCACGCTCACCAGCGTGAGCCGGAGCGCGGCGCGGCGTTCCGCCTTGTTCTATCGTCGAGAATTCGCCGGTCGCGAAGGCTCGCTTGAAGCATTCCGCAGCGCCACCAGCGCTCCTTCGCGCATCATGAAGGATTCATGCGCTTCGACCTCGTCACCCTCAACCTCGTGCTGGCAATCGCCGAGACGAGCAGCATCACGCGCGGTGCCGAGCGCGAGAGCCTGGCGCTGGCGGCGGCGAGCAAGCGCCTGTCAGACCTCGAGACCCGCCTGGGCGTGGCGCTGTTCGAGCGCCGCGCGCGCGGGGTCGAACTCACCGAAGCCGGCCGCGCGCTGGTGCGCCACATCCGCTCGCTCAACGCCTCGCTGCTGGCGCTGGAGAGCGAGGTGGTCGAGTTCTCGCGTGGCATCAAGGGCCACCTGCGCATCGTTGCCAACGCCGGTGCGATCGCCGAATGCCTGCCGCCGGACCTGGCGGCCTTTTCCACCGCCCATCCGCTGATCCGCATCAGCCTCGAAGACCTGACCAGCGCCGAGGTGCAGGCGGCGGTGGCCGAGGGCCGCGCCGACGTCGGCATCTGCGCGCCGCCGGTGCTCGACGCGCGGCTGCAGGCGGTGGCGTACCGCAGCGGCACGCTGGCGGCGATCGTGCCGAGGAAGCACGCGCTGGCCGGCCGCAAGCGGGTTCGCTTCGACGAACTGCTCGACGACGACTTCGTCGGCCTGCACGTGGGCGCCTCGGTCCAGGAGTTGATGCACGGGCAGGCGCTGGCGCTCGGGCGTACGCTCAAGGCGCGGCTGCAGGTGCGTGGCTTCGACGCGATCGCGCAGATGGTCGGCGCCGGGCTCGGCGTGGCGGTGCTGCCGGCGGTGGTGGCCGAGCGCTTCGCGCAACTCTTCTCGATCCGCGTGCTCGCACTCGACGAACCCTGGGCCACGCGCGACTATCAGCTCGTCGTGCGCGCCCAGCCAGTGCTGCCGAGCGTCGTGCAGCGCTTCGTCACCGCGCTCTGCCCGACGCCCGCGCCGAACGCGAGACAATCCCATCCGACGACCAGCGAGGTCAAGCCCTCATGAACGCCCGCACTCTCTACGACAAGCTCTGGGACGAGCATGTGGTCCACGCCGAAGACGACGGCACCACCGTGCTCTACATCGACCGCCACCTGGTGCACGAGGTCACCAGCCCGCAGGCCTTCGAGGGCATCGAGCTGGCCGGCCGCAAGGTCTGGCGGCTCTCGGCCAATCTTGCGGTGAGCGACCACAACGTGCCGACCACCGACCGCAGCCACGGCATCGCCGACCCGGTCAGCAAGCTCCAGGTCGACACGCTCGACGCCAACTGCGATCGCCACGGCATCACGCAGTTCAAGATGAGCGACAAGCGCCAGGGCATCGTCCACGTGATCGGGCCCGAGCAGGGCGCCACGCTGCCGGGCATGACGGTGGTCTGCGGCGACAGCCACACCAGCACCCATGGCGCCTTCGGCGCGCTGGCCCACGGCATCGGCACCAGCGAGGTCGAGCATGTGCTGGCCACGCAGACGCTGCTGGCGCGCAAGGCCAAGAACATGCTGGTGCGGGTCGACGGCCAGCTTCAGCGCGGCTGCGGCGCCAAGGACATCGTGCTGGCGATCATCGGCCGCATCGGCACCGCCGGCGGCACCGGCTACACCATCGAGTTCGGCGGCAGCGCGATCCGCGCGTTGAGCATGGAAGGCCGGATGACGGTCTGCAACATGGCGATCGAGGCCGGCGCGCGCGCCGGGCTGATCGCGGTGGACGACACCACGATCAGCTACGTGCGGGGTCGGCCGTTCAGCCCGGCCGGCGTCGAATGGGAGCAGGCGGTGGCGCACTGGCGCACGCTGCACAGCGACGCCGACGCCGCTTTCGACCGCGTGGTCGAGCTCGACGCGGCACAGATCCAGCCGCAGGTGAGCTGGGGCACCAGCCCGGAGATGGTGCTCGGCATCGACGCACGTGTGCCCGATCCGGACAAGGAGAAGGACGCCGTCAAGCGCGGCGCCATCGAGCGCGCGCTGGCCTACATGGCTCTCGAGCCCAACAAGCCGCTGGCCGACATCCGCATCGACAAGGTCTTCATCGGCTCCTGCACCAACAGCCGCATCGAGGATCTGCGCGAGGCGGCTGGCGTGGTGAAGCGCGTCGGCGGCCGGCTCGCCAGCAACGTGAAACTCGCGCTGGTGGTGCCCGGCTCGGGGCTTGTGAAGGAGCAAGCCGAGCGCGAGGGGCTGGATGCGGTGTTCAAGGCGGCCGGCTTCGAATGGCGCGAGCCGGGCTGCTCGATGTGCCTGGCGATGAACGCCGACCGCCTCGAGCCCGGCGAGCGCTGTGCCAGCACCAGCAACCGCAATTTCGAAGGCCGCCAGGGCGCCGGTGGCCGCACCCATCTGGTGAGCCCGGCGATGGCGGCTGCCGCCGCGCTGGCCGGGCATTTTGTCGATGTGCGGCGCATTACCTGAACGACCCGAGGATCAAGAGTCATGAAGAAGAGTTTTCTCCCCGCGCTGCTGCTGTGCGGGATGGCGCTGCTGGTCAGCGGTTGCAATACCGTGGCCGGCTTCGGCAAGGATCTCGAGAAGGTCGGCGAGAAGATGCAGGACAAGTCGAAGAAGTGAGTCGTGGCCATGCAAGCTTTCACCACCCACCAGGGGCTGGTCGCGCCGCTCGACCGTGACAACGTCGACACCGACGCGATCATCCCCAAGCAATTCCTCAAGTCGATCAAGCGCAGCGGCTTCGGCCCCAATCTCTTCGACGAGTGGCGCTACCTCGACCATGGCGAGCCGGGTCAGGACCCGGCCACGCGCAAGGCCAACCCCGACTTCGTGCTGAACCTGCCGCGCTACAAGGGCGCCTCGGTGCTGCTGGCGCGCGCCAACTTCGGCTGCGGCTCGAGCCGCGAGCACGCGCCGTGGGCGATCGAGCAATATGGCTTTCGGGCGCTGATCGCGCCGAGCTTCGCCGACATCTTCTTCAACAACTGCTTCAAGAACGGCCTGCTGCCGATCGTGCTGCCCGAGGCCCAGGTGGCGCGGTTGTTCGACGAGGTCGCGGCCTTCCCCGGCTACCGGCTCACCATCGACCTGCCGCGCCAGGTGGTGGTCAAGGCCGACGGCGAGGAACTGCCCTTCGAGGTGCAACCGTTTCGCAAGCAATGCCTGCTCAACGGCTGGGACGACATCGGCCTGACGCTGCAGCATGCCGACAAGATCCGCGCCTTCGAGGCCGAGCGCCTGGCCCGGCAACCCTGGCTCGCGCACCGCGTGCTCTGAGGCATGAAGCTGCGGCGCTGGCTGCATCGCGCACTGTTCGCGCGCCGCTGGCTCACGTTCATCGTGCTGTGCCTGAGCTTCTTCGTCTTTGGCGCCGGCACGCTGAACCTGTTCCTGCTGCTCAAGGCCAACACCGGGCTCGTGCTCGAGCATGGCTGGCAGGCGCTGATGGACGGCGCCGCGATGCAGTTCGGCGAGCTGATGCTGACCGGCGCCGTGAGCATGGCGGCCTACGTGCTGTTCAAGTCCTGCGAGCACAGCCTGGTGCACTGGTTCGTCGATGAGCCCGAGCCCGGCACCCGGCCGATCATTCCCGGTGCACCGGCGCGACCGGTGCCCACGACCACCACCTCCCGTTCCCACAGCAAGAAGTCACGATGAAGAAGATTGCAGTCCTGCCGGGTGACGGCATCGGCCCGGAAATCATGGCCGAGGCGCTCAAGGTGCTGGCGGCGCTCGAGCTGCCGATCGAGCTGAAGCAGGCGCCGGTCGGCGGTGCCGCCTACGAGCTGCACGGCCATCCGCTGCCCGAGGCCACGCTGCAGCTCGCGCTCGACTCCGACGCGGTGCTGTTCGGCGCCGTCGGCGACTGGAAGTACGACACGCTCGAGCGCCGGCTGCGGCCGGAGCAGGCGATCCTCGGGCTGCGCAAGGCGCTCGGCCTGTTCGCCAACTTCCGCCCGGCGATCTGCCACGCGCCGCTGACCGATGCCTCGAGCCTGAAGCCCGAGCTGGTCGCGGGCCTGGACATCCTGATCATCCGCGAGCTCACGGGCGACATCTACTTCGGCCAGCCGCGCGGCCGCCGCACCGCGGTCGACGGCCATTTCCCCGGCGCCGAGGAAGCCTTCGACACCATGCGCTACAGCCGGCCCGAGATCGAGCGCATCGCCCATGTGGCGTTCCAGGCCGCGCGCAAGCGCAACAAGAAGGTCACCAGCGTCGACAAGGCCAACGTGCTCGAGACCTTCCAGTTCTGGAAGGACGTCGTGACCGAGGTCCACGCCCAGTACCCCGACGTCGCGCTCGACCACATGTACGTGGACAACGCGGCGATGCAGCTGGTCAAGGCGCCCAAGAAGTTCGACGTTCTGGTGACCGGCAACATGTTCGGCGACATCCTCAGCGACGAGGCGGCCATGCTGACCGGCTCGATCGGCATGCTGCCGAGCGCCTCGCTCAACGAGCGCGGCCAGGGCCTGTACGAGCCCAGCCACGGCAGCGCGCCCGACATTGCCGGCAAGGGCGTGGCCAACCCCTTGGCTACAATCCTGTCGGCCGCCATGATGCTTCGTTACTCGCTCCAGAACCCCGACGCCGCCGACCGCATCGAAGCGGCCGTGGGCGCGGTGCTGGACGCCGGTTTGCGCACCGCAGACATCGCCGCCGCCGGCGCCGCGACCGTCAGCACCCGCGAGATGGGTGATGCGGTCGTTGCCGCTGTCCTTGGCAACAGCGCTGGCCACAAAACCATTTCGATCACCACCAAGCGCTGACGCGCCGGTTCGTCTCGTCCCACCCGGACCCGGCGAACGAGCCGGGCAGAGCAGCAGGGTTCGGGATCATCGAAACGATAGAAGGATCAGGAAATGGCACTCACAGGACTCGTCGGCTGGCGTGGCATGGTCGGCTCCGTGCTGATGGACCGCATGCAGGCCGAGGGCGACTTCGCGCTCATCGAGCCGCTGTTCTTCTCGACCAGCAATGCCGGCGGCCTCGCCCCGGCCTGGGCGAAGAACGAGACGAAGCTGCAGGACGCCTTCGACATCGAGGCGCTCAAGCGCTGCGAGATCATCATCACCGCGCAGGGCGGCGACTACACCTCCGAGGTGTTCCCCAAGCTGCGCGCGGCGGGCTGGAAAGGCCACTGGATCGACGCCGCCTCGACGCTGCGCATGGAGCCCGACGCGGTGATCGTGCTCGACCCGGTCAACCTGCCCGTCATCAAGAACGCACTCGCCAAGGGTGGCCGCAACTGGATCGGCGGCAACTGCACCGTCAGCTGCATGCTGATGGGCGTCGGCGCGCTCTACAAGGCCGGCCTGGTCGAGTGGATGAGCACCCAGACCTACCAGGCGGCCAGCGGCGGCGGCGCGCAGCACATGCGCGAACTGCTCACGCAGTACGGCACGCTCAACGACGCGGTGCGGCCGCTGCTCGACGACCCGAAGAGCGCGATCCTCGAGATCGACCGCCTGGTGGCCGAGACCCAGCGCGGCCTGAGCCCCGAGCAGACCGCCAACTTCGGCGTGCCGCTGGGCGGCTCGCTGATTCCGTGGATCGACAAGGACCTGGGCAACGGCGTCTCCAAGGAAGAGTGGAAGGGCGGCGCCGAGACCAACAAGATCCTCGGCCAGGGCGCGGGCTTCGGCAGCGCCGCGGTGCCGGTCGACGGCTTCTGCGTGCGCGTCGGCGCGATGCGCTGCCACTCGCAGGCGCTGACCTTCAAGCTCAAGAAGGACGTGCCGCTGGCCGACATCGAGGCCATGATCGCCGCCGACAACGACTGGGTGAAGGTGGTGCCGAACACCCGCGCGGCGACCATCCGTGAACTGACGCCAGTGGCCGTGACCGGCACGATGAGCATCCCGGTCGGTCGCCTGCGCAAGATGGCGATGGGGTCGGAGTACCTGGGCGCCTTCACCATCGGCGACCAGTTGCTGTGGGGTGCCGCGGAGCCGCTGCGCCGCATGCTGCGGATCCTGCTCGAGCAATGACGGCCAGTTTGGGCGCGCCGGCGGCCGGTGACGCCCGGTAACGCCGCGTTGTCAACCGACAACGCGGCCGGGTGGCGTAAAGCGCACCCTTGGCCGCTTTGGAACATCAGCCTTTGCTTCAGCTTGTCAGCCTATCTGCCTGCTGTTATTGTGATTTTGTTCATTCCCGCCATGTTTTGCGGGAGGCAGTCCGGCCGCATGATGCCGGGCACCGAAGGGGCGTCGCGCGGACGCTCGCTGATGCATTGGGAGACGCCTTGAAACGACATCTTGCTCGAACCGGAACCCGCTCGACCCCGTGGGTCTGGAACGGGGTGGCTGCTGCTGCTTGCGCGATGGCAGCCGGCTTGCCGCTCGACGTTTGGGCCCTTGGCCTGGGTCGCATGAACGTGCAGTCCGCGCTTGGCGAGACGCTGCGCGCGGAGATCGAGGTCAACAGCATCACGCCCGAAGAGGCGGCAACGCTGAAGGTGCGCGTGGCGCCGGCCGACTCTTACCGAGCGGCCGGGGTCGACTACAACGCGGTGCTGCCTGGCACTTCGGTGTCCCTGCAACGGCGCGCCGACGGCAAGCCTGTGCTGCGAGTGACCAGCGACCGGGTCGTGCAGGAACCCTTCGTCGACATGATCCTCGAGCTCGACTGGTCCTCCGGCCGTCTGGTGCGCGAGTACACGATGCTCTTCGATCCGCCGGTCGCCCGTGCACCGGCGCCCGTGCCGGGCACCGCGCCGCTGGCGACGCCGGCCCCGGTAGCTCCGCGCGCTGCGGCGCCGACGCCGATGGCCCCGCGTGCCGTCGCTCCGGCTCCCGCACCTGCGCCGGCCCCGGTTGCTCCTGCCCGCCCTGCCGAGACCGTCGCGGCTGGCACCGGCCCCGACCAGGTGGTCGTGCAGCCGGGCGACACGCTGTCGGGCATCGCCGGACGCACCCGCCGCGGTGGCGTTTCGCTCGATCAGATGCTGGTGTCGCTGTACCGGGCCAACCCCGGTGCCTTCATCGAATCGAACATGAACCGCCTGCGCTCCGGCGCGAAGCTCGACGTGCCGAGCGCCGAGCAGGCGGCCGGGATCAGCGCGAGCGAGGCCAAGCAGATCATCCAGGCCCAGAGCGCCGATTTCGGTGCCTACCGCGAGCGGTTGGCCAGCGGCGTCAAGGCCGCTGCACCGAGCGCCACGCGCCAGGCCGGTGGCCAGGTGCAGGCCGAAGTGCAGGATCGCAAGCCCGCGGCCGCGCCCAGCGGCGACAAGCTGACGCTGAGCAAGGGCGCCGCCGTTGCCAGCAAGGAGACCGCGCAGGTCGCCGCCAGCCGCGAACAGAAGGACAGCGCGGCCCGCATGGCCGAACTGTCGAAGAACGTCGAGGAGTTGAAGAAGCTCCAGGGCGCCGCCGCCGGCTCCGCTCCGGGCGTGCCCGGTGCCAAGCCCGGCGTCGCGCTCGGTGCGCCGCCGGTGGCCGCGCCGGTCCCGGCCCCCGCGCCGGTTGCGGCGCCTGCACCCGCGCCAGCAGTTGTTGCCACCGCTCCGGCTACGGCCGCATCGCCGGCTGCTGCCGCGACCCCGGCACCGGTGGTCGCCCCGGCGCCGGCTCCGATCGCTGCCGCGTCGGCCCCCGAGACCAGCGCCGCCAGCGTGCCGGCGCCTGCAACTCCGGTGGCACGTCCGGCTCCGGCGCCCGCGCCGGCAGTCGAGGAGCCTGGCGCGCTCGGCGGCCTTCTCGAGAACCCGCTGCTGCTGCCGATTGCCGGCCTGCTGGTCGCGCTGATGGCGGCCTTCGGTTTCTACCGCCTGCGTCGCCAGGGCAAGAGCGACAGTGCGGAAACCTCGTTCCTCGAAAGCCGGCTGCAACCGGACTCGTTCTTCGGCGCCAGCGGCGGCCAGCGCGTCGACACCCGCGACGCGACCGGCGTGCCCTCGTCGATGAGCTACTCGCTGAGCCAGCTCGACGCGATCGGCGATGTCGATCCGGTGGCCGAGGCCGACGTCTACCTTGCCTACGGCCGCGACCTGCAGGCCGAGGAAATCCTCAAGGAAGCGATGCGGGCCAACCCGGAACGCATGGCGATCCGCGGCAAGCTGCTCGAGGTCTACGCCAAGCGGCGCGATTCGCGCGGCTTCGAGCCGCTGGCCACGCAGCTCTTCGCGCTGACCGGCGGGGTGGGCGAGGACTGGCTCAAGGCGCAGGAACTCGGCCGCTCGATCGACGCCGAGAATCCGATGTACCAGAGCGGCGGCCGTCCGGCTTCGATGCCGGCTGCGGGTGGTGGCGCGGTGGTCGAGCCCCTGGGTGCGAGCACGATGCCGCAGTCGGTGCTGCCGACGCCGTCGGGCTTCAACGCCCAGCGCTCCGCCTTTGGCGAGGATCCGGCGGTCGACCTGGACCTGGACGTTTCGCAGCCCGGCAAGCTCGATGCCCTGGCGCCCAGCATGGGCTCGCAGAGCACTCAGCCCTTCGATCGAAGCGAGTTCGGCGCCGCCGCGGCTACGCCGCCGGCCGAGCCGGCGCTCGACTTCGACCTGCAGAGCTTCTCGCTGGAGCCGCCGGCCTCGGCGCCGGCGGTCGAGCTCGGCAGCGACCTGCCGGACCTGAGCAATCTCGATCTGCCGGTCGACGGCGGCGCCGGTGCTTCGATGGATGACGCGCTGGCGCGCAAGCTCGACCTCGCCGACGAGTTCCGCCAGATCGGCGACAAGGACGGTGCCCGCGACCTGCTGCAGGAAGTGGCGAGCAAGGCCACCGGCGCGCTCAAGGCCAAGGCGAAGGGCATGCTCGACGAACTGGGCTGAGGCCCGGTTCGATCCAGCGCTTCCCGTTCGAATCCCCGGTGGCTGCCATGCGGGTAGCCCTGGGGATCGCCTACCGGGGTGACGGCTACAACGGCTGGCAGAGCCAGCGCGATGGCCGCACCGTGCAGGACGCGCTCGAGGCGGCACTGGCCGCCTTTGTCGCCGCGCCGGTGCGCACCGTCTGCGCCGGCCGTACCGACGCCGGCGTGCACGCGCTCAACCAGGTCGTCCATCTCGACACCGCGGTCGAGCGCGAGGCTTTTTCGTGGGTGCGCGGCACCAACCGCTACCTGCCCGAAGACATCGCCGTGCAGTGGGCGCAGGCGGTGCCCGACGACTTTCACGCGCGCAACCACGCGCGCGGACGACGCTACGCCTACGTGCTGCGCGAGTCGGTCGCGCGGCCGGCGCTGGAGACGGGGCTGGTCGGCTGGTCCTTCAGGCCGCTCGATGGCGAGGCGATGCGCGCCGCGGCCTTGCACCTGGTCGGCACCCACGACTTCAGCGCGTTGCGCTCGTCGGAGTGCCAGGCGGCCTCGCCGATCAAGGAGTTGCGCTCGGTCACGATCACGCGGCGCGGCGCCTACTGGCGCTTCGATTTCGACGGCAGCGCCTTCCTGCACCACATGATCCGCAACATCATGGGCTGCCTGGTCGCGATCGGGCAGGGCCGGCATCCGCCGGGCTGGATGGCCGAGGTGATCGCCTCGCGCTCGCGCGACGCCGCGGCGCCGACCTTCTCCCCGGCCGGTCTGTACTTCCTCGGTCCCTACTACGATGCGGCCCTTGGCATCGCCGAGCACACGCCGGCCTTCGACTGGCTTCCCGCATGACCCACCGTACGCGCATCAAGATCTGCGGCCTCACGCGCGACGCTGATGTGCGGGCCGCCGTCGAGGCCGGGGCCGACGCGATCGGCTTCGTGCTGTACCCGGCCAGCCCGCGCGCGATCTCGCTCGACCGCGCCGCCGAGCTGGCGGCGACCCTTCCGCCCTTCGTGACGCCGGTGGGCCTGTTCGTCAATGCCGGGCGCGACGAGATCGAGGCCGCCTGCGCCGCGATCCCGACGCTGCTGCTGCAGTTCCATGGCGACGAGACGCCGGCCACCTGCGAGTCCTTCGAGCGGCCTTTCATTCGCGCCGCCCGCATGGCGCCGGGCTTCGACTTGGTAGACTTTGCGCTGCAGTACGCAAGCGCGGCTGCCTTGCTGCTCGACGCCCATGTCGAGGGCTATGGCGGTGGCGGAAAGGTCTTCGATTGGTCACTCATTCCACCCAGCGTTCCCGCTCCGGTCGTTTTGTCTGGTGGGTTGAATGCAGCAAACGTGGGCGAGGGGGTGCTCGCGCTGCGGCCTTGGGCCGTTGACGTGAGCTCCGGCGTCGAACAGGCCAAGGGCATCAAGGATGCCGGGCTGATCCGCCGGTTCTGCGAAGCGGTACGCGAGGCGGATGCCCGTCTCGAGGATGCCGCGACGCGCTGAACCCCGAATCGAATCCCACACACCATGTTGAACTACCAGCAGCCCGACGCGCGCGGGCATTTCGGCCCCTATGGCGGCAGCTTCGTCGCCGAGACGCTTGTCCATGCGCTCGACGAGCTCAAGGCCGCCTACGCGCACTACCGAAACGACGCCGAGTTCCTGCGCGAGTTCCGCCACGAACTGGCGCACTTCGTCGGCCGGCCGAGCCCGGTCTATCACGCGGCGCGGCTGAGCCGCGAGCTCGGCGGCGCCCAGATCCACCTCAAGCGCGAAGATCTCAACCACACCGGCGCCCACAAGGTGAACAACACCATCGGCCAGGCCTTGCTGGCCAGGCGCATGGGCAAGCCGCGCGTGATCGCCGAGACCGGCGCCGGCCAGCATGGCGTGGCCACGGCGACCATCTGCGCCCGCTACGGCCTCGAGTGCGTGGTCTACATGGGCAGCGAGGACATCAAGCGCCAGAGCCCCAACGTCTATCGCATGAAGCTGCTCGGCGCCACCGTGGTGCCGGTCGACAGCGGCAGCCGCACGTTGAAGGACGCGCTGAACGAGGCGCTGCGCGATTGGGTCACCAACGTCGAGAACACCTTCTACATCATCGGCACGGTCGCCGGTCCGGCGCCGTATCCGGAGATGGTGCGCGACTTCCAGAGCGTCATCGGCGAGGAATGCCTGACGCAGATGCCGGCCCAGATCGGCCGCCAGCCCGACGCCGTGATCGCCTGCGTCGGCGGTGGCAGCAATGCGATGGGCATCTTCTACCCCTACATCCGGCACGAGGGCGTGCGCCTGATCGGCGTCGAGGCGGCCGGCGAGGGCCTCGAGAGCGGCAAGCATGCGGCCTCGCTGCAGAAGGGCTCGCCCGGCGTGCTGCACGGCAACCGGACCTACCTGCTGCAGGACGACAACGGCCAGATCACCGAGACCCATTCGGTCTCGGCCGGGCTCGACTACCCCGGCGTCGGGCCCGAGCATGCCTATCTCAAGGACATCGGCCGCGCCGAGTACGTCGGCATCACCGACGTCGAGGCACTCGCGGCCTTTCACCGCCTGTGCCGCACCGAAGGCATCATCCCGGCGCTCGAGTCGAGCCATGCGGTGGCTTACGCGATGAAGCTGGCACCGACGCTGCGGCCCGACCAGCATCTGCTGGTCAACCTCAGCGGCCGCGGCGACAAGGACATCGGCACCGTGGCCGACCTCTCCGGCGCCGACTTCTTCTGCCGGCCCTCGTGCCAGGGGCAGGGCGTCAAGGGTGGTGAGCAGCGCATCGAGGTGAAGCAGCGATGAGCCGCATCGCCGCTACCTTTTCCGCGCTGAAGGCTCAGGGCCGCAAGGCGCTGATTCCCTATGTCACCGCCGGCGACCCGTATCCCGAATTGAGCGTCGATCTGCTGCTGGCGCTGGCCGAGGCCGGCGCCGACGTGATCGAGCTCGGCGTGCCGTTCAGTGATCCGATGGCCGACGGCCCGGTGATCCAGAAGGCCAGCGAACGCGCGCTCGCCAAGGGCATCGGCCTGACCCAGGTGCTGGAGATCGTGCGCGGCTTCCGCGCCCGCAACCAGGTCACGCCGCTGGTGCTGATGGGCTACGCCAACCCGGTCGAGCGCTACGACCAGCGCCATGGCGAGGGCCGTTTCGTCGCCGATGCCGCGGCCGCCGGTGTCGACGGCGTGTTGGTGGTCGACTACCCGCCCGAGGAGTGCGAGGCCTTCGCCGCGGCGCTGCAGCGGGTCGGGCTCGACCTGATCTTCCTGCTCGCGCCGACCTCGACCGAGGAGCGCATGGCCCAGGTCGGGCGCATTGCCGGCGGCTATGTCTACTACGTCTCGCTCAAGGGCGTGACCGGCGCCGGCCACCTCGACGTGGGCGCGGTGGCTGCGGCCGTGCCGCGCATCCGCTGCCATGTCAGCGTGCCGGTCGGGGTCGGTTTCGGCATCCGCGATGCGACCACCGCCCGCGCCGTGGCCGCCGTGTCGGACGCGGTCGTGATCGGCTCGCGCCTGGTGCAGTTGCTCGAGGAAGCTCCGCGTGCCGGCATGGTCGAAGCTGGGCGACAATTCATCACTTCGATCCGCGCCGCGCTGGACGAAGTCACCGAGGAAGGAACCAAAGCATGAGCTGGCTCGAAAAACTGCTGCCGCCCAAGATCCAGCAGACCGACCCCGCCGAGCGGCGCTCGGTGCCGGAAGGGTTGTGGATCAAGTGTCCTTCGTGCGAGACGGTCCTCTACAAGACCGATCTCGAGCAGAACCTCAACGTCTGCCCCAAGTGCACCCACCACCACCGCGTCGGCGCGCGGGCCCGGCTCGACGGCTTTCTCGATCCCGAGGGCCGCTACGAGATCGGCGAGGAGGTGCTGCCGGTCGACCCGCTGAAGTTCAAGGACAGCAAGAAGTACCCCGAGCGCCTGAAGGCGGCGATGGAAGCCACCGGCGAGACCGATGCGCTGATCGTGATGGGCGGCTCGGTCCACACCGTGCCGGTGGTGGCTTCGGCCTTCGAGTTCGACTTCATGGGCGGCTCGATGGGTTCGGTGGTCGGCGAGCGCTTCGTGCGCGGCGTCGAGACCGCGATCGATCAGAAGGTGCCGTTCATCTGCTTCACCGCCACCGGCGGCGCACGGATGCAGGAAGGCCTGCTGAGCCTGATGCAGATGGCCAAGACCAACGCCTCGCTGACCCGCCTGGCCAAGGCGAAGCTGCCCTACATCAGCGTGCTGACCGACCCGACCATGGGCGGCGTCTCGGCCGGCTTTGCCTTCATGGGCGACGTGGTGATCGCCGAGCCGAAGGCGCTGATCGGCTTTGCCGGCCCGCGCGTGATCGAGAACACCGTGCGCGAGAAGCTGCCCGAGGGCTTCCAGCGCGCCGAGTTCCTGATGGACAAGGGCGCCGTCGACATGATCACCGACCGCCGCGAACTGCGCGGCGCGATCGCGCGAATGCTGTCGATGCTGCAACGCCAGAGCGCCGACGCGGTGGCCTGAGCGGATTCGAGCCGCAGGCACCAGGGCGGCGCAGGCCGCCCTGTTTTGTTTTCCTAGCATGAATCGATGAACGAGCTTCCTCTGACGCTGGCCGACTGGCTGGCCCACTGCGAGCGCCTGCACCGCAAGACGATCGACCTCTCGCTCGAGCGCGTGGCGCGGGTGAAGCAGCGGCTGGCGCTCGACTTCGAGGTGCCGCTGTTCACCATCGGCGGCACCAACGGCAAGGGCTCGACCTGCGCGATGCTCGAGGCGATCCTGCTGCAGTCGGGATGGCGGGTCGGCGTGCATACCTCGCCGCACCTGGTGCGCTTCGAGGAGCGCTGCCGCATCAACGGCGAGATCGTCGACGGCGCCGCGTTGCTGCCGCATTTCGCCGCGGTCGAGGAGGCGCGTGGCGACGAGGAGCTGACCTTCTTCGAGTTCACGCTGCTGGTGATCCTGCGCCACTTCGCGAGCCAGCCGCTCGATGCGGTGGTGCTCGAGGTCGGCCTCGGCGGCCGGCTCGATGCGGTCAACGCCTTCGATACCGACTGCGCGATCCTGACCAGCATCGACCTCGACCACATGGAGTACCTGGGCCCCGATCGCGAGAGCATCGGCCGCGAGAAGGTGGCGATCGCGCGGCCGGGGCGGCCGCTCATCGTCGGCGACCCGGTGCCACCGCAAGCGGTGCTCGATCACGCGGCCGCGATCGGCGCCGAGCTCTGGCGCTTCGGGGTCGACTTCAACTACAGCGGCGACAAGCAGCAGTGGAACTGGGCCGGCCGCGCGCGGCGCCACGCGGGCCTGGCCTATCCGGCGCTGCGCGGTGCCAACCAGTTGCTCAACGCCTCCGGCGTGCTGGCCGCACTCGAGGCGATGCGCGATCGGCTGCCGGTCACGGCACAGGCGGTGCGCAACGGCCTCGCACTGGTCGAACTGCCCGGGCGCTTCCAGATCGTGCCCGGCGAGCCGACCCTGGTCCTGGACGTGGCGCACAACCCGCACGCGGTGGCCACGCTGGCCGCCAACCTCGACCAGATGGGTTTTTATCCGCGCACCCACGCCGTGTTTGGCGCCATGGCCGACAAGGATCTCGACGCGATGCTCGAGCGCATGCTGCCGCTGGTCGACGCCTGGCATCTGCCGCTGCTGCCGACGGCGCGGGCGGCGTTGCCCGCGGCCCTGCGGCTGCGGCTCGAGGCGGTGCGCGAATCCTTGCGCCAGCGTGGCGCGGTGCTGCCACCCGACGCCCCCATCCACGAACATGCCGACCCCGCCGCGGCGCTGCGGGCGGCGGTCGCCGGCGCCGACCCGGCAGATAGAATCCTGGTCTTCGGATCGTTCTATACGGTGGGCGGTGTTCTGGAGCACGGCGTGCCCCGCCTGACGGCGCGCCACCTGTCGTGAACGGCCGCTGCGCCGGTGCCCTTGGCGGTGTCCGGTTTCCTTGTCGGCACGCCTTCTGACCCCAGCATGGGCCTACTCTCCTTCTTCAAGCGCAAGCCGGCCACCGACCAGGGCTCGGCCGAGGACGTGCAGCGCGCACGCACCCGGGCCCGCCAGCGGCTGATCGGCGCCGCGGTGCTGGTGGCGCTGGCGGTCATCGGCCTGCCGCTGCTGCTCGACACCGCGCCGCGTCCGGTGGCGGCCGATCTGCCGATCGAGATCCCGCGCAAGGAGGCGGTGCCGCCGCTGGTGGCGCCGAACGCGACGGCCCCACGGGCTGCCACGCCGGCGGCGCGCGCCACAGCGTCGGCGCCGTCTGCGGGCGCGGACGACGCTGCGGTGGCCAAGGCCGCGGCCGCGCGCGCCGAGCTTCCGCCCGAATCGCGCGAGGTAGCGCCGTCACCGCCCAAGCCGGCCGCGAAGGACGAACCCAAGCCCGCCGCCAAACCGGTCGTGAAGGACGAGCCCAAGGCCGCTGCCAAGCCAGCCCCGAGCAGCGACGGCGCACGCGCCGCGTCGCTGCTGGCCGGCAACGAAGTGGCTGCCGGCGAGGGCCGCTACGTGGTGCAGGTCGGCGCCTTCGCCGAAAGCGCCGGTGCCCGCGAGGCCCGTGCCAAGGTCGAGAAGCTGGGACTGAAGACCTACACCCAGGTCGTCGAGACCAAGGAAGGCAAGCGCATCCGGGTGCGTGTCGGCCCCTACGCGGCGCGTGCCGATGCCGACAAGGCCGCCGCGCAGTTGCGCGCCTCGGGCCTGGGCGCGGCGGTGCTGACGCTGTGATGGCGGGCGTGGTCCGAGGCCGATGACGGAGCTGGGATGGGTCGACTGGGCATTGATCGCGATCGTCGCGCTGTCGGTACTGCTCGGCATCGTGCGCGGACTCACGCGCGAGATCATGTCGCTGGCGGGCTGGGTCGTGGCCTACCTGGCGGCGCAGGCCTTCTGCGCGCGGGTCGCGCCGGAGGTGCCGCTGGGCGCGCCGGGCTCGGGCCTCAACCTGGCGGCCGCCTTCGTCGTGGTGCTGGTGGCCGCGCTGGTGGCCTGGAGCATCTGCAGTTGGATGGTCAGCAAGATGGTGAAGGCCTCGCTGCTCAATCCGATCGACCGCACGCTCGGCGCGGTGTTCGGCCTGGCGCGCGGGCTGGTACTGGTGCTGCTGGTCGGAACGCTGACGCTGCTTACCCCTCTATCGCAAGAACCGGCCTGGCGTGCCTCGCACGGCGCGGCCGGCTTGCACTATGTTCTGGCAGAACTCAAGCCGCTGTTGCCGGCGTCCGTGGCGCGCCATCTGCGCGCCGCGGCATCGCCGGCCGGTGTGCAATCGAAAGGATGAATCATGTGCGGCATCGTTGGCGTCATATCCAGATCGCCGGTTAACCAGCTGATCTACGACGCGCTGCTGCTGTTGCAGCACCGCGGCCAGGACGCGGCCGGCATCGTCACCGCCGGTCCGGACCAGGCCGGCACCAAGTTCTTCATGCACAAGGCGCGCGGCATGGTGCGCGATGTCTTTCGCACTCGCAACATGCGCGCGCTGCCGGGCCTGATCGGGCTCGGCCAGGTGCGCTATCCGACCGCGGGCAACGCCTACAGCGAAGAGGAGGCGCAGCCCTTCTACGTCAACGCGCCCTTCGGCCTGGTGCTGGTCCACAACGGCAACATCACCAACGCGCACGCGCTGCGCAAGGAGCTGTTCGCGATCGATCGTCGCCACGTCAACACCGACAGCGATACCGAGGTGCTGCTCAACGTGGTGGCGCACGAGCTCGAGCTCGCGGCGCGCGACCTGCCGCTGTCGCCGGACGAGGTGTTCAAGGCGGTGAGCGCGGTGCATCGGCGCGTGAAGGGTTCGTACGCGGTGGTGTGCCTGATCGCGGGCTATGGGCTGCTCGCGTTTCGAGACCCCTACGGCATCCGTCCGCTGTGCCTCGGCGAGGCACATACCGCGGCCGGCAAGGAGGTCATGGTCGCCAGCGAGTCGGTCGCGCTCGAGGGCACCGGCCACAAGCTGGTGCGCGACGTGGCGCCGGGCGAGGCGGTGTTCATCGATCTCGAGGGCAATGTGCATGCGCGCCAGTGCGCGCCGAGCGCGTCGCTCAACCCCTGCATCTTCGAGTTCGTCTACCTGGCGCGTCCCGACTCGGTGATCGACGGCATGTCGGTCTACCAGGCGCGGCTCAACATGGGCGAAACGCTGGCGCAGCGCGTCATCTCGACGATGCCGCCGAGCGAGATCGACGTCGTAATCCCGATCCCCGAGTCGAGCCGGCCGAGCGCGATGCAACTCGCACAGAAGCTTGGCAAGCCTTACCGCGAGGGATTCGTGAAGAACCGCTACGTGGGCCGCACCTTCATCATGCCGGGGCAGGGCATGCGCAAGAAGTCGGTGCGCCAGAAGCTCAACGCGATCGCGAGCGAATTCAAGGGCCGCAACGTGCTGCTGGTCGACGACTCGATCGTGCGCGGCACCACCAGCAAGGAGATCGTGCAGATGGCGCGCGAGGCCGGCGCGGCCAAGGTGTTCATGGCCTCGGCGGCACCACCGGTGCGCTTCCCCAACGTCTACGGCATCGACATGCCGACCTCGGCCGAGCTGATCGCCCATGACCGCAGCACCGAGGAGATCCGTGCCTACATCGGCGCCGACGCGCTGATCTACCAGGACCTGGCCGCAATGAAGCGGGTAGTCGGCGCGCTCAATCCCAGGATCTCCGGCTTCGAGGCCTCGTGCTTCGACGGCAGCTACATCACCGGGGACGTCAGCGTCGCCGACTTCGCGGCGATGCGCAGCCAGCGCCTGGCGCAGCCCGAGGAAGAGGACAGCAGCGCGCAGCGCCTGGCGCTGCAGGGCACGGCGGAGGGCTCATGAGCCACGCGCGGCCGCCCGAAGGGGCTCATTCCCTCTCGGAGGGACGGCGCGCAGCGCCAAGGGAGCGGCAATGAGCGACGACACGCCGCGTCAGAAGACGCTGTTGCCGCGGGTCGACCTGCCGAGCGGAGCGCGCCGCGAAACGCTCGCCGTGCGAGAGGGGCTGCCCCCCTCGGCCTGGGGCGAGAACTCGGAAGCGCTGTTCCTGACCAGCAGCTTCTGTCATCCCGACGCCGCCACGGCGGCGGCGCGTTTTGCCAACGAGGAGGAGGCTTTCGTCTACTCCCGCTTCACCAATCCGACGGTGATGATGATGGAGCGCCGGCTGGCGGCGCTCGAGGGCACCGAGGCCTGCATCGCCACCTCGAGCGGCATGAGCGCGATCCTGCTGCTCTGCATGGGACTGCTGAAGGCCGGCGACCACGTGGTCTGCTCGCAGAGTGTGTTCGGCTCGACGATCAAGCTGATCCAGGGCGAGTTTGGCAAGTTCGGCGTGCAGAGCAGCTTCGTCTCGCAGACCGACGTGAGAGCGTGGCGCGACGCGATGCGTCCCAACACGAAGCTGCTGTTCGCCGAGACGCCGAGCAATCCGCTGACCGAGGTCTGCGACATCGGCGCGCTGGCCGAGATTGCCCATGCGGGCGGCGCGCTGCTGGCGGTCGACAACTGCTTCTGCACGCCGGCGCTGCAGAGGCCGGTGGAGTTCGGTGCCGACCTGATCATCCACTCCGGTACCAAGTACCTCGACGGCCAGGGCCGGGTGCTCGCAGGTGCGATCTGCTGCTCGCAACAGCTCATCGACGATGCCTTCATGCCGGCCATGCGCAGCGCCGGCATGAGCCTGTCGCCGTTCAATGCCTGGGTCGTGCTGAAGGGGCTTGAGACGCTCGACATCCGCATGCAGGCGCAGAGCGCGCGCGCGCTCGAACTGGCGCGCTGGCTGGAGTCTCATCCCGCGGTGGCGCGGGTGTTGCACCCGGGTCTGGCCTCGCATCCTCAGCACGCGCTGGCGATGGCGCAGCAGGCCGGCAACGGCGGCGCGGTGGCGAGCTTTGTCGTCAACGCGAGCGACGCGGCGCAGGCGCGCGAGCGCGCCTTTGCGGTGATCGACGCGACCCGCATCTGCTCGATCACCGCCAATCTCGGCGACACGAAGACCACGATCACGCACCCGGCCAGCACCTCGCATGGCCGGCTCAGCGAGGAGCAGCGCCTGGCCGCCGGCATCACCCAGGGGCTGGTCCGCGTCGCGGTCGGGCTCGACCATCTCGATGACCTCAAGGCCGACCTCGCGCGCGGCCTCGACCCCCTCGCCGCATGAGCACCGTCCGTACCCGCATCGCGCCATCGCCCACCGGCTTCCTGCATCTCGGCACCGCGCGCGTCGCGCTGTTCTCGTGGGCCTTTGCGCGCCACCACGGCGGCAGCTTCGTGCTGCGCATCGAGGACACCGACGTCGCCCGCTCCACCCAGGCCGCGGTCGACTCGATCATCGAGGCGATGCACTGGCTCGAGCTCGATCACGACGAGGGCCCGTACTACCAGATGCAGCGCCTGGAGCGCTATGCAGAGGTGGTGCAGCAGATGCTCGCTGCCGGCACCGCCTACCACTGCTACTGCAGCCCGCAGGAACTCGACGAGATGCGCGAGGCGCAGCGCGCCGCCGGCCTCAAGCCACGCTACGACGGCCGCTGGCGGCCCGAAGCCGGCAAGACGCTGCCGGCGGTGCCGGCCGGCGTGCGGCCGGTGGTGCGCTTTCGCAATCCGCTTGGTGGCCAGGTCGCGTGGGACGACATGATCAAGGGGCCGATCTCGTTCTCGAACGAGGAACTCGACGACCTGATCATCATGCGGCCGGCGCCGGACGGCGCCTCCGACATCCCGACCTACAACTTCTGCGTTGTGGTCGACGACATCGACATGCGCATCACCCACGTGATCCGCGGCGACGATCACGTCAACAACACGCCGCGCCAGATCAACATCATGCGGGCGCTGGGCGCGCCGCTGCCGGTGTTCGGCCACGCGCCGATGATCCTTGGCCCCGATGGCGAGAAGCTGAGCAAGCGCCATGGCGCGGTCAGCGCGATCCAGTACCGCGACGAGGGCTACCTACCCGAGGGCATGCTGAACTACCTCGCGCGCCTGGGCTGGAGCCACGGCGACGAAGAGCTCTTCACGCGCGAGCAGATGGTCTCCTGGTTCGACGGCAGCCACCTCGCCAAAAGCCCCGCGCAATGGGACCCGGCCAAGCTGCGCTGGGTCAATGCGCATCACCTGAAGCTGGCCGACAACGCGCGTCTTGCCGGGCTCGTCGCGCAGCAGATGGAACGTCTCGGCCTCGCTGCAGGCGTGGCGGTCGACGAGCGCCTCGCCGCGCGCTGCGGACTGTTCAAGGATCGCTGCGCCACCACCGTCGAACTCGCCGGCTGGCTGGCGATGTACTACGCCGAGGTGACTCCGACGCCCGAGGATCTGGCGCAGCACGTGGGTGACGCGGTTCGGCCGGCGCTGGCCACGCTGGCCGATGCGCTGCAGGCGCTGCCCGCGTGGGACGCGGCGTCGATCAGCGCTGCGATCAAGACCACCATCGCCCAGCACGGCCTGAAGATGCCGCAACTCGCGGTGCCGGTGCGCGTGCTGGTGTGCGGCAGGGCACAGACGCCTTCGGTCGATGCGGTGCTGGCGCTGTTCGACAGGGCCATCGTGCTCGAGCGCTTGCGTCGCTGACGCGATTCCGGCTATACTTGCGGTCTTGCTTGAACAGCGTTGCCCTGGTGGCAGGTGGCGGTCGAAAGGCCAAAACCAAAAAACCAACGGGGGTATAGCTCAGCTGGGAGAGCGCTTGCATGGCATGCAAGAGGTCAGCGGTTCGATCCCGCTTACCTCCACCAAAACCTTCGGGAAACCGTCGGCAGCAGCGGTGGCGCGCGGTTCGGGTAAGCAGGAAGGTTTCAGTCCCCTTCGTCTAGAGGCCTAGGACACCACCCTTTCACGGTGATTACAGGGGTTCGAATCCCCTAGGGGACGCCAGATACCTGCCGAGCAATCGGCGGCAGATCGGCAAAAAAGCAAACGGCGCCGCGAGGCGCCGTTTGTCTTTTTGCCTGCGGTTTGCGAGCCGGGCTCAGATCTTGAAGTCTTCGAGCTTGCGGCCGCTGGCGATCGCGGTTTGCAGCCACTTGGGCTTGAGGCCGCGCCCGCTCCAGGTATCGCCGGTGACGGCGTTGCGATACTTCGGTGCCACCTTGCTGGTGCCGGCCGGCTTGGCGCCGCGCGCGGCCTTGGCGCCGGCGCCGCCGAGTTCGGCCAGCGTCACGCCATGCTGGGCCATCAGCGACTTGATCTGGGCCAGCACACCGGCTCGTTCGGCGCGCCGGGCGTCGGCGATCTGGCGCTCCAGTTCGGCCTGCTGCTGTTCGAGGGTGGCTCGCTGGGCGAGCAGTTCCTGATACGTTGCCATACTTGTCCGCTCCTGCACGCCATCGAAATGAGGCGTTGCACTGATTCTAGGCAAATTCAATTGCCGGCGGCCACCCGGCCAGAACGACAAACCCGGCCGAGGCCGGGTTTGTTGGTGGTTTCGGACGCCGCCCGCGGCTCACTTGTAGCCGGCTTTGTCGAGCAACTGCTGGACGCGCATCGAATTGGCGCCGACGAGCGCCACCGGTACCAGTTCGGACTTGAAGGGTCCGAGCGTATCGAGCGCCGGGTTAGCGACCTTGACCGTGCTCACCGCCGGATATTCATTGTTGCCGTTGGCGAAGTAGCCCTGGGCCGCGTCGCTCGCCAGATACTCGAGAAACTTGACGGCCGCCTCGCGATTCTTGGCATTCTTGGCGACCGCGCCGCCGGCGATGTTGACGTGGGTGCCCCAGCTTTGCTGATTGGGGAAGATCACGCTGACCTTTTCCATGGTCTCGCGGTCGGCCGGGTTGGTCGACCGCATCAGGCGCGCCACGTAATAGCTGTTGGAGAGCGCGATGCCGCACTCACCGCTGGCAACCGCCTTGATCTGGTCGGTATCGCCGCCCTTGGGGTCGCGCGCCATGTTGGCGACGACGCCCTTGAGCCAGGCCTCGGTCTTCTCGGCACCCAGGTGCTCGTAGATCGAGCCGAACAGCGACAGGTTGTACGGGTGCGAGCCCGAGCGGGTGCAGACCTTGCCCTTGTTCTTCGGGTCGGCCAGTTCCTCGTAGGTATCGGCGTCCTCGCGCTTGACATTGGCCTTGTTGATGACGATCACGCGGGCCCGGGTCGAGAAACCGAACCAGTCCGAACCGTCGCCGTCGTCCTTGTCGCGCAGCGAGGCGGGAATGCGCTGCTCGAGCAGTTTGGACTTCACCGGCTGGAAAAGACCCTCGGCATCGGCGCGCACCAGGCGCGCGGCGTCGACCAGCAGAATCACGTCGGCCGGGCTCGCGGCGCCCTCGCTGCGCAGTCGCGCGAGGATGCCGGCATCGTCGGCATCGACCCGATTGATCTTGATGCCGGTGGCCTTGGTGAAATTGTCGTAAAGCGCCTCGTCGGTCTGGTAGTGGCGCGCCGAATAGAGATTGAGTTCCGACTGCTGGGCGCCGGCCAGGCCGCTGGCGACAGTTGCCGCGACGGCGAACGCGGTACGGGCGAAGAAATTCATGGATGACGTCATGGCTTCGGTTTCCGGAAGATGAGGCGTTAAGCGACTGGGTGGTCGATCATAAACGCCAACGCGAATGATTCGCATGCATTGCTGCAGGCGAAGAAAAGGGGCGCCGCAGCGCCCCATGACTTCCGCGCCGAGCCTCAGGCCGAAGGCGGCACGTAGCCGACCGGCTGGTCGACACCTTCGCCGAAGAAGTAGCGCTCCATCTGCCGCGCCAGGTACTGACGGGCTCGCGCATCGGCGAGGTTGAGGCGGTTCTCGTTGACCAGCATGGTCTGGTGCTTGAGCCACGCGGCCCAGGCTTCCTTGCTGACGTTGTTGTAGATGCGAACGCCGAGCTCGCCCGGGTAGGGCGAGAAGTCGAGGCCTTCGGCCTCCTTCTTGAGCATCACGCAATTGACGGTACGGGCCATGTGCTTCTCCAAAACTACTTGAGGTTCTTGACCAGCACCTGCGAGCGCCGGTCCCAGTTGTACTTGCGCTTGCGCGCCTCGGGCAGCCATTCGGGGTCGACCACCTTGAAGCCGCGCTTGATGAACCAGTGCATCGTCCGCGTCGTCAGCACGAAGATGCTGTCGAGCCCGGTCGCGCGGGCGCGCTGCTCGACACGCTTGAGGATGCGTTCGCCATCACCCTGGCCCTGCACCGCGTCGCTGACCGTCAGGGCCGCCATCTCGCCGGTGCGTGCCTCGGGGTAGGGGTAGAGCGCGGCGCAACCGAAGATCACGCCGTCGTGTTCGATCACGGTGTAGTGGTCGATGTCGCGCTCGATCTCGGTGCGGTCGCGCTTGACCAGCGTGCCGTCGCGCTCGAAGGGTTCAATCAACTGCAGGATGCCGCCGATGTCGTCGGGCCCGGCCTCGCGCAGGCTCTCGAGCTTCTCGTCGACGATCATGGTGCCGATGCCGTCGTGCGTGAACACCTCCTGCAGGATCGCGCCGTCGACCGCGAAGGGCAGGATGTGCGAGCGCTCGACGCCTTCCTCGCAGGCCTTCACACAGTGCTGCAGGTAGAAGCCGAGGTCGCTCGGCTGCTCGGCCGGTGGCAGCGTGGCCAGCAGGCGCTTGGCCTCGGCCAGCACGAGTTCGGTGTCGATGTCGGTCGTGGGGTCGGCCGGGTTCTCGCGGATGCCCGGCACCTCGGTCAGGAAGATCAGCTTGTCGGCCTGCAGCGCGATCGCGGTGCTGGTGGCGACGTCTTCCATGCGCAGGTTGAAGGCCTCGCCGGTCGGCGAGAAACCGAAGGGGCTCAGCAGCACCAGCGCGCCGATGTCGATCGCGCGGCGGATCGCCGGCGAGTCGACCCGCCGCACCACGCCGCTGTGGATGAAATCGACGCCGTCGACGATGCCCACCGGCCGCGCGGTCAGGAAGTTGCCCGAGACCACGCGGACCGTGGCGTTGGCCATCGGCGTGTTCGGCAGGCCCTGCGAGAACGCGGCCTCGATCTCGAAGCGCAGCTGGCCGGCGGCCTCCTGCGCGGCGTCGAGCGCCGGCGCGTCGGTGATGCGCTGGCCATGGCTGAAGCGCGAGGGATGGCCCTTGGCGGCCAGTTGCTCGTTGACCTGCGGGCGGAAACCGTGCACCAGCACCAGCTTGATGCCCATCGCGTGGATGATCGCCAAGTCCTGGACGAAGGCGTTGAGCTTGCCGGCGGCGATCAGCTCGCCCGCCATGCCGACCACGAAGGTCTTGCCGTGGTACGCGTGGATGTAGGGCGCGACCGAGCGGAACCAGGGGACGAAGGTGTGCGGGAAGACGAGGCTCATGGTGTGTGGGGCAGCGCCGGAATTGTGCCGTACGCGTCATGCGGCGGTCGTTGACGGCACGCCACGCCGGACCGAGGATGCTCGGTCTTAAACGCCCGTAAGGAGAACGCGATGGAAGTCTTCCAGACCCACGGTGCCTTCAGCTGGAACGAGCTGATGACCAGCGATCCCGAGGCCGCGATGGGCTTCTACAAGAGCCTGCTCGGCTGGAGCATCGAGACGATGCACATGCCCTCCGGCCCGTACCACGTGATCAAGGTTGGCGACGCCTCGATCGGCGGCATCATGAAGACGCCGCCCGAGGCCGGGCCGATGCCGCCGGCCTGGGGCGGCTACGTCACGGTCGACAACGTCGACGCGCTGGTGGCCAAGGTGCCGGGCCTGGGCGGCAAGGTATTCGTGGCGCCGACCGACATTCCCGGCGTCGGTCGCTTCAGCGTGATCGCCGATCCGCAGGGCGCGGTGCTGAACCTGATCACCTACGAGGCGCCGGCCCACAAGTGACGCGCGGCCCGGGATGCCCGGGCCGCCGATAATCCGCGGCCCGTGACCGATCGCCCCACCATCTCTCCCCGCCCCGCAGCAGGCCGCACCAAGCGCCCACCAGCCGCCACGCCACGCCCTGCGGCACCCGCCCGGCCGTTGCCGCCGATCGAGTTTCCAGAGTCGCTGCCGGTCTCGGCACGGCGCGACGAGATCGCGCGCGCAATCACCGAACACCAGGTCGTCATCGTCTGCGGCGAGACGGGCTCGGGCAAGACGACGCAGTTGCCAAAGATCGCGCTGCTGCTCGGTCGTGGCGCGGCCAACGCCACCCAGGGCCGCGGCAAGCTGATCGGCCACACCCAGCCGCGGCGATTGGCCGCGTCGAGCGTGGCCAGGCGCATCGCCGAGGAGCTCAAGACGCCGCTCGGCGAGGTGGTCGGCTTCAAGGTCCGCTTCCAGGATCGGCTACAGCCCGGCGCCTCGGTGAAGCTGATGACCGACGGCATCTTGCTCGCCGAGACCCAGCGCGACCCGCTGCTGCGCGCCTACGACACGCTGATCATCGACGAGGCCCACGAGCGCAGCCTCAACATCGACTTCCTGCTCGGCTACCTGCGCCAGATCCTGCCGCAGCGGCCCGATCTGAAGATCATCGTGACCTCGGCGACGATCGACGCCGATCGCTTTGCGAAGCACTTTGCCGGCAAGGACGGCCCGGCGCCGGTGATCATGGTCAGCGGCCGGCTGTTCCCGGTCGAGCAGCGCTACCGGCCCTTCGAGGAGCGGCGCGAGTACGACCTCAACGATGCCATCACCGACGCCGTAGACGAACTGTGGCGCGGGCGAGGTGCCGGCGCCGGCGACGTGCTGGTCTTCCTGCCCGGCGAGCGCGAGATCCGCGAGGCGGCCGAGCACCTGCGCAAGCACCATCCACCGGGCGTCGATGTTCTCCCGCTGTTTGCGCGGCTGTCCGAGGCCGAGCAGCAGCGCATCTTCGAGCCGCATGGCGCGCCGCGCATCGTGCTGGCGACCAACGTCGCCGAGACCTCACTTACGGTGCCCGGCATCCGCTTCGTCATCGACCCCGGGCTGGCGCGCGTCAAGCGCTACAGCTATCGCAACAAGGTCGAGCAACTGCAGATCGAGCCGATCAGCCAGGCCGCCGCCAACCAGCGCGCCGGCCGCTGCGGCCGGGTGGCCGACGGCATCTGCATTCGGCTCTACAGCGAGCAGGAGTTCGTCGAGCGGCCGCGCTTTACCGACCCGGAGATCCTGCGCTCCTCGCTGGCCGGCGTGATCCTGCGCATGAAGTCGGTCGGACTCGGCCGGGTCGAGGACTTTCCGTTTCTCGAGGCGCCGCCGAAGAAGGCGGTCGCCGACGGCTACGCGCTGCTGGGCGAGCTCGGCGCGATGGACGAGGACAACGAGCTGACGCCGATCGGGCAGGAACTCGCCAAGCTGCCGCTCGACCCGCGCGTCGGTCGCATGATCCTCGCCGCGCGCGACCGTCAGGCGCTACACGAGGTGCTGATCATTGCCTCGGCCCTGAGCGGCCAGGACGTGCGCGACCGTCCGCCCGACCAGCAGCAGCAGGCCGATGCCAGGCACAAGCCCTTCGACGACGAGCGCTCGGAGTTCATGGGCTACCTCAAGCTGTGGAACTGGCTCGAGGAAGTCCGGGGCGCGAAGCTTGCCGGCGCGCCGGCTGCGCCGGTCGAGCACAAGCTCAGCCACCGCAAGCAGGAGCAACGGCTGCGTGAGAACTTCATCAGCCCGCGCCGGGTGCGCGAGTGGCGCGACATCCATTCGCAGCTGCTGACCGTGGTGGCCGAGCATGGCTGGCGACCGAACGGCTCGCCCGCCACCTACGAGCAGGTGCACCTGGCGATGCTGGCCGGGTTGCTCGGCAACGTCGGCTGCAAGAGCGACGACGAGGACTGGTACCTCGGCGCGCGCGGCATCAAGTTCTGGCGCCATCCGGGCGCGCATCTGAGCAAGAAGCCGGGACGCTGGTTGATCGCGGCCGAGTTGGTCGAGACCACGCGGCTGTTCGGTCGCGGGCTGGCCGGCGTCGAGCCGGGCTGGATCGAGCAGGTCGCGGGGCCGCTGCTCAAGAAGCAGTTGCTCGAGCCGCATTGGGAGAAGAAGGCGGCCGAGGTGGTGGCGCTGGAGCGTGCCACGCTCTACGGCATCGTGCTCTACAACGGCCGGCGCGTGAACTTCGGTCGCGTCGACCCGGCCGCGGCGCGCGAGATCTTCATCCGCGAGGCGCTTGTCGGCGAGGAGTGGGAGACGAAGCTGCCGTTCCTCGGCGCAAACCGCAAGCTGATTTGCCAGGTGCAGGAGCTCGAGCACAAGTCGCGTCGGCAGGACGTGCTGGTCGACGACGAGCTGATCTTCGCCTTCTACGATCAACAGCTGCCGGCCGACGTCTGCTCGGGCCACAGCTTCGAGCGCTGGTACCGCGAGGAGAGCAAGAGGCAACCGAAGCTGCTGATGCTCACGCGCGAGGAGCTGATGCGGCACGAGGCGGCCGGTATCACCACCGCCACCTTCCCCAAGACGCTGCGCCTGGGCGGCGTCGACTGCGCGGTGACGTACCTGCACGAGCCGGGCGATGCCAAGGACGGCGTCACCGTCATGGTGCCGATCTATGCGCTGAACCAGGTCGGCGACGAGCGTTGCGAGTGGCTGGTGCCGGGGCTGCTGAAGGACAAGGTGCTGGCGCTGGTCAAGAGCCTGCACCAGCGCCCGCGTTCACGCCTAGTGCCGCTGCCCGACTACGCGGCCGAGTTCTGCGAGACCGCGAACTTCGGCGAAGGCTCGCTGATGGACGCGCTGCTGAAGGCGGTGCGCGAGCGCACCCAGCTCGCGGTGCAGCGCAACGACTTCAAGCTCGAGACGCTGCAGCCGCACCTGTTCATGAACTTCCGCGTCGTCGACGAGCACGGTCGCCAGCTCGGCATGGGACGCCACCTGCCCACGCTGAAGGCCGAGCTGGGCGGGCAGGCGCGCTCGGCGTTCCAGGCGTTGGCGGCGCTGAAGTTGGGCACGCCGAAGCCGGCCACGGAGCCCGCGCCGACGCTGGCCTCGACTTCTGCTAAACCGGCGCCGCAGGTTGCCGCGACCAAGGCGTCCGCCGCGCCCGAGCGCTACACCGACTGGAGCTTCGGCGAACTGCCCGAGCTGATGGAGATCGGCCGCGGCGGCCAGAAGATGGTCGGCTTTCCGGCGCTGATCGACAAGCTCACCCACGTGGAGATCGAGGTCTTCGACGAGCCCGACGTCGCGGCATCGAAGCACCGCGCCGGCCTGCGCCGCCTGGTGGCGCTGCAGATCAAGGAGCCGCTGAAGTACCTCGAGAAGAACATTCCCGACCTCGCGCGGATGGCGGTGCAGTTCATGGCGCTCGGTGGCAGCTCGGATGAACTGCGCGAGCAGATCGTCGCCGTGGCCCTCGATCGCGCCTTCCTCGCCAGCGAGCCGCTGCCGACCGACGCGCAGCGCTTCAAGGCGGTGGTCGAGGAGGGCCGCGCCCGGCTCAACCTGGTGGCGCAGGAAGTGGCGCGCCTGGCGGCCAGCGTGCTGCAGGAGGCCGCCGCTGCGCAGCGCAAGCTCAAGGACAGCAGGCCGCCCAAGGAGGTGGCCGATGACATTGCTGCACAGTTGCAGCGGCTGGTGCCCAAGCGCTTCCTGCAGGTCACGCCCTATGCCCAGTTGCAGCATCTGCCGCGCTACCTCAAGGGCATCGTGATGCGGCTCGACAAGCTGCGGGCCGATCCCGCGCGCGACACGCAGCGGCTGGCCGAGTTACGTCCGCTCGACCAGCGCTGGACGCGTCGCATGGCCGAGCTGAAAGGAGCGGCCGACGCCCGGCTCGACGAGTTCCGCTGGTTGCTCGAGGAACTGCGCATCAGCCTGTTCGCGCAGGAGCTGCGCACGCCGCAGCCGGTCTCGGTGAAGCGACTGGAGAAGGCGTGGGCCCAGATCACCGCCTGACCGAGGGCTCGCGCCTGGCCGGCCGCTACAATCGAGCCTCAGTCGGGGTGTAGCGCAGCCTGGTAGCGCATCTGGTTTGGGACCAGAGGGTCGAAGGTTCGAATCCTTTCGCCCCGACCAAGAAATCAGCAAGGCCCGTCGGCGACGCCGACGGGCCTTTGTCGTTCATGGTGCGCTTTGGCGGCCGGCTTGCGGGTTAGTCCCGTTTTGCGCGCGACGACTCTGCCTAGACTGCGATCACGACTGACCGATCGGTCAGCCCATCGGCATCGCCACAGGAGTTCCGCCCATGAATCGCTTGTCCCAGCTCGCCACCGGCCTCGCCCTCGCACTCGCGGCGCTGGCGGCGCAGGCCGACATCAATGTCGGCATCACGCTCTCGGCCACCGGGCCGGCCGCCTCGCTCGGCATTCCCGAGCGCAACGCCGTGGCGCTGCTGCCGACCACGGTGGCAGGGCAGAAGATCAACTACATCGTGCTCGACGATGCCTCGGACACCACTGCCGCGGTCAAGAACGCGCGCAAGTTCATCACCGAGGACAAGGTCGACGTCGTGATCGGCTCGACTACCACGCCCAACTCGCTGGCGATGATCGACGTGGTCGCCGAGAGCGAGACGCCGATGATCTCGATGGCGGCCAGCAAGGCGATCGTCGAACCCGTCGAGGGCAAGCGACGCTGGATCTACAAGACGCCGCAGAACGACGCCCAGATGGCCACCGCGATCGTCTCGCACATGATCGACAACAAGATCAAGACGGTGGCCTTCATCGGCTTTGCCGACGCCTACGGCGAGGGCTGGGCACGCGAGTTCGGCAACATCGCCGAGTTGCGCGGCCTCAAGGTGGTGGCGAGCGAACGCTTTGCCCGTACCGACATGGCGGTCACCGGCCAGGTGCTCAAGATCGTCGGCGTCAACCCCGACGCGGTGCTGATCGGCGGCTCCGGCACGCCGGCCGCATTACCGCAGAAGACGCTCAAGGATCGCGGCTACGCCGGCAAGATCTACCAGACGCACGGTGTGGCCAACGCCGACTTCCTGCGCGTCTGCGGCAAGGACTGCGAGGGCACCTACCTGCCGGCCGGGCCGATGCTGGTTGCCGACCAGTTGCCAGCCGACAACCCGGTGCGCAAGTCGGCGCTGGTGTTCGTCCGTGCCTACGAAGAGAAGTACGGCAAGGGCAGCGCCAGCACCTTCGCCGGCCATGCCTGGGATGCCGCCAAGCTGCTCGAGGCGGCGATTCCGGCCGCGCTCAAGGCCGGCGCGCCAGGCACCAAGGCCTTCCGCGCCGGCTTGCGCGACGCGCTCGAGAAGACCACCGACCTGGCCGGCGCGCACGGCATCTTCAACATGAGCCCGACCGACCACCTCGGCCTCGACCAGCGCGCGCGCGTGATGGTCAGGATCGAGAACGGGGCCTGGAAGTACGTGAAGTAGCGCGCGCTGCTGCCGGCGCCCGCGCCGGCAGCGCGCCGAAGCCGCCCCGACACACCGCCAGCACGGCGGCGGCGAAGTCTTCGTAGCTGAGCTCGCCCTTCGGGTCGAGCCAGGTGAAGGTCCAGTTGATCATGCCGAGCAGCATCATCGTCGCGGCGGTGAGCTCGGCGCCGTCGATCCCGGGCGCGAGCGCGGCCTGGACGACGCCGCGAAAGGCCTCGACCACCTGGCGCTCCTGGGCCCGGATGCGGCGCCGCTCGCGGGTGGGCAGATGCTCCACGTCCTGCAGCAGCAGCTTGTGGACTGCCTGCGAGGTCTGGTACTCGTCGAGAAAGGCGCGCACCAGGGCGTCGAGATGGGCCTGAGCTTCGAGTTCGCGCGCGGCGACCTCCTCGCACAGCGCGAGCAGGCGCCGCGTGTAGCCGTCGAAGAGCGCGAGCAGAATCGATTCCTTGCTCGTGAAGTAGTGGTAGAGCAGCGACTTGGAGACGCCGCAGCGCGCCGCCAGGTCGCTCATCGAGGCCGCCGCATAGCCCAGTTCGGCGAAGGCGAGGGCGGCCTGGTCGAGGATCAGCGACTGCTGCGTCGGGCTGATCGGTGCGGTATCGGAGCGGGTCGGCATGGCGGCGCACGATAGTCGGGTCGCCGTCGGAGGTCAACCTTGACTGACCGGTCGGTCAGGCCTATAAACAGGGTGGTGCTTTCTGCCAGGAGTCGTGATGTACGCCCAACTCGTCGATACCGGTGCCACCCATCTGCGCTCGGCCGAGGAACTGTCGGCCGAGGAGCGCGCCTTCCAGGAAGCTATCGATGCCGACATCAAGGTCGAGCCGCGCGACTGGATGCCGGCCGCCTATCGCAAGACCCTGACGCGCCAGATCGCCCAGCATGCGCACTCAGAGGTGGTCGGCATGCTGCCCGAGGGCAACTGGATCTCGCGCGCGCCTTCGCTCAAGCGCAAGTGTGTGCTACTGGCCAAGGTGCAGGACGAGGCTGGCCACGCGCAGTACCTCTACGGCGCGGTCGAGACGCTGGGTGCCTCACGCGACGCGCTCTACGAAGACATGCTCGCTGGGCGCATGAAGTACTCGAGCATCTTCAATTACCCCACGCTGAGTTGGGCCGACATCGGCACCATCGGCTGGCTGGTCGATGGCGCGGCGATCATCAACCAGATCCCGCTCTGCCGCTGTTCCTACGGCCCGTACGCGCGGGCGATGGTGCGCATCTGCAAGGAAGAGAGCTTCCACCAGCGCCAGGGTTTCGACATCATGGTCTCGCTGTGCAAGGGCACGCCGGCGCAAAAGCAGATGGCGCAGGACGCGCTGAACCGCTGGTGGTGGCCGGCGGTGATGATGTTCGGCCCGCCCGACGGCGAGTCGGTGCACTCGGCGCAGAGCGCGGCCTGGAAGATCAAGCTTTTCAGCAACGACGAGTTGCGCCAGAAGTTCATCGACCAGACGGTGCCGCAGGCGCGGCACCTTGGGCTGACGATCCCCGATGCCGATCTGGCCTTCGACGCGGCCAGCGGTCACTGGCGCATCGGCGCGATCGACTGGAGCGAGTTCTATCGCGTCA
Organism: Rivibacter subsaxonicus; assembly: GCF_004217215.1. GTDB lineage: Bacteria > Pseudomonadota > Gammaproteobacteria > Burkholderiales > Burkholderiaceae_C > Rivibacter > Rivibacter subsaxonicus. Next base: position 601,432 of record NZ_SHKP01000006.1, read on the forward strand.
TCAAGGGCGAGGGGCCATGCAATGTCGAGCGCCTGGCGGCGCGCAACAAGGCCTGGGACGAGGGCGCCTGGGTGCGCGAGGCGGCGCTGGCCCATGCGGCCAAGCGAGCCAAGCGATCGATCGGGGAGGCCGCATGAGCAACGCCGAATGGCCGCTGTGGGAGGTCTTCGTGCGCAGCCAGCATGGCCTGGCCCACAAGCACGTGGGCAGCCTGCGCGCCGCCGACGCCGCGATGGCCTTGGAGAACGCGCGCGACGTCTACACCCGTCGCAACGAGGGCCTGAGCCTGTGGGTCGTGCGCTCGGCCGACATCACCGCGAGCGAACCCTCGCAGCGCGGCGAGCTGTTCGACCCGGCGGCCGACAAGGTCTACCGCCATCCGACCTTCTACGACGTGCCGGCTGGCGTGGAGCATCTGTGAGCGCCGTCGCCGCCAGCACTGTCGACGCGTCGCTTTTCGCGCTGTGCCTGCGCCTGGGCGACAGCGCGCTGATCCTCTCGCAGCGGCTCGGTGCCTGGTGCGGTCACGGCCCGGCGTTGGAGGAAGACATCGCGCTGACCAACACCGCGCTCGATCTGCTCGGCCAAGCGCGGCTCTGGCTGTCGCTGGCGGGCGAGGTCGAGGGCGCCGGCCGCGACGAGGACGCGCTGGCCTACTGGCGCGACGACCGCGAGTTCCGCAATCTGCTGATCACCGAACAGCCCAACGGCGACTACGCACAGACGATGGTGCGCCAGTTCCTGTTCGACGCCTGGCACCGGCTCGTGCTCGAGCGGCTGGGCGAGCACCACGACTCGCGCGTCGCGGCCATCGCCGCCAAAGCCCACAAGGAGGTGCTCTACCACCTGCGGCGCAGTGCCGACTGGGTGGTGCGGCTCGGCGATGGCACCGAAGAGAGCCATGCCCGCACGCAGGCCACGCTCGATCTGCTGTGGCCTCACGCCGGCGAGATGTTCCTGATCGACGAGATCGATGGTGAAGGGCTGCGCGCCGACTGGGACGCGCAGGTCGACGCGGTGCTCGCCGACGCCACGCTGTGCCGGCCCGCGAGCACCTGGGCCCAGCAGGGCAGCGGCCAGGGGCGCCACACCGAGCACCTGTCGCGCTTGCTGGCCGAGATGCAGGTCGTGGCGCGCGCGCATCCGGGAGCGCACTGGTGAGCATGGTCGCCGCGCGGCCCGCGGTCGAGACGGTCTGGCAATGGCTGTCGGCCGTGCTGGACCCGGAGATCCCGGTGATCTCGGTGGTCGAGCTCGGCATCGTGCGCGAGGTGGCCTGGCGCGAGGAGTCCCTGGTCGTCACCGTCACGCCGACCTACAGCGGCTGCCCGGCGACCGAAGTCATCAGCGCCGACATCGAAGGCGCCTTGCGGGCCCATGGCATCGAGCAGGTCCGCATCGAGACGCGGCTGGCGCCGGCCTGGACCACCGACTGGCTGGCCGAGCCGGCGCGCGAAAAACTGCGCGCCTTCGGCATCGCGCCGCCGGGTCGGCGCGATCCACCGCTTTCGCCAACAGGTCCGACACAGCGGCCGGGCCGTGTGCTCGACATCCGCTCGCTCGATGCGGAGGCGGCGCCGGTCTGTCCGCATTGCGGCTCGGCGCACACGCGGCTGGTCAGCGGCTTCGGCTCGACGCCCTGCAAATCCGCCCATGTCTGCAACGACTGCCTCGAACCCTTCGAGCGCTTCAAGTGCCATTGAATGACTGAACTGCGCTTTCACCCGCTGCGGATTGCCGAAGCCCGCGCCGACACGCGCGATGCACTGGTGCTCGGTTTCGAGCTACCGACCGCCCTGCGCGAGACCTTCCTCGGCTTCAGGCCCGGCCAGTTCCTGACGCTGAAGGCGACGGTCGATGGCGCGGAGCAGGGTCGCAACTACTCGATCTGCAGCGCGCCGCACGAAGGGCGTCTGCAGGTCGCGATCAAGCGGGTTCATGGTGGCCTGTTCTCCGAATGGGCCCACGCCCATCTGAAGGCCGGCACCAGCATCGAGGTGGCGCCGCCCGACGGCCGCTTCGGCGTGCCGGCACCGGCCGCGCCGGGCGCGGCGCGCCATGTGCTGGCCTTCGCCGCCGGCAGCGGCATCACGCCGATCCTGGCGATCGTCAAGCATCTGTTCGCCAGCGAGCCGGGCGTGCGCGTCAGCCTGGTCTACGGCAACCGGGCCTCTTCGAGCGTGATGTTCCGCGACGAACTGGCGGGGCTGAAGGATCGCCATCTCGATCGCTTCACGCTGCTGCACGTGCTCAGCCGCGAGCCGCAGGACATCGACCTGCTGCACGGCCGGATCGACCGCGAGCGCGTGCTCGCGCTGCTGCGCCAGTGGCTGCCGCTGGCCGATGTCGACGCGGCGCTGGCCTGCGGGCCGCAGCCGATGATGGAGGCGGTGCGCGACGTGCTGCGCGAGGAAGGGCTGGCGCCGGAGCGCATCCGCACCGAGTTGTTCGTGGTGGCCGGCGCACCCAAGCCGCGCCGGATCGACGTCGCTCAATCCGACGAGCATTGCGAAGTCGCGCTGGTGATGGATGGCAGCACCCGCGTGTTCTCGATGCCGCGCGACGGCAGCATCTCGCTGCTCAACGCGGCGCTCGGCGCCGGCATCGACGTGCGCCACTCGTGCAAGAGCGGGGTCTGCGCCACCTGCCGCTGCAAGCTCACCGCCGGCGAGATCGACATGGACGCGGCCCACGCGCTCGAGGACTACGAGATCGCGCGCGGCTTCAGGCTGGCCTGCCAGAGCTATCCGGCCACCGCGGCCGTGACGGTCGACTTCGACCAGGATCAATAGGGAAGCAAGCCATGCCCTGCTACGAGATCGACGGCCTGGTGCCGGTGGTGCATCCGAGCGCCTTCGTGCACCCGAGTGCCGAACTGATCGGCGATGTCTGGGTCGGCGAGAACGTCTACGTCGGCCCCTGCGCCAGCCTGCGCGGCGACTTCGGCCGGCTGGTGCTGGAGGCCGGCAGCAACCTGCAGGACCACTGCACGATGCACGGCTTTCCGGGTGCCGACACGGTGGTCGAGATCAACGGCCACATCGGCCACGGCGCGGTGCTGCATGGCTGCCGCGTGCGGCGCAACGCGCTGGTCGGCATGAACGCGGTGGTGATGGACCTGGCCGAGGTCGGCGAGGATTCCTTCGTCGCCGCGATGGCCTTCGTCAAGGCCGGGCTGAAGGTACCGCCACGCAGCCTGCTGGCCGGCGTGCCGGGCAAGGTGGTGCGCGAGCTCACGGCCGCCGAACTGGCCTGGAAGATCGAGGGCACCGCCACCTACCACCGGCTCGCGCAGCGCTGCCACGCGAGCCTGCATCCGGTGATGGCCCGCACGCTGGACGACATGGACCGGCCGCGCTGGCAGGCCGAGGACTTGCGCCCGCTGGTGCAGCAGCGGCAGGATACGGACTGATCGCGGGAGCAAGCATGGCCTATGCAAATCTGATCGTCGACACGCGTGAGGGGATCGCCCGCATCACGCTCAACCGGCCGGACCGGCTCAACAGCTTCAACGACGCGATGCACGCCGAGTTGCGCGACGCGCTCGGCGCGGCCGAGGATCCGGCAGTGCGCGTCGTCGTCATCGGCGGCGCCGGGCGCGGCTTCTGTGCCGGCCAGGACCTGGGCGAGGGCGCCGCGGCCGGTCCGGGCGAGTCGCTCGACCTCGGTCGCACGCTCGAACAGAACTACCTGCCGCTGATCACTCGAATCCGCGCGCTGCGCAAGCCGGTGATCGCTGCCGTGGGCGGCGTCGCCGCCGGTGCCGGCGCCAGCCTCGCGCTGGCCTGCGACCTGGTCATCGCGACGCGCTCGGCCAGCTTCATCCAGGCCTTCAGCAAGATCGCGCTGGTGCCCGACGCCGGTGGCACCTGGCTGCTGCCGCGGCTGGTCGGCCGCCAGCGGGCGATGGGCCTGGCGCTGCTGGGCGACAAGCTCAGCGCCGAGCAGGCCGAGCAATGGGGGCTGATCTGGCGCTGTGTCGATGACGCCGCCTTCCCTGCCGAGGTCGACGCGCTGGCCGCGCGGCTGGCCACGGCGCCGACCCAGGCGCTGGCACGCATCAAGCAGGCGCTCGATGCCAGCGAAGGCAACGACCTGCTCGCGCAGATGCAGCTCGAAGTGAAGTTGCAGCGCGAACTCGGCGCCAGCCCCGACTTCGCCGAGGGCGTGGCGGCCTTTGCCGAGAAGCGCGCGCCGCGCTTCAGCGGGCGATGAGCACCGGCCCCGGCGTCGATCCGCGCAGCGTCGACCCGAGCGCCTTTGGCGAGACGACGCTGCCCTCCGACCCGCAGGCGCTGGCCGAGGCCTGCGGCCGCGCGATGTGGGCGCGCGACCATGCCTCGCAGGCGCTGGGCATGCGGCTCGACGAGATCGGCCCCGGCCGCGCGGTGATGCAGATGCGGGTGCGCATCGACATGCTCAACGGTCATGGCAGCTGCCACGGCGGCTTCATCTTCGCGTTGGCCGACAGTTGCTTCGCCTTTGCCTGCAACAGCTACAACCAGGTCTGCGTCGCGGCCGGATGCCAGATCGACTATCTCGCGCCGGCCGGCGAAGGCGAACTGCTGTTGGCCGAGGGAGTCGAGCGCGCCCGCAGCGGACGCAGCGGGGTCTACGACATCCGGGTCAGCAACGAACAGGGAGCCACCGTGGCGCTGATGCGCGGGCGCAGCCGCCGACTCGAAGGCAGCGTGGTCGACGCCCCGCCGAAGCCCTGATTGCCAAGGACGCGCATGCACCGCTTTGCCCCCAAGCCCGCAGAACTGGACCCCATCGAACTGGCCAGCCGCGACGAGATCGCCGCGCTGCAGCTGCAGCGGCTGCGCGCCACGCTGGAGCGTGTCTACGCCAACGTGCCGCATTACCGGGCCTCCTTCGATGCGGCCGGCGTCCATCCGGCCGAGCTGCGCACGCTGGCCGACCTGGCGAAGTTTCCGTTCACCGCCAAGGCCGACCTGCGCGCCAACTACCCCTTCGGAATGTTCGCGGTGCCGCGCGAGCAGATCGCGCGAGTGCACGCCTCGAGTGGCACCACGGGCAAGCCGACCGTGGTCGGCTACACGCAGGGCGACATCGAGCACTGGGCCGATCTGGTGGCGCGCTCGATCCGCGCCTCGGGCGGCCGTCGTGGCGACATGGTGCACGTGGCCTACGGCTATGGCCTGTTCACCGGCGGCCTCGGCGCGCACTACGGCGCCGAGAAGCTCGGTTGCACCGTGGTGCCGATGAGCGGCGGCCAGACCGAGAAGCAGATCCAGCTGATCTGCGACTTCAAGCCACGCATCATCATGGTCACGCCGAGCTACATGCAGGTGCTGATCGAGGGCTTCGAGAAGGCCGGCATCGACCCGCGCAGCACATCGCTGCAGATCGGCATCTTCGGCGCCGAACCCTGGACCGAGGCGATGCGCGCCGAGATCGAGGCACGCGCCGGCATCGACGCGGTCGACATCTACGGCCTGTCGGAGGTGATGGGCCCAGGCGTGGCCAACGAGTGCATCGAGAGCAAGGACGGGCCGGTGATCTGGGAGGACCACTTCTACCCGGAGATCATCGACCCCGACACCGGCGCCGTGCTGGCCGACGGCGAAGAGGGCGAACTGGTGTTCACCACGCTGAGCAAGGAAGGCATGCCGGTGGTGCGCTACCGCACGCGCGACCTCACGCGCCTGCTGCCGCCGACCTCGCGCAGCTTCCGGCGCATCGGCAAGATCGTCGGCCGCAGCGACGACATGCTGATCATCCGCGGCGTGAACCTGTTCCCGACGCAGGTCGAGGAACTGATCCTCAAGGAAGGCCGGCTCGGCGGGCAGTACCAGCTGGTCGTGACGCGCGAGGGGCCGCTCGATGAACTGGAGGTCCGTTGTGAGCGCCTAGCCTCGGTGGCCGAGAGCGAGGCAGCGGCGGTTGGCGCTGCGCTCGCCGAGCGCATCAAGACGCTGATCGGCGTGAACTGCCGCGTCAGCGTGCTGGCACCCGACGCCATCGAGCGCACGCTGGTCGGCAAGGCGCGTCGCGTCATCGATCAGCGACCACGGGGCTGAAGCCGGCAGGCCCCGTAAACTCGCGGCCACACTGCCCGTAGCTCAACTGGATAGAGCACCAGCCTTCTAAGCTGGGGGTCGGGGGTTCGAGTCCCTCCGGGCAGGCCATGTCGTCGCGCCGCGGGCGCGTCGACGACCGAGAACTAGGTCTGGTCGAGAGTACCTTCGACTCGAGCCAAGTCGGCAGGGGAGAGCGCACGCGAGAGCGCGTCGATGAATTCGGCGTGCAGCGCGAAGCCTCGCTGGGCGTCAGCATCGATGCTCGAGACGCGAACGAGCAAGCCGTCGGCGCTCTGGTGGCGCACGGCGTGGGCGAGCCGGCGCAGACGGAAGGTATTCGCGTCCGCGGTGCGCTCGCCGCTGAGAACGGCCCAGTAGGTGACCGGTTCGGGGCGCAAGGGCATCTCGGCGACCAGACGCGTGACCGGCACCGACCGGCCGTTGCTCATGATCTGTTCCTGGTGGCGGCCATGCACGGCAAAGCCGCTGTAGCGGTAGCAGACCTCGGGCCAATGGAGTTGCAAGTTCGACGACTGTTCGCTGCCCCAGGCAACCGAAAGCATCACCCGGCGCCGGGCCGAGTCCGTGTAGACGCGCTCCAGCAGCCGCTGGTAGAGGCGCTTGCTCAGGTCGTTAGCAGGACGAATGAAGGCTGCCGACAACTGCTCGACGCGCCACGCGCCGAATGCACTGGGGAAGATCTGCTCGAGGTCCGGTGGGGGCTGTGCGTCGTCCAACCGGGTCGGCCGGGCGACGCTGCCCAATGCCGCGGCGGCACCCATGCCGGCGGTCAGGACGAGGGCGCGGCGGCGGCTGAGGGTGGCGTTCATTTCGACCGGCCTCGCAGCGACGGCAGGCGCGCGAGCGCGGAGTCCAAGCCGATCACCATCGCCAGCGCCACCATGAACAGGACGATGCCGGAGAAGCCGTGCAGGAAGCCTTGCCCGGCACCATCGCCAAGGTACCAGGTGATCAGTGCAAGCACGACCACACGCACGACGTTCGCCATGAAAGCGATCGGTGGCGTCAGCACTGCCAGCAGCGTGCTGCGCAGAACCGAGCCGTGACTCACCAGGTTGGCGTACAACAAGCCCATTGCCTCGAGCGTGAACATCGTCTGCAACCCCGCGCAGGCCTCGGTGACGAGGAGTTGGTATTGACCGATCGTGATCACGACGCCGGCCCGTCCTATGGGGTAGCCGAGCAAGTCGAGCAGCCACGTCGCAACCTGCGACACGGCCTGCTTCATCGGGCCGGTGATCGCCAGCACGAAGTCCAGCGGTAGCGGCAAGGCAAACAGCGTGAAGAGCACCGGAAACCAGCTCGCTCGCAACGCTGCCGGTCCTTTCAGGATCAGCAGCACGGCCGCGAGGATCATCATCAGCGACACCAGTGACAGCCGCACGTCGTAGGCCTGCCCCAGCACGAACAGCAGCAAGCCCGCGCAGAAGAGAGCGCCGCCAAGCACCGTTGCCGGTGCGGCTGGCAGAGCGAAGAGGTACACGCGCCGCCGATACAGCAGGAACGCGGAAACCGCGAGGATGAACGGCTCGTGCCCCTGGGCGGCGTCGGCCCGCATGGCGGCCGGCCAGTCCCACATGAGCGAGAGGACCAGTAGCGCAAAGCCGGTCGCGAGAATCGCGGCGGGGGCCCAGTCGGCGCGGGGTGGAATGGCGTCGACCGGCGTCGGTAGGGTGCCCGGATTGATCAGCGTTCGACCCACCAGCGAGTTCATGGTGTTCGCCGGCTGCTTGGGCAGACGTTCAGCGCGGCACGGAAGCAGACGGCCCTGCCAGGGGCGCCGAAGCGGCGCTCCTGGCAAAGGTGCCACCGTAGCTCACCTGGGCCGCCTGGCGCAGTCTCTTCATCTCGTCTGCGACAAGCTGTCGCTTGCGCTCCGCCAGGAGAAACTCGGTGATGGCCGGGGCGGCAGTGCGCCGATCCACTGGTGCAGCGTGGGCGTAAATGATCGTGAAGATCCGTGCGCCACCTGCCTGCGGGAACAGCCTTGACTGTCCCGGTTCGGCGGATGCGAGCGGCTCGAGCAGGACCATTGGCAAGTCCTCGGCCGCCTGTACGAACTGACGGGAAGCCGGCCGGAACCCCGCTTCCTTCAAAGCGCGAACAAGTTCGTCGGCACCTCGCGATCGGAGGGCGATTGCCTTCGCCTCCTTGATCTGCGCATCGGACGCTTCGATGGCAGTTTCCTGCAGAACATACAGGCGTCGCTGCGCGAACAGGCCGGGACGACTGTCGTAGTACCGATCGATCTCGTCGCTGGTCGATCCACCAGCCTTGGCGGCGATTCGATCGTGGTGGGCGCGTGCCAGCAGTTCTCGTTCGGTCGCATGCTTCGACTGGATTACAAGCGGGTCGCTCGCCAACCCCTGTTCGCGGGCAGCCTGACTGGCGACTTCCTGGTCGATCAGCGCTTCAAGCACGCGCTGGGCCGAGGCTTCGCCGGCTGTTGCCAGGAGCCGCGGTTGGCGCGCCAGAACGGCCTGGACCTGGTGCACCGAGACGTCTTCGCCGTTGACGCGCGCAGCCACCTGCGATTCGGGAACGGCGCCGTCCTCGCGGCACCCCGCGACGAGGACGCCGAACACCAGTGCCCACAGCAGGGGGCGCGAAGGATTCTGTTGAACGGTGAGACGTCGACCAGATCGATCAAACGCTAGGGCGCAAGCCCCGTTGCTCGAACCGATGCCCGCTCGGCGGGTCGGAAACGGGCCACTGCGACCAGCAACAGCGCCACGAACCCACGCGACAAGAAGACGCCGATCCCGAATGTGATACGGCGCCACCTTGCTGACGTTGACCGGCCAGGACGTCAGGCTTTGCCTCGTCGGGCTGCTGCCGCGCCGACACCGACCAAGCCGGCGAGCACAAGTCCGAGCAGCGCAGGTTCCGGCACAGGCGCGGCGATCGTTGTTGCGATCATCCCGGCATATCCGACAGGGACGCTCCACAATCCAGGGTCCCTGCTCACGATGCTGTCGATCATGAGCGTGTAGGCCCCGCCGCTGAGGAGGCTGGCAAAACTAAAGGTCAGTGGATCGGAGTCTTCGCCGACGAGCGCGCTGTCCCGAAATAGCGAAACCTTGGTGACGTCGATGTCGAGCTTGTTGAAAAGCGTGTTGATCTCGAGCACGCCACCGAAGGACGTGGCCGCTGAACTCAGCGAGAAGGTATAGCAGTCGTGATGCGTGCCGTTGGTCGCCGCGGTGAAAGACTTGCCGAAAAGCTCGAGGCCCGGCGGGCCGAGCGTCACCCAATCGGTCGTGCTGTTGCAACTTGGCGCCGCCATCGCAGATGAAGCCCCAAGAGCTACCGCAATACCGGCCACAGCAGTTTTGAGTTTCATGGCATCGATCCTCAGAGGCGCCAAGTTGGCAGTGCGCGAATGCAACCCTACCGTCACTAGTTGTTACGTGATTGTCGATCGTGCGAGTCGGCGCATGTCCCCCCGGATCATGTGGCTCACGCCGTAGCGCGGCGCACGGCTAGTGATCGGTTCTACGACTTGGTCGTGATCCGCGCTGGCTCAATGAGAGCCAGAACAAGGGGCCAACGGCCCCTTGCTCCGAGCGGCAGAGCACGCCTCTACAGCACGTCTGACGCGTAGTCCGCGAGCCGGGAGCGCTCGCCGCGGGCCAGCGTGACATGCCCACTGTGCGGCCAGCCCTTGAAGCGGTCGACCGCATACGTCAGGCCCGAACTGCCCTCGGTAAGGTAGGGCGTGTCGATCTGCGCCAAGTTGCCCAGGCAGACGATCTTGGTGCCGGGGCCGGCGCGCGTGATCAACGTCTTCATCTGCTTGGGCGTCAGGTTCTGCGCCTCGTCGATGATCACGTACTTGTTGAGGAAGGTACGCCCGCGCATGAAGTTCAGGCTCTTGATCTTGATCTTGCTGCGCACCAGGTCGTTGGTCGCGGCGCGGCCCCATTCGCCGGCACCGTTGTCGTTGCGCGCCAGCACCTCGAGGTTGTCGTCGAGCGCACCCATCCAGGGCCCCATCTTTTCTTCCTCGGTACCGGGCAGGAAGCCGATGTCCTCGCCCACCGGCACCGTCACGCGGGTGACGATGATCTCGGTGTAGCGGCGCTCGTCGAGCACCTGGCTCAGGCCAGCTGCCAGCGTCATCAGCGTCTTGCCGGTGCCGGCGGTGCCGGTCAGCGTGATGAAGTCGCAGTCCGGGTCCATCAGCAGATTCAGCGCGAAGTTCTGCTCACGGTTGCGCGTGGTCACGCCCCAGACCGCGTTCTTGGCGTGCGAGTAGTCCTTCAGGGTCTTGAGAACCGCGCTCTTGCCGGTGATCTCGGTGACCTTGGCGTAGAGGGGTGCCGCGCCAGGGGTCTCGAGGTAGACGAATTGGTTGATCATCAGCGCCGGCACCAGCGGCCCGGCGACCCGGTAGAAGGTGTGATTGCCCTGCTGCCAGCTCTCCATGGTCTTGCCATGGCGGTCCCAGAAGTCGGCCGGCAGCGGCAGCACGCCGGTGTAGAGCAGGTCGCCGTCCTCGAGCGTCTTGTCGTTGAAGTAGTCCTCGGCCGCCAGGCCGAGCGCGCGCGCCTTGACGCGCATGTTGATGTCCTTGGACACCAGCACCACCTCCCGCTGCGGCTGCTGCTCGCGCAGGCTCTGGACCACGCCGAGGATCTGGTTGTCGGCCTTGCCCTGCGGTAGCCCGGCCGGAAGCTTGGCGTCGAGGAACTGGGTCTGGAAGAACAGCTTGCCGCCGGCCTCGCGGCGGCCGGTCTTGGCCAGCGGGATGCCGGCGGCCGGGTCGAACTTGCTGTCGGTGGCCAGCGCATCGAGCTCGCGGCTGACCTGGCGCACGTTGCGCGAGACCTCGCTCATGCCCTTCTTGTGGCCGTCGAGTTCCTCGAGCGTGATCATCGGCAGGTAGATGTCGTGTTCCTCGAAGCGGAACAGCGACATCGGGTCGTGCATCAGCACGTTGGTATCGAGCACGAACAGCTTGGCCGGGCCGCTGGTGCGCGGCTTGCGGGGCTTGGGTTCGGGGCTGCGTGCGGCCGTGGGGCGGACGTAGGTGGTGTTGGCCGCTGGGGCGCGGCTCGCCGCCGTCGGCGTGGCGGGGTTGGGATCGAAGAGTTCGAGCAGCGCCGCGGGGGCGGTGTCGGCGGCCAGCGGTGGCGCCGATTGCACCGGGGCGGTGCGTTTGCCGGCCCTGGGCGCGGCCTGGGCGTCGAAATCGCTGGCGTGGAGGAGGGCGGCTTTCTTGGTGGGGGGCTTGGGCAGTGGCATGGACTTCGGCGACCTCAAAAAAGAAAAAGCCGCACAGTCACCTGTGCGGCTTGCTCGGATGCGGTGAGAAGAGACTGCTCTCAGGCATGAAATCCATTATGCACATTGCGTGCCGGGCCAACGTGACGTCGCCCTGGCCGTCGCGCGGAAATCACGCCGGTGAAAACCCCGGCGCGAAAACGCTTGCCTTCAGGCCGCGGCTGCCTGCGGTGCCGGAATGGGAGCGCCCTTCTTGATGGCCTTGACCGCCTGCAGCACCTCGTCGACATGCCCCGCAACCTTGATGCCGCGCCATTCGGCGACCAGCACGCCCTTGGGGTCGATGAGGAAGGTGCTGCGTTCGATGCCCTTGACCTTCTTGCCGTACATGATCTTGTTCTTGACCACGCCGAACATGTGGCAGAGCTTCTCTTCGGTGTCGGCGACCAGTTCGAAGGGCAGCTCAAGGTTCTGCTTGAACTTGTCGTGCGAGGCCATGTTGTCGCGCGAGACGCCAAACACGACGGCTCCGGCCTTGACAAACTCCTTGTGCTTGTCGCGGAACTGCATGGCCTCGGTGGTGCAGCCGGGGGTGTTGTCCTTCGGATAGAAGTACAGCACGACGGTCTGGCCCAAATAGGCCTGCGGCGTGAACGTCACACCGCCGGTGGCCTTCGCTTCGAACTCGGGGAGGGATTTGTTGAGTGCGGGCGTCATGAAGGATGCTGCAGGTTATGACCGGTCAAGAACACGTTGAAGGTCAACCCCGAATTATAAATGCATGCGGCGGGTCGGCCTCCACCCCTGCGGGGGTTTGTCTCTTCGGCGCCGTGTCTGCGGGCTGCCGTGGCATCGGGCCGTTCAGACCGACTCCATGACGAGCGCCGCCACCACCGGCCGGCCTTCAGTCACCAGCACGTTGAAGGTGCGGCAGGCGGTGCGGCTGTCCATGGTCTCGACGCCGATGCCGCGCTCGATCAGGCTGCGCAGCAACTGCGGACGCGCGAAGCGCATCCGGCTGCCGCTGCCAAACAGCACCAGTTCGGGCTTCAGTGCCGCAATCTGCTCGAAGTGCGCGGCCTCCAACGCCTCGAAGCTGGCCGGCGCCCAGTCGACCACCTCGCCCTGCCATGGCAGCAGCACGCTGCGACGCCATTCGCGCTCGCCGACGCGCAGGCCGTCCGGGCCGTAGAAGCTGATCAGGTTGAGATGCGGCGCGACACGCTCGGGCTGGAATTTCATGGGCTGGGCAGGCATGCCGGGGCGCGACGGTGTGCTCCGGATGAGCACAAACCCCTGTGGTTAAATTCTAGCTTTCGGGTGTTCCCACGCCGCGCGGCAGGGCATGCAGCCCGGAGCCGATCTACAGCGCCGAACCTGCTCGGCGCGCCTGTCGTTGCGGAGCCCCGTCTTGAGCAAGCCGATCGTCAAATCCAGCAAGCTGGCCAACGTGGCCTACGACATCCGCGGGCCTGTCCTCGACAAGGCCCGCCAGATGGAGGACGAGGGCCAGAAGATCATCAAGCTCAATATCGGCAACGTGGCCGCGTTCGGGCTCGAACCGCCTGACGAGATCGTGCAGGACATGATCCGCAACCTGCCGCATGCCTCGGGCTACACCGACAGCAAGGGCCTGTTCGCGCCGCGCAAGGCGGTGGTGCACTACACGCAGCAGAAGGGCATTGCCGGCGTCACCGTCGATGACGTCTATCTCGGCAATGGCGCCTCCGAGCTGATCACGATGAGCATCAACGCGCTGCTCAACGACGGCGACGAGATGCTGATTCCCTCGCCCGACTTCCCGCTCTACACCGCGGTGGTCGGCTTGTCGGGCGGCAAGCCGGTGCACTACGTCTGCGACGAGGCTTCCGACTGGATGCCCGACATCGCCGACATGGCGGCCAAGATCACGCCGCGCACGCGCGGCATCGTGGTGATCAACCCCAACAACCCGACCGGCGCGCTCTATCCAGACAGCCTGCTGCTGCAGATCATCGAACTGGCGCGCAAGCACGATCTGGTGCTGTTCGTCGACGAGATCTACGACAAGACGCTCTACGACGGCCATCGCCACACCAGCATGGCCTCGCTCGCCGACGACGTGCTGTTCCTGACCTTCAACGGCCTGTCCAAGAACTACCGCGCCTGCGGCTATCGTGCCGGCTGGATGGTGGTCTCGGGTGCCAAGCGCGGCGCGCGCGATTTCATCGAGGGCCTGAACATGCTGGCCTCGCTGCGCCTGTGCTCCAACACGCCGGGGCAACTCGCGATCCAGACCGCGCTCGGCGGCTACCAGAGCATCGATGACCTGGTCGCGCCGACCGGCCGCCTCGGCCGCCAGCGCGATCTCGCCTACGAGCTGCTCACGCAGATCCCGGGTGTCAGCGTGGTCAAGCCCAAGGCCGCGCTCTACATGTTCCCGCGGCTCGATCCGAAGATGTACCCGATCGAGGACGACCAGCAGTTCGCCTACGAATTGCTGGCCGAGGAGAAGGTGCTGATCGTCCAAGGCACCGGCTTCAACTGGGCCAAGCCCGACCATTTCCGGCTCGTCTTCCTGCCCAACTCGGACGACCTGAGCGAGGCGATCGGGCGTATCGCTCGCTTCCTCGACCACTACCGCAAGCGTCACTCGGTCTGAAGATCTTCATCCGCCGGCCGCGGCCGGCTCGCCAGCAGCGCACATGAAAGCAATCCAGTTGGGCCTCCTCGGGGCCGGCACCGTCGCCGGCGGCGTGGTGCAGGTTCTGCAACGCAACCAGGCCGAGATCCGGCGCCGCGCCGGGCGCGGCATCGAGATCGCGGCGGTCGCCGCGCGCGACGTCGCCAAGGCGCGGCATTCTCTCGGCGACTCGGTGCCGATCGGCGACGATTTCGAGGCCCTGGTGCGTCGGCCCGACATCGACATCGTGGTCGAACTGATCGGCGGCACCGAGCGTGCGCGCAGCCTGGTGCTGGCGGCCATCGCCGCCGGCAAGCCGGTGGTCACCGCCAACAAGGCGCTGCTCGCCGTGCACGGCACCGAGATCTTCGAGGCGGCGCGCGAGCGCGGCGTCGCGATCGGCTTCGAGGCCGCGGTGGCCGGCGGCATCCCGATCATCAAGTCGCTGCGCGAGGGGCTCTCGGCCAATCGCATCGAGTCGATCGCCGGCATCATCAACGGCACCACCAACTTCATCCTCAGCGAGATGCGCTCGAAGGGGCTGGACTTCGATGTGGTGCTCAAGAAGGCGCAGGAACTCGGCTACGCCGAGGCCGACCCGGCCTTCGACATCGAGGGCGTCGACGCCGCTCACAAGGCGACGATCATGAGCGCCATCGCCTTCGGCACGCCGGTGCAGTTCGAACGCGCCCACATCGAGGGCATCTCCAAGCTGCAGGCGGCCGACATCCGCTACGCCGAACAGCTCGGCTACCGCATCAAGCTGCTCGGCATCACCAAGCGGCGCGACGACGTCGGCGGCATCGAACTGCGCGTGCACCCGACGCTGATCCCCGCGACCCGTCTGATCGCCAACGTCGAGGGCGCGATGAACGCGGTGCTGGTCAAGGGCGACGCGGTCGGCGCCACGCTGCACTATGGCCGCGGCGCCGGCGCCGAGCCGACCGCCTCGGCGGTGATCGCCGACCTGGTCGACGTGACGCGCCTGATCACCGCCGATCCCGAGCATCGCGTGCCGCACCTGGCCTTCCAGCCCGATGCGCTGGCCGCGACCCAGGTGCTGCCGATCGCGCAGACCATCACTGCCTTCTACCTGCGGCTGACCGTGGCCGACGAGGCCGGCGTGCTGGCCAACCTGACGCGGATCCTGGCCGACCGTCGTATCTCGATCGATGCGGTGCTGCAGCGCCCGAATCACGAGGGTGGGGCCGACGGCGAGAACCAGACCGACCTGATCATCCTGACCCACGACACGCTCGAGGGCGACATGGACGCGGCGCTGGCGCTGATGCAGGCGCTGCCGACCGTGCTGGCGCCGATCGTCAAGCTGCGCAAGGAAGAACTCGCCTGATGCGGTACCTGAGCACCCGCGGCGACGCCGCGCGCCCGCGCTTCTGCGACATCCTGCTCGAAGGCCTTGCCCCCGATGGCGGCCTTTACCTGCCCGAGACCTACCCGCAGATAGACGACACCACGCTCGCGCGCTGGCGCGACCTGAGCTACGCCGAGCTGGCCTTCGAGATCCTCTCGCTCTACATCGACGACATCCCGACTGCCGATCTGCGCGGCATCGTCGATCGCACCTACACGGCCGAGGTCTTCGGCACGCCCGAGATCACGCCGCTGAAGAAGCTCGACGATGGCCTGTACCTGCAGGCCCTGTCCAACGGCCCGACGCTGGCCTTCAAGGACATGGCGATGCAGTTGCTCGGCAACCTGTTCGAGTACGAACTGGCGCGGCGCGGGCGACAACTGAATATCCTCGGCGCCACCTCGGGCGACACCGGCAGCGCCGCCGAGTACGCGATGCGCGGCAAGCGCGGCATCACAGTTTTCATGCTGAGCCCGCACGGCCGGATGAGCCCGTTCCAGCAGGCCCAGATGTTCAGCCTGCAGGACACCAATATCCACAACATCGCGGTCGAGGGCGTGTTCGACGACTGCCAGGACATCGTCAAGGCGGTCAGCGCCGACCTCGAGTTCAAGCGCCGCTGGCAGATCGGCACGGTCAACTCGATCAACTGGGCGCGGCTGCTGGCGCAGGTCGTCTACTACTTCGCGGGCTACTTCCAGGCCACGGCCTCGAACGCCGAGCGCGTCAGCTTCGCGGTGCCCTCGGGCAACTTCGGCAATGTCTGCGCCGGCCACGTGGCGCGGATGATGGGCCTGCCGATAGCGCGGCTGGTGGTGGCGACCAACGAGAACGACGTGCTCGACGAGTTCTTCCGCACCGGCGCCTATCGCGTGCGCGGCAGCGAGCAGACGCACGAGACCTCGAGCCCGTCGATGGACATCTCCAAGGCCAGCAACTTCGAGCGCTTCGTGTTCGACCTGCTCGGCCGCGACGCGCAGCGCACGCGCGCGCTGTTCGGCGAATCGGTGGCGCGCGAGGGCGGATTTGCCTTGACGGGCGAGGACCGTGATCGCATCGCCGGCTTCGGCTTCGTCTCCGGCCGCAGCACGCATGCCGACCGGGTGGCGACGATCCGCGCCACCTTCGAGAGCAGCGGCGTCGTGGTCGACCCCCACACCGCCGATGGCCTGAAGGTCGCCGCCTTGCTGCGCAGGCCCGAGCCGATGATCGTGCTCGAGACCGCGCTGCCGGCCAAGTTCGCGGCGACCATCGTCGAGGCGCTCGGCCGCGAGCCCGATCGACCGGTCGCGCTGGTCGGCATCGAGCAGGTGCCCAAGCGCTTCAAGGTCATGCCGGTTTCCGCCGATGCGGTGAAGGACTACATCGCCCACAATGCTGGCCAATGAGAGTTGTTGGATTCAGTGGCTATTCGGGTTCGGGCAAGACCACGCTGGTCGAGCAGCTGATCGCGCACCTGCGCCTGGCGGGGCAACGCGTCTCGGTGATCAAGCATGCGCACCATGCCTTCGACATCGACCAGCCCGGCAAGGACTCCTACCGCCACCGCGCGGCCGGCGCCTTCGAGGTCGTGATCGCCTCGCGCAGGCGGCTGGCCAAGATCCGCGAGTACGAGCTCGAGGCCGAGCCCACCGCGCACCAGTTGCTGGCCGAGCTCTACGACTGCGACTGGGCCCTGGTCGAGGGCTTCAAGCATGCCGACCTGCTGAAGATCGAGGTCTGGCGTGCCACCAACGGCAAGCCGGCCCAGTACGGCGACGACCCCTTCGTCGTCGCCATCGCCACCGACAGCCCGCAGGCCTTGCCACACCCGACCGCACTGCCGGTGCTCGACCTCAACGACCCGGACGCGATCGTGCGCTTCCTGCTCGCCAACCCCGGGCGCTTCGACTACCGCAGCCCGCTCTTCGATGACCACCACCCCGACGACCCCGGCGCGGCCGATGCTCAGCCTGGATCAGGCGGTGCAGCAGTTGCTCGCCGCGACCCCGGCGCTGGCTGAGACCGAGCGCCTCTCCACATTCGACGCGCTCGGCCGCGTGCTGGCCGAGGACGTGCGCTCGCTGCTCGACGTGCCGCCGCACGACAACAGCTCGATGGACGGCTACGCGCTGCGCGTGGCCGACGTGGCGGCCGTCGGCATCGAAATGCCGGTGACGCAGCGCATCGCCGCCGGACAGGTCGGCGGCGTGCTCGAGGCCGGCAGCGCGGCACGCATCTTCACCGGTGCGCCGGTGCCCTCAGGGGCCGACGCGATCGTGATGCAGGAGCAGTGCGAGGCGCTGCCCGAGGGCCGCGTGCGCATCGACGCCGTGCCCGAGCCGGGTGCGTGGATCCGCCGGCGCGGCGAAGACGTGCGCGAAGGCAGCGTCGTGCTGCCGCGCGGCACGCGCCTCACGCCGCAGGCGCTCGGCCTGGCCGCCTCGGTCGGCGCCGCGACGCTGGCGGTGCTGAGGCGCCCACGGGTCGCGCTGTTCTCCACCGGCGACGAACTGGTGATGCCTGGCGAGCCGCTGCCGCCCGGCGCGATCTACAACAGCAACCGCTTCACCCTGCGCGCGCTGCTGCAGGCGCAGGGCTGCGAGGTGATCGACCTGGGCATCGTGCCCGACCGGCTCGATCCGACGCGCGAGGCGCTGAGGCGTGCCGCGACCTCCAGCGACCTGATCCTGACCTGCGGCGGGGTGTCGGTCGGCGAGGAAGATCATCTCAAGCCCGCGGTGCAGGCCGAGGGCCGGCTCGATCTCTGGCAGATCGCGATCAAGCCCGGCAAGCCACTTGCGTTCGGAGCGGTGCGCCGGCCGGAGCCGGCGCATGGCACCGTGCGGCGTGACGCGGGCGGTGGCGAGGCACTCTTCATCGGGCTGCCCGGCAACCCGGTCTCGAGCTTCGTGACCTTCCTGCTTTGCGTGCGGCCCGTGCTGCTGGCGCTGCAGGGCGTGGCGCACGCCGAGCCGCGCGCCGTCGATGCGGTGGCCGGCTTCGACTGGCCGCGGCCCGACCGGCGCCGGGAGTTTCTCCGTGCCCGTCGCGGCGCCGATGGTCGTCTCGAGTTGTTTCCCAACCAGAGTTCGGGCGTGCTGAGTTCGGCGGTCTGGGCCGAGGGCCTGGTCGACAATCCGCCGGGCCAGACCATCGCCCGCGGCCAGACGGTGCGTTTCATTGCCTTTGCGGAGCTGCTGTCACCATGAAGATCGACCTGCGCTACTTCGCTTCGATCCGCGAGGCGCTAGGCCCGGGCGAGAGCTTCGAGGCCGAGTCCGGCGTGCTCACGCTCGGCGTGTTGCGCGAATTGCTGATTGCGCGTGGTGGACGCCATGCCGAGGTGTTGGCGCACGGGCGTGCGCTGCGTGCTGCGATCGACCAGCAGATGGTCGTCGACGAGGCTACGCCGATCGCCGATGGCGCCGAGGTCGCGTTCTTTCCGCCGGTGACGGGCGGCTGAGCGCAACATCGGGACCATAGCCATCCCGACGTTGCGCCTGAATCGACGGATGTGGAGGGGCGATGAGCAACACACCATCCAGCGCTGAGGCCGGCGGCGCCGCCGCGATCAACGCCATGCTCGACGATGTCGTCGCCCATGCGCCGGTAGCCACCGCGATCCCCGGGCCGCAGATGCGCGGCGTTCGGCCGCTCTGGTCGGCCGACGCCGCGTTGCCGCGCGGACAGTGGCTGCGGTCACGTTGGCTGTGGGGGCTGCTGGGTCTGGTGCTTGGCATCGCGGGCACGAGCCTGGTGCACGAGCTTCGCAGGCTGGAACAGCGCGAGGCGGCCCTGGCCAGCTACTACGGGCGCGCCGCGCAGGGTGTCGTCGCGACCGCACCGGTGCCGGCGTCGAAGCTGGCTGCGCCGGCGACGCCCGTGCCCGCGGCTTCGATGGAGTCCTCGTCCGGCCCGCCGCCGGGAGCCGCGGGTGCCTTGCCGTCCGCCGAGGCCGGTGGCGCTGCCGTGGCTGCCGCCGATGCCGCGCCGGCGGCAGCAGCTCCCGTGCGCAAGCCCGGACCACGGCGCGAATCGCCGGCGGCGAATTGCACCGTCCGCACCAGCGCGGCCTTCCAGCGCTGCATGGAGGTTCAGTGCAAGCGCGCCAAGTTCGTCGATCACCGCCAGTGCGTCGCGGTGCGCGAGCGCGCCGATTCGGCCGACGGGCGCTGAAGCAGGGCCCGGGCCGGTGCGAGAATTTGGCTCGATGCCCTTCGACCGCGTTTCGATCCAGTCCGAAGACTTCGATCTCTCGACCGAGGTGGCACGGCTGCGCGCCCAGGGCTCCGCGGGCCTGGCCACCGGTGCGGTGGCAAGCTTCATCGGCACCGTGCGCGAGCGTTCGCCGCGGCCCGACGAGGGGCAGGGCGTTTCCATGCTCGAACTCGAGCACTACCCCGGCATGACCGAGCGCGCGATCGAGGCCATGATCGACGCCGCCCATGCCCGCTTCGACATCCTCGGCGCACGCGTGGTGCACCGTGTCGGCTCGCTGGCACCGGGTGCGCAGATCGTGCTGGTGGTCGTGGCCTCGGCGCACCGCCGCGAAGCCTTCGCCGCCTGCGAGTTCCTGATGGACTATCTCAAGACCCAGGCCCCGTTCTGGAAGAAGGAGCACACGCCGGCCGGTGCGCGCTGGGTCGATGCCCGGGTCGCGGACGACGCCGCGCTCGAGCGCTGGGGCATCGAGGCGTCCAACGCATGAGCCGACGGCCCGGCCGCCCGGAAGTCGGCTCGCTCCCGCTTGGTTGGACGGCGCCAGGCGCCAGGGTGCTCCGGTGAGCGGCCTGCTCCTGCAGGCCGCGGCGGTCGGTACCGGGGCGGCGGTCGGCGGCCTGCTGCGCTGGACCGTGGGGCTCTGGCTCAACCCGATGTGGCATGGCTTTCCGCTCGGCACCCTGGTCGTCAACGGCGTCGGCGGACTGCTGGTCGGCATCGTCAGTGCATGGCTCGTGCACCAGCCCAGCGAGATGCTGCGCCTGCTGCTGGTGACCGGCTTTCTCGGCGGCCTGACGACCTTCTCGGCCTTCTCGATCGAATCGTTCAGCCTGCTGCAGCACGGGCAGGGCGGCCTCGCGCTGCTGCACGCCGCGGCTCACCTGGGCGGCGCGGTGGCCTGCGCCGCACTCGGCTGGTGGCTCGCGCACGCGCTGATGGGTCTGCAGCGGACAGCTTGAGCTGCGTCAAGCGCAGGGTGCTTGAAAAGCGCCGCGCCCGCCCTTAGCTTCGAATCAACTCAAAGATTCGAGGGCTCCCATGCGACCCGACAAGTTCACGACCAAGTTTCAAGAAGCGCTGGCCGATGCCCAGAGCCTGGCCGTCACGCGCGACAACCCCTACATCGAGCCGGCGCACCTGCTGGCGGCGATGCTGGTCCAGCCCGACGGCCCCAAGGCCTTGCTCGATCGCGCCGGCGCCAGGAGCCCGGCGCTGAAGACCGCGATGGACACCGCACTCGCCGGCCTGCCGCAGGTGCAGGGCGGCGGCCCGGTGCAGCCGGGGCGCGACCTGGTGACGCTGCTGCAGGCGGCCGAAAAGGAGGCCGCCAAGCGCGGCGACCAGTTCATCGCCAGCGAGATGTTCCTGCTCGCCCTGGCCGACGCCAAGACCGACCTCGGCGGCATCGTCCGCGGCCACGGCCTCACGCGCAAGGCGCTGGAGGCGGCGATCGAGGCGCTGCGCGGCGGCCAGACGGTCGACTCGGCCGAGTCCGAAGGCCAGCGCGAGGCGCTCAAGAAGTACACGCTAGACCTCACCGAGCGCGCCCGCGCGGCCAAGCTCGATCCGGTGATCGGCCGCGACGACGAGATCCGGCGCGCGATCCAGGTGTTGCAGCGACGCACCAAGAACAACCCGGTGCTGATCGGCGAGCCGGGCGTCGGCAAGACCGCGATCGTCGAGGGCCTGGCGCAACGAATCGTCAACGGCGAGGTGCCCGATTCGCTGAAGAACAAGCGCGTGCTCTCGCTCGACATGGCGGGCCTGCTGGCCGGTGCCAAGTTCCGTGGCGAGTTCGAGGAGCGGCTGAAGTCGGTGCTCAAGGAAGTGGCACAGGACGAGGGCCGCATCATCCTGTTCATCGACGAGTTGCACACCATGGTCGGCGCCGGCAAGGCCGAGGGCGCGATCGATGCCGGCAACATGCTCAAGCCGGCGCTGGCGCGCGGCGAGTTGCATTGCATCGGCGCGACCACGCTCGACGAGTACCGCAAGTACGTGGAGAAGGACGCCGCGCTCGAACGCCGCTTCCAGCGCGTGATGGTCGACGAACCGAGCGTCGAGGCCACCGTCGCCATCCTGCGTGGGCTGCAGGAGAAGTACGAGGTGCACCACGGCGTCGAGATCACCGACCCGGCGATCGTCGCCGCGGCCGAGCTGAGCCATCGCTACATCACCGACCGCTTCCTGCCCGACAAGGCGATCGACCTGATCGACGAGGCGGCGGCCAAGATCAAGATCGAGCTCGACTCCAAGCCCGAGGTCATGGACCGGCTCGACCGCCGGCTGATCCAGCTCAAGATCGAGCGCGAGGCGGTGCGGCGCGAGAAGGACGAAGCCTCGCAGCGCCGCATGGGCCTGATCGAGGAAGAGATCGCCAAGCTCGAGCGCGAGTACGCCGACCTCGAGGAGATCTGGCAGTCCGAAAAGGCCGCTGCCCAGGGCTCGGCCCACGTGAAGGAAGAGATCGAGCGCATCCGCCAGCAGATCGAGGAGTTCAAGCGCCAGGGCGACTTCAACAAGGTGGCCGAGTTGCAGTACGGCAAGTTGCCCGAACTCGAGAAGACGCTCAAGGAGGCGCAGGCCAAGGAGGCCGGCAAGGCCAAGGGTGCGAAGGAGGGCAAGGGCCCGCAGTTGCTGCGAACGATGGTCGGCGCTGAGGAGATCGCCGAGGTGGTCTCGCGCGCGACCGGCATTCCGGTCTCGAAGCTGATGCAGGGCGAGCGCGACAAGCTGCTGCAGATGGAGAGCAAGCTGCACGAGCGCGTGGTCGGCCAGGACGAGGCGATTGCCGCCGTGGCTAACGCGATCCGCCGTTCACGCTCTGGGCTGTCCGACCCGAACCGGCCGACCGGCAGTTTCCTGTTTCTCGGTCCCACCGGCGTCGGCAAGACCGAGCTGTGCAAGGCGCTCGCCGGCTTCCTGTTCGACAGCGAGGACCACATGATCCGGGTCGACATGAGCGAGTTCATGGAGAAGCATTCGGTGAGCCGCCTGATCGGCGCGCCGCCCGGCTACGTGGGCTACGAGGAGGGCGGGGCGCTGACCGAGGCGGTGCGCCGCAAGCCCTACTGCGTGCTGCTGCTCGACGAGGTCGAGAAGGCGCACCCCGATGTCTTCAACGTGCTGCTGCAGGTGCTCGACGACGGCCGCCTGACCGATGGCCAGGGCCGCACGGTCGACTTCAAGAACGCCGTCATCGTGATGACCAGCAACCTCGGATCGCACATGATCATGCAGATGGCGGGCCAGGACGACGAGCTGATCCGCGAGGCGGTGATGGCCGAGGTCAAGCAGCATTTCCGCCCCGAGTTCCTCAACCGCATCGACGAGACGGTGGTCTTCCACGCCCTCGACGCGACGCACATCGAACGCATCGCCGGTATTCAGCTGAAGGTGCTCGAGCAGCGGCTGGCCAAGCTCGACCTGTCGCTGCAGGTCACGCCGGCGGCGCTGGCCGAACTGGCCAAGGTCGGCTTCGACCCGGTCTACGGTGCGCGGCCACTGAAGCGCGCGATCCAGCAGCGGATCGAGAACCCGTTGTCGAAGCTGCTGCTAGAAGGTCGCTTCGCACCGAAGGACGTGATCCCGGTCGACGTGGATCCGATCCGGTCGCCGGGGGAGTTCAAGTTCGAGAGAGTGGTGCACTGACCAGAATGAAGAAGGACCCCTCGCGGGGTCCTTTTTCATGCGTCGTTCAGCGCCCTTCCAGTCGCTTCAGCGCCAGCAGCAGCGCATCGAGCCGCGCGTGCGGCTTGTCGATCACCGCGTGCAGCACGACGCCGGGTGCGTCGGGTACCGGGCGCAGCAGCAGGTGGTGCGAGCCGAGCGTGATGATGGTGTCGGGTAGCGCGCCGCCGAGACCCAGACCGCGCGCGGCACCGGCCATCGCGGTGATCAGCGCATGGCCGTGACGGGCCAGGTCTTCCGGGCCCGGCCTGGCACCCGCGTGTCCTAGCGGGCGGCCGCTGCCGAGATCGAAGGCGCAGGCGCTCACCACGCCGGGCAACTGGCCGACCGCGTGCAGGTAGGCGGCCAGCGGGGTGTTGTCGGCCGGGCCGCTGGCGCCGGCGACCGGCATCGGCGTGGGCGGTGCGAGGTCGCTTGCGCGGCGCTGCGGCACGGCGGCGCCGGTCGGTGCCGGTCGCGCCGCGCCAAGCAGGGCCAGTTGATCGTTGGTCTTGCCGGGATGGCTGCGCTTTTCAAGGTCGTTCCAGACGCTGCACAGCTGCGACCAGACCTCGGCCGGCTTCGAGACCGGCGCCGTCACCAGCGTGTCGATCGCCGTCTTGCCGCGGAAGAGGTTGACCTGCGTGGCCAGCGCCGGGCCGGCCACCAGCGGCAGGAACACCATGCGCCGGCAGTTCCAGCCGCCACTCAGGACCGCCTGCTGCCAGGGATCGAGGCTGCTGGCGAGCACATGGCCGGGCAATGCGCCGACCAGCACCATGCCGAGCCGGCTGCGGCCGATCAGGGTGCGCGCCAGCGCCTGGCGCTGGGTGGTGTCGGCCTCGACGTCGGTCAGGTAGAGCCGCACGGTCTCGCCGTTCTGCGCCGGGCAGTCGACGTACTCGATCGAGGCCAGCGTGGTGCCCATGCCGGCGCGCCGGATCACGAGCTTCTGCAACTGGCTGCGGCCGGCGGTGGCGATGCTGCCGAGCAACTGCTTGGCGATGCCGGGCGCCCCCAGGTCATGCACGGCGATGAAGTTCGGCTGCAGATGGTTGAACTGCTGGACCATCGCATCGGCCGGGTCGCACGAGACGAACAGCTCACGGATGCCGGGGCCGACCGCGCGCCCGATGTCGCGACCTTCGCTGCCCTCGTCGTCGGCGCCGAGCTGCGTGGCGACCTGCGTCTGCATGCGGGTCGTTTCCCAGGTCGGTGCGTCGGTGCTCGGGCGGTTGTTCGAGGGGTTCATCGTGAGCAGAGAGGCGGACCGGCGGGAGCTTGCGCGCCACGCGGGTTGTCGTGGAGGGGCGATGTGTAAACAAGTGTATGCGGGTGCTCCCGGGCGCCTGCTTAGTGCTGTTGCGGTGCCTCTCTAGAATCCGTGCATGAATGCCACTTCTGTTGCGCGCACGCACGACTCGCTGACGTCGTCGTCAGGATCGGGGGGGCCGGTCGTCATCGTCGGTGCCGGGCTGGCCGGGTTGACGACGGCACTCGAACTGGCGGCGCAGCGGCCGGTGATCGTGCTGGCCAAGCGCAACCTGGGCGAGGCCGCGACCGCCTGGGCCCAGGGCGGCATCGTCGGCGTGCTGGGCGACGACGACAGCGTCGACAGCCATGTGCGCGACACGCAGGATGCCGGCGCCGGTCTCGTCGACGAGCAGACCGCGCGCTTCATTGCCGAACGCAGCGCGCAGGCCATCGAGTGGCTGGTGCAGCGCGGCGTGCCGTTCTCGCCCGATCCCGCCGGACCGCTCGGCCTGCACCTCACGCGCGAGGGCGGCCATGCGGTGCGCCGCATCGCGCATGCGGCCGACGCCACCGGCCTGGCGATCCACCAGGTGCTGCTGGAACTGGCGCGCGCGCATCCCAACATCGACCTGCGCGAGCGCTGGATGGCGGTCGACCTGATCACGACGCGCCACCTGCAGCGCGGCGAGGGCCACGCCGCGCGACGGCGCGACGACAGCTCGCGCTGCTACGGCGTCTATGCGCTCGACATCGACAACGGTCGCGTCGAGACGCTGCCGGCCGCGGCCGTGGTGCTGGCCACCGGCGGCGTCGGCAAGGTCTACCGCTACACCAGCAACCCCGACACGGCCACCGGCGACGGCATCGCGATGGCCTGGCGCGCCGGCTGCCGGGTCGGCAACATGGAGTTCATCCAGTTCCACCCGACCTGCCTCTACCACCCGCAGGAGCGCAGCTTTCTCATCACCGAGGCGCTGCGCGGCGAGGGTGCCCACCTGAAGCTCCTGGACGGCACCCGTTTCATGCCGCAGCACGACGAGCGCGCCGAGCTGGCGCCGCGCGACATCGTTGCCCGTGCGATCGACTTCGAGATGAAGAAGCATGGCCTCGACCATGTGTGGCTCGACGCCACGCACCTTGGCGAGAGCTTTCTCAAGGAGCATTTCCCGACCATCCACGCGCGCTGCCTGGCGCTGGGCATCGACATCGCGAGGCAGCCGATCCCGGTGGTGCCGGCCGCGCACTACACCTGCGGCGGCGTGGTCACCGATCTCGACGGCCGCTGCGACCTGCCGGGGCTGTTCGCGGTCGGCGAGACCACCTACACCGGCCTGCACGGCGCCAACCGGCTGGCCAGCAACTCGCTGCTCGAATGCGTGGTGCTCGGCCAGACCTGCAGCGCGCGCATCCTCGAGCAGGTGCCGGAGTCGATGCCGCCGCTGCCGGCCTGGGACGAGAGCCAGGTCGAGGACGCCGACGAGGCGGTGGTCATCGCCCACAACTGGGACGAGTTGCGCCTGCTGATGTGGAACTACGTCGGCATCGTGCGCACCACCAAGCGGCTGGAGCGCGCGCTGCATCGCATCAAGCTGCTCAAGGACGAGATCGACGCCTACTACGCGGCCTTTCGCGTCACGCGCGACCTGCTCGAACTGCGCAACCTGGTCGACTGCGCCGAACTCATCGTGCGCTCGGCGTTGAGCCGCCACGAGAGCCGCGGCCTGCACTACAGCCGCGATTTCCCGCGCACGCTGCCGGTGAGCTTTCCTACCATCGTCTCGCGCAAGCTCAAGAAGCGCGACGCGTGGCTGCCCTGAGCCGAGTTCAGCTCTTGGCGCGCATCGCCTCGCGCGCCTGGATGAAGCCCAGCGCATAGCGCACCGCCTCGTCGGCGGCCTGGCGCGCGGCCTCGCGCTCGGCCTCCGTCTCGTAGGACGAGAGGTGCTGGACGCCGTGCCGGATATAGCGCGACGGCAGCCGGTTGAGCGCGACGCAGGCCACGTCGGGCAACTGCTCGGCGTTGAGGCTGGGAAACTCGCGCGAGCGCAGCGCGATCGCCTGCAGCACCAGGCGCTCCTGGTGGTTGTGGATCGACGAGAAATCGGCGGCGGGCGTGCTCATCGCGCTTGAGGCAGGGCGGTCATCGGAGCGGCCGAGTGTGTCACTGCGGGTCGCCGCCGGACACCCCGCGGCTGCGTCAGCCGTGACGTGCTTCGCGGCGTCGCGGTCCGCGCGCCGGATCGCTGTGGTGCCGGTCAGACGACCTCGATGACGCGCATCGAGAAGTCGACCGCGCGCACGTCCTTGGTCAGCTTGCCGACCGAGATCCGGTCGACGCCGGTGGCGGCAATGGCGCGCAACTGTTCCAGCCCGACGCCGCCCGAAACCTCGAGCAGCGCGCGGTCGGCGGTCACGGCGACCGCCTCACGCATGCGGCCGAAGCTGAAGTTGTCGAGCAGCACGCTGGTCGCGCCCGCCTCGAGTGCCTCGACCAGTTGCTCGATGCTCTCGACCTCGACCTGGATGCCGACCTCCGGCGCCTCGCTGGCCACCAGCGCCTGCGCTGTGCGCAGCGCGGCAGCCACGCCGCCGGCCGCCGCGATGTGGTTCTCCTTGATCAGGATGCCGTCGTAGAGCGCCAGCCGCTGGTTCTGGCCGCCGCCGACGCGCACCGCGTGCTTCTGCGCCAGGCGCAGGCCGGGCACGGTCTTGCGCGTGTCGAGCACCGCGCAGCCGCGCGGCCGCGGCGAGGCGCCGTCGACCGCGCGCGCGAACTGGCGCGTGATGGTCGCGGTGCCCGAGAGCAGCTGCAGGAAGTTCAGCGCCGGCCGCTCGGCGGCGAGCAGCGCGCGGGCGTCGGCCTCGATGTGGCAGACCTCGCTGTCGGCCAGCATGTCGGCGCCTTCGTCCTGGTGCCAGCGGATCGTGGCCCGCGGATCGAGCGCCAGCAGGCAGCCCGCGAACCAGTCGCGCCCACACAGCACGGCGGTCTCGCGCACGATCACGCGCGCGCGCACCCGTTCGCCGGCCGGTGCCAGGCGGCCGGTCCAGTCGGCGACGCCGATGTCCTCGGCGAGCGCGTCGCGGATGTTGCGGGCGCGGGCCTCGTCGAGGCTTTCGTTGTGGTCGAAGCTCAGCATCTCAAGCTTGGGACAAGGTAGCGACCTGGCGATCGAGCGCTTGCCACTGGTTAGTGTTTACGACGCGACCGGCAGGCGCCGGACGACCTGTGCTGCGTCAAGGACGCAGAAAAGTTGATGCGGCTCGATCAGGCAGTGCCCTTCACCACGTGCCCAATGAAGCACGCGATGCGCGGCGTCTGCACCTTCCTCGCCGTCCGGGATGTGCACCCAGGCAAGTGGCTCGCCGAAGGCATAGGCCAGAAAGCGGCACGCACTGTGGCTACACCTTACGTCGGCCTCGAGCGACCTCGCTTCGCAGAATCGCTCGAACTCGTACTCAGACAACTCGCCCTCGCGAATGGCCGCCTGGAGGTTGTCCGAGTCGGTTTCGTCGGGAACACGCGACAGCCCGAGCACCACGTTCGGCGACAGGCCGAGCGCAAGCCGAGCAAGCTCGCTGACCACCTTTCCAAAGCCTGCAGGCAGGTCCTGACCCGGCGCGGACCACAACTCCAGCTCAATCACTCGAGGAGACTCGCGACGCACGACAGCCTTTCAGGCACTTCCGATGTTCGGCACGAAACCGCGCTGCGGCGTCGCCAGCGCGGCCGGGTTGGCACGTACGAAGTCGAGCATGCGCTCGATGCAGCCCAGCGCCTGGCCGCGCACCGGCTCGGGCACGAAGACCTCACCGTCGCCCGTCTCGAGACAGGAAGCGACACCCTGCAGCGCATTCATCGCCATCCACGGGCAATGGGCGCAGCTCTTGCAGGTGGCGCTGGTGCCGGCGGTCGGCGCCTCGAGCAGTGTCTTGCCGGGCGCGAGCTGGCGCATGCGGTGCAGGATGCCGTTGTCGGTGGCGACGATGTAGGTCGACGCCGTACCCTCGACCACGGCCTTGATCAGCTGCGAAGTCGAGCCCACCACGTCGGCCAGCTCGACCACGCGCCTGGGCGACTCGGGGTGTACCAACACCATCGCTTCGGGGTGCTCGCGCCGCATCAGCTCGAGCTCGAGGCCCTTGAACTCGTCGTGCACGATGCACTCGCCGTTCCACAGCAGCATGTCGGCGCCGGTTTCTTCCTGGATGTAGCGGCCGAGATGGCGGTCGGGCGCCCACAGGATCTTCTGGCCCTGCTCGTGCAGGTGACGCGCGATGGCCAGCGCGCAGGAACTGGTGACCATCCAGTCGGCGCGTGCCTTCACGGCGGCGCTGGTGTTGGCGTAGACCACGACCTTGCGATCCGGATGCGCATCGCAGAAGGCGGCGAAGTCATCCGCGGGGCAGCCGAGGTCGAGCGAGCAGGTGGCGTCGAGATCGGGCATCAGCACCCGCTTCTCGGGGCTCAGGATCTTGGCCGTCTCGCCCATGAAACGAACGCCGGCCACGACCAGCGTCCTGGCCGGATGCTCGCGGCCGAAGCGCGCCATCTCGAGCGAATCGCTGACGCAGCCGCCGGTCTCCAGCGCCAGGTCCTGCAGGTCGCCGTCGACGTAGTAGTGCGCCACCAGCACCGCATCGTGCTGCTTGAGCAGCGCCCTGGCGCGCGCCTTGGCGGCCTCGCGCTCAGGTGGCGTCAGCAGCGCGGGCACCTTGGCCCAAGCATGCGCGGTGCAACTTGCGCCGCTCGCGTCCTGGCGCGTGAAGTCGTAGAGAACTTGACTCATCTTGCAATTCTCGCAGGGCAGCGTGACATCAGATCGACGCGAAGAAGCGGCTTGGCGGCGCGCCGACCGAGCGCCGCACCATGGCCGAGAAGGCGCTCGGGCTGGCGTAGCCCAGTTCGGCGGCGATTTCGCTCATCGGCCGCTTGCGTGCCGCCAGCAGCAGCGCGCGGGCAAGCAGCACCTGCTGGCGCCATTGCAGAAAACTGGTGCCGAGCTCGTCGCGGAACAGGCGTGCGACGGTGCGCTCGCTGGCGCCGCTGTCGCGCGCCCAGCCGGCCAGCGTGGCGTGGCGCGTCGGCTCGTCGATCACCGCCTCGCACAGCGCGCGCAGTCGCTTGTCCTGCGGCAACGCCACGCCGAGCGGCACCGGCGCGGCCGCCTCGAGCTCGGCGCAGACCAGTTCGCCGAGCAACTGCTCGCGCCGGCGTTCGCTGGCGGCGGGTTGCGGCTGGCCGTCGGCCGCGGTCGGCAGCGCCAGCACCAGTGCGCGCAGCAGCGGCGAGACCTCGAGCACTCGGCAGCGCTCCCAGTCGACGCCAGCCGCCACCGCTTCGTCGCCGATCGCGGCCCGCGGCCCGCAGCGCGTGCGTGGCTGGTGCAGGTAGAGCGTGCGCAGTTCGCAGTCCTCGACCACCGTGATCGCATGCTCGACGCCGGGCGGAATCCAGACCGCACGCGAGGGCGGAACGAGGTAGGTGCCCTGCTGCGCGGTGAGCCGCATCACGCCGGTGGCCGAGAAGGCGAGCTGGGCCCAGGGATGGCTGTGCGGCTCGACTCGGGCTTCGGCTTCGAGCGCATGCTGCTTGGCGCGCAGCGGACGCGCCCGGGTCGGCGCGAACAGATGAGGCGTCAGCGGCGAGGTGAGCCGACCACGGGGGGCGGGGCGCGAGTGCTGCTTTGGCATGATTTCGACAGAGTTTGACGATCTATCGTAAGTCGGCCGCGGCGCCCACGCCTACAGTGAGGGCATGAGCAGCAGCACCTCGAGCCCCTCCGCGTCTCCCGCGGCTTCGGCCGTCGCCCGCAAGGACGTCCGAACCATCGGCCTCATCGGCCTCGCCCACGGCACCTCGCACTTCTTCCACATGCTGCTGCCGCCCATGTTCCCGTTCCTGATGCGGGACTTCGGCCTGAGCTACTCCGAGATGGGGCTGCTGGTCAGCGCCTTCTTCGTCGTCTCCGGCATCGGCCAGGCGCTGGCCGGCTTCCTGGTCGACCGGATCGGCGCTCGGCCGGTGCTGTTCGTCGCGCTCGGCTGCTTCGTCGCCGCCGCGCTCGCAGCGGCCGGTGCCAGCGGCTATCACGGCCTGCTGCTGGCGGCCATGCTGGCCGGCCTCGGCAACGCGCCCTTCCATCCGGTCGATTTCACGATCCTCAACAAGCGGGTTTCGGCGCCGCGCCTTGGTCACGCCTTCTCGGTGCACGGGATCAGCGGCAACCTCGGCTGGGCGGTGGCGCCGGTGTTCCTGACCGGGCTCGCCGCCGCCTTCGGCAACTGGCGCGCGGCCTACCTGGGCGCGGCACTGGTGGCGGCGCTGGTGCTGTTGCTGATGCTGCTCAATCGCGACGCGATCGACGATCGCCAGGGCGCGTGGACCCACGACGCCCACCATGCGCGCGCCGGTGCTGCGCAGGAGCATCCGATGGCCTTCCTGAAGCTGCCCTCGGTCTGGCTGTGCTTCTCGTTCTTTTTCTTCTCGACCGCGGCGCTGGCGGCGATCCAGAGCTTTGCCGGCCCGGCGCTGCAGCAGCTCCACGGCCTGCCGCTGTCGATCACCGCCTTCGTCGTCACCGCCTACATGCTGTGCGGCGCGGCCGGCATGGTGGTCGGTGGCTTTCTCGTGGTGCGGGTGGCGCGACTCGAGAAGCTGATCGCGCTGGCGATGAGTGCGGCGGCAGTGCTGCTGTTCGCGGCCGGCACCGGCCTGCTGCCCGGCCTGCTGGCGGCCGCCGTGGTGGCGCTGGCCGGTTTCGGCACCGGCCTGGCCGGGCCCTCGCGCGACATGCTGATCAAGCGCGCCGCGCCACCGGGTGCCACCGGCCGCGTCTACGGCACCGTCTACTCGGGTCTGGACCTGGGCTTTGCGGTGGCCGCGCCGGTCTTCGGCGCCATCCTCGACAGCGGCTGGCCCAACGGCGTGTTCTACGGCGCCGCGCTGTCGCTCGCGCTCGGCGTCGGATCGGCCTCGCTGGTCGGGCTGCGCGTGGCGCGACAGCGGCCGACGCTGACCGCCGCTGCGTAGTCGCCTGTGAGCGGCTAGGGCTGATCCGCAGCGATCGTCGGCCCGCGGTCGCTACAGTGGTGCATGCCTGATCCCCGCACTCCACGCCTCGGCGGCCATGTTCTCGTCGAGGCCCTGATCGAGCAGGGCATCGAGACCTGCTTCGGCGTTCCCGGCGAAAGCTACCTGCCGGTGCTCGACGGCTTCTTCGAGCATGGCGAGCGCATCCGCTTCATCGCCTGTCGCAACGAGGGCGGTGCGGCCTTCATGGCCGAGGCCGGCGCCAAGCTCAGCGGCCGGCCCGGCATCTGCTTCGTCACCCGCGGGCCGGGCGCGACCAACGCCAGCATCGGCCTGCACACGGCCTTCCAGGACAGCACGCCACTGATCCTGTTCATCGGCCAGGTCGGCACCGAGGTGCGCGACCGCGAGGCCTTCCAGGAACTCGACTACCGCGCCGTCTTCGGCCCCAACAGCGGCGGCTTCGCCAAGTGGGTGGCCGAGGTGCCGAGCGCCGGCCGGCTGCCCGAGTACGTGGCGCGGGCGTTCCATATCGCGCAGCAGGGCCGGCCAGGACCGGTGGTGCTGGCGCTGCCCGAAGAGGTTCTGACCGCCGTGACCGCCGCGCCGGTGCTGCCGCGCGTCGAGCCGGCACAGGCCTGGCCGGCGCCGGGCGCGCTGCGCGATCTGCGCGCCATGCTGCTGGCGGCCGAGCGCCCCCTGGTGATCGCCGGCGGCAGCGGCTGGACGCCCGAGGCCACGCGCGCACTGGAGCGCTTTGCCGAGGGCTGGCAACTGCCGGTGGGCTGCGCCTTCCGCCGCCAGGACCTGTTCGACCCCGAGCATCCGCTGTGCGCCGGGCATGTGGGCATCGGCATCGATCCGAAGCTGGCCAAGCGGGTGCGCGAGGCCGACCTGATCATCGCGCTCGGCGCCCGGCTCGACGAGATGACGACCGGGACCTACACGCTGATCGAATCACCGCGGCCGCGCCAGAAGCTGATCCACATCCACGCCGGCGCCGAGGAACTGGGCCGGGTCTTCGCCGCCGACCTGCTGCTGCAGTCGAGCATGGGCCATGCGGCCAAGGCGCTCGAGACGCTGGCAGCGCCGCCGCAGATCGGCTGGCTGGCCTGGGCCCGGGCGACCAACGCCGACCATCGCGCCAACCTGGAGGGCGGCGAGCCGGTCGCGCCGATCGACCTGGCCGAGGTCGTGCGCGCGGTGCATGCACTGGCGCCCGATGCCGTCATCTGCAACGGCGCCGGCAACTTCAGCGGATGGGTCCACCGCTTTCACCTCTATCCGGTGCTGCATCGCCATGGCCGCAGCCAGCTGGCGCCGACCTCGGGCGCGATGGGTTATGGGCTGCCGGCGGCGGTGGCGGCCAGCCTGCTGCAACCCGGGCGTCCGGCGATCTGCTTTGCCGGCGACGGCGACTTCCTGATGAACGGCCAGGAACTGGCGACCGCGACCGCCCATGGCGGGCGGCCGATCGTGGTGGTCGTCGACAACGGCAGCTACGGCACGATCCGCATGCACCAGGAGCGCGAGTTCCCGCAGCGGGTCAGCGGCACGGCGCTGGCCAATCCCGACTTCGCGGCGCTGGCGCGCGCCTACGGCTGGGTCGGCGAGCGCATCGAGCAGACCGCCGCCTTCGCGCCGGCGCTCGCGGCGGCGCTGGCGCGGCGCGAACCAACGCTGTTGCACCTGCCTGTCGATCCCGAACTCAGCACCAGCCGCCAGAGCCTGTCGCAGATTCGCGCCGCGGCCTTGCGTGCGCGCGGCGATGCGGGCACGCTGGGGCCGTCGTCATGAACGGCAGTTCCGGAGTTCTCCCATGCGTGCAGTTCAACCCGTCTCGCGCCGGCCCTGGCTGGCCGCGCTGTTCGCCGGCATCGGCCTGGTCTCGAGCGCCTGCAACATGACGCCGGCGGCCAAGAGCCCGGAAGTCGCGGGCCCCAAGCCCAACATCTTCGGCGACTGGCTGATCGAGTCCGTCGAGACGCGGCCGGTGATCGACTCCAGCCCGGCCCGGCTGAGCTTCGGCGCCGACGCCCGCGTCACCGGCAATGCGAGCTGCAACAGCCTGATGGGCACCTTCAAGCAGAGCGGCGCGGCGATTGCGATCGACAACGTGGCGACGACCCGCCGCCTGTGCGCCGAGGCGCAGATGGAGCAGGAGAAGCGCGTGCTCGGCGCGGTCTCGCGCGTCAACAGCGCGGCGCTGGTCAACGGCCTGCTCGAACTCAGCGGCGACGGCAAGCTGCTGATTCGCGCCGCGCCGGCCTCGGCCGCGAAGGCCGCGAGCGCGCCGGGCTGAGTCCGTCCCGCTCAGGCCGCGGCGCGCTGCGACCGGGCCTGCCCCGCCAGCAGCAGCACCACGCCGAGCAGCACCACGCCGGCCGACAGCCATTCGCCGCGGCTGACCGCCTCGCCGCCCAGCGTGGTGCCCAGCAGCAGCGCGATCACCGGGTTCACGTAGCAGTAGCTCGAGGCGAGTTGCGGCGCGCGCGCCAGCAGCACCATGTAGGCGTTGAAGGCGATCAGCGAGCCGGCCACGACCAGGTAGATCCAGGACGCCACCGCCAGCGGCTCGGGCGGCCATTGCGCGGCCAGTACCGGCCACTCGTCGGCGATGGTCGCCATCAGCAGCAGCACGAGGCCGCCGCAGATCATCTCGCTGGCAAAGCCCATCGCGCCGGGTGCCAGCGGCAGGCGCTTCTGGCTCAGCAGGCTGCCGATCGTCCAGGTCAGGCAGGCCAGCGCGATCGCGACCAGGCCCGCGGTCGAGCCGCCGAAGCCCTGGCCCTGCGTCAGCAGCAGCACGCCGAGCAGCCCGATGCCGATGCCGACCGCCTCCAGCCGGCGCGGCCAGTGGCCCATCAGGGCCTGGCCGGCCGCCATCATCACCGGCACGATCGCGATGAAGGCGACCACCAGGCCGGAGCCCACGCTCTGCTCGGCAAAGGCGGTGCCGCCCATGCCGCCGCCGAGCATCAGCGCGCCGAGCACCAGCGCATGACGCCACTGGCGCGCGTCGGGCCAGGGTGCGCGGCGCACCCAGCGCATCCAGGCCGCCAGCAGCAGGCCGGCGACGATGAAGCGCGAGCCCATGCCGACGAAGGGTGGAAAACTCGCCAGCGAGAACTTGATCGCCAGGTAGGTCGAGCCCCAGACCAGCCAGGTCGCGGCCAGGCACAGCAGGATCAGCGGTGGCAGCGGCTGCAGGTGCCGGCGCGGGAGGGGGATGCTCAGGCTCGTCATGGCCAGCATGGTAAAAACGCAGCGCGACGCTATCGAGATGGGCTTGCAGGAAGAATCTCATCTCGAGTTTGAGAATCACCGAAAAACCTGGTCTTTGCCTTGATTGCTCAAGATCTGCCCGTTCTCGACAGCTATGACACGCGGATCCTGTCGGAACTGCAGGCCGACGCGCGGCTGTCGATGGCCGAACTCGGCCGCCGCGTCCACCTGAGCCAGCCGGCGGTGACCGAGCGCGTGCGCAAGCTCGAGGGCGCGGGCGTCATCACCGGCTACCGCGCGGTGGTCGACCCGACGCGGCTGGGCTACGGCATCCGCGCGATCGTGCGCGTCGGCCGTTGCGAGTACCCCGAGGTGATGCGCCGCATCGAGAAGCTGCCCGAAGTCCGCAGCGCCTGGAACGTGACCGGCGAGGACAGCTGGGTCATGGAGATCGCGGTGCGCGACGTGGCCCATCTCGATGCGGTGCTGTGGAACTTGTCCGACCTCACCGAGACCTCGACCTCGGTGATCTTGCGCACGCCGCGCGACCACCAGCCGCTGCTGCCGCCGCGCGCCATCTCCGAGGTGCCGGCCGCCAGGGCGGCGCGCGAGCGGCGCAAGAGCTGAACCCGCGCGGCGCCGCGCCCAATTCCGAGGGAACCGTCCATGACCGATACCGCCCCCCGCTTCGTCCCCACCTGCGACCTGTGCGACGTGCACAAGGCCGACAGCAGCGGCGCCTTCCGCGTGCTGCCACCGGTGTTCCTCGACTTCGGCGCGGTCGAGCGCTTCTGCGGCGAGGTGGTCACGGTCAAGTGCTTCGAGGACAACTCGCTGGTCAAGGCGGCGGTCGAGTCGCCGGGCGAGCAGCGGGTGCTGGTGGTCGACGGCGGCGGCTCGCTGCGGCGTGCGCTGCTCGGCGGCAACCTCGGCGCCGCGGCGGTGCGCAACGGCTGGGCCGGGATCGTGATCGACGGCTGCGTGCGCGACGTGGCCGAGTTGGAGGAATGCGAGATCGGCATCCGCGCACTGGCCTCGATGCCGCTGCCGACCGAGAAGCGCGGCGAGGGCCAGCGCGACCTACCGGTAGAGATCCAGGGCGTGCGGGTGCATCCCGGCGACTGGCTCTACGCCGACGAGGATGGCATCGTCGTGCTCGAGCAGCCGGAGAAGCTGATGCTGGCCCGCGCCAGGCGCGGGCGCTGAGCCGGGCGCCGCGCGCGCTTCAGCCCTCGGCGGCCTGGCCGGCTTGCGGGCCCGGCGCCGTCGCCGGCTGCGCGACTTCCGGTTCGATGAGGTGCGGCTCGATGCGCTCGATCTTGAAGCCGGTGATGCCGTAGAGCAGGCTCAGCAGCGGGCTGAAGATGCAGAAAAAGGCGAACGGCAGGTAAAGCAGCGTCGGCACGCCGAGCGCGGCGGCCATGAAGGCGCCGCAGGAGTTCCACGGCACCAGCGGCGAGGTCACGGTGCCGCCGTCGGCCGCCAGGCGCGACAGGTTGGTCGGCGCCAGGCCACGCTTGGCGAACTCGGCGCGGAACACGCGCGCCGGCAGCACGAGCGCGATGTACTGGTCGCCGGCCACGATGTTCAGCCCGAGCGAGCAGCCCAGCACGGTGGCGAACAGGCGCCCGGTGGTCTTGGCCGCGTAGAGCAGCGGGTTGATCAGCCGCATGATCAGCCCGAACTCGTCGAGCAGCGTGCCGAAGGTGACGGCGCCGAAGATGATCCACAGCGTCGAGAGCATGCTGCTCATGCCGCCGCGCGACAGCAGCTGGTCGATCTCGGCGACGCCGGTCTGGATGTGGAAGCCGGTGGCCATGGCCAGCCAGGTCGCCTTGATCGCGGTCAGCAGCGGCCCGCCCGGCTCGCCGACGAAGTTGTGGAGCACCTGCGGCTGGAGGATGGCGCCGGTCAGCCCCGCGGTCAGCGCCGCCGCCATCAGCGCGAGCGAGGCCGGCACCTTGCGGAACGACAGCAGCATCAGCAACGCCAGCGGCAGCAGGTTCCACAGCGTGATGTTGAACATCTCGCCGAGCTTGCCGAGCTCGATCTCGGTAGAGACGCCGTCGACGACCTCCGGCCCGAAGCCCAGGCCGAGCAGCGCGAACAGGACGAGCCCGATCAGGAACGCCGGCACCGAGGTCCAGGCCTGGCGCCTGATGTGCTCGGGCACCGTGACCTTGACCAGCTGCGCGGTCAGGATCGTGGTTTCAGACAAGGGCGAGAGCTTGTCGCCGAGGTAGGCGCCCGAGATCACGGCGCCGGCCGTGATGGCCGGCGAGACACCGAGCAGGACGCCGATGCCGACCAGGCCGGCGCCGATGGTGGATGCGGTGGTCCAGCTGCTGCCGATGACCATCGCGATCGCGCCGCAGATCAAGGCGCTGGCCGCGTAGAACCAGCTCGGTTCGAGCAGCTGGATGCCCAGGTAGACCAGCGTCGGGATCGTGCCCGACATGTTCCAGGTGCCGATCAGCGCGCCCACCGCGAGCAGGATGAACACCGCGCTCGTCACCGAGGCCATGGCCCGTTGGCCCGAGGCCTGCACCGCCTCCCACGAATGGCCGTTCTTGAGCGCGATGATCGCGGCCACCATCGTGCACAGCACCAGCGCGGTCTGGATCGGGCCGCTCAGCGCGCCCAGCCCGAACAGGGCGAGCGAGCCGCCGATCAGCACCGCCAGCGTCACCAGGGGAATGAGCGCATCGGCCAGCGAGGGCTCGCGGATCGGGCGGGCTTGAACGGCATTCAACGCGGAACTCCTGGGCAGGCCCGACGGGCAGCGGTGTCGACTCCTCGGATCGCCGCATCTTCGCGGGCCGACCCTGCCAGTGCAAGCCCGCTCCGGAATGCTTCGGCCTTTTTAGCCGCTCACCATCGCTCCCGGCAGGAAGTAGTTGCCACCGGCCACGTGATGCAGCGTGCGCAGCTCGTCGTGTCCGTCGAAGACCCAGCGTCCGGCCCGCCAGACACGCGGGTCGGCCCAGGCGGCCGTGACCTCGCCGAGGAACAGGTCGTAGTTCTGCTGTAGTTGTGGCTCGGGCAGCAGGCGGCAGTCGAGCCAGGCGACGCAGCCCTCGACCAGCGTTGCGTCGGGGATGTCGGCGTAGCGCAGGCCGTCGAGCGTCGCCGCCTTGTCAATCTCACGGCCGCTGCAAGCGCCGATGCGGGTGACCAGCGCCGCCTGGGCGCGGCAGGGCACCGACAGCGTGAAGCGCCCCGAGGCCTCGACCAGCCCGCGCGTGAAGGTGCTCTTGTCGATCACCACTGCAATCTTGGGGGGCGTGAAGTCGAGCGGCATGTTCCACGCCGCCGCCATCACGTTGCGCACGCCGCCATGCCGGGCGCCGACCAGCACCGTCGGGCCGTGGTTCAGCAGGCGGTAGGCCTTGGCGAGTTCGACCTCGACCCGGGCCGATCGGTCCGCGGTGGCGAAGTTCACGGTCGCACGACCTCGAGCAGCCGGTCGAGCCCGCCGCTCTCGATCGAGACCATCGCCTGCTCGCGCACCGCGGGCTTGGCGTGGTAGGCCACGGAGAGCCCCGCCGCGCCCATCATCGGCAGGTCGTTGGCGCCGTCGCCCATCGCGATCGACTGCTTCGGGTCGACGCCGAGCGCGGCGCAGGTCTCGAGCAGCATCTTGCGTTTCTCGGCGCCGTCGCAGATGTCGCCCCAGGGCTGGTCGACCAGCGTGCCGTCGAGCTTGCCGTCGACGATGCCGAGCACGTTGCTGCGCGTGAAGTCGAGTTGCAGCCGGTCGCGCAGGCGGTCCGTGAAGAAGGTGAAGCCGCCCGAGACCAGCAGCGTCTTCAGCCCGGCCGCCTGGCAGCCGCGCACCAGCGCCTCGGCGCCGGGGTTCAGCCGCAGGCGCCGCGTGTAGACGTCTTCCAGCGCCGCCGCCGGCACGCCGGCGAGCAGCGCCACGCGCCGGCGCAGGCTTTCCTTGTAGTCGGCGATCTCGCCGCGCATCGCGGCCTCGGTGATAGCAGCCACTTCGGCCTTGCGGCCCGCGGCGTCGGCGATCTCGTCCACGCACTCGATGTTGATCAGCGTCGAGTCCATGTCGAAGGCGATCAGGCGGAAGTCGGCCAGTTGCAGCGGCGGCGTGAATCCGCGCAGGTGGAGACCGTGAGCGAAGAATTGCATGGCTCTGTATAGGGAGTGCGGGTCGGCGAAAGCCGACTAGTCTATGCGGCAGTCCTCGCCATTCAGGAGTCACCCATGGCCGCGGTGCTGGAACGCCCCGAGTCGAAGCCGCGCGTCGAGCCGGCACTGCCCGGCCGCCTGCGCGGCTTCCAGTCCGGCGCGCGCGAGATCGACGACGCGCCGATGCGGGTGCACGGCACGCTGCCGGGCTGGCTGCGCGGGCGCCTGCTGCTCAACGGCCCGGCGCTGTGGGAGCTGCCCAAGGGCCAGTACGAGCACTGGTTCGACGGGCTGGCGATGCTGCACGGCATCGCGATCAATGGCGGAGCCGGCACGGCGCGCTATCGCAGCCGCTTCCAGCACAGCGAGGACTACCTGCGTAGCATCGCGCTCGGCGCACCGGCGCTCGGCGCCTTCGACACGCCCAAGCACGATCGCTGGTTCACCCGCGTGATCTCGCCGCGCAACACCGACAACGGCGCCGTCGTGATGGCACGCATCGGCGAGGACTGGATCTCGATGACAGAGACGCCGATGGTGACCGAGTTCGACGCCGCGACGCTGACCACCATCGGCCGCGTCCGCTTCGAGGACGATCTGCACATCGACCTGATGGCCGCGCATGGCTTCACCGATGCCGATGGCAACTGGTGGAACGTGGGCATCCAGCTCGGCCCCAAGTCGGTCTACCGCCTGTTCCGCGTTGCCGCCGGTACGCGCCGGCGCGAGCCGCGTGGCGAGATCAGGGTCGCGCAGGCCGGCTACCTGCATGCCTTTGCCCGCAGCGAGCGCCACGCGCTGGTCTGGGAATGCGCGCTGCGGGCCCAGCCGCTGAGCCTGCGTTTCAGCGGCAAGCCCTACATTCGCGCCTTCAAATGGGACGCCGGCGGCGGCTCGATGCTGCATGCGATCAGTCTCGACGACGGTTCGGTGCGCAGCTGGGCCCTGCCTCCCATCTTCTGCTTTCACGCGGTGCAGGCCTGGGAGCAGGGCGACGAGATCCTCGTCGAGCTGATCACCTACGAGGACGCGAGCGTCGTCGACGATCTGCGCCTGCAGCCCTTGCGCAACTGCGCACCGCAGCAGGTGCTGCCGCAACTGGTGCGCTACCGCCTGCGGCCCGGGCACTCGGACGCGCTGCCCGAACTGGTGGCCGCCGGCGTCGAGCTGCCGCAGGTGCACCCCGCGCGCATCGGTGCCGGGGCGGCGACCTGCATGTGGGGCAGCGGGCTCGACCCCGAGCGGCGTGCGACCTTTCTCGACCGCACCGTGCGGCTGGACCTGCGCAGCGGCGAGCGCCGCGTCTGGCAGCGACCGAACGCGGTGCAACTCGAGCCGTTGTTCGTGCCGCGGCCGGGCAGTGCGGTCGAAGACGACGGCGTGCTGCTGGTGCCGACCCTGGCCGATGGCGACACCGGCGGCATGATTGGCGTGCTCGATGCACGCAGCCTCGAAGGTCTGGCGATGCTGGAGGCGCCGCAGGTGATCCCCTTCGGCTTCCACGCCGCATTCGAGCCAGCGGCGCAGTCGTTCTGATCGGGCGCCTGGCCGGCGGTCGAGGCCGCCAGCTTTGGGCGCGCAGCGGCCAATCGAGCGCTCACGCGCCCGGCTTGGCATCCGGGTTTCCTCACTTCTCCTGGATGGTCCGCAGGTAGCCGAGGATGTCGCTCAGATCCT
Organism: Rivibacter subsaxonicus; assembly: GCF_004217215.1. Lineage (GTDB taxonomy): Bacteria > Pseudomonadota > Gammaproteobacteria > Burkholderiales > Burkholderiaceae_C > Rivibacter > Rivibacter subsaxonicus. The sequence continues at coordinate 641,964 of NZ_SHKP01000006.1, forward strand.
GGTGCGTGAACACCTCCTTCCATGCCGGCATGCCCTTGCTCGGACGGCCGCCGTTGACGGTCGTGAAGTAGGTCTCCTCGAGCTGCTCGCCGTACTTCAGCTGCAGGCGGCGCAGGTTGATCTTGCGGTCCTCGACCACGCCGCTCGGACCGTGGCAATGGGCGCAGGTGCTGTTGAAGATCTCCTTGCCCTTGCCCGGGTCGACGCGCCGGGCATCGGCGGTCGCAGCTGCGGCCGGCGATGCCAGCGCTTCGGCCAGCGCCAACTGCTGCGACCCCGCGGCCGCCAGCACGACCGGCGCGCCGGCGGTCACCGCGTACTTGGCACTCAGTTCGCGGATGCGTGGTGCCAGCGCCGGCAGCACGGCGTCGACCTCGTCGCGCAGGCCGGGCTGCTTGTTCGACAGCCCGATCGCGGCCTGGAACTGCAGCTGCGGCCCTTGCACCGGCACGAGCCTGTAGCGCTCGTTCAGCAGCACGCGGTTGATGTAGCCGGCACTCGCGCCCCACAGAAAGGCCGCGTCGGCCTCGCCGGCGGCCAGGCGGCGCATCGCCTCTTCGGGGTCCATCGCCGTCACCGACGTGATGTCGCTGCGCGCGGCCAGCAGGCCCTGCGGCGGCGAGCCGAACTGGACCGCCACGCGCAGGCCCTTCAGGTCGTCGATGCTGCGCGCCGGGCTGTCCGGCGGCAGCACCAGCGCGTAGCCCAGCTGCAGGATCGGCTGCGTGAAGATCAGCCGCGGCCCCATGAAGCCGGCTTCGGCGGGCAGGCCGACGGCCAGATCGCATTGGCCGGCGAGCAGCGTCGTGCGCAGGTTGCGCTTGCCGAAGATGCTGAGCGACCACACGGTGTGCAGCGGCCGGCCCAGCGCCTGCGCGACCGCGCTGCCGATCTCGACGTACAGCCCGGGCGCAGCCGGGTCGGCCGTGCTGCTGCTGAACGGCAGGTTCGCGGGGTCGGCGCACAGGCGCAGCGGCGATGCGGAGGCAGGCGCCACCGCAGCCTGCGAGGCGGCTGCCCCGCAGGCCAGGGCAGCCGCCAGTCCGAGGATTTGAACGGCACGCATCGCAATTACTCCGAGAAGACGAAGAGCGCGCCGCCTTCGGGCGTGGCCTCCGTCATCTTCTTGCCGACGTCACCGAGGAAGGCCGGGATCGCCGCCGTGCGACCGACGACCACCGCCACGTACTGCTTGCCGTTCACCGAGTAGCTGATCGGCCCGGCACCGATGCCCGAGCCGAGCGGCATCTTCCAGAGTTCCTTGCCGTTCTTCGCGTCGTAGGCGTGGAAGACGCCGTGCAGGTCGCCCCAGAAGGTCAGGCCGCCGGCGGTGGTCAGCGTGCCGCCGTTGAACGGCAGGTCGGTCTTGACGCCCCAGACCTTCTTCTGCGCCACCGGGTCCCAGGCCACCAGCTCGCCCATGTAGCCGCCGGGGCCGGGCACGGTCGGGAAGTCGGCGCCGAGATAGAACACGCCCTTGCGGTAGTTCACCTCCGAGACCGACCAGTCCATGCAGACGTTGTTGGTCGGGATGTAGACCAGGCCCGTGCCGGGGTTGAACGACATCGGCTGCCAGTTCTTGCCGCCGATCAGGTTCGGGCAGATGCCCTTGGCCGGCCGGCCGGGGCCGGGGCGCTTGTCGGCCACCTCGTCGGGCTTGCCGGTCGCGATGTCGATCTTGTTGGCCCAGGTCGTCGGCACGTACTTCTCGGCCGAGACGATCTTGCCGTTGTCGCGGTTCACCACGTAGAAGAAGCCGTTGCGGTCGGCCTTCATGTAGACCGGCGTCTTCGCGCCCTTGACGTTCAGGTCGGCCAGCACCAGCTCGTTGACGCCGTCGTAGTCCCAGGCATCGGCCGGCGTCGCCTGCACCCACCACTTGATCTTGCCGGTGGCGGCGTCGAAGGCCACGGTGCTGGCCGAGTACAGGTTGGTCAGCTTGCCGTAGTTGCCGTCGCCGCTGCTGCGCACCACGGTGTTCCACGGACCGGGGTTCGAGGTGCCCCAGAACACGGTGTCGGTCTTCGCGTCGTAGCTGCCGATCAGCCACGCCACCGCGCCGCCATGCTGCCAGCTGTCGCCCTTCCAGCTGTCGTTGCCGGCTTCGCCGGGACCGGGCACGGTCCAGGTCTTCCAGATCTCCTTGCCGGTGGCGATGTCGTAGGCCTGGAGGCTGCCGCGCGCGCCGTACTCGCCGCCGCCGAAGCCGGTGATGACCATGTTGCGCACCACCAGCGGCGGCGAGGTGATCACCGAGCCCTGCTTGTAGTCGACCACCGTCGTCGTCCACAGCTCCTTGCCGGTGGCGGCATCGACCGCCGAGAGTTTGCCGTCGAGGCGACCGACGAAGATCTTGCCGTCGGCATAGGTCACGCCGCGGTTGTTGACGTCGCAGCAGGCGTACTGCAGCGTGTCGTCGGGCACATCGGGCTGGTAGGTCCACTTGGTGGCGCCGGTGCGGGCGTCGACGGCGTAGACGTATTTCGGGCCCCACGAGGTGCTGACGTACATCGTGTCGCCGATGACGATCGGCGAGGACTCGTTGGAGCGCAGCGAGCCGAGCTGCAGCGAGAAGGCCAGCTTGAGCTGCCCGACGTTGGACGGGTTGATCTGCGCCAGCGGCGAGTAGCGGGTGTTGTCGTAGCCGTGGCCATACATCGGCCAGCCTTCGTCGGCGGCATGCGCGGCGCCGGTGGCCAGCAGCAAGGCGCCGACGAGCGCGATGAGGGTGCGTTTGCGGTTCATGGGTTTGTCTCCGGAATGTGGATGTGCGTTCGAGCCCCTCGATCCCGCGTCGCGGCAGAGGGGTCGGCCAGCCGCTGCGATCAGAAGAAGCCGAGCTTGTCCGGCGAGTAGCTCACCAGCAGGTTCTTTGTCTGCTGGTAGTGGTCGAGCATCATCTTGTGGGTCTCGCGGCCGATGCCCGATTCCTTGTAGCCACCGAAGGTCGCGTGCGCCGGATAGGCGTGGTAGCAGTTGGTCCAGACACGGCCGGCCTTGATGCCGCGACCCATGCGGTAGGCGGTGTTGCTGTCGCGGGTCCAGACCCCGGCGCCCAGGCCGTAGGGCGTGTCGTTGGCGATGGCCAGCGCTTCGGCTTCGGTCCTGAAGGTGGTCACGGCCAGCACCGGGCCGAAGATCTCCTCGCGGAAGATGCGCATGCTGTTGTCGCCCTTGAACAGCGTCGGCTGGATGTAGTAGCCGCCGGCCAGGTCACCGCCGAGCTCGGCGCGGCCGCCACCGGTCAGCAGCTGCGCACCTTCCTGCCTGCCGATGTCCATGTAGGTCAGGATCCTGTCCATCTGCACCGCCGAGGCCTGCGCACCCATCATCGTGTCGGTGTCCAGCGGGCTGCCCTGCTTGATCGCCTGCACGCGCTTCAATGCCTTGGCGATGAACTTGTCGTAGATCGATTCGTGGATCAGCGCGCGGCTCGGGCAGGTGCAGACCTCGCCCTGGTTGAAGGCGAACAGCACCAGGCCTTCGATGGCCTTGTCGAGGAAGGCATCGTCGTGGTCGGCGACGTCGGCGAAGAACACGTTCGGGCTCTTGCCGCCGAGCTCCAGCGTCGCCGGGATCAGGTTGGTGGCGGCGGCCTGCGCGATGACGCGGCCGGTGGCCGTGCTGCCGGTGAAGGCGATCTTGCCGATGCGCTTGCTCTGCGCCAGCGGCATGCCCGCCTCGCGGCCGTAGCCGTTGACGATGTTCAGCACGCCCGGTGGCAACAGGTCGGCAATCAGCTCGGCCAGCACCAGGATGCTGACCGGCGTGCTCTCGGCAGGCTTGAGCACCACGCAGTTGCCGGCGCCCAGCGCCGGGGCCAGCTTCCAGGCCGCCATCAGGATCGGGAAGTTCCACGGAATGATCTGGCCGACCACGCCCAGCGGCTCGTGGAAGTGATAGGCGATGGTGTTCTCGTCGATCTCGCTCAGCGCGCCCTCCTGCGCACGGACGCAGCCGGCGAAGTAGCGGAAGTGGTCGACGGCCAGCGGGATGTCGGCGTTCAGCGTCTCGCGGATCGGCTTGCCGTTGTCCACCGTCTCGGCGTAGGCCAGCAGCTCGAGGTTCTTCTCCAGCCGGTCGGCGATCTTCAGCAGCACGCCGGCGCGTTCGCCGGCGCTGGTGCGGCCCCAGGCGTCGGCCGCGGCGTGGGCGGCGTCGAGCGCGAGTTCGATGTCTTCGGCGGTGGAGCGCGCGGCCCGGGTGTAGACGCTGCCGTCGATCGGCGTGATCACTTCGAAGTACTGGCCCTTGACCGGTGGCACGAACTTGCCGTTGATGAAGTTGTCGTAGACCGGCTTGAAGACGAGCTTGGCGTTCGGCGTGTTGGGTTTGGCGTAGAGGGTCATGTTCTGTCTCCGTCCGGTAGGTGGGCTGCAAGGAGCTGGGCAAACCGGGCACTGCGCCAGCCGGGCGGGCCCCATCGCAAAGGGTGTGCCAGCGCTCGCTGGGCCCGGTTCGGCCCGATCTTGCGCAAGAACACGGTCAGGAACGGGCCGCACACTGCGTCGCCGGCGCCCGCCGCTGAACACCTGTCACACGTTGGGACAGGTGCACACCCGATTGGCGCCGAACCGCTTGCCGACCCGGCAGTTCCGGCTAGGCTGTAGCTAGGGTCAACAGACCCAAACGGCTCGTCAGAAGCCCGCCTGGAGACAAGATCATGAGCAGCCATGCCCTGGCCACCCGTCCCGCGCCCGCATTGCTACGTGCCGCCCGCCGCCAGTTGCTGGAGACGGGCAGCGTCGGCGACGGCCTGATCGCCGCCACGCTGAGCCACAGCTGGCAGCGCTGCAACGGCTACGGGCTGGCGCCCACCGGCCGCATGCAGGGTGCGCCGCACGCCTCGGCCGCGCAGTTGGCGCGCGCGATCGATCACCGGCACGAACTGGTCTCGCACGCCCGCCCGGTGATGGAGTTCGTGTTCGAGCAGACGCGCGACACCGACAGCATGGTCATCCTGGCCGACCCGCAGGGCATGCTGCTGCAGTCGCTGGGCGATGCCAGCTTCCTCGACCGCGCCGAACGCGTGGCGCTGCGCCCCGGCGCCAACTGGCATGAGCAGTGGCGTGGCACCAATGCGATCGGCACGGCCATTGCCGACGCCGCGCCGATGGTGGTGCACGCCGGCGAGCACTTTCTCGAACGCAACGGCTTCCTGACCTGCACCGCCGCGCCGATTGCCGACCCCGCCGGCCGTCTGCTGGGGGTGCTCGACATCTCGGGTGACCACCGCGGCTACCACCGCCACACGCTGGCGCTGGTGAAGAGTGCCGTGCGCATGATCGAGAACAGGCTCTTCGAAACCCGTCATGCCTGCGGCCTGCGACTGCGCCTGCACGCCCAACCCGAGGGCCTGGGCACGGTGACCGAAGGGCTGCTGGCGCTGTCCGAGGAGGGCTGGATCATCGGCGCCAACGGCGCTGCGCTGACGCTGCTGGGCCTGCCGCAGTCGGCCATCGGCACCAGCATGCTCGAGCGCGTGCTGCAACTCGACATGGCCGCGCTCTTCGCGTGGGGCCGCCAGGGCAGCGGCGCGCCGCACGCGCTGCGGCGCTTCGATGGCGGCACGCTGTGGGCGCGAGTGGAGGCCAGCCGCTCGGTGCTGGCGGCACAGCACAGCAGTGCGGCAGCACGTGCGCTCAGCGTGCCGGCGACCGACGCGCTGGCCGCGCTGGAAACCGGCGACCCGGCGATGGCCGCCACCGCCGGCCGCGCGCGGCGGGTGCTCGACAAGCCCATCGCCTTGCTGCTGCAAGGCGAGTCGGGTGTAGGCAAGGAGGTCTTTGCGCGCGCCGTGCACCAGAGCAGCGGGCGCGCCGCGGGGCCTTTCGTCGCCGTCAACTGCGCCGCGTTGCCCGAAGCACTGATCGAGGCCGAACTCTTTGGCTACCGGCCCGGCGCCTACACCGGCGCCAGTCGCGAAGGCGCCCCGGGGCGCATCCGCGAAGCGCAGGGCGGCACGCTCTTCCTCGACGAGATCGGCGACATGCCGCTGTCGCTGCAGGCGCGGCTGCTGCGTGTGCTGCAGGACCGCGAGGTGGTGCCGCTGGGCGGCGGCAAGCCGGTGGCGGTGGACTTTCGCCTCGTCTGCGCCACGCACCGCAACCTGACGACGGCCATCGAGCAGGGCAGCTTCCGCGAAGACCTCTACTACCGCCTCAACGGCCTGACGCTGCAACTGCCGCCGCTGCGCGAACGCCAGGACCTGGCTGCGCTGACCGCGCGCATGCTGCGCGAGTTGCAGCCCGAACGCGAGCTCTGCCTGGCGCCCGAACTGCAACGAGCCTTTGCCACCTACCGCTGGCCCGGCAACCTGCGCCAGTTGCAGAACGCCCTGCGCACCGCCTGCGCCCTGGTCGACGACAGCGAGGTGCAGATTGGCTGGGCCCACCTCCCCGACGACCTGGCCGCCGCGCTGCGTTGCCCGGCGCCCGGCGTGCGGGCGGAGGCCGACAGCGCCGGCCTGCGCGCGCAAGCCGAGCGCAGCGTGCGCCTGGCGGTGCAGGACTGCCCGGACAACCTCTCGGAAGCCGCGCGCCGGCTCGGCATCAGCCGCAACACGCTGTACCGCAAGATGGCCGAGTTCGGATTGCGGCAGCGCTAGGCTGCGGCGCACGAGGCTCGCGGCCTCGGCTCGCCACCGGCGCCGATCTGCAACACAGAGGCTTTCTTCAAGCTGGCCAGTCAGCCGCTGACGCTCTTCGTGTGTCGGAAGAAGTTCTCGGGGTCGTAGGCGTGCTTGACCGTCGCGAGCCGGTCGAGATTGGGCCGACCATAGGCGGCCTCCACGCGGTCGGGGCCTTCCTCCTCGGTCAGGAAGTTGATGTAGGTGCCGCCGGTCGAGAAGGAACGCGTGGCTTCGAAGCAGTCACGCGCCCACTGGATGTTGACGGCGTCGTCCTCAGACTTCTCCCAGGAGCCGGTGATGTTCAGCACATAGGCCGCGTCGCGGTTGCCTGCTGGCGAGTGCCCGGCAGGCAGGTCGTTCAGCGCCCCCTGGATCTGGAACATCAGGATGGCCGAATGGGGCGATGCGATCCGCGCCGCGTGCGCCACGGCCACGTCGATGAGCGGGCGATCGATGGCGGGCAGGTAGTGCGACTTCCAGTAGTAGCGCCGTCCCTTGGGCTGCGTGGCATCGAGCAGGCTCTGCATCTGCACATAGGGCCGGCGCGTCACGATGTCGGCGATCGGCCGGCCGGTCGCGCGCAGCGGCGCCAGCAGGGCTTCGCCGTCCTCGACCTTGCCCGAATGGCAGACGAAGATGGCGACGATCGGCTTGCCGTGCACCTCCTTCGGCAGCCAGGGCGCCGGCGGCGCGATCCGCAGCACGGCCACGCTGGTGAGTTCGCGCGGCGCCGTGGCGCTGAACGCGCGGTGGGCCTCGAGGACCTGCGCGGCGTCCTCGCCATGCCAGGCGATCGCACCACCCAGGATCTCGGGCCCGACGGGAAAGAGCCGGTACTCGAAGGACGTGACGATGCCGAAGTTGCCGCTGCCGCCGCGCAGGGCCCAGAACAGGTCTGCGTTCTCGTCCGCGCAGGCGCGCAGGACCCGGCCATCGGCCGTCACCACCTCCATCGAGAGCACGTTGTCGCAGGTCCATCCATGGCGGCGCGTGAGGTAGCCGAAGCCGCCACCGACGGTGAGGCCCGCGATCCCTGTCGCGGAGACGAAGCCGAGCACGGCCGCGAGCCCGTGCAGTTGCGTCTCGCGGTCGACGTCGCCCAAGGTGCAGCCTGCCTGCGCGCACGCCGTGCGGCGCACCGGATCGACCCAGACGCCTCGGAGAGTTGACATGTCGATCATGAGCCCCCCCTCGCATACGGCGAGCCCGGCGATGTTGTGGCCGCCGCCGCGCACGGAGCAGAGCAGCCCGTGCTGGCGCGCGAAGCGCACCGCCTGCACGACGTCGACCGTCCCGGTGCAGCGCGCCACCAGGCCGGGACGCCGGTCGATCATCGCGTTCCAGACCTGGCGCGACTCCTCGTATTCGGCGTCTTCCGCGGTCAGCACGCGGCCCTTGAATGCGGCCTTGAAGGACTGCAGGGCTTCGGGCGGGAGATCCACGATCCCGCCATCCATTCGTGTGAGCTTGACTGCCATGGTTGACCTCCTTGGAGAGTGACAAGAGTTCAGGTTCTGCCGACGGCGCGCGACGCGCTCATCCGTCGGCGAAGCGCACGGCTATCGCCGGCGTGCGGCGCACTTGCAGCTCGAAAATGTCCGGGCGCGCGTAGTGCCCGGCAACGTCGAGAGTCCGGCGCGCGGCCGCGACCTGCCCGGCGTCGATCTCCGCATACAGGATGCCCGTCTCCTGGCGCATCGGCCCCGCCACGATCTTGCCCGTGGGGCCGATGACCACCGAGTCGCCATCGTTGATCCATTCCTGTGCATCGGGGAACAGCTCGGCGCGGCCCGGGAAGGCTGGCGGCAGGTCGCTGCCGCACAGCACCGTGCCGCTGCCGATCACCCAGCACCGGCCTTCGAGCGCCACATGCCGCATCGTGGCGATCCAGCCGTCACCGCTGTCGTAGGTGGGCGCGATGTAGATCTCCACGCCCTGCGCGTAGAGCGCATAGCGGGCGAGCGGCATGTAGTTCTCCCAGCAGATGAGCGTGCCGATCCGGCCGACGGCCGAGTCCACCACGCGCAAGCCGGACGCATCGCCCAGGCCATGGACCATGCGCTCGGGGTTGGTGGGCATCAGCTTGCGGTGCCGGTTCAGCAAGGTGCCGTCGGGGCCGATGGTCACGACGGTGTTATAGAGCGTGCCGCCGCCTCGACTGCCATCCTTCTCGTTGACGCCGCACACGATCGTCACGGCGTGGGCGCCGGCGGCCTCGCAGAGCGCCGTCAGATCCCCTCGGCCGATATCGACCGCATTGGCCAGCAGCTGCGCGTGCAACTGCCCCATGAGCGCACCGTCCCGCCCGGCTGCCAGGCGCCAGATCCAGGATGGATAGCCCGGAATGAAGGTCTCGGGAAAGACGATCAGCGAGGCCCCGGCGGCGGCGGCCTCGGCAACCCATTGCAGGGCCTTGGCGATGGTGGCACCGCGATCGAGCAGGACTGGCGCACGCTGGATGATGGCGATCTTCGTCATGGGAATCCTTCCCGGGCAGCCCTTGCCCGACGCGGACAGCATGCGCATGACAGATCACCGAGGCCAGTCCAGAATCTGAAGCGTTTGCGCTTGGAAGGCGAGGCAATGGAAAACACCTACGGCCAGTTCTGCACCGTCGCAAGAGGGGCCGAGGTGCTGTGCGAGCGCTGGACGCCGCTGGTGGTGCGCGAGCTGCTTTGCGGCAGCAAGCGCTTCAACGACCTGCGCCGCGGCGTGCCGCGCATGTCCACCAGCCTGCTGGCACAGCGGCTCCAGCGTCTCGAGGAGTTCGGCATCGTGCGGCGCGTCGCCGCCGGCAAGGTCTGGGAGTACGGCCTCACGGCGGCTGGCGAGGAACTGCGGCCCATCGTCATGGCGCTCGGCCATTGGGGCGCGCGCTGGATCGGCAGCCGCCTGCGCGACGACGAGCTGGATGCGGGCCTGCTGATGTGGGACGTCCGGCGCTTCGCCTGCATCCCGGAATTCCCGACCCGGCCCGTCGTCATCAACTTCCAGTTCCGGGACGCTCGGGCCGGGGAGGGCTCATGGTGGCTGGTGGTCGAGGACGGCGTGGCCGACCTCTGCCGTGATGACCCGGGGCGCGAGTTGACGCTCGTCGTGGATTCGACCGTGCGAGCCTTGACCGAGATATGGGCGGGCGACCGCACACCCCAGCAGGCCTTGCAGTCGCGCGAGATCCGCGTGGATGGGGCGAAGCGCGATGCGCAAGACCTGTGGCGGTGGCTGGGTACCAGCGCGTTTGCTTCGACGCGCCGCGCCAGGGATGCCCCCCGCGACGCAGCGCTGACCTGACGGGCTACAGGGCTGACGCTCGCCATGCTCCGGGCCTGAACGCAGTCCTTGGCCCCAAGTGGCCTCGGTCGCCCTCGACGCCGCAGCCCAGCCGCCCCGCCGACTCAGGCCGCCACCGCCCCCACCGGCTGCCCGAGTGACCTCAGCAGATCCCGTACGAACTGCGCCCGGTCCTTGGGCTCGGACAGCGCGCGCTCGATGCGCAGCTTGTCGTTGCCGGCCAGCTTGATGTGGCGGTTCTTCTGCACCAGTTCGATGATGCGCATCGGATCGACCGGCGCCTTGGGCCGGAAGCTGATGCTCATCAGCTGCGGGCCGGCGTCGATGCGCGTGATGCCGTAGGGCCGGGCCTGCACCCGCAGCCGGTGCAGGTCGAACAGCGTCTGGGCCTGCGTGGGCAGTTTGCCGAAGCGATCGACGATCTCCTCGAGCAGGGTATCGATGCGCTCCAGCTTGTCGGCCGTGGCCAGGCGCTTGTAGAGCGAGAGCCGCACGTGCACGTCGCCGCAATAGGCGTCTGGCAGCAGCGCCGGCGCGTGCAGGTTGATCTCGGTGTTGCTGCCGAAGAGCATGCCGTTCGGCCCGAGCAGGTCGCTGACCTCGGCGCCGCGGCCGGCGCGCAGCTCGCGCACCGCGGCGGCCAGCATCTCGTTGTAGAGCTGGAAGCCGATCTCCTGCATGTTGCCGCTCTGGTGCTCGCCGAGCACCTCGCCGGCGCCGCGGATCTCGAGGTCGTGCATCGCCAGGTAGAAGCCGGAGCCGAGCTCCTCCATCTGCTGGATCGCGTCGAGCCGCTGCGCGGCCTGTTTGGAGAGGCCCTCGACATCGGGCACCAGCAGGTAGGCGTAGGCCTGGTGGTGACTGCGGCCGACGCGGCCGCGCAGCTGGTGCAACTGGGCCAGGCCGAACTTGTCGGCCCGGCTCATCACGATGGTGTTCGCGGTCGGCACGTCGATGCCGGTCTCGATGATGGTCGAGCACAGCAGCACGTTGTGGCGCTGCGCAACGAAGTCGCGCATCACGTGTTCCAGCTGGCGCTCGGGCATCTGGCCGTGGGCGATCGCGATGCGTGCCTCGGGGATCAGCTCCTGCAGCTTGAGCAGCCGGTTCTCGATGGTCTCGACCTCGTTGTGCAAAAAGTAGACTTGGCCGCCGCGCTTGAGCTCGCGCAGCACCGCCTCGCGGATCGTGCCGTTGGTCTCGCTGCGCACGAAGGTCTTGATCGCCAGGCGCCGCTGCGGCGCGGTGGCGATCACGGAGAGGTCACGCAGTCCCTCGAGCGCCATGCCCAGCGTGCGCGGGATCGGCGTCGCGGTCAGCGTCAGCACGTCGACCTCGGCCCGCAGCGCCTTCATCTGCTCCTTGTGGCGCACGCCGAAGCGGTGCTCCTCGTCGATGATGAGCAGGCCGAGGTTGGCGAACTTCGTGTCCTGGCTCAGCAGCTTGTGGGTGCCGACCACGATGTCGATGGTGCCGTCGGCGAGACCCGCCAGCGCGGCCTTGATCTCCTTGGCCGACCTGAAGCGGCTCATCTCGGCCACCTTGACCGGCCACTTGGCAAAGCGGTCGGCGATGTTCTGGTAGTGCTGCTCGGCGAGCAGGGTGGTCGGCGCGAGGAGGGCGACCTGCTTGCCGCCGGTGACGGCGACGAAGGCCGCGCGCAGCGCGACCTCGGTCTTGCCGAAGCCCACGTCGCCGCAGACCAGCCGGTCCATCGGTTTGGGACTCACCATGTCCTGGATCACCGCATGGATCGCGGCGCGCTGGTCCGGCGTCTCCTCGAAGCCGAAGCTGGCGGCAAAGGCCTCGTAGTCCTGCGGAGAGAAACGGAAGGCGTAGCCCTCGCGCGCCGAGCGGCGGGCGTAGAGGGCGAGCAGCTCGGCCGCGGTGTCGCGCACCTGCTCGGCGGCCTTGCGCTTGGCTTTTTCCCACTGCGGCGAGCCCAGGCGATGCAGCGGCGCCTCCTCGGCGCTGACGCCGGTATAGCGGCTGATCAGCTGCAGCTGCGAGACCGGCACGTAGAGCGTGGCCTTGTCGGCGTACTCCAGGTGCAGGAACTCGTTGGATCCCTCGCCGAGGTCGATGTTGATCAGCCCGACATAGCGGCCGATGCCGTGGTTCATGTGGACCACCGGATCGCCCGGGCGCAGCTCGGAGAGGTCCTTGATCAGCGCATCGACATCGCTGGTCTGCTCCTGGCGCTTGCGCCGGCGCAGGGTCGGCGCGGCGTCGAAGAGCTCGGTCTCGGTGACGAGCTGGAGCTGGTGGTCGATCCAGAAGAAGCCGGCCGACAGTGGCGCCACCGTGATGGCGTAGCGGTGGTCGCTGGCCAGGAAGGTGGCCAGCGACTCGACCGCTGGCGGCTCCAGGCGGTGCTCTCGCAACAGCTCGAGCAGGCTCTCGCGCCGGCCCTCGCTCTCGGCGACCAGCAGCACGCGAGTCCTCGAATCGGCAGCCTTGGTGCTGCGTTCGAGATGCTGTTCGAGCTTGCGCATCGGATCCGGCGTGCCGCGCTCGACGCTGAGGTCCGGCAGCGGACGTGCCCAGTCGATGGCCTCGCTGCCACGCAACGAGAGCTGCGCATGCTCGTTGCAGCGCGTGAAGAAGGCCTCGGGCGCCAGGTAGATCGACTCCGGCGCCAGGATCGGCCGCTCGGGGTCATGCTGCAGGAAGCGATGGCGCTCGCGCGTCTCGCCCCAGAACTTCTTCAGCGAATCGTCGACCTCGCCGTGCAGCGCGACCTGGGCAGACGATCCGAAGTAGTCGAACAGTGTCGCCGTCTCGTCGAAGAACAGCGGCAGGTAGAACTCGATGCCGGGCCCGGCGACGCCGTTGCCCATGTCCTTGTAGAGCCGGGCCTTGGTCGGGTCACCCTCGACCTGCTCGCGCCAGCGCTTACGAAAGGCGCCGCGCGCCGCATCGTCCATCGGGAACTCGCGGCCCGGCAGCAGCCGCACCTCGGGCACCGGGTAGAGGCTGCGCTGGCTGTCGGGGTCGAAGGTACGGATCGAATCGACCTCGTCGTCGAAGAGGTCGACGCGGAACGGCACCGACGATCCCATCGGGAACAGGTCGATCAGCCCGCCGCGCACCGCGTATTCGCCGGGAGAAACGACCTGGCTCACATGCTGGTAGCCGGCCAGCGTGAGCTGGGCCTTGAGTGCGGCCTCGTCGAGCTTCTGCTTCTGCTTGAACAGGAAGGTGGTGCCGGCCAGAAAACTCGGTGGCGCCACCCGCAGCAGCGCGGTGGTGGCCGGCACCAGCACCACGTCGAGCTCGTGCTTGCGCTGGTTCTGCAGGATGCGCCAGAGCGTGGCCAGGCGCTCCGAGATCAGGTCCTGGTGCGGGCTGAAGTTGTCGTAGGGCAGCGTTTCCCAGTCCGGAAACTGGGCGAGGCTGAGTTCGGGCGCGAAGAAGCCGAGTTCGTCCTGCAGCCGCTGGGCGTCGGCCGGCTCGGCGCAGACGATCGCCGTGAGCTTGCGCTGCGCGGCGTTGGCGCGGGCAAAGGCGGCCAGCTGCGCGGCGTCGGCGCTGGCCAGCGGGCGCGGCAGTGTGAAGCGCTTGCCGGTGGCGATCGAAGGAAGCTGCATGGAATGGAACCGCAAATGCGCGACGCCCCGCCGCAGTGTGCGGAGGGGCGCGAACGCATGAATTCTAGAATCGCACCCACATGCACATAGCCTCCCCCGAATTCGCCCCTCGCTGCTATGCGCTGGTGCCCTGTGCCGGCGTCGGCGAACGGGCCGGTGTCGGTGGCCCCAAGCAATATCACCGGCTGGCGGGTCGGGCGGTGGTGGCGCACACACTCGAGGCGCTTTCGAAGGTGCCTCGCATCGAGGCCACGCTGGTGGTGCTGGCGCCCGAGGATCGGGTCTTCGAAGAGCATGTGCCGGGTTTTGCCAGCGAGCGCGGCTGGATCGCGCGCTGTGGCGGCGCGACGCGTGCCGAGACCGTGGCCAACGGACTGGCCGAGCTGCTGGCGCGCGGTGCCCAGCCACACGACTGGGTGCTGGTGCACGACGCGGCGCGCTGCCTGCTGCGGTCGGAGTGGGTCGAGCGACTGATCGCGGCCTGCGAGGACGACGAAGTCGGCGGCCTGCTCGCGCTGCCGATCGCCGACACGCTCAAGGACGAGACCGATGGCCGCGTGAGCGCCACCGTCGACCGCCGCGGCAAATGGGCCGCGCAGACGCCGCAGATGTTCCGCCTCGGCCTGCTGCGGCCGGCGTTGGCCGCCGCGGGCGCCAGCGTCACCGACGAGGCCAGCGCGATCGAGGCGCTGGGTCATTCGCCGAAGCTGGTGCCCGGCTCGATCGAGAATCTCAAGCTGACCTGGCCGGGCGATTTCGAGGTCGCCGAGCGCCTGCTGCGGCCGAGCCCGACCGTCGAGATCAAGGCCATGGTGCCGGCCCCGGACCTCGAACGCTCGCTCGCCTTCTACGAGGCGCTCGGCTTCGAGTCGCGCCGACTCGATGCCGACCTCGCACTGCTGCGCTGGCGCGGTGCTTCCTTCCTGCTGCAGCGCTTCGACGTGGCGGCGCATCGCGAGAACTTCGTGATGCTGATGGACGTCGACGACCTCGACGCCTGGTGGGCCGGAGTCGACTGGTCGGATCTGGGCCAACGCTTCGGCGCGCGTGCCAACCCGCCCGCCGACCGACCCTGGGGCCGGCGCGACGCCGAAGTGATCGACCCGGCCGGCGTGCTGTGGCGCGTCGCGCAGGCGGGCTGATGGACCTCATCGAGCTGCAGACTTCCCGCCTGCTGCTGCGTCAGTGGCGCGCCGAGGATCGCGCGCCCTTTGCCGCGATGAACGCCGACCCGCGCGTGATGGAGCATTTCCCGGCGCTGTTGAGCAGCGAGGAGAGCGATGCCCGCGCCGCCAGCGCCGAGCGCCGCATCGCCGAGCGCGGCCATGGCCTGTGGGCGCTCGAGGAGCGCGGCAGCGGCCGCTTCATCGGCTTCGCCGGCCTGGCCGACGTGCCGCCCGGCATCGACGTGCCGGCCGGCGCCGGGCCGGCCCTGGAGATCGGCTGGCGCCTGGCGGCAGGTGCCTGGGGCCAGGGCTACGCCACCGAGGCCGCGCGCGCGGCGCTGGCGACGGCCTTCGAGCGGCTCGACCTCGATCTCGTGGTCAGCTTCACGGCGCTGTCCAACCTGCGCTCGCAGGCGGTGATGCGGCGCATTGGCCTGCAGGCGCTGGGCCGCTTCACCCATCCGCGCATCGATCCGGCGAGCCCGCTCGCCGCCCACGGCCTGTGGGGCCTGCGCCGCAACGAGTACTTCGAGACAACAAGGAATTCCGATGGCTGACCCGACGATCCTGCTGCCACGCATCGGCGAGGGCTGGGACACGCACGCGCTGGTCAGCGGGCGACCGCTGGTGCTTGGCGGCGTGACGATCCCGCACAACCACGGCCTGCTCGGCCACTCTGACGCCGATGCACTGCTGCACGCGATCACCGACGCGATCCTCGGCGCCGCCGCACTCGGCGACATCGGTCGCCATTTCCCCGACACCGACGCCGCCTTCAAGGGTGCGGACTCGCACGCGCTGCTGGCCGAGGCCGCGCGCCGCGTGCGCGCCGCGGGTTACGAGATCGGCAACATCGACAGCACCATCGTTGCCCAGGCGCCGAAAATGGCGCCGCACATTCCGGCGATGGTCGAGCGCATCGCGCAGGCGCTCGGCGTGAGTTCGGCCCAGGTCAACGTCAAGGCCAAGACCGCCGAGAAGATGGGGCCGGTCGGCCGCGGCGAGGCGATCGAGGCGAGGGCGGTGGCGTTGCTGGTGCCGTTGCGCGCCGAGAATGAACGATGACGCTCGTCGCTGCGCGGCAACGCATGAACGATGAATCGGCGCCTTCGACGCCGCTCGCTTGATTCATCGTTCATCCGACGGTGCGCAGCACCGAGGGTTCATCGTTCATGCACGATGCGCCGCCGGCGCATCCGCGCTCTTGAGCCGGATGTGCGCCACCAGCCCGCCGTCGGGAGCGTTGGCCAGTTCGAGTTGGCCGCCCATGCGCTGCACCGCCTTGTCGACGATCGCCAGCCCGAGGCCGGCGCCGGTAGCGGCCGTGCGCGCCGCGTCGCCGCGGAAGAAGGGCGTCGTGAGCTGGGCCAGCTTCTCGGGCGCCACGCCCGGCCCGTGGTCGCGCACGCTCAGGATCACCCATGGCCCGGTGCGCACATGGCCGATCTGCACCCGGGCGATGCCGGTGTCGGTGCCGCGGCCGTAGCGGCGCGCGTTCTCGAACAGGTTGGCGAAGACGCGGCCGAGTTCGGTCTCGTCGGCCATCACCCGCACGTCGATCGCCACGCGGCTCTCGATGCGCAGATGCTCGGGGTCGCGGAAGGCGGCGATCTCGCGGTCGAGCAGCCAGCTCACCGGCACCGCCACCAACTGCGCGTCGCCGGGGCGCGCGTAGTCCATGAACTTGTCGATGATCGCGTCGAGCTGCTCGATGTCGGCGGCCATGTTGCGCTTGGCGTCGTCGTCCTCGACGCTCATCTCGGCTTCGAGACGCAAACGAGCCAAGGGTGTGCGCAGGTCATGGCTGATGCCAGCCAGCATCACCGCGCGGTCTTCCTCGACCTTGGCCAGCTCGCGCGCCATGCGGTTGAAGCCCATGTTGACCTCGCGGATCTCGCGCGTCGCGGTGCGTTCGTCCAGGCGCGAATCGAACTCGCCGTCGCGGATGCGGCTGGCGGCAAAACTCAGCTGCTGCAGCGGGCGGTTGATGAGCCCCGCGACGCCGGCCGAGCCGAGCAGGGTGGCGACCAGCGCGATGCCGATCCAGACGAAATAGGTGCTGTCGTTGACCTCGGCCTGGAGCCGGCGCGGGTCGGCCTGCAGCCAGACCTGGTCCTTGTCGATCGAGATGCCGACCCACAGCCCCCGCGCGCCGTTGACGCTTTGCGCGACCACCGTGCCCGGGCCAAGGCGCGACTGCAGTTCGGCGCTGATGCGGCGCGAGAAGCGGTCGCTGGCGAAGGCCTCGAAGACGTCGCTCGGCTCGCGCGGCAGCAGCTTGACCGACTCCTGGTCGGCGATGCTCTTGACGAGCGCGGTGCGATTGACCTGGTCGGCAAAGCGCAGTGCCTCGCGCGAGACGTTGACCAGGCTCGCGATCTGCTGTGCCGCCTGTACCGCGCGCGGCTCGAATTCGAGCTGGCGCAGCGTGATCAGCCAGGCAAAGATGCCTCCGCCAAGCAGCAGCGCGAGCAGGAAGAAGGTGCGCCAGAACAGGCTCAGCGCAAAGGGACTGCGCCGCTCGCGCTCGCGCTCGATGCCCATCGCGGCGCGGCGCGCGCTGCGTCGGGCCTGGCTCGGCGGCGGCGAGGTGGTCGTCGGTGAGATCGAACTCGGGCTTTGCGACGCCGGTTGCGTTGGCGCGTGGCTGGCCGGGTTCGGCGTGGTCGGCGGTCCTGCCGCAGAGTCGGCCGCGTACGGCCGATGCTGCGGGGCGCGCATTCTCATTTCAGCCATTGCGCGCCCCTACTGCAGGTTCAGGCCGGCGCCGGGCCGCCCCAAGCCGGACTGCGCCCCCGCGGGGGGCAGCCGCGGCGCGAAGCGACGAGCGTGGGGGCCATCATTCATTCAGCCGTTGCCGTCCGGCACAAACACATAGCCCACGCCCCAGACAGTCTGGATGTAGCGCGGCTGGGCCGGGTCGGGCTCGAGCATCTTGCGCAGGCGGCTGATCTGCACGTCGAGGCTGCGGTCGAAGGGCTCGAACTCGCGGCCACGCGCCAGCTGCGCCAGCTTGTCGCGGCTCAGCGGCTGGCGCGGGTGGCGCACCAGCGCCTTGAGCATCGAGAACTCGCCGGTGGTCAGCGCCATCTGCTCGCCGTCCTTGCTCAGGCGGCGCAGCGCGAGGTCGAACTCGAAGGGGCCGAAGCTGACCGTCTGCGGCTCGCGCGCCGGCGCGCCAGGGGCTTCCTGCGTCGGACGCCGGCGCAGCACCGCATGGATGCGGGCCAGCAGCTCGCGCGGGTTGAAGGGCTTGGGCAGGTAGTCGTCGGCGCCGACCTCGAGGCCGACGATGCGGTCGACGTCCTCCACCTTGGCGGTCAGCATGATGATCGGCGTGCTGTCATTGGCCGCGCGCAGGCGGCGACAGATCGACAGGCCGTCTTCGCCGGGCAGCATCAGGTCGAGCACGATCAGGTCGAGCGTCTCGCGGGTCAGCAGGCGGTTGAGCGCCTTGGCGTCCTCGGCCAGCAGGACCTCGAATCCTTCCTGCGTCAGGTAGCGTCGCAGCAGGTCGCGAATGCGGGCATCGTCGTCGACAACGACGATCCGGTCGGCGCGTGTCTTGGCTTCTGCGTTCATGGGCGGCTCCGAAACTTGTAACAGAGGCGATGGTACGCAGCGGCGGCCCTCGCCCCAGCCCATTTTGGGCCGAATCTGACCCGTTGTTACAACACTTGCCGAGAGCTGCCTCCAACTCGCGGGCGGGGATTTACGCAGCTTTACGGTGGCGGCGCCAACTCGGGTCGTCCTGAGACTCAGCATCGGCGTTGTGGTTCGCAACGCCAAGGAAAAGAACACCGAGGAGACCCGATGCCACGCTTGCTGCCACCGCTGATGCGGCCTGTGCTGGGGCTCGTGCTGCTGCTGCTGCTCGCAGCCGGCTGGGCGTGCGCGCTGCCGGTCGTGCTCGACGAGGCGGCCGCGCGCCACCTGCTGCTGCGCACCGGCTTCGCCCCGACGCCGGGGGAAGTGCGGCCCTTGCTTGGCCTGAGCCCGGCGCAGGCGGTCGACCGGCTGCTGGCCGAGGCCGGTGCCGAAAGCCGCCGCGGCGAGCCGCGCCTGGCGCCGCCGGCCTTCACCCGCGAGCCGATCGCCACGACGCTCGGCCGCCTGTCCGACGAGGAGCGCAAGCGCGCGCTGGTCGAGCAGCAACTGCAGATCTTCGAGCTGCGCGGTTGGTGGCTGCAGCAGATGACGCTGTCACCGGCGCCCTTGGCCGAGCGCATGACGCTGTTCTGGCACAACCACTTCGCCACCTCGCAGCAGAAGGTGCGCCAGCCGCAGGGCATGTGGATTCAGCACCGGCTGTTGCGTCGCGAGGCGCTGGGCGACTTCGGCGCGCTGCTGCATGGCATCGCGCGCGACCCCGCGATGCTGGTCTACCTCGACGGCGCCAGCAACCGCGACCGCGCACCGAACGAGAACTTCGCGCGCGAGGTGATGGAGCTGTTCACGCTCGGCGAGGGGCACTACGGCGAGCGCGACATCAAGGAGGCGGCGCGCGCCTTCAGCGGCTGGACCGTCGACCGGGCCGACTGGCAGGCGGCTTTCCGCCCGCGCCGGCATGACCACGGCGTCAAGACCGTGCTTGGCCGCAGCGGCCGCTTCGACGGCGATGCGGTGCTCGACATCCTGCTCGCGCAGCCGGCGGCGCCGCCCTTCGTGGCGGCCAAGCTGTGGCGCGAGTTCGTCTCGCCCGAGCCGTCCGGCGCAGCCGAGCAGGCCGAGCTCGAGCGCGTCGCGCGTCGCCTGGGGCAGGGCTGGCAGATCGCGCCGGCCCTGCGCGAGCTGCTGCTGAGCGAGGCCTTCTGGGCCGAGGCCAACCGGGCGGCGCTGATCAAGTCGCCGGTCGAACTGGTGGTCGGCAGCTTCCGCCAGTTCGGCGTGCGCCAGCCCGACGGCATGGCGGCCGCGCTGATGAGCACGCGCATGGGACAGGCCCTGTTCATGCCGCCCAACGTCAAGGGCTGGCCCGGCTACACCGACTGGATCGACGCCAACCAACTGCTCGAGCGGCGCCGCTTTGCCGAGCGTCTGCTGCGCGGGCGCGACGACGGCGTGGCGCCGATGCTGGTCGGCGCCGAGCCGCCCGAACGCATGGGCATGCGCGAAATGGCACCCGACATGAACGAGCCGATGAAGCGCCGCGAGCGCTTCATCGCCCGCCTCGACCAGGTTGCCGGCCAGCGCATGACGGCCGGCTTCGATGCCGAGGCCTGGCTGGCGCGCCACGGCGCCTGGCCCGACCGCGAACCCACGCCCGCGGCGCGCGCCGCGATCGAGGCCGAGCTGCTCGCCGCGCCGGCGGTCAACCCGGTGCCGGCCGGCACCACCGGCTTGGCCGTGCTGCGGGCGCTAGCGCTCGATCCGGCCTACCAGCTCAAGTGATCGGGGACGCGCAACCATGACGATGCAACGACGCGATCTGCTCGGAGCCGCGGCCGCCACCGCCCTCGGTGGCCTGTGGCTGCCCGGCATGGCGGCGGCGCAGGCACCGCGCGCCAGCGGCGCCGCCGACCGCGTGCTGGTGCTGGTCGAGCTGCGCGGCGGCAATGACTCGCTCAACACGGTCGTGCCTTACGCCGACCCGCTCTACGCGCAGCTGCGGCCGGGCATCGGCCTGCGCCCCGACGAACTGCTCAAGCTCGACCGGGGCCCGCAGCCGCTGGGCCTGCATCCGGCGCTGGCGGCGCTGATGCCGCTCTGGCAGAAGCGCGAGATGGCGTTGCTGGCCGGCCTGGGCTATCCGCAGCCGAACCTCTCGCACTTTCGCTCGATCGAGATCTGGGACACCGCCTCGCGCGCCGACGAGGTGCTCGACGAGGGCTGGATCGCACGTGCGATGGAGGCCGGGCTGCGCGACGCCGGCCGCTTCACGACCGAGGGCGTCGCGGTCGGCAGCGCCGGGCTGGGCGCGCTGGCCGGCGCCAAGGCGGTCTCGCTGACCCGGCCCGAGGTCTTCGTGAACCAGGCGCGCTCGCTCAAGCCGGTGGCGCCACGCGGCAACAACGCGGCGCTCGAGCACATCCTGCGCGTCGAGGGCGATGTCTCGCAGGCCGCCGAGGGGCTGCGCGGTGCGCCGGTGCCGCTCGCCACCGAGTTCCCGCCCACCGCCTTTGGCCAGGCCTGCAAGGCGGTCTGCCAGATCGTCGCCGGCCAGCGCGGCAAGGGCGGGGTGCCGGTGTTCCACCTCACTCATGGCAGTTTCGACACCCACCAGAACCAGCCCAGCCTCCATGCCAACCTGCTGCGCCAGCTGGCCGAAGGCCTGGCCGCGCTGCAGGGCGGGCTGGTCGAGGCCGGCGCCTGGGAGCGCACGCTGGTGCTCAGCTATGCCGAGTTCGGCCGGCGCGCGCGCCAGAACCAGAGCAACGGCACCGACCACGGCACCGCTGCCACCCACTTTGCGCTCGGCGGCGCCGTGAAGGGCGGGGTCCATGGCCGCCAGCCGGCCCTCGACCAGTTCGACGCGAGCGGCAATCTGCACCATGGCGCCGACTTCCGCAGCGTCTGCGCCACGGTGGCGCAGCGCTGGTGGGGCGTCGACCCCGAGCCGGTGGTGCGCGGTCGCTTCGACGCCATCGACTTCCTGCGTACCTGATCCGCGTCCTTCCCGTCTGTCTCACTGTGCATCAAGGAGTTTTTCGCATGCAGCTTCATCGCCACGCCCTGATCGCCACCCTGCTTGCCGCTGCCGTCTGGCTGCCGGCGGCGCGGGCGGCCGAGCCCTCGTTGCCTACATCCACAGCAGCCAACCTGCTCAACCTCGGCGCCAGCGCGAACCTCGAGGTTACCAAGGATCTGCTGTCGATCACGCTGCAGGCGGTGCGCGAGGGCCCCGATGCGGCCGCGGTGCAGGCCGGCCTGAAGCAGACGCTCGACGCCGCGCTGGCCGAGGCCCGCAAGGCCGCCGCGCCGGGTGCGATGGAGGTGCGCACCGGCAACTTCTCGATCAACCCGCGCTTCGGCAAGGACGGCAAGACCAACGGCTGGCAAGGCTCGGCCGAACTGGTGCTCGAGGGCAAGGACATGCAGCGCGTGGCGCAGACCGCCGGCAGGCTGAACGCGACGATGAACATCGTGGGCGTCAGCCAGAGCCTGTCGCGCGAGCTCGCCGAGAAGCACGAGGCCGAGGTCACGGCGCAGGCGATCCAGAAGTTCCGTGCCCGCGCGACCGAGCTGGCGCGCCAGTTCGGCTTCAGCGGCTACACGCTGCGCGAGGTTTCGGTGCAGAGCGGCGAGGGCAGCCCGGCGCCGCGACCGATGTACCGCATGCGCGCCGACGCGATGATGTCCAGCGCCGAGGCGGCAGTGCCGATCGAGGCCGGCAAGGGCCTGGTGACGGCCAGTGTCAACGGCAGCGTGCAGTTGCAGAAGTAGCCTGCGGGCTTCGACCCTCTGGCCCGACGCGGTCATTGCCGCTGCTTAGACTTCGGCCTCCGCATTGCCCGAAGGCGGGCTGCGAGCCGGCCCGATGCCAGCATGACCGAGACCGAGGGACCACCACCCGCCAGTGCCTACGCCGAGGGCGATGAGGGCCGCTACCGGGCCACCGAGCTGACGCGTGGCCCCTGGCATCCCGATCACCAGCATGCCGGCCCGCCGATTGCGCTGGTCTGTCGCGCAATCGAGCGAGCGGCGCTGGAGCACGGGCTCACGCATGTCTCGCGGCTCACCGCCAACCTGTTGCGGCCGGTGCCGATCGGCGAACTGGCGGTCGAGGTGGCCGTCGACTACGCGGGGCGCAACGCGGGCCACTACTCGGCCCGCCTGGTGGCCGGCGCCAAGGAGGTGGCGCGCTTCACCGCGCTGGTCCAGCGCGAGAGCACCGTGCCGCTGCCCGATGCATTGCCGGGCCACCCGTTGCCGGCCGCGCCGCAAGGGCCGGATGCGTCGCCGGCGGCCAGCATCCCCTTCTCCGGCCGGCGTCTTGTCGGCTACGGCGACCTGGTCGAGACCCGTGTCGCGCGCGGGCGCTTCTTCGACGGCCCCTGCGCGACCTGGTTCCGGTTGCGCCATGCCTTGCTCGAGGGCGAGGCGCCGAGCGTCTACCAGCGCGTGGTGGTGGCGGCCGACTCCGGCAACGGCATCAGCGCGATCCTCGACTTCAAGAAGTACCTGTTCGTGAACTCGGACCTGACGATCAACCTGCTGCGCCGACCCCGCGGCGAGTGGATCTGCCTGGACGCGCGGACCTATCTCGGCCCCGACGGCTGCGGGCTTGCCGAATCGGCGCTCTACGACACCGACGGGTTGATCGGCCGAGCCACGCAGAGCCTGTCGATTCGTCTGCGCGAATGAGGCGCCGGCGCCCTAAGGGCAGTTCAGCGACGTTCCCAGGGCGCTGCACAGGCCGCTGGGCCCGACCAGGCTGGGGCCAACCCGCGGCAGGCGCGAGCCGTCACTGGCCCAGCAGCCGAGAGGGTCGCAGCTCACGATGGTCGGTGCCGGACCGAGCCGCGTCGACGGCTTCAACGGGCCGACCGGTGCGGCCGGCGATCGCACCGGCGGGGCGACGACAGGAGGCACGACGCTGATCGGTGGCTGGGCGAAGCGCGGCGATGGCGGCTGCGGGCCCGGCTGGCCGCCCAGGCAGACCGCAGCGGCCTGTCGGCGCAAGACAGTGATGCGACCGCGGACGGCGCGTCGCGCAGATTCGTCGGAACTCGTGCCGGCAGGTGGCGGCAGCAGCGCCAGGTCCTCCTCGGCTCGCAGCGCGTCGAGCGCCTTGGCGCATCCGGCCGATCCGAGCGGATCCGGCTGCTGCGCCAATCCGCCGCTACCGGCCAGCGCGGCAAGCAAGGCGAGAAGGCAGCGATGCATGCAGCTTGGAGCGGGGTCGCGGCGCGGAGTTCGCGCTGCGACCGGTTCCGGCCTCTTATTGAGCCGTCCAGCCGCCGTCCATCGCCCAGGCCTGGCCCTTGATGTTGGCCGCGGCGGCGGAGCAGAGGAACACCGCCAGTTCGCCCAGTTGCGCCGGCGTCGTGAACTGCAGCGAGGGCTGCTTCTCGCCCAGCAACTCCTTCTCGGCCTGCGCCACCGGGATGCCTTCGCGCGTCGCGCGGTCGTCGATCTGCTTCTGCACCAGCGGCGTCAGCACCCAGCCCGGGCAGATCGCGTTGACGGTGATGCCGCTGGTCGCGGTCTCCAGCGCCACCGCCTTGGTGAAGCCGACGATGCCGTGCTTGGAGGCGACGTAGGCGCTCTTGCCGGCCGAGGCCACCAGGCCGTGGGCCGAGGCGATGTTGAGGATGCGGCCCCAGTTCTTCTGGCGCATCGCCGGGATCGCCAGCCGCGTGGTGTGGAAGGCCGAGCTGAGGTTGATCGCGATGATCGCGTCCCACTTGGCGGCCGGGAAGTCCTCGACGTTGGCCACATGCTGGATGCCGGCGTTGTTGACGAGGATGTCGACACCACCGAACTCGGCCGCGGCGTAGGCCATCATCGCCTCGATCTGCTCGGGCTTGCTCATGTCGGCGCCGTGGTAGCCGACCTTGATGCCGAGCTCGGCACCGGCTGCGCTCACCTCGGCCTGCGGCGCGCTCGCATCGCCAAAGCCGTTGAGCACCAGGTTCGCACCTTGCTTGGCCAGTTCGAGCGCGATGCCGAGGCCGATGCCGCTGGTCGAGCCGGTGACGAGTGCGGTCTTGCCCTTCAAGGAACTCATTCGTTTCTCCTGTTTGGATATGCCGGATGCGGCCGTTGCGGTTGGTTAGGATGATTATCGGGACATGAAGGACGCTTTGATGACCGCACCCAGAACCCACCACGTCAGTTGCCTCGACAGCCGCGGCCTGCATCGCATGGTCTACCGCGAGTGGGGCGATCCGGCCAATCCGCGCGTGCTGGTCTGCGTGCACGGGCTGACGCGCCAGGGCCGCGACTTCGACACGCTGGCGCTGGCGATGAGCGATCGCTACCGCGTGCTCTGCCCGGACGTTGCCGGCCGCGGCGAGTCCGACTGGCTGGCCGACCCGATGGGCTACATCGTGCCGAGCTACGCGGCCGACATGGTGACGCTGCTGGCACGCAGCGGCGCGCAGCAGGTCGACTGGGTCGGCACCTCGATGGGCGGGCTGATCGGCCTCGGCGTCGCCAGCCTGCTCGATCGCGAGGGCCGCTCGCCGGTGCGCCGCCTGGTGCTCAACGACGTCGGGCCGACGATCCGGGTCGAGGCGGTGAAGCGCATAGGCAGCTATCTCGGCCTGCCGCAGCGCTGGGCGACGCTGGAGGAGGGCGCCGAGTACCTGCGCAGCATCTCGTCCGGCTTCGGGCCTCACTCCGACGAGACATGGCTGGCGCTGAGCCGGCCGCAGTTCAAGCGGGTGAGTGACGCGCAGGGCGAGGGCTGGATGCCGCGCTACGACCCGGCCATCGCCGTGCCCTTCGGCGCGACCACGCCCGAGATGGCTGCGCTGGGCGAGGCCATGCTGTGGCAGCGTTTCGACGCGCTGCGCTGCCCGACACTGCTGATCCGCGGCGCCGAATCCGACCTGCTCTCGCACGAGACCGCGCTCGAGATGACGCGGCGCGGGCCGAAGGCGAGGCTGGTCGAGCTGCCCGGCATCGGCCACGCGCCGACGCTGGTGGCGCCCGAGCAGGTGGCGCTGGTGCGCGAGTTCCTGCTCGAGGGCGAGGGTTGAAGTGACGACCCCCACGCTCACTGCGTTCGCTGCCCCCCGGAGGGGGCGCAGGCCGGCTTGGGGCGGCCCGGCGCTCGGCCTGAGCCACTCATGAAAACGGCAGGCTTGCTGGCCGGTGCCACCGATGCCGCCGCGCCGATCGTCTGGGTCGCCGGCGGCGTCGCCGAGTCGACACCCGGCGACGATGTCGTGGCCCGCGCGCGCGCCTTCGCCGCGCCGCTGCTAGCCGGCGCGCCACTCGACACCGGCGAGGACGCGCTGGCGCACGCCGACGGTGCGGCCGCGATCCTGCAGGGCATCGGCGCCGCGCCCTCTCTGCGCGCGGCGGCGTACCTCGTCTACGCCGGCGATTTCCTGACCCAGCCCGAGGAACTGATCGCCAAGGCCTTCGGCGCCGAGTACGCGAGCCTGGTGGCGCACACCAGGAAGCTGGTGCAGATCCAGCGCAGCGCCCGCCACACGCTGGCCGACGAGGGCTTCGACGCGGCGCTGCGCAGCGAACAGATCGAACGCGTGCGCAAGATGCTGCTGGCCTTCTCGCGCGACCTGCGCGTGGTGCTGCTGCGCCTGGCCTCGCGGCTGCAGACGCTGCGCCACTACGCGATCACCAAGCAACCCTGCCCGCGCCTGCTGGCGCAGGAGTCGGCCGATGTCTTTGCGCCGCTGGCCAACCGGCTCGGCATCTGGCCCGTGAAGTGGGAGCTCGAGGACCTGAGCTTTCGCTTCCTGCAGCCCGAGGCCTACAAGCAGATCGCGAAGTTGCTGGACGAGAAGCGGGTCGAGCGCGAGCAGGGCATCGAGGCGGTGCGCGAGCGGCTGGCGCAGG
The DNA here is from genome assembly GCF_004217215.1 of Rivibacter subsaxonicus. Lineage (GTDB taxonomy): Bacteria > Pseudomonadota > Gammaproteobacteria > Burkholderiales > Burkholderiaceae_C > Rivibacter > Rivibacter subsaxonicus. Next base: position 668,114 of record NZ_SHKP01000006.1, read on the forward strand.
CGCTGCGCGCGGCCGGGCTCAAGGCCGAGGTCAACGGGCGCCCGAAGCACCTCTACAGCATCTGGAAGAAGATGCAGGGCAAGCAGCTGGACTTCGGGCGCGTGCTCGACGTGCGCGCGCTGCGCGTGATCGTCGACTCGGTGCCCGACTGCTACGCCGCGCTGTCGGCCGTGCACGAACTGTGGAAGTCGCTGCCCGAGGAGTTCGACGACTACATCGCCCGGCCCAAGCCCAACGGCTACCAGTCGCTGCACACGGTGGTGCTCGACGAGCGCGAGCGGCCGATCGAGATCCAGATCCGTACCCGCGCGATGCACGAGCATGCCGAGAGCGGCGTGGCGGCGCACTGGGCCTACAAGGAGGCCGGCGCCAAGGGCTATGCCGGCGTCACCGCGGCCGGCAACTTCGAGGAGCGGGTGGCCGAGGCACGCCGGACCGTGCTGCGCCAGTTGCTGGCCTGGGAGCGCGAACTGGCCGAGCCGGCGCGCGCCGACGCCAACGCAGCTGCTGGCGGCACGAGCGGTGGCTCGGGCCTGTTCGACGACCGCATCTACGTCTTCACGCCGCAGGGCGCGATCGTCGAGTTGCCGGCCGGCGCGACGCCGGTCGACTTTGCCTACACGCTGCACACCGACCTCGGCCATCGCTGCCGCGGCGCCCGCGTCGACGGCGCGATGGTGCCGCTCAACACGCCGTTGCAGAGCGGGCAGACGGTCGAGGTCACCGCGCTCAAGGAGGGTGGCCCCTCGCTCGACTGGCTCAACGCCGAGCTTGGCTACATCCGCAGCTCGCGTGCCCGCACCAAGGTGCGCGCCTGGTTCAACGCGCTGGCGCAGCAGCAGACCATCGCTCGTGGCCGCGAGGCGGTCGAGAAGCTGCTGCAGCGCGAGGGCAAGACCGCGATCAAGCTCGACGAGCTGGCGTCCAGGCTCGGCTTTCGCCAAGCCGACGCACTGTTCGAGGTGGTCGGCAAGGACGAGTTCTCGCTGCGCACCATCGAGCAGCTGCTGCGGCCGGCCGAGCCGGTGCCCGATGCCGACGAGCAGCTGGCGCAGCGTCTGCAGCGCGCGCCGAGCGAGGCACCGACGGGCGGCAAGGGTGGCGTGCTGGTGGTCGGCGTCGAGTCGCTGCTGACCACGCTGGCGCGCTGCTGCAAGCCGGCGCCGCCGGATGCGATCGGCGGCTATGTCACGCGCGGCAAGGGCGTGGCCGTGCACCGCGCCGACTGCTCGATGTTTCGCCAGATGGCCGGTCGCCAGCCCGAGCGGGTGATCCCGGTGACCTGGGGCGCGGCGGCCGCCAACCGCAAGGGCGAGGTGGCGCTGTACCCGGTCGACGTGATGGTCGAGTCCAACGATCGGCAAGGCCTGCTGCGCGACATCTCGGAGGCCTTCGCCAAGGAGAAGACCAACGTCATCGGCGTCCAGACGCATAGTGCCAAGGGCCTGGCCTGGATGAGCTTCACGATCGAGCTGAGTTCGGTCGCGCGGCTGGCGACGGTGCTCGCCGCGGTGCGCCAGGTGCCCGGGGTACGCAGCGCGCGGCGCAGGTGAGCGCCGAAGGCCGCCGCGTTTCTGCTATAGTTACGGATTCCGCAGGCGCGTAGCTCAGTTGGTTAGAGCACCACCTTGACATGGTGGGGGTCGTTGGTTCGAATCCAATCGCGCCTACCAACATTGCAGAGGAAGGCCGCTCCCCGGAGTGGCCTTTTTCCTTTCTGCCTTGTTGGTGGCATCTGTCTGCCGCGGACGCGTTCGTGCTGAAAGCCCGCTGCCCAGATGACCAAACGCAAAGACCAGATCAAGACGGCCGTCGACGCCGACGGCCTGCGCTACCGCAGCAAGGCGCCGGGGTCGCCCTTCGGAGTCGGCACTACCTACTCCTCGGGCACCATGTCCTGCTTCCTGTGTGGCAAGCATCGCCCGCGCGCGATGCTCAAGACGCGCAAGCTGCTCGGCAAGTCGCAGCCGGTGTGCGCGCCGAGTTGTGCCGAACTCGAGCAGCAGCTGAGCAAGGCCGCCTGAACTCGCGTACGCGAGCTGCCACCCGAGCGGTGGCGGGCCGGGCTTGTGCTGCGTTGCCGCAGACGGGAAAACCCCTCGGCGGGGTGCGAAAGCCGACTCCTAGAATGCTCGGGACCCCACCCTGGAGATCCGAGGATGACCGACCGGCGCGCGCGCGCAGCCAAGGCCGAGAGTGCCGAGGGCCATGAGCCGACCGCCGACGCTGCCGCGTCGGAAGGGTTGCGCATCCTCAAGAAGTACCCCAACCGCCGCCTCTACGACACACGCACCAGCGGCTACATCACGCTGGCCGACGTCAAGCAGATGGTGCTCGGCACCGAGCGCTTCGTCGTGCGCGATGCCAAGACCGGCGAGGACATCACGCGCAGCATCCTGCTGCAGATCATCCTCGAGGAGGAATCGGGCGGGGTGCCGATGTTCACGACCCAGATGCTGGGCCAGATCATCCGCTTCTACGGCCACACGATGCAGGGCCTGATGGGCTCCTACCTGGAGAAGAACATCCAGGCCTTCATCGACATCCAGGGCCGGCTTGCCGAGCAGTCGCCGGCAATCGGCGGTGCCCGCTTCAGCCCCGAGGTCTGGACCCAGTTCATGAACGTGCAGGCGCCGATGATGCAGGGCCTGATGACGAGCTACCTGGACCAGTCGAAGAACCTGTTCGTGCAGATGCAGGACCAGATGCACAAGCAGGCCGAGACGCTGTTCCCGCCGGGCTTCGTCGCGCCGAAGCGCTGAGCGTCCCGGCTCCGCGACCGCTGGCTCGGCCAGCGCACCGGGTTGAGGTGCAAGCCTCACTTCCCTCGACGACAATCGGGGGATGACCGAAATTCTCGCCACTGCCGCCACGACGCCGAAGATCGGCTTCGTCTCGCTCGGCTGCCCGAAGGCCCTGACCGACTCCGAGCTGATCCTGACCCAGCTCTCGGCCGAGGGCTACCAGACCAGCAAGACCTTCGAGGGCGCCGACCTGGTGATCGTCAACACCTGCGGCTTCATCGACGACGCGGTCAAGGAAAGCCTCGACACCATCGGCGAGGCGCTCAGCGCCAACGGCCGCGTGATCGTCACCGGCTGCCTCGGCGCCAAGACCGCGGCCGACGGCGGCAACCTGGTGCGCGAGGTGCACCCGAAGGTGCTGGCGGTAACGGGCCCGCACGCGACGCAGGAGGTGATGGACGCGGTCCACGCCCATGTGCCCAAGCCGCACGATCCCTTCATCGATCTGGTGCCACCGGCCGGCATCAAGCTCACGCCCAGGCACTACGCCTATCTCAAGATCAGCGAGGGCTGCAACCATCGCTGCAGCTTCTGCATCATCCCGAGCATGCGCGGCGACCTGGTTTCGCGCCCGGTCGGCGACGTGCTGAAGGAGGCGAGGGCGCTGTTCGAGGGCGGCGTCAAGGAACTGCTGGTGGTGAGCCAGGACACCTCGGCCTACGGCGTCGACGTGAAGTACCGCACCGGCTTCTGGGACGGCAAGCCGGTCAGGACCCGCATGCTCGACCTGGTCGAGCAACTCGGCCGCATCGCCGAGCCCTATGGCGCCTGGGTCCGGCTGCACTACGTCTACCCGTACCCGCATGTCGACGAGATCATTCCGCTGATGGCACAGGGCCGCGTACTGCCGTACCTGGACGTGCCGTTCCAGCACTCGCACCCCGACGTGCTCAAGCGCATGAAGCGCCCGGCCAGCGGCGAGCGCAACCTCGAGCGCATCGCGCGCTGGCGCGAGCTGTGCCCGCAGATCGTGATCCGCTCGACCTTTATCGCCGGCTTCCCGGGCGAGACCGAAGCCGAGTTCGAGCATCTGCTCGAGTTCATGCAGGAGGCGCAGATCGACCGCGCCGGCTGCTTTGCCTACTCGCCGGTCGACGGTGCCACGGCCAACCAGCTCGCCAATCCGGTGCCCGATGCACTGCGCGAGGAGCGCCGCGCGCGCTTCATGGCGGTGGCCGAAGCTGTTTCTGCAGCCAAGCTGCAGCAGAAGGTGGGCGCGACGATGCAAGTGCTGGTCGACCAGGCCAGCGCGCTCGGCCGCAAGGGTGGCGTCGCACGCAGCTACGCCGACGCGCCTGAGATCGACGGCACCGTGCAGCTGCTGCCGCCGAGCAAGGCCTCGAAGACCTACAAGGTGGGCGACTTCGTGCGCGCGCGCATCGTCGGCACCCGTGGTCACGACCTGGTGGCCGAGGTCGTCTGATGACGGGCAAGGCGACCGAACTCATCGACCACGGCTACCGCGCCCCCGAGGGTTTCGAGTCGCCGGCGGTGCCGGTGCACAAGGCCTCGACGGTCTTCTTCCGGGACGTGGCGCATCTGCGCAGCCAGCGCTGGGTCGACAAGAGCGGCTACACCTACGGCCTGCACGGCACACCGACCAGCTTCATGCTCGAGCAACGCCTGGCCACGCTGGAAGGTGCGCGCCACGTGCTGCTGGCGCCGAGCGGCCTGTCCGCGATCACGCTGGTCGACCAGGCGCTGCTCGCGCCCGGCGACGAGATGCTGCTGCCCGACAACGTCTACGCGCCGAGCCTGAACTTCGCGCGCCATGAACTGGCGCGCTGGGGCATCACGACCCGGCTCTACGACCCGCTCGACGTGGCCTCGTTGCGCGCCGCGATCAACCCGGCGACCCGGCTTCTGTGGCTCGAGGCGCCGGGCTCGGTGACGCTGGAGTTTCCCGACCTGCGCGCGCTGGTGCGCACCGCGCGCGAGGCCGGCCGGCCCGATCTGGTGCTCGCGCTCGACAACACCTGGGGTGCCGGCGTTGCCTTCAATGCCTTCGAGCTTGGCGAGGGGCTCGCGGTCGACCTTACGGTGCATGCGCTCACCAAATATCCCTCGGGTGGCGGCGACCTGCTGATGGGTTCGGTCGCCACCCGTAACGACGCGCTGCACGAGACCCTGGCCTGGACCCACAGTCGGCTCGGCCTCGGCGTCGGCGCCAACGACGTCGAGGCGGTGCTGCGCTCGCTGCCGTCGATGCCGCTGCGCTACGCGGCGCAGGATGCCGCCGCGCGCCGCATCGCGCAGTGGTGCACGCAGCGGTCCGAGATCGAGCGCGTGCTGCACCCGGCGCTGCCGGGAGCGCCCGGCCACGAGCATTGGGCCGCGCTTTGCAGCGCCGCCGCCGGCCTGCTGACGCTCGAGTTCAAGGTCGCACACACGCCGCAGCAGGTCGACGCCTTCGTCGATGCGCTGCGCCGCTTTCGCATCGGCTGGAGCTGGGGTGGTCCGATCAGCCTGGCGGTGCCCTACGACGCGGCCTCGATGCGCAGCCTCGGCACGCCGTACCTGGGACGACTGGTGCGCCTGTGCATCGGCCTCGAGGACGTGGATGACCTGATCGAGGACCTCGGGCAGGCTCTGGGCGTCCTTGCCGGGGACGCGCGTTGAGCCTGCCGGCATCGCGGCTGCTGCACGTCGACCTGCTCAAGGCGGTGGCCTCGCAGCTGATCGTGCTGCACCACCTCGCGTTCTACGGCCCCATGTCGGACCACGCCGCGCTGCTGGCGCCGGCACTCTTCGGCTGGCTCGCGCAGCATGGGCGACTGGCGGTGCAGGTCTTTCTGGTGCTCGGTGGCTTCCTCGCCGCTCGCCAGCTGGCGCCGCTGATGCAACTGCGGCCGAACCAGCACCGGCTGCGCCCGGTGCTCGAGCAACTGCGAAGGCGCTACCTGCGGCTGGTGCTGCCACTGGCGAGCATGCTGGTGCTGGCGCTGCTGGCGGCCGCGGTCGCGCGACGCTGGATGGAGCACGACTCCATCCCTGCGGCGCCGTCGCTGCCCCAAGTGCTGGCGCATCTGGCGCTGCTTCAGGACGTCCTCGACATCGAGGCGCTGTCGGCCGGCGTCTGGTACGTCGCAATCGACTTCCAGCTGTTCGCGCTGCTGCTGTTGCTGCTCGCGGTCGCTGCCGGCATCGGCAAGCGCCTGCGCCTGCGCGAACCGCTGGCGCCGTGGTTCGTGGCTGCGCTGGTCGCGGCCTCGCTGCTGCGCTTCAACCGCGACGCCGACTGGGACGTGGCGGCCCCGTACTTCTTTGGCAGCTACGGTCTCGGCGTGCTGAGCGCCTGGTGGCTTGCGGCCGGCCGCCCGCGTGTGCCGGCGTTGGCGATGGCGCTGCTGGTGCTGGTCGCGCTCGGCCTAGAGTGGCGCACGCGCATCGCGCTGGCGGTCTCGGTCGCGCTGTTCGTGGCGCTGGTCGAGGGGCGCATGGACTGGCTGCGAGGCAGCGCGGCGCAGGCGACGCGCTGGCTGGCCGGGATCAGCTATGCGGTGTTCCTGGTGCACTTCCCGATCTGCCTGCTGGTCAACGCGGCCTTCGACGCCTTCGTGCCGGCCGAGCCGGCGTTGCAGGCGGCCGGCATCGGGCTGGCGTGGGCGCTCAGCGTGCTTGCGGGAGCACTGTTCCACCGCTGGGTCGAACGGCCGGCCGGCCGCTGGCTGGCCGCGCCGCGCACCGTGCCGGATGCGGCAACGATCCGCGCCTGATCAGCCCTTGCCAGGCTTGACGCTGACCTTGGTCCGCATCAGGCGACCCTTCTCGCGCTCCCAGTCGCGCTTTTTCTCGGTCTCGCGCTTGTCGTGCTCGGCCTTGCCCTTGGCCAGCGCGACCTCGACCTTCACCAGTCCGCCCTTGTAGTGCAGGTTCAGCGGCACCAGCGTGAAGCCCTTCTGCTCGACCTTGCCGATCAGGCGTCGGATCTCCTCCCTCTTCATCAGCAGCTTGCGCGTGCGCTCGGCCTGCGGATGGACGTGGGTGGAGGCGGTGCGCAAGGGGTTGATCAGGCAGCCGATCAGGTGCAGTTCACCGTCGCGGATCAGCACGTAGCCATCCGTCAGCTGAACCTGGCCGGCGCGGATCGCCTTGACCTCCCAGCCCTCGAGCACGATGCCGGCCTCGAAACGCTCCTCGATCGAATAGTTGAAGAAGGCCTTCTTGTTTTCGGCGATCCTGCTTGCCGTGACGCTGCTCTTGGCTGTGGCCATGAATGCTCTCAATAGAATTGCCTGATTCTAAGAAGCCATGAAGCACGTCAAGAAATCGGTCCTGCTGTGGTACTCCGCTCGCGAGATGTACGAGTTGGTGACGACGGTGGCGGACTATCCGAAGTTCCTGCCCTGGTGCGAGCGCGCGGAGCTCCTCGAGGAGCACGCCGACGGTGCGACCGCGCGTCTGCACCTCAACTACCACGGCGTGCGCCACGCATTCACGACGCGCAACACGCACGCCAGGAATGCCTCGGTGCGCGTCGAACTGGTCGACGGGCCGTTCTCCAGGCTCGAGGGCAGCTGGATGTTCCTGCCGCTCGGCACACCGACCGCGGCCGAGGGTGATGCGCCGAATGCCTGCAAGATCGAGTTCGACTTGGCCTACGCCTTCAGCAGCGCGCCGCTCGAGGCCGTCGTGAGCCCGGTCTTCGATCGCATCGCGCACACCTTGGTCGATGCCTTCGTCAAGCGGGCCGAGCAGGTCTACGGTGCGCGCTGAGCCGGCGTCGATCAGCGTCGAGGTGGCCTACAGCCCGCGTGCCGGCGAGGTCGATCTGGTCAGCTTGACGCTGGCGGCCGGCAGCACGGCGCTGCAGGCGCTGCACGCCAGCGGCCTGCTCGAGCGCCATCCGCAGATCGACGCGACCGCGAGCCGACTGGGCATCTGGGGCCGAAGTTGCCCGTCGGGCGCGCCGCTGCGCGACGGCGATCGGGTCGAGCTCTACCGCGAACTCCGGGTCGATCCGAAGGAGGCGCGGCGCGAGCGCTATCGCGGCCAGCGCACGCGGCAACGCCGCTGAGCGACTACTTGCAGTCGGTGGCGACGACCTGCCTGGCGCGCTCGATCTCGCGCGTGCGCTCGGCATCTTCGAGGAACACGCGTTCACCCTTTTCGTTGGTGCGCGCGATGCGCTGACCGTCCTGAAGGGCGCGCAGATTGGACTGGGCTGCCTGGCAGTTGGCGGCGCGCGACTGTGCAATCTTTTCTTCCTCGGCCTTCTTCTTCGCGGCGTCGGCGTCGGCCAGTTGCTTGTCGGCCTGCTTCTTCTTCGCCTCCAGCGCCGGATCGATTCCGGCGGCAGCCGAGGCCGCCGCGGCGGGTGGGGCGCTGCCGGGTGTTGCCACGGGTTGCGCGCGCGTCACCGGCGGCGCCGGACGCAGCAGGATGTCCTTGTCGGCCACGCCATTCGGTGGCGGCCGGTCGCTGTACTGCACCTGCCCGCTGGCGTCTTTCCACTTCCACTGCGCCTGCGCAAGAGAGGCGACCGCGCACAGCGCGAAGGCAATGGCCAGAGCTCGAAAACCGGGGCGAATCATCATGCATCGAAGTTTAGCGGCGGGCCTGCGCGCGGCGTTAGCGGCAGCGTGTGAACTAAGTCTCGTCCGGCGTGCGGCGACGCCCGACTGTGGCGCTCCGTATAATTTCGCTTTGCGACTGGAGTTCTCCCCATGCGCCTTCTAGGCAAAGCGCTCACCTTCGACGATGTGTTGCTGGTGCCCGCGTTCTCCCAGGTGTTGCCGCGCGACACCTCGCTTGCGACCCGACTGTCCCGCAACATCGCGCTGAACCTGCCGCTGGTGTCGGCCGCGATGGACACCGTCACCGAGGCCCGCCTGGCCATCGCGTTGGCGCAGGAAGGCGGCATCGGCATCATCCACAAGAACCTGAGCCCGAAGCAGCAGGCGGCCGAGGTGGCGCGCGTCAAGCGCTACGAATCGGGCCTGCTGCGCGATCCGATCACCATCGCCCCCGGCGTGCGCGTGCGCGACGTGATCGAGCTCTCGCGCCAGCACGGCATCTCGGGCTTCCCGGTCATCGAGAACGGCACCGTGGTCGGCATCGTCACCGGCCGTGACCTGCGCTTCGAGACCCGTCTCGACGCCCCGGTGCGCGAGATCATGACCCCGCGCGAGCGCCTCATCACGGTGCGCGACGGCACCTCGCTGGCCGATGCCAAGGCGCTGATGCACAAGCACAAGCTCGAGCGCGTGCTGGTCGTCAATGACGCCTTCGAGATGCGCGGCCTGTTCACGGTCAAGGACATCACCAAGCAGACCTCGTTCCCGCTGGCCGCGCGCGATGCGCAGGGCAAGCTGCGCGTCGGCGCCGCGGTCGGCGTGGGCGAGGGCACCGAGGAGCGCGTCGAGCTGCTGGCCAAGGCCGGCGTCGACGTGATCGTGGTCGACACCGCCCATGGCCACAGCAAGGGCGTGCTCGACCGGGTGCGCTGGGTCAAGCACAACTACCCGAACGTCGACGTGATCGGCGGCAACATCGCCACCGGTGCCGCCGCGCTGGCGCTGGCCGAGGCCGGCGCCGACGGCGTCAAGGTTGGCATCGGCCCCGGCTCGATCTGCACCACGCGCATCGTTGCCGGTGTCGGCGTGCCGCAGATCATGGCGATCGACAACGTCGCCACCGCGCTCAAGGGCAGCGGCGTGCCGCTGATCGCCGACGGCGGCATCCGCTACTCGGGCGACATCGCCAAGGCGATCGCCGCCGGCGCCAGCACCGTGATGATGGGCGGCATGTTCGCCGGCACCGAAGAGGCGCCCGGCGAGGTGGTGCTGTTCCAGGGCCGCAGCTACAAGAGCTATCGCGGCATGGGCTCGATCGGCGCGATGCAGGCCGGCTCGGCCGATCGCTACTTCCAGGAAACCGACGCCACCAGCAACCCCAACAACGACAAGCTGGTTCCCGAGGGCATCGAGGGCCGAGTGCCCTACAAGGGCTCGGTGGTCGCGATCCTGTTCCAGATGGCCGGCGGCCTGCGCGCCAGCATGGGCTACTGCGGTTGCGCCACGGTGGCCGAGTTGCACGACAAGGCCGAGTTCGTCGAGATCACCTCGGCCGGCATTCGCGAGAGCCACGTGCACGACGTGCAGATCACCAAGGAAGCGCCAAACTACCGCGCCGACTGAGATCCCTTCCTGCAGTCCCCGTCGAACCGCCCACCTTGCCTGGGCGGTTCGTCTTTTCAAGAAGAACTGATTGAGCGCTCCCGATACCGCAGCCGCCATCCCCGTGCCATCCGGCGCACGCGAGGCGGCCATGCCCTTCATCCTGATCACGGTGCTGATCGACATGGTGTCGATTGGCCTCATCGTGCCGGTGCTGCCGGCGCTGGTCGGCACCTTCACCGCCAATCCGGCCGAGCAGGCCTTCTGGTATGGCGCGGTGGCCTTTGCCTTCGGCATCGCCAACTTCTTCGGCGCGCCGATCCTTGGCGGCCTGTCCGACCGCTACGGCAGGCGGCCGGTGCTGCTGATCGGCTTCTGCGGCCTGGCGCTGAATTTCTTTGCGACGGCGCTGGCGACCGCGCTGTGGATGCTGATCGCGGTGCGGCTGGTCGGCGGTGCGATGCAGGCCAATGCTGCGGTGGCCAACGCCTACGTCGCCGACATCACCGCGCCCGAGAAGCGCGCCAAGCGCTTCGGCCAACTCGGCGCGATGTTCGGCCTGGGCTTCATCCTCGGCCCGGTGGTCGGCGGGATCCTGGGTGGCATCGACCTGCACCTGCCCTTCTTCGCCGCCGGCACGCTCGCGCTGCTGAACCTGCTCTACGGCTGGTTCGTGCTGCCCGAGTCGCTGCCGGCCGAGCGCCGGCGGCCGATGAGCTGGGCCGCGGCCAACCCGATCAACTCACTGCGCGCGCTCACGCGCCTCAAGGGCGTCGGCCTGCTAGTGGCGGTGATCGCCTGTACCGGCCTGGCCCAGTTCACGATGTACACCTCGTGGGTGCTCTACACCGGCCTGCGCTTCGGCTGGGGGCCGGCCGAGAACGGATGGTCGCTGTTCGCGGTGGGCATCATGTCGGCGCTGGTGCAGGGCCTGCTGCTCGGGCGCCTGCTCAAGCGCTTTTCTCCGCAGCGGCTGGCACTCGCCGGCCTGGTGTCGTCGACCATCGCCTTCGCGCTGTGGGGCATGGCCACGCAGGGCTGGATGATGTACGCCGTGATCTTTGCCAACCTGCTCGGCTTCACCGTGACCGCCTCGATCCAGAGCATCATTTCCGGCGCCGCCGCTGCCACCGAGCAGGGCAAGACCATGGGCTCGGTCAGCGCGCTCAACAGCCTGATGGCGGTGATCGCGCCGGTGCTCGGCGCGCCGCTGATCGGCGTGGTCTCGCACCTGCCGGCCAATGACTGGCGGGTCGGTGCACCGTTCTACTTCTGCGCCCTGCTGCAGGGCATGGCGCTGCTGCTGGCCTGGACCCACTTCCGCGGCGTGCGCCGCGCCCGACTGGCGGCCGCCGGTCGCACCGCTGCCTGAACAGGCGAGAACCACCATGCACGACAAGATCCTGATCCTCGACTTCGGCTCCCAGGTCACGCAGCTCATCGCGCGGCGCGTGCGCGAGGCGCAGGTGTACTGCGAGATCCATCCGAACGATGTGTCGGACGCCTTCATCCGCGAGTTCGCGCCCAAGGGCATCATCCTCAGCGGCAGTCACGCCAGCACCTACGAAGACCACGAGCTGCGCGCGCCGCAGGCGGTCTGGGATCTCGGCGTGCCGGTGCTGGGCATCTGCTACGGCATGCAGACGATGGCGGTGCAACTCGGCGGCAAGGTCGAGTGGAGCGACCACCGCGAGTTCGGCTATGCCGAGGCGCGCGCTCATGGCCACACCCGCCTGCTCGACGGCATCCAGGACTTCGCCACCGCTGAAGGCCACGGCATGCTCAAGGTCTGGATGAGCCACGGCGACAAGGTCACCGCGCTGCCGCCCGGCTTCAAGCTGATGGCGAGCACGCCGACCTGCCCGATCGCCGGCATGGCCGACGAGGCGCGCGGCTTCTACGCCTTGCAGTTCCACCCCGAGGTTACGCACACGCTGCAGGGCCAGGCGATCTACGAGCGCTTCGTGCGCCAGGTCTGCGGCGCCAAGGGCGACTGGATCATGGGCGACTACATCGCCGAGGCGGTGCAGAAGATCCGCGAGCAGGTCGGCAGCGAAGAGGTGATCCTCGGCCTCAGCGGCGGCGTCGATTCGAGCGTGGCCGCGGCGCTAATCCATCGCGCGATCGGCGACCAGCTGACCTGCGTCTTCGTCGACCACGGCCTGCTGCGCCTCGATGAAGGCAAGCAGGTGATGGAGATGTTCGCCGGCAAGCTGCACGCCAGGGTCGTGCATGTGGACGCGAGCGAGCAGTTCCTCGGCCACCTGCAGGGCATCAGCGATCCTGAGCAGAAGCGCAAGATCATCGGGCGCGAGTTCGTCGAGGTCTTCCAGCGCGAGGCCAAGCAGCTCGTGAACGCCAAGTGGCTGGCCCAGGGCACGATCTATCCCGACGTGGTCGAGAGCGGCGGCACCAAGACCAAGAAGGCGACGACGATCAAGAGTCACCACAACGTCGGCGGGCTGCCCGAGACGCTGGGGCTCAAGCTGCTCGAACCGCTGCGCGAGCTGTTCAAGGACGAGGTGCGCGAGTTGGGCGTCGCGCTCGGGCTGCCGCCGGCGATGGTCTACCGCCATCCCTTCCCGGGCCCGGGCCTGGGCGTGCGCATCCTCGGCGAGGTGAAGAAGGACTACGCCGAGCTGCTGCGCCGTGCCGACGCGATCTTCATCGAGGAACTGCGCAACACGATCGACCCCGCCAGCGGCAAGAGCTGGTATGCGCTGACGAGCCAGGCCTTCGCGGTCTTCCTGCCGGTCAAGAGCGTGGGCGTGATGGGCGACGGCCGGACCTACGACTACGTGGTCGCGCTGCGCGCGGTGCAGACCTCCGATTTCATGACCGCCGACTGGGCCGAGCTGCCTTACGCGCTGCTCAAGAAGGTCTCGAGCCGCATCATCAACGAGGTGCGTGGCATCAACCGCGTGACCTACGACGTCTCGAGCAAACCGCCTGCGACCATCGAGTGGGAGTAGCTGCCTTGGCCCGCGGCAGTGCCTCCGATCAGCAGTTCGCCCTGGATGGATTCGAGGCCGCGCCGCCGGCCAGGGACAGCCTGTTCTTCGCCGTGCTTCCCGAGTCGGCGGCCGCGGCGCGGATCGCCGCGCTCGCGCAATCCTTGCGCGACGAGCATGGGCTGCGCGGTCGCCCGCTCCGGACCGATCGCCTGCATGCGACCCTGCATCCCTTCGGCGTCTATCCGGGCCTGCCGCCCGAACTGGTGGCGCTGGCCAGGCAGGCGGCGGCGAGCATCGAGTTGCCGCCCTTCGAGATCGAGTTCGACCGCGTGCTGAGCTTTCGCCGGGCTCGCAACCGTCCGCTCGTGCTGTGCGGCGGCGAGCGGCTGGCGCCGCTGCAGGCGCTGCAGCAGGCCCTGGTGACGGCGGTCTGCGCGCGCGGGCGGCGACCGCCGACGGAGGCGCTCTACACGCCGCACGTGACGCTGCTGTACGACGATCACGGCGTCGAGGAACTTGCGGTCGAGCCGATCACCTGGACCGTGCGCGAATTCGTGCTGATGCACAGCCTGGTCGGCCAGAGCCTGCACGTGGCGCTGGGGCGCTGGCCGCTGCGCGGCTGAGCCGGATTGCGACGCGACTGCCGGTGGCGGCGCGGCGCTGAGACAATGGGGCCGGCCCGCACGGGCCGCAATCCATCGGCCATCGCATGGGCAAGGGCTGCTTTGATGAATATGATCTTCGGCGTGTTGGGACTGGTGATCGCCTTGGCGGTCATGGCTTCGCTGGCCAGGCGACAGGTGCAGGCGGTGGCCGTGGCGCCGGCGTCGGCCGGCGCGTCGGCGTCCGACCTTCGCGCACAGACCCGCGCCTTGCAACAGCAGGTTCAACAGGACCTGACGCGCGCGACGCAGGCGCAAGCGGCGCGCACCAACGCGGCGGACCAATGAGCGCGCCCGCCAGCGACACGTCGGCCGAGCCGGGTCTTGCCCAGGTGCAGGACGAGTACGCGATGCGCATCGCGCTCGACCAGGCGCACAACGCCTGGCTCGCCGGCGAGGTGCCGGTCGGCGCCGTCGTCATGCGGCGCGGCGCCGACGGCGTGCCGCAGGTCATCGCCACCGGCTACAACCGCCCGATCACGACCCATGACCCGAGCGCGCATGCCGAGATGGTGGCCCTGCGCCACGCTTCGCAGCTGGTCGGCAACTACCGCCTGCCCGACTGCGAGCTCTACGTGACGCTCGAGCCCTGCGCGATGTGTGCGATGGCGTTGATCCACGCGCGCTTCAAGCGCGTGGTGTTCGGCACCCCCGACCCCAAGACCGGCGCGGCCGGGTCGGTGATCGACCTGTTCGCGCAGGCGCAACTCAATCACCACACGCGGGTGCAGGGCGGCGTGCTGGCCGACGAGTGCGCGTCGCTGCTGCGCGAGTTCTTTGCCGAGCGGCGCAGCCAGGCCAGGGCGATGCGAGCCGCGGCACGCGGGGAGGGGAGCCCGCCGGACGAGCCCCTGCCGGTTGCCGAAGCCACTGAACTGGGCGACTCGCCCTTGCCCGATTCAACGCCGCATCGAAACCAGAAATGACATCCGCAGCTCACGACCATCACTCGCACGCTCACCCGCATCCGGAGCACGGGTCTGCAGTCGATCCGGCGCCGCAGTCGCTGACCATCTGGTCGCCGGCTGGCGTCGTCGCACAACCGGCCGCGCTGCGCCGCGCGGCGCGGCATCTGCAGAAGCTCGGCTTCGCGGTCGACATCGATCCCGCGGCGGCCGCACGCTCGCAGCGCTTTGCCGGAGACGACGACACCCGCCTGGCGGCGCTGCACCGCATTGCCGACGCGCAGCCCGACGTTGCACTCGGCAGCCGCGGCGGCTATGGCCTGACGCGCCTGCTCGACCGCATCGACTGGGCGCGCGTCGGGCGCAGCGTCGATGCCGGCACCCGCTGGGTCGGCTTCAGCGACCACACGGCGCTGCACAACGCGGCGCTGGCCCACAAGGCGATCGGCGCCGATGCCCCGATGTGGGCCGGCCCGCATGCCTGCGAGGACTTCGGCCCCGCCGCCGGATCGAGCGCCGTCGACGACGTGACCGAGGCCTGCTTCGTCGAGGCCATGCACGGCGAACTCGAGGCGGTCGGGTTTCGCGAGGCCGCCGCGCTGCGCAGCGAAGCCGGCTTCGACGGACTGCAGGCGAACGGCACGCTGTGGGGCGGCAACCTCTGCGTGCTCGTCTCGTTGCTGGGCACGCCCCATTTCCCGCGCGTCAGGGGTGGAGTTCTGTTCCTCGAGGATGTCAGCGAGCATCCCTATCGCGTCGAGCGCATGCTGCTGCAACTGCACCAGGCCGGCGTGCTCGACGCGCAGAAGGCGATCGTGCTCGGCGCCTTCAGCGACTGGAAGCGCTCGCCGCTCGATCGCGGCTACACGCTCAAGAGCGCGATCGAGCATCTGCGCGGACGAACCGCGACGCCGATCCTGGCCGGCCTGCCCTTCGGCCACGTGCCGACCAAGGTCTGCCTGCCGGTCGGTCGAAAGATCACGCTGGCGGTCGACCGGCGCGACGTGCTGCTGCACTGGGGCTAGAGCCCGGACTCTAGGAACCGCAGCCCTTGCACGGCGCTCGATAGGGGTCTGCACCCTTCGGCGAGCGGAGCCGCGCCGTTATCATCAACGGTTTCGCCCTGTGCGCCTGCGGTCACGAGCTGCAGCTGGCTGCCGGCCTCTCCATCCACCCGAACCACGGACGCTTTCCCAGTGGCGAACTCGCTCTCGTTGCGCGCCTCCCGCCCAGACCTCGGTGCCCGGCTCGGCATGGCACTGGTCCTCGCGATCGGACTGGTCGGCTGCAACAACAACCCCTATCCGGCCGACGAGGCGGGGACCAACACGCTGTTCGCCGGCTTCCAGGAGCGCTCGCCGCATCACCTGGACCCGACCGCCTCGTACTCCAACGACGAGACCAAGATCTCGTACCAGGTCTACGAGCCGCTCTACGGCTACCACTACCTGAAGCGTCCGTACACGCTGATTCCGCGTGCCGCGGCCGAGGTGGTGCAGCCCAAGTACTTCGATGCTGCCGGCAAGCCGCTGCCGAGTGACGCGCCGGGCGAGCAGATCGCGCTCTCGGTCTACGACATCCCGATCCGCAAGGGCGTGAAGTTCGCGCCGCACCCGGCCTTCGCGCGCGACGAGCAGGGTCGCCTGCGCTATCACACCGACCACGCGCTGGGCGCGACCGACATCGGCGACAAGCGCGCCCCCGGCGACTTCAAGCACCAGGGCACGCGCGAACTGGTGGCCGACGACTTCGTCTACGCCATCAAGCGTCACGCCACGCCGCGCATCCAGGCGCCGATCTACTCGGTGTTCTCGGCCTACGTCGAGGGCCTCAAGGAATACGGTCCCTTCATCAAGGAACAGGACGCCAAGCTGCGTGCCGGGCTCGACCCCGCCAGCCAGGACAAGCCCTTCCTCGACTTCCGCCAGTGGCCGCTGGCCGGCGCCACCGCGCTCGACGACCACACGCTTCGCATCAAGGTCAAGGGCAAGTATCCGCAGTGGAACTACTGGATGGCGATGACCTTCATGGCGCCGGTGCCGTGGGAGGCCGACGCCTTCTACTCGCAGCCCGGCATGGCGCAGGCCGGCCTGAGCTTCGACCGCTGGCCGGTCGGCACCGGTCCCTACATGCAGGTGGAGGCGATCCGCGACCGCCGCCATGTGCTGGTGCGCAACCCCGAGTACCGCAAGGACGATCTCTACCCCTGCGAGGGCGCGCCCGGCGACCAGGAGAAGGGCCTGCTGGCCGACTGCGGCAAACCGATGCCCTTCGTCGATCGCATCGTCTTCACGCGCGAGAAGGAGAAGGTGCCGTTCAAGGCCAAGTTCATGCAGGGCTACTTCGACGTGCCCGAGATCGAGCGCCCGGACTGGGGCGTCGAGTTCCAGGCCGACCTCGACGACTCGGAGAGCGTGCGCAAGCTGTTTGCCGAGCGTGGCATCCAGCTGCCCCGCGTCAGCGACGTCTCCAACTGGTACCTCGGCTTCAACTGGCTCGACCCGGTGGTCGGCAAGGGCGACACGCCCGAGCAGGCGGCCAAGAATCGCAAGCTGCGCCAGGCGCTGGCGATCGCGATCGACTGGGAGGAGTACGTGCGCGTGTTCCCCAACAAGTCGGGCGAGCCGGCCCATGGCCCGCTGCCGGCCGGCCTGTTCGGCTCGCGCCACGGCACGGACTTCAACCCCATCACCCACCAGCTTGTCGATGGTGTCGTCCAGCGGCGCCCGATCGAGGAAGCGCGCAAGTTGCTGGCTGAGGCCGGCTACGCCGACGGCCGCGACGAGAAGAACGGCCGCCCGCTGGTGCTGAGCTACGACTACCAGCGCACTCCGACGCCAGAGATCAAGGCCGAGCTCGACTGGATGGTCAAGCAGTTCGCCAAGCTCGGCATCACGCTCGAGATCCGCGCCACCGACTACAACCAGTTCCAGGAGAAGATGCGCAAGGGCAAGCAGCAGATCTTCTGGTGGGGCTGGTTCGCCGACTACCCCGACGCCGAGAACTTCCTGTTCATGCTCTACGGCCCGAACGCCAAGGCCAAGGTCGACGGCGAGAACGCCGCCAACTACAGCAACCCCGAGTACGACAAGCGCTACGAGCAACTGCGCTTCCTCGAGGACGGCCCGCAGAAGCAGAAGCTGATCGACGAGATGTTCGCGATCCTGCGCGAGGACTCGCCGTGGGCCTGGGGCTTCTTCCCCTTCGCGCAAGGCGCCTTCCAGCCCTGGCTGCACAACGGCAAGCCGGGCGTGATGGTGCGTGACATGGCGCGCTACTACCGCATCGACCCGAAGCAGCGCGTCGAGCTGCAGTCGCAGTGGAACCATCCGCAGTGGTGGCCGCTGGTGCTGATGGCGGCGGTGCTCGCGCTGCTGGTCGGCATCGGCCTGCGCATCCACCGCCGGCGCGAGCGCAGCACCGCGCGCGGCGAAGTTGTCACCGGGAACATCTGATCATGGGCGCGTACCTTCTTCGCCGCGTGCTGTACGGCGTGCTGATCCTGATCGGCGTCAACCTGCTGACCTTCTTCCTGTTCTTCACGGTCAACACGCCCGACGACATGGCGCGCCTGAACATCGGCGGCAAGCGTGTCACGCAGGACCAGATCGACAAGTGGAAGAGCGAGCGCGGCTACGACAAGCCGCTCTACGTCAACACGGCCAGGGCCGGCAGCGAGAAGTTCACCGAGACGATCTTCTGGGAACGCTCGGTCAGCCTGTTCAAGCTCGAGTTCGGCCGCGCCGACGCCGAGAGCGCCGGTGACATCGGCGACGAGATGCGGGCCCGCATGGCGGCCAGCCTGCAGCTGGCGCTGCCGCTGTTCATCCTGCAGCTCTTCGTCAGCGTGGTGTTCTCGCTCGCGCTGGTCTTCTTCCGCCACTCGAAGCTCGACTTCTGGGGCGTGGTGCTGTGCGTGCTGATGCTGTCGATCTCGGCGCTGTTCTACATCATCGTCGGCCAGTGGCTGTTCTCGCGCGTCTTCAAGCTGGCGCCGATCTCGGGCTACGCCGGTGGCTGGGACGCGCTGCGCTTCCTGGTGCTGCCGGTGCTGCTGAGCCTGGTCGCGCGGCTGGGCAGCGAGGCACGGTTGTACCGCGCGATGTTCCTGGAGGAACTGGGCCGCGACTACGTGCGCACCGCGCGCGCCAAGGGGCTGAAGGAAACCGTGGTGCTCTACCGCCACGTGCTGCGCAATGCGCTGATCCCGATCATGACCAGCGCCGGCGGCTACCTGCCGTACGTGTTCCTCGGCAGCCTGGTGTTCGAGAGCTTCTTCGGCATCCCGGGGCTCGGTGCCTACGTGATCGACGCGATCAGCGGCCAGGACTTCGCCATCGTGCGCAGCATGGTGTTCCTCGGCGCCGCGCTCTACGTGATCTCGTTCATCGTGATCGACCTGCTCTACACGCTGGCGGACCCGCGGGTCCGCTTGAGCTAAGTCTTCCAGGGGCTCCGTCGTGATGCCGAAATTCGTTCTCCTCTGGACCGACATCGTCATCCAGTTCCTCGTGCTCGGCGTGCTGTGGCAGGCCTGGCGACTGCATCGCAGCCCCGAACAGTGGCGCACCTGGCGCAAGGCCTTTGCCACCGCACCGGCGATGGCGGCGGCGATCGTGCTCGGGCTTTGCCTGCTGGTGGCGGCCCTCGACTCGGTGCACTTCCGGCGTGCGCTGCCGACCGCCAACGGCGATGCGCCGGCCTTCTCGTCGAAGGCCGAGTCGGTGCTCGACCTGCTGCTGGCGCGCCAGATCGCGATGCGCGAGGCGAGCTACTCGCGGCCGCTGGCCTACGAGGGCCTGACGATGCAGAGCGTCGAGGAGGACGGCGTCGTCACGCGCAGTCATCCGCGGCTCGAGTTCGGCGGCGCGCATCTCAAGGATCCGGCCACCGAATGGCGGCCTGACGTGCTGCGCCGCACCGCCACCGGCCTGCTCGGCGGTGCGCTGTTCGCGCTGGCCTTTGCCGCCGTGGTGGTGGGGCTGCGCGCGCGCTCGCACGCGATGCCGTTTGCCCGCAGCGCCGCCGAGGTCCGGCACAACGACACCGACCTGCCGGTGCGCGCGGCGCTGGTCACCGTCGCGCTGCTCGCGCTGCTGGCCGGACCGACGATGGCACTGATGGACTGGTACCACGTGCTCGGCACCGACCGAACCGGCAACAACGTGCTGCTGCAGGCGCTCAAGAGCCTGCGCACCGCCTTCGTGATCGGCACGCTGGCCACGCTGGCGACGCTGCCGCTGGCGATCGTGCTGGGCGTGCTGGCCGGCTACTTCAAGGGCTGGGTCGACGACGCCATCCAGTACTTCTACACGGTGCTGTCCTCGGTACCCAACGTGCTGCTGATCGCCGCCTGCATCCTGATGGTGCAGGTCTTCATCGACAAGCATCCCGAGGTCTTCGAGACCGGCGCCGAGCGCGCCGACATCCGCCTGCTGCTGCTGTGCGTGATCCTCGGCGTCACCGGCTGGGCCAGCCTGTGCCGGCTGGTACGCGCCGAGACGCTGAAGATCCGCGAACTCGACTACGTGCAGGCCGCCACCGCCTTCGGCGTCGGGCCGCTGCGCATCATGCGCCGCCACGTGCTGCCCAACGTGATGCACCTGGTGCTGATCACCACGGTGCTCGAGTTCTCCTCGCTGATCCTCTACGAGGCGGTGCTGAGCTACGTCGGCGTCGGCGTCGACCCGTCGATGAACAGCTTCGGCGGCATGATCAACCTCGCGCGCAGCGAGATGAGCCGCGACCCGGTGGTCTGGTGGAGCTTTGCCGCCGCCTTCGGCTTCATGGTCACGCTGGTGCTGGCCGCCAACCTCTTTGCCGACGGCGTGCGCGACGCCTTCGATCCGCGCGCACGCGCCTTCCGGCCGCGCTGGTCGCGCCTGGCTCGTCGTCCGGCGCCTGTCGCCGCGACCCCGGTGGTCGTTGCCGCAGCGGAAAGGGCCTGACCCCATGTCCTCCGTCCTGAAATCCGTGCCGGCCGCTGTCGCCGCCAACGCGCCGACCGCCAGCAGGCTGGCGGCCAGTGCCGCCGCCGGCGAGATCCCGGCCCACGTCGAGGCCCTGCAGGTGCGCGAACTCGAGGTCGCGCTCGATGCCGAGGTCGGCCTGGTGCGTGCGATCGATGGCCTCAACCTGACGATCCAGCGCGGCGAGACCTTCGCGCTGGTCGGCGAGTCGGGCTGCGGCAAGAGCATGACCGCGCTCGCGCTGATGCGCCTGCTGCCCGAGAACGGCCGCGTGCTTCGCGGCTCGGTGATCGCACAGGAACATCGCGACCAGGCCGCAGGGCAGGGGCTCGATCTGCTCGACCTCAGCGAGTCGCGCATGCGCGAGGTGCGCGGCGGGCGCCTGGGCATGATCTTCCAGGAGCCGGCGACCAGCCTGAACCCGGTGATGAAGGTCGGCGACCAGATCATCGAGGCGATCGAGGCCCACACGTCGTTGCGCGGCGCCGCAGCGCGCGCCAAGGCCATCGAGTGGATGGCGCGCGTGGGCATTCCCGAGCCCGAGCGGCGCATCGACGAGTACCCGTTCCGCCTCTCCGGCGGCCAGAAGCAGCGCGTGATGATCGCCATCGCGCTCGCCGCCGAGCCCGACTTCCTGGTCGCCGACGAGCCGACCACCGCGCTCGACGTGACGATCCAGAAGCAGATCCTCGATCTGCTCAAAGACCTGCAGCGCGAGCGCGGCCTCGGCCTGCTGCTGATCACGCACGACCTCGCGGTGGTGGCCGGCATGGCGCACCGCGTCGCGCTGATGTACGCCGGCCAGATCGTCGAGGTCGCGCCGGCGGCCGAGTTCTTCGCCCGGCCGCGCCACCCCTACGCCCAGTTGCTGCTGCGCGCGCTGCCCGACGCGGCGCGCCGTGGCGAGCCGCTGGCGGCGATCGGCGGCACCGTGCCGCCGCTGTGGCTGAGCTTCGAAGGCTGCCGCTTCGCACCGCGCTGCGATCGCGCGCTCGCCAGTTGCGCGAGCACGCTGCCGCGCCAGGTGGCCGTTGGCGCCGAGCACGAGGTGCGCTGCGTGCTGTTCGATCCGCAGGCTGCCGCTTCGACGGCCTTGCCGGTGGCGACCGCCGTGGCACCGGCTGCGGCCGATGCGCCTGTCGATGTCGCGGCGACCACCTTGCTGTCGGTCGAGCACCTCAGCGTCCGCTTCCCGATCCGTGCCGGCCTGCTGCAGCGCGTACAGAGTGAATTCGCCGCGGTCGACGACGTCAGCTTCACGCTCGGCCGCGGCCGCACGCTGGCGCTGGTGGGTGAGTCGGGCTGCGGCAAGACCACCACCGGCAAGGCGCTGCTGCAGCTGCTGCGCGGCGTCGGCCGCATCGACGGAGTGGCGCGGCTCGAGGGCCACGGCAACCTGTTCGAGCTACAGGGCGAGGCCCTGCAACGAGCCCGCCGCGACGTGCAGATCGTGTTCCAGGATCCCTTCGCCTCGCTCAATCCGCGCATGCGCGTGCACGAGGTACTCGACGAGGGCCTGCGCACGCTGCGCCCCGAGATGGATGCCGGCCAGCGTCGCGCGCGGCTCGAGCAACTGGTCGATCGCGTCGGCCTGCGTCGCGACGCGCTCGAGCGCTGGCCGCACGAGTTCTCCGGCGGCCAGCGCCAGCGCATCGCCATCGCGCGCGCGCTCGCGGTCGAACCGCGGGTCATCGTCTGCGACGAGCCGACCTCGGCGCTCGACGTGTCGGTGCAGGCCCAGATCCTCAACCTGCTGGCCGAACTGCAGCGCGAGATGGGCGTGAGCTACCTCTTCATCACGCACAACATCGGTGTGGTCGAGTACATCGCCGACGAAGTCGTGGTGATGAATCGCGGCCGCGTCGAGGAGAGCGGCGCTTGTGCCGAGGTGCTCGGCGCGCCGCGTGCCGAGTACACGCGGCGCCTGCTGGCCGCGGTGCCGCGCATGACCGCCGCGGCCTGATTCGCCGGGCGACAGCGGCACTTCTTCACGCGCTCGCGACGCCCGTGCGCGAGGCACCAACGGATCGGTGATAGGGCCGGTGTCGCGAGCCGCGCGCGGTTCGCGACGCCGCCGTCCCGCGACCCCGCAGGCGCTCGCATCTGGTCGCTTCGGGAGTCTGCGAGCCTGTTGTGTCCTTCCAACGCAGCCGTGCAAATGCCCTAGGGCCACAGCCCTAGCAGCGTCGTGAATTCGGCACGATCCGGCCTCGACGCCGAAATCCTGAAATCACCTGCAGGCCGCGCCAATCCTCACTTTCTCGGCAAGCGGAGAAGCTGCGTCGCGAGGCGCCGGCAGGGCCGCCACTCAACGATCGGGGAACACCCTTGGGTTGGCGCCGTTGAGCCACCGGTGACAATTTCCTTACATGGCCGCAAGAGGGGCGTCCGTTGTCCGGCGACGCCGGCACGGGCCTTGCTCGCGACTACATGGATGCAGGCATGAGCGTGGCTCGCCAACCAGGCGATCACAAGCGCTCAGCCGGCTTCGAGGTTCACACGTCAACCTTCCTTTCAGGAGTCTTTGAATAATGTTTAAGCGAACCAAGCTCGCAGTCGGCATTGGTGCCGTCTGTGGCGGCGTGCTGCTGTCGGCATCGACGCTCGCACTCGCCCAGCAACAACTCGAGCGCGTCGAAGTGACCGGCTCGGCCATCAAGCGCATCGACGCCGAGACTGCAGTTCCCATCACGATCATCAAGGTCGAGGAACTGAAGAAGGAAGGCGTCACGACGATTGAGCAAGTCATTAATCGCATCACCGCCAGCCAGAGCAACCAAGGCACCAGCCAGTCGGTCGGTACCTCGAGCGGTGGCGCTGCCTTCGCCGACCTGCGCGGCATTGGCCCCAACAAGACGCTGATCCTGCTGAACGGCCGTCGCATCGCGAACAACGCCTTCGACAGCTCGGCAACCGACGTCAACATGATTCCCTTCGCCGCGCTCGAGCGCGTCGAAGTGCTGCGCGACGGCGCCTCGGCCCTGTACGGCACCGACGCGATCGGCGGCGTGATCAACTTCATCACGAAGAAGAGCTTCACCGGTGGCACGATGACCATCGGCGCGGACATCCCGCAGGCCAGCGGTGGCAAGGCCTACAACGCCAACATCGGCTACGGCTTCGGCGACCTCGACAAGGACCGCTTCAACCTGATGGCGGTCCTCGACTACCAGAAGCAGGATCCCATCGGCGCCGACCAGCGTGCCTTCGGCTCGACCGGCATCATCCCGTCGCGCGGCGTGTTCCGTGACTCGGGCACGACCTTCCCCGCCACCTACAGCCAGCGTCAGGCGATTCCGCCCGATCCGGTCACCGGCGCGACCAGCCGCACCTTCACGGCGAACCCGGCCGCACCGGCTTGCGACCTGCCGCTGTCGTACCCCTCGGGCACCGGCTGCCGCTACGACTTCACCCGCTGGATCGACCTGGTCCCTGAGTCGGAGCGCCTCTCGTTCTTCGGCAAGGCCTCGGCCAAGCTGGGTGACGACCACACCGTCGCCCTCGAATACTTCCGCACCTCGAACCTGAACACGGCGGTCCTGTCGCCGGTGCCGCAGACCGGCCTGACGATGACCTCGTCGTCGCCGTTCTTCCCCGGCAACGGCATCACGCCGGCGCCGACCAACTTCACGATCGACCCGTCGCTGCCGATCGGCGTCAACTGGCGCTCCGCCGCTGCCGGTGGCCGCACTGGCGAGACCGAGAACGTGCAACAGCGCTTCGTCGGCTCGGTCGAGGGCGTGGTCGCCAGCTGGGACTACCAGGCCGCGTTCTTCTACAACGAGAACGAAGTCATCGACAAGCTGATCGGTGGCTACAACAACGACCAGATGATCACCGACGGTATTACCGGCGGCATCCTCAATCCCTTCGGCCCGCAGACCGCCGCTGGAACGCAGTACCTCCAGGACGCCGCGCTGCGCGGTGAACTGCAGACCGGCAAGGGCACCGTCTACGGTGTCGACGGTCGCGTCAGCCGTGAGCTCGGTGACTGGTTCGGTTCGGGCCGGCCGGCCGCGCTGGCCCTCGGCGCCGAGTTCCGCAAGGAGGAGTTCGACAACGTCATCAACGTCGCCATCGCCTCGCAGGCCGCCAGCACCGGCGTCGACGAGTCGGGCACCGTCAATGGCAAGCGCGACGTCAGCGCGTTCTACGGTGAGTTGAACCTGCCCGTCACCAAGACGCTGGAACTGACCGCCGCGCTGCGTCACGACCGCTACAGCGACTTCGGCAACACGACCAACCCGAAGGTCGGATTCCGTTGGCAGCCGTCGCAGCAAGTGCTGGCCCGTGGCTCCTACTCGACCGGCTTCCGTGCCCCGTCGCTGTATGAGCTGTATGCCCCGCGCACGCTGACCTTCACCGGCAACTCCTACGATGACCCGGTCCTGTGCCCGGATGGCGCGGATGGCGTCAACACCCCGAACACCGACCCGGGCCGCGACTGTAATCAGCAGTTCCTGATCCAGCGCGGCGGCAACCTGCAACTGCAGCCGGAGAAGGCCAAGAACCTGACCTTCGGCATCGTGGTGGAGCCGGTCGCCGACCTGACCCTGGGCATCGACTTCTGGTGGATCAAGATCACGAACCAGATCACCCAGCTGCCGGAACAGCTGATCTTCAACGATCCGGTCAAGTACGCCGCTCGCTACCAGCGTGACGCGAACGGCACGCTGTCGCCGGACGGTGCGAACCCCGGCTTCGTGGTCGCCCCGAACGAGAACCTGGGTGACCTCAACACCAACGGTATCGACCTCTCGGCCAACTACCGTCTGCGTGCCGCCGGCTCGACCTTCACGTTCGGCTTCAACGGCACCTACGTCAACGAGTACGAGTACCAGCGCGAAATCGGCGGTGACTGGGTCCAGAACGTGGGCATGTTCGTCGATGCCGGCCCGATCTTCCGTTGGCAGCAAGCGATCAACATCAACTGGTCCAGCGGTGCCTGGTCTGCCGGCATGGTGCATCGCTACAAGTCGAGCTACGTTGACGAGAACTTCGTTGACCCCGAGTTCTACAACCACGTGAAGTCGTACTACACGGTCGACATCTACGCTGGTTGGCAGCCGCTCAAGGGCCTGTCGCTGACCGCCGGTATCCGCAACCTGATGGACCAGGCCCCGCCGTTCTCGAACCAGGCAGGCACGTTCCAGACCGGCTACGACCCGCGCTTCACCGACCCGGCTGGCCGTACCTTCTACGCGCGCGCCGGCTACAGCTTCTAAGTTGCACGGGTACCCGCCGGAGGCAAGCAGTCCCGTCTCCGGCTAGTCCCGAACATCTAAGAAGACGTCGCATCGAAAGCCTGTGGGCCTCTGGCCCACAGGCTTTTTTTGTTTGCCTTTCCATTTCGTCCGACAGCGGGTGCGGCTTTCATCAACTAGTCGCACTTTTTGGTGTCCACGACTAAGCGCTGCAGCCGAGTTCGGCCGCGAAACAGCGATAATCAAAGGCTTTCCAAAGTTGCGCTCCTCTTTGTCCAGAGGCGTTGCGGACTGCTAGCCGCATCAACGTCGTCCACGGGCCTACGCTTCCTACCCGGAAGCCGCTGCCAGGACGATGCTCCACCGAACCGATCCCGTTCATCCCGCCCGACCGGAGACCTCATGTTCCGCAAGCTCTCGACCTCCCTGGCCGCTCTGCTGGCCGCCGTTTCCATGACCACCGCTGCGGGCCTGTATGCGCCCGAAGCCCAGGCCCAGACCCCCGCGCCGGCCGCAGCGGCAGCTGAAGCCGCGAGCGAAGCGGCGGTGCCCAACCTGGCGAACGCGCCGGTGGCCAAGGCTGACGCCAAGATCGACAACCCCTACGGCCTGGAAGCGCTGTGGAAGGGCTCGGACGCGGTGGCCAAGGTGGTGCTGGTGCTGCTGCTGATCATGTCGATGGGCAGCTGGTACATCATCATCGTCAAGATCATCGAGCAGTCCAAGATCGGTCGCCAGGCCAAGCTCGCCGAGAAGAGCTT
>NZ_SHKP01000007.1 GCF_004217215.1 Rivibacter subsaxonicus
CGAGCTGCAAACTCATAGGCCTATCGGGTTTGGCGCACCGACCGCGAAACCTCCGCAGTTCACAACTCAACTGCGGTCTTCGGGAAGATACAAGGCCCCCGGCACGCGCCGTCGCGTGCCGGTTATAGGGGGTGTCGTCGCGCGAGAGCATCCAGCACGATGCGTCGCATAACGTCGACCTCAGGGTGATCCATGCCAGTGTCCAGCCGCGTGGACCGATCGAGCCGCAGGGCGCGCGTGCGCGTCGTGCCTTGCGGCGGCGGCCGAGCGCGGACCCCCGGCTTGGCGCTGGCCGCGATGCTGGGCCTCGGTGGCGTTGTACCGGTGGCCGCTGCCGACGAAGTGGCACGGACGCCGCTCGGACCGGTGTTGCTCGATGCCGGCGACACCGCGCTGCGCGACGACCTGGCCTGGCTGGTCGACCGCGGCCGCCTGCCTGACCTGACGCTCGGCACCTGGCCGATGCCGGCCTCGACGGTCGAGAAGGCCTTGGCCCGGCTCGAGTTGGCCACCGACGCACCGCTGGCCGCGGCCGATGCCGACGCGCTGGCGCGGGTCCGCATCGCGCTGGCGCGCCAACGCTCGCCGGTCGTGGTCGGCATCGGCATCAACACGGCGCGCCGGCCCGCCATCGACGCCGAGTCCCCGGTGCGCTCGCGTGCCGAGCCCGAACTCACGCTGCAGTCCGGCGACGCCGGCTGGGCGCTGCGCTTGAGCGCCCGCGGCGCGATCGATCCGATCGACCGCCGCGAGAGCAGCGAACTCACGATCGACGGCAGCTTCGCGGCGGTCGAAGTCGGCCCGGTGGTCGCGGCGCTGGCGGCGGTCGACCGCTGGTGGGGGCCGTCGCCGGCCGCCAGCCCGGTGCTCGGCAACGTGGCCCAGCCGGTGCCTGGCCTGCTGCTGCGCCGCGCCGGCGAGTCGGCGCCCACCTGGGCGCCGATGGCGTGGGTCGGACCCTGGACCTGGGAGCTGTCGGCCGGTCGCCCCTACGAGGCCGTGCCCGACGGCTCCAACACGCTCGGCCTGAGGCTGGCGGCGCGGCCGCTGAAGGGGCTCGAGCTCGGCATCTCGCGCTACGTCTACTGGGGCGGCGCGGGCCGGCCCAACAGTCCGGGCTCCTTGCTGCGCGCGCTCACCGGTCGCTCCAACATCGACGACCCGACCAGCCAGGGGCCCGATCCCAGCAACGAGATTGCTGGTTTCGACCTGCGCTACGCCTTCGCGCTGCCGAGCGCGACCCTGGTCGGTTGGGCTCACGGCGTTGGCGAGGACGAGGCGGGCGGGCTGCCGAGCAAGTACTTCGGCACCGTCGGTCTGCAGGTGGGCCATGTGATGGGTGGTCAACGCCTGCAGTGGTCGCTCGAGGGTACCGACACCCGCCTGCGCGGCGGCTTCGGCCTCAACTACAGCAGCGACGGCCCGGCCTACCGCCACGGCGCCTTCGCTTCGGGCCACTACCAGCGCGGGCTGCCGCTGGGTTCGCCGATGGGCGGCGGCGGGCAGGGCGCCTCGGTCGCGCTCGACTGGATCCGGCTCGACGATCCCGACGCGCTGCGGGCCCAGTTGCGCATCTGGAACGCCCAGCTCGCGCGCGACGGCGCGGAGGCCATCAACGCGGCCCACCCGGTGCCGGGCCACTGGCGCGGCGCGCAGTTGCGGCTGCAGGGCGAGCGCCCTTCGTTGCGCTGGCGCGGCGACCTGGTCTGGCAACGCGAGCAGGGGCGCGAGGACCTGCGGTCGTGGGGCGTCGTGCTGCGGCTCGAGTGGCGGCTGGGCGAGCCGCGCTGAGCCTTGCCACGAAAGCTGAGGCGGTGCTGCAACAGGGCGTTGGCGAGGGCGCCGCGACAATCGGCGCATGTCCCGTCCGTTCTTTCGCCAGGCGCTCTGGCTCGGCGCGGCGATTGCCGGCCTGATGCTGGCCGCCAGCGCTCCTGCACAGACACGCGTGCCGACCGTGCCGCCCGAGGCCGCCGCGTCGGCCGCGATTCAGCCCCCGGCGCCCGCTCCGACCACCTCGCGCCCGCGCATCGGTCTCGTGCTGTCGGGCGGCGGCGCGCGTGGCATGGCGCACGTCGGCGTGCTCAAGGTGCTCGAGCGCGAGCGGGTGCCGGTCGACGTGATCGCGGGCACCTCGATGGGCGCGATCATTGGCGGTCTCTACGCGAGCGGCATGAGTGCCGAGCAGATCGAGACCGAGCTCGGCAAGGTGGACTGGGATGCGCTGTTCACGAACCGGGTCGAACGTTCGGCGCTGTCGCAGCGGCGCAAGTCCGAAGACTTCGTCGTCGCCCCGGCGATCGAGGTCGGCATGCGCGACGGTGAAGTGCGACTGCCGACCAGCACCGTCTCGAGCCGTGGCCTGGAGTTGCTGCTGCGCCGCTACACGCTGCCGGTGCGATCGATCACCGACTTCGACAAGCTGCCAACGCCGTTTCGCGCGGTCGCCACCGACATGGAGAACGGCCAGGCGCTGATCCTCAAGCAGGGCGACCTGGCGCTGGCGATGCGCTCGAGCATGAGCGTGCCGGGTGTCTTTGCGCCGACCGAGATCGAAGGCCGCATCCTCGGTGACGGCGGCCTCGTCAACAACGTGCCGATCGACGTCGCACGCGCGATGGGCGCCGACATCGTGATCGTCGTCAACATCGGCACCCCACTCTCCGGGCGCGAGACGCTCGGCTCGATCGTCGGCGTGACGGTGCAGATGATCAGCATCCTCACCGAGCAGAACGTGCAGCGCAGCCTGGCGACGCTGGGCCCGAAGGACCTGCTGATCGCGCCCGAGCTGGGCGAGCTCACGGCGGGCGACTTCCCGCGCCTGCGCGACTTCGTCAAGCTCGGCGAATTGCAGGCCAATGCCCAGGTGGTCCAGCTGGCGGGGCTCGCGCTCGAGCCAGCCAGCTACGACCAGTGGTTGCTGGCGCGCAGCCGCACCGCGGATCCGACGCCCGAGCTGGGTTTCATTCGCTTTGCCGGCGCCGAGATCACGCATCCTCAACGCCTGGCGCCGCAGCTCGAGTCGAAGCCCGGCCAGGTCTTCGACGAGCCGGCCGCCGCGCGCGATGCGGTACGACTCGCGGCCGGCGGCGACTATTCGCGGGTCGATTTCCAGCTCGCCCGCGACGAGCTGGGCAACGATGGCCTGGTCTTCGTGCTCGACGAGAAGGACTGGGGGCCGAACTACTTCCGCATCGGCCTCGACCTCAGCACCGACTTCAGCGGCGTCAGCGAGTTCAACATCAAGCTCTCGCACGATCGCCACTGGCTCGACGAGCGCGGCACCGAGTGGCGCAACATCCTGCAGATCGGCACCTCGCCGTATTGGTTCACCGAGCTCTACCGGCCGCTGAACTGGAGCCCGCTGCCCGGCTGGGACTGGTTCGTCGCGCCGGCAATGCTCTTCGGGCGCGAACAGTACGTGCTCTACAGCGGCCCCGAAGGTCCCGAGTCCGGTCGTCTGCGGCGCACCGCGGGCCGCGTCGGCGTGGACCTGGGCAAGCCCTGGGGCAATCTGGGTGAACTGCGCGTCGGTCCCTACTGGCAACGCTGGACCGACAAGCCGGTCCTGCTGAGCGAAGACTATGTCGGTCCGCGCGAGTCGACCACGCGCAGCGAAATCGGCCTGCGCACGCGGGTGACCTTCGACCAGCTCGACTACGCCTACTTCCCGAGTCGGGGCTACCGGGTCGTTGCCGATCTGGCGGGAGGTGGCGTTCACACGAGCGGTGCGGCCGCCAGCGATGACGACCGCTTCGCGCGCTTCGAGGCCGACGCGACGCTCGCGTTGACGCCGGCCAAGCGCCACACCATCGTGTTCTACGGTCGCACCGGCTTGGCCGGTGGCGCCGCCGACGCCGGCCAGGGCTTCTACAACCTTGGCGGCTTCCAGATGCTCTCGGGTTACCAGCCGGGCCAGGTCGAAGGCAACTACATGGTCTTCGGGCGCGCGGTGTACCGCTACCAGCTCACGCCGCCCAAGATGACACGCGGCCTGGTGGCGGGCTTCTCGCTGGAGGCCGGCAACGGCTGGAACGATCGCTCGGCGATGAGCCTGGGCAGCCTGCGTGCCGGCTACAGCGCCTACATCGCGGCCGATACCGGCATCGGCCCGCTCTACCTGGGCCTGACCTACGCGCCGCGCGGCTCGGCCGGCATCTACCTGTTCCTGGGCCGGCCCTGAGCGAGGCGGCACGGGTCGGCCGGGCGCCGGCGGTGGCGTAGGGATGGTGCCGCGGGCCGCTGGTCGGCGACGCTGCGCCCTGCGGCCCGGGTGCGGGCCGGGGGGAATTGCATGCCCGGTCCCGCGATCGTCGTTCCCAGGTTCGGCTTTGCGCGCACCACGCGCGCGGCCGCGCCGCGCAAGCTGCTGCGCGCTTCCGACGGTGACACGCCGGTCATCGAGCAGCCGATCCGGATGCTCAGTTGCGACACGCCCGAGAAGAGCGGCTACGCCGGCGGACCGGTGGCCGCCCAGCTGCGGCTCGATCGCTGCCGCGAGCGGCTGGCGGGCGACTTCTATGCCAGCCTGCTGCCCAAGGAACTGCGGCGCTACCTGCTGGCGCGGCTCGGGCCGGAGGCGGCGGCGCAGCACATCGCGGCTGGCCAGATGGCGAGTGCCGCCTTCGATGCCCTGCTCGAGCGGCGCCTGACGCGTGACGACGGCAGCCGGCGCGCGCTGGCGATCGTTCCGGCCGGGCAGCTGATCGACAGCTATGGCCGGTTGCTGGCCTACTTTGCGCCGTACTTCGTGCCCGACGAGTTGCCGCCGCGCGGCGATCCGCGCCGGCGCACCTTCAACCTCGACATGGTGGCGCAGGGCTACGCGGCCTGCTTTCCGATATACCCGAGCCTGCCGTCGAACACCGACTGGGCGCTGCTGATCGAGGAGGCCGAGCGTGCCTGGCTGCGCAAGCGTGGCGTCTGGGACGCCTACGGCCGGCGGCTGCTGCTGGGCTACGAGTACCGCGCCTGCATCAAGCTGGCCGAGGTCGAGAGCGGCGCCGACGGCGCGCGCGCGGCCTTCCAGCGCAGTTGCGTCGACCTGCGCACGATGGCCGATGTCGGTCCCTTCGGCTTCTGGGACGTGCCGCCGCCGTACCGGCTCTGGTACTGGCTGACCGACACCCGCCAGGCGCGCGTCGATCTGGGCCTGGCGGCGCCCTAGGGCGCGCGCGCCAGCGCGCGCTCGATGCCGGCGATCACCGGCGTTGCGTCTTCCTGCAGGATCCAGTGGCTGGCACCCGGAACGCGCTGCAGATCCAGATCGGGCACCCAGCGCTCGAGGCCGGCGAGCAGGCCGGTCGGCAGCGCGATGTCGGCCTCGCCCCAGACCACCGTGGTCGGCACCCGCACCGTGAGCTGCTCGTCACCGAGCTGGATCCTGGCGGCGCCGGCATCCTGCGCGGTCGGTGGTCGCAGCGGCGAGGCGGCGTAGTAGTTCACCGGGCCGAGCAGGCCGCGGCCGGGCTCGGTGGAACCGTCCCCGCGCCACAGCGCGCGGTAGGTCTGGCGCAGCGCCGGGCTCAGCCAGCGCTCGCCGCCCATGTTGAGGAAGAAGGGCCACATGCGCCTGAAGTCGTCCTCGGCCAGCAGCGCTGCGGCATCGGGTCGGGCCAGGAAGTTCATGTAGGCGCTCGCCGCCTGCTGAAACGGGTTGTGCTGCAACTCCCGCAGGAAGGTGCCCGGGTGCGGCGAGTTGATCATCACCAGGCGCTGCAGCAGCGCGGGCCGGGCCACCGCCAGGTTCCAGGCCAGCGCGCCGCCCCAGTCGTGAGCGACCAGGGCCGCCAGCGGGCCGGCGCCGCTGGCCTCGATCAGTGCCGCGATGTCGGCCACCAGGTGACGCGGCTTGTAGGCCTCGACCTCCGCCGGCGCCGAGGAATGCTCGTAGCCGCGCAGATTGGGCGCGATGCACAGGAAGCGCGGCGCGAAATGCAGCAGCAGTTCGTCCCAGATGAAGGCGGCCTGCGGAAAGCCGTGCAGGAACACCAGCCGCGGCGCGTCGGGCGCGCCAGCGACGCGGCATGACAGCCGGATGCCATGCGGCAGATCGAAGTTCTGGCCGCGGATGCCGGCGGGCAGGGCGGGGACGCTCAACCTGCCGGCCTCAGTCCAGCGCAAGGTCCGCGGCAGGTGCCAGCACCGCCGGACGCGGCGGCGCCCAGCCGCGCAGCGTCAGCGCGAGGTCGCCCAGTCCCTGGCGCTGCGGCGCCGAGAACAGCAGCACGCCGATGTCGGAATGCTCGGTGGCGATCTCGGCAAAGGCCTGCTGCGCCTGCGCCACGGCGCGCGTGGCCTCGTTGCGATTGAGCTTGTCGGCCTTGGTCAGCAGCGCGAGCAGCTTGACCTCGCCGGTGGCCACGCGCGGGCCGACGAACTCGAGCAGGCGCTGGTCGAGCGGCGTCAGGCCGTGGCGCGAATCGACCAGCAGCACCACGCCAGCGAGCATGCGCCGGCTCTCCAGGTAGTCGGCCATCACCTTCTGCCAGCGATGCTTGGCGGCGCGTTCGACCGCCGCGTAGCCGTAGCCGGGCAGGTCGGCGAGCAGCGCGTCGGGCGCGTCCTTGGGGCCGAGTTCGAAGAGGTTGATGTGCTGGGTGCGGCCCGGCGTCTTGGACGCGAAGGCCAGCCGCCGGCGCTGGGTCAGCGCGTTGATCGCGGTCGACTTGCCGGCGTTGGAGCGGCCGACGAAGGCGATCTCCGGCAGGTCGGTCGAGGGCAGGTGAACCAGTTGCGCCGCGGTGGTGAGAAAGCGCGCGCCATGGGCCCAGGCCAACGCTGCGGCCTCGGGCGTGCGGGGGGTGGCGCCAGCGGTCGGATTCGGGCTCTGCGGTGTCGATTCGGGGGCGCTCATGGGACATTGTAAAATCATGCGTTGTGCTCGGTGCCGCGGCCCTGCGCATCGCAGCAACTCCACGCGGAACAAACCATATCCATCATGAAGTCAGCCCTGACGACGCTTCTGCTTGCCGCCGCTCTGGTGGCGCCGGCTCACGCCGAAACGGCCAAGGCCGCGACCAAGCCCGACCTGAAGAAGGGCGAGGCGACCGCGACCCAGGTCTGCGCCGCCTGCCACACCGCCGATGGCACCCGCGGCAGCCCGGCCAACCCGATCCTGCAGAACCAGCATCCGGAGTACCTGGTCAAGCAACTGGCCGACTTCAAGGCCGGCAAGCGCGCCAACGCCGTCATGCAGGGCATGGCCGCGACGCTGAGCGAGGAAGACATGCGCAACGTCGCCGCCTTCTACGCTTCCAAGCAGGCCAAGCCGGGCTTTGCCAAGGACAAGGAACTGGTCGCGCTCGGCGAGCGCATCTGGCGCGGCGGCCTGCCCGACCGCCAGATCCCGGCCTGTGCCGGCTGCCACAACCCGACCGGAGCCGGCATCCCGTCGCAGTTCCCGCGCCTGGCCGGCCAGCACGCCGACTACACGCAGGCCCAGATGCTGGCCTTCCGCGATGGCGTGCGCAAGAACAGCATCCAGATGAGCGGCGTCGCGGCCAGGCTCAATGACCGTGAGATCAAGGCCGTTGCCGACTACAGCGCCGGCCTGCAGTGACGCGGGCCAGCGCCGGATCGCAGTGATCCGGCCGCGCGGCGAACGCCGACAGAGAGCAATGAGGCCGGCATTTGCCGGCCTTGTTGCTTGTTCCAGAACTTTGGTGGGCAGAACGTGTCTGTAGATGTTCTCCCATCGCGGCGCCACCGGGCGCCGATCATTTGAATCCATGGCTGTCTCAGGCACCACCGCCAGCACCGCACCCCGTCTCGACGAGGCGCAACAGCCCAGCACCGAGGGCATCCAGCTGCGTTCCGGCTCGCGCCTTGCGCGCGAGTCGATCGAATTGCTGTCGTCGATGCGCTTTGCGATCACGCTGCTGAGCGTGATCTGCATCGCCTCGGTGATCGGCACCGTCGTCAAGCAGCACGAGCCGGCGGTCAACTATGTCAACCAGTTCGGGCCGTTCTGGGCCCGCTTCTTCGTCGCGCTCGGCCTCGATGCGATCTACAGCGCCTGGTGGTTCCTGCTGATCCTCGCGTTCCTGGTGCTGTCGACCAGCCTGTGCATCGCGCGCAACCTGCCCAAGATCCTGGTCGACCTGCGCACCTACAAGGAACACCTGCGCGCCAGCAGCCTGCGCTCCTTCCACCACCGCGCCGAGGGCCGCCTCGAGCTGCCGCGCGAAGCGGCGCTGGCGCATGTCTCGGCGCTGCTCGCCGCCAGCGGCTGGCGCGCCAGGGCGCAGCAGCGCAGCGGCGGTGTGCCGGGCGGCGAGTCCGCCGGGGTGATGATCGCGGCCCGCAAGGGTGCGGTGAACAAGTTGGGCTACCTCAGCGCCCATGGCGCGATCGTGCTGGTCTGCATCGGCGGCCTGTTCGACGGCGACCTGGTGGTGCGCGCGCAGATGGCGCTGCAGGGCAAGAGCGCCTTCGGCGGCGGCTCGATCCCGGCGACGGTGCCGGCCGAGCATGTGCTGAGCGAGGCCAACCCGACCTATCGCGGCAACCTCTTCGTCGCCGAGCGCGACCGTTCCGGCACCGCGGTGATCAACCTGCGCGACGGCGTCGTCCTGCAGCCGCTGCCCTTCGAGGTCGAGCTGCGCAAGTTCATCGTCGAGTACTACGAGACTGGCATGCCCAAGCTGTTCGCCAGCGAGGTGCTGATCCACGATCGCGACACTGGCGCGGTGACGCCGGCGACGATCCGCGTCAACCAGCCGGCGATCCATCGCGGCGTGGCGATCTACCAGTCGAGCTTCGACGATGGCGGCTCGGCCTTGCAGATCAAGGCCTGGCCGCTGGCCGGCAGCGGCCGCCAGCCCTTCGAGCTCGAGGGCAAGGTCGGCTCGAGCCAGTCGCTCTCGGCGCCCGGCAGCGGCGAGCCACTCAAGCTGGAGCTGACCGGGCTGCGCGCGATCAACGTCGAGAACCTCGCGCCCTCCGAGTCCGCCGGCGCCACCGACGTGCGCGCGGTCGACCTGCGCCAGAGCCTGGACAAGCATCTCGGCTCCGGTGCTGCCAATGGCAAGGACAAGAAGCTCAGCAACATCGGCCCCTCGTTCAGCTACAAGCTGCGCGACGCCTCGGGCCAGGCGCGCGAGTACAGCAACTACATGCTGCCGGTCATGCTCGACGGCCAGAGCGTGTTCCTGGCCGGCGTGCGCGAGAACCCGAGCGACGCCTTCCGCTACCTGCGCATCCCGGCCGACGAGAACGGCAGCCTCGAGGGCTTCATGCGCCTGCGCGGCGCGCTCGCAGACCCGGCGCTGCGGGCGCAGGCGGTGCACCGCTACGTGCAGCTCGCAGTGCCGGCCGACAAGCCCGAGCTCGCGCAGCAGCTCGAGGTCTCGGCCCGGCGCGCGCTCGGCCTGTTCAGCGGCGCCGAGCCGGCCGTCGAGGGCAAGCCGGCCAGCGCGGGGCTGCAGGCCCTGTCCGACTTCCTCGAGGCCAATGTGCCGGCCGCCGAGCGCGAACGCACCTCGGGCGTGCTGGTGCGCATCCTGGGCGGCACGCTGTTCGAGCTGATGAACCTGGCGCGCGAGCGCGACGGGCTCAAGCCCCTGGCCGCCGGCGACACCACGCAGGCCTTCATGACGCAGGCGCTGATGTCGCTGTCCGACAGCGTCCACTACCCGGCGCCGGCGCTGCTGATGCTCGGCGGCTTCGAGCAGCGCCAGGCCAGCGTGTTCCAGGTGACGCGCGCACCCGGCAAGACGCTGGTCTACCTCGGCTGCGCGCTGCTGATCATCGGCGTGTTCTCGATGCTCTACGTGCGCGAGCGCCGCCTCTGGGTCTGGCTCGAGGCCGACGACCAGGGCGGCACCCACGTCCGCACCGCGCTGTCGAGCACGCGCCAGACCATGGATACCGACCGCGAGTTCGAGCAGTGGCGCGATGCGCTGCTGCCGGGCCCCACGCCACAACCCGCAGGAGTTTCAAGCAGATGAGCGCGAGCACGACCACCGCCCCCGGCGCGGCCACGCCGCCCACCACCACCGAGCTTCACATCGGCCGCTCGGCCCTGATCGGCCGCCTGGGCGCCTATGACTGGCTGTTCGCGCTGCTGGTCGTCGCCGCGGCCGGCTTTGCCTTCGTGCGCTACAGCGGCGCGATGGATGTCTACGAGACGGCGATCCTGGTCGGCGCGGTACCGCTGATGATCGGCCTCGGCTGGTTCTGGGGCGCGCTGCGCACGCTGACGATCGCGGTTGGCGCCACCGCGCTGCTGGCGATCGGCCTCTATGCGCAGACGCCGGATGCCTTCGGCGCCGACCTCGCGGCCGGCCAGCAGCGCTTCCTGCTCAAGTACCTGTTCGCCAGCCAGACCGCGATCCTGTGGATGAGCCTGCTGGTGTTTCTCTCCACGCTGTTCTACTGGATCGGGCTGCTCGGCCGTGGCCGGGTCCAGGGCGCGGCCCAGATCGGTGAGGTGTTTGCCTGGGGCGCGGTCTACATGGCGCTGGTCGGCACGCTGGTGCGCTGGTACGAAAGCCACCAGATCGCGCCCGACGTCGGCCATATTCCGGTCAGCAACCTCTACGAGGTCTTTGTGCTGTTCGTCTGGCTGACGACGCTGTTCAACCTGTTCTTCAGCTCGCGCTACCGGCAGCTCGCGGCCGGCGGCAGCGCCGGTGCCCGCGCCGGCCTGGCCGGCGAGGCCTCGATGCATGCCGTGAGCGCCTTCGTGATGCTGGTGGTCAGCAGCGCGGTCGGCTTCCTGCTCTGGTACACGCTGGCCCGCGAGGCGCACGAGATCCAGCCGCTGGTGCCGGCGCTGCAGAGCTGGTGGATGAAGATCCACGTGCCTGCCAACTTCGTCGGCTACGGCACCTTCGCACTGTCGGCGATGGTGGCTTGGGCCTACCTGCTCAAGAGCGCGCCGCTGCGCTCGCTGCTGGTGGCCTTCGTCGGCATCCCGCTGGCGCTGCTGGCGGTGCTGGGTGCCTTCATCGGCTTCGGCGGCGTGACGCCCGATACCGCCGGCGCGCTTGCCAAGACCATGCGCATGGTCGGCGGAGTGCTGCTGTTCTGCAGCTTCACGCTGCTGCTGCGGCGGCCGATTGCCGCCCGCCTGCCCTCGCTCGAACTGCTCGACGACCTGATGTACAAGGCGATCGCGGTCGGCTTCGCCTTCTTCACGATTGCCACCGTGCTCGGCGCGCTGTGGGCGGCCGAGGCCTGGGGTGGCTACTGGAGTTGGGATCCGAAGGAGACTTGGGCCTTGATCGTCTGGCTCAACTACGCGGCCTGGCTGCACATGCGGCTGATGAAGGGCTTGCGCGGTGCGCTCGCGGCGTGGTGGGCACTGATCGGCCTGCTGGTCACGACCTTTGCCTTCCTCGGTGTCAACATGTTCCTTTCCGGACTGCACTCCTACGGCACGCTCTAAGCCCCCTGGCCTGTAAGGATCGGCGTCGCGGGAACGACTGAACTGCAGAACGGGATTACCGTATCGACTGCGAGAGCCTTCCATGCTGATCCTCAAGCGCCACGCCAACGGTTTCGAACACGCCACGCCATCGGAGATCACGCCGCGCGCGGTCTACGAGCAGCGGCGCGCCTTCGTCAAGGCGCTCGCCGCCGGCACCGCCGGCAGTGCGATGGCGCTGTGGGCCCAGCGCGAGGCGCGCGCGCAGGACGGGACGGTTGCCAGGCCGGGCCAGCTCGCGCCGCTGGCCGCCCAGCGCAGCGCGGTGCCCGGCGCGCTGACGATGGAGAAGCTCAGCGCCTATAAGGACATTGCCAGCTACAACAACTTCTACGAGTTCGGCACAGACAAGAGCGACCCGGTGCGCAACGCCCACACGCTGCAGACCCGGCCGTGGACGGTGGCGATCGAGGGCGCGGTCAAGAAGCCGCAGACGCTCGCCATCGAGGACATCCTCAAGCTCGCCCCGCTCGAGGAGCGCATCTACAGGCTGCGCTGCGTCGAGGGCTGGTCGATGGTGATCCCGTGGGTCGGCTTCTCGCTGTCGGAGCTGATCAAGCGCGTCGAGCCGACCGGCAACGCCAGGTACGTGGAGTTCCACACCCTGGCCGATCCCAAGCAGATGCCCTACGTGCGCAGCAGCGTGCTCGACTGGCCCTACGTCGAGGGCCTGCGCATCGACGAGGCGATGCATCCGCTGGCGCTGCTCGCGGTCGGCCTCTACGGCGAGGTGCTGCCCAACCAGAACGGCGCGCCGGTGCGGCTGGTGGTGCCGTGGAAGTACGGCTTCAAGAGCGCCAAGTCGATCGTCAAGATCCGCTTCGTCGAGAAGGAGCCGAAGACGGCCTGGGTCAAGGCGGCGGTGCAGGAATACGGTTTCTATTCGAACGTGAACCCGAAGGTCGACCACCCGCGCTGGAGCCAGGCCACCGAACGCCGCATCGGCGAGGACGGGCTGTTCCAGAAGAAGCGCCCGACCCAGATGTTCAACGGCTACGAGGCCCAGGTCGGCCAGCTCTACGCCGGCATGGACCTGGTCAAGTACTACTGAAGCGCAGGCGCGCCGTGGCCGAGGCCTCGTCTTCGCTCGCCGCCCGCGGCGGCAACGTGCGGCCCTTGCACCCAAGCCCGCGCCCGCGGCCGGCCGGCGTCAACGGCTGGCTGCTGCGTCCGCTGGCCAAGCCGCTGCTGTTTGCGCTGTGCCTGCTGCCCTTCGTCTGGCTGCTGTACGGCGCATTCACGGAGACGCTCGGCGCCAACCCGGCCGAGGCGCTGATCCGCGCCACCGGCGACTGGACCTTGCGCTTCCTGTGCCTCACGCTGGCGGTCACGCCGCTGCGCCACTGGACCGGCTGGCACGCGCTGGCCCGGCTGCGCCGCATGCTGGGCCTGTTCACCTACTTCTACGTGCTGCTGCACCTGCTGTGCTTTGCCTGGCTCGACATGGGCTTCGACGTCGCTGAGATCGCCAAGGACATCGGCAAGCGGCCCTTCATCCTGGTCGGCTTCAGCGCCTTCGTGCTGCTGACGCCGCTGGCGCTCACCTCCTTCAACCGAGCCGTCAAGGTGCTCGGCGCGGCGCGCTGGCAGGCGCTGCACCGGCTGGTCTACGCGGTGGCCGGGCTGGCGATCCTGCACTTCTTCTGGATGCGTTCGGCCAAGCACAACTACGAAGAGGTCGCGGTGTACGCGAGCATCCTCGCGGTGCTGCTCGGCGCGCGCGTCTGGCGCTGGGCGCGCCAGCGCCGATAGGTTGTGAGCCCCTACGCTTGCGGCTTCGCCGCTGCGCTGCCCCCCGCGGGGGCGCCGGCCGGCTTGGGGCGGCCCGGCGCCGGCCGAGACCGCCCTCTGCTTTCCTAGACCGCGGCGCGCGGAATCTCGCGCGGGTTGCCCTCGCGATCGATCGCGACGAAGGTCAGGTTGGCCTCGGTCACCTTGACCACCACCAGATCGGCCGGGTTGCGTTCGGCATAGACGGCCACGTGCACCGTGATCGAGGTGCGGCCAACGCGCTCGACCCGGGCATAGAAGCTCAGCAGGTCGCCCACCGAGACCGGCTGCTTGAAAATGAACTCGTTGACCGCCACCGTGGTGATGCGGCCCTTGGCCACGCGCGCCGGCAGCACCGAGCCGGCGAGGTCGACCTGGGCCATGATCCAGCCACCGAAGATGTCGCCGTTGCCGTTGGCATCGGCCGGCATCGGCATCACCCGCATCACCAGGTCCATGTCGGTCGGCAGTTGGGTGGTGATATCGGGTGGCATGGGAGATCTTTGTCTTGAAGCAGGAACAACGAAACGGGATTGTCGGCGATGCGCGGGCATGAGGCCGCGGGTGCAGCGCCGAGCGCGGTGACGACCGCCGCGCCGGCGCGCGCGCGCAGCGACTGGGCCACGCTGGGCCGGCTGCTGCCGTATTTCTGGGATTACCGCTGGCGGGTCGGCTTCGCGCTGAGCTTCCTGATCGCCGCCAAGGTCGCCAATGTCGGCGTGCCCTTGCTGCTCAAGCGCCTGGTCGACTCGCTCAACGTGCAGGCCGGCGATCCGGCGGCGATGCTGGTGGTGCCGATCGGCCTGCTGCTGGCCTACGGCCTGCTGCGGCTGTCGACCTCGCTGTTCACCGAGTTGCGTGAGCTGGTCTTTGCCAAGGCCACCGAGGGTGCGGCGCGCCATATCGCACTCGAGGTCTTCGACCACCTGCATGCCCTGAGCCTGCGCTTCCATCTCGAGCGCCAGACGGGCGGCATGACGCGCGACATCGAGCGCGGCACGCGCGGCGTGCAGTCGCTGATCTCGTACTCGCTCTACAGCATCCTGCCGACGCTGGTCGAGGTGACGCTGGTGCTGACCATCCTGGCCGTCAAGTTCGACACCGGCTTTGCCTGGATCACCGGTGCGGCGCTGGTGATCTACATCGGCTTCACCGTCAGCGTGACCGAATGGCGCACCCAGTTCCGCAAGAAGATGAACGAGCTCGACTCGAGCTCGCACAGCCGCGCCATCGACTCGCTGCTGAACTACGAGACCGTCAAGTACTTCAACAACGAGGGCTTCGAGGCCCGGCGCTACGACGAGAGCCTCGAGCAACTGCGGCGCGCGCGGCTGAAATCGCAGACCACGCTGTCGATGCTCAACACCGGCCAGCAGCTGATCATCGCGACCGCGCTGATCACGATGCTGTGGCGCGCGACCGAGGGCGTGGTCGCCGGGACGATGACGCTCGGCGACCTGGTGATGGTCAACGCCTTCATGATCCAGCTCTACATCCCGCTCAACTTCCTGGGCGTGATCTACCGCGAGATCAAGCAGTCGCTGACCGACCTCGACAAGATGTTCCAGCTGCTCGAGCGCGAGCGCGAGGTGCAGGACGCGCCGGACGCGCGCGAGCTGCAACTCGCCGGTCCGCCGACGCTGCGCTTCGAGAACGTCAGCTTCGCCTACGAGCGCGGCCAGGCCGGCGCCGAACCGGGCCGGCCGATCCTGCGCAACCTGAGCTTCGAGATCCCGGCCGGCCACACGGTGGCGGTGGTCGGGCCCTCGGGCGCCGGCAAGAGCACGCTGGCGCGGCTGCTGTACCGCTTCTACGACGTCGGCGACGGCGCGATCACGCTGGACGGAACCGACATTCGCAGCGTCACCCAGGCCAGCCTGCGCCGGGCGATCGGCATCGTGCCGCAGGACACGGTGCTGTTCAACGACACCGTGGCCTACAACATCGGCTACGGCCGTCCGGACGCGAGCCAGGCCGAGATCGAGGCCGCCGCTCAGGCCGCGCGCATCCACGAGTTCATCGCCTCGACGCCGCTCGGCTACGCGACGATGGTCGGCGAGCGCGGGCTCAAGCTCAGCGGCGGCGAGAAGCAGCGGGTGGCGATCGCGCGCACGCTGCTGAAGAACCCGCCGATCGTGATCTTCGACGAGGCGACCTCGGCGCTCGATTCGGCCAACGAGCGCGCGATCCAGGCCGAGCTGAGGCGCGCGGCCAGCGGCAAGACCGCGCTGGTCATCGCGCACCGGCTGTCGACCGTGGTCGACGCCGATCAGATCCTGGTGCTGGAGGCGGGCCGCATCGTCGAGCGCGGCACGCACGGGCAACTGCTGGCGCAACAGGGGCGCTACGCGAGCATGTGGGCGCTGCAACAGAGCGGCGCCGAGGCGGCGACGACCGCCTGAGGCGGGTCAGCCGACGTTGGCCGGCGGGGTATCGCCGGGAGCCTCGGTCGCGGCCTGATCGTCGGCGTCGGCCGGCGCGTCGCCGTCGTCGCCCGGCTTGCCGCTGGCCTTGCGCTGAAGCTTTTCTTCCTTCTTGCGCTTCTTGGCCAGTTCGCGTTGGCGTTTCTCGTAGGAGTAGTTCGGGGTGGCCAGCTTGCGCTCCTCAGGATGCGTTGAGTGCCGAATTTAACCGACCCGGGCCCGGTAGGGGTCGCCATCGGCAGCTTGGCGTCAGCCTGTGACAGACTCGCCGACTACCCGAAAAGAAGCCCATGGCCCTGAAGTCCACCATCTACAAGGCCGATCTGCAGATCGCCGACATGGATCGCCCGCACTACGGCGACCACGCCCTGACCCTGGCCCAGCACCCCTCCGAGAACGAGGAGCGCCTGATGATGCGCCTTCTAGCCTACGCGCTGCATGCCAGCGAGGCCGAGCAGCGGCCGCTGCAGTTTGCGCGCGGCATGACCGAGATGGACGAGCCCGATCTCTGGCGGCGCAGCTACACCGACGAGATCGAGCTCTGGATCGACGTCGGCCAGCCGGAGGAGAAGTGGCTGCGCAAGGCCAGCCACCGCGCGCAGGAGCAGCTGCTCTACGTCTACGGCCGCACCGGCGGCCTGTGGTGGCAGCAGAACCGGGCCACGCTCGAGAAGCTGCCCGGCCTGCGCGTGCGCCGCATCGACGCCGATGCCAGCGCCGCGCTGGTGGGGCTGGCCGAACGCAGCATGCGACTGAACTGCACGGTGCAGGACGGCCACGTCTGGATTGGCAACGATCGCCAGACGGTCGACTTCGTGCCCGAGGACCTCAAGCTGGCGCAACCGCGCTGAGTCCGGTTCGTCACGCCGCTGGCTACACTGCGGCGCGTGGAAACCAAGTGGCTGGAAGACTTCGTGAGCCTGGCCGAGACGCGCAGCTTCTCGCGCTCGGCCCAATTGCGCCACGTGACGCAGCCGGCCTTCTCGCGTCGCATCCAGGCGCTCGAGGCCTGGGCCGGCACCGACCTGGTCGACCGCTCTTCGTACCCGACCCGGCTCACGCCGGCCGGCGAGACGCTGCACGCGCAGGCGCTCGAGGTGCTCGGCGGGCTGCAGGTGGCGCGCAACCTGATGCGCGGCCACCGGGCGGTGGGGCAGGACATGATCGAGTTCGCGGTGCCGCACAACTTGGCGTTCGCCTTCTTTCCGCATTGGGTGACCAGCCTCAAGCGCAGCTTCGGCCCGGTCAAGAGCCGGCTGATCGCGCTCAACGTGCATGACGCGGTGCTGCGGCTGGCCGAGGGCGGCTGCGACCTGCTGATCTCCTACCACCACCCGGCGCAGCCGCTGCAGCTGTCGAGCGACCGCTACGAATGGCTCAGCCTGGGCGAGGAGCGCATCGCCGCCTACGCCAAGGCAGGGCCGGACGGCGAGCCGCTGTTCCGGCTGCCGGGGCGCAGCTCCGAGCGTCTGCCCTTCCTCGGCTACGCCGCCGGTGCCTACCTCGGCCAGATGGTCGACCTGATCATCAAGCAGGCCGACACGCCGCTGCAGCTCGACCCGATCTACGAGACCGACATGGCCGAGGGCCTGAAGGCGATGGCGCTCGAGGGCCATGGCCTGGCCTTCCTGCCGGCCAGTGCGGTGCGCAAGGAACTCAAGGCGCGCCAGCTGGTGCCGGCCGCGCCCTCGGGCGGGCTGGAGCTCACCATCGAGGTGCGGATCTACCGCGAGCGCACGGAATTTGCTCGTCATGCAAAGCCGGGCGCGCTGGCGCTCTGGGACCACCTGCGCGGGCCTGGCTGAAGCGGTGCCGGCGCCCGGTCCGCAGCCGCCGATCTGCGTGTTTCCCGGCATCGTCAGTGGCAGTCTGTCAGGTACATTGCGCCGATCGAACTCGAACCCTTGAAGGAGTTTCCATGTCCTTGCCGATGATGAAGAAATCGATCCTCGTGCTGGCCGCCACGCTGGTGGCTGCCGGTGCCGCCCAGGCCCAGGCCTCCGACACGCTGGCCAAGATCAAGTCCAGCGGCAAGGTGACGATGGGCGTGCGCGAGTCGTCCTCGCCGCTGTCGTACACGCTCGGCGGCGGCAAGTTCGCCGGCTACCACATCGACGTCTGCGAGCATGTGCTCGGCGACGTGCGCAAGGCGCTCGGCCTGTCGGGCCTGACCATCGAGTACACGCCGGTGACCTCGCAGAACCGCATCCCGCTGGTGCAGAACGGCACCGTCGACCTCGAGTGCGGCTCGACCACCAACAATACCGCGCGCCAGCAGCAGGTCGCCTTCGGCCTGACGACCTACGTGACC
This sequence comes from Rivibacter subsaxonicus, assembly GCF_004217215.1. Taxonomy (GTDB): domain Bacteria; phylum Pseudomonadota; class Gammaproteobacteria; order Burkholderiales; family Burkholderiaceae_C; genus Rivibacter; species Rivibacter subsaxonicus. The sequence goes on from NZ_SHKP01000007.1 coordinate 17,936, forward strand.
GAGGTGCGCACCGCGGTCAACGCCAAGTCGGGCATCAACTCGATCAACCAGCTCAACGGCAAGACGCTGGTCACCACCACCGGCACGACCTCGGTGCAGACGCTGCGCAAGCACGAGCGCGCCACCGGCATCAACTTCAACGAGGTGTTCGGCAAGGACCACGCCGACAGCTTCCTGATCCTCGAGTCGGGCCGCGCCGATGCCTTCGTGATGGACGACAACATCCTGGCCGGCAACATCGCCAACGCCAAGACCCCGGCAGACTTCAAGATCGTCGGCGAGGTGCTGGCGGTGGAGCCGATCGCGGTGATGTTCCGCAAGGACGATCCGGCCTTCAAGAAGGCGGTCGACGACTCGATCCGCAAGCTGATCACCAGCGGCGAGATCCAGAAGATGTACGCCAAGTGGTTCCAGTCGCCGATCCCGCCGCGCAACATCAACGTCAACCTGCCGGCCGGCGAGAACACCAAGGCGGCCTGGGCCAACCCGAACGACAACCCGGCCGAGGCCTGGGTCAAGAAGTGACGGCAATGGCCTGAAGCCTTGCAGCCCACCCGCGCGCGGGTGGGCTTTTCGTTTGAGACGAGGCACGGCCCGGCCGGCCCCGACACCCACCAGAGACCGCCATGGCATACCAATGGGACTGGCAGGTGTTCTGCAAGGACACCATCGACGGCGAGATCGTCCGCGGCTGCTTCGGCGGCGCTGACGCCCGCACCTATCTCGACTGGATGCTCTCGGCCTGGGGCTGGACGCTCTCGGTCGCGGCCTGCGCCTGGGTCGTTGCGCTGCTGCTGGGTTCGTTGATGGGCACCTTGCGTACTGTGCCGAGCAAGCCGCTGCAGTGGCTCGGCAATGCCTGGGTCGAGTTGTTCCGCAACATCCCGCTGCTGGTGCAGCTGTTCCTCTGGTACCACGTGATCCCGGCGCTGCTGCCGGTGATGAAGGGCGTCTCGCCTTTCGTGCTGGTGGTCTTCGGGCTCGGTTTCTTCACCTCGGCGCGGGTCGCCGAGCAGGTGCGGGCCGGCATCCAGAGCCTGCCGCGCGGCCAGATGATGGCGGGCTCGGCGATGGGCCTGACGCTGCCGCAGACCTATCGCTTCGTGGTGCTGCCGATGGCCTTTCGCATCGTGCTGCCGCCGCTGACCAGCGAGGCGATGAACATCATCAAGAACTCCTCGGTGGCCTTCGCGGTGAGCATCGCCGAGCTCACGCAGTTCGCGATGCAGGCGCAGGAGGAAACCTCGCGCGGCATCGAGGTCTACCTCGGCGTCACCGCGCTCTACATCGTCTCGGCTCTCGCGGTGAATCGCGTAATGGCCTTCATCGAGAAGCGCGTGCGCGTCCCCGGCTACGTGGGGGGCGGCAAATGATGAATCTCGACTGGAGCTTCTACAACTGGACGCTGATCCAGGACTTCGTGCTGAAGGGCTTGGTCTTCAGCATCCAGCTCACCCTGGTGGCGATGATCGGCGGCATCCTGCTCGGCACCGTTCTGGCGCTGATGCGGCTGTCGGGCAACAAGTTTCTCGAGGTGCCGGCCACGATCTACGTCAACGGCCTGCGCTCGATCCCGCTGGTGATGGTGATCCTGTGGTTCTACCTGCTGATCCCGACCATCATCGGCCGGCCGATCGGCAAGGAGATCTCGGCGATGATCACCTTCACGATCTTCGAGGCGGCGTACTACTCGGAGATCATGCGCGCCGGCATCCAGAGCATCCCGCGCGGCCAGGTCTTCGCGGGCCAGGCGGTGGGCCTGAGCTACGGCCAGAACATGCGCTACGTGGTGCTGCCGCAGGCCTTTCGCAACATGCTGCCGGTGCTGCTGACGCAGACCATCATCCTGTTCCAGGACACCTCGCTGGTCTATGCAATCGGCGCCTACGATCTGCTCAAGGGCTTCGAGGTCGCCGGCAAGAACAACGGCCGTCCGGTCGAGGCCTACCTGGCCGCCGCGGTCGTCTACTTCGTGATCTGCTTTGCGCTGTCGACACTGGTCAAGCGGCTGCAGAAGAAGATCGCCATCATCCGTTGAGGAGCCTCGCAACATGTCAGCCATGATCGAGATCAAGAACGTCAGCAAGTGGTACGGCAGCTTCCAGGTGCTGACCGATTGCACGACCAGCGTCAGCAAGGGCGACGTGGTGGTGGTCTGCGGGCCCTCGGGCTCCGGCAAGAGCACGCTGATCAAGACCGTCAACGCGCTCGAGCCCTTCCAGAAGGGCGACATCACCGTCAACGGCGTCAGCGTCGGCGACGCCAAGACCGACCTGCCCAAGCTGCGCTCCAAGGTCGGCATGGTGTTCCAGCACTTCGAGCTGTTCCCGCACCTGTCGGTGACCGAGAACCTGACGCTGGCCCAGATCAAGGTGCTCGGCCGCAGTACCGACGAGGCCAAGACGCGTGGCCTGAAGATGCTCGACCGGGTCGGCCTCAACGCCCACAAGGACAAGTTCCCCGGCCAGCTCTCCGGCGGCCAGCAGCAGCGGGTGGCGATCGCGCGCGCGCTCAGCATGGACCCGAACGTGATGCTGTTCGACGAGCCGACCTCGGCGCTCGACCCCGAGATGGTGGGCGAGGTGCTCGACGTCATGGTCCAGCTGGCCCACGAGGGCATGACGATGATGTGCGTGACCCACGAGATGGGTTTCGCCAAGAAGGTCAGCCATCGCGTGATCTTCATGGACCAGGGCAAGATCATCGAGGACTGCAAGAAGGAAGACTTCTTCGGCGACCCGGAGGCGCGCTCGCCGCGCGCCAAGGACTTCCTCTCGAAGATCCTCGCGCACTGAGTCCCGCGGCTCCAAGTCGCCCTGCGGCGACTTGGACGGGACGAAGGACGCGAGCTCTGCGAGCGGCATGAGCCCGCAGCTCCAGGGCCGATGGTTCGACCTTGGACGGCCCGAAGACCCGGAGCTCTGCGACCGGCATGAGCCTGCAACAGCAGGCAGCAATCGCGCAGACGCTGCATTCCGTCACGGCCGGCCGCTGCGCCCGCCGCTAGCATCCGCGCTCCCTCAGTCCGGAGCCGTATTTCTTGAACCCCGTTTTCCGTCGCGGCGCCCTTGCCTCCGCGCTGGCGCTTGCTGCGCCGCTGGCCGTCCAGGCCGCCAATCTCAACTCGCTGCAACTGCTCGACCAGGGCGAGTTCCACCGCCTCGCCGAAGACCTTGGCGCGGTCGCCTCCCACAAGCCGCTGTCGCCCTCCGATCCGCTGGGCTGGGTCGGCTTCGACCTCGGCGTTGCCGTCAGCGGCACCGAGCTGCAGAACCGCGATGTCTGGCGCAAGGCCAGCCTGGGCGCGAGCGTGCCGTCGACGCTGCCGGTGCCGAGCCTGCGCGCGATCAAGGGCCTGCCGTTCAGCATCGACGTTGGTGTTTCCTACAGCGGCCTGCCCGATGTCAGCGGCTCGCTGCTCGGTGCCGAGCTGCGCTGGGCCTTCATCGAGGGCGGCGTCGCGACGCCCGCGGTGGCGCTGCGGCTGGCCGGCACGCGCAGCAACGGCATCGACCAGCTCGATTTCAGCAGCGCCTCGGTCGATGTCTCGATCTCCAAGGGCTTTGCCTTCGCCACGCCCTATGCCGGCATCGGCAGCGTGCGCAGCTCGGTCAAGCCCAGGGACCTGCCGACGCTGGCCAGCGAGACGATCACGCAGGCGAAATTCTTTGCCGGCGTGAACTTCAACCTGCTGATCGGCGACATCCTGCTCGAGGCCGATCGCACCGGAGACGCGACCACCTTCTCGGCCAAGCTGGGCTATCGCTTCTAGGCGGGCCGCTGGCGGACAATCCGGGGCATGAGCGCTCCGGATACCCTGACCATCACCCGCCCCGACGACTGGCACCTGCACCTGCGCGATGCCGACGCGCTGGCTGCGGTGCTGCCCGATACCGCGCGCCAGTTCGCGCGCGCGATCGTCATGCCGAACCTGCGCCCGCCGGTGACGACCACCGCGCAGGCGCTGGCCTATCGCGAGCGCATCCTGGCCGCACGGCCGCGCGATGGAGCGGGCAGCGACTTCGAGCCGCTGATGACGCTCTACCTGACCGACAACACGCCGCCCGACGAGATCCGCCGCGCACGCGAGGCTGGCATCGTCGCCCTCAAGCTCTACCCGGCCGGCGCCACCACCAACAGCGACGCCGGCGTCACCGATCTGCGCCAGTGCGCGAAGACGCTGGAAGCGATGCAGCGCGAGGGCATCCTGTTGCTCGCGCATGGCGAGGTGACCGACGGCGACATCGACATCTTCGACCGCGAGGCGGTGTTCATCGACCGCGTGCTGACGCCGCTGCAGCGCGACTTTCCCGCGCTCAAGGTCGTGCTCGAGCACATCACGACGAAGGAGGCGGCGCAGTACGTGGCGGGGGCCAGCGCGCAGACCGCGGCCACCATCACCGCCCACCACCTGCTCTACAACCGCAACGCCATCTTCACCGGCGGCCTGCGCCCGCACTTCTACTGCCTGCCGGTGCTCAAGCGCGAGCAGCACCGCATCGCGCTGGTCGAGGCCGCGACCTCGGGCAGCCACAAGTTCTTCCTCGGCACCGACAGCGCGCCGCACGCGACAAACATGAAGGAGCAGTCGGTCTGCGCGGCCGGCTGCTACACCGCGCTGTCGGCGCTCGAGCTCTACGCAGAGGCCTTTGAGGCGGCTGGCGCGCTCGACAAGTTCGAGGCCTTCGCCAGCTTCAACGGCGCCGACTTCTACGGCCTGCCGCGCAACAGCGGCACGGTGACACTCAAGCGCGAAAGCTGGGCGCTGCCCGAGGTGCTGCCCTTTGGCGCGACCGGCCTGAAGCCGCTGCGGGGTGGGCAGGAGCTCGGCTGGAAGTTGGCGGCCTGAGCTTCTTCCATCGAGAGCCGCTCACCATGATTCGCACCGCGCTGCTGATCGACGCCGACAACGTCAAGGTCGAACTGGTCGCCGAGGTTCTGGCGATCCTCGGCCGCGAGCCGCGCCTGCTGCAGCATCGCCGCGCCTACGGCAGCGTGCAGAAGGCGGTGGAGTTTGCCGAGCTGGCGCGCGACCACGCGATCCGTTTCCTGCCGAGCACCTTTGCCGGGCCCAACTCGACCGATCTTGCGCTGGCGATCGACGCCGTCGAACTGCTGCTGCGCCAGCCGATGGACGAGGTGGTGCTGGTGTCCTCCGACACCGACTTCGCGCCGCTGGTGGTGCGGCTGCGCGAACTCGGCGCGCGCGTGATCGGCTTTGGCCAGCAAGGCAAGTCGGCCAGCGACGTCGGACGCGACTACCTGCGCGTCTACGACGAGTTCACGGTGCTCGGTGCCGTCGCCAAGCCGCGCGAGCCGGTCAAGGCGCGTCGCCGCGAGCCGGCTGCGGCGCCCGCCGAGCCGGTGGCTCCGATGCCGGTGGCCGCCCCGGCTCGCAAGCCGACCGCGAAGGCAGCCGCCAAGCGCAGCGCCAGGCTCAAGGCCCCACCGCCAAAGCCGCCGTTGCCCGAGGCCGTGCAACAGGTGCTCGATGCCTGCCCCGAACTGCGCGGCGGCGCTCCGGTGCGCCTGAACGGCGTCGCCAAGGCGCTGCACGATCTCGGCGTGCTCAAGAAGAACGCCAAGACCACGGCGCTGTTCAAGAAGCAGGGCGCGCACTTCGAGTTGCTGCCCGACAGCGACAAGCCCGAGAGCGTGCGCTTCCTCGGCAGTGCCTGAACCTCACTCCACCGGCAGAAAGCCCTCGATCGAGAGGTAGCGCTCGCCGGTGTCGTAGTTGAAGCCGAGCACGCGGGCACCGGCGGGGAGTTCAGGCAGCTTCTGCGCGATCGCCGCCAGCGTCGCGCCGCTGGAGATGCCGATCAGCAGGCCTTCCTCGCGCGCGCAGCGGCGCGCCATCTCGCGGGCGGCCTCGGCCTCCACCGTGATCACGCCGTCGAGCACGCTCACGTCGAGGTTGTTCGGAATGAAGCCGGCGCCGATGCCCTGGATCGGGTGCGGCGAGGGTGCGCCGCCGCTGATCACCGGGCTCGCACTCGGCTCGACCGCGAAGACCTTGAGATTCGGCCATGTGGCCTTGAGCACCCGCGCGCAGCCGGTGATGTGGCCGCCGGTGCCGACGCCGGTGATCAGCACGTCCAGCCCCTCGGGAAAGTCGGCGGCGATCTCGCGCGCGGTGGTCCGCACATGGACCTCGACATTGGCCGGGTTGTCGAACTGCTGCGGCATCCAGCTGCCGGGCGTTGCGGCGATCAGTTCCTCGGCCTTGGCGATCGACCCCTTCATGCCCTTCTCGCGCGGCGTCAGCACGAAGCTGGCGCCGTAGGCCAGCATCAGCCGGCGGCGCTCGACGCTCATGCTGTCGGGCATCACCAGCACCAGCTTGTAGCCCTTGACCGCGGCCACCATCGCCAGGCCGACGCCGGTGTTGCCGGAAGTCGGCTCGATGATCGTGCCGCCCGGCCTGAGCCGGCCGTCGCGCTCGGCCGCCTCGACCATCGACAGCGCGATGCGGTCCTTGATCGATCCGCCCGGGTTGGCGCGCTCGGACTTGATCCAGACCTCGCTGGCGCCGAACAGGCGGTTGACGCGGATGTGCGGCGTGTTGCCGATGGTGTCGAGAACGCTGAGGGCCTTCATGGCGGGAGCTCTCCTGCGGGGATAATCGAGTTGTGAAGCGAGCCAGACCGCCGCTGGTGCAATCGCCGAAAGGCCGCACTGGAGGAAGGTCCGGACTGCAAAGAGCAGCGTAGCAGCTAACGGCTGTCCACCGCGAGGTGAGGATCAGAGCAACAGAGACGAGTCGGTCGTCCGGCACTGGAAGCGCGGCGCAAGCCGGGCTTTCAAGGTTCCTTCGAAAGAGGGCAGACCCTTCGGGGTTGGGGGCGGGCAGGGCGCAAGCCCTGCGGGACCCGGGGCGCAGCCTCGGGGGCCGGGTGAAACGGGCAATCTCTACGCGCAGCAACACCAAATAGGCCAGCATCGAGGCGGCTCGCGGAGCTGGCGGGTAGGTGGCATCGAGCCGTTCCCGCGAGGGGCGGCCCAGAGGAATGGCGGTCACGCTCGCGCCGGCGCAAGTCGGCGCGAACGCACAGAATCCGGCCTATCGGTTCGCTTCACACTTTTTCTTTCCTGTCCCGCGTGTCACGCGCGGGCGACCTGACACCCTGTTGATGAACCCCGACGCCCACACTCTCTGGCGCGCCCCGCGCTGGGCCCTGTCGATCCTGCTCGCCTGCCTGGGCATGCTCGGGCCCTTCGCGGTCGACACCTACCTGCCGGCCTTCACCGGTATTGCCACCACCATCAACGCGACCCCGCTGCAGATGCAGCAGACGCTGTCGGTGTACCTGATCGGCTTCGCGGTGATGAGCCTGTTCCACGGCGCGCTGTCCGACAGCTTCGGCCGCCGCCCGGTGGTGCTGTGGGGGGTGGCGGTGTTCACGCTGGCCTCGGTCGGCTGCGCGCTGTCGCAGACCATCGGGCAGCTCGTCTTCTTCCGCCTGCTGCAGGGCCTGTCGACCGGCGCCGGCATCGTGGTCTCGCGCGCGGTGATCCGCGACATGTTCCCGCCGGCCGATGCGCAGCGCGTGATGTCGCAGGTGACGCTGTTCTTCGGCATCGCGCCGGCGATCGCGCCGATCATCGGCGGCTTTCTCTACGTGCACGTGGGCTGGCACTCGATCTTCTGGTTCCTCGCCGTCGTCGGCGTCGCGCTCTGGATCGCGAACTACCAGCTGTTGCCCGAGACGCTGCACGATGACATGCGCCAGCCCTTCCACCCGAAGCACCTGCTGGCCGGCTACTGGCAGCTCGGCTCGAGCGCCAAGTTCATCACCCTGGCGCTGGCCAGCGGCATCCCGTTCAACGGCATGTTCCTCTACGTGCTGTCGGCGCCGGTCTTCGTCGGCGAGCACCTGGGCTTCGGGCCCTCGCAGTTCTTCTGGTTCTTCTTCAGCACCATCGGCGGCATCATGGCCGGCGCCTGGTGGAGCGGTCGCCTGGCCGGCAAGCTGCCGCCGCAGCGCCAGATCCGGCGCGGCTTTCGCATCATGATCGCGGTGTCGATCGTCAACGTCGCGGCCAACGCGCTGTTCCCGGTGCAAGCTTGGTGGGCGCTGCCGCTGATCGCGCTGTTCGCCTTCGGCTGGGCGCTGATGGTGCCGGTCGTCACGCTGATGGTGCTCGACCTCTACCCCGAGCGGCGCGGCATGTCCTCGTCGATGCAGAGCTTCATCGCCGCCGCCGCCAACGCACTGGTGGCCGGCGCGATCGCACCGGCGGTGATGCACTCGACGCTGGCGCTGGCAATCGCCTCGGCAGCGATGATGTGCATCGGGCTGGTGGCGTGGGTGTGGGTCAAGCCGCGGATGGGGTTCGGGCCCCAGGTCGGCGCCGCGGAGGCGGCGATCGCCAAGTGACGAGGCGGGCGCCTGCGCTCAGATCCTGCGCTCGCGGTAGTGGTTCGGGGATTGGCCGGTCCACTTCTTGAACGCCTTGCGGAAGCTCGACACGTCGGAATAGCCGCTGCGCTCGGCGATCTCGTCGACAGACAGCTCGGTGCGCTCCAGGAACTCGATGGACAGGCGCTTGCGGATGCCGTCGATGATGTCCTGGTAGCTGGTGCCGGCCTCGACCAGGCGCCGGTGCAGCGTGCGCGGGGAGAGATGCAGGCGCTCGGCCATCTGCTCGGCGCGCGGCAGGCCCCCCACGCTGTTGAGGCAGGCCTCCTTGATGGTCTTCACCAGCGCGGGTTCACCGCCGATGGTCTCGAGCATGCGGCCGCAGAAGCTGGCACAGACGCCGGCCATGACCGGGTTCGCGTTGGGCAGCGGTAGCGGCAGCAGCGCGGCGTCGAACTCCCACTCCATGACCGGCGCGTCGAACTCCACCGGGCAGCGCAGAACCTCCTCGTAGCGCGGCGCATGCGGCGGCGCCGCATACGGCAGCCGCAACCGCCGCGCCTCGAAGGGCCGCTCCAGCGTGCGGCTGATCAGCGCCTGGATCGAGCTGAACCAGAACTCGGTCGCCAGCGGCAGCAGGGCGCCGAGTTCGTCGAAACCGTGGCCTTCGAAGATCGCCAGATCGCCCTCGACGCGGAAGCTCTTCTCGAGCACCGGTCCGGCGAGCCGCACATGCTTGATGCCGAAGCCGATCGCCTCGCCGAAGGTCGCGCTGGTCACGACCGCATAGCCGAAGACGCCGAAATCCGAGATGCGCTGGCGCTGGCCCGCGAGCAGGCCGATGGCGGGTTCGGGCGTCAGCCGCTGCACGTTGGCGAACAGCGCGATCTTCTGCCGGTGCGAGATCCGGGCGTCGTGGTCGGCGAGCGAGGCGGGTGCGATGCCGGTGCCGGCGAACAGGCTCTCGGCAGCCACGCCGACGGCGGCCAGCGCGTCGGTCAGGGCGGTCAGGCCTTGCATGCCGTGCAGCGGCGCGTCGAGGTCGCTGCCATAGCGACCGACGATGCGTGGCGTGGCGGCGATGGCCGGATTCACTTCCTTGAGCACGGAGATCGACAACAGACGGGGGGGGGTGAAAACAGGTTGGCAGGATTTCACCCGAATGTGTCGAAGTTGAACCTTGGCGCGAACCCCATGCCGCCCTAGATTCGCGGTTGCACCAACGCGGCGCCAAGTCCGCGCAGGCCCTGCACCAGGAGACAAGCATGAACGACACCACGGACGCGTTGCCTTCGGCAACGGCCAGCGCCGCGATCGACCGCGTCGCGCGCCTCTTCGCCGCCCAGCAGGCGGCCTTCAACGCGGCGCCGGCACCCAGTGCCGACGAACGCCGCGGCCGGCTCAAGGCGCTCAAGCGCCAGGTCCAGCGCTACCAGGACCTGCTCGCCGACGCGATGAGCCGCGACTTCGGCTATCGCTCGCCGGCCGAGTCGAAGATGCTCGACCTGCTCGGCTCGATGCTGGAGATGAACCACGCGATCTCGCATCTGCGGCGCTGGATGAAGCCGAGCCGGCGCTCGACCGAGCTGCTGTTCCTCAGCAACAGCGTCAAGGTGCTCTACCAGCCCAAGGGCGTGGTCGGCGTGATCGTGCCGTGGAACTTTCCGATCTACCTGGCGCTGGGCCCGCTGGTCGCGGCGCTGGCGGCGGGCAACCGCGTGATGATCAAGATGCCCGAGGTCACGCCTGCCACCAACGCGCTGCTCAGGACGATGCTCGGCGAGGTGTTCGCCGAGGACATGGTGGCGGTGGTCGGCGAGGAGCTGGCCGATCCCAACGTCTTCACCTCGCTGCCCTTCAACCACATCGTCTTCACCGGCTCGCCGGCGGTCGGCAAGATCGTGATGCGCACCGCCGCGCAGAACCTGACGCCGGTGACGCTCGAGCTCGGCGGCAAGTCGCCGGCGCTGGTGACCCGCAACTATTCCGTCGCCGATGCTGCCAAGCGCATCACGCACGGCAAGTCGACCAACTGCGGCCAGATCTGCGTCTCGCCCGACTACGCCCTGGTGCCGCGCGAGCACGTCAGCCAGTTCGTCGCCGGCGTGCGCCAGACCTTCGCGCGCTTCTACGACAACAAGACGGCCGGCAACGCCGACTACACCGCGGTCGTCAACGAGCGCCAGTTCGAGCGCGTGCAGGCGCTGCTCGACGATGCGCGTGCCAAGGGCGCCAGCGTCGAGGCCTGCGCCCCCGCGCCCACCGGCGACGGCCGCCAGCTGCCGCTGCACATCGTCACCGGTCTCAAGCCCGACATGCGCGTCGTCAACGAAGAGCTGTTCGGCCCGATCCTGCCGGTCGTGCCCTACGACACGATGGACGAGGCCATCGCCTACATCAACGCGCGTCCGCGCCCGCTGGCCCTGTACTGCTTCAGCCACGACGGCGCCGAGCGCGACGACCTGCTGCGCCGCACGCACTCGGGCGGCGTCGCCATCAACGACTGGGGCTGGCAGGTCGTGAACCACGACGCGCCCTTCGGCGGCATCGGCAACTCGGGCATGGGCACCTACCACGGCGAGGAAGGCTTTCGCGAGCTCTCGCATGCCAAGACGGTGTTCAAGCGCCAGCGCTTCTTCCCGATCGACCTGTTCTACCCGCCCTACGGCAACTTCGTGCAGCACCTGGCGCTGAAGTTCTTTCTCGGCAAGGCCGATCCCAGCCTGGCCGCGCCGGGTGCCAGCCATGCAGCGCGTGCCGCAGTTCCCGCAAAACCATGAACCACGAGACATCCATGAGCTTTGAAGAATTCGACTATGTCGTGATCGGCGGCGGCTCCGGTGGCTGCGTCGTCGCATCGCGGCTGAGCGAGGATCGCAACGTCTCGGTCTGCCTGCTCGAAGCCGGCGGCGACGACCGCAGCGTCTTCGTCCAGGCGCCGGCCGGCGTGGTGGCGATGCTGCCGATCCCGTTCAAGAACTGGGCCTTCAAGACCGTGCCGCAGAAGGGGCTGAACGGGCGCCAGGGCTACCAGCCGCGCGGCAAGGTGCTGGGCGGGTCGAGCTCGACCAACGCCATGCTCTACGTGCGCGGCAACCGTTGGGACTACGACCACTGGGCTGCGCTCGGCAACCCGGGCTGGTCCTATGAGGACGTGCTGCCCTACTTCAAGCGCGCGGAGAACAACGAGACCCATCGCGCCGATCCGTTCCACGGCACCGGCGGCCCGCTCAACGTCGCCGAGCTGCGCAGCCCGAGCGCGCTGAACAAGGCCTTCCTGGCCGCCGCCGCGATGAACGGCGTGCCCAACGTCGCCGACTACAACGGCGCCGAGCAGTTCGGCTCCTTCATGTACCAGGTGACGCAGAAGAACGGCGAGCGTTGCAGCGCGGCCAAGGGCTACATCACGCCCCATCTGGCGCGTCCGAACCTCGCGCTGCGGACCAACGCGCTGAGCTCGCGCATCGTGTTCGAGGGCAAGCGTGCGGTCGGCGTCGTCTACACGGTGGGTGGCGTCGAGAAGCAGGTGCGGGCGCGGCGCGAGGTGATCCTCGCGTCCGGCGCCTTCGGTTCGCCGCAGCTGCTGATGCTCTCGGGCATCGGTCCGGGCGAGCAACTGCAACGCCTGGGTGTCCCGGTGCTGCACGACCTGCCCGGCGTCGGCGAGAACCTGCACGACCACATCGACCATGTGCAGACCTGGCGTGCCGGCAGCGACTCGCCGACCTTCGGCGTGTCGCTGCGCGGCGGCCTGAAGATGGCGCGCGCGATTCCGGAGTGGAAGCAGCACCGCACCGGCCTGATCACCAGCAACTTCGCCGAGTCCGGCGCCTTCCTGCGCTCCTCGCCCGATGTCGCGGTGCCCGATCTGCAGATGGTTTTCGTGGTCGGCGTGGTCGATGACCACAGCCGCAAGTTCCACCTCGGCCACGGCTACTCGTGCCACATCGAGGTGCTCCGCCCGCACAGCCGCGGCACGGTCAAGCTGGCCGGACGCGACCCGCGCGCCGCGCCGCTGATCGACCCCAAGTTCCTCGACGACGAGCGCGACCTCGCGCTGCTGGTCAAGGGCGTGCAGATGCAGATGGACATCCTGAACGCCAGCCCCTTCGCACCCTGGCGCGGCAAGATGCTCTACCCGGTGGACCGCAACGACACGGCCGCGATCGCGCAGGACATCCGCAACCGCGCCGACACCCAGTACCACCCTGTGGGCACCTGCAAGATGGGCGCCGACAGCGACCCGCTGGCGGTGGTCGATGCCCGCCTGCGTGTACGCGGCGTGCAGGGCCTGCGCGTGGTCGACGCGTCGATCATGCCGCAGCTTTGCAGTGGCAACACCAACGCGCCGACCATCATGATCGGCGAGAAGGCGGTGGACATGATCCGGACCGACCAGCGCGGCTCGATGCCCGCTTCGCAACTGACATCCTCGAACAATCTTCCGACGGAGACCTTCGCATGAAGTACCCCATCCCCGCCCTCGTTGCCGCGCTCGTCGCGTCCGCGCTGACCGCCAGCGCCTTCGCGCAGCAGGCGGCCGCTCCGGCCACCGCGCCGAAGCCCGCCACGCCGAGCACGGTGCGCGCCAACCAGGCGGTGGCACAGAAGCTCGCGCTCGACGACAAGCGCGACTTCGACGACGCCACCCGCGGCCTGATCGCGACGATGCCCGACCCGGTGGTCAAGACGGCCGAGGGCAAGCTGGTGTGGGATGCCGACCGCTACGACTTCATCAAGGGCGACGCGCCGGCCACGGTCAACCCCAGCCTGTGGCGCCAGGAGAAGCTCAACAACGCGCGCGGCCTGTTCAAGGTCACCGACGGCATCTACCAGATCCGCGGCTACGACCTCGCCAACATGACGCTGGTCGAGGGCAAGACCGGCTGGATCGTCATCGACACGATGCTGACCGCCGAGATTGCCAAGGCCACCATGGCATTCGCGATGGAGAAGCTCGGCAGCAAAAAGCCGGTGGTCGCGGTGATCTACACCCACAGCCACGCCGATCACTACGGCGGCGCGCGCGGCGTGATCAACGAGGCCGACGTGCAGGCCGGCAAGGTCAAGGTCATCGCGCCCGAGGCCTTCATGGAACACGCGATCGCCGAGAACGTGATGGCGGGCACCGCGATGACGCGCCGGGCCACCTACCAGTTCGGCGCCGGCCTCGACACCAACGAGCGCCAGGGCGTGGGCAGCGGCCTGGGCAAGGCGCTCAGCAGCGGCACCATGGGCCTGATCCCGCCCACCGACACCGTCAGCAAGACCGGGCAGGAAATGACGGTCGACGGCGTTCGCATCGTCTTCCAGATGGCGCAGGGCTCCGAGGCGCCGTCGGAGATGATGTTCTATTTCCCCGAGAAGAAGGCGCTGTGCCTGTCGGAGGTGCTGACCAAGCACATGCACAACGTCTACACCATCCGCGGCGCCAAGATGCGCGACGCGCTGGCCTGGAGCAAGTACGCCAACGAGACGATCGACCTGTTCCCCGAGGTCGAGGTCGCCTTCGCCAGCCATCACTGGCCGACCTGGGGCGGCAACAACATCCGCCAGTACATGGCGAACCAGCGCGACACCTATCGCTTCCTGCACGACCAGGCGGTCAACCTGGCCAACAAGGGCCAGGTGATGGACGAGATCGGCAACGTCGACTTCTTCCCCAAGGGCCTGGCGACCGATGCCAGCTCGCGCGGCTACTACGGCACGCTGAGCCACAACCTGCGCGGCGTCTACAACTTCTACCTCGGCTACTACGACGCCAACCCGGCCAGCCTGCACAAGCTGCCGCCGACCGAGACCGCCAAGCGCTACGTGGCGGCGATGGGCGGCGAGGCGGCGGTGCTGGCCACCGCGCGCAAGGGCTTCGAGGCGGGCGACTACCGCTGGGTGGCCGAGCTGGTGAACCACGTGGTCTTCGCCAACCCGGACAACGCCGCGGCGCGCGCGCTGCAGGCCGACACGCTCGAGCAGCTCGGCTACCAGGCCGAGGCCGGCACCTGGCGCAATGCCTATCTCGTGGGCGCCAAGGAGCTGCGCGACGGCGTGCTGAAGCCGCCGACCCAGACCCAGGGGCCGGACGTGGTGCGCGGCATGAACCAGGAACTGCTGTTCGACTTCATCGCGATGCGGCTGAACCACGAGAAGGTCGACGGCATGACGGCCAACATCAGCATGGTGTTCACCGACCTCAAGGAAACCTGGGCGCTCGAACTCTCGAACTCGGTGCTCAACAACACCAAGGGCCGGGTGCTGAAGAACCCCGACGTCACGCTGACGTTGACGCGCCCGGCCTTCTTGGCGATGCTGTTGCAGGGCAAAAAGCTGCCCGAGCTGGTGCAGGCCGGCATGGTCAAGCTCGAGGGCGACCCGAAAGCCTTCGGCGCGGTGTTCGCCAACGTCGAGAGCTTCGACCCCTTCTTCAACATCATCACGCCCTGATCTGAACAGCGCGCGCAGACCTGACGCGCCACGAGGAGACACCCGATGAACCCGCAACCCTGGCTCGCCACCTACCGCGCCAACGGCATCCCGGCGCAGATCAACCCCGACGCTCACGCCTCGGTCGTGCACATGCTCGAGGCGGCGATGGCGCGCTTTGCCGACCGCCCGGCGTTCCGCTCCTTCGGCCAGACGCTGAGCTACGCCGACGTCGATCGGCAATCCGCCGCCTTCGCCGCCTGGCTGCAGCACAAGCTCGGCGTCAAGAAGGGCGATCGCATCGCGGTGATGTCGCCCAACTTCCTGGCCTTTCCGATCGCCTTCCTCGGCATCGCGCGGGCCGGAGCGGTGCAGGTCAACGTCAATCCGCTCTACACGCCGCGTGAGCTCGAGCACCAGCTCAACGACTCGGGTAGCGAGATCATCGTCATCTTCAGCGGCTCGACGCCGACGCTGGCCGAGGCCATCGGCAAGACGCGCGTCAAGACCGTGATCACCGTCACCCCCGGCGACGGCAGCGGCGTCGTGCTGCCGTCGCCGCCGGTCGATGCGCGGCTGGTCGGCGCCGTCGCCTTCGCCGACGCGCTGGTCGAGGGTGCGAAGCTCAAGCGCACGCCGGTCGAGCTGAGCGGCGACGACCCGCTGTTCCTGCAGTACACCGGCGGCACCACCGGGCTGTCCAAGGGCGCGTGCCTCTCGCACCGCAACCTGGTCGCCAACACCGAGCAGTTCAAGGCCGTGATGCCCGCTTCGCTGCGGCCCGGCGAGGAGGTGATCGTCACCGCGATCCCCCTGTATCACATCTTCGCGCTGATGGTGAATTTCATCACCTACTTCTCGGTCGGCGCCGACAACTGGCTGGTCGCCAATCCGCGCGACATGGACGGCTTCGTCGACATCATGAAGAAGGCCAGGCCCAGCGTCTTCATGGGCGTCAACACGCTCTACGCCGGGCTGACGATGCACCCGAAGCTGGCCGAGGTCGACTGGTCTCGACTGCGCCTGTCGGGTGGCGGTGGCGCGGCCGTGGTCGGCGCCACCTCGGCCAAGTGGAAGTCCATCACCGGCAACTTCATCCGCGAGGGCTACGGCCTGTCGGAGACCAGCCCGGTGCTGTCCTTCAACCCGGCCAGCATCCAGGAATTCAGCGGCACCACCGGCCTGCCGATGCCCGGCACCGACATCAAGCTCATCGGAGACGACGGCAAAGAGGTCGCGCTCGGCGAGTCCGGCGAGGTCTGCGCCAAGGGCCCGCAGGTGATGAGCGGCTACTGGAACCAGCCCGCGGCAAATGCCGCGGCCTTCACCGCCGACGGCTACTTCCGCACCGGCGACGTCGGCCTGTTCACCCCCGAGGGCTTCCTGAAGATCGTCGATCGCAAGAAGGACATGGTGATCGTCTCGGGCTTCAACGTCTTCCCCAACGAGATCGAGGCGGTCGCCAGCGCCTGCCCGGGGGTGGCCGAATGCGCCTGCGTCGGCGTGGCCGACGAGAAGACCGGCGAGGCGGTGAAGCTCTTCGTCGTCCGGGCGCCGGGCGCGACGCTGAGCGAGGACGAACTGATCGCGTTCTGCCGCAAGGAGATGACGGCCTACAAGGTGCCCAAGCTCGTGCGCTTCGTCGATGCCTTGCCCAAGTCGACGGTCGGCAAGATCCTGCGCCGCGAGCTGCGCGACGTGGCCTGAACCGAAGAGGCCTCCGATGAACGCAGCAGCAGCAACAGCACTCACGGTCGCCACGCTGTCCGACTGGATCGGCAAGGAGATCGGGACCTCGCACTGGGTCGACGTCGACCAGCAGCGCATCAACGAGTTCGCGCACTGCACCGGCGACCACCAGTGGATCCACGTCGACGTGGAGCGGGCCAGGAAGGAAAGCCCCTTCGGAGGCCCGGTGGCGCATGGCTACCTGACGCTGGCGCTGCTGGCCGAGATGGCCATGGACATCGGCGTGGTGCCCAAAGACGCCGTGGCGGCCTTCAACTACGGCCTCGACAAGGTGCGCTTCCTGGCGCCGGTCAAGGCCGGCGCGCGGGTGCGCGCACGGGTCACGCTGGCCGAGGTGACGGATCAGGGTCAGGGGCGCAAGCTGGTCAAGCTGATCAACACCGTCGAGATCGAGGGCGAGGCCAAGCCCGCCCTCGTGGCCGAGACGCTGGCCATGCTGGTCGGCCCGGCCTGAGCCTCAAGCATGGAGTGAACGCCATGGTCAGGAAAACGGAGACGCCGGCCAGGCAGGCCAAGCCGGCCGCACGCAAGCGCGCCGCCGCTGCGGCCCCCACCCCCGCGCGGCGCAAGAAGGCCGCGCCGCGCGCTGCGGCGGCAGCGAACGATCGGATCGGTGAAGCCGCGGCGCGCAACACGCTCGCGGTGAACCCGCTGATCGGCATCCGTGCCAGCGACTTCGGCGAGGCGGCGCAGGCCCTGATCGGCGCGGCGGTGACGCAACCGGTGCAGGCCGCGCGCCACCTGGGCGCCTACGCCAGGAAGCTCGGCGCGGCGGCGCTCGGCAACACCGCGCACGAGCTCGACCCGCGCGACCGGCGCTTCGCCGACCCGGCCTGAGCCTCAAGCATGGAGTGAACGCCATGGTCAGGAAAACGGAGACGCCGGCCAGGCAGGCCAAGCCGGCCGCACGCAAGCGCGCCGCCGCTGCGGCCCCCACCCCCGCGCGGCGCAAGAAGGCCGCGCCGCGCGCTGCGGCGGCAGCGAACGATCGGATCGGTGAAGCCGCGGCGCGCAACACGCTCGCGGTGAACCCGCTGATCGGCATCCGTGCCAGCGACTTCGGCGAGGCGGCGCAGGCCCTGATCGGCGCGGCGGTGACGCAACCGGTGCAGGCCGCGCGCCACCTGGGCGCCTACGCCAGGAAGCTCGGCGCGGCGGCGCTCGGCAACACCGCGCACGAGCTCGACCCGCGCGACCGGCGCTTCGCCGACCCGGCCTGGCAGAGCAGCCCGCTGCTCAAGCGCCTGCTGCAGGCCCACGCGACGACTGCGCAGGAACTGACCCGCTACATCGACGCCACCTCGCTGAACGCGCGCGACAAGGCGCGCGCGCATCTGGTGGCGTCGATCTTCGTCGACACCATCTCGCCCAGCAACACGCTGCTCAACCCGAGCGCGCTCAAGCGCGCGGTCGATACCGGCGGCGCCAGCCTGCTCGAGGGCGTCAAGAACCTGACGCACGACCTGCGCCACAACAAGGGGCTGCCCTCGTCGGTCGACAAGTCGGCCTTCGAGGTCGGCCGCAACGTGGCCACGACGCCCGGCAGCGTGGTGTTCCGCAACGAGGTGCTGGAGCTGATCCAGTACCAGCCGGCCACCGCGCAGGTCTACGCGCGGCCGCTGGTGATCTGCCCGCCGCAGGTCAACAAGTTCTACGCGATGGACCTGACGCCGGACAAGAGCCTGATCCGCTTTGCGCTGAGCCAGGGCCTGCAGGTCTTCGCGATCAGCTGGTTCAACCCGACCAAGGACCAGCGCGGCTGGAACATGTCGACCTACGTGCAGGCGCTCGACGAGGCGGTCGACGCGGCGCGCCAGATCACGCGCAGCCCGGACGTCAACCTCTGGGGCGCCTGCTCCGGCGGCATGACGGCGGCGGCCTACCTGGGTTGGCTGGCCGCGACCGGGCAGCCCAAGGTCGCCAGCGTGATCTCGCCGGTGTGCGTGCTCGACCCGTCCCGGACCATGGACACGACCATGGGGCTGCTGGCCAGCGAGAAGGGCCTGAAGACCCTGAAGGCCGCGATCAAGCGCAAGGGTGTGGTCGACGGCTCCGAGCTGGCGCGCGTCTTCGCCTGGCTGCGGCCGAACGACCTGATCTGGAACTACTGGGTCAACAACTACCTGCTGGGCAACAAGCCGCCGGCCTTCGACATCCTGTTCTGGAATGCCGACACGACCCGCTTGCCGGCCGCCTTCCATGCCGACCTGATCGGCGTCTTCGAGAACAACCCCTTCGTCAACGCCGGCCGGATGGAGGTGCTGGGCCTGCCGCTCGACCTGAGCCAGGTCGAGGTCGAGGCCTACATCGTCGCCGGCACCACCGACCACATCACGCCCTGGCGTGCCTGCTACGAGACCGCGCGCCTCTACGGCAAGAAGAGCGAGTTCGTGCTGGCCAACGCCGGCCACTTGCAGAGCCTGCTGAACCCGCCCGGGACCGCGAAGTCCTTCTTCCTTTCCGGCGTGGCCGGCAGCCACGACCCCGATGCCTGGGCCGCCAAGGCCGAGCGCAGCGAGGGCAGCTGGTGGCCGCACTGGATGGCCTGGATGCAGCAGCGCTCGGGCACACTGGGGTCCGCGCCGAAGAAGCCGGGCAGCCGCAAGCATCCGGCTGCGCTGCCGGCACCGGGCGAGTACGTGATGGCAGGCTGAAGGAGGCCGATGAGCAGCGCCAAGGCAGCAGTACAGGGCAAGAAGGCGCCGGTCGACCGGTTGCAGGAGTTGCGGGTCGATCCAGCCTCGGGGCTGCGGATCGGCACGATCCGGATCGGCCGCCAGCAACTGCGGGTCGGCATCCGGCCGCTGCCGGACGGCATGGAGGCCGCAGGCCCGCCGCTGCTGATGTTCAACGGCATCGGCGCCAATCTCGAACTGGCCGGTCCGCTGCTGTCCAGGCTTGGCGCGGTCGAGGCCCTGATCTTCGACCTGCCGGGTGCCGGCCAGTCGCCGCCGCCGCGCCTGCCGTACCGCCTGTTCTCGATGGCGCGGCTGGCCTGCCGGCTGCTCGACGCGCTCGGCTACGAAGGCCGGGTCGACGTTATGGGCGTGTCCTGGGGTGGGGCGCTGGCGCAGCAGTTCGCGATCCAGTACCCGCAGCGGCTGCGCCGCCTGGTGCTGGCCGCCACCGCGATCGGCCCGCCGGCGATGATCCCGGGGCGGCCGCGGGTGCTGCTGAAGATGGTCAACCCGCAGCGCTACCGCGACAAGGGCTACATGAAGCGCATCGCGCCCGAGCTCTACGGCGGCGATCTGCGCAGCCGGCCCGAGGCGATCAAGCTCTTCACCGACCACGCGCGTGCCGGCCACCCGACCGGCTACAGGTACCAGATGCTGGCGATGCTGGGCTGGACCAGCCTGCCGTGGCTGTGGCGCATTCGCCATCCGACGCTGGTGCTGGCCGGCAACGACGATCCGCTGGTGCCGCTGATCAACGCCCGCCTGCACGCCTGGCTGCTGCACGATGCGCGCCTGCACGTGCTTGACGACGGCCACCTGTTCCTGCTGACCCGGGCCCAGCAGACCGCAGACCTCATCAGCGGCTTCCTGGCCGAGCCGCAGCGCCCCCGGGCGAGGACCGCAGCATGATGAAGATCGAAAGAACGCTCTTTTCCGAGGAGCACCGGCAGTTCCGCGACACCGTGCGCCGCTTCATGGAGCAGGACGTGGTGCCGCACCACGAGGCCTGGGAGGAGCAGGGCTACGTGGATCGCGCGGTCTGGCTGAAGGCCGGCGAGAACGGCTTCCTGTGCCCGACGATGCCGGAAGAGGTCGGCGGTGCCGGCGTCGACCGGCTGTTCAGCGTGGTGCTCTTCGAGGAGCAGTTCCGCGTCAACGCCACCGGCCTCGGCTTCGGCCTGCACTCCGAGATCGTCGCACCCTACCTGCTGCACTACGGCAGCGAGGATCTCAAGCAGCGCTACCTGCCGCGCATGGCCAGCGGCGAGATGATCGGCGCGATCGCGATGTCGGAGCCGGCGGCCGGCTCCGACCTGCAGGGGGTGCGCGCCACCGCGGTGCGGCACGGCGACCACTACCTGCTCAACGGCTCGAAGACCTTCATCACCAACGGCTGGTTGTGCGACCTGGTGATCGTCGTCGCCAAGACCGACCCGGCGCTCGGCGCCAAGGGCATCAGCCTGTTCGTCGTCGACACCACGATGCCCGGCTTCAGCAAGGGCAAGCGATTGAAGAAGGTCGGCATGAAGGCGCAGGACACCTCGGAGCTGTTCTTCGACAACGTCAGGGTGCCGGTCGAGAACCTGCTTGGCGCCGAGGGCTCGGGCTTCGCCAGCCTGATGCAGGAGCTGCCGTGGGAGCGTATGCAGATCGCGATCACCTCGATGGCCTCGGCCGAGGCAGCGCTCGAATGGACGCTGGCCTACACGCGCGAGCGCAAGGCCTTCGGCCAGGAGGTCTTCAAGTTCCAGAACACCCGCTTCACGCTGGCCGAGTTGGCGACCGAGGTCCAGATCGGCCGGGTGTTCGTCGATCGCTGCATCGAGCTGGTGCTGAAGAACCAGCTCGACACCGCCACCGCCTCGATGGCCAAGAGCTGGTGCACCGACCTGCAGTTCAAGGTGCTCGACGCCTGCGTGCAACTGCACGGCGGCTACGGCTACATGTGGGAGTACCCGATCGCCCGCGCCTGGGCCGACGCGCGCGTGCAGCGCATCTACGGCGGCACCAACGAGATCATGAAGGAAGTGATCTCGCGCTCGCTCTGAGGCTCGCCCGGCGGACTCACCCCGACGGGGGAGTCGTCGTCGCCGGCCCACAGTGCGCGCGTCGCGCGCGGCGTGAGCACCTAGCATCGGGCGATGGATCGATCGTCCGCTTCGCGTCGCGGCCCCTGGGTTGGCGCCGGCGCGCTGGTGCTGTCGCTGCTGGCCGTGGCCTGGCTGGCGGCCGATGGCTTGGGCGAAGTCGGTGCCACGCCGGTCGTGGCGGCGACGCCCGCACCGGCCCCACCGATCACGGCAATGCCGGCCGAGCGGACCGTGCGGCCGCCGCGGGCAAGCGCCGTCGATGCCGCGCCCTCGGCCGCCGGCGCTCGATCTCACAGGCTGCAGGTCTGCGACGCCACTGCCGTTGTCATCGAAGCCGACGGCGCGCCGCCGGCCGTGATGTAGCAGGCCACCGAGGACGCGATCGGCAAGGTGGCGGCGCATCTGGCTGCTCGCGGCGACGACCGCTCGCGGGCCTACGCGGCCTTGCTGGCCTCGGTCTACGACCCGGATGCGGAGCGGCGCTTCGCCGAACTCCTGGAGCGGTGCAAGAGCAAGCCCGGACAGCCTTGCAATCTGCACGACATGGCACCGGGCGACGAGAGCCGGCGGGTGGTCGCCCGCGAGACGCTGGCCCGGCTGGCCGTGACCACGAGCGATCCCGAGGTTTATGCCCGCGCCTGGCAGGCCTGCCTGCCGATCACCGAACGAAGGCCGCGCGCCGAGGCGTCGGGTGGCGCCGGCAGCCAGTGCACGCAGCTGTCGCTGCAGCGCTGGGCGGCGCTGGACGCCGGCAATGCGGTGCCGTGGCTGCATGTGCTGGCGCAGCCGGGGCTGACGCCGGCGCAGATGGCAGAGGTGCTGCATCAGATCGCGCAGTCGCAGCGCGTCGAACACAGCTGGGGTCGGTTGCCCGCGGCGGTGGTCGAGGCCGAGGGCAGCGGCGTGCCGCGTGGCTGGCTGATGAACGCGGCCTTGGCGGCGCTCGGCATCGATGCCCAGATGACGCCGCCATACTCCTCACTGAAGAAGCAGTGCGATACCGCAGCAGTCACCGACGCGAACCGCCGCCAGACCTGCGAGGCGATTGCCGATCTGTTGGGCTTTCGCTCGAACGCCTTGCTTGACCAATCGATCGGTCAAGCCATCGGTCGCAAGATCGGCTGGCCGGCCGACAAGCAGCGCCAGCTCGACGATGAGCGGGATGCAATGCTGGCCGTGTCCATCTCGCCTCAGATCGACGGGCAGCCGCTGAGCTGTGCGTCCTACGACAGGATGCGCCGCTACTGGAGCACGGCCGCGAAGGACGGCGAGCTCGGCCTCGTGCGCGCCGCGCTGGCGGCCAGCGGCGAACCACTGGGCGTGCTGGCCGAACGTGGCCGCCGCGAGCAGCGCGAGTTCTCGGAGCGGATTCGCGCCGCCGCCGCGCCGGCCTCGGCCGCCAGCGCCGCGCGCTGATTCGCGCTCAGCCCGCCACGCGGTCGATGCGCCGCGCCAGCACCACCGAGGTGTGCGTGCGCACGACGCCGTCGAAGGTGCCGATCTCGTCGAGCAGCGCATCGAGCCGCACTGCCGAGTCGGCGTGCAACAGCGCGAGGTAGTCGAACTCGCCGCTGACCGTGCTGAGCTGGCGCAGCTCGGGCATGCGCGCCAGGTGGCGCTCGACCTCGCGCCCGCTCTTGGGTTGCACCGTGATGCCGACCCAGGCCTGCAGGCCGCGGTCGTCGGCGTCGCGTCCCAGGCGCACCGTGTAGCCGACGATCACGCCCTCGCGCTCGAGCCGCGCCACGCGCGCCAGCACGGTGGTGCGCGCCACGCCCAGGCGGCGCGCGAGGTTGGCGGCGCTGTCGCGGGCGTTGGCCTGCAGCAGCGTCAGCAGCGCGCGGTCGAGCTCGTCGCGGGTGCCGCCGGCGGCCGCGGGGGCCGCTGGCGCGGAGGCGCGTGCGGGCGCGCGCGGCGTGCTGCGCACCGGGGAGCGTGGCGCGGCCGTCCTTGCTTTGGACGAGGTGGAAGCGGCGGGGCGGCGAGTGGCCATGCGATCGAACCGGTGGTTTGCGACAAATCGTCAGAGATCGTAGTCGATCTGTCGTCCAAAGCTGTATTTCTGTCGCAGATGACACGCTGTTTCGACAGCAGCCGCTTCTAGACTCGTCTCGATCGATTCACCTCTCGGAGACAGCTCATGAAAGTCGTTCTGCTCGGCGCCGGCCATATCGGACAAACCATCGCCAGCCTGCTGCAGGGCAGCGGCGACTACCAGGTGACTGTGGTCGACAAGAGTGCCGCCGCGCTGGCCAAGCTGGCCGGCCTCGGCGTGCAGACCAAGGTGGTCGACACCGAACAGGCCGGCCCGCTGCTGGCGGCACTGCGTGGCAACGAGGCGGTGATCAACGCGCTGCCCTACCACCTGGCCACGCTGGCCGCGACGCAGGCGCGCGAGGCCGGCTGCCACTACTTCGACCTCACCGAGGATGTGGCCGCCACCCGCGCGATCATGGAGCTGGCCGAGGGCGCCAACACCGCCTTCATGCCGCAATGCGGCCTGGCGCCGGGCTTCATCGGCATCGTCGCGCACCACTTCGCGCAGCAATTCGACACCCTCTACGACGTGAAGATGCGCGTCGGCGCGCTGCCGGCCTTCCCGACCAACTCGCTGAAGTACAACCTCACGTGGAGCGTCGACGGGCTCATCAACGAGTACTGCCACCCCTGCGAGGCGATCCGCGACGGCCACAAGATCGAGGTGCTGCCGCTCGAAGGGCTCGAGCACTTCTCGCTCGACGGCACCGAGTACGAGGCCTTCAACACCTCGGGCGGCCTCGGCACCCTGTGCGAGACGCTGGCCGGCAAGGCCCGCATGCTCGACTACAAGACCGTGCGCTACCCCGGCCACAACGCGCTGATGAAGGTGCTGCTCGAAGAGCTGCAGCTCAAGCACGACCAGGAGCTACTGAAGAACATCATGCGCAAGTCGGTGCCGATGACGATGCAGGACGTGGTGCTGGTCTTCGTCACCGTCAGCGGCCTCAAGGGCGGCCAGTACGTCGAGGAAGTCTTCGCGCGCAAGATCTTTGCCGATCGCACCGAGGGCGCGCCGCTGTCGGCGATCCAGATCACCACCGCCGCCGGCATCTGCGCGGCGGTCGACCTGTTCCGCGAGGGCAAGCTGCCGCAGAAGGGCTTCATCCGCCAGGAGCAGGTCGAGCTGCCGGCCTTCCTCGCCAACCGCTTTGGCAGTGCGTACCAGCAGTCGCGCCAGGTCGAGTCGATCGGTTGAACGGACAATCGCTGACCGGACGCAAGGAACGACGATGAACGCTCAAGAACTTCTCGCCACGCTCGGCGTGGCCGATGCCAAGCCCTTCGACGGCCGCCTGCTGTCGCGCTCGCCGATCGATGGCGGCGTGCTCGGCGGCGTGGCGCCGACCAGCCTCGACGAAGGCCGCGCCGCGCTGGCCCGCGCGCAGGCCGCCTTCCTGCGCTGGCGGAACGTGCCGGCACCCAGGCGCGGCGAACTGGTGCGCCTGCTCGGCGAGGAACTGCGCGTCAACAAGGTGGCGCTGGGTGAACTGGTCTCGCTCGAGGCCGGCAAGATCCGCAGCGAAGGCGCCGGCGAGGTGCAGGAGATGATCGACATCTGCGAGTTCGCGGTCGGTCTCTCGCGCCAGTTGCACGGCCTGACCATCGCCTCCGAGCGACCCGGCCATCGCATGATGGAACAGTGGCATCCGCTCGGCGTGGTCGGCGTGATCAGCGCCTTCAACTTTCCGGTCGCGGTGTGGTCGTGGAACGCGGCGCTGGCGCTGGTCTGCGGCGACAGCGTGCTGTGGAAGCCGTCCGAGAAGACGCCGCTGACCGCGCTCGCCACCCAGGCGCTGTTCGAGCGCGCGGTGCAGCGCTTCGGTGATGCCGAGCTGGCGCGCGATCTGTCGCAGCTGCTGATCGGCGGCGCCGAGCTCGGCGAACTGCTCAGCGACGACCCGCGCGTCGCGCTGCTCTCGGCCACCGGCAGCACCCGCATGGGTCGCGCGGTCGCGCCAAAGGTTGCCGCGCGCTTTGGGCGCAGCCTGCTCGAGCTCGGCGGCAACAACGCGATCATCGTCACGCCCAGCGCCGACCTCGACATGGCGGTGCGCGCGATCGTCTTCGGCGCGGTCGGCACCGCCGGCCAGCGCTGCACCAGCACGCGCCGGCTGATCGTCCACAAGGACGTGCACGACGAACTGCTCGCGCGGCTGGAGAAGGCCTATGGCTCGGTGCGCATCGGCGACCCGCTGGCCGAGGGCACGCTGATGGGCCCGCTGATCGACCGCGGCGCCTTCGAGCAGATGCAGGCGGCCCTCGCCCAGGCGCGCGAGCAGGGCGGCCGCGTGCTGAGCGGCGGCGAGCGCGTGCTGGCCGATCAGCTCCCGAACGCCTACTACGTGCGCCCGGCGCTGGTCGCGATGCCGGCGCAGAGCGAGGTGGTGCGGCACGAGACCTTCGCGCCGATCCTCTACGTGCTCAGCTACGAAGCCTTCGATGACGCGATCGCGCTGCAGAACGAGGTACCACAGGGCCTGTCCTCGGCGATCTTCAGCAACGACGTGCGCGAGGCCGAGGCCTTCATGGCCGCGGCCGGCTCCGACTGCGGCATCGCCAACGTCAACATCGGCACCTCGGGCGCCGAGATCGGCGGCGCCTTCGGCGGCGAGAAGGAAACCGGCGGCGGCCGCGAGAGCGGCTCCGATGCCTGGAAGGCCTACATGCGCCGCGCCACCAACACGGTGAACTACTCGCGCGCGCTGCCGCTGGCGCAGGGCATCAAGTTCGATCTCTGATGCCGCCGATGCAACAGCCCACCACGCTGCACGCGCTGCTTGGCGCCGTACTCGACGCGCAAGAGTCCGCGCGCCTGTTCGACCAGTTGCAGATCGCCCCGGCGCTGCTGCGCCCGCTGGCGGCCGAGGCTAGCCGCGCCGAGCTCGCGCAGGCGCTCAACATGCTGCTGTTCCGCGGCCTGCTCGAACGCGTGCCGCTGGCCGTGGCCTGCGTCGCCGAGCGGCGCGCGAGCGGCCAGAAGGTCTGCTTCGACCACGGCGCGCTGCGCACCGTGGCCTGGCCGAGCGGCGCGCTGCCGGCGGGCCAGGCGGCGATCACGCGCGTGCTCGTGCCGCTCGGCTTCGAGCAGGCCGAGACCTATCCGCTGCCGCGGCTGAAGATGACCGGCCGCGCCTGGCGCCACCGCGACCTGCCGCAGGACATCGCGCAGTTCTTCGTCTCCGAGCTGCATCCCGAAGCCTTCTCGCCGGCCTTCCAGGCCACGGTGAGCCGCGTGATCGGCGACTCGCGCGATCCCCTGTCGGCGCAGGATCTGGCCGAGCTGGCGCAGCTGGAGCGCGACCGTGCACTGCCACTGGCCAGCGCGCAGCGTCTGCTGCCGCGCCTGGCGGGATGCTTCGAACGCCAGCATGGGCTGTTCGCCTGGGACGACTACGAGTCGCTGCGCGCCGAGTCGGCCGAGATGGCGTGGATCGCTACCGAGGGCAACGCCTTCAACCACGCCACCGATCGCGTCGACGACATCGACGCGGTGGTCGAACTGCAGCGGCGCGCCGGCCGGCCGGTGAAGAGCAGCGTCGAGGTCTCGGCCTCGGGCCGCGTGCGCCAGACCGCGCTTGCCGCTGCGCCGGTGCTGCGCGAGTTTCGCCAGGGCCAGGGCGTCATCGCACGCGAGGTCCCCGGCTCGTTCTACGAGTTCATCGCGCGCGCGCCGCTGCCGGACGAGGCCATCCTCGACCTCGGCTTCGATGCCGCCAATGCAACCGGCATCTTTGGCATGACCGCGGCCGGCGCCAGGTAGCGCCGCCGCCGCGTCGAGCCCGGATCGGCCTACAGGCGCACGCTCGCTGCGCCGATGCCCTCGAAGGCGACCTCGACCTCGTCGCCGGGCTGCGCCTGCAACAGGCCGCACCAGGTGCCGGTCGTCACCACGCTGCCGGCCGCCAGCACGGCGCCGTTGCGGGTGGCGTGGCGCAACCAGGCAGGCAGCACGAAGGCCGGATCCGCCATCGCGTGCGTTCCCCGGAAAGCCAGCGCCGGCTGCGAGCCGATGCGAACCTGGCCGGCCTGCGTCGACCAGTCGCGCCCGGCATCGAAGTCCACCCACGGGCCGAGAACAAGCGCGCCATGGCACAGCAGGTCGGCGAGCTTGGCCAGCGGCGGTGCCTGCAGGCTCTCGGTCCAGCGCGAGTCGACGATCTCGATCGACACGCACATCGCGTCGACCAGTGCACGCGCGCCGGCCAGATCGAGCGCGGCCGCGCGTGCGCCGTCGACCGGCTCGCGCAGGCGCAGCGCCACTTCGGCCTCGATGCCGCGCAGCGTGAAGAATGGCCAGTCGGCGGCGCGTGCCGGGCTTGGCCACACGCCGGCCGGCGGCAAGGGGGCATGCGAGATCTCCGCCTCGCGCGAGGGCCCGCCCGACTTCCAGTGGCGCGGTGTGGTGCCGCCAAAGCAGCCGAGCGCGCGCGCCACCCGATCCTGAACTTCGTAGCCCGCCGCCACGTCGGCCAGCGCCGGTGCGGGTTGTGGCTGACGGTCGTGGCGGGCCTGCAGCAGGCGCGCGGCGGCAAGGTCGGCGGCGTTCGTCATGCGTGAAGTTTCCTGCCGCAATGACCCGGCCCGGCTACCACACCGCGAAGCGCTCGCGGTGCAGGTCGATCAGCGTGTCGGCCGCCACCGGCCTGGAGTACAGGAAGCCCTGGCCGAGCCGGATGCCGGCCTCGCGCAGGGTGCGCGCCTGCAGCGGCGTCTCGATGCCCTCGGCAATGACCTGCAGGCCGCCGGCGCGCATCAGGCTTTCGAGCGCGGGCAGCCAGTCGGGTCGCGGCGTCTGCTCGCTGATCTCGGCGATCAGGCCGCGACTGAGCTTGATGTAGTCGAGCCGGCAGCGCGTCAGGATCGCGAGGTTCGCGCCATTCAGCACCACGTCGTCGAGCGCGACCGCGCAGCCGGTGTAGGCGGCTGAGTTCAGCGCGTCCATGCCGAGCTGGTCGGGGATGCCGCGCTCGGTGACCTCGAGGATGAATCGATCGGCCAGAGCGATCAGGTCGTTGCGGAAGAAGGCGTAGGCGATGCCGGCGCGGCCGAAGACGAACGGCGGCACGTTGATGCCGATCCTCAGCTCGGGCGTGGCAATCAGCCAGTCGCGCAGATCCTCGTTGACGCGGTCGATCGTGCGGTAGGTGAGCAGCGCGGCCATCGGCGTGCGGTAGAGCACCTCGATGAATCGCTCGGGCTGCCAGACCTCCGTGCCGCGGCGCCAGCGCGACAGCGCCTCGGCTCCGACCATCCGGCCGTCGGCCAGCGAGATGGTCGGCAGGTACTCGACGAAGAAGGCCCCGGACAGCAGGTCGGCATGCACCTGCTGCAGGTCGAAGCCATCGAGGGCGTCATCGGACTGGGGTTGCGACAGGTCGGTCATGGGCGATGGCCTCGGTCGTCGGGCGCGCCTGCACACCAACGCGCCCGGGGCCAATCCTATGCCCGCGGGCGATCTGCCCGCATCGCGGGCACGCTGTCGCTACTAGGGCTTGCCGGCGGGCCGGGTCATCGTGAAGGCGGTCTCAGGCGTCCAGGCGCTCGTGGAAGTCCGAGGCGCCGCGCTTCCAGTAGGCAGCGATGCGCGCAGCTTCGCGCGGATGCCGCTTGTCGACCAGCAGCACCTCGCGCAGCCGCGCCATCGTGGCGGCTTCGCCGGCGCACCAGGCAAAGCCTTCGCCTTGCGGCAACACCAGCTCGCGCACGGCCTCGACCAGTTCGTCGGCAGTCGACACCCAGCGCAGCTCCAGCCGGGCCGCGCTGGCCAGCGCGCGGCGGTCGGCAAGGTCCGCGACCTGCGCGATCACGATCGCGCGCGTGGCGGCCGGCAGCTCCTCGAGGCGGCGGTGGATCGCGGGCAGCGCCGTCGCATCGCCCGCGAGCAGGTGCCAGTGGTAGTCCGCGGGCACGATCATCGAGCCGCGCGGGCCGCCGATCGTCGCGCGCTGGCCGATCGCGGCCTGGCGGGCCCAGTCCGAGGCCAGCCCGTGGCCGTGCAGCGCGAACTCGATCGTCAGCGTGCGGCCGGCACGGTCGAAGCGCCGCGGCGTGTAGTCGCGCATCACGGTCTCGCCGGCCGGGCTCTCGAAGATGAACTTGAGGTGGTCGTCGAAGGCCTCGGACACGAAGTCGACCAGCGAAGGGTGGGCGAAGGTGATCGCGGCGAAGTTGGCGCCGACGGGCTCGACCTCGACGACCTCGACCTCGCGCCGGCGGACCTCGTGGCGGACCCGCTGCACGCGGCGCTCCGAAGAAGGGAGTGATCTCATGGATGGTCTTATTGGTTGATAATGTCATCCATCATGCGCAAATCACTTGACCATGTCAACCAAATGGCCGATGAGCCTGCCGAACAGGTCTTCGACGCGATCCATTCGCTCATGCACCTCTACCGCGCGCAGCGCCACAACGATCTGCGCGACGGGCCGCGGGACCTGAGTCACATGGAGCACAAGGTGCTCGGCTTCTTTGCCCGGCACCCGGGCTCGACGCAGAGCGACCTGGCCGTCCACTCGGGGCGCGACAAGGGACAACTGGCGCGGCTGGTCGCGAGCCTCAAGGCGCGCGGGCTGCTCGAGGCGCGGGTCGACGAGCTCGATCGACGCAATGTCCGGCTCCATCTCACGACCGAGGCCCAGGCCGTGCACCAAGCGCTGCAGCGCCACGAGCGGCGGATGGTCAACGCGGCGGTCGCGGGCCTGAGCGAGGAGGAGCGTGGTCAGTTGCTGGAGTTGCTGGGCCGGATCCGGCTGAACCTCGAGTCCCAGCCCTGAGCGAGCGCCAAGCGAGCCGCCGAGCCCGGCGCCCGGCGGCTTCGAGCCCCGTCACCCCCGCGAGCGGGGGCCGCCACGGCCCGTTGCACTTCATGCGTCACATCCAGAGCCCGCTGCAAGTGCTTATTTTTACAAGACTTTCATGCCGGACTCACCTGCAAAGTCGGCTCTAAGTCATTGATTTCATTGAAAAAACGGCGCCACCACGCTTGACCCTGCCGAAGCGGCCCGCTACAGTGGGAGAAAGTGCACTTTAGTGGGTTTGAGTGGCCAATTTCATGTTCCAAGGGGCTTCGCGCCTCGCGCTGGATGCCAAGGGGCGGCTGACCGTCCCGGCGCGCCATCGCGAGTTGCTGGCGGCCACCGCGAACAGCCAGCTGACGCTGACCAAGCATCCCTCGGGCTGCCTGCTGGTCTTTCCGCGTCCGGTCTGGGAGGGCTTTCGCGAGCGCGTCGCCGCGCTGCCGATGTCGGCCGAGGGCTGGAAGCGCGTGTTCCTCGGCAACGCGATGGACGTCGAGATCGACGGCGCCTCGCGCGTGCTGGTCTCGCCCGAGCTGCGCGCTGCCGCCGGCATGAGCAAGGACGTGACGCTACTCGGCATGGGCAGCCACCTCGAACTCTGGGACAGCGAGCGCTACGCCGCCCACGAGGCCGCGGTGCTGGCCCAGGGTCTGCCCGAAGCGCTGCAGGACTTCAGCTTCTGAAGCCACGATGTCATCGCCGGCCAACCAGGTTTTGCAGCACCGCACCGTCCTGCTGCACGAGGCGGTGGATGCGCTCGTGCAGGCGCCCGACGGCATCTATGTGGACGCCACCTACGGCCGCGGCGGCCATTCGCGGCTGATCCTCGAACGGC
This sequence comes from Rivibacter subsaxonicus, assembly GCF_004217215.1. GTDB lineage: Bacteria > Pseudomonadota > Gammaproteobacteria > Burkholderiales > Burkholderiaceae_C > Rivibacter > Rivibacter subsaxonicus. The sequence goes on from NZ_SHKP01000007.1 coordinate 48,908, forward strand.
TGTCGCCACAGGGGAGATTGATCGCGATCGATCGCGACCCAGACGCGGTAGCCCACGCAACCCAAGGCGAAGCGCGGGTCACGGACCCGCGTTTTTCCATCGAGCACGCCGCCTTTGCCGAAATGGCGACGGTCTTCGCGCGGCTGGGCGTGGCGCAGGTCGACGGCGTGCTGATGGACATCGGCGTCAGCTCGCCGCAGATCGACAACCCGGCGCGCGGCTTCAGCTTCCGCTTCGACGGTCCGCTGGACATGCGCATGGACCCCACGCGCGGCGAGAGCGCGGCCGAGTTCCTGGCCCGCGCCGAGGAGCGCGAAATCGCCGAGGTGATCCGCGAGTTCGGCGAGGAGCGCTTCGCCAATGCCATTGCCAAGGCGGTCGTCGCGCGCCGCGAGGCTGGCGAGCCGCTGCGAACCACCAGTGAGCTGGCGCAACTGGTGGCGCGCTGCGTGCGCACCCGCGAAGCCGGCCAGGATCCGGCGACGCGCACCTTCCAGGCGCTGCGGATCCGGGTCAATGCCGAACTCGAGGAACTCGAGCAGGGCCTGGACGCCGCACTGGCGCATCTCAAGCCGGGCGGCCGGCTGGCGGTGATCAGCTTTCATTCGCTCGAGGACCGCATCGCCAAGACCTTCATCGCCGGCCACAGCAAGGCGGTGTTCGATCGGCGCGCGCCCTTTGCCGCGCCGCCGCAGCTCAAGCTCAGGGCCATCGCGCGCATCAAGGCCAGCGCCGACGAGGTGGCGGCCAATCCGCGCTCGCGCTCGGCGATCCTGCGCGTGGCCGAGCGCACCGGCGAGGGCGTTGCGGTATGACGCGCCTGAACGCCGTCCTGCTCGTCGCGCTGATCGTCAGCAGCCTGCTGCTGGTGCGCGAGTCCTACGAGGCGCGGCGCCTGTTCGCCGCGCTCGACCGGGCGCAGGCTCAGGCACTGCAGATCGAGTCCGATCACGAGCGTCTCTCGCTCGAGAAGCGCACCCAGGCCACGCCGCTGCGCGTCGAGCGCCTGGCGCGCGAAAAGCTGGCGATGCGCACCGCGACGCCGGCGGTCACCCAGTACGTGGCGCTGGGCGCCTCGGCGCCGGTCGCGGCCTGGCCGCCGGTGGCGGTCGACACGCCGGGCGCCGCCGAGCGCGCGGCGGCGGGGGCGCGCGAATGAGCTGGTTCAGGAGCGATCCGGCCGGTCGTGGCGCGATCCCGGTGCGCAGCGTGCGCTACTCGACCAGCCCGCTGCTGGCCTCGAAGACGCCGCCGTGGCGCAGCAAGTTCCTGGTGGCGGCGATCGGCCTCGGCTTCGTGGTGCTGATCGGCCGCGCGGTCTACGTGCAGGTGATCGGCACCGACTTCTACCAGCAGCAGGGCGCCAACCGCTACGCGCGCACGCTCGAGCTGCCGGCCAACCGCGGCCGCATCATCGACCGCGGCGGGCTGCTGCTCGCCTCCAGCGTGCCGGCGCCGACGATCTGGGCGATCCCGAAGGACGTCGAGGCCAGCGGCGCGCAGAAGCGCGAACTCGCCAAGCTGCTCGGCTATACGCCGGCCGAGCTGGAGAAGAAGCTGGCCGACAGCCCCAACTTCGTCTACCTGCGGCGTCAGGTCGACGAGGCGGTGGCGCTCAAGGTCAAGGCGCTCGGCCTCAAGGGCGTGCACCAGCTGCAGGAATACAAGCGCAAGTACCCCGAGGGCGAGGCCGCCGCGCATGTGGTGGGCTTCACCAACATCGAGGACCGTGGCCAGGAGGGCATCGAACTGGCCTTCCAGAGCCAGCTGGCCGGCCGCGACGGCACCCGCCGTGTCATCAAGGACCGCCTCGGTCGCGTGGTCGAGGATCTCGGCGAGAGCGTGCCGCCGCTCGACGGCCGCGACATCGAGCTCTCGCTCGACACCAAGGTGCAGTTCTTCGCCTACCAGCGCATCCGCGACGCGGTGGCCGAGCACAAGGCCAAGGCCGGCAGCGTGGTGGTGCTCGACGTCAAGACCGGCGAGGTGCTGGCGCTGGCCAACTACCCGAGCTACACGCCGGGCGAGCGCAAGAACCTCAACCCGGCGCAGATGCGCAACCGCGCGCTGACCGACACCTTCGAGCCCGGCTCGACGATGAAGCCCTTCACCGTCGGCCTTGCGCTCGAGACAGGGCGCGTCAAGCCGGGCACGGTGATCGACACCGCGCCCGGCCGCGTCACGATCACCGGCAGCACGATCACGGATGCTCACCCGCACGGCCTGCTGACGGTGGAGCAGGTGATCCAGAAGTCGAGCAACGTCGGCACCACCAAGATCGCGATGCAGATGCCGGCGCGCGAGATGTGGGAGATGTTCACCGCGATCGGCCTCGGCCAGAAGCCGCAGCTCGCCTTCCCCGGCGCGGTCAGCGGCCGGTTGCGGCCCTACAAGAGCTGGCGCCCGATCGAGCAGGCCACGATGAGCTATGGCTACGGCCTGTCGGCCAGCCTGTTCCAGCTGGCCCAGGCCTACACCGTGTTCGCGCGCGACGGAGAGCTGATCCCGGTGACGATCACGCGCGCCGAGCAGCCCGTGGGCGGCGGCGTGCGCGTGTTCTCGCCCGAGACCGCGCGCGAGATGCGCCACATGCTGCAGATGGCCGCCGGCGAGGGCGGCACCGGTCCGCTGGCGCAGACCATCGGCTACTCGGTGGGCGGCAAGTCGGGCACCGCGCACAAGCAGGAAGGCAAGGGCTACGCCGAGAAGAAGTACCGCTCGTGGTTTGTAGGCCTCGCGCCGATCAACGATCCTCGGATCGTGGTGGCGGTGATGGTCGACGAACCGAGCAACGGCAAGTATTACGGCGGCGCGGTCGCGGCGCCGGTGTTCAGCCAGGTCGTGCAGCAGAGCCTGCGCACGCTGGGCGTGGCACCCGACATCGAAGTGAAGCCGCAGATCGTCGCGCGCCAGGTCACCGCGGTGGAAGAGAGCTTCTGATGCTTACGAGGCTCAAATCCCCCGAAGCCGCCGCCCGCTGGCTCGACGAGTGGGTCACCGGCACGCTGCGCACCGACAGCCGGGCGGTGCAGCCGGGCGACGCCTTCATCGCCTGGCCCGGCTACGCCAACGACGGCCGCCAGTACGTGGCGCAGGCGCTGGCCGCGGGTGCGACCACCTGCGTGGTCGAGGCCGAGGGCGTCGAGGCCTTCGGCTTCACCGACGCCCGCGTCGCCGCGCTGCCGCGCCTGAAGGCGGCCACCGGCGCGATCGCCAACGCCTTCTACGGCCGGTCGGGCGAGCGGCTGCGGATGGTCGCGACCACCGGCACCAACGGCAAGACTTCGACCGCCTGGTGGACCGCGCAGGCGCTGACGCTGCTCGGCCAGCGCTGCGGCGTGATCGGCACCTTGGGCGTGGGTCAACCGCCGCTAGGCGCCAACGAGGCGCAGATCGAGTTCACCGGCCTGACCACGCCCGACCCGGTGACGCTGCACGCCGCGCTGCGCCGCTTCGCCGACGAGGGCTACGCCGCCTGCGCGATGGAGGCCTCGTCGATCGGCATCGTCGAGCACCGGCTCGACGCGACGCAGGTCGAGGTCGCGCTGTTCACCAACTTCACGCGCGACCATCTCGACTATCACGGCACGATGGAGGCCTACTGGGCCGCCAAGCGCCAGCTCTTCGCCTGGCCCGGCCTGAAGGCGGCGGTCGTCAATCTCGACGACGGGCAAGGCGCGCAGCTCGCCAAGGAACTCGCCGGCGCGCTGGAGCTGTGGACTTATGCCGTCGGCGGCGCTGCGGCGCGGCTGTCGGCGCACGATGTGGGCTACACCTCCGAAGGCCTGAAGTTCACGCTGCGCGAGCGTGATGGCGGTGAAGCCGTGGTCCGGACGACCCTGATCGGCGACTACAACGTCAGCAACCTGCTGGCGGTGATCGGTGGGCTGCGCGCGCTCGGCGTGCCGCTGGCCGATGCTGCCGCGCTGTGCCCGCAACTGACGGCTGTGCCCGGCCGCATGCAACGCGTCGGTGGCGGCCAGGGCGAGCCGCTGGCGGTGGTCGACTACGCCCACACGCCCGACGCCCTGGAGAAGGTGCTCGCGGCGCTGCGTTCGCTCAGCCACGCGCGCGGCGGCCGCCTGCTGTGCGTGTTCGGCTGCGGCGGCAATCGCGACGCGAGCAAGCGTCCGCTGATGGGCGCGATCGCCGAGCGCCTGGCCGATGCGGTGATCGTCACCAGCGACAACCCGCGCCGCGAGGCGCCGGGCGCGATCCTCGAGCAAATCGCCGCCGGCCTGCAGAAGCCGCAGTCGGCGCAGATCGTCGAAGACCGCCGCGACGCGATCGCCCGGACCCTGGCCGGTGCAGACGCGCGCGACGTGGTGCTGATCGCCGGCAAGGGCCACGAGGACTACCAGGAGATCGAGGGCGTCAAGCACCCCTTCTCCGACGTGGCCGAGGCGCTGACCGCACTCGCAAGGAGGCGCACCGCATGAGCACGACGATGATGACGCTGGCCGACGCGCACGCGATGCTGCCCGGCAGCACCCTTGTCGGTGACGACGCAACTGCGGGCGCAACCGCCATTGCCCGCGTCCACAGCGACACCCGTTCGCTGCAGCCCGGCGATCTGTTCGTCGCGCTCAGGGGCGAACGCTTCGATGCGCATGACTTCCTGGCCCAGGCCCGGGCCGCCGGCGCGGTGGCGGCACTGGTGCAGCGCGCCGATGCGCTGCCGGCGGCGATGCCGGGGCTGGTGGTGGCCGACAGCAAGCGCGCGCTGGGCCAGCTCGCCGCCGCGTGGCGCCAGAAGATGGAACTGCCGCTGATCGCCGTGACCGGCAGCAACGGCAAGACCACGGTGACGCAGATGATCGCCTCGATCCTGCGCGCCTGGCATGGCAGCGATGCCTTCGCCACCGAGGGCAACCTCAACAACGACATCGGCGTGCCGCTGACGCTGTTGCGTCTGCGGCCGCACCATCGCGCCGGCGTGGTCGAGCTCGGCATGAACCATCCGGGCGAGATCGCCGAGCTGGCGGTGATCACGCGGCCGACCGTGGCGCTGGTCAACAACGCCCAGCGCGAGCACCAGGAGTTCATGGCCACGGTGGAAGCGGTGGCGCGCGAGAACGGCAGCGTGTTCGCCGCGCTGCCGCCGCATGGAGTGGCGGTGTTCCCGGCCGACGACGCCGCGCACACGCCGATCTGGCAGGCGCTGGCGGCCGGTCGGCCGACGCTGAGCTTCGCGCTCCAAGCTGAGGGTGGTGCCGCGCCGATCAGCGTGGCGCACGCCGACATCCGCGGCGAGGCGACCTGGCACGTGGGCCGGCCCGATGGCGGCATCACCGCACCCGGCCCCGGCGACCGTCGCGGCCACTGGGCCCTGCTGCTGCGCACGCCGGCCGGCGAGGCGCCGATCGCGCTGCGCGTGCCGGGCCGCCACAACGTGCTCAACGCGATGGCCGCGGCCTCGTGCGCATTGGCGGCCGGCGCGCCCTGGGCCGCGGTGATGCGCGGGCTCGAAAGCTTCCAGGCCGTCAAGGGCCGTTCGCAGCTCAAGGTGGCGACGCTGCACGGCCAGTCGATCACGCTGATCGACGACAGCTACAACGCCAATCCCGACTCGGTGCGCGCCGCGATCGACGTGCTGGCCGGGCTGCCTGGCCCGCGCTGGTTATTGCTCGGCGACATGGGCGAGGTCGGCAACCAGGGCCCGGCCTTCCATGCCGAGGTCGGCGTGCATGCACGCGAGCGCGGCATCGAGAACTTCTGGTGCGCCGGTGCTGCCTGCGCGCATGCCGCCGATGCCTTCGGCCGCGGTGCGCGCCGCTTTGCGGATGCCGCGGCGCTGGTGGCCGCGCTCGGCCAGCTCAATGCCGACGCCCCGCGCGCGGCCTCGGTGCTGGTCAAGGGCTCGCGCTTCATGAAGATGGAACAGGTGGTCGCGGCGCTGGCGTTGGCGCCGGCGACGCCGACCATCCACTGAAGGGACAAACAGGTGCTCGTTACCCTCGCCGCCTGGCTGCAGGCCCTCGATCCCGAGCTGTGGGGTTTCCTGCGCGTCATCCAGTACCTCACCTTCCGCGCGGTGGCGGCGGCGATGACCGCGCTGCTGATCGGCCTGGTGCTCGGCCCGATCGTCATCAAGCGCCTGACCGAACTCAAGATCGGCCAGCCGATCCGCGAGTACGGCGTGCAGGAACACCTGGCCAAGCGCGGCACGCCGACCATGGGCGGCGCGCTGATCCTGCTCGCGATCGCGGTCTCGACGCTGCTCTGGTTCGACTGGAGCAACCGTTTCGTCTGGATCGTGATGATCGTGACCTTCGGCTTCGGCGCGATCGGCTGGGTCGACGACTGGCGCAAGGTGGTCGACAAGAACCCCGAGGGCATGCGCTCGCGCGAGAAGTACTTCTGGCAGTCGCTGATCGGCCTGGTGGCCGCGCTCTACCTGGCGTTCAGCGTGTCGGAGACCAGCAACCTGCGCGTGCTCGAACTCTTCATGCGCTGGGTGCAGAGCGGCTTCTCCAACGACCTGCCGCCCAAGGCCGACCTGATCGTGCCCTTCTTCAAGACGGTGAGCTACCCGCTCGGCGTGTTCGGCTTCATCGCGCTGACCTACATCGTGATCGTGGGCAGCAGCAACGCGGTCAACCTCACCGACGGCCTCGACGGCCTGGCGATCATGCCGGTGGTGATGGTCGGCTCGGCGCTCGGTCTCTTTGCCTACGTCACCGGCAACGCGGTCTACAGCAACTACCTGCTGCTGCCGCACATCCCGGGCGCCGGCGAACTGCTGATCTTCTGCGCGGCGATGGCCGGGGCGGGCCTGGCCTTTCTCTGGTTCAACGCCTACCCGGCCGAGGTCTTCATGGGCGACGTCGGCGCGCTCGCGCTCGGCGGCGCGCTCGGCACCATCGCCGTCATCGTGCGCCAGGAGATCGTGCTGGCGATCATGGGCGGCATCTTCGTGCTCGAGGCGGTGTCGGTGATGGTGCAGGTGAGCTGGTTCAAGTGGACCAAGCGCCGCACCGGCATCGGCCAGCGCGTGCTGCTGATGGCGCCGCTGCACCACCACTTCGAAAAGACCGGCTGGAAGGAAACGCAGGTCGTGGTGCGTTTCTGGATCATCACGATGCTGCTGTGCCTGATCGGCCTGTCCAGCCTCAAGCTGCGCTGAAGCGGGGACGATGAAGCAACTCCTCGATCAACGCGTGCTGGTGCTGGGCCTCGGTGAATCCGGCCTGGCGATGGCGCGCTGGGCCGCGCGCTGCGGCGCGGCGAGCATCGTCGTGGCCGACAGCCGGGCGCAGCCACCCAAGCTGGAGGCGCTGCGCGCCGAACTGCCGCAGGCAGCCTTCGTGCACGGCTTCGACGCGCAGGCGCTGCTCGGGCCGGAGGATGCGCGCGCGATCGACCGCGTGCTCAAGAGCCCCGGCCTGTCGCCGCTGGACGCCGCGATCGCGCCACTGCTGGCGGCGGCCGAGGAGCGCGTGATCCCGATCTACGGCGAGCTCGATCTCTTCGCGCAGGCCTTGGCCGAGCTGAAGGCCGGGCGCGGCTACGCGCCCAAGGTCCTCGCGATCACCGGCACCAACGGCAAGACGACGACGACGATGCTGTGCGGAACGCTCGTCGAACGCAGCGGCGCGCGCGTCGCGATCGCCGGCAATGTCGGCCCGACGATGCTCGACACGCTGGGTGCGGCGCTCGACCTCGAGCCGGCGCCGGGCGAGGTCGCTGCACCCGCCGGGCGTGACGAGTCCGAATCCGCCTTGACGGAGGCTGCGCCAGCGAGCGCGGTGGTCGAGCCGGCGGCTGCGGGCGAGGTCGCGCTCGTCGAGGGCGAGGATCCCACCGCCCCCGTCGAGGCCGATGACGCCGCCGACGCCGACGAGCGTCTCGAAGACGCGCCCGCCGACGACCTCTCCACCATCGGCGGTGGCCCGCCCGCGCACCTGATCCCGCCGCCGCCGGCGGGCCCGGTCTTCGAGCACCTGCCCGAGGTCTGGGTGCTGGAACTCTCGAGCTTCCAGCTCGACGGCGTGCGCCTGGGCGGCGAGGGCGGCTTCGCGCCGAGCGCGGGCACGGTGCTCAATCTCACGCAGGACCATCTCGACTGGCACGGCAGCATGGCGGCCTACGGCGCCGCGAAGAAGCGCGTCTTCGGCGCCGACGAGGCCTGGGACAGCGTGATGGTCGTCAACCGCGACGAAGCCGCGGTCGAGGCCATGGTGCCGCCGCCGCTGGTGCAGAAGGCGACGCAACGCGGCGCGCGCAGCAAGACGCTCAACCGCAAGGTGCTGCGCTTCGGGCTCGATGCGCCGCGTCGGCCGGGCGACTTCGGCCTCATCGTCGAGAACGGCATGGCCTGGCTGGTGCGCGCGCTCGAGGCCGACGAGACGGTCAAGCGTAAGCGCGACGAAGAAGAAGAGATTCACCTGCAACGCCTGATGCCGGCCGACGCGCTGCGCATCCGCGGCCGCCACAACGCCTCCAACGCGCTGGCCGCGCTGGCGCTGGCGAGCGCGGCGGGCATCGCGATGGCGCCGATGCTGCACGGCCTGCGCGAGTACCGCGGCGAGCCGCATCGGGTGCAGGTGCTCGGCGCTGTCGGCGGCGTCGAGGCCGTGGACGACAGCAAGGGCACGAATGTCGGTGCCACCGTCGCCGCGATCGAGGGCCTGGGTGCCGACAAGGCGCCGGGCAAGCTGCTCGTGATCCTCGGTGGCGACGGCAAGGGCCAGGACTTCGCGCCGCTGGCGGCGCCGGTGGCGCGCCATGCGCGCGCGCTTGCGCTGATCGGGCGCGATGCCGAGACGATCGGCGCGGCGCTCGCCGCGAGCGGCGTGCCGGCCCAACGCCACGACAGCCTCGAGGCCGCGACCCGCTGGTGCTTCGAGCAGGCGCGCGAAGGCGACGCGGTGCTGCTGAGCCCGGCCTGCGCGAGCCTCGACATGTTCCGCAACTACGCGCATCGCGCCGAGGTGTTCACTGCGACGGTGCGCGAACTGGCGCTCGATCGCGGCGAGGAGTTGGCCGGATGAGCTCTGCCATCACCGCGTCCACGTCGATGTTCGCCACGCTGCGCGCACGCGTCGCTGCGCTCCTCGGCAACGGCGCAAAGAGCGGCGACGCGGTGCCTGTGCGCGACTGGATCAGCGTGTCCTCCGGCCAGCCGGCGCGCCTGCTCGGATTCGACCAGCCGCTGGTCTGGTGCATCGTGCTGTTGTTGGCGCTGGGTGCGGTGATGGTCTATTCGGCCTCGGTCGCGCTGCCCGACAGCCCGCGCTTTGCACGCTACTCGCCGACCCACTTCCTGATCCGCCACCTGCTGTCGATCGCGCTGGCCTTCGTGGCCGCGCTGGTCGCGGTGCAGATCCCGATGTCGTTCTGGGAAAAGCATGCGCCCTGGGTCTTCGTTGGCGCGATCCTGTTGCTGGTGGTGGTGCTCATTCCGGGACTCGGCAAGGGCGTCAACGGCGCGCGGCGCTGGATCCCGCTCGGCCTGATGAACTTCCAGCCCAGCGAACTGGCCAAGCTCGCGATCGCGCTCTATGCGGCCGGCTACATGGTTCGCAAGATGGAGATCAAGGAGAAGTTCGTGCGCGCGGTGGCGCCGATGGCGGTCGCGCTGGCGATCATCGGCGTGCTGCTACTGGCCGAGCCCGACATGGGCGCCTTCATGGTGATCGCCGCGATCGCGATGGGCATCCTGTTCCTCGGCGGCGTCAACGGCCGCATGTTCCTGCTGATCACCGCGGTGCTGGTCGGTGCCTTCGTGCTGATGATCAGCTTCAGCGAATGGCGCCGCGAGCGCATCTTTGCCTACCTCAATCCCTGGGACGAGAAGTACACGCTCGGCAAGGCCTACCAGCTCTCGCATTCGCTGATCGCCTTCGGTCGCGGCGAGATCTTCGGCCAGGGACTGGGTTCGAGCGTCGAGAAGCTCTACTACCTGCCCGAGGCGCATACCGACTTCCTGCTCGCGGTGATCGGCGAGGAACTCGGCTTCATCGGCGTGGCGGCGGTGATCTTTGCCTTCTTCTGGCTGACGCGGCGCATCTTCCACATCGGCCGCCAGGCGATCGCGCTGGACCGTGTGTTCGCCGGCTTGTATGCACAAGGCATCGGCATCTGGATGGGCGGCCAGGCCTTCATCAACATGGGCGTGAACCTGGGCGTCCTGCCGACCAAGGGGCTGACGCTGCCGCTGATGAGCTATGGCGGCTCGGCGATCCTGCTGAACGCGATCGCGCTGGCGATCGTGTTGCGGGTGGATATCGAGAACCGGCAGCTGATGCGAGGCGGACGAACATGACCCGCCACCTCGTCATCATGGCGGCTGGCACCGGTGGTCACGTGATCCCCGGCCTCGCCGTCGCACGCGAGATGCAGAGCCGTGGCTGGACCATCAGCTGGCTCGGCACGTCGGCCGGGATGGAGAACCGGCTGGTGGCGCCGAGCGGCATCCCGATGGACAACATCGGCTTCAGCGGCCTGCGCGGCAAGGGCATCGTCCACACGCTGACCGGCGGCCTGCGCCTGCTCAAGGCCTTCTGGGAATGCCTCGCGATCCTGCGCCGGCGCAGCGCCGACGCCGTGCTCGGCATGGGCGGCTATGTCTGCTTCCCGGGCGGCCTGATGGCGGCGTTGCTCGGCAAGCCGCTGATGCTGGTCAATGCCGACGCCGCGCTGCTGCTGTCCAACAAGGCGCTGCTGCCGGTGGCCGACCGTGTGGCCTTCGGCTTCGACGGCGCCGCGGCGGCATCGACCAAGCGCGCGATCGTGACCGGCAACCCGGTGCGCACCGAGATCGAATCGATGGCGGCGCCGGCCGAGCGCATGAGCGGCCGCAGCGGCCCGCTGCGCGTGCTGGTGGTCGGCGGCAGCCTCGGCGCCAAGGTGCTCAACGAGACGCTGCCGCAGGCGATGGCGCTGCTTGCCGCCGAGCAGCGGCCGCTGCTGACCCACCAGACCGGGCAACTCAACCGCGACAGCGTCAAGGCCGCCTATGCCGCGGCCGGGCTCGATACCGAGGACGGCCGCATCGAGGTGCTGGCCTTCATCGACGACATGCCTCAGCGCCTGGCCGAGGCCGACCTGGTCATCTGCCGCGCCGGCGCGGCGACGGTGAGCGAACTGTGCGCGGCCGGCGTGGCCAGCATCCTGGTGCCGCTGATCGTCAGCACCACCTCGCACCAGCGCGACAACGCGGCCTTCATGGCGCAGCACGGCGCGGCGACCCACCTGCCGCAGGTGGAGCTGACGGCCGAGAAGCTCGCGGAGTTTCTGCGCACGCTGGATCGGACCGCGCTGGTCGAGATGGCAGCGAAGGCGCGCTCTCTTGCGCGTCCGCGCGCTGCTGCCCGCGTCGCCGAAGAGATCGAAAGGCTCGTGCGATGAAACACGCCATCAAGCACGTCCACTTCATCGGCATCGGCGGCTCCGGCATGAGCGGCATCGCCGAGATCCTGCACAACCTGGGCTATCACGTCTCGGGCAGCGACCAGAACGACAGCGCCGTTACGCGCCGGCTCGCCTCGCTCGGCATCCGCGTCGCGATCGGCCATGACGCCGCCAACGTGGCGGGTTCCGGCGCGGTCGTCACCTCGACCGCGGTCAAGGCCGACAACCCCGAGGTCGTCGCCGCCCGCGAACTGCGCATCCCGGTGGTGCCGCGCGCCGTGATGCTGGCCGAGCTGATGCGCGTCAAGCAGGGCATCGCGATCGCCGGCACCCACGGCAAGACCACCACCACCTCGCTCGTCACCAGCGTGCTGGCCGAGGCCGGCATCGACCCGACCTTCGTCATCGGCGGCAAGCTCGAGAGCGCCGGCACCAACTCGCGCCTCGGCGCCGGCGAGTTCATCGTGGTCGAGGCCGACGAGAGCGATGCCTCGTTCCTGAACCTGATGCCGGTGCTGTCGGTCGTCACCAACATCGACGCCGACCACATGGAGACCTACGGCCACGACATCGAGCGGCTCAAGGGGGCCTTCGTCGACTTCCTGCACCGCATGCCCTTCTACGGCGCGGCGGTGGTCTGCGGCGACGACGCCGGCATCCGCTCGATCCTGCCGCTGATCTCGCGCCCGCTGGTGGTCTACGGCTTCGGCGAGGAAGCGCAGGTGCGCGCCGTCGACGTGCAGGCGCTGCCCGGCGGCCAGATGCGCTTCACCTGCCAGCGTCGCAACGGCACGGCGCTGCCCGACCTGGCCGTCACGCTCAACCTGGCCGGCGAGCACAACGTGCGCAACGCGCTGGCCGCGATCGCGGTGGCGACCGAGCTCGAGCTGCCCGATGCGCCGATCGTCAAGGCGCTGGCCGAGTTCGGCGGCGTCGGCCGCCGCTTCCAGCGCCACGGCGAGTTGGCCTGCAAGAGCGGCGGCAGCTTCACGCTGATCGACGACTACGGCCACCACCCGGTCGAGATGGCAGCGGTGATCGCCGCCGCGCGCGGTGCCTTCCCCGGCCAGCGCCTGGTGCTGGCCTTCGAGCCGCATCGCTACTCGCGCACCCGCGACTGCTTCGAGGACTTCGTCAAGGTGATGGGCGGCGCCGACGCGGTGCTGCTGACCGAGGTCTACCCGGCCGGCGAGACGCCGATCGTCGCCGCCGACGGGCGCTCGCTGGCGCGGGCGCTGCGCGTGGCCGGCAAGGTCGACCCGGTCTTCGTCGACGCGGTGGCCGAGATGCCGCAGGCGGTGGCGGATTTCGTGCGCGATGGGGATGTGGTGATCACGATGGGAGCGGGGTCGATCGGCTCTGTGCCTGCTCGTATCGTCGAGCTGTCTCTGGGGGGCGCGGCATGAGCGCCTTGCGTGCGCATCACCTCGTGCGTAAGACCGCGGCACGTACCCGCAGCGCGCTGCGGCTCCGCTGGTGTTGCGTGAGCCACTTCGTCGACGGGTTCCCTTCTTCGCTGCCGAGCAGCGCAGCGGCGGGCAGGTTGCCGAGCGCGCAGCGCTCGGTCGGCGAGGACTGTCTGAGGCCGGCCCAGGCCGGCCGAGTTCCGCAGCCGCCTTCACGGCGCGAGCAGCGCAGGGGAGTCGGTGCGCAGCGCCGACCAGCGAAGCAGGGTGCCCTTCTCTTTGGTGACTTTCTCTTGGGCACGCAAGAGAAAGTTACTCGCCCGCCGGGGCGAAATCCCGGCGCAGCCTCACTGAGTAGGCAAGCGCCAGAGCAAGCACATCCAGGAAGAGCAGTACAGGAGAGCCGTCGATGAGCATCGACACCCGCCAACTCGGCAAGGTCGCCGTCCTGATGGGCGGCACCTCCGCCGAACGTCCGATCTCGCTGATGTCCGGCAGCGGCGTGCTGGCCGCGCTGCAATCGCAGGGCGTCGACGCGCATGGCTTCGACCCCGCCGAGCGCGAGCTGGTCGAGTTGAAGCAGCAAGGCTTCAACCGGGTCTTCATCGCGCTCCACGGCCGTCACGGCGAGGACGGCAGCGTGCAGGGCGCGCTCGAGCTGCTCGGCATTCCCTACACCGGCTCCGGCGTGATGGCCTCGGCGATCGCAATGGACAAGGTGATGACCAAGCGCCTGTGGCTCGCCGAGGGCCTGCCGACGCCGCGCTACGTGCTGCTCGGTGCGGACGACCAGCAGCGCGAACGCGTGATCCAGGTGCCCGACCAGCTCGGCCTGCCGGTGTTCGTGAAGCCGCCGCACGAGGGCTCGTCGATCGGCGTCTCCAAGGTCGAGGGCTACTCGCAGATGCAGGCCGCGGTGGCGCTCGCTGCGCGCTACGACGCCGAGGTGCTGTGCGAGGAGTTCATCGACGGCGAGGAGCTCACCTGCCCGGTCATCGGCGAAGGCGCTTCGGCGCGCGCGCTGCCGGTGGTGCGCATCAAGCCGCCGGCGGCCGGCTACGACTACCAGAACAAGTACTTCACCGACGAGGTCAAGTACCTGGTTCCGAGCGGCCTGCCGGCGGTCGAGGAGGCCGAGATCCAGCGCCTGACGCTGGCCGCCTACCGCTCGCTCGGCTGCCGCGGCTGGGGCCGCGCCGACCTGATGGTTCGCGCCAGCGACCGCAAGCCCTTCCTGCTCGAGATGAACACCAGCCCCGGCATGACCGGCCACTCGCTGGTGCCGATGTCGGCGCGCGCGGCCGGCATCAGCTACGAGCAGCTGTGCGTGCAGTTGCTGGCGACGGCCGCGCTCGACGCGCCGCCCGCTGCAAAGGCCTGAAGCACCGACCATGGCCACCCGCAACAAGCCCGCCAACGCCGTCCGCGCCGATCCCTCGGCCGGAACGCCGTTCGACGTGCGGACGATGAACATCACCGCCTCGGTGCTGTTCATCGTGGCCGGCTTCGCGATCGTCGGCTATGGCCTGGCCTGGCTGATGCGGCTGCCGCTGTTCACGCTGGCCGCGGTGCAGGTCGACGGCGAGCTCTCGCGCAACAACGGCGCGACGATCCGCGCCAACGCGCTGCCGCGGCTGCAGGGCAACTTCTTCACGCTCGACCTGGCCAAGGCGCAGGCCGCCTTCGAGTCGGTGCCGTGGGTGCGCCGCGCCACCGTGCGCCGCATCTGGCCCGACAAGATCGCGGTCACGCTCGAGGAGCACCGCGTCGCGGCCTGGTGGCACCAGGACGAGGGCGAGAACAAGCTCGTCAACCGCCAGGGCGAGGTCTTCCAGGCCAACCCGGGCGATGTCGAGGACGAGGGGCTGGCCACGCTCGACGGCCCCGACGAGCCGAGTGCGGCCGTGATGCTGGCGATGCTGCAGCGGCTGCAGCCGGCGCTGGTCGAACTCGACGCGCGCATCGACAGCCTGCGCCTGTCGCCGCGCGGCTCGTGGCAGATCGAGCTCGATTCGGGCGCCGAGATCGAGCTCGGCCGCGGCGACGAGGCCGCGGTGCTGGCGCGCCTGCAGGCCTTCGTCGCGACCCTGGCGCAGGTGCAGTCGCGCTTCGGCAACCGGGCGCTGGCCGCGGCCGACCTGCGCCATGCCGACGGCTACGCGCTCAAGCTGCGCGGCCTCGGCACGGTGGCGCCCGCCGCGCCGGCTTCGAAGAACACGAATTGAGATGAGGGACGCCATCCATGGCCACTAAGGAATTCAAGGACCTGGTTGTCGGCCTCGACATCGGCACCGCCAAGGTCATGGCGGTGGTGGCCGAGGTGCTGCCGGGCGGCGAGCTGCGCGTGACCGGCATCGGCACCGCGCCGACCGCGGGCTTGAAGCGCGGCGTGGTCGTCAACATCGACGCCACCGTGCAGAGCATCCAGCAGGCCTTGAAGGAAGCCGAGATGATGGCCGACTGCAAGATCACCCGCGTCCACACCGGCATCACCGGCAGCCACATCCGCGGCCAGAACAGCACCGGCATGGTGATCGTGCGCGACAAGGAGGTCACGCCGGTCGACGTGGCGCGCGTGGTCGAGACCGCCAAGGCGATCAACATCCCCAACGACCAGCGGCTGCTGCTGGTCGAGCCGCAGGAGTTCGTGATCGACGGCCACGAGGTCAAGGAGCCGATCGGCATGAGCGGCGGCCGGCTCGAGGTCAAGGTGCACATCGTCACAGGCGCGCAGAGCGCGGCCGAGAACATCGTCAAGTGCGTGCGCCGCTGTGGGCTCGAGGTCGACCAGTTGGTGCTCAACCCGAGTGCCAGCAGCCACGCGGTGCTGACCGAGGACGAGAAGCACCTCGGCGTCGCGCTGGTCGACATCGGCGCCGGTACCACCGACGTTCAGATCTTCACCGACGGCTCGGTGCGCCACACCGCGGTGATCCCGGTCGCCGGCGACCTGATCACCAGCGACATCGCGATGGCGCTGCGCACCCCGACCAAGGACGCCGAGGAAATCAAGGTCGAGCATGGCCACGCCAAGCAGCTGCTGGCCGACCAGCACCAGCAGGTCGAGGTACCGGGGCTCGGCGATCGCGCCCCGCGCATGCTCGGCAAGCAGGCGCTGGCCGGCGTCATCGAGCCTCGCGTCGAGGAGATCTTCTCGCTCGTGCACCAGGCGATCCGCGAGAGCGGCTACGAGGAACTGCTGTCGAGCGGCATCGTGCTGACCGGCGGCTCGGCGGTGATGCCGGGCATGGTCGAGCTGGCCGAGGACATCTTCCTCAAGCCGGTGCGGCGCGGCCTGCCGACCTACTCAGGCCCGCTGTCCGACATGGTGGCCAGCCCGCGCGCGGCCACCGCGATGGGGCTGCTCGAGGAGGCCCGGCTCGGACGCACGCGCGGCATGAAGGCGGCCGCCCAGGCCGGCTCGGCCGCGGGCGTGCTGGGCCGCGTGCGCGACTGGTTCATCGGCAATTTCTGACCCGATTTTTCATCCCCAGGTTTCCTGTCCCAAAAGCAACAACAGGCTTTACCACGGCAACTGCAACACGACGACAAGGAGAGAACACCATGGCCATCGAAATGATCGAAGAGTTCGAGCTCGGCACCAGCATCAAGGTGATCGGGGTCGGTGGTGGCGGCGGCAACGCCGTCGACCACATGATCTCGGAGGGTGTGCAAGGCGTGGAATTCATCTGCGCCAACACCGACGCGCAATCGCTGCACCGCTCCGGCGCGGACCAGCTGATCCAGCTCGGCACGACCGGGCTTGGCGCCGGCTCCAAGCCGGCCGCCGGCAAGGAAGCGGCAGAAGAAGCCGAGGGCCGCATCCGCGATGCGATCACCGGCGCCAACATGATCTTCATCACGGCCGGCATGGGCGGCGGCACCGGCACCGGCGCGGCGCCGGTGATCGCGCGCGTCGCCAAGCAGATGGGCATCCTGACGGTGGGCGTGGTGACCAAGCCCTTCGAGTTCGAGGGCGGCCGTCGCATGAAGCAGGCCGAGGCCGGCCTGGCCGAGCTGGAGGCCAACGTCGACAGCCTGATCGTCGTGCTCAACGAGAAGCTGCTCGAGGTGCTCGGCGACGACATCTCGCAGGACCAGGCCTTCAAGCACGCCAACGACGTGCTGAAGAACGCGGTCGGCGGCATTGCCGACATCATCCACATCGATGCCTCGATCAATGTCGACTTCGAGGACGTCAAGACGGTGATGAGCGAGCCCGGCAAGGCGATGATGGGCACCGCGCAGGCCGGCGGCCCGGACCGCGCCAGCAAGGCGGCCGACGCCGCGGTGGCCTGCCCGCTGCTGGAGGGCATCGACCTCAGTGGCGCGCGTGGCGTGCTGGTGCTGATCGCCGCCAGCCGCAGCAGCTACAAGCTCAGCGAGAGCAAGACGGTGATGAACACGATCCGCCGCTACGCCGCGGAAGACGCGCACGTGATCTTCGGCGCCGCCTACGACGAGAGCCTGGGCGACCAGCTGCGCGTCACCGTGATCGCCACCGGCCTGGCCTCGGGCAAGGCCCAGCGCGCGCCGATCAGCGTGGTCCACAGCCAGCCCGCGCTGCGCACCGGCACCCACGACCTGCCGGTGCTGACGCAGGCGGTCGGCCAGTCGGTGGGCGCGGCCCAGGCGCCGGTCGGTGCCCACGCCGGCGCGCCGGGCGCGGCCTACGACCCGATGCACGTGCCCAGCGTCTGGCGCAGCGGCCGCACGCAAGCCGCGGCCAAGGTCGACGCGCTGGCCAGCAACGGCATGGACGAGATCGAGATCCCGGCGTTCCTGCGCCGGCAGGCCGACTGAGCGAGCGCTGCTGAAGTTCTTTTCTGTCGTGTTTCCGGCCGGGCGTCATGCTCGGCCGGCTTTTGGCGTTGCGCGGCCGCATTGGTGCGCCCATGCGCATCGCCAGCTTTCAACGGTTGTCGGCAGTACAGCGAATTCTCAGGATCACCACCGAGATCGCCTCGCAATCTTGGCATTGTCGACAAGACAAGCCGATGTCGTGCAGCAGCGGCGCAGCTTGCGTGCAAATCCGGTTCGCCCGATGACGACTCAGGCTCCACACACTGCGTCCAGCCATGCCTGCTGCGTTTGACAAGCTCTTCGCCGCGTTTCCACAGTGGCAGTCACTTGCGCGTACAGAGCTGGACGACTCAGGTCAGGCCTATGAAGTTGTCGAGATTGCAGCGCCGGCCAGCGCCATGGTCGAGCACGGACTGGTCATTGACTCTTCGAATGACGAGATCACCGTTGGCTTCGATTGCTATCACTCGCACTTTGATCAATGGCTTGGCGACGGTGCGCACTTTGGAACGACTGCAGCGCTGGAATTCGTCAAGCAGATCATGACTGAGCAGGTGGCGGTGGTTTCCTGGTGGCAGAACGAAGAGTGGCGCGGCTCTGCCCAGCTTGAGCCGCTTGATTCGGCGAAGCCGCCCTCTTGGGCGGCGGCAGGTACCTTCAATCGAATCCGCGTTCGCTCATGGAACGGCACACACAATGCCGACTTCAGCGCGTAGCCAGTCGCTGGTGTCTCGCGTAGGCGCCAGTGATTGCTCGACGCCGAGTTCGACGTAATCCGTGTTCGTGAATGCCCGATCCTGGCGACGGGAGTTGGCTAGCGCTCCCGGTGACAATCGACCCCAGAGCGAAGTGCGGGGCCACCCTGCGCCCAGGGGCGCGGCGGCCGCGAAGGTGAGTCCATGAAGATCGGTGTCCAGCGCTGGATCGACCGCTGGGTCGGCAGTGCGCTTTGTCTTGCGGTGTCGTGCATCGACGCGGTGGCGCGCCGGCTCTGGCCCGCGCCGGCGGCGCTGCCGGCGCCGCGGGCGATCGTCGTGATCCTGCTGTCCGAGATGGGCAGCCTGGTGCTTGCGCACGACATGTTCACGCGGCTGCGCAAGCGCTATCCGCAGGCCACGCTGCACGCGATGGTGTTTCGCAAGAACCGCGAGATCCTCGACCTGATGCAGCTGATCGATCCCCGCAATGTGCATGGCGTCGATGCCTCGTCGCTGCCGCGCTTTGCGATCACGGCCGGCCGCGCGCTGCTCGAGCTGCGCCGGGCCGGGGTCGACATCGCGATCGACTGCGAGCTGTTCTCGCGCGTCAGCAGCCTGCTCAGCTACTTCAGCGGCGCCCGGCTGCGCGTGGGCTTCCACAGCCGCACCCAGGAGGGGCTGTACCGCGGCTCGTTCATGAACCGGCCGGTGCCCTACAACCCCTACCAGCACATCAGCAACCAGTTCATCGGCCTGGCGCGCGCCATCGAGAGCGAGGCCGAGCCGCTGAGCAAGCTGCCGCCGGTGGGCCTGAGCACGGTGCCGCCGCAGGTGCCGCTGGAAGCCGGCGCGGTGGCCGCGATGGGACAGCGCCTGCGCCGGGACTTTCCCTCGCTGTGGACCGAAGGCGCCGCGCGCCCGCTGGTGCTGGTCTACCCCGGCGGCGGCCTGCTGCCGATCCGCGCCTGGCCGGTGGAGCACTACGCGCAGGTCTGCCGCGAGTTGATGGCCGAGGGTTGCGCGGTCGCGGTGATCGGCCTGCCCGAGGACCATGCGCTGGCGCAGCAGCTGATCGCGTTGACCGCCCCGGCAGCGGCAGCCGGGACCGCCGCGCCCTGCATCAACCTGACCGGCTACACCGCGTCGATCCGCGAGTTGCTGGCGCTGTTCCACAACGCGCGGCTGCTGATCACCAACGACGGTGGTCCGGGCCACTTCGCGGTGCTGACGCCGATCACCACGATCATGCTGTTCGGCCCCGAGACCCCGTCGCTCTACGCACCGCGCGCGCCCAACGCCCACACCTTCTACGCCGACTGGCCCTGCAGCCCCTGCCTGAGCGCCTACAACCATCGCAATACCTACTGCGACGGCGACAACCAGTGCCTCAAGCAGATCCCGGCCGCCGCGGTCGGCGCCAAGGCACATGAGCTGCTCGGGCTGCGCCGGACGCAGGAGGTGGCGGCATGAGGGCACTCGGCGAGGGGCCCCGCTTGGCGGGGATCGACGCAGCCCGAGTGCCGCCAGCGACCGACTGCGCCACCGGTTCAGATCAACTCAACGCTGCGGAGGGAGCGGCGTGAGCCGCCTGGCCACGCTGACGCGTCGCGTGATGCGCTGGCGCTTCTCGCGCTTCGCGCTGGTCGGCCTCAGCGGCACGGTGATCAATACCGTGGTGCTGTACCTGGCGCAGGAATACTGGTTCGCGCAGCTCGAGCCCTTCGCGTTCCGGCTCAACTTCTCGCTGGCGCTGGCGATCTTCGTGGCCACCGTCAGCAACTTCCTCTGGAACCGCGGCTGGACCTGGGGCGATCGCAACGCCAGCCGCGAGCGCAGCACGCTGCGCCTGTTCGGCCAGTACTGCATGGCCGCCGGCGGCGCGATCGCCATCCAGTTCGTGATGGCCAAGTGGCTGGCCGACAGCGTGCACTACCTGCTCGGCAACCTGATCGCGATCGGCGTCTCGGCACTCTTCAACTACGCGGCCAACGATCTCGGCACCTTCCGCAACCGGCGCCACAAGCCCGCGCCGGTCGAGGAGAGCCGGCCGTGATCGAGCCGGCCGCCCGCCCGCGCGCCACGGCGGCCTGGCTGCTGCTGGCGCTGCTGGCGGCGGCGGCCTACCTGCTCGGGCTGGGCGGCCAGCACATCCCGAAGAACGGCGACGAGTCGGTCTACATGCACATCGCGCGGCTGACCGCGGGCACGGGCCAATGGCTGCCGTTGCAGTCCGAGATCGAGGGCCTGGCGCGCAACACCAAGCCGCCGCTGCTGTTCTGGCAGGCGATGGTGGCCGGCAGCTGGGGCGAGGCCTGGAGCCTGTGGCGGCTGCGGCTGCCGAGCTACCTCTACACGCTGGCCAGCGCGCTGCTGGTCGGTGCGCTTGCCGCGCGCCTGGTCGCGCGACCCGGCGCGAACGATGCGCCGCGCCCGCCGCTGCAGGTGGCAGCACTCGCGGTGCTGGTCTACCTCGCCTTCTTCAGCACCTACCGCTACAGCCGGCCCTACCTGACCAGCGCGCCGGAAACCTTCTGGATGTTCGCGCCCTTCTTCGCGATCGCCTGGTCGCCGGCGCGCGTGCTCGGCTCGCGGCTGGGGTTCCCGCTGCTGGCCGGCGTGGCGCTCGGCATCGCTTGCCTCTACAAGTCCTTCGCGCTGGTGCTGCCGGTGGCGCTGGCGCTGGGCGCCTGCTACCAGGTGGCGGGGCCGCGCGGGCGCGGCCTGTTCGTGCTGCGGCGCGCCGGCTTCTGGAGCGACGTGGGCCGGGTGCTGCTGGCGGCGATCGTCGCGACCGCGCTGTTCGCGCTCTGGTTCGTGGTCGATCCGGCGCCGGCCGAGGTCTGGCGCGAGTTCGTGGTCGGCGAGAACGCCGGCAAGTTCAATGCGCGGGAGAGCTATCTCGGCAAGGCGCTGGCCGGCAGCGGCAGCATCTGGGGCCTGATCCCCGGCTACGCGGTCAACGCCGGGCTGCTGATGCCGGTGGTGGTGGGCCTGCTGTTCGCGGCCTGGCGCGCGCGCTCCGGTGCCGACGCCTCGGAGCGCGTGCTGTGGCTCTGGCTGCTGGTGCTGCTGCTGGTCTTCATGCTGCCGAGCCAGCGCTCGGCGCGCTACCTGGTGGCGGCGATGCCGGCGCTGGCGGTGCTGATGGTCTTGCACTGGCCGCGCATCGCCCGCGGCTGGTTCATCGCGACGCTGCTGATGGCGCTGCTGGCGACCCTGTTCGCGCTCAACGTGGCGCTCGGCGTGCAGGCCCTGGAGCCCTCGGCCGGCGGCTACTCGGCCGGGCTCTGGCTGTGGCTGCTCGCGATGGCGGCGGCCTGCGTGGCCGGCCTCGTGAAGGACGGCTGGACGCGGCCGGTGGCGGCGCTGATCAGTGCCGCCTTCTACGTCGCCTTTGCCTGGGTCACGGCGCCGCTCGAAGGGCCGGCCGGGCGCTACGACGATGCCGTCATCGAGCGCCTGCGCGGCGAGGCGGTGATGGTGCCGTCCAACTTCAACGGCGACTTCGAGCGCTACCAGTTCCTGCTGCCGGGCGCGCGCATCGAGCACTACTTCGCGGCCCAGCCGGTGGACTTCGACGGCCTGCCCGCGCTGCTGGCCGGGCATCGCTTCGTGATCGTGCAGCGGCGCGTCGGCCAGCCGCCGTGCGCCGACGAGCGCGCCGAGGCCTGCCGCGTCGTCGCCGCGCGCTGGGACATCCGCAGCCGCCAGACCAACGCCGAGATTCGCGCCAGCCTGCTGCGCGCACCGCAGGACTTCTGGTTCGCGCGCGAGTACCTGGTCGAGCGGCTGGCTGCCGCCGAAGGCAGGCCCTGATGGCGCTCGACCTCGCGGCCAAGACCCGGCCGGACGCGCCGCCGGCCTCGAGCCTGCTGCAGCGGCGCCGCCTGCTGTTCGCGGTGCTGGCGGCGGCGCTGGCGGTCGAACTGCTGCGCGAGCAAATCGGCGGCGGCGGCCTGCCCGAGCCGGTGCCGCTGAGGCTGGTCGTGCCCTCGCCGGCCGCCGAGCCGGTGGGTCCGCTGCGCTTGCGCGCGCTCGAGCCGATCGATGTGCCGATGCCGGCCGACACGCTGGCCGCGCACGCGAGCTCGCTGGTGGTGCAGCCCGGCGGCGAGGGGCTGCTGGCGGCCTGGTTCGCCGGTTCGCGCGAGAGCGCGCCCGACGTGCGCATCGTCGCCTCGCGCTTCGATCCGGCCGCCACGAAGTGGAGCGCGCCGCAGACCCTGGTCGACCGCGATTCGCTGGCGCGCCTGCTCGGCTTCGGCGTGCGCCGCATCGGCAACCCGGTGCTGTGGATCGATGGTCGCGGGCGCCTGCACCTGTTCGTCGTCGCCACCGGCCTCGGCGGCTGGGCCGCGTCGCGGGTGGTGCACCTGCGCGTGCTCGAACCCGGCGCCAGCAGCATCGACGCCGGCACGCCGGTCGAGGCGCGCGTGCTGCCGCTGTCGCCGCTGTGGGGCATCAGCATGATGGTGCGCGGCGCGCCGGCGCCGACCGTGGGCGGCGGCGCGCTGCTGCCGCTGCACTTCGAGATCGGCATCGACGTGCCGATGCTGCTCGAGATCTCGGAGGACGGTGCGCCGCTGCAGGTCAGCCGCATCACCAACCGCACCAACTCGCGCCAGCCCAGCATCGTCGCGCTCGGCCCGCAGCAGATGCTGGCCTTCCTGCGGGACGACGGCGAGCCGCGCGGCTACGTGCAGCGCGCCCGCAGCATGGACGCCGGCCGCCACTGGGAAGACCTGCCGGCGATGGAGCTCAACAATCCCGACTCGGCGCTCGCCGCGCTGCGCCTGCCCGACGGCAGCCTGGTGCTGGCGATCAACCCCGACGAGCACGACCGCCGGCGCCTGGTGCTGATGCGCTCGACCGACGGCGTTCAGTGGCGCGAGGAGGCCGTGCTCGACGACGCGCCCAACACCAGCGATCTCGGTGCGCCCAAGTACCGCGGCCTGACCGAGTACTCCTATCCGACGCTGGCGCTGAGCGGCAACGAGCTGCATGTGAGCTACACGCTGCACCGGCGCCTGATCCGGCACCGGCGCTTCGTGCTGGAGCCCGCCGGACCGTGAACCAGACGCTGATCAGCCTGCAGCCCGACGCGCAGGCCGCGTGGATCTACCTGCGCCTGGGCTGGGGCGTGGTGCTGGCCGCCGTGCTGCTGGCGCTGGCGCGGCGCTCGCCGGCCACGCGCCGCGCCGGCTGGCCGCTGGCGCTGCTCACGGCGGCCGCCATGTGGCTGCCGGGCGAAGCCTCGCCGGCCTGGTGGCTGGGGCTGTCGTTCCTGGCGCCGAGCCCGCTGCTGGTGCTGCTGTGCGCGCTGGCGCTGGCCGAACCCGATGCCGATTCGCGGCGCGGGCCGCTGCTCGACCGCGCCAGCGCCATGACGCTGGTGCTGGTCGCGTTACTGCTCTACCTCTCGGTGTTCGCGCTGCTGCCGCACGACCTCTACAGCTGGGGCACCGCGCCGCTGCCCTTTGCCGCGGCGGGCGCGGCGGTGGCGATCGGCTGGTTCGTGGTCGGGCAGCGCCCCGGCCACCGGCCGCTGGCCGCGCTGGCACTGGCCGGGGCGCTGCTGGTCCACGCGCTGCTGCGGCTGCCGACCGGCAATGCCTGGGATGCGGTGCTCGATCCCTGGCTCGCGCTGTGGGCGCTGGCGAGCCTGGTGGCGGGCTGGCGTCGACGGCCCGCGTCGGCCATGCCCTGAGCCGAGCCGGGCCGGCGGCGGCTACCTACAATCGACCGATGCTCCAGCAACGCACGCTGAAAACGATCACCCGCGCCGTCGGCGTCGGCCTGCACAGCGGCCAGAAGGTCGAACTCACGCTCAAGCCGGCGCCGCCCGACACCGGCATCGTGTTCCGCCGCGTCGACCTGCCGGTGCCGGTCGAGATCCCGGTCAACGCCGACTCGGTCTGCGACACGCGACTGGCCTCGACGCTGTCGCCCGGCGGCGATCCCGGCGCGCCCAAGGTCAATACCGTCGAGCACCTGATGTCGGCCTGCAGCGGCCTGGGCATCGACAACCTGGTCATCGACATCACGGCCGAGGAAGTGCCGATCCTCGACGGCTCCGCGGCCAGCTTCGTCTACCTGCTGCAGAGCGCCGGCATCGAGTTGCAGGACGCGCCCAAGCGCTTCATCAAGGTGCTCAAGGCCGTCGAGGTGCGCGAGGGCGAGGGCGCCGCGCTCAAGTGGGCGCGGCTCGATCCGCTGCATGGCTTCAAGCTCGCCTTCGAGATTGACTTCGGCCATCCGGCGGTCGACCAGACCGGCCAGCGCGTCGAGTTCGACTTCTCCGACAACCAGTACAAGCGCGACATCGCGCGCGCCCGCACCTTCGGCTTCACCAAGGACGTCGACGTGATGCGCGCGCGCGGCCTCTCGCTCGGCGGCAGCATGGACAACGCGATCGTCGTCGCCGACCGCCGAGTGCTCAACGCCGACGGCCTGCGCTACGACGAGGAGTTCGCGCGCCACAAGATCCTCGACGCGATCGGCGACCTCTACATCGCCGGACGCCCGCTGTTGGCCAGCTACACCGCCTTCAAGAGCGGCCACGCGATGAACAACAAGCTGCTGCGCGCGCTGCTGGCCGAGCCCGGGGCCTTCGAGATCGTCAGCTTCACGCGCGCGGCCGACGCGCCGCGCGGCTTTGCCGACCTGGCACCGGCCTGGTAGCGCGGAGAGCGGCACATGCTGATGTTCCGCTGGATCGTGATGCTGCTGCTGCTCGCTTCGGTGCTGTGCCTCGCGATGTCGATCGGCACCGGACAGGCCGTGTGGCGACGGCGCGGCATCATGATCCTCAAGTGGACGCTGGTCGCCGGCCTCGGCTTCTTTGCTGTCATGATCCTCGAGCGCATGGCGATGGTGATCTGAGCGTCGCCAGTACCGGGTCATAGTCAATAACACCCAGGAGAACAGCGATGCGGATGATCACTCCGATCTTTGGATGGCTCATGCCCGGCGCGGCCGCGACCTCGCTGGCCCTGCTCGCAGGCTGCGCCAGCGGCCCGACGCTCAACTCGAGCTGGCGCGACCCGGAGTTCAAAGGCCCGCCGCTGCAGAAGGTGCTGGTGATCGGCGTCAGCCGCAGCGAGACCCAGCGCCGCATCTTCGAGGACGGCTTTGCCCAGGGCCTGCGCAAAGCCGGTAGCAACGGCGTCGCCAGCCACCCGCTGCTGCCCGAGAGCGGTGTGATCCCCGACGCGCGGATTCAGGAAGCGGTCAAGCAGGCCGGCGCCGACGCCGTGATGACCACGCGCGTACTCAGCCGCGAGCAGCGCATCAACGTCGTGCCCGGCGCGCCGATGATGGGCCCGCCGATGGGGCGCGGCTTTCACGGCTGGTACGGCTCGGCGTGGATGATGGCCCCGCCGCCCGACGTGATCCAGTACGACGTGGTCACCATCGAGACCACGCTGTGGGATGTGAAGCGGGATCGCGTGGTCTGGACCGCGACCACCCAGACCACCCGCGTCGACAACCTGCCGGGCCAGACCGAGCAGCTCGCCGCGCTGCTGGTGCCAAAGATGAAGGCCGACGGCGTGCTGTAGCCGACGCGTCACGCGCGCCGCGCCGCGCCGCGCAGCGCTCGGCTCAGGCGGCTTCGGCCTGCGCCAGGTCGCTCGCGGCGGGCAGGTCGGCGTCGAGCAGCGCCGCGACATCGAGAACGCCGGTGCCGAAGGATCCCGGCTGCCAGACTGCCGGCACGCGAGCGGTAGCTCGCGCCAGGGCGCGGAAGGCCTCGATGCGTTGCCAGCGCTGCGGGTAGGCGGCGTCCAGCTCGGCCGCCCGATGGGTCAGCCACAGCGCAGCGGCGCCGGTGGTCATGGCGGTCGCGTACGAAGTACCGTCGCCGCCGAAGCCGTAGCTGAAGCTCGACGTGCCCCTGACCGAGGCCCGCCGAAGGTCGGCCGCCGGCGCGCTGAAGTCCACCTCGGGCCCGAAGCTGCTGCCGCTCCACGGCGTGTCGTCGCGCGTCACGCCGGCCACGGCGACCGTGCGCACCAGGCTGGCCGGGCCGACCACCGAGTTCACGTGGTTGCCCGCCGCGCAGACCATGATCACGCCGGCGTCGTAGGCCGCGTTCACCGCGCGCCTGAGTTCGCGCCGCATCGTGCCGAGAAACACGCCCAGGCTGACGTTGATGACGCCGACGCCCTGCGCCAGCAGGTGCGTCACCGCCTGCTCGAACTCGCGCTGCGCGTGGTTGATCAGCACGATGTCGGTGATGCGCACCTCCACCACCGGCACCTTCGGCGCGACGCCGAAGAACGGGCCACCGGACGCCGAGTCGTCGTGGCCGCAGATCGTGCCGCCGATCTTGGTGCCATGGCCGGCCGAGACGCCGATGCCGTTGTCGAGGCCGGCGCCAAGCTCGGCGATCGGCGTGGCGTCGGCGTTGTCGGAGGCCGGGAAGAAGGTCTCGGCGTTGGCCGTGTCGAGCCAGGTGGCGGGAAAGCCGAAGGCCGGGTGGCCGGTGTAGCCGGTGTCGATGTGGCCGACCTTGGTGCCGTTCCAGGCGATCGCATCCGGGCCGCCCAGCAGTTGCCAGGCCTGCGGCACCCGGACCTGCACGAGGTGCCAGTCGAGCCCGACCGCGGCTCGCGCCGCCCGGGTCGCGGCGGCAACGCCCGTTCGCGCCGGCAGGTCGATGGCATCACGCGCGGCCAGGATCGTCGCCGAGGCCTCGTCACCGATCGGCTTGAGGTCGGCGACGCCGCAGACGGCGAGCAACTGCAGCAGCGGGATCGACGGGTACTCGATCTCGAGCGCGCGCAACAGAGTGCCGCGCAGGATCGCCTGGTGCTGGCTGAACGCGAACAGGCGCACATCCAGGCCGGGCAGGTACTTCGCGAGCCGGCGTTCGACCTCGGCCAGGGGCCGGCCATCGCTGATCACAATGAAGTTGTTCATCGCTGCCCCTCGCACGCCATCGTGGCGGCGTCGAAGATTTCAGGGCATTTGCGGCCGTCGGTGCATCCCCAAGCCGGTGGACGCGCTGGCAGGCCCGGGCTCTCAAGGAAACGCCGGGCCGCCCCAAGCTTCCTTGGCCCCCCGTGGGGGGCGGGCTGGGCGCAGCCTGGCCTTGGGGGCCCTAGTAGGCCCGTCCCCGCTTGTAGGCCGCGTGCGCGCGGCGCTCGAGCGGGCTGGCCGCCTCGAGCAGCGCGAGCGAGGTGCCGGCATGGGCATGGGTGATGGCGATGCCGAGCGCGTCGGCGGCGTCCTTGCCGGGCTCGCCGGGCAGCGCGAGCAGGCGTTGGACCATCTGCTGCACCTGCTCCTTGCGCGCCGAGCCGTGGCCGGCGACCGCCTTCTTCATCTGCACCGCGGTGTACTCCGACACCGCCAGGTCGCTCGACACCAGCGCCGCCAGCGCCGCGCCGCGTGCCTGGCCGAGCAGCAGCGTGCTCTGCGGGTTGACGTTGACGAACACGATCTCGACCGCGGCGCTGGCCGGCTGGTAGCGCTGCACCACCTCGCAGACGCCGTCGAACAGGATCTTCAGGCGGCCGGGCAGGTCGCCGTTGGGCAGCGCGTCGGTCTTGATGGTGCCGCTGGCGACGTAGCGCAGCGCGCTGCCCTCGATCTCGATCACGCCGAAGCCGGTGGTGCGCAGGCCGGGGTCGATGCCGAGGATGCGCATCACGGTCCGTTGCCGGTGCCGAGGCCGAAGTACCAGCGCACCGAATGGAAGAACACCGGTGCGGCAAAGCACAGCGGCGCGATGCGGTCGAGCAGGCCCACGGCGCCGGTGACCGAACTGCGGTTGCCCCAGTAGCGCACGCCGGCGTCGCGCTTGAGCGCCTTCATCACGAACTCGCCCATGGTGCCCGCGGCGCTGGCGATCAGCGCCATCACCATCGCCTGGCCGGCCTTGAACGGCGTGATCCAGTAGAGCAGGCCGCCGACGAAGGCGGCCGAGAAGGCGCCGATCATCCAGGCGCGATAGCTGAAGCTGCGGCTGATCTGGCGCGCCACCGGCCGGCGGCGCAGGCGCCGGCTGGCGGCCTCCTGCACGATCTGCGCGGTGGCCACGACGAACACCATGAAGAACACGAGGAAGGCGCCGCGACCCTGGATGCGGGGAAAGTCGAGCAACAGCAGCGCCGGCGTGTGCGACAGGCCGAAGATGCAGACCATGATCCCCCACTGGATCTTGGCGTTGCGCTCGAGGAAGCGCTCCGGATCGCCACTGAGCGCGCTGACCACCGGCACCAGCAGGAACATGTAGACCGGGATGAAGACCGAGAACAGGTCGAAATGGCGCGTGCCGACCAGCGCGTACTGCACCGGCAGGATGAAGAAGAAGGCCAGGATCAGGCTGCGGTGGTCGCTGCGCCTGGTGTGCATCAGCGTGATGTACTCGCGCAGCGCGAGGAAGCTGAAGCCGCCGAACAACAGCGTGGCGCCGAGCGGGCCGCTGATCCAGGCCAGCCAGAACAGCGTGGCGCTGACCCACACCGCGCGCAGGTCGCGCTTGAAGCGGCGGTGGCGACCCTCCTGCTGCTCGGTGTGCTCGCGCAGCGAGACGAAGAAGGCGGCGGCGGTCGCCACCAGCAGCACGCCGAACAGGATGATGAACAGCAGGCCGATCTGCTGGCCGGTGTCGAGGTTGCGGGGATGGATCATGCCGCGGCCTCCGACGCTTCAGCTGACGGGTGCGGTACCGGAGCGTCGGCCGCTGACGGCCTTCGCGCTACGTCGATCCCCGCTGCGCGGGGCCCCTCGCCGAGTGCGCTCATGCCGCCACAGCCTCCAACGCCATCACCGCATCACGCGCGCGGTCGAGGAAGTCGCGCTTGTCCTCGCCCGGCTCCAGTTGCAGCGGCGCGCCGAAGGTCACCGAGCACAGGATCGGCACCGGCACCACTTCACCCTTGGGCATCACGCGCTGGACGTTGTCGATCCAGGCCGGGACCAAGGTGACGTTCGGGAACTGCTCGGCCAGGTGGAACAGGCCGCTCTTGAAGGCCTGCGGCACGCCCTTGTTGTTGCGCGTGCCCTCGGGAAAGATCACCAGCGAATCGCCGGCCTTGAGGGCGGCGACCAGCGGTTCGAGCGGGTCCTGGTCCTCGGTGCGCTGGCGACTCACGTAGACCGCGTTGAACACCTCGCGCGTGATCCAGTGCTTGAACTTGCCCGAGGTCCAGTAGTCCTTGGCGGCGATCGGGCGCGTGTGGGCGCGCAGGTCCAGCGGCAGCGCGGCCCAGATCAGCACCCAGTCGAGGTGGCTCTGGTGGTTGGCGAAGTAGATGCGCTGCTCGGCCTTGGGCGGGCAGCCGTACCAGTGACCCTGGGCACCGGTGACCAGCCGCGCGATGGTGGCCACCAGGATCCCCATCGCCTCGGCGAGGAGCTTGTTCATCAGTGTCTGAAGTGACGCACGCCGGTCAGCACCATCGCGATGCCGCGCTCGTCGGCGGCCTGGATGACCTCGTCGTCGCGCATGCTGCCGCCGGGCTGGATCACGCAAGTCGCACCCGCATCGGCCAGCACGTCGAGGCCGTCGCGGAACGGGAAGAAGGCGTCGCTGGCGACCGCCGAACCCTGCAACGACAGTCCGGCGTGGCCGGCCTTGATGCTGGCGATGCGCGCGCTGTCGAGCCGGCTCATCTGGCCGGCGCCGACGCCGAGCGTCATGCCGCCGCCGCAGAACACGATCGCGTTGCTCTTGACGAACTTGGCGACCTTCCACGCGAACAGCAGGTCGGCGATCTGTGCCGGGGTCGGCTTGAGCTTGCTGACGACCTTGAGCTCGCTGGCATCGAGCACGCGGTTGTCGGCGCTCTGGATCAGCAGGCCCGAGCCGACGCGCTTGATGTCATGCGTGTTGGCCGGCGCGCGATCCGTCGGCAGCGCGATCTGCAGCACCCGCGTGTTGGCCTTGGCGGCGAAGACCGCGCGTGCCTCGTCGCTGAAGGCCGGCGCGATCAGCACCTCGACGAACTGCTTGGCGACCAACTGCGCCGCGGCGGCGTCGACCGGCACGTTGAAGGCGATGATGCCGCCGAAGGCCGAGGTCGGATCGGTCTTGAAGGCCTTGGCATAGGCCTCGGCCGCGTCGGCGCCGAGCGCGACGCCGCAAGGGTTGGCGTGCTTGACGATCACGCACGCCGCACCATCGAAGCTCTTGACGCATTCCCAGGCCGCGTCGGCGTCGGCGATGTTGTTGTACGAGAGTTCCTTGCCCTGCAGTTGCACCGCGGTGACCAGCGAGCCGGGCGCTGGCTGCAGGTCGCGGTAGAAGGCCGCGGCCTGGTGCGGGTTCTCGCCGTAGCGCAGGTCCTGCAGCTTGACGAAGCGGCCGTTGCTTTGCGCAGGAAACTCCGCCTTGCTGCCGTCGGCCTGCAGCGCCGACAGGTGGTCGCTGATCGCCGCGTCGTAGTTGCTGATGCGGTTGAAGGCCGCCACCGCCAGCGCGAAGCGGGTGGCCTTGCTAATGCCGCCGGCCTTGAGCTCGGCGACGACGCCGGCGTACTGCGAGGCATCGGTCAGCACCGCGACGTCCTGCCAGTTCTTGGCCGCCGAGCGCACCATCGCCGGGCCGCCGATGTCGATGTTCTCGATCGCCTCCTCCAGCGTGCAGCCGGGCTTGGCGACGGTGGCCTCGAAGGGATAGAGGTTGACCACCAGCAGGTCGATCGTGTCGATGCCGTGGGCGGCCAGTGCCGCCATGTGCTGCGGCACCTCGCGCCGTGCCAGCAGGCCGCCGTGAATCTTGGGGTGCAGCGTCTTCACGCGGCCGTCGAGCATCTCCGGGAAGCCGGTGTGATCGGCAACTTCGGTCACCGGCAGCCCGGCCTCGGCCAGCAGCTTGGCGGTGCCGCCGGTGGACAGCAGCCTGACGCCGAGCGCGTGCAGTTCGCGCGCGAGTTCGAGGACGCCGGTCTTGTCGGAAACGGAGAGGAGGGCGGTGAGTTTCATTCTTGTCCTTGATGAACGATGACCGGCGCGCTACGCGCGACCGATGAACAATGAACTGAATTCATTCATCGTTCATGCGATGCGCAGCGAGCGTCATCATTCATTTGATCAGCTTGTGCTCGAGCAGCTTGCGCCGCAGCGTGTTGCGGTTGATGCCCAGCCACTCGGCGGCGCGCGACTGGTTGCCTTCGGCCTGCTGCATCACCACGTCGAGCAAGGGCTTCTCGACGACGTTCATCACCATCTCGTGGACGTTGTGCGGCTCGGCGCCACGCAGGTCCTTGAAGTAGGTTTCGAGGCTCTCGCGTACGCAGGCCTCAAGGTTCTTTCTGCTCATGCTGCTTGTTTTTCTGTTGGCATGTCTTCAAGGGAATCGGCCGCCCCTCCCTGAGGCAGCCGCTCGTGCTGTTCGGCCAGGCGGTCGAACCAGTCTTCGAGCGCGGCGATCTGCAGCGTCGCGCTTTCGATCACGTTGATGCGCGCGCGCAGCGCGCCGCCGCCGGGCAGGCCGTGGACGTACCAGCCGATGTGCTTGCGTGCGCTGCGCACCCCGCTGAACTCGCCGTAGAGCGAGTGATGGTCGTGCAGGTGCTCGACCAGCCAGCCCTTCACGTCGAGCGTGCGCGGCGCGGGCAGGTGCTCGCCGTGGCTGAGGAAGTGCGCGATCTCGCGGAAGATCCATGGCCGGCCCTGCGCGGCGCGGCCGATCATCACGGCGTCGACGCCGGTGCGCGCGAACAGCTCGCGCGCGCGCTCGGGCGAATCGATGTCGCCATTGGCGACGATCGGGATCTGCAGCTCGGCCTTGATTGCCGCCACCGTCTCGTGCTCGGCCGCGCCGCGGTAGCCCTGCTCGCGGGTGCGGCCGTGCACGGTCAGCATCGCGATGCCGGCCTCCTGCGCGCCGCGCGCGATGCGCAGCGCGTTCTTCGTCTCGTCGCACCAGCCGGTGCGCATCTTCAGCGTGACCGGCACGCCGTGCGGTGCGCAGGCGGTGACCACCGCCTCGACGATGCGCAGCGCCGCCGCTTCGTCGCGCATCAGCGCCGAGCCGGCCCACTTGTTGCAGACCTTCTTGGCCGGGCAGCCCATGTTGATGTCGATGATCTGGGCGCCGCGGTCGATGTTGTAGGCGGCGGCCTCGGCCATCGAGATCGGCTCGGTGCCGGCGATCTGCACCGCGATTGGCGCCACTTCACCTTCGTGGTTGGCGCGGCGCGAGGTCTTGAGGCTGTCCCACAGCTCGCGCTTGCTGGTCACCATCTCGCTGACCGCATAGCCGGCGCCGAGCTTCTTGCAGAGCTGGCGGAACGGCCGGTCGGTCACGCCTGCCATCGGCGCGACGAACAGGCGGTTCGTCAGTTCGATGGGGCCGATGCGCATGGTGGTGACAGGGGTGGGCTGCTTAAAAAAGAGGCGCGAGTATAGCGGTCCGTCCGCCCGAGTTTTTGCTGCTGTGCGCCAAGCATGGCGGCTCGAACCGGGGCCGCGAATAATGCACGTGATGCAAGCCTGGTTCGAAGCACTGCTGACCGCACTCGCCCTGCCGCAATACGGCCTGAGCACCGTGTTCATCGTGGCACTGGTCAGCGCGACGCTGCTGCCGATGGGCTCGGAGCCGGTGGTGTTCGGCCTCATCAAGCTCAACCCCGAGCTGTTCTGGCCGGCGATCCTGGTCGCCACCGCCGGCAACACGGTGGGCGGCGCGATCAGCTGGTGGATGGGCTATGGCGCCGAGCGCGCGGTCGAGGCGATCCGCCACAAGCCGGTCGAGCACCGGGTGCTCGGCTGGCTCGAGCGCTTCGGCCCCAAGGCCTGCCTGATGAGCTGGCTGCCGGTGGTCGGCGACCCGCTGTGCGCCGTGGCCGGCTGGCTCAAGCTCTCGTTCTGGCCCTGCCTGTTCTACATGGCGATCGGCAAGTTCTTTCGCTACCTGACGATGACGGTGCTGCTGCTGTGGGTGCTGCCGGGGCGCTTCACGCCGTGAGGAACATCCGATGAGCGAAGACTTCAAGGTGCGACGCGTCGGCGCGGAGGAGGCCGCGGCCGGCGCCGATGCGCTGGTCGAGGCGCTCGCCGACGTGCTCGTCGATTGCGTGGAGGGCGGCGCCTCGGTCAGCTTCATGACGCCGTTGCCACGCGAAAAGGCGGTGACCTTCTGGCGCGGTGTTGCGGGTGGTGTCGCGCGCGGCGAGCGCGTGCTGCTGGTGGCCGAGGACGGCGACGGCCGCATCGTCGGCACCGTGCAACTCATCACCGCGCTGCCCGACAACCAGCCGCATCGCGCCGACGTCGCCAAGATGCTGGTGCGCCGCAGTGCACGCCGGCGCGGCGTTGCGCAGCGCTTGATGGCGGCGCTCGACGCCGCCGCGCGCGAGGAGGGCAAGTCGGTACTCGTGCTCGATACCGTGACCGGCGGCGATGCCGAGCGGCTCTACCAGCGCGCCGGCTGGCAGCGGGTGGGGACGGTGCCGAACTACGCGCTGATGCCGGACGGCGCGCTCTGCGGGACGACCTTCTTCCACAAGCAGCTCTGAGCGGATGGGGCAGCGCGCCCCCATGCCCGGATGCCGACGAGGCCGCGGATGAAACGATATCTTCGGGTTCACACCCCTGGATGCGCCACCAGACAGGCCTGACCCGTCTCAAGCAGCCCTCATGCGCCTGTTCCTGCTCCTGTTCGTCTGCTGCCTGTCGGCCGGGCCACCCGCGACGGCGCAGACCAGCAACGTGCTGGTGCTGTTCTCCAACAACCGGCTGCTGCCGGCCAACATCGAGGCCGATCGCGGCCTGCGCGGGTGCTGGCGGCCTCGGACGGCGGCAAGGTCGAGCTGTTCTCGGAGTTCCTGGACCAGCCCACGTTCTCGGGGCCGGGCTACGAACAGACCTTCGTCACCTACCTCGGCGAGAAGTACGTTTCGCGGCCGCCGAACGCCATCGTCGTCGTCGGCCAGTTCGCGCTCGACTACCTGCTGCGCCATCGGGCCGAACTGTTCGCGGACGTGCCGGTGGTTCATATCGGCGTCGACCAGTCCTTCGTGCGCTCGCTCCAGCCGCTACCAGCGGGCGTGGTCGGCGTTCCGGTCGTCTACGACTATGCCGGCACCATCGAGCAGGCGCTGCTCTGGCACCCGCAGGCCAGGCGCCTGGTGGTGGTGACGGGTGTGAGCTCCGTCGACCACGAGAGGAATGCCACCACGCGCGCCGCGATCGCCAGCCTGGCGCGGCCACCGGCGGTCGAGTTCCTCACCGGCCTGCCCAGCGACGTGCTGGCCAGCCGTCTGGCCGCTCTCGGCACCGGCGACGTGGTGTTCACCCCCGGCTACTACCGCGACGGCGCCGGCCGCGCCTTCGCGCCGCGCGAGGCCGCCGAGCTCATTGCCGCGGCCTCGGGCGCGCCGGTCTATGGTCCGTACAGCACCTTCATCGGCACCGGCGCTGTTGGTGGCCGCATGCCGACCTTTGTCGAGATGGGACGGCAGGGCGCCAGGACCCTCAATGCCGTGCTGGCCGGTACTCCGCTGACGAAGCTGGACCTGCCGGAGGTCATTCCGGCACAGGTGCAGATCGACTGGCGCCAGGCGCGCCGGTGGGGCATCGGCGCGGACGCGATCCCTGCCGATGCCATCGTCCACTTCAAGGAACCCAGCTTCTGGGGTCGCTATCGCGACCAGGCCCTCCTCATGGTCGCGGTGCTGCTGATCCAGGCCGCGCTGATCGCCGCGCTGCTGGTCGAGCGGCGCTCACGCCGGCGCACGGCGGCGGCGCTGGAGGAAAGCGAGACCCGCATGAGTCTCGCGACACGCGCGGCGAGCATTTCCATGTGGATCTGGGACGTCGCCCGCGACAGGATCTGGACGACCCCCAGGGCGGCGCAGCGGGCCGGCTTGCCGCAGGAGTCCGCGATCCAGTTCGAGCAGGTTCTCCAGACCGTGCACCCCGCCGATCGCGAGGGCTTCGACCGCGCGGTGCGGCAGGCCGTTGCGAAGCGCGTTGAACTGGACGTCGAGTACCGCATGCTCCAGCCCGGTGGCGAAGTGCGCTGGATCGCCGCGCGCGGGCGTGCCGAGAACGGCGCCGGCGAGCGCGTGACCGGCGTGGCGCTGGACATCACCGAGCGCAAGACGGCCGAGCTGCAGGCGCAGAAGGATCGGGCCGCGCTGACGCACATGACCCGCGTCTCGATGATGGGCCAGCTGTCCGCGTCGATCGCGCACCAGCTCAACCAGCCGCTGGCGGCGATCCTCGGCAACGCCGAGGCGGCGCGCAAGATGCTCGAGCGCCCGCAACTCGACCTGGACGAGCTCAAGGACATCTGCGACGACATCGTCACCGAGAACAATCGCGCGGCGGAGGTCATCCGGCGCCTGGGCGCGCTCTACAAGCGCGGCGAGATGAAGTTCGAGCCGCTGGACCTGAACGAGCTGGTGTACGAGACGCTCGATCTGGTGCACACGGAAATGATGAACCGGCACGTGGTGGCGGCCACCGACCTGGCCGACTCGCTGCCGGCGGTCGACGGCGGGCGGGTCCAGTTGCAGCAGGTGCTGCTGAACCTCATCCTGAACGCCGCCGACGCGATGAGCGGTATCGAGGTGACGCAGCGCCGGCTGGTCGTGCGGACCGAGCTCCAGGGGACGAACGTGCGGCTGTGCGTCGTCGACCGCGGCACCGGCATCGCGCCCGAGGACGTCCGCAACGTGTTCGACGCGTTCTGGAGCACCAAGGCCGGCGGCATCGGCGTCGGCCTCGCGATCTGCCAGTCGATCATCAAGGCCCACCGTGGCACGCTGACGGCGAGCAACAACGCGGACGGCGGCGCGACCTTCTGCGCCAGCTGGCCGGTGCGGCAGCAGGACTGATCCGGCAACGCTGCGCATGGAAACCATCTTCCTGGTCGACGACGACCCCGCGATTCGCAAGTCCCTTTCGCGGGTGCTGCGCGAGGAAGGCTGGGAGGTCGAGGCCTTCGAGTCCGCCGAGGCCTTCCTGGCGCGGGCGGACGGACCGGCGCGCGGCTGCCTGGTGCTCGACGTCAGCATGCCGGGCCTGGACGGACTGGCGCTGCAGCGCCGGCTGGCCGAGGCAGGGCAGGCGCTGCCGATCGTCTTCCTCACCGGGCATGGCGACATCCGGATGACGGTGCAGGCGATCAAGGCCGGCGCGGCGGACTTCCTGACCAAGCCGGTGGCCGCGGCGGCGCTGCTCGGCGCCGTGCGCGCGGCGATCACGCAGGAGGCGACGACGCGCCGTGCGCGAGCCGAAGTGGCGGAGTGGGAGCAGCGGCTGGCCACGCTGTCGTCGCGCGAGCGCGAGGTGCTCGCGGCGCTGGTGAAGGGCCGGCTCAACAAGCAGATCGCGGGCGAACTGGGCATCGTCGAGCAGACCGTCAAGTTCCATCGGGCGCGGATCATGGAACGCATGCAGGCGCACACGGTCGCGGAACTGATGCACATCGCGGCCCGGCTGGGCATCGGCAGCGACTAGCGGCAACAGGCGCTAAACCAAAGACCAGTGTCCGGCTGCGGCGCGCGGCAGTACTGTCGCGGCGTGACCAGCGCTGATCCGATCATCGCCGTGGTGGACGACGAGTCGCCCGTGCGAACCATGCTCGGGCGCCTCTTGCGACTGGCCGACTACCGGGTGAGCGCCTTCGCCTCCGGCGAGGAGTTCCTCGCCTCGCTGGCCGCGCAGCAGCCGGCCTGCGCGATCCTCGACATCCACATGCCCGGGCTCTCGGGTCTCGAGGTGCAGTCGCGACTGCGCGCCGCGCACATGCCGATCCCGGTCGTGTTCATCACGGCGAGCGACGACATCTCGCTTGATCGCTCGGCCTCCGAGATCGGCGCGGTGCGCCTGCTGCGCAAGCCCTTCTCCAGCGACGAACTGCTCGAGGCGGTCGGCCTCGCGTTGCGCAGTGCGGGCGACCGCACTTAACCAAAGACCAGTTTCCGGCGTGGGAACGGCACGGTACAAGGCCCATCGGACTCGCCGCGCCTGGCACCTTGTCACTTCTGCTGCACGACATGGATCTCGTCTCCATCCTGCCGCACCTCATCACGGTGAGCGTCATGCTGGTGGTGTTCGGCCTCGGCCTCGACGCGAGTCGACAGGATGCGCTTTCGCTGTTTCGCAATCCGGGCCTGCTGCTTCGCTCGTGGCTGTCGATGAACGTGATCATGCCGCTGGTCGCAGCCGGCTTCGTCGTCGCGTTCGACCTGCCGACGCCCGTGGACATCGCGCTGGTGGCGTTGGCGATATCGCCGGTGCCACCACTACTGCCGCGCAAGGAGATGAAAGCCGGTGGCCAGGAGTCGTACGCGATCGGCCTGTGCGTGGCGATTGCCCTGCTGTCGATCATCACGGTGCCGATCGCCGTGGCGCTGTTCACCGGCGCCTTCGGTCGTGCCGGCGAGATCTCGCCGCTGCAGGTCGCCAAGAGCGTGCTGATGACCGTGGTGGTGCCGCTCACGGTGGGCATCGTGTTGCGCCGCCGGGTGCCGGCGCTGGCGGAGAAGCTCGCGCGCCCGGTGGCGCTGTGGGGCATGGTGCTGCTGGTTCTCAGCGCTCTGCCGCTGGTCTACGCCTTCTGGCCCGGGGTCAGCGCATTGTTCGGCAACGGCACCGTGCTGATCATTGCCGCCATGGCCACGATCGGGCTCGGCGTCGGCCATGTGCTGGGTGGCCCCCACGCTCACACGCGAACCGTTCTTGCGCTGTCCACTACGTCGCGGCATCCTGCGATCGCGCTGGCAGTGGCCGTGGCCGGCGGTGCCGAGACGAAACCGGCGCTGGCGGCGATCCTGCTCTACGTGATCGTCGCGACGCTGATCTCCGTCCCGTACGTCGCGTGGCGCAAGGCGGCAGGCGCCGACTGATGCAGCAAGTGCTTCGATCGCGAGGTAGTCGAATTGAATGACATGGTGCACACCGAACCGACGCAACCGACCACTGGCCGGCCGCCGGCCGACAACATGGCGTGGGTCCCCGGCGGTACCTTCCTGATGGGATCGGATCACCATTACCCGGAGGAGGCGCCGGCGCATCGCGTGACGGTGAATGGCTTCTGGATGGACCGCACGACGGTGACCAACACCGAGTTCCGCCGCTTCGTAGAGGCCACCGGCTACGTGACGCTGGCCGAGCGCCCGGCCAATGCTGCCGACTACCCCGGCGCCGATCCGGCGCTGCTGGTCCCGTCGTCGGTCATGTTCCAGAAGGCCGCGCATCCGGTCGAGTTGCGTGGCCGCCCGAGCTGGTGGACCTACGTGGCGGGCGCGGACTGGCGCCACCCGCGCGGCCCGGCCAGTTCGCTGCAGGGCCTGTGGAAGCATCCCGTGGTGCATGTGGCCTTCGAGGACGCGCAGGCCTACGCGGACTGGGCCGGCAAGCAAATGCCGACCGAGGCCGAGTGGGAGTTCGCGGCGCGAGGCGGCCTCGACGGCGCCGAGTACGCGTGGGGTGCCGAGTTCACGCCCGGTGGTCGGCACCAAGCCAATACCTGGCAGGGCGAATTCCCCTGGCAGAACCTGCTCGACGACGGCCATGAATGGACGGCGCCGGTCGGCTCCTACCCCGCCAATGGCTACGGATTGTTCGACGTGGCCGGCAACGTGTGGGAGTGGACCACCGACTGGTACCAGGAGCACGCCAGGATCAAGCACGCATGCTGCACGCTCGACAACCCGCGCGGCGGCGATCCCGAGCAGAGCCACGACCCGGGCATGCCGAACATTCGCATTCCGCGCAAGGTGATGAAGGGCGGCTCGTACCTGTGCGCGCCGAACTATTGCCGTCGCTACCGGCCGGCCGCGCGCATGCCACAGGCGATCGACACCTCGACCTGCCACCTGGGCTTTCGCTGCATAGTGCGCGCCCCTGCATCGACCGGCGAGGTCGTGCCATGAGCAGAGCATCGAGAAGCACTTCGGGAAAGCGCCCGGCGTCGGAAGACTGGATCTCAGGCGACGCGTCGACCGAACTGTCCGCGCGCCGGACCGGCATGTCGTTCCAGCGAACGCGCCTGAGCGCCGACCGCACGCTGATGTCGGTCATGCGCACATCGCTGTCGCTGATCGGCTTCGGCTTCACGATCTTCCAGTTCTTCCAGAAGCTGGCGACGTCGGAGGTGCTGAAAAACAGCGCCGCGCCGCGCAACTTCGGCGAGGCGCTGGTCTGGCTCGGCCTCACGATGCTCATGCTGGGCATCGGCTATCACGTCGCATTCATGCTCGGCCTGCGCAGGGAGCGTCAGCAACTGAAGGCCGAGGGCCTGATCCACGCCGAAACCGGCTTTCCGCCGTCGCTCACGCTGATCTTCGCGCTGCTGCTGCTGTTGGTCGGATTCCTGGCCGTTGGCAGCATCACCTTCAACGTCGGGCCGTTCACGGGCTAGCGTGCAGCAACAAATGGGAGGCAGATCAGCCGTCGCCGCCTCGGTGGCTGTGAGTCGTCGTAGCAGAGGCAATCGTGTTCGCCGCATTGCGCGGGACTGTTCAACCTAACAGGAGTAGTCATGGCAAAGAAGGACAAACAGCCGAACATCTTGGTGATGTGGGGCGACGACATCGGTCAGTCGAACCTCAGCTGCTACACCAAGGGGATGATGGGCTACAGGACGCCCAACATCGATCGCATTGCGAACGAGGGGATGGTCTTCACCGACGCGTACGCCGAGCAGAGTTGCACCGCCGGCCGCGCCTCGTTCATCACGGGGCAATGCGGCCTGCGCACCGGCTTGACCAAGGTCGGCCTGCCCGGCGCGGAACTGGGCCTCAAGGCCGAGGACATCACCATCGCCGAGGCGCTCAAGCCGCTCGGCTACCGCACCGGCCAGTTCGGCAAGAACCACCTCGGCGACCGCGACGAGCACCTGCCGACGATGCACGGCTTCGATGAGTTCTTCGGCAACCTCTACCACCTGAACGCCGAGGAAGAACCCGAGCACGTGGACTACCCGAGCAAGAAGGACTTCCCCGACTTCAAGAAGAAGTTCGGCCCGCGCGGTGTGCTGCATTGCTGGGCCGACGGCAAGGGCGGCCAGAAGATCGAGAACACCGGCCCGCTGACCAAGAAGCGCATGGAGACCTGCGACGACGAATTCATGGCCGCGGCCAAGAAGTTCATCAAGGCCGCCCACAAGGCCGGCGAGCCCTTCTTCGTCTGGTTCAACACCTCGCACATGCACGCGTGGACTCACGTCAAGCCGGAAAGCCTTGGCCAGTCCGGCCGCTGGCAGTCCGAGTACCACGACGTGATGATCGACCACGACAAGTGCATTGGCGAAATGCTCGACTTGCTGGACGAACTCGGCATTGCCGACAACACCTTCGTCAAGTACAGCACCGACAACGGGCCGCACATGAACACCTGGCCGGATGCCGGCACGACCCCATTCCGCAACGAGAAGAACTCGAGCTGGGAGGGCGCGTACCGCATCCCCTGCATGGTCCGCTTCCCCGGCAAGATCAAGGCCGGAACGGAGTCGAACGAGATCGTCAGCCACCTCGACTGGTTCCCCACCATCCTTGCAATCGCCGGTGAGCCCGACATCAAGGGAAAGCTGAAGAAGGGCCACAAGATCGGCAAGAAGACCTACAAGGTCCACCTCGACGGCTACAACCTGGTGCCCTACCTGACCGGCAGGGAGAAGAAGAGCCCGCGGCCTGGCTTCATCTACTTCACCGACGAAGGCGACGTCGCCGCGCTGCGCTACGACAACTGGAAGTTGATGTTCATGGAGCAGCGTGTCCGGGGCACGCTGCAGGTCTGGTTAGAGCCGTGGGTGGTGCTCCGCGCGCCATACATCTTCAACCTGCGGACGGACCCGTACGAGCGCGCACAGATCACGTCAAACACCTACTTCGACTGGCATTTCCGGCATATCTATATGTGCGTGCCGGCGCAGGCCATCGTCGCGGAGTTCCTCGAAACCTTCAAGGAGTTCCCGCCGCGGCAGAAGGCGTCGAGCTTCAGTCTCGATCAGGTCCTGGAGAAGATGACCGAGGCCGCGGGCGGCGGAGGTCACTGAAGTCTGCCGAAGCAACCGCGGGCATCGAGCGCGCCGATGGTTCCGCAAGGAACCATCGGCGCGGCATTGCGACTGAGCACTGCAACGAGGGCGTCGAATGGAATCCATGCTGCACGAGATCGCCCACTATGTCGCACTCGCCATCGAGGTGATCGCGATCGCGGTCATCGCGATTGGCGCCGTCGAGGCGGTGTTCGGGCTGGTGCGGATCGGCATTCGGTCCGAGAACCCGGACCGGGATCGGCGCGCCGTCTGGCTGAACTTCGCGCGCTGGCTGGTCGCCGGCCTGACCTTCCAGCTCGCTGCCGACGTGGTCAACACCTCGTTCGGACCGACCTGGCATGAGGTCGGGCAGTTGGCCGCAATTGCCGCGATCCGCACCTTCCTGAGCTACTTCCTCGATCGCGAGATGCGCGAGAAGAGCGAGTTGCAACAACCGCAGGCGGAGCGTTCGCACTGAGCGTCGACGCCGGCAG
Source organism: Rivibacter subsaxonicus (assembly GCF_004217215.1). GTDB lineage: Bacteria > Pseudomonadota > Gammaproteobacteria > Burkholderiales > Burkholderiaceae_C > Rivibacter > Rivibacter subsaxonicus. Next base: position 90,609 of record NZ_SHKP01000007.1, read on the forward strand.
ACCGGAGCTACGCTGATGTTCGCCAGCCATTCATCGGCACGACGATTGCCCTCTTGCCGCAAGGCCGGTGCCGGGCTGGTGGCAAGCATCGTACTGGCCGCGCTGCAGATGCCCGGTCACGCGCAGGATGTCGGCAGCGATCGGTGGCAATTCGAGCTGACGCCCTATCTCTGGGCCGCCGGCATGGACGGCACGGTGCGCGTCAACAACAGGCCCGAAGCGGGTCTCGCGGTGGAGCAAAGCTTCTCGGACATCTTCAAGATCCTCGAGTTCGCGCTGATGGGCGAGTTCGAGGCCCGCAAGGGCCGCTGGGGCCTGACTGCTGACGGCGTCTATTTCAAGGTCAATGACGAGGGTGCCGTTTCGGGCCCCCTGGGATTCGTCACGCTGGGCGCCAATGCCAATCTCACGCAGCAGATGTATTCGCTGGCCGGCAGCTACCGCCTGGTCGAGGGCGGCACCCCGGTCGACCTGTTCGGCGGCTTGCGCTACACCTCGGTGAAATGGGACATCGACATCGCGGCCTCGGTGCCCGTCGTGGCCGACAGGCGCCTGGTGAGGAATAACGACTGGATCGATCCCTTCATCGGCGTGCGGGTCCAGCATGCGCTGGATGATCGCTGGTCGCTGGTGGGCTATGCCGATGTGGGCGGCTTCGGGGTGGGGTCCGATCTGGCGCTGCAGGCGATGGCTGGGGTGCGCTACGCCTTCAGGCCCGACATCGTCGGCAAGTTCGGCTACCGCTACATATCGGCCGACTATGACCGCCACGACTTCCAGTACGACATGGCCAACGCCGGCTTCTATCTGGCGGTCGGGTTCCGCTGGTGACGTCGCGCCCGTGGCAGGTCGAGGCGGCACCTTAACCAAAGCTAGTTTCGGGCGCCGGAACGCGCGGCGAGACGTACGCGTTCGATCGTCCGAACGACGGGCAGATCATGACCAGCCAGCTGACGCTGGCCGACACCTCACCGTGGAGCGGCAGCCTGCGTCTCGGGCTGCGCAGCTTGGTGGCGCGCTCGCTGATCGTCGAGGCGAGCCTCGGCTACCTGAGCATCGGGCAGAACGGCCTCGACACCTGGGAAGGCCGCCTGTTCGTGTCGTACGGGTTCTGAGCCAGGCCGCGGGGCCGAGGACGACTACGCCGCCAGCCGCGTATCGAGTTCGTCGAGCACCGCATCGAGCCTGCGCAGCGCGACTTGCGCGCGCCCGCGCGGCGCGGCGCGGGTGTCGAGCAGGCGCTGCAAGGGATCGTTCAGAACCGCCTCGTCGAGTCGCAGTCCGTGGACCGCGAGCGTCGCGCCGAGCGTGGCCTGGCGGCGGCGCAGCTGCGCCCGCGTGGCCTGATACGCGTGCTCGGCCATGCGCTTGCGCTGCGAGTAGCTGAAGGGGTTGCTGAAGAAGATGCTGGCGTCGCCCGGATCGGGCTCGAACAGCACGATGTCGGTGTCGGGGTACTGCTTGCCGTAGCGGCCCAGGCCGAGTTCCATGCGCGAGCGGATCATCGAGCGGAAGGTCTGGCTCAGCACCTGCGGCAGGCCGCCATCGACGAGGCGCCGGATCGGTGCCTCGCCGAGTTCGAGCTCGACGCCGGCCTGCTCGCTGACGCGGCCGTCGTAGGGCACCAGCGGGTTCAGGCACAGCAGCAGGTCCAGGCCCTCGTCGAGGATCACCGAGGCGTGCAGGGTCTTGCGCAGCGCGCCGTCCACGTAGCAGCGGCCGTCGATCTCGAGCGGCGGGAACAGGCCCGGCAGCGCGGCGCTGGCCTGCACCGCCAGCGAGATCGGCACCTCGTCATGGCCGGGCATGCCGAAGGGGCGCGCCTCGCCGCTGTCGAGGTCGACCGCCACCAGCACGAGGCGCCGGTCGAGCGCGCGAAAGTCGTTGCTGCGCCCGGGTGCCGAGAACACCCGCGACAGATGCTCGTGCACGGTGGTGTTCGAGAACAGCCCGGTCGGCACGCCGCGGCCGAGGCGGTCGAGTACCTGCGAGCGCGAGGCGATGCCGAGCGAGTAGTCGAGCGCGGCGATGGCGGCCAGCGCCGGCAGCTTGGAGACGCGACTGATGATCTCGCCCCAGGCCGGGCGCATCAGGATCGCCGGGTCGAAGACGTCGCCGGGCGGGCCTTCGTTCTCGATGAAGGAGCGGCACAGCTCGCGCGGGCCGATGCCGTTGGCCAGACCGGCCGCGACGAAGCCGCCGGCCGAGACGCCGACGAAGGCGCAGGCCTCGGTCAGGCGCAGGCCGGGAATCGAGTCCTCGAGCGCGCACAGCGCGCCGATTTCCCAGATCGCGCCGAGCGGGCCGCCGCCGGCGAGCGCGAGGCCGATGCGCGGCGGCGAAGAGCGTGTGTTTCGAGTGGAACGCGGCAGCGTGGAGACGGAAGCAGAAGCCATGAATCGAGTCTATGCGGGCACCTTGCAGGCCTCGCGGGTGGTGCCTCTAGCGGCGCTGCGGACTTACCCGCGCGGTTTGTCGTGCGCCCATGAGAAAGGGGCGCCGAGGCGCCCCTTGCACGATCCGGTCTGAGCCGGGTTCGGACTCAGGCGGCGGTCGCGGGTGCGGCCACCTTGGCGGCAGCCTTGCGGCGCGGCGCGGCAGCCTTCTTGGCGACCGGGGCCTTCTTGGCGACAGCCTTCTTCGGCGCGGCGGCAGCCTTCTTGGCGACCGGGGCGGCACGCTTGACCGGCGCGGCCTTGGCGCCGCCGAGCTTGGCAACCTGGGCCGAGAGCTTGTCGATGCGGCCGATCAGGGTCTCGATTTCCTTGCTCGACGGCACGCCGAGCTTGGCCAGGGCCTTGGCGACGCGCTCCTCGAAGATGGTCTCGAGCTTGTCCCACGAGTGGCCGGCCTTGGTCTGCACGTCGCCGGCCAGGTTGCTCATCCTGCTGGCGACTTCGCCGATCTTCTCTTCGGCCACGGCCTGCGTCTTGCGCTGGATCGAGACGCCTTCCTTGACCAGGGTCTCGAAGACCTTGCCGCCTTCGCCCTGGGCCTTGGCAAACGCGCCGAGGCCGGCCAGCCAGATCTGCTGGGCCGAGTCGCGCACGGTGGTGGCGAGTTGGCTGTCGAGCAGCTGGCCCATGCCGCTGCCGCCGGCAGCCTTCTTGGTGGCGATGTTCTTGAGCTTCTTGACCATGATGGTTGTCCCTTGTGATGAAGTTGAGAGCAAGCAGCGCCGTCTGCTCCTGCACGCAGTGGTGACGCCTCGCAGTTCACTTTAGGACCAAGCTTGTGGAGCGGGCTGCCTAAAGCGCAGCGGCGCGCTAGGCAGTGATCTCTAGCAGGCTGTTGAAATACCCCCAGAGGCCGCGGCGGGTCTCTGCGGGATGAGCGGCAAGGCGCAGGCCGCAGCGAGGGCTCGACGCCCTCGCAAGGGCTGCAACGCCGCCGATCGCCCGCAGAGCCCCGCCCCGAAGGGTTCGCGAGATAAAGGGCCCGCTGCGTCGTTGGCCTGCTCGGCTGTCGACCCTCGGGGTCGACCTTCGCAGTCCGCCTGGCATCCGGCCCTTTCTCTCGCGAACGCGACCCCTGCGGGTACTTCAACAGCCTGCTAGCCCGCCAAGGGCCCGGCGTGCCCTTGGCTCGGGTAAATCCGGAGCCAGCCGCGAGCTGTGGAGCACCGCCGTCGCGGATCGCTGGCAAAGAATGGCACAGTGATCGCGGTGCGCCGCCGGCCACGTCAAAGAACCACGAGGAGTCCTCCATGCATTACTTCGTCACCGGTGCCACCGGCTTCATCGGCAAGCGCCTGGTCAAGGCGCTGCTGGCCCGCAAGGGCAGCACGGTGCACGTGCTGATGCGTGCCGGCAGCGAGGCCAAGCTGCCCGATCTGCTGGCGTACTGGGAGCTGCAAAGTGCGGCCGCCAGGGCGCGCGTGGTGGCGGTCACGGGCGACCTCACCGGCAAGAAGCTCGGCGTGGCAGGCGAGACGATCAAGGCGCTGAAGGGCCGGATCGACGCGGTCTATCACCTGGCCGCGATCTACGACCTCGGCGCCGCCGCCGACACGCAGGTCGAGGTCAACATCGAAGGCACGCGCAACGCGGTGGAGTTCGCAAAGGCGATCGACGCCGGGCACTTCCATCACGTGAGCTCGATCGCCGCGGCCGGCCTCTACGAGGGCGTGTTCCGCGAGGACATGTTCGAGGAGGCAGAGAACCTCGAGCACCCGTACTTCATGACCAAGCACGAGAGCGAGAAGATCGTGCGCAAGGAGTGCAAGGTGCCGTGGACGGTGTACCGCCCGGCGCTGGTGGTCGGCGACTCGAGCACCGGCGAGATGGACAAGATCGACGGCCCCTACTACTTCTTCAAGCTGATCCAGCGCATGCGCCAGCTGCTGCCGCCGTGGATGCCCTCGGTCGGCATCGAGGGCGGGCGGGTCAACATCGTGCCGGTCGACTTCGTCGTCGCCGCGCTCGACTACCTGAGCCACCTGGACAAGGTGGCCGGCCGCTGCTTCCACCTGGTCGATCCGGTCGGCTACCGCGTCGGCGACGTGCTCGACATCTTCAGCAAGGCCGCGCATGCGCCGAAGATGAACCTGTTCGTCAACGCGGCGCTGTTCGGTTTCATCCCGCGCGGCGTCAAGAAGAGCCTGATGGCGCTGGCACCGGTGCGCCGGGTGCGCAACGCGGTGCTCAAGGACCTCGGCCTGCCCGAGGACATGCTGACCTTCGTCAACTACCCGACCCGCTTCGACTGCCGCGAGACCGTGGCCGCGCTCAAGGGCAGCGGCATCGCCTGCCCCAACCTCAAGGACTACGCCTGGCGGCTGTGGGACTACTGGGAGCGCCATCTCGACCCCGACCTCTTCATCGACCGCTCGCTCAAGGGCACGGTTGGCGGCAAGGTGGTGCTGGTCACCGGCGGCAGCTCGGGCATCGGCCTGGCGGCGGCCTGCAAGTTCGCCGAGGCCGGCGCGACCACGATCATCTGCGCGCGCGGCGAGGACAAGCTGGCGGAGGCCGTGAAGGAGATCAAGGCCTTCGTGAAGGCCGCCGGCGGCAGCGAGCCCAAGGTGCACAGCTTCTCGGTCGACATTGCCGACGAGGCCGGCTGTGCCGAGTTCGTGAAGACCTTGAACGAAGAGTTCGGCGGCGTCGACTTCCTGATCAACAACGCCGGCCGCTCGATCCGGCGCGCGATCGAGAACAGCTACGACCGCTTCCACGATTTCGAGCGCACGATGCAGCTCAACTACTTCGGCTGCCTGCGCGTGACGATGGGCCTGCTGCCGGGCATGGCGAAGAAGAAGAAGGGTCACGTGGTCAACATCAGCTCGATCGGCGTGCTGACCAACGCGCCGCGCTTTTCCGCCTACGTGGCCAGCAAGGCCGCGCTCGATGCCTGGACCCGCTGCGCCAGCAGCGAGTACGCCGACGTGGGGATCAGCTTCACGACCATCAACATGCCGCTGGTGCGCACGCCGATGATCGCGCCGACCAAGCTCTACAACAACGTGCCGACGCTCTCGCCCGAGGAGGCGGCCGACATGATCGCGCAGGCCTGCGTCTACAAGCCGGTGCGCGTTGCCACGCGCCTGGGCATCACGGGCGAGGTGCTGCACGCGCTGGCGCCGCGGGTGGCGCAGATCGCGATGAACACCAGCTTCCGCATGTTCCCCGACAGCGACGCCGCCAAGGGCGAGAAGGGCGACAAGCCCAAGCTCTCAGCCGAGGCGATCGCGCTGCAGCAGATGATGCGCGGGATTCATTTCTGATGAGCGCTCGCCTGCGGCGTCGCATGAAGACGCCTCAGGCGCCAATGAACGATGAAGGATGAACGAAGCCGCGGAGTGCGTCGCTTCATTGTTCATCGTTCATCTTTCATTGCACGTGGGGCAGCGATGTACCTCGATGCCGGCATGCGCGAGTGAGGGCAGGTCGGCCAGCCGCGCACGGTAGGCATCGGCATCGGCCGGCCGCTCGGCGACCAGCGTCAGCTGCAGCGCGAAGCGGTCGCCGCCGACGCGCGTGAGGTGAAGGTCGGCGACGCGGGTGTCGCCGTCGGCCTCGATGCGTTCGCGCACCTGTGCCGCGAGCGGATGGTCCATCTCGCGGTCGAGCAGGATCGTCGCGCTCTGCGCCAGCAGGCCGCGCGCCCAGTGCAGGATCAGCGCGGCGCCGAGCAGGCCGACCAGGGCGTCGGCCCACAGCCAGCCGAACCACTTGGCGGCCAGCAGCGCGCCGATCGCCAGCACCGAGGTCGCGGCGTCGGCCACCACGTGCAGGTAGGCGGCGCGCAGGTTGAGGTCGTGGTCGGCGTGATGCTCGTGGTGCTTGTGCGCGGGGGCGTGATCGTGCTCATGCTCATGCCCCGCGTGATCATGGGCATGTCCATGATCGTGGCCATGGTCGCCGTGATGCAGCAGCCGCGCGCAGACCAGGTTGACGATCAGGCCGACGACGGCCACCGCCAGCGCCTCGTTGACGCCGATCGGTCGCGGCTCGTAGAGGCGCAGCACCGACTCGACGCCGACCGCCAGCGCCACCACCACCAGCAGCAGCGCGCTGGTGTAGGCGCCGAGCACCTCGATCTTGCCGGTGCCGAGGCTGAAGCGAGCATCGCCGGCCCAGCGCCGCGCCAGCGCGTAGCTCAGTGCCGTGACGCCGATGGCCACCGCGTGGGTGCCCATGTGCCAGCCGTCGGCCAGCAGCGCCATCGAGTTCGACCACCAGCCGGCGGCGATCTCGGCCACCATCATCACGAGCGTCAGCGCGACGACCCAGCGGGTGCGGCGTTCGCTGCGGCTGCGGTCGGGCGCGTAGTCGTGGCGATGCTGCCAGCGGCTGAGGTCGTGGCTGTGAGGTGTGCTCATCGATTGCAATTTACGCCAGCGCGGGTTGAATGAAAGCGAACCAGCCGCCGCCCAGAAACAGCGCGACCGACGCGAGGTAGACCCGCGCCGAGAGCTTGCGGATGCGCAGGCAGGCGTCGCGCAGCGCCGGGTCGATCGGGCATGGCGCACTGCGCGCGCGCCACTGCAGCACGCCGGCCAGCGCCAGCATTGCCGCGGCGATGCCGAACACCGCCGCCTTGTGCTCGCTGAGCCAGACCAGCTGCGGCACCGCGGCCACCAGCGAGGACAGCACCGCACCGGCGCCGAGCGCCACCAGCATTGCCGGCAGCGCACAGCAGACCAGCGTCGCCGAGCTGGTCAGTAGCGCCGCCGCGGCGGCCGCGAAGCCGCCGCGGCGGGCCTGGCTGCCGTCGTCGGTCGTCGGCACGACCGAAAGGCCGCTCACTTCTGGTCCTTCATCGCGCGGCGCACCTGCTCGACGCTCTGCTCGACCGTCTCGACCTTGACCACCTCGTAGCCGGCGTCCTTGACGGTGGCGCGCAGCTGTTCGGCGTCGAGGGTCTGGCCGGCCTTGGCCTCGACCGCGACGATCTTCTGGCCGAGGTTGACGTAGACCGCCTGCGTCTGCGGCATCGCGCCGATCTTCTTCTCGATGCCCTGCGCGCAGAAGGCGCAGACCATGCCGTTGACGGTGAGCTTGGTGGTGGTGGCAGCCTGCACGGCACTGGTGGCGGTCAGCAGGGCGAAGACGATGGGGCTGAGTTGCTTCATGGTGGAACTCCTAGAAGATGTACATGAAATTGAAGCGGGCCTGCTTGTGCAGATTGATGCCCGCCTCGACGAAGTAGTTCTTGTTGATCAGCCGCAGCATCGGCGTGATCTCGGTCTCGTCCGACAGGTTGCGCATGCGCCGCGCCTCGACGATCAACCACGGTTGCGTCTCTTCGTACTCGGCTTCAAAGAACGAGAAGCCGCCGCGCACCGCCGCGTAGTCGTGGTTCAGGTGCTCGGCCCGGTACAGGCGCACGAAGCTGGAGACATAGACCCGCGTGGTCTCGTAGTCGAGCTGAATGCCGGGCGCGATCAGCGCCCGCGTGCCCTCGAAGTCGTTGCCGCGAATGCCACCCGCGCCCAGCACCAGCCAGGCGTTGGCCTGCGCGTGCGGCAGGTTCCAGCGCGCCAGCAGCCGGGTGTAGTTCAGCTCGGCCGCAGTGCGGGTGCGCGTCTCGTCGTCGGAGCGCATGTAGAGCCCGCCGATGCCGAGCGCGTCGCGCGGCGTGAAGGCATGGTTGACCCAGGCCTCGCGCCAGTTGGGACCGAAGTCGCCCATCGCCATCTGGCTGCCCTCGAAGCCCATCGGGCCGGCGCGGACCGGCAGCGACGCCAGCGCCGCCGCGGTGACGGTCACCGCCAGCGCGAAGCCGCGGCGGCGGTGCCCGCCTAGGGCTTGCGGATTGCGGTCAGCGTGAACTGGCCGTTGATCTTCTCGGCACTGAACTTCACCTTGTCGCCGGGCTGAATCCCGTCGAGCAGGGCCGGATCCTTGACGCGGTAGGCCATGGTCATCGCCGGCAGGTCGAGGCTCTTGATCTCGCCGTGAGCGAGCGTGATCCGCTGCTGGGTCTTGTCGACCTTGCGCACCTCGCCGTCGGTGGTCTGGGCCAGGGCCGGCAGCGCCAACGTGGCGCCAGCCAGGACGAGGACTCGAAGGATGCGGTGCTTCATCATCGGGGCTTGAACTCCGTGCAACTGGTGCCGGCAGGCAGGCCGGCGATCCCGCTCGCGGCGGTGGTGCAGCAATCATCATGACTCCGATCTGCGGACGACCGGCGCGACGGGTCGCGGCGGTCATGGCTCACCCGGCGCCGGTGGCGCACGGGTCGGGCAGGGGTGGAGTCAGGCGCGAGGTGGGCGGAAGGGTCCATCCGGCTGCTGGCGGCCGGCATCGAGCGAGGAATCGGACTGCGGCGGTGCCTGCGGCTGCGGCTCGGCCACTGCCGCTGGCGCGCTGGCCGGTGCCGTCACGCCGTGGCACAGGTCGCACATCTGGCAGCCGGCGGAGGCGGGTTGAGCGTCGGTGGCCGCGACATGGCAGGGCGGCAGCACCGTCTCGGCGATCTGCGTGACCGAACTCGCCCCGACCGCGCCGGTGCCGAGCATCACCGCATGCGCGAAGCCGCGCATCGGCAGCAGCGCCAGCGCGATCCAGACGACGAGGACGGTCCAGCGACGGGTCATGAGAATCAGTGTAGTGCGCGGGTCGGTGCGGCGACAGCGCAGGGTCATGCTGCGTTCCTACAATCGCGCACAAGTTCCACGCCGAAGGCCGCGCCATGACCGAGACGACCACACACGACCTGTCCCACATCTCGGCCCGCGACCAGGCCGAGATCCTGGCCCAGGCGCTGCCCTACATCCGGCGCTTTCACGGCAAGACGCTGGTCATCAAGTACGGCGGCAATGCGATGACCGACCCGGCGCTGCAGGCCGACTTTGCCGAAGACATCGTGCTGCTCAAGCTGGTCGGCATGAACCCGATCGTCGTCCACGGCGGCGGGCCGCAGATCGACGAGGCCCTGACCCGCCTGGGCAAGAAGGGCACCTTCATCCAGGGCATGCGCGTGACCGACGAGGAAACCATGGAAGTGGTCGAGTGGGTGCTCGGCGGCGAGGTGCAGCAGGACATCGTCGGGCTGATCAACGCCGCCGGCGGCAAGGCGGTGGGCCTGACCGGGCGCGACGGCGGCCTGATCCGCGCGCGCAAGCTCAAGATGACCGACAAGGACGACCCGAGCAAGGAGCACGACGTCGGCCAGGTCGGCGAGATCACCGCGATCGACCCGAGCGTGGTCAAGGCGCTGCAGGACGACCGGTTCATCCCGGTCATCAGCCCGATCGGCTTTGGCGAGCACAACGAGAGCTACAACATCAACGCCGACCTGGTCGCCAGCAAGCTCGCAACGGTGCTCAAGGCCGAGAAGCTGATGCTGCTGACCAACACGCCGGGCGTGCTCGACAAGCAAGGAAAACTGCTGACCAACCTGAGCGCGCGCGAGATCGACGAGCTGTTCGCCGACGGCACCATCAGCGGCGGCATGCTGCCGAAGATCGCCGGTGCACTGGACGCGGCCAAGAGCGGCGTCAACGCGGTCCACATCATCGACGGGCGGGTGCCGCATGCGATGTTGCTGGAGATCCTGAGCGACCAGGCGTATGGGACGATGATTCGGTCGCATTGAGCCGCGCCGAAGAGTCATGGTGCCGACCCCGCAGTTCACTGCAGAGTTGCAGTTTCACTTCCGAGAGCATGGGCCAGATCGTCGCCAGTGGTTCATGTTCGATGAGTCGCTGCACCGGCGATTGCCAATGCAGATGGTCGGAGTGGACGGCCTGAATACCGTTGGGATGTGGGTTGACGAGGCAGGCACGTTCAAAGCGGGGGACTCGACATTCGTTCGATGTGTGGTCCTTTGGCCGGAGCTGTACGACTCAGCGGTGAGACCGGGAGTCGAGTTTGAGCTTTGGGACGCGGGCTTCTTTGCGACCGGAATCGTCCGTGAGCGCATTGAGGCAGGTTGGCCGAATGAGGTCTGACTCACCGCTCAAGCCGGCGACAGGCGGCGAGCGCTCGTGAGCGGCTTGGCTTCATCTTCATCGATGACCGGCCCACGCGCGTTCTGCTCCTGGAGCGGCGGCAAGGACTCGATGCTGGCGCTGCATCGCTCGCTCGACGCCGGCGTGCGGGTCGAGGCGCTGCTGACGATGTTCGACGAGAGCGGTGCCCGCTCGCGCTCCCACGGCGTGCCGCCGGCGCTGATGCGCGCGCAGGCGCAGTCGCTCGGCATCCCGCTGGTCGAGGGCCGCGCCGGCTGGAGCGACTACGAGGCGGTATTCACGCAGCAGTTGCGCACCTTCGCGGCCGAGGGCCTCACACACGGCGTGTTCGGCGACATCGACCTGCAGCCGCATCGCGACTGGGAAGAGAAGGTCTGCGCCGGCGCTGGCCTCGAAGCCCTGTTGCCACTGTGGCAGCAACCGCGGCGGGCGCTGGTGGATGAGCTGCTAGCACTGGGCTACCGCTCGCGCGTGGTCTGCGTCGATGCGCGTTACCTCGACGCATCCTTCTGTGGCCGCGAATTCGACGCCGCCTTCATCGCCGACCTGCCGCCCGGCGTCGATGCCTGTGGCGAGAACGGCGAGTTCCACACTTTCGTCTTCGACGGCCCTCGTTTTGCCCGGCCGGTGCCGCACCGGCTGCTGCGGGTGCACGAGCTGCGCTCCTCGACACCGGCCACCGGCCATCACTTCATGGCCGAACTCGCATGAGCCCGTCGTCAAGAACGGTCTGGCTCTTCGACCTCGACAACACCCTGCACGACGCCTCGCACGCCGCCTTCGGCCTGCTCGACGCGTCGATGAACGCCTACATCGAGCGCGAGCTGGCGGTCGATGCCGCGCAGGCCGACCACCTGCGTCGCCACTACTGGCGCCGCTACGGCGCCACGCTGCTCGGGCTGGAGCGTCACCATGGCGTGCGGGCGGAACACTTTCTGGAGCACACCCACCGCCTGCCGGAACTGGAGGCGCGCCTGCGCGGCAACGCCCATGACCGCGCCGCGCTGGCCCGCCTGCCCGGCCGCAAGTTCGTGCTGACCAACGCGCCAGCCGCCTACGCGCGGCGGGTGCTCGATGCGCTGGGGCTGAGCCGCCATTTCGACGGCCTGATCAGCATCGAGGACATGCGCATGTTCGGCGCACTCCGCCCCAAGCCCGACGCGCGCATGCTCAGGCGGGTGCTGGCGCGGCTGAAAGTGCCCGCCGCGCGCGCATTGCTGGTCGAAGACACCCTGGCGCATCAGCGCGCCGCAATGCGGATCGGCCTTGATTCGGTATGGATGCAACGCTACCTGCGAAGCAATTCACACGGCCCCGAAGTAGGCACGCGCTTGCATCGAAAACCCTTTTATGTGTGTGCAAGAATCAATTCGCTTCAACAGTTGCGAACCCTGCGCCGGCATGCCTGACCAGCCCATCCACGGCCCCGACTCGGCGCCTGCGAACCTTCCCCCGACCGACGCCCCCGAGGCACTGCCCACGGCAACAACCGTCGCCGACGAGGGCGTCAGCACGCCCGGTCGCAAGCGGCCTAAACCCGGCGAGCGTCGCATCCAGATCCTGCAGACGCTGGCGTCGATGCTCGAGCAACCGGGCGCCGACCGCATCACGACGGCCGCGCTGGCGGCCAAGCTCGAGGTCAGCGAGGCCGCGCTCTACCGCCATTTCGCCAGCAAGGCGCAGATGTTCGAGGGGCTCATCGAGTTCATCGAGCAGAGCGTGTTCACGCTGGTCAACCAGATCGCCGAGCGCGAGCAGCAGAACGAGCGCGAGGCCGTGGCGCGCATGCTCGCCGTGCTGCTGCAGTTCGGCGAGAAGAACCCGGGCATGGTGCGGGTGATGGTCGGCGACGCGCTGGTCTTCGAGAACGGCCGCCTCAACGCGCGCATGAACCAGTTCTTCGACCGCCTCGAGTCGCAGTTCCGCCAGGGCCTGCGCACGGCGGCCGAGCAGGCCGGCTCGAGCACGCCGACGGTCGATGCCAACGTTCAGGCCTCGGTGCTGACCAGCTTTGCAATCGGCCGCCTGCAGCGCTACGCTCGCAGCGACTTCAAGCGCCTGCCGAGCGAGCATCTGGAGTCGGCCCTGCGCCAACTGCTGGGCTGACCGCTCGCGGCGGCGCATCGCCGCCCGAGCCCATGCATACCACCGCCATCTCCCGTCCCACGCAGCGCGTGCGGCTGCGGCTGGCGGGCGAGCTGCTCGAGCTCTGGCCCGAGCGCGTGATCCTGCTGCCCGAGCACGGCCTGCTGCTGGCGGCCGATGTGCACGTCGGCAAGGCCCAGGCCTTTCGCGCGCTCGGCGTGCCGGTGCCGGCCGGAACCACCGAGGACACGCTGGCCCGGCTGTCGGCGCTGGTCGACGCCAGCGGCGCGCAGGAACTGGTGCTGCTGGGCGATTTTTTGCATTCGGCTCACGTGCAGTCCTCGGCGGCCACGTTGACGGCGCTGCAGCGCTGGCGCACGCGCCATTCCGGGCTCGGCGTGCGGCTGGTGCGCGGCAACCACGACGCGCATGCCGGCGACCCGCCGGCCGCGCTCGGCATCGAGGTGGTCGACGAACCCTGGCCGGTCGGCGACGCGCTCGCGCTGGCGCATCACCCGCGGCCGGTGGCCGGACGCTACGTGCTGGCCGGTCATCTGCATCCCTGCGTCTGGCTCGGCGGCCGCGCCGGCGACCGGCTGCGGCTGCCCTGTTTCTGGTTCGGCGACGAGACCGAGGACGAGCAGGCGGTCGGCGTGCTACCGGCCTTTGGCGCCTTTACCGGGATGCACGCGGTCGAACGACGGGCCGGAGACCGGGTCTACGCGATCGGGGCCGACGCGGTGCGGCCGCTGGTCTGAGCGGCCGTAGCGATAGCAGCGCGCCTAAACTGCGCGCCCATGTCCTCTGACGCTCCCGACCTCCAGAACCTGTTCGCCAAGGCCGATCGGCTGCTCGACCGCCTGCATGCGCTGCTGCCCGCCGATGGCACGGCGGCAATCCATGCGCCCGACTGGCAGGCGGCGCCGGCCTTCCGGCTGCGGCGGCGTCCCGGTGCGTTAGCGCAGGCGGTGCTCGAACCGGTGCTGGCTCGCTCGGCGATCCGGCTCGACGATCTGCAGCAGATCGACGCCCAGAAGGAGCGCTTCGTGCGCAACCTCGAGAGCTTCGTCGCCGGCCGGCCGGCCAACAACATGCTGCTGACCGGCGCCCGCGGCACCGGCAAGAGCTCGCTGGTCAAGGCCGGGCTCAACGCCTTCGCCGCACGCGGGCTGCGCCTGATCGAGGTCGACAAGAGCGATCTGGTCGACCTGCCCGACCTGGTGGCGCTGGTCGCGGCGCGGCCGGAGCGCTTCATCGTCTACTGCGACGACCTCAGCTTCGACGAGGGCGAGCGCGGCTACAAGGAGCTCAAGTCGGTGCTCGACGGGTCCATCGCGCAGGCCAGCGACAACCTGCTGGTGGTCGCGACCAGCAATCGCCGCCACCTGCTGCCGGAGTACATGAAGGACAACCTCAGCGCGACCTACACCGACGACGGCGAGTTGCACCCCGGCGAGGTGGTCGAGGAGAAGATCTCGCTGTCGGAGCGCTTCGGGCTGTGGGTCAGCTTCTACCCCTTCAGCCAGAGCGAGTACCTGGTGATCGTCGATCAGTGGCTGCGCAGCTTCGGGCTCGACGAGGCGGCGATTGCCGCCGCCCGGCCGCAGGCGCTGGTCTGGGCGCTGGAGCGCGGCTCGCGCTCGGGGCGCGTGGCCTGGCAGTTCGCGCGGCACAAGGTCGGGGAGTGCGGCGCATGACGGCGGTGGCGGGGGAGCGAACGCCGGTCGACGTGGCGGTCGGCGTGCTGATCGATGGCGACGAGCGCTTCCTGCTGACCTCGCGCCCGCCGGGCAAGGTCTACGAGGGCTACTGGGAGTTCCCCGGAGGCAAGCTGGAACCGGGCGAAGGCGTCGAGCAGGCGCTGGCGCGCGAGTTGCACGAGGAACTCGGCATCACGATCGACGGCGCCGAGCGCTGGAAGGTCGAGCTGATGGACTATCCGCATGCCCGCGTGCGGCTGCATTTCTGCAAGGTGCGCCGTTGGCATGGCGCCTTCGAGATGCGCGAGGGCCAGCAGATGGCCTGGGAGCAACTGCCGGTGGCGGTGCGGCCCGTGCTGCCGGGCACGGTGCCGGTGTTGCGCTGGCTGGCCGAGGAGCGCGGTCACGCCGGCCTGACGCACGCGGCCTGAGGCGGCGTGCGGTCGTGACCGGCTCAGCGGGTAGGAGGGCTGCCTGACGTTCGACCCTTGCCGGTGTCGGTGGCCAGGAAGTCATCCGGAACGGTATCGAGTTCGGCGACGACCAGGCCTCGACGCAACTCCCAGGACGAGTCGAACCAGTTGTCGCGCTGCGACGGCGAACCATCGGTTTCGTCGAAGCGCGTTGGTTCGGCCGCCGGCCAGCCGGGCCGCACAGGGGGCTTGCTGCTCGTGAACTTTCCCATCGACATCTCCTCGCCCCGGGCCATACGGCTGCCCAGGGTCTGTGTCGGACGAGTTTCGTCCTCGATCCAGGAGATCGACATCCCTTGGTGATGGGACCCCAGGCCACGCCTGGGTCGCCGGGCGCGAACTGCGTCACGCCAGCGCCAAGCGCGTTGGCTCGCCCGGCCGGGGGCCTCAGTGAGCCGGTGCCGCGGGCTCTTCGCCGTCGTCGCCTGGGCCGGCGTCGCCAACCCGGTAGTGCTCGCTGGCCCAGGCTCCGAAGTCGCGCTGCTTGCAGCGCTCGCTGCAGAACGGGCGCCAGGGGTTGTCGAGCCGGTAGACCACCTGCTCGCCGCAGCCGGGGCAGGCGACGACCGGCCCGTTGCCCTCATGCCGTGACGGGCCGCCTTGCCGGCTCATGAGCACAGCGTGAGCTCGAAGCTCGCGTCCTCGTTGGCCGGTCGCAGCCGGCCCTCGGCATCGGCGCGCATCAGGCGGATCGAGACCAGCAGCCGGTGGCCGCTGATCTCGGGCACCAGCCGCGCCGCCACCGGCAGGCGCACGCGCAGCAACTGGAAGACACGCCCGGGCTGCAGGCTCTGCTGGTACAGGCCGCCGCTGGCGACCACCATGTGCGGATGACCGGAGTCGCGCAGCAGCTGCAACAGGGCCTCTAGCGCCTCCGCCAGCGGCGTCAAGGTCGCGGCCCAGCGCCGCAGGTCGGCGCGGCGGTACTCGCCGTCCTCGTGCTGCCAGGCGTAGTAGGCCGGCAGGTCGAACTCGCAGGTGCCGCCCGGGATGCTGATGCGGCTGCGGATGCTCATCAGCCACTCGTTGCTGGTGAGCTGCTGGCCGGCCTTGCCGGGCAGGGCGTTGAGCGCCTGGTAGGCACGCTCCAGGCTGCCGATCACGCCCTCGAGCGTGGCCTCGGCGATGGCCGGGTTGCCGCGGTACTGGCTGAGCTGGGTCTTGTGGCGCTCGAGTTCCTTGAGCAGGTCGCTCTTGAGGTCGGCGCGCGCGGCCACATCCATGATCTCGAACAGCGCGGCGATCGCGTGATGGTGGTCCATCGCGGTGTCGCGTTCGATCAGCACCTGCAGGCGCTCGAACAGGTGCTCGAGTCGCAGCATCGTGCGGATGCTTTCGTTGAACGGGTGTTCGTAGAGGATCAAGAGCGCGGGCCTCGTAGCGGTCGGGCGCGATTGTTCCACAGCGCCCGCACTGCGGTCACGCGAATGCCGAGTGCCACTGCCGCCAAAGTGCGGTCAGTCCCTGTTCGAGGGCTGCTGGATCGTCGCGGCGGTTGTCGACGACGGCATCGGCGGCGGCGCGACGCCGCTCGCGCGTGGCCTGCTGGCCGATCACCGCGAGCGCTGCCTCGCGGCTCCAGCCGGGCCGCCGCATGACCCGCGCCAACTGCACCTCGGGCGGGCAGTCGATGACCAGGACCCGCTGCACGCGGCCTCGCCAGTGCGTCGACTCGACCAGCAGCGGGACGTCGAACAGCAGCGTTGCCTGCGGACCCGCGAGCGCGGCCAACCGGTTGGCGCGGGCGCCGATCAACGGATGCAGGATGGCTTCCAGACGCCGGCGCGCGGTGGGGTCGGCGAAGGCGTGAGCGCGCATCCAGGCGCGGTCGAGCGCGCCATCGGCGCCGATGCAAGCGCTGCCGAAGGCCGCTCGCAGCGGCTCGATCGCGGCGCCTCCGGCCAACGTGAGTTCGCGCGCGATGGCGTCGGTGTCGATCAGCGTCGCGCCGAGTTGCTGCAGGATCGCCGCCGCGGTGCTCTTGCCGCTGCCGATGCCGCCGGTCAGGCCGATGCGTGTGATCGCCGCATCCATGGCGTTTCCTGCCACGTTTTCGCGGGCCTCAGGCCCAGCCCATCCAGCCGCGAACGCGCTCCGGGCCGGCGTAGAGCACGACCAAGCCGGCGCCGGCGAGGAAGGGCCCGAAGGGCACGTAGCGACCCTCGCGCAGCGAGCCGCCGAACTTCATCGCGATGCCGACGACGGCCCCGAGCAGCGAGGCGGCCAGCACGATCGGCAACAGCATCTGCCAGCCGAGCCAGGCGCCGAGCGCGGCGAGCAGCTTGAAGTCGCCGGCGCCCATGCCCTCCTTGCCGGTTGTGAGCTTGAACAGCCAGTAGACCGACCACAGCGCCAGGTAGCCGGCGACCGCGCCCCAGACCGCGGTGGACAGCGCGATGCCGGTCCAGCCGAGCGCCGCGGCGATCAACCCGCCCCAGAGCAGTGGCAGCGTGATGCTGTCGGGCAGCAGCGTGGTGTCCCAGTCGATCAGCGCCAGCGCGACCAGCGCGGCGACGAAACCGCACCAGACGAAGGTCGGGGCCTGGGCCGGGAAGCGCCAGGCAAGTGCCGCAAAGAGCAGGCCGGTGGCGAGTTCGACCAGCGGATAGCGAGCCGAGATCGGCGCCTTGCAGGCGGAGCAGCGGCCGCGCAGCGCGATCCAGCTCAGCAGCGGGATGTTCTCGTACCAGCGGATCCGGTGGCCGCAGTGCGGGCAGCGCGACGCCGGCTTGCTCAGCGTCAGCGGTGCGACGTCGGGCGCCGCGACGCCCAGCATCTCGGCGCTTTCGAGCTTCCAGGCGCGCTCCATCATCAGCGGCAGCCGATGCACCACCACGTTGAGGAAGCTGCCGATGCACAGGCCGAGCAGGGCCAGACCAAGGGGCGTCAGCAGCGCCCCGAGTGCGTCATCGATCATGAAGCGGAAACGCTGACGGCGAAGAGCGACCTGCGCTCCGCTCGATCAGACGACCTGGCCAAGCTTGAAGATCGGCAGGTACATCGAGACCACGATGCCGCCGATGATGGTGCCGAGCACGACGATGATGATCGGCTCGAGCAGGCTGGACAGGCCCTTGACCGCCTCGTCGACCTCGTTCTCGTAGAACTCGGCAGCCTTGCCGAGCATGTGGTCGAGCGAGCCCGATTCCTCGCCGATGGCGGCCATCTGCAGCACCATCGTCGGGAAGATGCCGCTGGTCTGCATCGCGGTGGTCAATGCGGTGCCGGTCGTGATGTCCTTCTGGATCTGCTCGGTCGCCTCGGCGTAGACCGCGTTGCCCGAGGCGCCGCCCACCGAGTCGAGCGCTTCGACCAGCGGCACGCCGGCGGCGAACATCGTCGAGAGCGTCCGCGTCCAGCGCGCAACCGCCGACTTGTTGACCAGGTCGCCGAAGATCGGCACCTTGAGCAGCAGCCGGTCCATCGTCTTCTGCATGCGCTCCGAGCGCTTCCAGGTCTGGAAGAAGAAGTAGGTGCCGAAGCCGATGCTGCCGAAGATCAGCCACCAGTAGGCGACGAAGACCTCGGAGATCGCCATCACGACCAGCGTCGGCGCCGGCAGGTCGGCGCCAAAGGAGCTGAACACCTCCTTGAAGGCCGGGATCACGAAGATCATGATCACCGCGACCACGACGAAGGCCACCACCAGCACCGCTACCGGGTAGATCAGCGCCGACTTGATCTTGGACTTGATCTCGAGCGTCTTCTCCTGGTACACGGCGAGTCGGTCGAGCAGTGTTTCGAGAATACCGGCGGCCTCGCCGGCCTCGACCAGGTTGCAGTACAGCGCGTCGAAATGCAGCGGGTGCTTGCGGAAGGAGGCCGCCAGGCTGGTGCCGGTCTCGACGTCGGAGCGGATGTCGGTCAGCAGCTTGGTCACGCGCGGGTTGGTGCTGCCGCGAGCGACGATGTCGAAGCTCTGCAGCAGCGGCACGCCGGCGCGCATCATCGTCGCCAGTTGGCGCGTGAAGATCGCGATGTCGCGCTGCTTGATCGACGAGCCGCCGCTGGTGCGGCGCTTCCGGACCTTCTGGACCAGGATGCCCTGGCGACGCAGGCTGGCGCTGACCATCGCTTCGCCGCCGGCGCGCATCTCGCCGCGCACCAGCTTGCCGTTCTTGTCCTTGCCTTCCCACTCGAAGACAAATTCCTTGCCGGCTTTAGCGCCCGCCGCTGTTGCAGTGGCCATGGTCCGTGCGATGCTCCCGTTGTACTGACTGCCGCGTGCTCGTTGTCGCGGCTTATTCGTTGGTGACCGAGATCACTTCTTCCAGCGTCGTGACGCCTGCTCTGACCTTGACCAGTCCGCTCTCGCGCAGATCGCGAACGCCGTCCTTCTTGGCCTGCGTTGCAATGTCCATCGCGTTGCCACTGGTCAGGATGATGCGTTGAATCTCTTCGCTGATCGGCATCACCTGGTAAATGCCAACGCGACCCTTGTAACCGTTGTTGCAGGCCGAACAGCCGACCGCGCGATACGGCTTCCAGATGCCGTCGAGATCGCCTTCCTTGAAGCCGGCTTTCAGCAAGGCCTCGCGAGGATAGTCAGCCGGCTTCTTGCAGACTTCGCAGAGGCGTCGCGCAAGTCGCTGTGCCGTGATGAGGATCACGCTCGAGGCGATGTTGAACGGCGCCACGCCCATGTTCATCAGACGGGTCAGCGTGGTCGGCGCGTCATTGGTGTGCAGCGTCGACATCACCATGTGGCCGGTCTGGGCGGCCTTGATGGCAATGTCGGCGGTGTCGAGATCGCGAATCTCGCCGACCATGATCACGTCGGGATCCTGGCGCAGGAATGCCTTGAGCGCGACCGAGAAGTTCATCCCGGCCTTGTCGTTGACGTTGACCTGGTTGATGCCCGGCAGGTTGATTTCGGCCGGATCCTCGACGGTTGAGATGTTCACGCCCGGCTGGTTCAGGATGTTCAGGCAGGTGTAGAGCGAAACCGTCTTGCCCGAACCGGTGGGGCCGGTCACCAGCACCATGCCGTAGGGACGCTTGACGGCGTCCATCAGGCGCTCCTTCTCTTCCTTCTCGTAGCCCAGCGCCTCGATGCCCACCTTGGCGCTCGACGCGTCAAGAATCCGGATCACGACCTTCTCGCCGAACAGCGTGGGCAGCGTGCTGACGCGGAAGTCGATCGCCTTGTTGCCGAACTTCAGCTTCATGCGACCGTCCTGCGGCACCCGCTTCTCGGCAATGTCCATGCGCGAGATGACCTTGATGCGGGAGGCCAGCTTGTCCTTGATCGCGATCGGCGGCTGCGTGATCTCGCGCAGTTCGCCGTCGATGCGGAAGCGCACCCGGTAGTGGTACTCGAAGGGCTCGAAATGAAGGTCGGAGGCGCGGGCGTTGATCGCGTCGATCAGCATCTTCTGCAGGAATCGGACGACCGGCGCGTCCTCGACTTCCTGCGTGACGTCGGCCGACTCCTGTGCGGTCGCATCTTCTTCGGTGACGTCGAACTCGAAGTCACCGCCGGCCAGGGCCTCGAGCGCTTCTCCGGCGCCGGTACTCGCGGCATCGACCAGCTTGATCAGCTTGTCATGCTCGACCACGACCCACTCGGGCGTGAGCTGGGTGGCGAACTTGATGCGCTCGGCCGCCTCCTGATCTGTCGGATCGGCGCCGCCGATGAAGATGCGGTTGCCGCGCTTGCCGAGCACCAGCACCTGGTACTGGGCGGCGAGCTTGTTGTCGATGACGTTGCGCGGCAGCTTCTGCGGGTCGACCGACGCCAGGTCGAGCAGCGGCATGGCCAGCACGCTCGAGAGGGTGTGCGCGAGGTCGGCCGGCTGAACCGCGCCGGCGCTGAGCACCGCCGCGATGAAGCTCCGCTTCTGTTCCTTGGCGCTGCGGACCAGGTCCTCGGCCGACTTGACGCTCAGCTTGCCGGCATGCACCAGCACCCGGGCGACGCCAGACAGCGAACTATGAGCGGTATCGGCAACGGTATCCACGGGCGTGGTCGATTCGGCGAGGGGGTGACTTGGTCATGATCGCCGATTCGCTGTTGCCTGTAAACGACGATGCGGCACGGCCGTCGGTCATGGCCCACATCGTGTGAGAAAGGTGGCGCGCGCAGCGATGCCGAACGCATACGCGATGCGTCCGGCACAGGTCGTTGCGGGAAAAAAACTGGTCGGGGTGAGAGGATTCGAACCTCCGGCCTCTACGTCCCGAACGTAGCGCTCTACCAGGCTAAGCTACACCCCGATGCGGCCCTCTTGGGAGCCCTCTGTCGTCAAGCAGTAGGAGTCGGGAGACTCCGACACCGATCAATGCGATCGATGCAACGACAGAGCACATAAGTGTAGCAGAGCCGAACGGTACTCGCTGTGGGGGAGCGCGTCGAGACAGCGCTCGGCGCGCTCGATCTCGGCTTGTGCCGCCTCGCGCGTGGCCTGCAGCGCACCAGTGGCGCGCACGACCTCGACCACCTCGCCAAGCCGATCGACTTCGCCGTGCTCGATCGCGCCGCGGATCAGCGCGCGTTGCTCGTTCGAGCCGCGCTCCATCGCCACCAGAAGCGGCAGGGTCGGTTTGCCTTCGCGCAGGTCGTCGCCCACGTTCTTGCCGAGCTCGGCAGTGTGGCCCTCGTAGTCGAGCAGATCGTCGACCAGTTGGAACGCGGTGCCCAGTGCGCGCCCGTAGTCGGCGCAGGCCTCCTCGACCGCCGGTTCGGCCTTGGCCAGCACCGCGCCCAGGCGCGCACTGGCCTCGAACAGCTTGGCCGTCTTGAAGCGGATCACGCGCAGGTAGTCGGCCACCGCGATGTCGGGGTCGTGCATGTTCATCAACTGCAGAACCTCGCCCTCGGCGATCACGTTAGTCGCGTCGGCCAGCACCGCGAGCACGCGCATGCGGTCGACCGAGACCATCATCTGGAAGGCGCGCGAGTAGAGGAAGTCGCCGACCAGCACGCTGGCAGCGTTGCCGAAACGCGCGTTGGCGGTGTCGCGACCTCTGCGCAGCTGCGACTCATCGACGACGTCATCGTGCAGCAGCGTCGCCGTGTGGATGAACTCCACGGTCGCAGCCAGTTCGAAACGCTCGCGGCCGTGGAAGCCGAGCGCATTGGCGAACAGCAGCACGAGCATCGGCCGGATCCGCTTGCCGCCGGCACCGATGATGTAGTTGGAGATCTGGTCAATCAGCACCACTTCCGAGCGCAGCCGCTCCCGGATCAGCGCGTCCACCTCCGCCATCTCGGGCGCCATCAGCTCGACAGGGGAGAGGGCGGGGTCGGCGGCGGGCAGGACGGCAGGCACGGATGGAATCGAAAAGCGCGGGAGCCCGCGCGAACAGCCAGGATTATAGGGAGCGACCCCCAACGAGCGGCTGGCGTCCTGCGCGTGGGGGCCGCCTCGCCCGCTCTTGCTGCCGGCTCGTGCTACACTCTCAGGCTTCGCGTGTCGAGGTTGATTCGGGTATTCCCGTTGCAGCCTGGGTGCTCGAAGCGGCGTGGGGCACCAGCCCCACACGTTCTAAGTACGAAAGGGCTGATATGTACGCGGTCATAAAAACCGGTGGCAAGCAATACAAGGTTGCAGCCGGCGAGAAAATCAAAGTAGAACAGATTGCTGCGGACGTTGGCCAAGAGATCGTGATCGACCAGGTGCTCGCTGTCGGAGACGGCGCCGAGCTGAAGGTTGGCACGCCCTTGGTAGCCGGCGCCACCGTCACGGCCACGGTCGTGGCTCAAGGCAAGCATGACAAGGTGCGCATCTTCAAGATGCGTCGCCGCAAGCACTACCAGAAGCGCCAGGGTCACCGTCAGACCTACACCGAGCTGGAAATCAGCGCGGTCCAGGCCTGAGCCTTGATTCAACGCAACTGAGAAGGAGCTAGAGATGGCACAGAAAAAGGGCGGCGGTTCCACACGGAACGGCCGCGACTCCCAGCCGAAGATGCTCGGCGTCAAGGCCTTCGGCGGCCAGGCCGTGTCGGCCGGTTCGATCATCGTGCGCCAGCGCGGTACCCAGTTCCATGCCGGCACCAATGTCGGTACGGGCAAGGACCACACGCTGTTCGCGTTGACCGACGGCACCGTGTCCTTCGACGTCAAGGGTCCGCGCAATCGGCGCACCGTGATCATCACGGCCGCTTAAGCGCAGTTGCCTTGCATCCGAAGCCCCGGCTCGCCGGGGCTTCTTCATTTCCGGCCTCCGGATTGCCAGGGCTTCTTCGCTTCCGGCCTTCGCCGCTACCATTGCTCGCGCCATGAAATTCGTAGACGAAGCCACCATCGACGTGACCGCCGGCAACGGCGGCAACGGCTGCGCCAGCTTCAGGCGAGAGAAGTTCATCCCCTTCGGTGGACCCAACGGCGGCGATGGCGGACGCGGCGGCCATGTGTTCGTCGTGGCCGACCGCAACCTGAATACGCTGATCGACTTTCGCTACGCGCGTCGTCACGAGGCCAAGAGCGGCGAGCACGGCCGTGGCTCCGACCAGTACGGCGCGGCCGCCGACGACGTCACGCTGCGGGTGCCGGTCGGCACCATCATCCGCGACTTCGAGACCGGCGCGCTGATCGTCGAGATGCTGGTGCCGGGCGAGAAATTCATGCTCTGCAAGGGCGGCGACGGCGGCTTCGGCAACCTGCACTTCAAGACCAGCACCAATCGCGCGCCGCGCCAGAAGACGCCCGGTTGGCCCGGCGAGCAGAAGAAGCTCAAGCTCGAACTGCGGGTGCTGGCCGACGTCGGCCTGCTCGGCCAGCCCAATGCCGGCAAGTCGACGCTGATCACCGCGATCTCGAACGCGCGGCCCAAGATCGCCGACTATCCCTTCACCACGCTGCACCCGAATCTGGGCGTGGTGCGCGTCGGTCCGAGCCAGAGCTTCGTGGTGGCCGACATCCCGGGTCTGATCGAGGGTGCCGCAGAAGGCGCCGGCCTCGGCCACCAGTTCCTGCGCCACCTGCAGCGCACGCGGCTCTTGCTGCACATCGTCGACATCGCGCCCTTCGACGACGCGGTCGATCCGGTCGCGCAGGCCAAGGCGATCCTGCTCGAGCTCAAGAAGTACGACAAGGCGCTGTTCGACAAGCCGCGCTGGCTGGTGCTCAACAAGCTCGACGTGGTGCCCGAGGACGAGCGCGCCGCGCGCGTCAAGGACTTCGTCAAGCGCCTGCGCTGGAAGGGGCCGGTGTTCGAGATTTCGGCCCTGACCCGCGAGGGTTGCGAGCATCTGGTGCAGGCGATCTGGAAGCATGTGGAGTCCGAGCAGGTGCACGTGGCCGAGCCCGACGTGCGCTTCGAGGACGAGCCGACGAAGCCGCCTCAGCCCGAGTTCCAGCCGGCTGCCGACGATCCACGCTTTCGCTGAGCAGGCCCGCCGATGAACGAGGTCTTGCACGGCGCACGCCGCATCGTCGTCAAGGTCGGCTCGACCCTGGTCACCAATGAAGGCCGCGGCATCGACGTCGCCGCGATCGGCAACTGGTGCCGCCAGCTCGCCGCGCTGGCGCGCAACGGGCGCGAGGTCGTGATGGTTTCCAGCGGCGCGATCGCCGAGGGCATGAAGCGCCTGGGCTGGAGCGTTCGGCCGCGCGAACTGCACGAACTGCAGGCCGCGGCCGCGGTCGGCCAGATGGGCCTGGCCCAGATCTACGAAACGCAGCTGCGCGAGCAGGGCCTGGCCAGCGCGCAGGTGCTGCTCACCCACGCCGACCTCGCCGACCGCGAGCGCTACCTCAACGCGCGCTCGACGCTGCTGACGCTTCTGTCGCTCGGCGTGATCCCTGTGATCAACGAGAATGACACCGTCGTCAACGACGAGATCAAGTTCGGCGACAACGACACCCTCGGAGCGCTCGTCGCCAACCTGATCGAGGCCGACCTGCTGGTGATCCTGACCGACCAGCCGGGGCTCTATTCGGCCGACCCGCGCAAGGTGCCGGATGCCCGCTTCATCGACGAAGCGGTCGCGGGAACACCCGAGCTCGAGCAGATGGCCGGCGGCGCCGGGTCCAGCCTCGGCAAGGGCGGCATGATCACGAAGGTGCTGGCCGCCAGGCGCGCGGCGCAGGGCGGTGCCAGCACCGTGATCGCCTGGGGCCGCGAGCAGGACGTGCTGCTGCGACTGGCCAGCGGCGAACGCATCGGCACGCTGCTGGTGGCCGGCACCGCCAAGCTGGCCGCGCGCAAGCAATGGATGGTCGGCCACCTGCAGTTGCGCGGCGCGGTCACGATCGACGATGGCGCGGTCGCCAAGCTGCGCGATGCCGGCAAGAGCCTGCTGCCGATCGGCGTGGTCGAGGTCCAGGGCGAATTCGTGCGTGGCGACGTGGTCGCCGTGCGCGATGCCCGCGGCACCGAACTCGCGCGCGGTCTGGCCAACTACGCCGCCAGCGAGGCCCGCCTGATCGCGCGCAAACCCTCCTCGCAGATCGAGGGCCTGCTCGGCTACGCCAACGAGCCCGAGCTGATCCACCGCGACAACCTCGTGCTCACCGCGTGAAGAACCGGCTCGACGCGACAGCGGTCGCCGCGTTGCTGCTGTGCTGCCTGCTCTGGGGCCTGAACCAGGTCGCGATCAAGGCCGCGCTGCCGGAAGTACCGCCGCTGATCCAGCTCTCGCTGCGCAGCGTCGGCGCGGCGGTGCTACTGCTGACCTGGATGCGCATGCGCGGCATCCGTTTTTCGCTCGATGACGGCACGCTCTGGCCCGGGCTGCTGGCCGGGGCGCTGTTTGCCGTCGAGTTCGCCTGCATCTTCATCGGCCTGCAGCACACCACCGCGGCGCGCTCGACGGTGTTCATCAACACATCGCCGCTGATCGTGGCGGCGGTGCTGGCGGCCTTCGTGCCGGCCGAACGGCTGCGGCCGCGCCAGGTCGCCGGTCTGCTGATCGCCTTTGGCGCCGTCGCGCTGGCCTTTGCCGAAGGCTTCGGCGAGGGCGGCGCGCTGCTCGGCGATGCGCTGGCGCTTGCCGCCGCGGTGCTGTGGGGGCTGACCACGGTGACGATCCGCATGACGGTGCTGCGCCGCGCCCCGGCCGAGCTGACGCTGGCCTACCAACTGCTGGTGGCGGCGATCCTGGCGCCGCTGGCGGCCTGGGTCGTCGGCGAGCGCTGGCCCGCTGACTGGAGCGCGCTGGCCCTCGGCTCGGTCTTCTACCAGACCGTGATCGTCACCTTCGCCAGCTACCTGCTGTGGTTCTGGCTGCTGACGCGCTACCCGGCCACGCGCGTGCAGTCCTTCGCGTTCCTGACCCCGGTGTCGGGCCTGCTGTTCGCCGTGTTGCTGCTCGGCGAGCCACTCGGCTGGCGGCTGGTCCTGGCCCTGGTCGGCGTGATCGCCGGCATCACGCTGGTGAACCGACGCGCCAGCTGATCAGCCGGCCGGTGCCTCGGGCGAGGTGTCGCCCGCGGCGAACCCCGGCCGGAGCGGCTCGATCGGCTCCAACTCGTGCCGGTGCGGCCGCATGCCGCTGCGCAGGTAGCGGTTGTGCGGATGCCCGTGCGGCAGGTAGCGCGCCAGCTCGGTCAGCGCCATCTGGTAGACGTCGCGCTTGAACTCGATCACCACATCCAGCGGCACCCAGTATTCGTTCCAGCGCCAGGCGTCGAACTCCGGGTGGTCGGTAGCACGCAGGTTCATGTCGTTGTCGCGGCCGGTCAGCTGCAACAGGAACCAGATCTGCTTCTGGCCGCGGTAGTGGCCGCGCGCGTCGCGGCGGATGAAGTGGTCCGGCACCTCGTAGCGAAGCCAGTCGCGGGTGCGCGCGAGGATGCGCACATGCTCCGGATGCAGCCCGACTTCTTCGTGCAACTCGCGGAACATCGCCTGCTCGGGCGTCTCGCCGTACTTGATGCCACCCTGCGGAAACTGCCAGGAGTGGGTGCGAATGCGCTTGCCCCAGAAAACCTGGTTGCGCTGATTGAGCAGGACGATGCCGACGTTGGGGCGAAAGCCCTCTCGGTCGAGCATAATGAAACCTCGAATTCAGTGATTGAATTCATTATTGCAGCGGACCCTCGCCGCGCAACCCCGCGCAACCCCGAGGCCCCGACGGCATCATGCTGGTCGGCGCGATGCCGCTCGCAGCCCCACGCACCCGCCTGCGCCTCATGAAAGCCTCCCAGTTCCTCGTCTCGACCCTCAAGGAAGCACCCGCCGACGCCGAGGTCGCCAGCCACAAGCTGATGATGCGCGCCGGCATGATCAAGCGGCTCGGCGCCGGCATCTACAACTACATGCCGATGGGCCTGCGCGTGATCCGCAAGGTCGAAGCCATCATCCGCGAGGAGATGGTGCGCGCCGGCGCGATCGAGCTGCTGATGCCGGTGGTGCAGCCGGCCGAGCTTTGGCAGGAGTCGGGCCGCTTCCAGGCCTACGGTCCCGAACTGCTGCGCGTGAAGGACCGCCACGACCGCGACTTCATCATCCAGCCGACCAGCGAAGAGGTCGTCACCGACATCGCGCGCCAGGAACTGCGCAGCTACAAGCAGCTGCCGAAGAACTTCTTCCACATCCAGACCAAGTTCCGCGACGAACGCCGGCCGCGCTTCGGCATCATGCGCGGGCGCGAGTTCACGATGAAGGACGCCTACTCCTTCGACCGTGACAAGGCCGCCGCGCTGAAGAGCTACGACACGATGTACGCGGCCTACTGCCGCATCTTCGATCGCTTCGGCCTGCAGTACCGCGCGGTGGCGGCCGACACCGGCGCCATCGGCGGTGACGCCTCGCATGAATTCCAGGTCATCGCCGACACCGGCGAAGACGCGCTGGTGTACTGCCCGAGCAGCGACTACGCCGCCAACATCGAGCTGGCCGAGGCGCTGCCGCTGATCGCGCGGCGCGGCGCGCCCGCCCAGGCGATGGCGAAGACGCCGACCCCGGGCAAGAGCACCTGCGCCGACGTCGCCACCTTGCTCGGCCTGCCGCTGGCGCGCACCGTCAAGTCGCTGGTGCTCGCCACCGACGAGATCGGCGAGTCGGGCGACGTGCTCAAGACCACCGTCTGGCTGCTGCTGGTGCGCGGCGACCACGACCTCAACGAGATCAAGGCCGGCAAGGTCGAGGGGCTCAAGTCGGGCTTCCGCTTCGCGACCGGCGCCGAGATCGAGAGCCATTTCGGCTGCAAGCCGGGCTACCTGGGACCGATCGGTCTGAAGCTGCCGGTCAAGATCGTCGCCGACCGCACCGTCGCCAACATGAGCGACTTCGTCTGCGGCGCCAACGAGATCGACTTCCACTTCACCGGCGTCAACTGGGGCCGCGACCTGCCCGAGCCCGACCTGATCGAAGACATCCGCAACGTGGTCGAAGGCGACCCGAGCCCGGATGGCAAGGGCGTGCTCGCGATCCAGCGCGGCATCGAGGTCGGCCATGTGTTCTACCTCGGCACCAAGTACAGCGAGGCGATGAACGCCAACTACCTGGACGAGACCGGCAAGCCGCGGCTGATGGAGATGGGCTGCTACGGCATCGGCGTCACGCGCATCCTGGGCGCGGCGATCGAGCAGAACAACGACGCTCGCGGGATCATCTGGCCGGCCGCGATCGCGCCGTTCGCGGTGGTCATCTGCCCGATCGGCTACGACCGCAGCGCCGAGGTCAAGGCCAGTGCCGATGCGCTCTATGCCGAACTTCAGTCGCTCGGCATCGACGCGCTCCTCGACGACCGCGGCGAGCGCCCCGGCGCGATGTTCGCCGACTGGGAACTGATCGGCGTTCCGCAGCGAGTCGTGATCTCGGATCGCGGTCTCAAGGAAGGCCAGGTCGAGTTGCAGGGTCGGCGCGAGGCCGAGGCCGCCTCGGTGGCCCGTGCCGACGTGGTGGCCCGGCTCAGGGATCGGCTCGGCCTGTGAGCATGCTGGGCCGGCGCTCGCTGATCGTCGCCGGTGGCGCGGGGCTCGCGCTGGCCGGCTTGCCGCGCCTGGCACTGGCCGGCGGCCAGGTCGAGGAGCCGCTGGCCGACTCGGTGCGCGGTGCGCTGCGGATGGCGGTGGCCAACGGCGCACCGCCGCGGCCCGAGTTCGCGAGCACTGAAGAGCGCCTGGTCTACCTGCGCTGGCTGACGGCCAGCAGCGAGAAGCTCGCGCGCCGCAAGCCGGATTTCGACACCCGGCGCGAGTTCCTGAACACCCTCTGGTACGAGAGCAAGCGCGCCGGCCTCGAGCCCAACCTGGTGCTGGGACTGGTCCAGGTCGAGAGCGGCTTTCGCAAGTTCGCCATCAGCAGCGTCGGCGCACGCGGCTACATGCAGATCATGCCGTTCTGGAGCCGGCTGATCGGCGATGGCGATGCCA
The DNA here is from genome assembly GCF_004217215.1 of Rivibacter subsaxonicus. GTDB lineage: Bacteria > Pseudomonadota > Gammaproteobacteria > Burkholderiales > Burkholderiaceae_C > Rivibacter > Rivibacter subsaxonicus. The sequence goes on from NZ_SHKP01000007.1 coordinate 119,553, forward strand.
GCCGGCTGTTCCACATGCAGACCAACCTGCGCTTCGGCTGCGTGATCCTGCGCCACTACCTCGACCGCGAGCGCGGCGACCTGTTCCTCGCGCTCGGCCGCTACAACGGTAGCCGCGGCCGGGCGGAGTATCCGAACGCGGTGTTTGCGTCGCGCAAGCAGTGGGAGAGCGGCGCGCGCGCCTGAGCCGGCGTCAGCGCCACGCGTACTTCACGCCCAAGGTCCAGGTGCGCCCCAGCGGGCTCGCGTAGAGCGGGTCATAGCCGAGCTGGAAGTTTGCCCCCGAGTTGGTGAATGGCGGATCGCGGTCGAGCAGGTTCTGCACCCCGAGCGTGAGGGTCAGCGCCGGGGTCGGCGCGTAGCCCAACTGGGCATCCCAGTTGACGTACGAGCTGACGCGCCGGGTCGATCCGTCCGGCAGCGGTCTCTCATCGCGATAGCCGCGCCGGTAGCGCTGCGAGAGCGTGCCCTTCCAAGCTCCGAGGTCCAGCCCCATGCTCAGCACATGCTGCCAGCGCGGCACGACGCGGCCGATCAGGTCGATCACCTGGCCGGCGACGATCTCCTGCCGCGCCCGTCGCACATAGCTGCCGTCGAACTGCGCTGATGCGCGGCCGAGTGGCGTCGACACCGGCGCGCTGGCCAGATGCAGATCGGTGCCCTCCACGCGCCAGGTGCCCAGGTTCTGGTTGATCAGCAGGACCTGCTCGATCGGCCCCGGCAGCGCCGGGAACGCCGGGTCCACCGGACCGCGCACCACGTTGCTGCCCTCGTAGCCCGGGATGTTGTAGATCACGTCCTCCTCGGTGAGCGTGCCGATGATGTCGCTGATGCGGATCGACCAGATGTCGAGCGACGCCTGCCAGCCGGGTGAAGGCTCGAGGACGATGCCGAGGTTGGTCTGCGTGGAGCGCTGTGGCTGCAGCGCCGGATTGCCGCCGCCCACCACCCGCCACTCGGGCTGACAGTCGGCGGGCTGGCCAGTGACCGGGCAGCGCACCGGGTCGGTCACCGGCGGTTCGGCGAAAAAGTAGTCGTTGAGGCTGGAAGTCTGTTCGGTGTACAACTCGGGCAGCGACGGGGCGCGAAAACCCCGCCCCGCCGAGGCGCGCAGCAGGCCCCAGGCCGCCGGCTGCCAGCGCAGCGCCAGCTTCGGGCTGAAGTTGGAGCCGAAATCTGAGTAGTGGTCCAGCCGCGCCGCGGCCTGAAGCTCGAGGCCGGTCAACACCGGCGCTAGCAGTTCGGCATAGAGCGCCTGCACGTTGCGCGAGCCGCTCTTCTCGCCCGACGGCCCCCCGCTGCCGGCCACCTCGTCGGTAATGACCGGCCGGCGATCGGTGAGCGTCTCGCGGCGCGCCTCGACACCGGTGGCCAGCGCGAGCATGCCGCCCGGCAGCGCCAGCAGCTCGCCGCTGGCGCGCAGGTCAGCCTCGACGCTGCGGCCACGCGCTTCGCGCGCCAGCCCCGTCAGCTCGGTACCGGCCAGCAGCGCGTCGCCTTCGGGTCCCGAGGCGCCGAAGGGGTTGACGAGCCCGGTCGCCAGTGCGGCCGACAACCGGCCGGCATCAACGAAGCCGCTCGCGTAGTGCTCCTGCGCGCGGCTCTGCTTGAACGAGAGCGCGCCGTCGAAGTCCCAGCCACCGCGGCGGCCGCGCGCCCCGACCAGCGCCCGCAGATTTTCCGAGTCCACCTCGTTGGTGCGCGAGCCCAGCGGCAGCGTGCGGTAGGCCAGTGGCAGGTTGCCCTGGAGGCCGAGTTCGGTGGGGTAGTAGGGGCTGCTGGCCGGCAGGAAGAAGCGCGAGCCGGTGCCCGATAGGTTAGCTATCGCCGACGACGGCGACGAGACAAAGCGCACCTCGCTGTCGGACCACAGCAGTTCGGTGTAGAGCTCTGCGCCGGAGCCCAGCGCGACGCTGGCACTGGCCAGCAGGTTGGCCTGGCGCGATGGCGCCACGAGGTTGAGCGTTTTCACGAAGTCGAAGCCGCAGGTGTCGGCCACCCCATTGCCATCGCTGTCGAAGGGCACGGTCAGGCTGGTACAGCCCGGTGCGGCGGGGTTGACGAGCGTTTGCCCGCCGCCGGGGGTGAACTGGCGAATGTTGGCCGGCCATGAATTGCCACTCAGCTGCACCAGGCCGAGCTCTGGTCGGTTGCCTGTGCTGGCGAAGGGGCGGTCGATGGCGGCGAGCCCGCGGGTGCGCTGCAGGTCGACGATCGCGAACGCGTTGTAGCCATCGGCGCCCAGGTCCCCGCGCCCGAAGGCCAGCGTCGCGCGGCCGCGCTCTGCGCCGCCGGCCTCCGGTGCGCGCGCGCTGAGGCCCAGCTCGGCGCCGGAGAAGTCCTTGCGGGTGACGAAGTTGATGACGCCACCGATCGCATCGCTGCCATAGAGCGCCGAGGCGCCGTCCTTGAGCACCTCGACACGCTCGATCGCCGCGAGCGGGATCACGTGCAGGTCGACGCCGGGGCCGCTGATGCTGGTGAAGGCGTAGTTCGCCAGCCGCCGACCGTTGAGCAGCACCAGCGTCTCGCCGGTGCCCAGGCCGCGCAGCGAGGCGCTCGAGAGCCCCGGCGTGTCGGCTTCGCCGAGCCCGAGCGCCTCGGGGTGGCCGCCAGCGTTGGCCACGATGCGCTGCAGCAGTTCCTCGGCGTTCTGCGCGCCGCTGCGCTCGATCTGCTCGCGGCGGATGATCTGCACCGGCAGCGCGGTCTCGGCGTCGATGCGCGGCAGGCGCGAGCCAACCACCTCCACGCGCTCGAACTGGACCGGCTCCTGCGCGATGGCGCCGGTCGCGAGCAGGGCGAGGGCAAGCGGGTGGGGCCGCATCGCGTGGCCCTACATCTGGCGGAAGCGGTAGGCAAAGGGCTCGCTGACGGCGAGCGTCTCCTTGCGCTGCTTCAACTTCAACTCGAACTGGCCGCCGAGCTTGCGATGGGCCAGTGCGATCGCGTTGACGTTGACCACCACGCCGCGGTGCACGGGCCAGAACACCTCCGGGTCGAGCTCGTCCATCAACTCCTTGATCGATCTGCGGATCAGCGCCTCGGCGTCCGCCGTGACGACCAGCGTGTACTTGCTGTCGGCCTTGAAGTAGCAGACCTCGTCGGTGGTGATCAGGCGCACGTTCTGGCCGCTCGAGGCGTTGATCCAGCGCAGGAAGCCGCGCTTGGGCGCCTGCTCGCGCAGCACCTCGAGCAGGCCGTCCAGCTTGGCCGGAGCCGCATCGAGCCGCTCGCGCACCCGCGCAATGGCCGCGGCCAGGCGTGCCGCGCTGAAGGGCTTCATCACGTAGTCGACCGCACCCTGCTCGAAGGCCGCAACCGCATGCTGGTTGTAGGCGGTGACGAAAACGATGTGGCAGCGCCCGCTGGCAGCGCGCGCGACCTCCAGCCCCGAGAGCCCGGGCATCTCGATGTCGAGGAACATCACCTGCGGCTTGCAGCGGCCGAGCGCGTCGAGCGCCTCGACGCCGTCTTCGGCCTCGGCGACGATGCGCAGGCCCGGCCACAGCCTGGTCAGGCTGTCCTTCAACTCGCCGCGCAGGAGCGGTTCGTCCTCGGCGATGACGGCATCGGTCATGGTGCGTCTCCTTGCGGGTCATCGTCGGCGCTTGCGCGCAGAAGCGGCAGCTCGATCGCGGCCCGGCTGCCGGCCGGCTGCGCCGGCCCGGCTTCGAACCGGGCCTGTTCGCCATAGAGCACGCGCAACCGCTCGTCGATCTGCTCCAGCAGCGCCACACCGGCGATGCCGGCGCCAAAGGCATCGTTGCCCGACAGCAGTTCGATGTGCAGCCGCGCGCCGGAGGCAGTCACGCCGATGCGCAGCCGCGGCCCGTTGGTGCCCGGCCGTGCCACCGCGTGCTGCACCAGCGGCAGCAGCACCAGCGCCGGCAGGCGCGCGCCCTGCGCCGCGGGCGCGGCGTCGATCTCGAAGCGCAGGCCGGGCAGCGAGCGGCCCATGATGTCGAGCCAGGCGCGCACCAGCTTCAGTTCCTGCCCGAGTTCCGAGGTCGACTCGCGCAGGTGCGGCAGCGCGGCGCGCAGGTACTCGATCAGGTCCTCCAGCATCGCGCCGGCCGCGCGCGCGTCGCTGCGATACAGGCCGCGGATGTGCGCCAGCGTGCCGAACAGGAACATCGGCTCGACGCGCGCCTGCAGTGCCTGCAGCTGCGACTCGAGGGTGCGCCGGCCGGCGACGGCGCGGGCGCGCTCGGCCTCCTGCTGGCGTCGGCGCGCCGCCAGCGCGGTGCGGCGCGTGACGTGGACGAAGGTGGCCAGCCCGCCGACCAGGATGCCGATGGCCATCTGACACAAGCGATAAAACTCTGGGTGGTGGGCTGGAAGCACGACCTTGCTGCCCGGGAGCTCGAACGGCAAGCCCAGCGCCTCGCGCAACTCCCAGCCGAGCAACGCGCCGCCGATCGCCCCGAGCACCACCGCCATCGCATAGTTCGGCAGGCGCGGCGCGCCGCGGTCGACCGCCTCGTCGGCGATTACCACCGCGACCAGGATGACCAGGCCCATCACCGCGGTGGTAGTGAGAATGGCCACCTTGGCGGTCGGCGACGCGCCCAAGGCCCCCCCGAAGCCCAGGCCGCCGATGAATACGAGCGGGGCCAGCATCGGCAGGGCAAAGGCCAGCGTGCGCGGGCTCAACCGTCGCGCGACCGCGGCCGGGAAGTCCAGCGCGGTGGAGGCGTTCATGGTGGCGTGGTCCCGGCCAGCGCCGGCAGACGGATCGTCGCCAGCAGGCCGTGCGGCTCGCGCGCGGCGAGCGTGAACTCGGCCGCGCTGCCGAACATCGCGGCCAGGCGGGCGCGGATGTTGGCCAGCCCGGTGCCGCCGCCGGCGGTGTCGTCACCGAAGCCGCGCCCGGTATCGGCCACCTCTAGCCGCAGCTTTCCGCCCTCCAGACGCGCGCCGACCTCGACCCGTCCGCCCTCGCGCTGCGGCGCCAGGCCATGCTTGATCGAGTTCTCGACCAGGGTCAGCAGCATCATCGGCGGCACCTCGAACTGCCGCAGCGCGGGCGCGATGTCGACCGAGTAGGTCAGCCGCCGCCCCATGCGCACCTGCTGCAGCTCAAAATAGGCCTCGAGCAGCTCGGCCTCGCGCGCCAGCGTCGAGTGCTCGTCGCGCATCGACGGCAATGCGATCTGCAGGTAGTGCGTCAGGCGGTCGAGCATGCGCTCGCCGGCGGCGGCATCGGTCTCGTAGAGGCGCCGCACGTTGGCCAGCGTGTTGAACAGGAAATGCGGCTCGATCTGCGCCTCGAGCGTCTTGAGCCGCGCCTGCAGCGTCTGTTGCTCGAGTGTCGCGCGGTCGGCTTCGGCGGCGCGCATGGCCTCGAGGCTGCGCACTTGGGCGCGGTAGAACTCGCCCGCCGGCACCAGCAGCGCGGCGAGCAGGCCGTAGCGCAGGAACATGCCCCTGAATCCGTACGGCCAGAGCTCGTCGAGCGAATAGTCGTCGAATGCAACAAGGTAGAGGATGCGGCTCGCGGCCGCGGCGGCCGCGGCCAGCGCCACCGCCGCGACCAGCACCATGACGCGCCGCATGCCGGAGTCCGGTCCGAGGCGGCGCACCGGCTCGATGATCGCCAGCATCAGCAGCACGTGCATCAACTGGGCCCAAAAGTCACCCCAGGCCATGTCGGCCAACTCATGCAGCGGCGCTACTGCCTCGTCCAGGGAGGATTCCCGCAGGCGGCGGAACAGCACCCACAGGGCCACCACCGCCACCACGAAGCCCAAAGTCGGCGCCAGGTCGCGGGCGAGGGCGAGCGACCGCTGCCTGGATCTGGCGGCCCAGGAAGCCGCGCTTTCGGTGATGGTGGCGATGGTCATGCCGGGGCCTCCAGGGTTGGCGCCGCCAGCGGCTGCTCGCGCGGCAGGCTCAGGCGAACCATGCCGTCGGCCGCACCCTGCTCGACATCGAGCGTGGCCGCCTCGCCGTGGATCGCGCGCAGCCGATCATGGATCTGAGCGATCACCTGGCCGGCCTCAGCCGATGCGAAGGCAGGCCGACTCGCGCAAAGCTCCAGTACCAGCCTGCCGTCCGACGCAAAGGCACGCAAGCGCAGCACCCGCTGCTCGGCATTGCCGCCGCCGCCAACCGCGCACTGCACCAGCGGCAGCAGCACCAGCGCCGGCAGCGCCGCCGCGCGCACCGACGCGTCGACCTCCGACTCGAGCCGCCACGGCCGGTCGTCGCGGCCGACGATGTCGAGCCAGGCAGCGGCGAGCTTGAGCTCGCGCTCGACGACCGAGCTCGACTCGCGCAGATGCGGCAGCGCCGCCCTCAGGTAGTCGATCAGGTCGTCGATCATCCGGCTGGCCGCGGCGGTGTCGCGCAGGTACAGCCCACGAATGCGCTCGAGCGTGCCGAACAGGAACACCGGCTCGATCCGCGCCTGCAGCGCCTGCAGTTCCGATTCGAGCGTCACCCGCTGCGCCAATGCGCGCGCCTGTTCGGCGCGCTGCTGGCGCAGCCGGGCTCGTATCGCGTCGCGGCGGCTGACGTGGACGTAGGTCGCGAGGCCACCGACCAGGATGCCGATGACCATGATGTCGAGCCGGCGCGACAGACCGAAGAGGAACGACTCGACATCGATCTCCCCCCCACCGGAATACTCGAAACCGAGCGCGGCGCGCACATGCCACCCGAGCAGCCCGCCCGCCACCGCCGCCCCGACCACCGCGGCCGCATAGGTCCGCAAGCGCGGCCAGCCGCGGTCGACCGCCGCGTCGGCCGCGACGACGGCCACGCACATCAGAAGCGCCGCCACCGCGGTATGGACGAGGCGCGAAATCTTGGTCGGCAGCGGTGCGTACCAGATGATCTGGTTCAGGCCAAAGGTGGCGACGCCGACCAACACCGTCAGTAGCACCAGCGTCAGAATGAGCTTTCGCAGGTCGAAGCGCCGCCACGGCGCCTTGGCCAGGCCGGTTGGCGGCTGCAAGGCGGCATTCATGAAACGCTGACCGGCAGCTTGATGGTCGCCACCAGGCCGCGTGGCTCGCGGGCCTGCAGCGACAGTTCGCCGCGCGGGCCGAACATCGCGGCCAGCCGGGCCCGGATGTTGGCCAGCCCGGTGCCGCCGCCGGCCGTGTCGCCGCCGAAGCCGCGGCCGGTGTCGGCCACCTGCAGCCGCAATCGGGTGCCCTCCAGCCGGGCGCCGACCTCGATCCGGCCACCCTCGCGCATCGGTGCCAGACCATGCTTGATCGCGTTCTCGACCAGCGTCAGCAGCATCATCGGCGGCACTGCGATCGCGCCGAGTGCGGCCGGAACATTGATGCTGAAGTCGAGCCGGCGCCCCATGCGCACGCGCTGCAACTCAAGGTAGGCCTCGATCATCCGCGCCTCGCGGTCGAGCGTCGGCGACTCGTCGCGCATCGACGGCAGCGCGAAGCGCAGGTAGTCGATCAGACGCGCCAGCATGGCGTCACCGGCGGTCGGGTCGGTGTCGTAGAGCCGGCGCACATTGGCCAGCGTGTTGAACAGGAAGTGCGGCTCGATCTGGGCCTCGAGCGTGCGCAGCCGCGCCTGCAGCGACGCGCGCTCGAGCGATTCGCGGTCGGCCTCGGCGGCGCGCATCGCTTCGAGGCTGCGGAGCTGCCGTCGGTGGTACTCCGCCACCACCAGCAGCATCAGGGCCGGCACGGCAAAGCGGATCGCCGTCTGGCTCCAGAGCGGCCAGAACTCCGGGCGCTCTATACCACCTTCGTGCAGCAGAAAGACACATCGCGCAAGTGCCGCCAGTGCGGCCGCGATGGCCAATGCGGCGCCCAGCGCCAGCCAGCGCCTTCGGCCCTCATCAGGACCCAGCCGCCGTGCCGTCTGGACGATCGCCAGCATCGGCAGCGCGAAGTGAATGTGGGACAACAGGTCGCCCCACCAGCCGATCAGGAACTCGTGGCCATCGAACGTGGGCTGGAAGCCGATCCTCGCGGTCGAACGGAACAGCGCCAACATGCCGACCACCGCGACGACCACGAGCAGCGCGCGCAACTCCTCGCGCGCGATCTGCTGCCAGCGCCCGGTTTGCCATGCATCCCTGCTGTTGGATCTGCCGTCGACCATGCCGGCCTCCACGCTGCGCACGATCATGCTGAGTCGGGATGCGCTGTCAACGCCGCGACCGTGCGTTCGCCGCGTAGTTCTTCGCCCCCGCACAGCGCATTGATGAAGATGAACCGCGGCCAGCGACCGCGGCGGGCCGGCGGGCGTCGACCTGGGAGGGAGCCTAGGGAGCGCGTCGGTCGCGGGCGAGGCGCGTGCGACGAGTGGGGGAAAATCGAGTGCGAGTGCCGCCGACGGAGTGACGAGTCCGTCCGCAGTTCATGCCGCTCGCGTCCTTCGTTCCGTCCATGGCCGAATTTTTGGCCTCGAAGCCGCGGGCCTCAGAGCCCGGTCCAGGCCCGCGGCGCTGCGCCGGATACACCGAGCAGCGCCAGCACCCGCTCGACCGTGTCGTCGACCATCGCCTCGATCGATTCCGGCCGGTGATAGAAGGCCGGCAGCGGCGGGAAGATCACGCCGCCCATCTCCGTCACGGCGGTCATGTTGCGCAGGTGCGCCAGGTTGAACGGCGTCTCGCGCACCATCAGCAGCAGGCGGCGCCGCTCCTTGAGCGTGACGTCGGCGGCGCGCGTGAGCAGGTTGTCGCCGAAGCCGTGGGCAATGGCCGCGAGCGTCTTCATCGAGCAGGGCGCGACGACCATCGCCGCGGCGTCGAAGCTGCCGCTGGCGATGCAGGCGCCGATGTCGCCCGGCGCGTGGCAGTGGTCGGCCAGCGCCTCGAGCGCCTTGCGGTCGAGGCCTAGTTCATGGTGCACGTTGAGCACGCCGGCCGGCGTGGCCACCAGATGGGTCTCGACACCGAGCGCGCGGGCCCGTGCCAGCAGCCGCGTGCCGTAGACGGCGCCCGAGGCGCCGGTGATGCCGACGATGAGTCGCTGGCGGTTCACGCCTTCGCGAACAGCGGCTGCAGTTCGCCCGCCTGGTACATCTCCATCATGATGTCCGAGCCGCCGACGAACTCGCCGCCGACGTAGAGCTGGGGAATGGTTGGCCAGTTGGCGTAGTCCTTGATGCCCTGGCGGATCTCTTCGTCGTCGAGCACGTTGACCGTCTTGAAGTCGGTCACGCCGCAGGCCTTGAGGATCTGCACCGCACGGCCCGAGAAGCCGCACATCGGAAATTGGGCGTTGCCCTTCATGAACAGCACGACCGGGTGGGACTTGACCAGCGCGTCAATGCGCTGCTGAACGTCGCTCATCGCGAAACTCCAAATGAAATGCGCGGCCAGCAATGGCCGCGTGACCAGCGTTTATACGTCAGGTGCAGGCGAGGCGGGTCGCGGCGGCCGAAGCCCCCGCGCTAGAAGGCGTAGGACACGCCCAGGTGCAGCATCGGGTTGAGCTGCAGGTCCCGCACCAGATCGCCCGCGCTCTGCTGGCCGCCGAGCACGTTGCCCAGGCGCACCGCCGAGGCCGGGCTCAGCGACATCATGCCGAGGTCGGCGCTGAAGCCCCAGCCCACGCCGGTCAGCGGCCGCTTGCCGAACAGCCCGGTGTAGCCGATGCCCACGTAGGGCAGCGCCGCCGAGTCGTTGCCGTCGGGGTCGAGCGGCAGCCCGGTCAGGCTGTAGCGGTTGTAGTCGCGATGCTCGGCGCTGAGGCCTGGCGCGAGTTGGGTGCCGCCGAGCGCGCCCGACCACAGCGGATTGCGGGTGCCGAGCAGCAGGCCGCCGGTGGCGCGAAAGCCGCCGCCGCGACTGAAGGCGCTCCGGCTGAAGTAGTAGTCGCCCATCAGGCTGGCACCCAGGAGCCGGTTGGCGCTGTCGCCGACCGTCCACGGCGCGTCTTCGGGAGCACGGGTGGCGAGACCGAAGCGGCCCTGCCACTGTGGCAAGGGGCTGCCTTCCTGCGCCAGGTCCTGTGGCTTCCAGCGCAGTCCCTGGTCACCGGCCAGTGCGTCAACGGAGCCGACTGCCAGCCCGACGGCCAGCATGGCTGCGGCCAGCAGCGAGCTGCGGGGAACGGGGGGCAAGGTCGGCGTCGACATGGCAACCACTCCTGCGTCGGCCGGAACACGAAGTGCGCGTCCGGGAGTCGATGCTACGCCGCCTCGGCGCCGCGTGAACCACGTGTTTCGAGGCGTGTCGGCCTTGTGGCCGGCCGGCGACAGTCGACCGGCTTCAGCCGCCGGGCCAGCGGCCCCCGCTGACGCGTGGGTTGCCGGCCAGGTCGGCACGGCTGCCGACGGCTTCGAAGCCGGCCGCCCGCAGCAGGGCGCACACGGCCGCGGCCTGGAGATGACCATGCTCCAGCAACAACCAGGCCTTGGCTTCCAGCCGCGCCGGTGCCTCGACAACGATCGCGCGGATCGAGTCCAGGCCATCTGGTCCGGAAGTGAGCGCCTGCAATGGTTCGAACCGTAGCGCGTGCAGATGCTCGTCACCCTCTTCGATGTAGGGCGGGTTGCTGAGCACCAGACCGAAGCGGCGACCGGCCAGGGGCTCCCACCAATTGCCCTGCAGCCATTCGACCGCCAGGCCGAGGCGCTCGCCGTTGGCGCGCGCCACTGCCAGCGCGGCCGGGCTGGCGTCGACCGCGCAGACCGAGGCCAGAGGCCGAGCCCGCTTGATCGCCAGCGCGATCGCGCCGCTGCCGGTGCCGAGATCGGCGACCGCAGTCGTGCCGTCGGCCGGCAGCAGTTCCAGCGCCCAGTCGACCAGCGTCTCGGTGTCCGGGCGGGGAATCAGCACGTCGGGGCCTACCGCCAGCGACAGGCCGTGGAACTCGCGCTCGCCGAGCAGGTAGGCCAGCGGTTCGCCCCCGGCGCGCCGCGCCAGCAGGGTCTCGATGCGGGCCTGGTCCTCGGTTCCGAGCGGCGCGTCGTCATGCGCGATCAGCCAGGTGCGCGGGCGGCCGGTCACATGTTCGAGCAGCGCCGTCGCGTCGAGCCGCTCGACGCCCTGCGCGCGCGCCGCCTGCAGCAGCGAGGCGACCGTGGCCATCAGCGGTCGCCGATCTCGAGCTCGGCCAGTTGCTCGGCCTCGCGCGCCGCGACCAGCGCGTCGATCACCGGCTGCAACTCGCCATTCATGATCGCGCCAAGCTGGTAGAGCGTGAGGTTGATGCGGTGGTCGGTGAGCCGGCCCTGCGGGAAGTTGTAGGTGCGGATGCGGTCGCTGCGGTCGCCGCTGCCGATCAGGTTCTTGCGCTCGGCCGCCTCGCGCGCCTGGCGCTCGAGCCGCTCGCGGTCGCGCAGTCGCGCCGCCAGCACCGCCAGCGCCTTGGCCTTGTTGCGATGTTGCGAGCGGTCGTCCTGGCATTCGGCCACGAGGCCGGTCGGCAGGTGCGTGACGCGCACCGCCGAGTCGGTCTTGTTGATGTGCTGGCCGCCGGCGCCGCTGGCGCGGTAGGTGTCGATGCGCAGATCGGCCGGGTTGAGCGTCACTTCTTCTGCCTCGTCCGGCTCGGCCAGGACCGCCACCGTGCAGGCACTGGTGTGGATCCGGCCTTGCGTTTCGGTGGCCGGCACGCGCTGCACGCGATGGCCGCCCGATTCGAAGCGCAACTGGCCGTAGACGCCGCCGCCCTCGACCCGCAGCACCGCTTCCTTGTAGCCGCCGAGCTCGCTTTCGCTGGCGCTCATCAGCTCGAGCTTCCAGCCGCGCGCCTCGGCATAGCGGCTGTACATGCGCAGCAGGTCGCCGGCGAACAGCGCCGATTCGTCGCCGCCGGTGCCGGCGCGGATCTCGAGGAAGGCGTTGCGCGCGTCGTCAGGGTCGCGCGGCAGCAGCAGGCGCTGCAGTTCGGCTTCCAGCCGCTGCAACTCGGCTTCGGCGGCCGGGATCTCCTCCTGCGCCATCTCGACCAGCTCGGCATCACCGCTGGCCAGCCAGTCGCGTGCGGCGGCCAGGTCGGCCTCGCGCTGGCGATGGCGCTCGGCGCGCTCGACCAGTCCGGCGACCTCGGTGTGCTCGCGGCTGAGCGCACGAAAGCCGCCGCCGTCCTTCATCACGGCCGGGTCGGCCAGCAGCGAGTCGAGCTCGGCCAGTCGTTCGCGGTAGCGCTCGAGTTGCTGGCGCAGGGCGGGTTTCATGGGGAAGTGGACAAGTGAAGGTCACGGCCGCGCAAAGGCGCGGCCGAAGCAGGAAGGGTCGCTAGCGCTCGCTGCCGACGTCGTCGTCGGCCGCGGAGTTCGGCGTCGAAGCCGGCGGCACGGCGCCGCGCAGGAACAGCCGCGAGACGGTGCCGGCGAGCTGCTCGCGCCGCACCGGGTCGGCCGCATGCAGCTCGGCATAGGCGCCGTGCAGCAGCTTCTGAGTGAGGCCGCGCGACAGCGCCTCGAGCACGGCCTCGATGTCCTCGCCGCGCGCGAGCTGGCGGCGGGCGCGCGCGATCTCGATCTCGCGCCAGTTGTCGGCCTGCGCCTGCACCGCCTGGATCAGCGGCACGCTGGAGCGCTGGCCGAGCCAGTGGACGAAGCTCTGGACCCCGGTCTCGATGATGACCTCGGCCTGCGCCACCGCCGACTGGCGCTTCTCGCCTGCGCTCTGGACCAGCGCCGAAAGATCGTCGACGGTGTAGAGATAGACGTCGTCGAGCCGCGCGACCTCGGGCTCGATGTCGCGTGGCACCGCCAGGTCGACCATGAACATCGGCCGGTGGCGGCGCGCCTTGAGCGCGCGCTCGACCGCGCCGAGGCCGATCAGCGGCAGCGAACTCGCGGTGCAGGAAATCACCGCGTCGAACTCGTGCAGCCGGCCCGGCAGGTCGGCCAGGCGCATCACCTCGGCGCCGAAGCGCGATGCCAGCTTCTCGCCGCGGTCGAGCGTGCGGTTGGCAATGACGATCTGCCGGGGCGCGCGCGCCGCAAAGTGCGTGGCGGCCAGTTCGATCATCTCGCCGGCGCCGACGAACAGCACGTTGATGTCGCGCAGGTCCTCGAACAGCTGTTCCGCCAGCCGCACCGAGGCGGCGGCCATGCTGATCGAATGGGAGCCGATCTCGGTCGAGCTGCGCACTTCCTTGGCCACCGAGAAGCTGCGCTGGAAGAGCTGGTGCAAGGTGCTGCCGAGGGTGCCGGCCGAGTCGGCCTCGCGCACCGCCTGCTTCATCTGGCCCAAGATCTGAGGCTCGCCCAGCACCATCGAGTCGAGCCCGGAGGCGACCCGAAAGGCGTGCCGCGCCGCCTCGCCCTGCTCGAGCACATAGGTGTGGTGGCTCAGCGTCGTGCTGGCGACCCCGCCGACCTCGGCCAGCCAGTCCAGCGCCGGCCGCACCAGCGCCGGATCGGCCGAGCAGTACAGCTCGGTGCGATTGCAGGTCGAGATGATCGCCGCCTCGGGGCCGGCGCCGTTGCCGGCCGCCGCGACACGGCCGCGAAAGGCCTGTAGCGTGGGTGTCAACTGCTCGAGCGAAAACGCGAAACGACCGCGCAGGTCGACCGGCGCGGTCGTGTGGTTCAGGCCAAGGGCAAACACGCTCACGGCGAGATTATAAAATTTGAGGCTGCCTCTCGGTGGTGACCGCCCCCGACGACCCCAGCCGACCCCTTTTCGGGACGCCCGGCACCGCACCGGCGCCGGCCAAACTGGCGCCCGAACCCATGACTGCACTCCAGGCTTTCTTCCATGCGCTCAACCTGCTGCTGCCCGGCCTGCTGCTCGGCCTGATCGCGGCCGGACTGGCCAAGCTGCTGTGGCGCCAGGCGCTGCGCGGCGTGGCGCTGGCCCGGCTTGCGGCGTGGGGCGCCGGTGCCGCGGTGCTGGCCTCGCTGGCCGGCCTCGTGCTGGTCGGGCGCGATGGTGCGATGCTTACCTACTTGGCCATGGTCCTGGCCTGCGCCGCGGCACTGCTGGTGGCCGGCTTTGGCGGCCGGCGTGAGGCCTGAAAGTGAATCGATGAGCCCACTGCCCGGCCGCCCGAAAGTGGGCTCGCTCCCCCTTGGGGGGACGGACGCGCAGCGGCCTTGGGGGTACCAATGAGCTACAGCGTCAAGGAAGTCTTCTACACCCTGCAGGGCGAGGGTCACCACGCGGGCCGACCCGCGGTGTTCTGCCGCTTTGCCGGCTGCAACCTGTGGAGCGGGCGTGAGGTCGATCGCGCCACCGCCGTTTGCCGCTTCTGCGATACCGAGTTCGTCGGCACAGACGGCAGCGGCGGCGGCAAGTTCACCAGCGGCGCCGATCTGGCGGCCCACGTGGCCTCGTTCTGGCCGCTGGCCGCGCACGCCGGCCGCTTCGTCGTGCTGACCGGCGGCGAGCCTTTGCTGCAGGTGGACCCCGAGTTGATCGACGCGCTGCACGAGCAGGGCTTCGAGATCGCGGTCGAGACCAACGGCACCATCGCGGCGCCGGCCGGGCTCGACTGGATCTGCGTCAGTCCCAAGGCCGGCGCGCCGCTGGTGCAGCGCTCGGGCGACGAGCTCAAGGTGGTGGTGCCGCAGGTTGGCATCGACCTCGCCGAGTTGGAGGGCCTGGCCTTCGCCCATCGCCGCGTGCAGCCGATGGATGGGCCCGATCGCGTCGCGACCACCGCCTACGCGGTGCAGTGGTGCCTCGATCACCCGGGCTGGCACCTGAGCGTGCAGACCCACAAGGTGATCGGCATCCGCTGAGGACGCAGGGCCGACAATCGACGCGCGATGTTCGAACTCAGCCAATCCTTCTACTTCGAGGCTGCGCACACCCTGCGCCGCAATGTCGACGACGCCACCGAGGCCGCCGGCAGCCGCCGCATCCACGGTCACACCTACCAGGCCGAGGTCACGGTCTGCGGCCAGCGCGACCCGGCCACCGGCATGGTGCTCGACCTGGCACTGCTGCGCGCCGTGGTGGCGCGCGTGCGGACCACGCTCGACCACCATTTCCTCGACGAGATCGAGGGCCTGGGCGTGCCGACGCTGGAGAACCTCTGCCTCTACATCCACCGCTCGCTGGCGGCCGCGGTGCCCGGCGTGACGCAGGTCAGCGTGTGGCGCGAGAGCAGCGGCGACCGCTGCACCTACCGGCCGGACCGCTCCAGTACCGCCGGCGGACCGCGGTGAGCGACGCTCTCTCGCTGGCTCAACGCAGCCGGCGCGCGAAAGATGACTTGGCCGCGCGCAGCAAGCGCGCGGTCTGGCATCCCTGCACCCAGATGCAGCGGCTCGAGGCCGAGCCGGCGTTGCCGATCGCGCGCGCCGAAGGCCCCTGGCTGTTCGACGCCGAGGGTCGCAAGTACCTCGATGCGGTGAGCTCCTGGTGGGTCAATCTCTTCGGCCACAACCACCCGGCGCTGCGCGCGGCGCTGCTCGAGCAGTTCCAGACCGTCGACCACGTGATGCTGGCCGGGCTGACGCACGAGCCGGTGGTCGAACTCTCCGAGCGTCTCGGCGCGGCAACCGGCCTCGGCCATGCCTTCTACGGCAGCGACGGCGCCTCGGCCACCGAGATCGCGCTGAAGATGAGCGCGCACAGCTGGCGCAACCTGGGCCGGCCGCAGAAATGCGAGTTCATCGGCCTGGCCGGCGGCTACCACGGCGAGACGGTCGGTGCGCTCTCGGTGACCGACATCGCGCTGTTCCGCGAGGCCTACGCACCGCTGGTAAGACTGAGCGCGGTGATGCCGTCGCCGGACGCGCGGCTGGCGGCCGACGGCGAGGACGCACGCGCCGTGGCCCTGCGCTGCGCTGCTGCGCTCGAGGCGCATCTCGAACAGCACCACGAGCGCATCGCTGCCTTCATCGTCGAGCCGCTGATCCAGTGCGCGACCGGCTTTGCCTTTCACGACGCCGAGTACCTGCGGCGCGCACGCGAACTCTGCGATCGCTACCAGGTGCACCTGATCTGCGACGAGATCGCGGTCGGTTTCGGCCGCACCGGCACGCTGTTCGCGCACCAGCAGGCGGGCATCCGGCCCGACTTCATCTGCCTGTCCAAGGGCCTGACCGGCGGCACGCTGCCCTTGTCGGTGGTGCTGACGACCGACGCGGTCTACCAGAGCTTCTACGACGAGCGCGCCTCGCGCGGTTTTCTGCATTCGCATTCCTACACCGGCAACCCGCTGGCCTGCCGCATGGCGCTGACGGTGCTCGAGCTGTTCGAGCAGCAGGACGTGCTGGCCCGAAACCGCGTTGCCGGCGACCGGCTCGAGGCGCTGCTGCGTCCGCTGCGCGAGCACCGCGCGGTGCGCCACCCACGCCGGCGCGGCATGATCTGGGCCTTCGACATCGCCGGCGCGCCGCCCGGTTTCTCGGGTACCTACCACCTGGCCGCGCGTGAGCGCGGGCTGTTGCTGCGGCCGATAGCCGACACGCTGTACCTCATGCCGCCCTACGTGCTGGACGACACCGAGTTGCAGCATCTGGCGGACGGCTCGCTGGCGGCGCTCGACGCGGTGCTCGGGAGATGAGGCAGGCCTTCTTCATCACCGGCACCGACACTGGCGTCGGCAAGTCGCGCGCCAGCGCTGCGCTGTTGCACGCGCTGGCACGCAGCGGCCTGCGCGCGGTCGGCATGAAGCCGGTCGCCGCCGGCGCCGCGCCCGATGTCGACGGCGTTCTGCAGAACGAGGACGCGCTTGCGCTGCGCGCGGCGAGCAATGTGCGCGTGCCGCCCGAACTCGACAACCCGGTCTGCCTGGTCGACGCCACCTCGCCGCATATCGCGGCGCGCAATGCCGGCGTGCGGATCGACATCGAACCGATTGCCGCGCGCTTCAAGGAACTGCAAACGCTCGCCGACGCGGTGGTGGTCGAGGGCGCCGGCGGCTTCCTGGTGCCGCTGAATGAATCGCAGACCGGCGCCGACCTTGCCGTCGCCTTGCAGCTACCGGTCATCCTGGTCGTCGGCCTGCGCCTCGGTTGCCTCAACCACGCGCTGCTGACGCGCGATGCGATTGCCGCTCGCGGCCTGGCGCTGGCCGGCTGGATCTGCAACCGGCTCGATCCGGCGATGCCCGAACAGGCCGCCAACCTCGACTATCTGCAAGCGCAACTCGGCGCGCCGCTGCTGGGCGACTGGGCCTTCGATCCGCAGGCGCGGCCCGCGGACCTGAAGATCGAACTGCCAAGGGTCTAGGCGATGCCCGATCCGATCGAAGACTTCGAGACCGCGCTCGGCGAACTCGACGCGCGGCAACTGCTGCGTCGTCGCCGCGCTGTCATGCCAATCGATGGCGCGCGCGTGATGGTCGATGGCGTCGAGCGCCTGGCCTTCTGCAGCAACGACTACCTCGGCCTTGCGCAGCATCCGGCGCTGATCGAGGCCGCGCGCGAGGCGGCGCTGCGCTACGGCGTCGGCGCCGGCGCCTCGCCGCTGGTCAGCGGTCACAGCCCTGAGCACGAGTCGCTCGAAGCCGAACTCGCGGCCTTCGTCGGCCTGCCGCGCGCGCTCTACTTCTACGCCGGCTACGCCGCCAACAGCGGCTGCATTCCGGCGCTGGTGGGCAAGGGCGACGCGCTGATCGCCGACGCGCTGAACCACGCCTGCCTGATCGACGGCGCGCGACTCTCGGGGGCCGAGCGCCACGTCTACCCGCACAACGACCTGGCCGCGCTCGAGCGGGCTTTGGTCGAGACCCGAGGTGCGCGCCGCCGGCTGGTGGTCGCCGATGCCGTGTTCAGCATGGACGGCGATCTCGCGCCGCTGCCCGAGATGCTCGCGCTCTGCGAACGGCACGACGCGCTGCTGATGGTCGACGACGCGCATGGCTTTGGCGTGCTGGGCGAGGGCGGTCGCGGCACGCTCTCGCACTTCGGGCTGCACGCGGGCGCCATGCCGTCGCGGCTGATCTACATGGCCACGCTCGGCAAGGCGGCCGGGGTCTCGGGCGCCTTCGTTGCCGGCGCCGGGCCGGTGATCGAATGGCTGCTGCAGAAGGCGCGCACCTACATGTTCGCCACCGCTGCACCGGCGATGGGGGCGGCGGCGCTGCGCGCCAGCCTGCGCGTGATCGAGGCCGATGACTGGCGGCGTGAGCGTTTGAGCGCGCTGCACGCGCAACTGGCCGCGGGCTTGGCCACGCTGCCGTGGCCGGCGCCGACAACGCCGAGCGCGATCCAGCCGCTGATGCTGGGCGACAACGCGAGCGCGCTGGCGGTGATGGCCGCGCTCGACGAGCGCGGCCTCTGGGTGCCGGCGATCCGGCCGCCGACCGTGCCGGCCGGCACCGCGCGGCTGCGCATCACGCTGTCGGCGGCGCACGAGGCGGGCGATGTGGAGCGGCTGCTGGCCGCGCTGAGGGCCGTCGCCGGCTGAGTCGCGGGCTCAGGCCGGCGATGCGAGCTCGCCGGCGGCGTCGGTCGCCAGCAGGGTCTCGAGGCACTGCTCCTGCACCCCGTAGAAGCGCTTGATCTCCTGCACCTGCGCCTGCAGATCCGCGCGTCGCTCGGCCGTCGCGCCGCGCTTGAGTGCCAGGATCATCTTGTTCTTACTGGTGTGCTCGAGCGAGGTGAACTCGAAGACCTGGGTCTCGTAGCCCTCGGCCTCGAGCAACAGCGCGCGCAGGCCGTCGGTCAGCATCTCAGCCTCCTGGCCGAGGTGGATGCCGTGGCGCAGCAGCGGCAGCAGCAGCAGCGGGCTGCGCATCTGCGGCCGCAGTTGCTTGTGGCAGCAGGGCGAGCACATGATGATGCTGGCGCCCGAGCGGATGCCCATGTGGATCGCGTAGTCGGTCGCCACGTCGCAGGCGTGCAGCGCGATCATGATGTCGACGCCGTGCTGCGCGTAGTCGCGCACGTCGCCGTGCTCGAAGCGCAGTCCCTCGAGCCCGAGCTTGGCGGCGGCCTCGTTGCCGAGCTTGACCATGTCGTCCTTGAGGTCGACACCCGTCACCTGCAGCTGGCGGCCGAGCGTCGCGCCCAGGTAGTCGTGCACGGCGAAGGTGAGATAGCCCTTGCCGGCGCCGAAGTCGAGCACCCGCAGCGGCGCATCGGCCGGCAGCGCGGCGCTGTCGACGGCATGCGCCAGCACCTCGACGAACTTGTTGATCTGCTTCCACTTGCGCGCCATCGCCGGCACCAGCCGCTGCTGGGCATCGGTGACGCCGAGCTCGACCAGGAAGGGCTTGCCGATCGCGACGAAGCGGTGCTTCTGGCGGTCGAGTTCGGTCAGTGCAGCCGGCGCGGCCGCGGCTGCGGGGCCGCGCCGGGCGCCATCGGCCGGCGGCGGCAGACGGCCCCGCTGCAGGCGGGCCCGGTGTTTGCGGTTGACCACGTACTGGATGTCCTCGGTCGACGTCTGCAGATGCGCGTGGTCGAAGCCACCGGCGAGCAACTCGGCCAGCAGCGCCAGTGCGGGCGCCTGCGGCAGGTTCTTCGTGATGTCGCGAGTCTTGTAGCGGTAAAGCAGGCTCAGGTGAAGTTCACCGCGCAGCGTCACGGCGCGGATCAGCAGCTTCTGCAGATCCGGTTCCGGCCCGCGGTACTGGCCCAGTTGCAAGCGGTGCAACGCCCGGCCGTCGATCGCCGCGCGCACGGCATCGACGAACTGCGCCCGCACCGGCGCGTTGGCGTCGGCGGCCTCGGGCGCGGCGCTCGCGGGCTGTGGTGGCGTCGGAACATTCACGCCCCGATTTTGCGGCCTTGGCGCGGGTCGCCGCTGGCGGCCACGGAGCGCGCCCGATAATCGATGACCATGAGGCTTCGCTTCACCAAGATGCAGGGCGCCGGCAACGACTTCGTCGTGCTCGACGCGACGCGTGCGCCGCTCGATCTGAGCCCGGCGCAGTACCGCTTCCTGGCCGATCGGCGCTTCGGCGTCGGCGCCGACCAGATCCTGATCGTCGGCCCGGCGCCCACACCCGATGTCGATTTCGGCTACCGCATCGTCAACGCCGACGGCGGCGAGGTCGAGCATTGCGGCAATGGCGCGCGCTGCTTCGTGCGCTACGTGCAGGACGCGGGGTTGACGACGAAGAACGTGGTGCGGGTCGCGGTGGCGGGTGGCGTGCTCGAACTGCGCGCGCTGGACGACGGCCGCGTCACGGTCGACATGGGCGCCCCGATCATCGAGCCGGCGCAGGTGCCGTTCGACGCCAGCGGGTTGCGGGCCCGTGAGCTGAATGGCGGCGCGCTGTGGACCATCGACGTCGCGGATTCTGCAAATGAGCGTCCGGTCGAGCTCGCGGTGGTGTCGATGGGCAATCCGCACGCCGTGATGAACATCGCCCAGTTCGACACGCAGGACGTCGATGCTGCGCCGGTGGCCGAGCTCGGCCCGAAGGTCGAGGCGCATCCGCGCTTTCCGCGTCGCGTCAACGCGGGCTTCATGCAGATCGTGTCGCCGGCCGAGATCCGCCTGCGCGTCTACGAGCGCGGCGTCGGCGAAACGCTGGCCTGCGGCACCGGTGCCTGTGCCGCGGTCGTGGCCGGCGTGCGACTGGGCTGGCTGCGGGCCGGTGCCCAGATCGGCGTGCACACGCGCGGCGGCCTGCTGACGATCGAGTGGGGCGGCGGCGCGAGCGATCCCGTGCTGATGACCGGTCCCGCCACGCGCGTTTTTGAAGGCGAGATCGAGCTTCCGGCCACGATCTGAGTACAACGATTCACGACCAAGGGAGAGTCATGGGCATCGAAGGCATCACCGAAGACGACATCGCCAACTTCCTGCTTCACACGCCGGGCTTCTTCGAGCGCCATGCCGAGGTGCTGCACCAGATCCAGCTGACCAGCCCGCACGGCAACCGCGCTGTCTCGCTGCAGGAGCGGCAGATGGAGATGCTGCGCGAGAAGCATCGCGGTCTCGAGGCCAAGATCGTCGAGATGATCCGCCACGGCCAGGAGAACATGGCGATCGCCGACCGGCTGCATCGCTGGATCCGCGCCATCATGCTCACGGGCAATGCCGGCGAACTGCCCGGCGTGCTGGTCGCCGAACTGAAGCACCAGTTCATGATTCCGCAGGGCGCGATCCGCGTCTGGGGAGCGGCCGACGCCTTCGACGCGCTGCCCTTCGCCAAGCCGGTCAGCGAGGACCTGAAGAGCTTTGCCACCAGCTTGGCGCTGCCCTACTGCGGCATCAACTCGGGCTTCGAGGCGGCCGGCTGGCTCGACGACGCCAAGACGGTGCAATCGATCGCGCTGGTGCCGCTGCGCGACGGCGCGGGCGGCAACCACGGCACCTTCGGCCTGCTGGTACTCGGCTCGCCTGACCCGACCCGCTACAGCGCCGACATGGGCACCGAGTTCCTGCAGCGCATCGGCGAGATCGCCAGCGCCGGCCTGCACCGGATCCTTCCGATCGCGTGATGAGTGCAGTGGCCGTCGGCGAGGCGTCCAACCCGACGGCGGCGCTGCCGCTGCCGCAGGCCATCGAACGGCATCTCACGCATCTGCGCGTCGAGCGCCGGCTGGCCGAGACCTCGCTCAAGGCCTACCGCGATGCGTTCGTCCGGCTGGCCGCGGCGATGGAGCGCGACGCGATCGCGCTCGACGCAGTGCAGCCGCACCACGCGCGGCGCTGGATGGCGCAGCTGCATGCCGGCGGCCTCGGCCCGCACAGCCTCGCGCAGCTGCTCTCGGCCTGGCGCGGGCTCTACCGCTGGCTCGGCCAGCAGGGCGTGGTCAGCCTCAATCCGGTCGACGGCCTGCGTGCGCCGCGCGCGCCACGGCCCTTGCCGAAAGCACTGAGCGTGGACCAGGCGATGGCGTTGGCCGATCACCACGCCGATCCCGCGCCGACGCGCGGCGATCCCGAGCTGGCGGTGCGGCTCGAGCTGCGCGATCGCTGCATCGTAGAGCTCCTCTACGGCTGCGGCCTGCGGGTCTCGGAGCTGTCGGGTCTGGACCTGATCGCCGGCACCGCGGCCCGCGGCTGGATCGACGCCCAGGCCGGCGAGGCGCAGGTGCTCGGCAAGGGCAGCAAGCGGCGCGGGGTGCCGGTCGGCACGGCCGCGCTGGCGGCGCTCGCGGCCTGGTTGCCGGCGCGTGCCGCGCTCGCGGCGGCCGACGAGCCCGCGCTGTTCGTCACCCGTGGTGGCACCCGGCTCACGCCCTCGCAGATCCGCTCGCGGCTCAAGGACCGCGCCATCGCCGCCGGCCTGCCGACCCACGTGCATCCGCACATGCTGCGCCACAGCTTTGCCTCGCACCTGCTGCAGTCCAGCAGCGACCTGCGCGCGGTGCAGGAACTGCTGGGACACGCCAACATCACGACCACGCAGATCTACACCAAGCTCGACTTCCAGCACCTGGCCAAGACCTACGACGCGGCGCATCCGAGGGCGAAGCGGCGCGGCTGAGCGTGGCGCGGCGCCACAATCGCCGCCATGAAAGTCATCAAGCTGCGGCCCGGCCGCGAGCGCTCGCTGCTGCGCCGTCATCCGTGGATCTTCGAAGGCGCGATCGCGCGCGGCAAGGCCGATGCCGGCGAGACGGTGCGGGTCGAGGGCGACGACGGCGCCTTCCTGGCTTGGGCCGCGTTCAGCCCGAGCTCGCAGATCCGTGCCCGCGCCTGGAGCTTCGAGGCGAGCGAGCGCATCGACGGAGATCTCTTCGCGCGTCGCATCCGCGCCGCGGTGGCGGTGCGCCGACGTCTTGCGATCGACAGCGACGCGCAGCGCCTGGTGCATGGCGAGGCCGACGGCCTGCCGGGGCTGATCGTCGATCGCTACGGCGCCGACACCCTGTGCGCGCAGTTTCTTGCCGCCGGCAGCGAGCGCTGGAAGAACGAGATCGCCGACGCGCTGCTTGCCGCCACCGGCTGCAGCCGGCTTTACGAGCGCTCGGACGCCAGCGTGCGCGCGATCGAGGGCATGGAGCAGAGCGCCGGCTGGCTGCGCGGCGATGGTCCGACCGAGGTCACCATCCGCGAGCATGGCTGGCGGCTCAAGATCGACGTCGCCCATGGCCACAAGACTGGCTACTACCTCGATCAGCGCGACAACCGCGCGCTGTTTGCCCGCCTGGTGCGCCAGTTCGGCTGCCAGCGCGTGCTCAACTGCTACAGCTACACCGGCGGCTTCTCGGTGGCGGCGCTGGCCGGCGGCGCGCGGCAGGTGACCAGCGTCGATTCCTCGGCGCCGGCGCTGGCGCTGGCCTCGGAGCACGTGGTGCTCAACGGCTTCGACGCCGCGCGCCACCGCGCGCTCGACGCCGACGTCAACGCGCAGCTGCGCCAGTTCATCGCCGAAGGCGCGAGCTTCGACGCGATCGTGCTCGACCCGCCCAAGTTCGCGCCCACCGCGGCCCATGCCGAGCGCGCCGCACGTGCCTACAAGGACATCAATCGCCTCGCCTTCAAGCTGCTGGCGCCGGGCGGGCTGCTGCTTACCTTCAGCTGCTCGGGCGGCATCAGCGCCGACCTGTTCCACAAGATCGTGGCTGGGGCCGGGCTCGACGCCGGCATCGACGGCCACCTGCTGCAGCGGCTCGAGGCCGCACCCGACCACCCGACCAGCGTGACCTTTCCCGAGGGCGAATACCTCAAGGGACTGGCGATCCTCAAGCACCAGGAGTAGCCCGATGCTCGAGCGCAGGCCGATGTTCGTGTTCGCTGCGGCGACGCTGCTGGCCGCCACCGGCGCCTGCACCGCGCCGACGCCGGTGGCCGCGCCGGCGACGATCGGCGTCGATGGCCAGGTCGTGCAGCGCAGCCGCAACGCGCTGCCGCCGGGCACCGTGGTCAGCGTGCGCCTGCTCGACGTCTCGCGCGCCGATGCGCCCTCGGTGACGCTCGACGAGCAGCAGATCCGGCTCGAGGGTGCCCAACTGCCCAAGCCCTTCGCACTCAAGGTGGCGGCCGAGCGGGTCGATCCGCGCATGAGCTACGCGGTGGCCGCCGATGCGCGCCTGGACGGCAAGCTGCTGATGATCTCGACCACCCGCCACAGCGTGCTGACACGCGGTGCGCCGAGCAGCGGGGTCGAGGTCGTGCTGGAGCCCGTCGCGCGGCCCTGACTACTCCCTCCAGTGGCGCTCCATTTCCAGATAGAGAAACGAGGCCGACCACGCGATCAGCAGCAGGCCGTTGAGCGCCTCGACGCCGGCCAGCAGCCGCATCGGACCGACCGGTGCGACATCGCCGAGGCCCAGCGAGGTGTAGGTCTCGGCCGAGAAGTAGAGCGCGGTGTCGATGCCGGTGGTGCCCAGCCCGAGCCCGCCATGTCCGGCCCAGCTGGCCAGCAGCACGTAGCTCAGACCGTACAGCGTGATCTCGAGTGCATGGGCCACGAACAGGCCGAGCAGCCCCGCGAGCACGAGGGCCCGGCGCGGCAGATGCAGGGTGGGCAGCCGGCGCGACAGCAGCGTCAGCATTTCGTAGTGGATCAGGCTGGTCGCTGCCAGCAGCATGAGGCACAGCAGGACGACGGCGATCATGGCGTCGTGCCGTCGCCGCGTTCAGCGATAAGGATCGGCAAAGCCGAGCGCCAGCATCAGTTCGCTCTCGCGCGCCTCCATCGCCGCCGCCTCGTCCTCGGCCTCGTGGTCGTAGCCCTGCGCGTGCAGCGTGCCGTGCACCAACAGGTGCGCGTAGTGCGCCTCGAGGCTGCGACCCTGCTCGGCGGCCTCGCGTTCGACCACCGGGGCGCACAGCACCAGGTCGGCCACCACCACCGGCTCGTGCTCGTAGTCGAAGGTCAGCACGTTGGTCGCGTAGTCCTTGGCGCGGTAGTCGCGGTTGAGTGCGCGGCCTTCGTCGACGTCGACGATGCGCACCGTAATCTGCGCCGGTGCCTCGAGCGCGGCACGCATCCAGCGCTGCACGCGGTGGCGTGGCAGGTGCGCGCGGTGGCTGGCGTCTGCAAATTGCAGCGACAGGCTCAGCCCCGGCTTGCTGGCCATCGCCGCTACTCGCGCGCGTCCGCCGGCGGCACGATGCCGTCGGCCTGCGCCGCGTCGTAGGCCTCGACGATGCGCGCCACCAGCGGGTGGCGCACCACGTCGGCCGAGGTGAAGCGGGTGAAGGCGATGCCGCGCACCCGCGCGAGCACGCGCTCGGCCTCGACCAGGCCGCTGCGCATGCCGCGCGGCAGGTCGATCTGGCTGACGTCGCCGGTCACCACCGCCTTGGCGCCGAAGCCGATGCGCGTGAGGAACATCTTCATCTGCTCGGAGGTCGTGTTCTGCGCCTCGTCGAGGATCACGAAGGCGTGGTTCAGCGTGCGCCCGCGCATGAAGGCCAGCGGTGCGATCTCGAGCGTGCCCTTCTCGAAGGCGCGCGTCACGCGGTCGAAGCCCATCAGGTCGTAGAGCGCGTCGTAGAGCGGGCGCAGGTAGGGGTCGACCTTCTGCGTCAGGTCGCCGGGCAGGAAGCCCAGGCGCTCGCCGGCCTCGACCGCCGGCCGCGTCAGCACGATGCGCTGGACCTGGCTGCGCTCGAGCGCGTCGACCGCGCAGGCCACCGCGAGGAAGGTCTTGCCGGTGCCGGCCGGGCCGATGCCGAAGCTGATGTCGTGGCCCAGGATCTGGCGCAGGTACTGGACCTGGTTGGGCGTGCGGCCCTGCAGGTCGGCGCGGCGGGTGCGCAGCTGCAACTCGTCGTCGGCCGGGTCGTCGGGGCTGACCAGGCGCACGGTGCGCAGGTCGGCGCCGCGCTGCAGTTCGACCAGCGCCAGCTGCAGCTCTTCCGGCTCGATCGGCCGGCGCGCGCGCTCGTAGAGCGCCTGCAGCAGCCCGGCCGCGCGCTCGGCATCGGCCTTGGCGCCGTCGATGCGAAAGCTCTCGTTGCGGCGCGAGATGCTCACGTCGAGCGCGGCCTCGATGGTGCGCAGGTGCTCGTCGAGCACCCCGCACAGGTTGGCCAGGCGCTGGTTGTCGAGCGGGATGAAGGCGTGGCGAAGGATCACGCCGCAATTGTCGCCGCCATCGGCCGGCTGTTGCGCGCAAGCCCGCGTGGCCGCTCGCGGGGTGCCGCGGCGCGAAGTGCTCTTGCACAATCGCCGGCCATGACGCGCCCTGGCCGGAGACTGATCGCATGCCTGGCGGCTGCCGTCGTGCTGGGCTTCTGGCTGGCGTCGTGGTTGCTGCTGCCGGCGCAGGCGCAGTCGACCGCGACGGCCGCCACGCCGGTGCTTGCGCTGCGCGCGGCCGAGTCGCTGGCGCTGCCGCATGCGGTGCTGGGCCCGCCTCCGAGCAGGGCCATCGGCGCCGACCGCGGCGGCTGGCGCGTGGTTGCGCTGCCCGACGATTGGGCGCGCACCCGCCCCGGCCACGAGGGCGCGGTCTGGTACCGCATCGAGTTCCAGCCGCCCCCGGTGCCGGCCGGCGAGTTGCTCGCGCTGCTGATCCCGCGCAGTTGCCAGAACGCCGAGGTCTGGCTCAACGGATCGCGGCTCGATCGCGACGGCCGCATCACGCCACCCTACACGCGCAACTGCTACCAGTCCCAACTGGTTGTGCTGCCGACCGGACTGCTCTCCGCGCGAGACAACCTGCTCGAGATCCAGTTGGTCGGCCATCCGCTGAACCGGGTCGCCGCGCGCCAGCGCGCGGCCGGGCTGTCGGAAATGGTGATCGGCCCGCAGTCGCTGCTGCGCCCGGTCCATGCCCGGCAGCTTTTCTGGAACCTGACCGCGGCCCAGATCGTGGCGGTGCTGCTGGCCCTGATCGGCGTCTTCATGGCCGGCATGGGCTGGGTGCGCAGCGCGGCCGAGCTGCAGCTGTTCGGCTTTACCGCGCTCGGTTGGTCGATCCTGAGCGCGCGCGTCTGGTGGCGCGAGATCCCGCTGCCCAACGCCCTGGTCGAGGCCCTGGCCTGCCTGGGTTTCGTGCCGGTGGGCGTGTGCTGTGTGCTGTTTCTGCTGCGCTACTCCGGGCGGCCGCGCTCGCGGCGCGAGTTGCTGCTGTGGAGCCAGTGCCTGCTGGCGCCGCTGGCGATGTGGCTGGCCGGGCCCGAGCACCTGTTCAGCGTGGCCAGCGCGATCTACACGATGCTCGCCGCCGAACTGCTGGCCGCGGTGGCGCTCTACCTCTGGACGGTCTGGAGCGAGCCGCACGGCGAGCGCTGGCTGATGAGCGCGGTGCTGACGCTGGTGGTCCTGGCGGTCGCGGCCGAGGTCGCAGTGCAGGTGCACCTCCTGCCGCTGCCGCAGGTGCACCTGATCCATTTCGCGATGCCCTTCCTGTTCTGCGCGCTGGCGTTCAGGCTCACGCAGGTCTACGTGCTGGCGCTGCGCCGCGCCGAGCAGTCGCATGTCGGCCTCGACCACCGGCTCGAGGCGATGCGCCACGAGATGGAGCGCTCCTATGCGCTGCTGTCGGAGCAGCGCGCCGAGCAGACCGCCGAGAAGGAGCGCAAGCGCATCGCGGCCGACCTGCACGACGACCTTGGCGCCAAGCTGCTGACCATCGTCCATACCAGCACCGACGACCACATTTCCACGCTGGCGCGCGAGGCGCTCGAGGAGATGCGGCTGTCGGTGCGCGGCCTGACCGGGCGCCCGGTGCAGCTGGCCGATGCGCTGGCCGACTGGCGCGCCGAGACGGTCTCGCGACTCGGTGCGGCCGGCATCGGCGTCGAGTGGAACAGCGACGAGCTGCTGGCGCCGCGCATGCTCTCGGCGCGCGGCTTCGTGCAGACGACGCGCATCCTGCGCGAGGCGGTCAGTAACATGATCAAGCACAGCGGCGCCTCGCAGTGCAATGTGCGCTGCGCGGTCGACGCCGACCTGCAACTGGTGATCCGCGACAACGGCCGCGGCGTGCCGATGCAGCTCGACGGCAAGCTCGACCGTGGCCACGGCATGTACAGCATGAAGCACCGCGCCAAGCAGTTGCAGGGTCAATGCCTGGTGGAGTCGGGCCCCGGCTACGGAACCGTGATCCGTCTCACGATTCCACTCTGAGCGTGTTGTCCATCCCCCCTGTTCGGGCAACCCGGCTCGCGGGCCCGCTGCTAGCATGAAATCGTGAACACCGCCAACCGCATCCTCCTGCTCGAAGACCTGCCCGAGATTCGCTCTTGGCTCAAGGCGCTCGTCGCCCAGGTCTTCCCCGCCGCCGAGATCTCCGAGGCCGCCCGCGTGCACGACGCCCGCGCGCTGATCACCGCCCAGCGTTTCGACCTGGCGTTGATCGACCTCGGCCTGCCCGACGGCAGCGGGGTCGATGTGGTCGAGGCGCTGCGCACCGCGCAGCCCGAGGCGCAGAGCGTGGTCGTCACCATCCACGACGACGACGAGCATCTGTTCCCCGCACTGCAGGCCGGCGCCTTTGGCTACATCCTCAAGGAGCAGCCGCGCGAACTGATCGCCGAGCAGCTGCAGCGCATCAGCCAAGGCGAGCCGCCGCTGTCACCGTCGATCGCACGACGCGTGATCCAGTACTTCGCGGCGCAGGCCAAGAACGCCTTCTCGCAGGCCGCCAATCCGATGCCCGGCGTCTCGCTGACCGAGCGCGAGAGCGAGGTGCTGCTGCGCGTGGCCAAGGGCTTCACGCTGCCCGAGATCGGCGTGCAGCTCGGCCTCTCCCGGCACACGATCGCCGACTACGTGAAGCAGATCTACCGCAAGCTCAACGTGAGCTCGCGCGCCGAGGCCGCACTCGAGGCGCAACGGCTGGGGTTGTTCCGCCGCTGATCGTGCGTTTGGCGCCACGGTGCGCCCTCGATAATTCGCGACCATGATCGGTCGCCTCACCGGAACGCTCGCCGAAAAGAGCCCGCCCCAGATCCTGCTCGACGTGCAGGGTGTCGGCTACGAGGTCGACGTGCCGATGAGCAGCTTCTACAACCTGCCGGCGCTCGGCGAGCGGGTCACGCTGCTGACCCACTTCGTGGTGCGCGAGGACGCGCAGCTGCTGTTCGGCTTCCTGACCGTGCCCGAGCGCGATACCTTTCGCCAGCTCATCAAGATCAGCGGCATCGGCCCGCGCATGGCGCTGTCGATCCTCTCCGGCTTGAGCGTGGCCGAGCTCGCGCAGACCATCACCGCGCAGAACACCGGCCGCCTGGTCAAGGTGCCCGGCATCGGCAAGAAGACCGCCGAGCGACTGCTGCTGGAGCTGAAGGGCAAGCTCGGCGCCGACCTCGGCCTGCCCGCCGGCAGCGCGCCGGTGAGCGACGCGCAGGCCGACATCCTGCAGGCGCTGGTCGCGCTGGGCTACAGCGAGCGCGAGGCACAGGCGGCGGTCAAGGCGCTGCCGGCCGAGGTGCCGGTGAGCGAGGGCATCAAGCAGGCGTTGAAGGCCTTGGCGAGATAGGGCAGGCCGGCCACCGGCGCCGCAGCCTCGCGACAGGGCCTGAATCGACCGATCCGGATCACGAGGAGCGCGCCCATGATCGCTGCAACTTGCCACTGCGGAGCCGTCCGGGTCGAAGTGCCGCGCAAGCCGCGCAGCCTGACCAACTGCAACTGCTCGATCTGCCGCCGCTACGGCACCTTGTGGGCCTACTACAAGGCATCCGAGGTGCGCGTCAGCGCCGCGCCCGGAGCGACCAGCGACTATGCCTGGGGTGACAGGAGGCTGAGGTTCGTCAGGTGCAACATCTGCGCCTGCATCACGCACTGGGAGCACATCCTGCCGGCGGCGAGCAGCCGGGTCGGTGTCAACGCACGCAATTTCGAGCCGGAGTCGTTGGGGCCGGTCCGAATCCGTCTGCTCGACGGCGCGTCCACCTGGAAGTACCTCGGCTGATCGAGGCCCGAGCAAGCCGGCACCGCCAGATGCGCGTTCTCAAGGCAGGCGCCAGCTACTTCGGCCTCGTGTTCGGTGCGGGCTTCGCGCTCGGCTCGGTGCGCGTGCCGTTCCTGGTGCCGCGCCTTGGCGAGCGGGCCGCCGAACTCATCGAGATGCCGCTGATGCTGGTGGCGATCGTTCTCGCCGCACGCTGCGTCGTGCGCCGTTTCGCGCTGCCGCCGACGCTCGGTGTCCGGCTCTCGGTTGGCTTCCTCGCCCTGGCGCTGCTGCTCGCCGCAGAGCTTGGTCTGGCGCTGCTGCTCGGGAATCGGTCGCTCGCCCAGTACATCGCCAGCCGGGATCCGGTTTCGGGCGCCGTCTATCTGGTGATGCTCGGGATCTTTGCGCTGATGCCGGTCATGGTGGCGCGCCGTGCGCGCTCCTGATCGGTGGCGGTCTTCGGGTGAAGCAGTTCTGCCCTGGTCTGCGGCCAATGCGTCCGAGCTTGCAAGCGGTCACTGCCTTGTCGCACCGTCTGCCGGCAGCCGCCGGATGACGAGATCCGCCATCGGCGACGGCGTCCTCCCGCGCAAGGTCACCACGCCCATGCTCGAAAACAGCGGCGGTAGACCCGAGACGGTGAGCGGGCGCAGCGTCCGCGATGCGAGCTCGGCCGCGACCGCGGCATGCGGTGCGGCCAGCACCGTGTCGCAGGCGAGCGCAACCGCCTTCAGCACGTCCACGTCGTCGCACTCCAGGGCCAAACGCAACTCGGACGGCGAGCCCGCCTCGAGCAACCGAGCCAGCACGGCTCGTACGCCCTGCGGCAGGCGCACCGTCGCGACCCCGTACTCCCACACCTGCCGCAGCGTGACCGCCTTGCGTGCAGCCAGCGGGTGCCCGGCGCGCACGTAGGTGCCACCGGGCTCCTTGCGCAAGGGGCGCACGTCGATCCGGGGATCGGCTGGCAGGTCGCGCGTTTCGGCAACGAAGAACTCGATGTCTTCCTCGCGCAAGCGTGTCAGCAACAGTTGCCAGTTGCTGACCTCGACGCGCAGGTTGACGCCGGGAAAGTCGCGCCGCAGACCGGCCAGCAGCGAGGGCAGGAAGGTCGCCGCCGGGAACGGGCCGACGCCGAAGGCCGTGTCGCCCAGGGTGCGGTTGAGGTAGAGCTCCACGTCGCGTTCGAGGCAACGGCTGTTGAAGATGAGTTGGCGCGCACGCGTGATCACGAACTCCCCGGCCGCCGTCGGCAAGACCTCCTGCGTGCCGCGGTCGAACAGGCGCAGCCCCAGTTCGGCCTCGGCCGCCTGGATGCTGCGGGTCAGTGCCGGCTGGCTGATGTGGACCTGCTCGGCGGCGCGCGCAAAGCTGCGCCGGTCGGCGACCGCGATGACGTGAGTCCAGCGCTTGAGATCCATGCAGACTCCCTTCGACGTGCGTTGCAGTCGGTGCATTGATTCTGATTTGAATATGCATTGGACTCAATGCCGGTGCGTCACAACAATGCGCAACGGTCTCGCGTTCCGTCCCGCTCTCGGGGCTTGCCGATGAAGCCGGTCAAGAGGAGACATCGGAGTGAACCCCGTACAGAACATCGTGCTCGTCACGATCATCCTGAGCTTCGCGCTGCTGGAGATCTTCTCCGGGCGCCACAGGAACTTTCGCGCCACGCGCGACGACACCAAGCTCGAACTGTTCATGTTCGTGGCGCTGATCGCGGTCTCGCAACCGCTGATCTTTGCCGTCACCGGCAAGCTCGGCTCGCTGCTGATGCCGGAGCAGCGCGGCGCCTGGGCCCACCTGCCATGGTGGGCCATGACGGCGATCCTGCTGGTCGGCGACGACATGACGCAGTACTGGTGGCATCGGGCCTCGCACACGCCGCTGCTATGGCCCTTGCACCGCGCGCACCACACGGCTCACTACATGAGCATCCGCATCACCTACAGAAACAACTTCTTCTACTACCTGATGATGCCGGGGCTGTGGATCTCGGGCGTGCTGATCTACCTTGGCTTCGGCACCGTCTACCTGGTCTACATCGTGGTCAAGCTGACGGTGATCCTTGGGGCGCACAGCGCCGTGCGCTGGGACGAACCCCTGTACCGCTACAGGTGGCTGCATCCGCTGGCCTGGGTGGTCGAGCGAACCTTCTCGACGCCCGCCACCCACTGGGCCCACCATGCCCTGACCAACGACGACGGCATCGGCCACTACAAGGGCAACTTCGGCAACCTGCTGTTCGTCTGGGACATGCTGTTCGGCACCGCCAAGATCACCCGCCGCTATCCGGCGCAGGTCGGGCTGCAGGACGATCTGGTCTACGGCAAGGAGCGCTGGTTCGTCGAGATGTTCTACCCGCTCTTGCGGTCAAGGCGAACGCATTCGGCACTGGCGCCCGGCGGCCGCGCCGTGGCGCAGGAGGAGGTCGATGGCGACCTGGCGCGCGGCCTTCGCTAGTGCCGGCAGACCCTAGACGAGAAGCTTGCGCAGCGGAGCCGGCAACGCGATCGCGCGTAGCGCCTCGGTGCCGACCCACTGGCCGCCGCCGAGTACGGCCGCCAGCCGCGTGGCGTCCGCGCGGTCGTTCAGCGGCACCCGTCGCGGATGCAGTGTCCAGTCGAAGTGCGTCAAGACATGGCGCACGACCGGCTGCGGTTCGCAGGCCTGATGCACGCCGAGTGCCGTCAGCGCATCAAGCAACGCATCCTCGCTGTCGAACAGCGGCAGCGTCCACAAGCCGGCCCACACGCCCTTGGCTGGCCGCTGCTGCAACCAGACCGCGCCGTCCGGCGCCACCAGCCACAGCCACCACTGCTCGCGCGCGCCGCGCTTGAGCTTCCGGGTCTTCACCGGATAGGCCTCGGGTCGGCCCTCGCCGCGCGCGATGCAGATCTCGCTCAGCGGGCACAGCAGGCAGTCCGGCTTGCGCGTGCTGCAGACGGTGGCGCCGAGATCCATCAGCCCCTGGGTGTAGGCCGGCATGTCGGTCGCCGAGGGTGGCAGCAGCGCCTGTGCGCGATCCCATAGTGCGCGCTCGTTGGTGGCACTGGCGAGGTCGTCGCCAAAGCCGAGCGCACGCGTCAGCACCCGCTTGACGTTGCCGTCGAGGATCGCGGCGCGCTCATCGAAACAGAAGGCGGCGATGGCAGCGGCGGTCGAGCGGCCGATGCCGGGCAGGGTTTCGAGCTCGGCGGCGTTGTTGGGAAAGCGTCCGCCGTGGTGGCTCATCACTGCCTGCGCGCAGGCGTGCAGGTTGCGCGCGCGACTGTAGTAGCCGAGGCCGGCCCAGGCCGACAGCACCTCGTCGAGCGGCGCCGCGGCGAGCGCGGCGATGTCGGGGAAGCGTTCGAGAAAGCGCGCGTAGTAGGCACGGACCGTCGTGACCTGGGTCTGCTGCAGCATGATCTCCGACAGCCAGACGCGGTAGGGGTCGCGTGTCTGTTGCCAGGGCAACTCGTGCCGCCCGTGCTGGCGTTGCCAGGCGACGACGCGAGCCGAGAGTTCGGCCGGGGCACCCGGCCTTCCCAGTTCAGGCACGCAGGGCGCCGACGCTCGGTTCGTCCTCGCCAATCGGCAGGTCGATCAGGCTCACCGGCGTGGTGTCGGCAAAGCCCTTGTCCATCGCCACCACGGTGCCGGGCCGGGCGTTGGCCTGGGCCTTGGCGGCGGCGACGAGTTCGCCGAGGCGCCTTTGCTGCAACTGCAGCCGCATGTCCTGCGATTCGAGCTCGGCCAGCCGCGACTCGAGCTCGCCGGCGGCGCCCTGGATGCGCTCGAGCGCCTCGCGCCGGCGCTTGAAGCCGCGCCGGCGGTCGCGCAGCTGCGAGTCGATCTGGGCCGAGGCGGTCTTGTTCCACAACTCGAGTTCCCCGGCGGCGCTCTCGAAGACCACGCGCAGGCGCGAGATCAGCATGCGCCGGAACTGCTCGAACTGGCGCAGCTGCGTGAGCTTGAGCGCCTGGCCGAGGCCGAGGTACTGCACGTAGTTGCGCTCGATCAGGTCGAGGTCGCGCATGAAGCGCGACAGGTCGGCGCCCTTGCTCACCGCGAGGCTGAAGCCGTACTCGGCGTTGAGCTTGGCGAACGAGGCTTCCAGCATCTGGTGGATCTCGTCGCCGCGCACCTGCGCCTGCGCCAGGCGTTCGCGCAGCTGCGCGCAGAGCTTGGCAAAGGCCTTGCGCGAGCCGATCTGCAGCACGGTGCTGCGCATCACCTCCTCGAAGCCGTCGATGTCGGCACGCAGGCGGTCCGAGCCGAGGTCGAGCAGCGCGTCCTTGAGCATGCGCGAGTGCACCGCGCGCATCGCCTGCAGGCGGGCGATGCACTGCTCGAACTCGCTGGTCTCGGCCTCGATGCGGTTGAGCATCAGGCGCACCTTGGCGCTGTTCTTGCCACGCAGGCCGCGCAACTCGAGCAACTGCTCGGAGAGCTGGCGCCGACGGTCGGTGAGGCGCCGCTGAACCTGCGCGTTGATCTCGCCAAAGCCCTCGGTGCCCTGGTGTGCCAGCAGCTCGCGGCGCGCCGGCAGCAACTGCTCGGCGAGTGCGTGCTCCAGCACCGGCAGGCGGCTTCGTTCGAGCCCGGCGGCATCGCCCTCGACGCGCGCGGCCAGGGCCTGGCGCGCCGAGACCGGGTAGACCGCATGGATCGGCAGTTCGAGCGTGCGCGCGACGTCCTCGCACTGGCGCAGGATCTGCGCCTCGTTGACCTCGGGCGGGCTGAGCGGGTCGGCCAGCGCGTCGATCTTGTTGAGCGCCACGAAGCGTGCGATGCCGGCGCCGTCGAGGTGGTCGCGCCAGATCGCGAGGTCGGAGCGCGTGACGCCGGTGTCGGCGCCGAGCACGAAGAGCGTGGCGTGGGCGCTCGGCAGCAGGCCGAGCGTGAGCTCGGGTTCGGCGCCGATCGCGTTGAGCCCCGGTGTGTCGATCACGACCAGTCCGCGCTTGAGCAGCGGATGCGGCAGGTTGATCAGCGCGTGGCGCCAGGCCGGCACCTCGACGCGGCCGTCGGCGGCGCGTTGCGGGTTGTCGTCGGGACGATCGTCGTCCCAGAAGCCGAGCGCCTGCGCCTCGTCGAGCGTGACGTAGCGGGTGCGCGTGACCTCCTGCATCGCCTCGGCCAGGCCGTCGGCATTGCTCGGATCGAGCGGCAGGCGGGTCCAGGCGCGCGGCTGGGTGCGCAACTCGCCGAGCGTGCTCTTGCCCAGCCGCGTCTCGACCGGCAGCAACGCCAGACTCGGCGGTTCCTCGGCGTCCCAGGCCAGCTCGACCGGGCACATCGTGGTGCGGCCGGCCGCGGCCGGCAGGATGCGGCGGCCGCTGTCGGCAAAGAAGATCGCGTTGATCAGTTCGGACTTGCCGCGCGAGAACTCGGCGACGAAGGCGACCACCAGCTTGTCGTCGGAAAAGCGGGCGCGCAGCGACTCGAGCTGGTCGGCGATCGGGCCGTCGAGCAGGTCGTGCTCGCGCAGGAAGCGGGCCACCTCGCGCACGCGCGACTCGAGGCTGGAGCGCCAGCCGCCGAGGGCGTCGAAGCTGCGGGCAAACGAGGCGGTCATGGTGTGCGCGAGGCCGGCGCGGGCCGGGGAATCAGGTTCATCGGTCATCGTAGCCCAGCGCGTCGCGCGCGAGCGCTCGCTAGAGGCGCGGGGCGCACCGACTGTGGGTTGGGCGTGACAGGTTGCCCACCGTGCGGACTCTCAACGGTGCTGGCATCGTGAGCAGAAGTAAGTGGCACGCTGGCCTTGCAGCAAACGCTTCACCGTGCCCGGGCAGCGCCGGCATGCTTCGCCGGCCCGGCCGTAGACCTTGGCCTCGAGTTGGAAGGCGCCGTCCATGCCATGCGCGTCGCGAAAGTCGCGCAGCGTGCTGCCG
The DNA here is from genome assembly GCF_004217215.1 of Rivibacter subsaxonicus. Classification (GTDB taxonomy): domain Bacteria; phylum Pseudomonadota; class Gammaproteobacteria; order Burkholderiales; family Burkholderiaceae_C; genus Rivibacter; species Rivibacter subsaxonicus. Next base: position 154,987 of record NZ_SHKP01000007.1, read on the forward strand.
CCGAGCGCGAGCGCGCGCGCCAGCACGCTTCGGATCGCGCCGGCCAGCCGTTCGCAGCGCGCCAGGCTCAGGCGTCGGGCCGGCGCGCGCGGGTCGATCGCGGCGGCGAACAGCGCCTCGCTGGCGTAGATGTTGCCGACGCCGACCACCACGTCGCCGGCCAGCAGCACGGTCTTGATCGGCGCGCTGCGGCGCTGGAGTTGCGCGTGCAGGAAGCGGCCGTCGAAGCCGGCGTCGAAGGGCTCGATGCCGAGCGTGGCCAGCAGCTTGCCGGCGGCGCCCTCATGCATCGACGGCGACCACAGCACGGCACCGAAGCGACGCGGGTCCGACAGGCGCAGCAGGCCGCGGTCGGTGTCGAGTTCGAAGTGGTCCCAGGGTCCGGGTGGTGGCGCCGGCAGCGGGCGCCAGGCCAGCGAGCCCGACATGCCCAGGTGCATCAGCAGTCCGTCGTGGGCCTGCGCCGCGCCGCCGGCGGCGGGCGAGAGCGAGAACCAGAGGTACTTGCCGCGCCGGCTGACATCGGTGATCGCGCGCCCGACCAGCGCCTGTGGCTCGCAACCGAGCGGCCAGCGCAGCGGCTTGCCGAGGCGCACGCCGCGGATGCGCGCGCCGCGGCTGCGTTCGACCAGACTCAGGCGCGTGACTTCGACCTCGGGCAGTTCGGGCATCAAGGTCATTATCGAGCGCTGCATAGAATGGACCTGACCACGCCTTGTCCGATCTGGAGCCCCGATGCCGCTGTCGCGCCCGTTGATGTTGATGCTGCTGGCCGCCGGCCTTTTGTACGGCGCCGCAGCGGTCGCGCAGACGCGGGCCGAGGCACCGGCCGCGCCGGTGCCGCCGCCGGTCGACAACTCGCGCATCGACGCACCGCTGTTCTACGAGCTGCTGATCGGTGAGATGGAGCTGCGCGACGGCGACGGCGGCACCGCCTACGAGATCTACCTCGACGCCGCACGCCGGCTGCGCGACGAGAACCTGTTCCAGCGCGCCACCGATATCGCGATCCAGGCGCGCGCCGGCGAGCAGGCGCTTGCCGCGGCGCGGGCCTGGTCGCAGACGCTGCCCAAGTCGCTCGACGCTGGTCGCTACGAGGTGCAGATCCTCGCCGGCATGGGGCGAGTGCGGGAGGCGGTCGAGCCGCTCAAGCGTGTGATCTCGCTGGTGCCGCCGGCCGACCGGGTCGGCGCGATCGCCGCGCTGCCGCGCTACTTCGCGCGCAACACGGACGCCAAGGAATCGCTGGCCGTGGTCGAGCAGGTGCTGCAGCCCTACACCTCCGGGCGGATCGCCGACGAGCCGGCCTCGACGGTGGCGGCCTGGGCGGCGCTCGGCCGCATGCGTCTGGCCGCCGGCGACGCGGCCGGCTCGCTCGATGCCTTGCAGCGGGCCCAGGCGCTCGACCCGCGCTCCGAATCGGCGGCGGTGCTGGCGGTCGAACTGATGCCCAAGGAGCCGCGCGCCGAGGACGCGATCAAGCGCTTCCTGGCCGCGGAACCACCTGCCACGGCGGCGGTTCGGCAGGCGCTGCGCCTCATGTATGCGCGTGCGCTCGCCGGCCAGCAGCGCTACGCCGATGCGGTGCCGCTGCTGGAGCAGATCACGCGCGAGACCCCGGAGCTGGCCGATGCCTGGCTTGCGCTCGGCGCGCTGCGGCTCGAGCTCAAGCAGCCGCAGGCCGCGGAGCTGGCGCTGAAGACCTACCTCGAGCGCATCGACGCCACCGGCAATACCGACGAGGAAGCCGAGGACGGCGCGACACCGACGCAGCGGCGTGCCCAAGCCTACCTGCTACTGGCCCAGGCGGCCGAGCAGCGGCGCGATTTCGCGGCCGCCGACGCCTGGCTGTCGCGCGTCGAGGACCCCGACCAACTGGCGGTGCAGGCGCGCCGCGCCTCGCTGCTGGCGCGCCAGGGCAAGCTCGAGCAGGCGCGCGCTCTGCTGCGCCAGATTCCCGAGCGCTCGCCCGAGGTGGCGCGCGCCAAGCTGCTGGCCGAGACCCAGCTGCTGCGCGAGGCGCAACAGTGGACGGCCGCGCGCGAGGTGCTGGTGCAGGCCAACGCGAAGTTTCCCGACGACGTCGACCTGCTGTACGAGCAGGCGATGCTCGACGAGAAGCTCGGCCGGGTCGACGAGATGGAGGTTCTGCTGCGGCGCGTGATCGCGCTCAAGCCGAGCTACCACCATGCCTACAACGCGCTCGGCTACTCGCTGGCCGATCGCAATCTGCGGCTGCCGGAGGCGCGCGAGCTGATCCGCAAGGCGCTCGAGCTGGCGCCGGGCGACCCCTTCCTGGTCGACAGCCTCGGCTGGGTCGAGTACCGGATGGGCAATCGCGACGAGGCGATCAAGTGGCTGCGCCAGGCCTTCCAGGCGCGGCCCGACCCCGAGATCGCGGCCCACCTCGGCGAGGTGCTGTGGGTGGCCGGCCAGCGCGACGAAGCACGGCGCGTGCTGCGCGAGGCGCGCAACCGCGATGCCGCCAACGAGGTCCTCAAGGAAACGCTGGCGCGCCTGAAGGTCGACCTGTGAAGCTGCCGTGGCGCCCGGTCGCGATCCTGCTCGCGGCGGCGCTGGCCGGCTGCGCGACGCCACCTCCCGAGCCGGTGCAGCAGCAGAGCCTGAGTGGCCGCCTGAGCCTGCGGGTCGAGCGGCCGGGCGAAGCGCCGCGCAGCATGGCCGCCAACTTCGAACTCGAGGGCGATGCGCAACGCGGCCGTCTGCTGCTCGACACGCCGATCGGCACCCGCGTCGCCGAGGCGCGCTGGGCGCCGGACGGCGCCTGGCTCAAGAGCGAACGCGGGACCGAGTCCTTCGCCGACCTGGACGCGCTGGCGACCGGCACCCTGGGCGAGCCGGTACCGCTGGCGGCGCTGCCCGACTGGTTGCGCGGCCGCCCCTGGGCTGGCGCGCCGGTGGCGACGGGCGCGACCGAAAGCCTTTTCGTGCAGCGCCACGGCCAGCAGGACTGGCAGGTCTCGCTGCTCGAACGCGCGGCCGGCTGGGTGCTGATCACGCGTGTCCCGCCGCCGGCGGTGAGCCTGCGCATCAAGCTCGACGAGCACTGAGCCGATCGCAGATGGCCATCCTGTCCCTGACCGAACTGCCGGCGCCGGCCAAGCTGAACCTGTTCCTGCACGTGGTCGGCCGGCGCGAGGACGGCTACCACCTGCTGCAGTCGGTCTTCGCGCTGATCGACTGGTGCGACACGCTGCACCTCGAGCGCCGCAGCGACGGGCGGCTGGCACGGCACGACCTCGGCCCCGCACTGCCGGCCGATGACCTGTGCCTGCGCGCCGCGCGCGCCTTGCAGCAGGCCAGCGGCAGCGCCCTCGGCGCCGACATCTCGATCGACAAGCGCGTGCCCTGGGGCGCCGGGCTCGGCGGCGGCAGTTCCGATGCCGCCACCGTGCTGCTGGCGCTGAACCGCCTGTGGGACCTGCACTGGCCGCGTGCGCGCCTGGCGGCGCTGGCGTTGACGCTTGGCGCCGACGTGCCGTTCTTCGTGGGCGGGCATAACGCTTGGGTCGAGGGTGTCGGCGAGCAGTTGACGCCGATCGAACTGCCGCCGCTGCGCTTTGCAGTCCTTAAACCGGCCGTCGCGATCCCCACCCAGGCGATTTTCGGCAGCTCACTCTTGGCCCGCGACACGCCGCGTGCTAAACTCGCGGTCTTTCTTGCAAGCCTCAGGATTCCCGGAAACGGGGAGCTTGCAGGGTTCGGTCGGAACGATCTGCAGCCGCCAGCGATGGCGCACAGCGGAGAGGTCGGCCAGGCCCTGGAGCTGCTGAAGGCCCGCTACGGCAACAGCCGCATGTCGGGCTCGGGCAGCGCGGTGTTTGCGGAAACCGGCGTCGGCGATTCATTCGACCAGGCGCCGCCGGAGGCGAGTGACATCGGTCGTGAGCTGCCGGCGGGCTGGGTGTTTCGCCTGTGCCGGGGCCTGGAGCGGCATCCGCTGGCCGACTGGCTCGATCCCTGATCGAGTTCGTCACCGCGCAGAAGCCGCCCCGAGCCGGCGACAGTTTTTGGGTGAGCGCGCAAGCGCTGACCTGTGTAGGGGGTTCGCCAAGTTGGTAAGGCATCGGATTTTGATTCCGACATGCGGGGGTTCGAGTCCCTCACCCCCTGCCAAATCTTTGGTCTCAGCGTTGATTGAGTAGATTTCGCGCGGCGCCCCGAGGGGCGCCGTGTCGTTGCAGCGGGTGTCCCGCGCGGCGCGGCGACGCGCTCGGCGGCGGAGCGCCTTCCGCGAAAGGCGCGCCATGCTCTCGTCCACCGTCCTGTTTACCGGCAACGCGAATCCCGCCCTCGCGCAGGAGATCGCCAACCATCTCGGCATCTCGCTCGGCCGCGCCCAGGTGGGTCGCTTCTCCGATGGCGAGGTGACGGTCGAGATCCAGCAGAACGTTCGTGCGCGCGACGTCTTCGTCGTGCAGCCGACCGGTGCGCCGACGAACGAGAACCTGATGGAGCTCTTCATCATGGTCGATGCGCTCAAGCGGGCTTCCGCCGGCCGCATCACCGCGGTGATTCCGTACTTCGGCTATGCGCGCCAGGATCGCCGTCCGCGCTCGACGCGGGTGCCGATCTCGGCCAAGGTGGTCGCCAACATGCTCGAGGCGGTTGGCGTCAATCGCCTGCTGACCATGGACCTGCATGCCGACCAGATCCAGGGCTTCTTCGACATTCCGGTCGACAACATCTACGCCTCGCCGGTGCTGCTGGCCGACCTCAAAAGCAAGAACTACGAAAACCTGATCGTGGTTTCGCCCGACGTCGGTGGCGTGGTGCGGGCCCGCGCGCTGGCCAAGCAGCTTGACTGCGACCTGGCGATCATCGACAAGCGGCGTCCGGCTGCCAACGTCTCCGAAGTGATGCACGTCATCGGCGAGATCGACGGCCGCAACTGCGTGATCATGGACGACATGATCGACACCGCCGGCACCCTGGTGAAGGCGGCCGACGTGCTCAAGGAGCGCGGCGCCAAGAGCGTCTACGCCTACTGCACGCACCCGATCTTCTCCGGCCCGGCAATCGAGCGCATCAAGGCCTCGTCGCTCGACGAAGTGGTGATCACCAACACGATTCCGCTGGGCGCCGAGGGCAAGACCACGCCCAAGATTCGCCAGCTCAGCGTGGCCTTCCTGTTCGCCGAGACCATCCGCCGCATCTCGGACGGCGAGTCGGTCACTTCCCTCTTCTCGGAACAGAACAACAACTTCTGATCCGCGCAGCCCCGCCGGCACGGTGTCGGCGGGTTCACCCGGAAAGCCTGGTCGCGGGCCTTCCAACTTTTGGAGATTCAACATGAAATTCGTCGCCTACACGCGCGAACTGCAGGGGACCGGAGCGAGCCGCCGCCTGCGCATCTCGGGCAAGGTGCCCGGCATCGTCTTCGGCGCCAAGGAGCCGCAGATGATCGAGATCGATCACAACGCGCTGTTCCATGCGCTCAAGAAGGAATCCTTCCATTCGTCGATCCTGGACATGGAACTGGCCGGTGCGGTCGAGCAGGTCATCCTGCGCGACGTGCAGATGCACCCCTTCAAGCAACTCGTGCTACACGTGGACTTCCAGCGCGTCGACGCCACCACCAGGATCCGCAAGAAGGTGCCGCTGCACTTCGTCGGCGAAGAGAACTCGCAGGCGGTCAAGCTCGACGGTTGCCTGATCAACCACGTGATCACCGAGCTCGAGATCGAGTGCCTGGCGCAGAAGCTGCCCGAGTTCCTGAACGTGGACGTGTCGGGTCTGGCCAAGGGCCAGTCGCTGCATGTCGACGACCTCCAGCTCGGCGCCGGCGTCAAGGTCGTGCTGCACGGCAAGAAGAACCCGGTCGTCGCCACGGTCGTGGCGCCGGTGGTCGAAGAGGTGGTCGTGGCCGCCCCGGCGCCCGCCGCTGCCGCCCCGGCCAAGGGCAAGGGCAAGAAGTAATCGCTTCGCGCCTCGCCAAGAAGCCCCGGTTCGCCGGGGCTTTTTTGTTGGCGGACCGTCTGGATAATCGCGCTCATGATTCGATTGTTCGTAGGCCTCGGCAACCCCGGCCCCGAGTACGAGGCCACCCGCCACAACGCGGGCTTCTGGTGGCTCGACGATGTGGCGCGCGAGTTCAAGACCTCGCTGCTGCCCGAGCGCAGCTACTTCGGCCTCGCCGCGCGCGTGAGCCGGCCGCTGCCGGGCATCGACGGCCCGGTCTGGCTGCTGGCGCCGCAGACCTACATGAATCTCTCCGGCAAGTCGGTCGCGGCGCTGGTGCGCTTCTTCAAGATTGCGCCGAACGAGGTGCTCGTGGCGCACGACGAGCTCGACCTGCCGCCGGGCGAACTCAAGCTCAAGCAGGGTGGCGGTCACGCCGGCCACAACGGGCTGCGCGATATCCATGCCCAGCTCGGCAGCGCCGACTATTGGCGGCTGCGCATCGGCATCGGCCATCCGGGCGTCAAGACCGAGGTCGCGAACTACGTGCTCGGCAAGCCGAGTCCCACCCACCGCGAGGCCATCGAGGCCAGCCTCGTGCGCTCGCTGGCGGCGCTGCCGCATCTGCTGTCCGGCGACATGACCAAGGCGACGCAGTTGCTGCACACCAGCAAGCCGCCGCGCCCCAAGCCGCCGCGGCCGCCGGCGCTGGTCGAGGACGTGCTGCCATGAGGCGCGCGTCGCTGCTCGCGGCACTTCTGCTGGCGGCGGCGCCAGCGATCGCCCAGAAGATCTACCGCTGCGGACCCGACGCGAGCACCTACTCGCAGCAGCCTTGCGCCGATGGCAAGGCGCTCGACCTGAGCGACCCGCGCTCGGCCGCGCAGCGGCGCGAGGCGCAGAAGGCGGCGACGCAGAACGCGAAACTGGCCGACGCGATGGAGCGCGAGCGCGAGCAGGCCGAACGCCGCATCAAGCCCGCGACGGCCGGCAGCCTGAGCGCGGAGCCCGAGCCACCCGCCCAGGTCGCCAAGGCGCCGAAGGCCGCGGCCTCCAAGCCGACGATCTACCGCGAACCGGTCAAGCCGAAGACTTCGCCTCAGTGAGCAGCCTGAACTTTGTCCACAGCTGATCCCTGCTCTCGCGGTGCTGCGGATTGATCGGGATGCACGCCACCGGGCAGACCTGCACGCACTGCGGCTCGTCGAAGTGGCCCACGCATTCGGTGCACTTGCCCGGCTCGATCACGTAGAACTCCGGGCCCATCGAGATCGCCTGGTTGGGGCACTCGGGCTCGCAGACATCGCAGTTGATGCACTCGTCCGTGATCATGAGGGCCATCGCAAGCCTCCTCAGGTCGACTGCGTGCCGTTGCCGTCGCGCCGCTCCTGCAGCCGTCGCAGCACCGAGGGTGCGACGAACTTGCTGACATCGCCGCCGAGCATCGCGATCTCGCGCACGAAGGTGCCGCTGACGAACTGGTACTGATCGCTCGGCGTCAGGAACACGGTCTCGACATCGGGCATCAACTGGCGGTTCATGCCGGCCATCTGGAACTCGTACTCGAAGTCGCTGACCGCGCGCAGCCCGCGCACGACGACCTTGCCGCCATGCTCGACGACGAAGTCGCGCAGCAGCCCGCGAAAGGCGATCACCTCGACGTTCTCGTAGCGCCCCGCCAGTTCCTGCGCGATCTCGAGGCGCTCGGCGATCGTGAACAGCGTGCGCTTGTGGTGACCGGCCGCGACCGCCAGGATCAGCCGGTCGAACAGCCGGCCGGCACGGCGCATCAGGTCCTCGTGCCCGAGCGTCATCGGGTCGAAGGTGCCGGGATAGACGGCGGTGAGCAGGCTGCGGCCAGGCAAGGCGGATCCTTGGAGTTGAGGCTGCAAGTTTAGGCGTCGGCCGCCGCCCGCCGCAGAAGGTGGGCATGGACCGCGCCGGCGCGGGTGTGGCGCCAGGCTTCGAGGCCAAGCGTCTCGAGCACGGGATCGGCCTCGAAGCTGCGGTCGGCCTCGAGGTAGATCAGGCCCTGCGCCGCCACCAGCGGCACGGCTAGCTTGAGCGCGTCGGCAAAGCGATCGGCGCCAAAGGGCGGATCGAGCAGCACGAGGTCGAAGCCTGCGCCCGGCGCTCGCGCCATCCAGGCCCAGGCATCGGCGCGTTCGATGCGGATCTCGCTGGCGCCGAGCGTCTGCCTGGCCTGGGTCAGCGTGCGCGCCAGGCCAGCGTCCGACTCGAGCAGCAGCACCTCGGTGGCGCCGCGCGAGGCGGCCTCGAAGCCGAGTGCGCCGCTGCCGGCAAAGGCATCGAGCACGCGCCAGCCGGCGAGGTCCTGGCCGAGCCAGTTGAACAGCGTCTCGCGGACCCGCTCGGGCGTCGGCCGCAGCCCTGGCGCGTCGGCCACCGGCAGCTTGCGGCGCCGGTAGCGACCGGCGATCAGGCGCACTTCACCTGGTCGGCTCGGGGCAGCGGGGCGGGCAGGGGCCGACATGGGCGCCATTCTAGGAAGGCGCATCGACCGGGAGCGATGACCGGGGCGGCTATCCTCGGCCCATGTTCAGTTTCTTCAAGAAGAAGGTCGCCGAGCCGGCGCCGCCCGCCGCGCCGGATCTGCGATCGCTGGTGCCGATCGCGGCGGCCGAGGACCTGCCCGCGCCGGCTGCGGTTGTCGCGCCCGCGCGCATCGAAGCGGCAGTGGTGGTGGCGCCGGAGATCGTCGCCGAGGCCGAGAGCCCGGTCGAGCGCGCCTCGTGGGTGCACCGCCTGCGACAGGGCTTGCGGCGCACCGGCTCGAGCATCGCGACGGTGTTCACCGGCACCCGCATCGACGACGCGCTCTACGAGGACCTGGAGGCCGCGCTGCTGATGGCCGATGCCGGCGTCGGTGCGACCCGCTTCCTGCTCGAGGACCTCAAGCGCCGCGTCAAGGAGGCGCGCGTCACCGATCCGGCCGCCGTCAAGGGGCTGCTCGCCGAAGCCGTGGCCGAGTTGCTGCAACCGCTGCAGCAGCCGCTGGTGATCGGGCGACAGACGCCGACGGTGGTCATGGTGGTCGGCGTCAACGGCGCCGGCAAGACCACGACGATCGGCAAGCTCACGCGCCATCTGGCCGTGGGTGGCCACGGCGTGCTGCTGGCCGCGGCCGACACCTTCCGCGCCGCGGCGCGCGAGCAGCTCGGCGTCTGGGCCGACCGCACCCAGGTCGAGATCGTCAGCCAGCAGGGCGGCGATCCGGCCGCCGTCTGCTTCGACGCGGTCAAGGCCGGCCAGGCGCGCGGCATCGAGGTCGTGATCGCCGACACCGCCGGCCGCCTGCCGACCCAGTTGCACCTGATGGAGGAGCTGAAGAAGGTCCGGCGCACGCTCGACAAGGCGATGCCCGGCGCGCCGCACGAGGTGCTGCTGGTGGTCGACGGCAACACCGGCCAGAACGCGCTGGCGCAGGTGCAGGCCTTCGATGGCGCGCTCGGCCTGAGCGGCCTGGTGCTGACCAAGCTCGACGGCACCGCCAAGGGCGGCGTGCTGGCGGCGATCGCGCTGTGGTCGCGCCAGCGCAGCGATGGCCGCGCGCTGCCGGTCTACTTCATCGGGGTCGGCGAGAAGCTCGAGGATCTCGAGCGATTCGACGCACGCGAGTTCGCGCAGGCGCTGCTGGGCTAGGGCCGGCGCCGCGGCTGCGATCCGGGCGGTGGCGCCGGCACGGTCGGCGCGTCGAGCGGCACCGGGTTGGAGTCGAAGTCGTCGAACCAGGTCGAGGTCGGCGGCTCGGCGTCCTCGTCGACACCGGGAATCGTCTCGTGTTCCATGCGGTCGACGATCTCGCGCGGATCGGCGGCCCGGGTGCTGATCGTCTCGCCGCCTTCGCGCCCCGCGAGCTCCATGCCGGCTCGGCCGAGCACCAGCTCGCGCACCCGCTCCTTGGGCGGCAGGTTCTCTTCGTACCAGGTCAGCACGCGCACGCCGGCGGCGCGCAGCACGCGGTCCATGCGGCCGTGACGCTTGGCTGCTCGCTCGCTCGGCGTCGAGCCCAGGCGGCGGATGTCGACCACCGCAATGACCTGGGTGTTGCCGTCGCAGATCACGAGGTCGGCGCACAGCTGGCCCGCGCGACGCATCCACTCGGTATACGAATGTCGCGTCGGCACGCGCAGGAAGCGCGACAGCGGCACCTGAGCCAGCACCAGGTATTCGGGCAGTTCGTCGCGCAGCACCTGGAACACGCGGCGCTCGACCGCGGTCAGCACGCGCGTTGGCTCCGGCGGCCAGGCGATCACGGTGTCGAGCGCCTCGACGCCGCGGCCGGTCCGGCCATTGCCCATCTCGGCCCTGGAGGCGCGGGCACGCAGGACCAGTCCGCCCAGCACCAGCACGGCAAGGGCGCCGGCAACCCAGTAGAAGATCGGCTCAATCATCGTCGTGCTCCCTTGTTCGCAGCTCGGCGACCGGCCGCAGACGGGATCCCGTTCAACGCGGCAGGCCCTTGAGCCCGCCGGCTCCACCCATGCGGCGCATCATCTTCATCATGCCGCCGCCCTTCATCTTCTTCATCATGCCCTGCATCTGCTCGAATTGGTTCAGCAGCCGATTCACTTCTTGCACCTGGACACCAGCTCCCGCCGCAATGCGGCGTTTGCGCGACGCCTTGAGCAGTTCCGGCTTGCGCCGTTCGAGCGGCGTCATCGAACGGATGATGCCTTCCATGCGACGCATGTCACGTTCGGCGCGGTCCATGTTGGCCTGACCGACATTGGCTGCCTTGCCGCCCATCATCTGGGTCGGCAGCTTGTCGATCAGGCCGCCGAGGCCGCCCATCTTCTTCATCTGGCCGAGCTGGGCCAGGAAGTCCTCGAGGTCGAAGCCGTCGCCGGACTTGAGCTTGCCCGCGAGCTTCTGCGCTGCCTCGACGTCGATGCCCTTGGTGACCTCCTCGACCAGCGCGACGATGTCGCCCATGCCGAGCACGCGGCCGGCGTGGCGCTCGGCGTCGAAGACCTCGAGCCCGTCGAGCTTCTCGGAGGTGCCGGCAAACTTGATCGGCACGCCGGTGATGGCCCGCACCGACAGCGCGGCGCCGCCGCGCGAGTCGCCGTCGAGCTTGGTCAGCACGATGCCGGTCAGCGGCAGCGCGGCGCCGAAGGCCTTGGCGGTGTTGACCGCGTCCTGGCCCTGCATCGCGTCGACCACGAACAGCGTCTCGATCGGATTGACCGCCGCGTGCAGCGCCGCGATCTCGGCCATCAGCGCCTCGTCGATGCCCAGGCGTCCGGCGGTGTCCAGGATCAGCACGTCGAAGTAATGCTTCTTCGCGTAATCGAGCGCGGCCAGCGCGATCTCGACCGGCTTGTCACTGGCGCTCGACGGGAACCACTCGGCGCCGGCCTGCGCCGTCACGGTCTTGAGCTGCTCGATCGCCGCCGGCCGGTAGATGTCGGCCGAGACCGTGAGCACCTTCTTGCGGCGCTTCTCGATCAGGTGCCGGGCCAGCTTGGCACTGGTGGTGGTCTTGCCGGCGCCCTGCAGGCCGGCCATCAGGATCACCGCGGGCGGCTGGGTGGCGAGGTTGATCTCGCTGGCGCCGGCCTTGAGCTTGCCGTCGGCATCGACCTCGCCCATCGTCGCGGCGAGCTCCTTCTGCACCACCGACACCAGCACCTGGCCCGGCGTCAGCGAGCCGACGACCTCCTGGCCGAGCGCCTTGAGCTTGACGCGGGCGATGAAGTCGCGCACCACCGGCAGCGCGACGTCGGCCTCGAGCAACGCCATGCGCACCTCGCGCAGCATGTCCTGCACGTTGTCTTCGGTGATGCGGGCCTGGCCCCGCATCGTCTTGACGATGCGACCCAGGCGATCGGAGAGGGCAGAAGCCATTGGTGCGAAGGTTCTCGGCCCCGGCGTGGGCCCTGTCTCGATTGACGCTGCTGCATGCGGCGCTGCGGCCACACTCGCGAAGCAGCATCAGGGATGCGTCGCGGAGCCTCGGGAGGCGCTCGGTACACTTGAAGCCCATGATTGTATTGCCGAGGTTCTCGTGAGCACGGGCTCGCTGGTGGCGAGCGCCGGCTGGCCGATGACCGTGGCCAGCGTGGTCGCCTTGCTGGCCTATGCGGCGACCGCCGTGCGCGCGCAAGTGATTGCCGGGGCGGCCGCGTTGCCGGCCTCGGCACCGACTGCCGCGGCTCCGCGTGGCCTCGAGGGCGGCCTGCTGATGCTGGGCTGGCTGGCGCAGGGCGTGGCGATCGCTGTCCATGCCGCCGGACTCGACCTCGATCCGCCCGGCACCCGCTTCGGCTTCGCGCCGGCGCTGTCGCTGACGGTGTGGCTGGTGCTGGCGGTCTACGCGATCGAGAGCCGGGTCCTGCCGCTGCCGGCGCTGCAGCGCGTGCTGGCGCTGCTCGGCGGCGCCTCGGTGGCGCTGGCGCTGGCCTTTCCGGGCGAGTTGCGGGCGCATGCCGGCTCGCCCTGGGCGCCGATCCACTGGGTGCTCGGCATCGCCTCCTACGGCTTGTTCGGCGTTGCGGTGCTGCATGCGGCGCTGCTGCGCAAGGCCGAGCAGCGGCTGCGACTGAAGCCCGGCGCCGGCGCGCGCGCGCTGCCGCCGCAGAACGCGCATGGCGTGTTCGGCCTGCCGCTGCTGCGACTCGAGAAGCTGACCTTCCGCTTCGTCGAGGCCGGCTTCGTCGTGCTGTCGGCCACGATCGTGCTCGGCTGGTGGTTCGCCACGCCCTGGCGCTGGGACCACAAGGCCATCTTCTCCCTGCTGTCGTGGGCCGTGTTCGCCGGGCTGCTGGTGGGCCGCCACAGCCGTGGCTGGCGCGGGCGGCAGGCGACCCGCTGGCTCTATGTCGGCGCCGGCCTGCTGCTGCTGGCCTATGTCGGCTCGCGTTTCGTGCTCGAGGTGCTGCTGCAACGCAGTGCGCTCGGCTGAGGTGACCGGATGGTCGTGCGTCTGTTGTTGATCCTGGTACTGGTGCTGGTCGTGCTCGGCTGGCTGCGCAGCCGCAAGGCGTCGCGAGCGTCGGCCAAGCCGAAGGCCGCCGAGCGCGCGGCCGCGCCGACCGACGCCGCGGCGGCGCAGCCGGTGCTGCCCTGCGCGTTCTGTGGCGCCTATCTCCCGCGCGCCGATGCGCTGCCGGGCCGCGGTGGGGCGCTCTACTGCAGTGAAGCGCATCGCCGCGAAGCGGGCGATGTCTAGGTGAACACCAGCACGAGCCGCGCCCAGGGTACCGAATCGACCTGGTTCGGCACCATCGACGGCGTCACGGACGACGACGGCAGTTCGCGCCTGGATCGCGGCGAGTGGCGCGCCAGCGACGCGCCGGATTCGCGCTTCCTGTCGCGCCAGGCGCGTCGCATCGCCGCCAGCGGGCCGAGTGCCTTCGTGCGGCTGTACCGGGTCTTCATCAACGCGCGCGCGCTGCTGGGCGTGGTGCTGCTGGGTGCGGTGCTGCTGATCTCGGCACTGGCGCCGAGCGCGCAGACCAGCCTCGTCTTCCTGTGCGCGGTCTACGCCGGCGTGGCGCTGGCAGTGGCCCTGTTCCCGCGCTGGCTCGGCGCGCCGGTCGGCAACCGGCTCGGACGCCGGCAGTGGCTCGGCACGATCGGCGTCGATGTCGCCGCCTTCGGCCTGCTGCACCTGCTGAGCGCCGACTTCGGCCTGAACGGCGCGGCGCTGCTGGTGATGCCGGTGCTGATGGCCGGTGTGCTGACGCCACGCGTTCACGCGCTGGGCCTGGCGGCTGCGGTTGCCTTGCTGCTGCTGGTGCAATCGCTGGCCAGTCTCGCCGCCGGCGAGGAGCCCTATCTGAAGCTGACGCAGGCCGGCCTCGCCGGCGCCGGGCTGTTCCTGGTGACGGTGCTCGCCAATGAACTGGCCGGCCGGCTGGCACGCGAGGAACTCACCGCGCGCGGCAGCCTCGAGTTGGCACGCCAGCAGGCACGCCTGAATCGTCTGGTACTCGAGGAGATGCAGGAAGGCGTGCTGGTGGTGGACCGTCGCACGCGCCTGCGTGCGGCCAACCCGGCGGCGCGCGCGCTGCTCGGGGTCAGCGGACCGATCGGGGAGTCGAGCACGCTCGACGCCAAGGCGGGCTGGCAGCCGCTGGCGCAGGCGGTCGGCCAGGCCTACGCGCAGCGCGACTGGCCGGCCGATGGTCGCGACATCACGCTGACCACGCCCGACGGCCATCCGCGCCACCTGCATACGCGGCTGCGCTTCACGCAGGGGCAGGCGGGTGGCAGTGAGCTCGCGCTGGAGGACTACGCGGTGCTGTTCATTGAGGACCTGCGCACGGTGCAGGCGCGCGTGCGCCAGGAGAAGCTGGCCGCGATGGGGCGGGTGTCGGCCGGCATCGCGCACGAGATCCGCAACCCGCTGACGGCGATCATGCAGGCCAATGCGCTGCTGGCCGAAGACATCGAGCTGCCGGCCCAGCGCCTGCTGGTGCGCATGGTCGACGACAACGCGCAGCGCCTCAAGCGCATCGTCGACGACGTGCTCGAGGTGGCGCCAGGCGAGACCTCGGCGCCGGCGCCGCTCGATGCCAGCGCCTTCGTCGCCGCGGCCTGCAGCGAATGGGCTCGCACGGCGCAGCTGCAGCTGGGCGAAGGCAGCCCCTTGCGGGTCGATCTGCCCGCCGAGGCGCTCGGTGTCGAGTTCGATGCCGACCATCTGCGCCGCGTGCTGGTGAACCTGCTCGACAACGCATTGCGCCACGGCACCAGCCAGCCCGGTGCGGTCTGGGTGCGCCTGGCCGGCGATGGCGACGGCCTGGTGCGGCTGCTGGTGGCCAGTGACGGCGCGCCGATCCCGCCCGAGGTCGAACGCCATCTCTTCGAACCCTTCTTCTCGAGCCGCAGCCGCGGCACCGGACTCGGCTTGTATATTTGTCGCGAGCTCTGCGAGCGCTACGGAGCGAGCATCGAGTACCAGCAGCGGCCCGGCACCAGCCGCCACCGCAACGCCTTCTGGGTCACGATGAGGCGCGTGACCCTGCCCAGCCCCGAGCCGCGCCTGCACGCCTGATCTGCACGCCTGATGAGCACCCCTTCGCCCCTGGTTCCCGGCGCCGCGCCGGCCTCGCACTACAGCCTGCTGGTGGTCGACGACGAGCCCGATCTGCGCACGCTCTACGAGCTGACGCTGCTGCGCGAGGGCTACGACATCGAGACCGCGGGCTCGGTCGAGGATGCCTGGCAGCTGCTGGCCGGTCGCACCTACAGCGCGGTGATCACCGACATGCGGCTGCCCGACGGCACCGGCCTGGAGCTTCTGCAGCGCATCGAGGCCGCCGGCCGACGCGAGAAGACCATCGTCATCACCGCCTACGGCTCGGCCGACAACGCGGTCGAGGCGCTCAAGGCCGGCGCCTACGACTACCTGACCAAGCCGGTCGACCTCAAGCAGTTCCGCAGCGTGGTGGCGTCGGCGCTCGGTCGCTCGGCCGGCCTGCCGACGGTGCAGCCCGAGCGACTACCGGGCGGCAAGAGTCCGGGGGCGCGTGCGACGCCGCCGGCCGCAACGACGATCGCGCCCGGCGCGACGGTGACACCGAAGGTGGTGGCGGTGCCGCGCGGCCGCGCCGCCGAGCGCAGTGCGATGGCACGCATGATCGGTTCCTCGGCACCGATGCAGCAGGTGCGGGCGCTGATCGAGAAGGTCGCGCGCAGCATGGCGCCGGTGCTGGTGCAGGGCGAGTCGGGCACCGGCAAGGAACTGGTGGCGCGCTCGATCCACGAGGTCAGCGCGCGCGCCGCGCAGCCCTTCATCGCGGTCAATTGCGGCGCGATTCCAGAGAACCTGCTCGAGGCCGAGTTCTTCGGCTATCGCAAGGGCGCGTTCACCGGTGCCCAGGAAGACCGCGACGGCTTCTTCCAGGCCGCGCGCGGCGGCACGCTGTTCCTCGACGAGATCGGCGACCTGCCGCTGTCGATGCAGAGCAAGCTGCTGCGCTCGATCCAGGAGCGCAGCGTGCGCGCGGTCGGTGCCACGGCGGAGGTGCCGGTCGACGTGCGCATCGTCAGCGCCACCCACAAGAACCTCGGCGCCGAGGTCCAGGCCGGACGCTTCCGCCAGGACCTCTACTACCGGCTCAACGTGATCCAGATCCGGATCCCGGCGCTGCGCGAACGGCTCGAGGACCTGCCGACGATCTGCGAGCGCGTGCTCGAGCGCATCGCCGCCGAAGCCGGCGTGAGCCCGGCACCGCAGCTCAGCCGCGAGGCGCTCGCGTTGCTGCTGCGCTATGCCTTCCCGGGCAACGTGCGCGAGCTCGAGAACCTGCTGCATCGCGCGGTGGCGCTGGCCGGCACCGACGTGATCGGCATCGTCGACCTCGACCTGCCCGATGACGCCTTCGAGGACAGCGGCCCCGGCGACTGGGTCGAGCCGGTGTTGCCCGAGGTGGTGGCCGCGCCCGCGGTGGCGGCCTCGCCGGCGCCGCTGCCGAGCGACCTCGCGCTGCATCTGGACGAGATCGAGCGCGACATCCTCGTGCGTGCGCTCGAGCAGCATCGCTGCAACCGCACCGCGGCCGGCGCCAGCCTCGGGTTGACACTGCGCCAGATGCGCTACCGCATGGCGCGGCTCGGCATCCAGGTGGCCGAGCACGGCACGATGACCGTCGGCGCGGGCGAGGTGCCGGCCGAGGACGGCGCGGACTCCTTCGGTGTCGACGACCCGCCGCACGGCGCGCAGCGCTGACGAAAACGCGATGAAGAGCTTGCCCGCGCGCGCGCGATGGCCGCTGGGCTGGTGCCCACAGGCGCGACGCGTCGAGTCACCGAACTTCGGCCCGCGGCCGAGTGGCACCGAGGTCACGCTGGCGGTGATCCACTCGATCAGCCTGCCGCCCGGCGAGTACGGCGGCGATGCGATCGAGCGCCTGTTCACCAATCGCCTCGACTGGGAGGCGCATCCTTACTTCGGCCAGATCCGCGGCGCCGAGGTCTCGGCGCATTTCCTGATCCGGCGCGACGGCGAACTCGTGCAGTTCGTCTCGGTCGACGAGCGTGCGTGGCACGCAGGGCGATCGAGCTGGTGCGGGCGAGAAAACGTGAACGACTACTCGATCGGCATCGAGCTCGAGGGCCTCGAAGGCGAGCGCTTCGAGGCCGTGCAATACGAGTGCCTGTCCACGCTGCTCGAGGCGGTCCGCGACACGCTGCCGCAACTGGCCGAAGTGGTCGGCCACGAGCATGTGGCGCCGGGTCGCAAGCAGGACCCTGGAGAGGGCTTCGACTGGGCCCTTCTGGGCCGGCGACTGGCCGCTAGTGGCCTCGGTATTTTCCCTTCGCCCACCGGGGTGGGCAGCGCCTGAGCGACGTCGTCGGCATCGCCGCGGTTCAGCATTCATGCGCCCTGGCGGCGTGTTCGTCCCCCGGCAGCAAGCAACGGCGCGGCACCTCGCCGAGCGGCACTGTATCCATGCGCAACAGCGGCGCGCGTCGTCTTGCGCGCCACTTCCCAGCGGTTGTCGGACTGCGGCTCGAACACTACATCTAGTGCTTGTGATGGGTATGGGCGCTAGATATAGTGTGCTCGTGCTATCCTTCGCCCTGCCAACGATGACCCGCCGGTCTTGCCCCGCAGCTCCTGCAGCGCGGCTCGCAGGCCGCACGCAAGCGCAGGTTCATCGGTCGCAGCACGGGTCGTCGAACGCACAGTTCGCTGGCCCGTCGGTTTCTGCGGCGCGCAACTTGCGAAAGCTTTCAATCAGCACGCCGACCGGTGTGCCCGAACTCCACGCGGAGCGGGCGCACGGGACGCCCATTCGCTGAAGGCTTTCGCACGCTGCGGCCGCACGCGCCTGGTTCACACGTCACGACAACATCAAGAGGAAGTTCATGCAAGCCGCCATCACCAGCGCTTCCGCCACCACGCCCACGCCTGCCGCCGGTGCCGCCACGCCGGCCCCCGCTTCGGCCTACGCCGGTTTCCAGATCATCCGCCGCAATGGCGCGGTGGTCGCCTTCGAGCCGCACAAGATCGCGGTGGCGCTGATGAAGGCCTTCCTTGCGGTGCATGGCGCGCAGGGCGCGGCCTCGGCCAGCGTGCGCGAGACGGTCGACCAGCTGACCGAGTCGGTGGTGCGCGCGCTGTTGCGCTCGCGTCCGGGCGGCGGCACCTTCCACATCGAGGACATCCAGGACGCGGTCGAGCTCGGCCTGATGCGCGGCGGTCACCATGAAGTGGCGCGCGCCTATGTTCTGTACCGCGAACGCCGTGCCCAGGAACGCCTGGCCAAGGGTCAGCCGCCGGTGGCGGCGGCATCCATGCTGCACGTGATCGACCGCGGCCAGCGCGTGCCGCTCGACATGGCGGCGCTGACGGCACTGCTCGAGTCCTCGTGCGTCAACCTCGGCAGCGAGGTCAAGGCGGCACCGATCCTGGCCGAGACCCAGCGCAACCTTTACGACGGCGTGCCGATCGACGAGGTCTACAAGGCCGCCATCCTGGCCGCGCGCACGCTGATCGAGAAGGACCCGGCCTACACCCGCGCCACCGCGCGCCTGCTGCTGCACACGATCCGTCGCGAGATCCTCGGCGGCGAGGTCACGCAGGAGCAGATGCACCTGCGCTATGCCGACTACTTCCCCGGCTTCATCCGCAAGGGCGTGCAGGCCGAGTTGCTCGACGAGAAGCTGCTGAGCTTCGACCTCGTGCGCCTGGGCGCCGCACTGAAGGCCGAGCGCGACCTGCAATTCGACTACCTCGGCCTGCAGACGCTCTACGACCGCTACTTCCTGCACGTGAAGAAGCAGCGCATCGAGATGCCGCAGGCCTTCTTCATGCGCGTGGCGATGGGCCTGGCGCTCAACGAGACCGACCGCGAGGGGCGCGCGATCGAGTTCTACGAAGTGCTGTCGAGCTTCGACTTCATGTCGAGCACGCCGACGCTGTTCAACGCCGGCACGCTGCGCTCGCAGCTCTCGAGCTGCTACCTGACCACGGTGGCCGACGACCTCGACGGCATCTACGAGGCGATCAAGGAGAACGCGCTGCTCTCCAAGTTCGCCGGCGGCCTCGGCAACGACTGGACGCCGGTGCGCGCCTTGGGCTCGCACATCAAGGGCACCAACGGCGAGAGCCAGGGCGTGGTGCCGTTCCTGAAGGTGGTCAACGACACCGCGATCGCGGTCAACCAGGGCGGCAAGCGCAAGGGCGCGGTCTGCGCCTACCTCGAGAGCTGGCACCTCGACATCGAGGAGTTCCTCGAGCTGCGCAAGAACACCGGCGACGACCGCCGCCGCACGCACGACATGAACACCGCGAACTGGGTGCCCGACCTGTTCATGCGGCGCGTGATGGAAGGCGGCGAGTGGACGCTGTTCTCGCCCTCGACCTGCCCCGACCTGCACGACAAGTTCGGCCTCGAGTTCGAGCGCGCCTACAGCGCCTACGAGGCCAAGACGCGCAGCGGCGAGATCAAGCTCTTCAAGCGCATGCCGGCCAAGGACCTGTGGCGCAAGATGCTCTCGATGCTGTTCGAGACCGGCCACCCGTGGATCACCTTCAAGGATCCGTGCAACGTGCGCTCGCCGCAGCAGCACGTGGGCGTGGTGCATTCGAGCAACCTGTGCACCGAGATCACGCTCAACACCAACGACAGCGAGATCGCGGTCTGCAACCTCGGCTCGGTCAACCTGGCGCAGCACGTCAAGGACGGCAAGATCGACCAGGTCAAGCTGAAGAAGACGGTGTCGACCGCGATGCGCATGCTCGACAACGTGATCGACATCAACTACTACGCCGTCAAGAAGGCCAAGGACTCCAACCTCAAGCATCGCCCGGTGGGCCTGGGCCTGATGGGCTTCCAGGACGCGCTGTACCAGCTGCGCATTCCCTACGCCAGCGATGCCGCGGTGGAGTTTGCCGACCGCTCGACCGAGGCGCTGTGCTACTACGCCTACTGGGCCTCGACCGAACTCGCCGCCGAGCGCGGCAGCTACAGCAGCTACACCGGTTCGCTGTGGGACCGCGGCATCCTGCCCTGCGACACGCTCGACCTGCTGGCGCACGAACGTGGCGGCTATGTCGAAGTCGACCGCTCGAGCTCGCTCGACTGGGCCGCGCTGCGTGGCCAGATCCGGGCCCGTGGCATGCGCAACAGCAACTGCGTGGCGATCGCGCCGACCGCGACCATCAGCAACATCATCGGCGTCGACGCGTCGATCGAGCCCTCGTTCAGCAACCTCTCGGTCAAGAACAACCTCTCGGGCGACTTCACCGTCATCAACGAGTACCTGGTGCGCGACCTGAAGAAGCTCGGCCTGTGGGACGACGTGATGGTGATGGACCTCAAGCACTTCGACGGCTCGCTGCGCAAGATCGATCGCGTGCCCGAGGACCTGAAGAACCTCTACGCGACCGCCTTCGAGGTCGAGACCCAGTGGCTGGTCGAGGCTGCGGCGCGTCGCCAGAAGTGGATCGACCAGGCACAGAGCCTCAACATCTACATGGCCGGTGCATCGGGCAAGAAGCTCGACGAGACCTACAAGCTCGCGTGGCTGCGTGGCCTCAAGACCACCTACTACCTGCGCACGATGGGTGCGACGCATGCCGAGAAGAGCACTGTCACCAGCGGCCAGCTCAACGCGGTGTCGTCGCAGAGCGGCGGTGGTGCCGGCATGAGTGCAGGCGCGGCGCACGCGGTGCCTGTGGTGACGCCCGCGATCGATGCAGCACTGCCCGCGACCGACATGAAGTTCTGCTCGATCGACAACCCGGACTGCGAAGCCTGTCAGTAATTTCTTCATGCGTGCACGACGTGTGATCGACGCATCGATCACACGTCGAAGCACACGATCTCGTTGCTCTCTCGCGATGCATGAGGGCAACAACCGCGAGCTCGCGATGTCAACATTTGCTTGGTGTTGGCACGCAACACTCCGATAATTCATTTCATAGGAAGTCCCCGTCATGCTGGTCTGGGAAGACGACATCAGGTCCACCTCGCAAGCGAGTCATCTCTCCTCGCAGCCTTCGCCTCGCGAAGTGCCGCAGGCGCCAGCGTCACCCCTGTTGTCGAACCTGAGCGCGGCTTCGTTCGACGCTCCGTTGCCGACGCCGACCGCACCGAGCACAGCGGTTAACGCAAGCACGCAGCGCCGCGTCAACGCGGCTGACAAGCGCATCATCAACGGCCAGACCGATGTCAATCAGCTGGTGCCGTTCAAGTACAAATGGGCCTGGGAGAAGTACCTCGCCACCTGTGCCAATCACTGGATGCCGCAGGAAGTGAGCATGGCGCGCGACATCGCGCTGTGGCGCGATCCGAACGGACTCTCCGACGACGAGCGCCGCATCATCAAGCGCAACCTCGGCTTCTTCGTGACCGCCGACTCGCTCGCCGCCAACAACATCGTGCTCGGCACCTATCGCCACATCACGGCGCCCGAGTGCAGGCAGTTCCTGTTGCGCCAGGCCTTCGAAGAGGCGATCCACACGCACGCCTACCAGTACATCGTCGAGTCGCTCGGCATCGACGAGAGCGAGATCTTCAACGCCTATCACGAGGTCAAGTCGATCCGCGACAAGGACGAGTTCCTGATCCCCTTCATCGAGGCGATCATGGATCCGAACTTCAAGACCGGTACGCACGAGGCCGACCAGACGCTGCTAAAGAGCCTGATCGTCTTTGCCTGTCTGATGGAAGGCCTGTTCTTCTACGTCGGCTTCACGCAGATCCTCGCCCTTGGTCGGCAGAACAAGATGACCGGCGCGTCGACGCAGTACCAGTACATCCTGCGCGACGAGTCGATGCACTGCAACTTCGGCATCGACCTGATCAACCAGCTCAAGGCCGAGAACCCGCATCTGTGGACGACGGAGTTCAAGGCCGAGATCAAGGCCCTGTTCCAGAAAGCCGTCGAGCTGGAGTACCGCTACGCCGAAGACACCATGCCGCGTGGCGTGCTGGGCATGAACGCGAGCATGTTCAAGGGCTATCTGCGCTACATCGCGAACCGGCGCGCGGTGCAGATCGGCCTTGGGGATCTCTTCCCGAACGAGGAGAACCCGTTTCCGTGGATGAGTGAAATGATCGACCTGAAGAAGGAAACCAACTTCTTCGAGGGTCGCGTCACCGAGTACCAATCGGGTGGCGCGCTCTCGTGGGATTGAGGACTTCCCGTGGCGCCTTCGACGCTGCAGGTCATGACGAGACAGACGGGATCGAGATTCGCGGCTTGATGGTCGGCAACACAGAAGTGCCGCCGTCGAGTCGCCACTGAATTCACTGCACCGGAGCGTCTCTCCAGGCAGCCCCATGGGCAGTGAATCGCCGAGTTGCTCGAGCAGCTCGGTGTTTTTGCAACTTGATCAAGGAGAATCGAAATGGCAACTGCGAAAAAGGCTGCGGCAAAGAAGGCCCCGGCGAAGAAGGCTGCGGTGAAGAAGGCCGTCGGCAAGAAGATCGTCAAGGCCGCCGTGAAGAAGGCTGTGGCCAAGAAGATCATCAAGAAGGCCGTCGTGAAGAAGGCCGTGGCCAAGAAGGTCGCCAAGCCGGCGGTGAAGAAGGCTGTCGCCAAGAAGGTCGCCAAGCCGGCGGCGAAGAAGGCTGTCGCCAAGAAGGTCGCCAAGGCCGCTGTGAAGAAGGCTGTGGTGAAGAAGGTCGCAAAGGCCGCGGTGAAGAAGGCTGTGGTCAAGAAGGCCGCCGCCAAGAAGCCGGCTGCGAAGAAGGCCGCTGCCAAGCCTGCTGCCAAGAAGCCTGCTGCCAAGAAGCCGGCTGCGAAGAAGGCCGCTGCGCCTGCCAAGCCTGCTGCACCTGCCGCGAAGACCACGCTCAGCCCCCAGGCTGCCTGGCCCTTCCCGACCGGCGTGAAGCCCTGATCGAGAAGCTCGCTTCTCTTTCGAAGCCCGGCTCCGGCCGGGCTTTTTGTTTTCCCGATGCGCCGTGCGACGCGGCGATGCGGCCTTTGAGCTCTGCCGAAGGCGCGATGCCTTAGTGCACGTGCGGCATTATCGGCTGGGTGTCGGCGAAGGCTGCAATCTCGCGCGTGCGGCTGTCTCCGGCGATGAGGCCGGCCTCGAGTGCGACACGCTGAGCCGCCGCTTCGGCGCTCGCGTCGCGCTCCTCGCGCTGCTCGTTGCTCAGCGGCGGGCGCCTGGCCAGTTCTTCCTGCAGCTGGCCGACCTGGCGTCGCGCCTGCTTCAGGCGAATCGTCGCCTGCTCCTTGGTGCGCTCGACCTTGCCTTGCAGCGCCAGCAGCTGGCGCATGTACCAGCGACTGGTGCTCCACCAGGCCAGCACCGCGGCCGCCATCGCGGTGAACACGGGCAACAGCCAGAACAGCAGGTTGGTCATCGGGTTCTCCTCGCTTTGTGTTGGTGCGGCCTGCCCATCCGTCGATCGAGGTGGCGCCGTTTCAAATTGACACAACCATAACGTCGCCGGCGCGACAAGGCGCGTGCATTCGGCACGCCGTCACACGCTCCTGCGGGGGATGAAGGGCCGCGCAGTGTGCAGTTGCTAACGCTGCACGGGCGCTCGCAAGTTCAGGCGCTGGTGTCGAGCCCGAGCGCGACCGGATCGAGCCGGTGGTTCTGCACACCGGCGGTCGCGATCTTGATGGCGCCGACGCGGTTGCCGAGCGCGGCGCAGCGCGCCAGGTCCCAACCGCGTTCGAGGCCGTAGAGCAACGCGCCGCGGAAGGCGTCGCCGCAGCCGGTCGGGTCGACCACCTCGGCGGCAGGCACGCCCGGCACGCGCTGCGATTGGCCGTCGATCCACAGTTCGCAGCCCTCGGCGCCGAGCGTGACGACGACGCCGCGGATGTTGGGACGGCGCGAGATCTCGGCCGCCGACAGCCCGGTGCGATCCTGCAGCATGCGGCCTTCGTAGTCGTTGACGGCGACCCAGCTCGCCTGGTCGACGAAGCGCAGCAGGTCGGCGCCGTCGAACATCGGCAGGCCCTGGCCCGGATCGAAGACGAAGGGAATCTTCGCCGCAGCCAGCTGTTCGGCGTGCGAGATCATTGCCTCGCGCCCATCGGGGGCGACGATCGCCAGCGCGATGTCGGCCCGCGGCCGCACCGGCGTCAGGTGCGCCGACTGCATCGCACCCGGGTGGAAGGCGGTGATCTGGTTGCTGTCTCGGTCGGTGATGATGATTGCCTGCGCGGTATGGCTGTCGCTCACCGAACGCACGAAGCTGGTGTCGATGCCAAGGCCGTTCATGCGCTCCAGGTAGCCGCCGCCGTCGGTGCCGACCGCCGCCATCACCACCGGTTCGCCGCCGAGCGCCTTCAGCGTGTAGGCGATGTTGCCGGCACAGCCGCCGAACTCGCGCCGCAGCGTCGGCACGAGGAAGGATGTGTTCAGGATGTGGATCTGCTCGGGCAGGATCTGGTCGGCAAAGCGGCCGGGGAAGACCGTGATCGTGTCGAAGGCGAGCGAACCGCAAATGAGGGCGGACATGGTGTTCGGTGATGAGGTGGGAGTGAACCCCGGGCGCGGTGCTCAGGGGTAGAAGAGTTCGATGCTGTAGCCGGCCACGCGGATGCCGTTGCTGGTACTGAAGACCAGTTCGAGCGGCAGTTCGCGGCCGGGTTCGAGCACCGCCGGCGGCAAGGCCCGGGCCGCACTCCTGCGTGCCGCAGCACCGTCTCCGGCCGCGTCGGCCAACGAGACCCGGAAGCTCTCGGGCGGCAGCACGCGACGCACGACGGTGGCGCCGCTGCTGTCGGTCAGTTGCAGGTCGACCGCTGGCAACGCCACTGGCAGTTCGTCGCGGTTGCGCAGCGAGATCTCGAGCCGGTAGCCGCTGCCATCGGCGGCGCGATTGAGCGCACTGCCGTCGACCACCACCGACTGGATGCGTCGCAGTGGCTCGATGCTGCAGCCCAGCGGCTCGCACAGCGCGACGAGCGCCGGTCCGGCCTGCGGCCAGCGTGCCACGATCGGATCGCGAAAGTGCAGGCCGAGCTGCAGGACCAGCCCCAGCAGCAGCAGCAGCACGCCGCCGGCCAGCGCGACCTGCACGCCCGGGCGCTGCCAGCGCGCGGCGCGGTCGGCCTCGCGCACGAAGGCCGGGGTCAGCTCGTCGGCGGCGTGGATCGTTGGCGCGCCTTCGTCGTGCCGCGGGTCGAAGGCCTCGGCCTCGAAGCGTGCCGCGGCCGCGGCATGCGCGGCATTGGCATCGTCGGCGACCTCGGTCGGAAACTCGCTTGGGAAGCGCGCGTCGACGAAGTCGTCGTGACTGCCGCGTCGCGCATCGATGGCCGCCTCGAACAGCGCATCGATCGGCGGCGGCTCGTGGGCGACGCTGGAGACGAACTCGTCTTCCTGCGCCGCCTGGCGTGGCGTCTGGGCCGCCGTGTCGTCGACGGCTTCCTCGGCCGGCGGCGGGATGCGGCTGGCGACGAACTCGCCGGCGCCCGGCTGCAGGCGCGGGTCGCCGATCCTGGCGGCGGCCGCCGGCGTCAGGCGCGGCGGGCTCTCGCGTCCAAGGTCGAAGAGCCCGTCCAGCGCGTTGAAGACCTCGCTGCAGCGGCCGCAGCGCACCCAGCCCTCGGAGACCTTGAGCTGATCCTGCACGACGCGAAAGATCGTGCCGCAGGCGGTGCAGCGGGTGGCCAGGCTCATCGCATCCCGGCGCTAGTGGCGGCGCCGCCCGGTCATCAGGATCCAGCCGTCTTCCTGGTCGGCGACATCGATCTCGAGCCCGGTCGCGGCGTAGCAGTCGCGCAGTTCCTGCGCCTGGCGCTCGAGGATGCCGGCCATCACGAGCCGGCCGCCGGGCGCCACGTGCGCCACCAGCAGCGGCGCCAGCAGCTTGAGCGGCGTGGCCAGGATGTTGGCCAGCACCAGCGGGTAGGCGCCGGCCGGCGAGCCTGCGAGTTCGGGCAGGCCGCTGTTGAGCACGACGCCGTTGGCGGCTGCGTTGGCCTCGGTCGAGGTCACCGCGGCCGGGTCGATGTCGACCGCATCGATTGCTCCGGCACCGAACTTGGCGGCGCCGACCGCGAGGATGCCGGAGCCGCAGCCGTAGTCGAGCACGCGCGCACCGCGCACCGCCTCCGGGTGGGTCGCAATCCAGCGCAGGCACATGCGCGTGGTCGGGTGGGTGCCGGTGCCGAAGGCCAGGCCCGGATCGAGCCGGATCAGCGTGCTGGCGGCGGCGGGCGGCTCATGCCAGCTCGGTACGATCCAGAAGCTCGGCGTGACCTCCACCGGCGCGAACTGCGACTGCGTCAGCCGTACCCAGTCCTCGTCGGGCACCGGCTGCAGTGCCTGCACATGCACCTCGGTCGCCCAGTCCTGGGCCAGCAGCACGGTGGCGGCCTCGGTGGCGGTGGCCTCGTCTGGGAACAGCGCCTTGATGACCGAATGCGCCCAGCCGGCGCGTGGCGCCGGCATGCCGGGCTCGCCGAAGAGGGCCTGCTCGACATCGGTGTCCGCGTCGGCGTCCTCGACGCTGACGGCCAGCGCCTCGAGCTCCATCAGCGCGTCGCTGACGATCTCGACCTGCGACTCGTCGGCGAGCAGCACCAACTCGATCATCGCGCGGCCAGCCGGGCGCCGGGCCGCTCCCAAGCCCGGCTGCGCCCCAAGGGCCACGCAGGGGCCCCTTCGGGTCCCTGGGGGCAGCGAACGAAGTGAGCGTGGGGGCGCACGTTCATCTCTTGTGTTGCTGCATCCAACCTTCGAGGTAGTGGATGCTGGTGCCGCCCTCGATGAACTTGGCGTCGACCATCAGCTCGCGGTGCAGCGGAATGTTGGTCGAGATGCCCTCGATCACAGTTTCCGACAAGGCGGTGCGCATGCGCGCCAGCGCCTGCTCGCGGGTGTCGCCGTGGACGATGATCTTGCCGATCATCGAGTCGTAGTTCGGCGGCACAAAGTAGTTGGTGTAGGCGTGCGAGTCCACCCGCACCCCAGGGCCACCCGGCGGATGCCACATCGTGATGCGACCCGGCGAGGGCATGAAGGTGTAGGCGTCCTCGGCGTTGATGCGGCACTCGATCGCATGGCCGCGCAGCTCGACATGGCGCTGCGCGAACGGCAGCTTCTCGCCGGCGGCGATGCGGATCTGCATCTGCACGATGTCGATCCCGGTCACCAGCTCCGTCACCGGGTGCTCCACCTGCACCCGCGTGTTCATCTCGATGAAATAGAACTCGCCGTTCTCGTAGAGGAACTCGAAGGTGCCGGCGCCGCGGTAGCCGATCTTCTTGCAGGCCGCGGTGCAGCGCTCGCCGATGCGCTCGATCGTGCGGCGCGGAATGCCGGGCGCCGGCGCTTCCTCGATGATCTTCTGGTGGCGGCGCTGCATCGAGCAGTCGCGCTCGCCGAGCCATACCGCGGTGCGGTGGGTGTCGGCCAGGATCTGGATCTCGATGTGGCGCGGCGTCTGCAGGAACTTCTCCATGTAGACCGCCGGGTTGCCGAAGGCCGCACCGGCCTCGGCGCGCGTGGTCTGCACCGCGTGCAGCAGCGCCGCCTCGGTGTGCACCACCCGCATGCCACGCCCGCCGCCACCGCCGGCGGCCTTGATGATGACCGGGTAGCCGATGGTGCGGGCGATGCGAACCACTTCCTTCGGATCCTCGGGCAACTCGCCCTCGGAGCCCGGCACGCAGGGCACGCCGGCCTTGATCATGGCCTGCTTGGCCGAGACCTTGTCGCCCATGATGCGGATCGACGCCGGGGTCGGTCCGATGAAGGTGAAGCCGCTCTGCTCGACACGCTCGGCGAAGTCGGCGTTCTCGCTGAGGAAGCCGTAGCCGGGGTGGATCGCCTCGGCGTCGGTGACCTCGGCGGCGGCGATGATCGCCGGCATGCTGAGGTAGCTCAGCGCCGAGGGCGGCGGGCCGATGCAGACCGCCTCGTCGGCCAGCTTGACGTACTTGGCGTCGCGGTCGGCCTCGGAATAGACGATCACCGAGCGCACGCCGAGCTCGCGGCAGGCTCTCTGGATGCGAAGTGCGATTTCGCCGCGATTGGCAATGAGAATCTTCTTGAACATCTGGTCTCCGCGGCTCAATCGCCCTGCACGCTGCGCGTGCGCGCAATCTGGTGATCACTGCACATGCGCAGGCGCATGTGAGTGCTCCCCCGCGCTGCCGCGCGAACGCCTCTATTGGCGATCAGGATTTTCTTGAACATCGAGGTCGCCCCAACTTCACTCGATCTCGAACAGCGGCTGCCCGTACTCGACCGCCTGGCCGTTCTCGCAGAAGATCCTGGCGATACGGCCGGACTTGTCGGCCTCGATCTCGTTCATGATCTTCATCGCCTCGATGATGCAGATCGGCTGGCCTTCCTTGATCTCGTCGCCGACCTCGGCAAAGGACTTGGCGCCGGGGCTCGACGAGCGATAGAAGGTGCCGACCATCGGCGACTTGACGACATGGCCGGTGGGTTCGGGAGCGACGGCGGGCGCCGCCACCGGCGCGGCGGTGGGTGCCGCCGCGAGCGCGGGCGCAGCGGTCGCCACCGTCGGTGCGGCGGCGTAGACCACCTGGGCCGCCGGGCTGCTCTTGACGATGCGCACCTTGCCGTCGGCCTCGGTGATCTCGAGTTCCGAGACGTTCGATTCCGACACCAGGTCGATCAGCGTCTTGAGTTTGCGCAGGTCCATGGCTTCGTTTCTCCAGTACTTATTGCTTGTATCGGGCCGTTCGTCGGCTGGCGTGATCGCCATGCCGCGACGGCTTCCCTCGTCCCAACAACGAAGTTCGACTGCGTTCAGCGGGCGGGCTTGATGCCGCCGTCGAGCAGATGGGTCAGTGCGAGCCGGTAACCGGCAGCGCCAAGACCGACGATCACCCCCTCGGCCAGATCCGAGAAATAGGAATGATGCCGGAACGGCTCCCTGCGGTGCACATTGCTCAGATGCACCTCGATGAACGGGATCGCCACGCCCGCCAGCGCGTCGCGCAGCGCCACGCTGGTGTGGGTGAAGGCGCCCGGATTGATGATGATGAAGCGGGTGCCGTCATCGCGCGCGGCATGCACGCGGTCGATCAGCGCCCCTTCGTGGTTGCTCTGGAAGCTGTCGAGCACGGCGCCGCGAGCGCCGGCCATCTGGCGCAACTCGGCATCGATCTGCGCCAGCGTCTGGGCGCCGTAGACGGCCGGCTCGCGGCTGCCCAGCAGATTCAGATTGGGTCCGTTCAGGACAAGTATTTGCATCAGATCGACTCGGATCGCTGCAAGTTGGCGTTGAAAGCCATTTTGCGACGGAAGCTCGGACTTTACACGGCGCGCCGCCGCCAGTCGATCACGGCGAACCCGCGGCGACCGCTACGCGCCTGCCGCCCGGGCCCAGCCGGCCAGTTCGTCGAAGCTGGTTTCGCCGAGCTTTCGCTGCAGAACCCGGCCTTCGGCATCCAGAACCACGGTGAACGGCAGCCCGCCGCGCTCGTTGCCGAGTTGCTTCGCAAGTTCGGTGCCCGAGAGCCCGGCCAGGCCGATCGCGAAGCTGACCGGGAGCTTTTGCAGGAACTCGCGCACCGGCGTCGGGCCGTCGATCGCCAGGCCCACGGTCTGCCAGCCCTTGGGCCCGAACTCGCGGTGAAAGCGCTCCAGTTGCGGGAATTCGCGCACGCAGGGTGCGCACCAAGTGGCCCAGAAGTTGAGCACCAGCGGCTTGCCGCGCCAGTCTGCGGCGTGCAGCACGCCGCCCTGGGGCGTGTCGAAGGACTGCGACCAGAGCACCGCGGCAGCGTCCGCGCTCGCCGTGGTGGTGCCGGGGCGCCGTTGCAGCGCAAACCAGGCGCCGGCCGCGGTGGCCAGCAGTGCGGCGCCGCCGAACAGCGCCACCCGGCGCAGCGGCGAGGGCGGGGCGGAGGGGATCGGATCGCTGGAACTCATGGCTTGGGCGATTCTGATTCGATGTCGGGTTCGGCCAGCCGCCGGCGCAGGGCCTCGGCGTCGCCGCGCTCGGTGCGGCCGCGTGCGTCGACCTTGAGGCCGCCACGCAGGTCGTCATGGTCGAGGATTCTGAGGTGCACGCCGATCTCCTCGCCCAGCGCCGGGCAAGGGGAGGACAGGCTCAGCACGTCGATCGCCTCGCCGCGTGGGCCGTTGGCGGACTGCACCTCGTAGTCGGCGCCGGCGTTGATCAGCGCGATCTCGGCCGACTTCGAGTCGTCGCAGTAGAGCTCGAGGTGGATGTCGTTGCGGCGCGTGGCGGTGCCGCGCCAGACCGCGCCGCCCAGGTGCGGCCGGAACTCGGCTAGGCGCTCCATCCAGACCAGCGCTAGCTCGCGCAGCGCACGCAGCTCGGCGGGGTGGGTGTCGGCGCAGAACAGCGCGAGGTAGTCGCGCACCTCGTCCTCGACCGCGTCGTTGTCGGGCAGCAGCGGCGCCGGGCCGCCGCGCTGTTGCAGCATGCGCGCCGCGCGGCGCTTGGCCGGGCCGTACTCGAGCCCTTCCTCGACCACCAGGCGCGCGGCGGTGGCGGCGATCTCGGCAGTGGCGCGCTTCATCGGCGCTTCGGCTTGGTCATGGTCATCAGGGCAGCTCGACCGCGCCCATGCGCGCGACGATGGTGGCCGCGCGCCCGGCCACGTAGGGCGAGGCGGGCCGCTTCTCGAAGCGCTTGGGTGCCGGCAGCATCACCGCCAGCCGCGCCGACTGCATCGGCGCGAGCTGCGCTGCATCGGTGCGGAAATAATGCTCGGCGGCCGCCTGCGCGCCGAACACGCCCTCGCCCCATTCCACGTGGTTGAGATAGAGCTCGAGGATGCGCTGCTTGTCGAGCAGCGTCTCGAGCATGACGCTCAGCACGAACTCCTGGCCCTTGCGCGGCAGGCTGCGCTCGCCGGAAAGGAACAGGTTCTTGGCGAGCTGCTGGGTGATGGTCGAGCCGCCGACGACCTTGGGCGCGACCGACGGCGCCGGGCGCGACGCTGCGGAGGGCTTGCGCGACGCCGCACGTCGCTCGCGCTCCTCGTTGAGCTTGTCGACCCGGGCCTGCGCGCGCTCGTTGCGCTCCCAGGCCTTCTCGATCGCGTCCCAGTCGACGCCGCCATGGTCGGTGAAGCCGGCGTCCTCGGAGGCGATCACGGCGCGCTTGAGCGAGGCCGGCAGCCGGGCGTAGGGCGTCCATTCCTGCGACCAGCGCACCTCGCCCCTGGTCGATGCCAGGCGCCAGATCTCGGTGCGCTGGAAGGTGGTCGAAGCGGGGTCGATCCAGCGCATCAGCGCGATGCGCAGCGCAAACATCAGCTGCAGCGCCGCGGCGCACAGCAGCACCAGCAGCGCGTAGCGCCACAGCAGGCCGGCGAGCCGCCTCACCGTGCCGACTCCGCATCGACCTCGGCCCGCAGCGCGGCCAGAACCGGGGCGGTATCGGGTCGCACGCCACGCCAGAACTCGAAGGCCTCGGCGGCCTGCTCGACCAGCATGCCAAGTCCGTCGCGGCCATGCGCGTCGTGCTCGCGAGCCCAGTCGAGGAAGGGCCGGGCGGCCGGGCCGTACATCAGGTCGAGCGCCAGCGCGCCGCGCGCCAGCACCGCGGCGTCGACCGGCACGCCCTGGCCGCCGAGGCTGGCGGCGGTGGCGTTGAGCACGATGTCGAAGCCGCGCCCGCAGGCGTCGAGCGGCGCCGCGCCAAGGCTCACGCCCTGTGCCTGCGCCAGCGCCGCGTGGCTTTGGACCAGCGCCCGCGCCCGTTCGGGCGAGCGGTTGGCGATGACGATGCGCGCCGGTCGCGCCTCGAGCACCGGCCCGAGCACGCCGGCCGCGGCGCCGCCGGCGCCGAGCAGCAGGACCGAGCGGCCGGCGATCGCGACGCCGGCATTGCGCGTGATGTCGCGCACCAGGCCGACGCCGTCGGTGTTGTCGCCGGCCCAGCCACCGGCATCGAAGCGCAGCGTGTTGACCGCGCCGGCCAGCCGCGCCCGCGTGCTCAGCGTGGCGGCCAGTGCCGGCGCCTCGAACTTGAACGGCACCGTGACGTTGCAGCCGCGCGCCGGGCCGAGTTCGCTGGTGCTGTCGGCAAAGCCGCGCAGCGTCGCCGCGAAGGCGTCGGGCGCGCACGGCAGCCGGCCGTAGTGCAGGCGCTCGCCGGTCTGCTCGGCGAAGCGCGCATGGATGAAGGGCGAGCGGCTGTGCTCGACCGGATGGCCGATCACGACATAGCGATCGACGGCGGCCGCCGGCGCCTGCTGCCGCGACGGCATGCTCACTCCATGCCCTGCGGCGCCAGCATGCGCGCCGACATGCCCTCTTCACGCGTGAAGGTGAAGCGCGAGACGACCACGATCTGGTCGGCCTGGGCCCGCATCTCGGGGCTGAACAGGCCGAAGCTCGGCGCCGCGCGCACGATCGCCTGGGCCCGCTTGTCGAGCGACTTCTTGCCCGAGCTCTGCACGATCTCGGTGTCGAGCACGCGGCCGAGCGCGTCGACGGTGATGATCATCGTCAGCGCGCCGTAGAGCTTGCGGCCGGCTTCCTCGGGGAAGTTGCGCGTGCCACGCTCCTCGATCTTGCGGCGCAGCCGGTCGTAGTAAACCGCGTACGAGGCCTCGGCCGTGGCCGGGCTGATGTAGCGCTTGCGCGGCCGGGCGTTCTCGGCGTTGATGCGCTTCTCGATCTCGGCCAGCATGTTCAGCAACTGGCGCTGCGTCTCCTCGTGCTGCTTGGACTGCGGCTGGCCGTCGTCGCGCTTGGGCTCGGGCGGCGGCAGGCGCGCCATCTCGCGCCGCACCTGGGCCAGCAACAGCGCCTGCTGCTCCTGCAACTCGTCGATCTGGCGGCGCGCGGTGTCCATCGCGTCACCCATCTCGATCCGGGCCGAGGGCGGCAGCGGCGAGGTCGCGCGGCCGGCGGCCGCCTCGCCGCCGCCGGCGAGCGCGGCCTGGGCGATCGCCTGCGCCTTGAGCGGCGCCTCGGTCGAGCGCGCGTTGACCAGGATCACCTCGAGCGGCGTGTCCTGGAACACGCGGTTGAAGCCCTCCGGATCGACGATGCGCACGCCCAGCAGCGCGGCATGCACGCCCACCGATGCCAGCAATGCCAGCTGCAGCGCGCTGAGCTGGCGCAGGCGCTGCATGAACTTCTTGGCGTGGGTCGAGGCGCTCTGGCGCATGGATCGGGGCGGCTTCGGAACGGGGCTTCGGTTGTCTCAGGCGGCCGCGGGGGAGTCGCTGCCGGTGGCGCCCTGGGTGCCATTGTCGGCATCCTGGAGGTCGATGGCGAGCGCCAGTGGCGCCGCCGCATCGGCGGCTTCCTCGACTTCTTCGGCGTCGACATCGGCATCGTCGGCGGTGCTGCCGGCGTCGTCGATGCGCGTCAGCAGGCTGGCGTGCAGGTCGAGCGTCAGCAGGTCGCTGCCGGTGATGCGCACCCGCACCCGGGCTCCTCGCGGCAGGCTCTCGCAGCCGAGCGCGCGGAACACCAGGGGCAGGCTGTCGGCACGCACCAGGCCGTCCTTGAGCACG
This sequence comes from Rivibacter subsaxonicus, assembly GCF_004217215.1. Taxonomy (GTDB): domain Bacteria; phylum Pseudomonadota; class Gammaproteobacteria; order Burkholderiales; family Burkholderiaceae_C; genus Rivibacter; species Rivibacter subsaxonicus. The sequence goes on from NZ_SHKP01000007.1 coordinate 188,302, forward strand.
GCGGCGTCGAGTTCGGTGATGCCGGCCTGCTCAAGATGACGCAGTGTCCACCAGCGCTCGAGCGAATTCTGGAACCCGTTGTAAGCCGAGTAAGCAGCATCGAAACCCGAGATCACCGAGAACAATGCCGCATCCTTGGGCTTGAACGGGGCCGCCAGCGCGGCGGTCTTGCCATGGCGCGCGCAGGCCACGATCTGCCACTGGTTGGCGAGGTCCACGTAGCGCCGCAGCGGCGAGGTGGACCAGGCGTACTGCGCCACGCCCATGCCGGCATGCGGCTGCGGCTTGACGCCCATGCGCACCTTGATGCCGGGCAACAGGCTGGCCTGGCTGCGATAGATGCCGGGCACGCCGCACTCGGCGAGCCAGCCGCCCCAGCGGCTGTTGGCCAGGATCATCGCCTCGGCCACGATCAGGTCGAGCGGGGCGCCGCGCTTGCGCTCGCCGATCAGCACCGTCTCTCTGCCGTCGGGCTCGGCGCCGGCCATGCCCTCGAGCTTGAAGCTGTAGTCGGGCCGGTTGAAGTTCTCCGGCTTGCCGCGAATCACTTCGCGCTGCGCCTTCAGATGGCGCGCCAGGCGGAAGAGAAAGGCGAGTTCGGTGGCGAAGGGATAGTCGGCCGCCGCCTCGCCCGTCAGCGAGGCCTCGGTGATCACCGCGTCGAGCTGGTCGTGACGCAGGTTGGCGACGATCGGCACCCGTTCGAGCCGGGTCTCGAAGGAGCGCAGCTCGAGGCTCGCCTCGTCGATGCTGAAGTAGATGCTGACTGCCGGGCAGTCGCGGCCCTCGCTCAGCGTGTAGGCCTGCACGACGTCGTCGGGCAGCATCGTGATCTTGTGGCCCGGCATGTAGACCGTGGACCAGCGCGTGCGCGCCACCTGGTCGAGCGGCGAGCCGGGCGCGATCGCCAGCGCGGGCGCCGCGATGTGGACGCCGAAGCTCACGCTGCCGCTGCCCAGGCCGCGCACCGACAGCGCATCGTCGATCTCCGTGGTCGCCGAGTCGTCGATCGAGAAGGCGCGCACGCCCTCGTCGGCCAAGGGCAGCTCGTCCTTTATCGCCGGCGCAGACAAGGGCGGGAACGCGGTGCCCTTGGGGAAGAAGTCGAACAGGAAGCGCTTCCAGTGGAACTGGTACGGGCTCGTGATCGCGCCGGCCGCCTTCAGCAGGTCGAGTGGCGCGCGATGCCTGCGCCTGGCGGCCTCGACCACCGCCTTGTACTCAGGCGCGTTCTTGTCGGGCTTGAACAGGATCTTGTAGAGCTGCTCGGCGATCGGCGCCGGGCAGCGGTCGTGCACCAGCTCGTCGGCCCAGGCCTCGATCTGAGCGGCGACCTGCTGCTTGCGCTCGATCGCGACCAGCGCCTGCTTGAGGATGTCTTCCGGCGCCTTGCGAAAGCGGCCCTTGCCGCGGCGATGAAAGTAGTGCGGCGCATCGAACAGGCGCAGCAGCATCGCGGCGCGCTGGCTCGAGTCGGCGCCGGCGCCGAAGTACTCGAGCGCGAGCTCGTCGAAGCCGAAGTCCTCCTCGGGCGCGGTCTCCCAGACCAGGTCGAGGTCGATCTCTGCGCTGGCCGCGGCCGCGCCTGCCATCAGCTCGGCGGGCGCCGGCTTGGCAAAGCGCAGCAGCAGATTGGCGGACTTGACCTTGACCCGTTTGCCGGAGTCGAGCTCCACCTGGGCGGAACTCTCGGCCTCGGACATCAGCCGGCCGGCGAGGAACTTGCCGGCCTCATCGAAAAGTACATAGCTCACCGAGCGGATTGTCCCATCCGGGAGTGGCTGGCTTTCGAGGGCTCAATCCAGACCGAGAAAGTCCATCACGAACGGCAGGTGGCGCTCGCCGAAATCGCTGATCGCATGGTCATTGCCCTCGAGCAGGCGAATGTGTGCGCCGGGATAGCGGCCGACCATCTCGCGCCAGTCCAGCACCTCGTCGCCCTTGGCGATCACCGCCGCGTAGCGTTGCGGGCTGCTGACCGTCGCCGGCGCCAGTGCGCGCAGTTCCGCGACATGGGCCGCAGTGAAGCTGAACTTCAGCTCGGGCTCGTGCCAGGCGCTCAACTCGCCGATCTGGCCGGCCAGGTCGCGCGCCGGATTGACGGCCGGGTTGAGCAGCACGGCGCGGATCGCCGGGCGCCGCTGCGCCAGCACCGTCGCGTAGAAGCCGCCGAGCGAGCTGCCGATCACGGCCATGCGCCCGTCGCGCGGCCAGTCATCGGTGAGGCGCTCGACCAAGCCCATCGCCTCGGCCGGCGAGGGTGGCAGTTGCGGGCAACACCACTCGATGGTGCGGCCGGCGGCCTGCAGGGCTTGCACCGCGGTGGCGACCTGCTGCGCCTTGGCCGAGCCGGGCGAGGAGCGGAAGCCGTGGAGGTAGAGGAGATGGGTGACGGGGCTCTGGTTCATCACGCAAGTTCCGGCGCTTCGATGAGGTCGATCACTTGGCAGCGGCCGCGCGTGCACATCAACCCCGCGCCGCCAAGCCCTCCAGCAACTTCGCGTGAATGCCGCCGAAGCCCCCATTGCTCATGCACAGCAGGTGGTCGCCCGGCCTGGCCGCCTGCAGCACGCGCTTGACGAGGCCGTCGATCGAGTCGCTGACCACCGCCTTGTCGCCGAGCGGTGCCAGGCTCTCCGATGGATCCCAGTCGAGGCCGCCGCCATGGCAGAAGGCGAGGTCGGCCTCTTCGAGTGCCCAGGGCAGCTGGGCCTTCATCGTGCCCAGCTTCATGGTGTTGGAGCGCGGCTCGAAGATCGCGAGGATGCGCTCCAGCCCCACGCGCCGGCGCAGCCCGTCGACGGTGGTGCGGATCGCGGTCGGGTGGTGTGCGAAGTCGTCGTAGACCTTGATGCCGGCGGCCTCGCCGCGCAGCTCGAGCCGGCGTCGCACGTTCTGGAAGCTGGCCAGTGCGCGCGCCGCGTCGGCCAGTGCCACCCCCACATGCTCGGCGGCGGCCATCGCGGCCAGCGCGTTGAGCTGGTTGTGCTCGCCGATCAGGCTCCACTCGACGCGCGCCACCTTGACGCCGCTCTTGAGCACGTCGAAGGCATGCGGCTCGCCGCGTGCACGCAGGCCCGGTGCATCGCTCTTGACGCCGAAGCGCTCGACCTCGCTCCAGCAGCCGCGTGCCAGCACGCGCACCAGCGCCTCCTCGCGCGCGTTGATCACCAGCAGGCCGCTGGCCGGAACCGTGCGCACCAGGTGGTGGAACTGGGTCTCGATCGCCTGCAGGTCGGGGAAGATGTCGGCGTGGTCGTACTCGAGGTTGTTGAGCACCGCGGTGCGCGGCCGGTAGTGCACGAACTTGCTGCGCTTGTCGAAGAAGGCGGTGTCGTACTCGTCGGCCTCGATCACGAAGGGCGTGCGCTCGCCCGCCGCCACGCGCCCGAGCCGCGCTGAGACGCCAAAGTTCAGTGGCACGCCGCCCACCAGAAAGCCCGGCTGCAGCCCGGCGACCTCCAGGATCCAGGCCAGCATCGAGGTGGTCGTGGTCTTGCCGTGGGTGCCCGCGACCGCCAGCACGTGGCGACCGGCCAGCACCTGCTCGGCCAGCCACTGCGGGCCGCTGGTGTAGGGGACGCCGGCGTCGAGGATCGCCTCCATCAGCGGGAAGGCCTCGGCCCTGGCGCGCGAGACGACGTTACCGATCACGAAGACATCGGGCTTCAGCGCGAGCTGCTCGGCGCCGTAGCCCTCGATCAGCTCGACGCCGAGCGCGCGCAGCTGGTCGCTCATCGGCGGGTAGACGTTGGCGTCGCAGCCGGTCACGCGGTGGCCGGCCTCGCGCGCCAGGGCCGCGAGCCCGCCCATGAAGCTGCCGCAGATGCCGAGGATGTGGATGTGCATTCCTTCATTCTAGAAAGCCCGTCGCGGCGCGCGCCGGGCATGGCGGTTCCTAGAATGTGTGACCCGTTACCAGTCGCCACCGCGCCCTTGCCACGAGCAGGCGCGACCATGGCGGCGAGCCGATCTCCCTCGCGATGAACACCACGACCAATCCGCTGCTGAGCTCCTGGACCACGCCGCACGGCCTGCCGCCCTTCGACCGCATCGAGGCCTCGCACTTCGAGCCGGCCTTCGCGGCGACCTGGGCCGCGCACCGCGCCGAGCTCGATGCGATCGCCGCGCAGTCGGCGCCGCCCAGCTTCGAGAACACGCTGGCCGCCTTCGACCGTGCCGGCGCCGCACTGCAGCGCGTCGAGCTGGTGTTCCACAACCTCACTGCATCGCACAGCACGCCCGCGTTGCAGGCCGCCGAACTGGCGCTGGCCGGCCCGCGCGCCGCGCACGAGAGCTGGGTGCTGCAGCACGCCGAGCTGTTTGCGCGCATCGACGCGCTGCATCGCGAGCGTGCCGCGCTCGGCCTGCAGCCCGAGCAATTGCGCCTGCTCGAGCGCGTCCATCTCGATTTCGTGCTCGCCGGCGCCGCGCTGGCGCCGGCCGCGCGCGAGCGCGCCGCTGCCATCGCCCAGCGCCTGGCCGATCTCTACACCCGCTTCAACCAGAACCTGCTCGCCGACGAGAGCGAGTGGGCGCTGCCGCTGGCGGCCGAGGCCGATCTTGACGGTCTGCCCGCCACGCTCGTGGCCGCGGCGCGCGAGGCCGGTGCCCAGCGCGGCTCGAGCGTGCCGGTGGTGGCGCTGAGCCGCTCGCTGGCGCTGCCCTTCCTGACCCACTCGACGCGGCGCGAACTGCGCGAGCGCGTCTGGCGCGCCTGGGTGGCGCGCGGCGAGGGTGCATTCGAAGGCGGCGCCGGCCGTGACAACCGGCCGCTGGCGGCGGAGATCCTGCAGCTGCGCATCGAACTGGCCGGCCTGCACGGCTTCGAGAATTTCGCCGACTACGCGCTGCGCGACCGCATGGCCGGCACGCCGGCCGCGGTCAACGAGCTGCTGCAGCGCGCCTGGCAGCCGGCACGCGCCAAGGCCGCGGTCGAGCAGCGCGAGCTGGCGGCACTCGGTGCCGAGCTGGGCATCGCCTCGAGCGACGCTTCGGTGCAGCCCTGGGACTGGCGCTTCCTCGAGGAGCAGCAACGCCAGCGCCGCGCGCGCGCGGCGGGCGATGCCGAGCTCAAGGATCACTTTGCACTCGAGGCGATGATCGGCGCGATGTTCGACTGCGCCGGCCGGCTGTTCGGCCTGCGCTTTGCAGAGAAGCGCGATTGCGCGCTCTACCACCCCGACGTGCGGCTGTGGGAGGTCTACGACGAGCGGAACGGCGGCGCGCTGCTCGGCATCTTCCTCGGCGACAACTTCGCGCGCCCCGGCAAGCGCGGCGGTGCCTGGATGAGCGTCTACCGCAGCCAGCAGCGCAATGGCGGCGCGCAGATTCCGATCGTCGTCAACAACAACAACTTCGCCAAGGCGCCGGCAGGCGAGCCGACGCTGCTGTCGACCGACGACGTGCGCACGCTGTTCCACGAGTTCGGCCATGGCCTGCACGGGCTGCTGTCGAACGTGCACTACCGGCGCCTGGCCGGCACCCAGGTGCTGCAGGACTTCGTCGAGCTGCCCTCGCAGCTCTTCGAGCACTGGGCCTTCGAGCCCGAGATCCTCGCCAGGCACGCGTTGCACGCGCAGACCGGCGCGGCGCTGACGCCTGCGCAGATCGAGGCGCTGCGCGCCAGCGGCGCCGGCAGCCGCAGCACGCTCGACAGCGTGCAGTACATCGCCGCGGCGCTGGTCGACATGGCGCTGCACGAGCAGGCGCAGCTGCAGGGCTTCGACCTCGGCGCCTTCGAGGCCGCCACCCGCGAGCGGATCGGCGTGCCCGCCGGATGCGGCCTGATGCACCGCCCGCCGCAGTTCCGCCACCTTTTTGCCGGCGACAGCTACGCCGCCGGCTACTACGTCTACATCTGGGCCGAGGTGCTCGATGCCGACGCGGCCGAGGCCTTCCGCGAGGCCGGCGACGCTTTCGACGGCGCCACCGCGGCGCGCCTGCTCAAGCATGTGTACAGCGCCGGCAACACGGTCGAGCCGCGCGCCACCTATCGCGCCTTCCGCGGGCGCGACGCGGTGGTGGAGCCGATGCTGAAGAAGCGCGGCCTGATCGCGGCCTGAGCGGCGCTCAGCGCGCGCTTGCCGCCGGCTCGGCGCCGCCGGCCTGGCGCACGTGGCCCTTGCTGCTGGTCGTGTACTTGCGCGCAACGCGGCGGCTGACGAGCGTCACCAGCTTGTCGGCGGCGCGGCTGGCAGCGGCCTCCATACCGGGTGCCGCGTGGTGAACCTTGAGCGGGCGCTTGCCGGCGGCGCGCGCCTCGAGCCCGCAGCGCACGTCGCGGCCGGTGTGGTCGGCCGGATCACCGGGGTGGAAGTGCACCTCGATGCGGGTGAAGCTTTCGCCAAAGCGGGACAGCCGTTCGCGCAGCATCGCGTCGACGCTGCTCCTGACCTCGGCCGGCACGTTCAGGCCGTTGCTGCTGTTGAGTTGCACTCGCATGTCGATCGCCTCCTGGCTGCGCTCGCGAACATCCCGAGCACGCGTCGATTAAGCGCCTCGCTCCGGCCCGGCACAAGCCCGTCGACGGCCTCAGGGCACGGCGCCCGGCACGCCGCGCCGGATCGCGGCCGAGAAGTCCGCTTCGGCGGCGGCTTGCTGCGCGCGCAGCGTGATGCGGCCGCCGCCGCGCAACTGCTCGAGCGTGTAGCCGGGCTCGAGGGCGTCCAGGCCATAGACATACTCAGGCAGCAGGCCGGCCAGCAGCAGGCGGATGTCCAGCGGCAGGCCGGGCGTGAGCCGGCGCACCATCTCGAACACCAGCGTCGAGCAGTTGGCGGTCACGGTGTTGTACCAGCGCGGCTCGCGCGCCAGGCCGTTGGCCTTGTCGACGTATTCGATGAACAGCGAGCGCATCGACTCCCTGGGCATCTGCAGCCGGTAGAGGAACACGTCTTCGCCGCGGATGTTGCTGCGCACGCCCAGCACGTCGCGCTCCTCGGCCGCGACCAGGCTCAGCTCGAACTGCTTGAAGAAGCCGCCGACCGTCGAGAAGCTCTCGCCATGCTCGCGCCGGATCTCGACCGAGAAGCTCAGGTACCGGCCGTTGTCGAAGCCGAAGCTCATCATCACGTGGGCGATGGCCGGGATGCCCCAGTACGACAGCGCCATGTCGACCGAGCGCAGCCCGTCGAGGTCGTAGCTGCGGTCTTCCCAGCGCGCGCCGTAGTCGTCGCGGCTGCGCCAGTCGAAATTGCGCACGTCCTTGAGGTGCACCATGCTGCCCTCGACGCGACCGCTCAGCGTGCGTCGCACGTCGGAGGCCCAGTGCCGGTCCTGCTTCGGCTCGATGCTGGTCCACCAGAGCAGCAGCAGCCCGAACAGCAGCGCAAACACCAACAGCGGTTGCAGGCCACGATGGCGCCAGGATCGGACGATCAGCGCCAGTGCCAGCAATGCCCACAGTGCGGCCATCGCACCGCGCAGGGCCGGCCCACCGGGGGCCTGAAACCAGAGTGCCGCTGCGCCCCAGGCGGCGAGCAGGGCAAGCACCAGGGACTGCACACTGAGAAAGAAGGTTCGCATGAGTGAGGTCGGGCCGGCGATCGATGCCAGGGGCAGGGCGGGATCGGCGGCATTGTCGGTGCGACGAGCGCTCCGGCAAGCAGCGACGTACCCCCGAGGCAGAGGCGCGAGCCGCAGTGCGGTCGCCGCGGCGACCCAACGCAAGATGGGACGCGGCCGCAGCCTGCGCTAAGCCGCGTCCCGCGGGTGCGCCTGCAACTCGGCGAGCGCCTGGCGGGCGAGTTCCACCACATCGGCCGCCGAGCCGGGGAGGGCCAGGATGGCAGCGAAATCCGCCGCCGCGCCGGCCGGGTCGCCGACCGTCTGCCTGGTGGCGCCACGGTTGTAGTGCGCCTTGACCAGCAGGCTCGGCGGGGCCCCGTCCAAGCCGATCAGCGCGTCGAAGGCGGACATCGCTCCCGCAAAGTCGCGGCGCCGGCCCTTCTCCCAGCCACAGTTGTAGAGCGCCTTGGCGACCTCGTCGGGTGGGGCCTCCGCCAGCAAGATCACCGCCTCGCAGTCAGCCAGCCCGCCGTCATCGTCGCCATGCTGAAACTTGGCGATGGCACGGTTGTTCAGTGCCAGGGCCACCTGGCTCGGCGATGCTCCGGCCAGCGCGACGATGGCATCGAAGTCGGCCATGGCGCCGTCGAGGTCTTCGCGGCTGTACCTCGCGTTGCCCCTGTCGATGAGCGCCCGAGCCAGCAGATCCACCGGCGCCCCGACCAGCGCGATCACCGCGTCGAACTCGGCGATCGCCCCGCCGATATCGCCGCGCTTGTCCTTGGCGAAGCCGAGGTGGTAGCGCGCCGCGGCCACCACGTCGGCTTCTGCGCCGGCCAGACCGATCGCCGCCTCGAAGTCGGCCATCGCCGCGACAAGCTCGTTGCGCTTGCCGTGCGCGACGCCGCGAAAGACGAGCGCTCTCGCAACCAAGTCCACGGGCGCCCCGACCAGCCCGATCAACTCGCCGTGGTCTGCCATCGCCGCCTCGATGTCGCCGCGCTCGTTCCTGGCGACGCCACGGTTGTAGAGCGCCTTGGCCAACAGCGCGATCGGGGTGCCGGCCAGATCGATCACCGCGCCGTAGTCGGCCAGCGCCCCGGCGACGTCGCCTCGCTCGTGCTTGACCGCGCCGCGGTTGTTCAGAGCATTCGCAATCAGCGGTGCGGCTCGAGGACTCCGCGCCAGCAGCTTCGGAAAGCTCTGATCGAAGGCTGGATCCAAGGAGGGCTCATGGACCCTGAATCCCGAGTGCGCAGCATCGATCGCGCAGCGTACCGTTCGATCGGTGCCGATGGCCTCCGCGATCGCCGCGCATCCGACCAGCGCCTCGCAGTACGGGCGACTGCGCGAATCGAAGCCGGTGATGCTGCAGGCGATCGATTCAATCAGCCGCTCGGCGTGGCGCCGCATCAGCGGCAAGCGCGACTCGATGAACCAGCGCCGGACCGCCGCGTGCCGTGTGTCGTGCCCAAAGCTCGGATGTCGCTCGTCGATCAGGAGCCGTCGGTCCGTCAGCAGGTCGATCGCGGTCTGGTCCAGCGCGCCGGCGAGCGAGGGCTCGCGCAGGGCCTCCCACAGCTCGGCGTCCAAGCGCGGCAGGAAGGCCAGCCGCGCCGCCGTCGCCAGGGGCGCATCATCGAGCGCTGCCAGCAGCGGAGCCAGCTCCGAGTAGCGCAGTTCGTGCGCATCTTCGGCCTGGTTGCGCAGCTGATCGGCGCCGGTAATCGCGAGCCGTTGGGCTTCGGTGGTCCAGAAGTTCAGCACGCCCGGGTAGCCGTCGAGCCAGCCAAGCAGGGTCTCGGCGCTCTGCTCGCGCGTCGCCGGCAGCGCCGAGCGCAGGTGTTCGAGCAGCCGCGTCTGCTCGGCCGGTTCGTCCAGGTCCATCGCTTGCATGCGGTAGATCTGTGCCGCCGGACTGAGCCGATCGAGGCTCTTCGCCTGTTGCAGCGCTTCGTCGCTCGGCTTGGCGGCCTCCAGTTCGGGATCCCTCACCGCCAGCAGCAGGTGCACGTCGGGCCAGTCGTCCAGGTGCTTGAGAAAGGCTTCCAACGTGCCCACTTCGTGACGGACCGATGGCGACTTCTCCCAGGCGTCGAGGATCAGCACGACCCGCCGGTCACTCACACGGGCGACCAGTTCGGTCAGCGACTGCGCCTGGTCGTAGGCCAGCGGCGCGAGTTGCAGGCCGCCCGACAGCAAGTCTTTTTGCGCCTCGGCCAGGCCGTCGAAGGCGCTGCGCACCACGGCGCCGATGCCTGCGGGCAGTTGCGGACCGGCCAGCTTCTCGAACAGCAGGCCGACCATCTGCCCGACCTTGGGCACCAGCCCACTGCGGTGGCGTTGCCACAGGCTGAGCGCCTGCTCGCGCAGGCCGCTGTCGGCGAGCCAGCGCGTGTAGAGGTCGGCGACCGTGTACAGCAGGTGACTGCTCTCGGCACCCTTGGACTCGTGGTAGCCGACCAGGAAGTCGCCTTCCTCGACCAGTCGCCGAGCCACCTCCTGCAGCACCCAGGTCTTGCCCATCATTGGCCGTGCGACGACGAAGCTGAGGCCGGGGGCGCGGGCCCGCTCCTGCAGAAAGCGAATGTCGCGCTCACGTCCGAACAGACGATCACGCCGATCCGGGAAGGCTTCGATCACGCCATCTCCTCTCGCGCCGCCGGGTTGCAGGGTGTGAGGTCGAACCCGCGCGCAATCCTAGATCCCGCTGCCTACGCTACCGCGCCCGAAGCTCGGCGCCAGGCTGCCTATGCCAGCGCCGGCCCGACGCGCAGCGCGCGGCCGCCATCGACGATCAGCGCCGCCGGCCCGCCGGCGGCGGCCTCCGCCAGCGCCTGCGCAGCGCGGCGCAGGGTGGTGGCGACGGGGATCGATGCCACGCTCGCGAAGCTCAGCATGACCGCGGCCGGTGCTCGCTCGAGGCGCGCGCCGACGCAGTAGCCGGGCGGCTCGCCGTCCTGCGGATCGGCCGCCATCACCAGCGCCACCACGATCGCGATGTCGATGCGTTCGCTCGCCAGCGCGTCCAGCGCGGCGTCGAACGCCGCCAGCAGCGCGTCGGCCTGCCCGAGCACGCTGAGGTTGGGTCCGGTGACGCCGAAGCGCCGTGCCAGCGCGCCGCAGGGCGCGTTGGCCAGGCACCAGGGGAACAGCTCGGGGTTGGCCAGCGCGAGCCCGGTGCGCCGGGCCTCGGACCAGAAGCGCAGCGAGGTGGCGGCGCCGGCGTCCGAGGTGGCGAGGTACAGGCCGCTGCGGTGCGCGGGTGCGCCTTCGCGCTCGAACAGCGGCGCGAGCGCCGGCGCGATGGCCTCGATGGCCTCGCGCTCGAGCGGCGCGTCGAAGTGCGACGTGGCATGCGCCTGCAATCCGGCGGCGAAGCTCACTCAGTCCTCCCAGGCGCGCAGCAGCAGCGCCGAGTTGAGACCGCCGAAGGCGAAGGCGTTGTTCATGACCCAGCGCAGGCGGCGTGGCAGCGGCGCTTTGGTGCAGGCGATGCCGGCCTCGGCGTCGGGCACCTCGTGCCCCGCGGTCGGCGGCACCGTCTGCGCGCGCAGGCCCTCGACGCAGATCGCCAGCTCGAGCGCCGAGGCCGCGCCCAGCGCGTGGCCGAGCGCGCCCTTGCTGCCGCTGACCGGTGGCAACGCCGCGCCGGCATCGCCGAACAGGCCGAGCAGGGCGCGCGCCTCGGCCGCGTCGGAGGCGCGCGTGCCGCTGCCGTGGGCGTTGACCCAATCGATCTCGTGCGGCGTGATGCCCGCCACTGCCAGCGCGGTCGCCATCGCCGCGCGCATGCCGGAGCCGTCGGCCAGCGGCGCGGTCGGATGATGGGCGTCGCAGCCCAAGCCGAGCGCCACCACCTCGGCCAGCGGCTGCGCACCGCGAGCGAGCGCGGCGTCGGCGCGCTCCAGCACGAAGAGCGCCGCGCCCTCGCCGAGCAGCATGCCGCTGCGCGCCGCGTCGAAGGGCCGGCAGCCGTTGCTGGCCATCGCACGGGCGCGGCTGAAGCCGACCATCGACAGCCGCGAGAAGGGCTCGACGCCGCCGGCCAACGCCACCTCGCAGCGGCCGTGTCGCAGCGTCTCGAGCGCGGCGCCGACCGCGTAGTTGCCGGCGGCGCAGGCGGTGGCGAGCGAGGCGCGCGGGCCGGCCAGGCCGAAGCGCGCGCGCACGCCCTCGGTGAAGGAGGGAATCAGGTATTGCGACAGCTCGATCGGCTTGCCCTCGGCGGCTTGCTCGAAGGCCGCGCTCTCGCCGAGCGTGCTGCCGATGTAGACGCCGGTGCCGGCAGGCAGCGTGATCGCAGCGCTGCTTACCGCCTGCTCGGCGGCGGCGATGGCAAGCGCGCGCCCGCGGCGCAGCGGCTCGGCCTCGAAGTCCGCGATGCGGCAGGCCTGCGCGCAGCGGTGGCCCTCGGCGGCGAGCTCGGGCCAGTCGCGCGCCGCGCTTGCGCCGGCGAGCAGTTGCTGCCACAGCGACGCCGGGTCGTGGCCCAGCGGCGAGACGAGCCCGACGCCGGTGATGACGACGCGCGGGGCCAGACTCATGCCGACACCCGTTCGACGATGTAGGCGTGCAGCGCCTCGAGGCTGGTGAAGCCGGGCAGGTCGGCGTCGGGAATCATCAGCTCGTAGCGCTGCTCGATGCGGGCGACCAGTTCGACCAGGTCGAGCGAGTCGAGGTTGAGGTCCTGCTTGAAATGCGCCGCCAGCGGCCAGTCGCGCGGCAGCGCCGGCTTGATCGAGCGCAACTCCTCGCGCAGGAACTCGATGATCTGCTCGTCGGCTTCCACCGTGGCCCCCGTTCAGCCAAAGGTCGGCACCGCGCCGGCCCGTGCCAGCGCCGCGCTCTCGGCGGCCAGCGGTGCCATCGGGTCGCCGATCAGCCGGTAGGACGCACAGGCCGCGGGCGAGGCCGGTGCGCCGCGCGCGACCAGTTCACCGATGCTGCGCGCGCCGGCGAGCAGCGCGTCGCACAGGCCGACCGCCCAGCGCGTGTTGTCGGTGTGCAGCGTGTCGCCGATCGCGCCCAGGCTCGCGGCGGCGATGCCGAGCAGCGGCACCTGCTCGGCATAGGACAGCCCGACCCGGCGCCGGCTCGCGGTGCGGCAGCACAGCGACAGCAGCGCACCGAGCGGTTCGGCCGCGCTGCCGTCCGGCTGCTGCCGCTCCGGCTCGAAGTGGCGCCCGCGCACGCCGTGGTAGCCGACCCAGCCCATCGGTCGGCCGTGGCCCACGTAGAGCCCGAGGCCGAGCCCGGTCGCCAGCGCCGGCACCAGCGCGTCGCGGGTGATCGTCTCGCCGGTCCAGCGCAGCAGGCGCAGGCGATCGGCGAGCAGCGCCTCGATGCGGTCGGCCACGTGCAGGTACTGCGGATGCCACTGGCCGAGCAGCGCCACCGAGACCTGTTGCGCAGCGCGGCGCTGCACGCGCGCCGCGGTGGCGGCAAAGCGCCGGTTGGCGTCGCGGCCCCTCAGCGGCAGCCAGGCGGCCGGTATCCGCCGGCCGGTGCGATCGCGCAGCCAGGGCCCGGGCAGCGCACTCGAAGGCGCGTAGCGGCCCGAACCGGCGAGCAGCAAGGCGTCGACCGGCGCATCGGCCTGCTGCAGCAACGCCTGCGGCTCGGGCAGGCCCGCATCGCAGGCCACGATCTCGACCTCGATGCCACGCTCGCGCCAGGCCGCAAGCAGCTCGCCGAAGTCGGGCTGCTGTTCGCGCGGCACCGCGAACAGCAGATGCCGGGGGGCCTCAGGCAACTTGCGGATTGCTCTGGACGAAGGTGGCGAACTTCTGCCACGGCTCGAGCGTCGGGCCGCTCTGGTTGAGCAGCACCTTGCGCACGAAGTACTGCATCATGATCTGGCCCTGCTGCTCGGGGTTGAAGTCGAAGAAGTCGTTGGTGGCGTTGAGCTCGTCCTGGCCTCCTTCGCCGGTGATGAAGCCGATCGGCTCGTCCTCCGAGCCACCGTTGTAGTTGGCATTCAACAGCGTGATACCGGTGTCGGCGCTGTCGTAGCCGTAGTTGTAGGCGGCGTCGCCCTGCGCGATCTGGCTGAAGACCGCGTGGCCCATGTAGATCGGGCCGACGTTCTGGTTCTGCCAGACATGGGTCATCTCGTGGATGAACTGGTAGCGCTTGATCGGCACCTCGTCGGCATCGAAGTTGATCAGGTTGCCGGTGACGAAGGCGCGCGACTCCGGGTTGCCGTTGAAGAAGTCCTGGATGCCGAAGATGATCGAGTTGGTCGGCGAATCGGTGGCGATCCACGCGTTGTCCAGATCGACCGAGTCGGCGAACACCAGCTCCGCATCGGCACGCTCGGCCGCGGTGAGGTTGCGGAAGCCGTTGAGGAAGATCATCAGCTGGAAGATCACCGTGTCGAGCAGACCGACCGCCACCTCGAGCACCGCGACCAGCATGTCCTTGATGTTCTCGCCGATCGCGACCATCGTTCGCACGAACTCGTCGACGAACTCCTCGCCGGCCTGCTTGAAGGCGTCGACCACGCTGTTCAGCGTCTGGCCGAGCTGGCGCGCGGCGCGCACCAGGTTGTCCATCGCCTGGTCCGGATGCTGGATGGTCTCGATCACCAGCTGGGCCAGCGTGATGCCGGCCTCGAGGGCGCCACGCACGACCTCGAGCGCGACCTCGAAGGCCTTGCCAACGGTCCAGACGACCAGCTTGGCCAGCTCGAAGCCGGCCGCCAGCGCGCCCTTCACGAACTTGGCGATGCCGGGCAAGAAGTCCTTCTCGAGGTAGTTCAGCGCGTACTGGATCGAGTTGCCGACGCGCTCCCACAGGCCGCCGAGCACGTCGAGCGCATCGGCGCCACGCGCGATGGCCCAGTCGATCACCTCGGTGATCGCGGCGCCGACGTCCTCGCAGAGCTGGACGATGCGCTCGAGCACCGCCTGGGTCTGGGCCGCGGCCCAGTCGAGCATCTCGGAGACGCTCTTCTTGACGAAGCGGATCGCCAGCACCGCCTCGCGCCACAGGGCCGAGGTGAGTGCCTCGCCACGATCGAGCAGCCAGCCGAGCACGTCGCCGACCGGACCAAGCGCCTGCAGCACCGCGTTGACGATCTTGCGGAACACGAAGTAGCTGGCGCTGGCCACGGCCTCGAGGATCTCGAGCGCCTTGGCGCCGGCCGCCAGCGCGGCCTCGACCAACCGCGCCGCGGTGCGGTAGGTGAACTCGACCATCTGCTTGGTGAACTCGACGATGGTCTTGCCGAGCTCGAAGGCGGCCTTGACCACCGCCTTGAGCAGGTTCATCGCCAGCGACAGCGTTTCCTTGAGCAGCGTCAGCAGCGTGCGGCCAAGCTCGAAGAAGGCCTGCACCGCCTTCTTGATGGCCTGCACCGCGTGGGTGGCCAGCGTCGCGACGATGTCGACGAAGAGCTTGCCGGCCTCGAGCAGGCCCTGCACCACCTTCTTGACGATGCTGGCGGCGGCGTTGGCGATGATCTTGGTGAGCTCGACCAGCGCCTCGCCGGCCTTGATCGCGGCGCGCACGATGTCCTTGACCAGGTCGAGCCCGGCGTTGACGGCCTCGGTGATCAGCGTCGCCACCGCGCGGCCGATCGCGAGCAGCCCCGAGACCACCGCGTCGAACAGCTCCCAGGGCCGCGCGATCAGCTGCGTGAAGATCTTGGCGACGGTCTCGCCGAGCTCGACGAAGGCCTTGACGAAGTCGCGCACCAGCTGCGCGCCGGCGACCAGCGCCTGCGCCAGCACGTTGCCGATGGTCTTGCCGATCGCCAGCAGCGCCTCGGCACCGCGCTTGATGATGTCGAAGCTCTTGTTGGCGAGGTAGCTCAGCAGCTCGCCGAGCTGGCGGCCGAGGTTGTCGATCGCCTTGAGCACCGTGATCAGCGCGTCCTTGGCGAGGTTGAAGGCGGCATCCAGCACGTTGAAGAGGCCGGTGCCGATCGCGTTGAGCCCGGCGACGATCTTCTTTACCAGCTCGTAGCCGCTCTCGAGCGCCGCCTGCAGCAGGTTCAGCACCGTCTTGCCGGCGGCGATCAGCGCCTTGACGAGGTTGGCCACGTCGTTGGCGACCCAGCTCGCGATGTCGGCCAGGGCCTGGCCCAGGGTCTTGACGGCATCGACCACCGCGTCGACGACCGAGTTGATCGCGTTGACGATGTCGTCGGCGACATCCTCGAAGAAGTCGACCACCGCGGCGTCGGTGTCGGGCGGCGCCGGCGGACGGCCCTCCTGCAGGCGGCCGATCTCGGCGCCGGCGTCGCGCAGCCACAGCAGCACGTCCTGCAGGCCGGCGTGGTCGACCTTCTTGTCCTCGCGCAGCACCAGCTCGCGCATCAGCGTGCGGCCCTGGGCGCGCGGCAGCTGGCCGATGGCGTGCACCACGCCGCGCGCGTGGCCGGCGCGGCGATAGCCGTTGATCAGCGTGCGGCGCTCGGCCGGCTCCATGCTCGCGGCCTGCTGGAACAGCTCGCGGTGATGCAGCGGATCGCTGATCGAGGTGGCGTAGGCCTGGGCCAGGCGCGAGGCACCGCTGCGGTTGCGCTGGAAGACCTGGTGGAAGGTCGGCGCCAGCTCGACCGCCTTGTGCGGCACGCGCTTGACGATGGCGTTCAGGGCCGTGGAGTTCTGCAGCGAGGCGCCTTCGACCGCACGCAGCAGCCGGTTCTCGCCGGCCACCAGCCGCGGCATCGGCGCGTTGCGCGGCGCGACGCGTGCGCTCTTGCCGGCCGCCGCGGTCTTGCGGGAGGCCTTGGCGGCCGGAGGAGGCGGCGTCGGCTTCGTGCGCCGCGGTGCCGGCGGCGCGGCGGACGCGCGCGCCGTACGACGACCCGGCGGCTTGGCGGACTTGCTCGTGACCATGGCGGCCTCCGGCGTGCTTGTTGTTGCAAGCGCGGCCGCGCTCTTGCACGCTGGGGAGACGATGGCCGCGTCAGAAGGTGTTAGGCCCGCCGACGCGCAAAAGCAATCCCGAGCAGCGCGTTGCCCGCCGTCGAGTGGCGCCGGTGGACAGCCCGAACTGCTTGACTTGCATAGCCGAGCGCGAAGGGTGAAAGTTCGTCGGATCTCGCCGGGATGCTCGCAAACGCCCGGACACACAATTGGGTCCGTCGCGGCGCGCTGCGCCCGTCGACGCCTGATAGCCTTCAGCTCTCAGCTGCCATGTTCGACCGCTTCAAACCCGTCCCCTTCGAACCCTACGGGCGCCGCCGCTCGCGCTGGCGCCTGCCGCGCTGGCTGGTGCTGCTGCTGCTTGGCATCGCGGCCGGCGCGGCCGCCGTCATCTACGTGCAGGAGCGCCACCTGCCGCCGCGGCTGTCGGCCGGCGAGTCGACGCGACTCAAGGCCGCCTACGAGCAGGCCGACGCGCAGCGCAACCAACTGCGCGCCCAGCTCGACGAGACGAGCAAGCGCCTGGACACCGCGCTGGCCGAGAGCCAGCGCGCCACCACCGAACTCGAGTCCAGCCGCGCGCTCGTCACGCGGCTGCGCAACGATGTGGGCGCGGCCGTGGCGGCGATGCCACCCGACCCGCGCGGCGGCAACGTGGAAGTGCGCTCCGGGCAGTTCAGCGTCAACGGCGGCGCGCTCGCGTACCAGGTCGTGCTGTCGCGGGCCCAGGGCACGGGCAAGGCGCTGGACGGCACGATGCAACTCGTGGTGTCCGCCGACCCGGGCGGCGGCGCGGGCGCGACGCTCAAGCCGGTCGAGTTCTCGATCGGCGCGCACGAGATCGTGCGCGGCAGCGTGTCGCTGCCCGACGGCCTCAAGCCACGCCAGGTGACGATCCGGTTGCAGGAGCGAAACAGCGGACGCCCGCTGGGCATGCGGGTGATGCTGGTGCAGTGATCCCGGGTGCGCCGGCCATGCGGTCCGGCGACGCTGCCCGGGAAGGACCCGGCTAAGGGATCCAGCCGGGCGCCGCGGCAGCCTGCTTCACCCAGGCGGTGATCTGCGCTTCGTCGAGCGGGTCGCCTTCGCGGATGTCGATCCAGCGCGCGTCCTTGCTGCGCTCCGTGCCGCCGGGCGGAAGCGGCCGCAGCGAGGCGCCGCGGAAGAAGCTCAGCTTGACGTAGTGGGTGAAGACATGGAACGAGAGGAACCAGCCCTGGCCCTCGATGCCATAGAACGGCGAGTTCCACTTCACGGCCTTCTGCACGCCGGGCACGTTGCGCACGATGAGCGCGTCGAGGCGCTGGCCGAGGTCGCGCTTCCAGCCCGGCATTGCCGCGATGTAGGCCTGCACCGGAGCGTCGCCATCCGCCTTGGCGATCTGCGGATTGCCGCCCGCAAGGAGCTTCACCGGCCCGGCCTCGCCGGCTCCCGCTGTCTTGGCCTTCTTGGCCGGCCGGCCCTTCGGCACCACCGCGGCCTTCGCTGGCGCCTTGAACGCTTCGGTGTCGACCGTCTCCTCTTCGTGGGCGGCGCTCGTCGCCTTCGGTTCTGCGGCCATGGTTCGTTCTCCGGCTTGTCGTGATGCCCGGCAGGAGCCGTCGCGCCTGCAGCGAATGCTCAGGCGCCGGCGCGGCCCGACGCCCAGGCCAGCAGTGTGCAGGCAATGCCCGCGACGAACAGCATCCCGAAGATCAGCTTGTTGTGCTTCGCCAGCCACAGCGGCAGGTAGATGTCGAAGTTTTCCTGCCGATCGGTGGTGTAGCGCGCGGCAATGTCGGTCAGGGGGCAGCGCATGCGGTTGAGGCCCAGCACAAGGACCTCGACGAGCACGAAGCCGATCAGCCAGGCCGAGACCCTGAGACGACCCTGGGCGGCGAGGACGGGGATGGCCAGGATGCAGCCGGCGAACACGGCCCACACCAGGGTGTGCACGAGCTTCACGAGGCGAAGCTTTGTTTCGGTTTGCATCGGTGTCTCGCGCCGTCGCTCCCCCTTGGCCGGACGCCTCATTCGGCTGCCCGCAGCCTTGCCAGGATGTCCCGATACGCCGCGTCGACCAGCGCCTCGAGCGACGAGCCGTCGAGCGCCAGGCCGGGTCTGAGCTTCACATGACGCATGTGCTTGCCGCTCCCCTCCAGCAGGCCCGCCGGGTCGGGCAGCGCCGCACCGTGGAAGAAGCCGACATTGACGTGGGCCCCAAAGGCGCCGACATAGGCGAACGGCGCGTCTCCCACGCACACGGTGGGGTAGCCGTCGTGCAGCAGCTCGCGAACCTCGGCGCCACAGTGGCGCATCAGCGCGAACCAGGTCCGCGCGATCGATCCCAGCTCGTTCGGCCGTGCGTCGAACCACTGCTCAATGGCGGGGTCTCGTTCGACCGCTCCGGAGAAGGTGAGAAGTGCGGGCACGGCGCCAGGCTCCCTGAAGATGCGTCGCGATCGGGCGAGGTCGAAGCTTCGCAAGGCCTGGGTTCTGCCGGAGCGCCGGCAGCGATCACTCCACCGTCACGCTCTTCGCCAGATTGCGCGGCTTGTCGACATCGGTGCCGCGCGCCACCGCCGTGTGATAGGCCAGCAGCTGCAGCGGCAGCGTGTGCAGGATTGGGCTCAGCTCTCCGTAGTGCTCGGGCATGCGGATCACGTGCAGGCCCTCGCCGGGCTCGATGCTGGTGTCGGCGTCGGCAAAGACGAACAGCTCGCCGCCGCGTGCCCGCACCTCCTGCAGGTTGCTCTTGAGCTTCTCGAGCAGCGCGTCGTTGGGCGCCACCGTCACCACCGGCATCGCGCTCGTCACCAGCGCCAGCGGGCCATGCTTGAGCTCGCCGGCCGGGTAGGCCTCGGCATGGATGTAGCTGATCTCCTTGAGCTTGAGCGCGCCCTCCAGCGCCACCGGATAGTGCAGACCACGGCCGAGGAACAGCGCGTTCTCCTTGCTGGCAAAGGCCTGGGCCCAGGCGATGACCTGTGGCTCCAGCGCAAGCACGGACTGCAGCGCCACCGGCAGGTGACGCAACGCGCGCAGGTGGTCGGCCTCGGCTTGCGCATCGAGCCGGCCGCGCAGCTTGGCCAGCGTCAGCGTCAGCAGGAAGAGTCCGGCGAGCTGGGTCGTGAAGGCCTTGGTCGAGGCGACGCCGATCTCGACGCCGGCGCGCGTGATGTAGGCCAGCTCGCACTCGCGCACCATCGCGCTGGTGGCGACGTTGCAGACGGTCAGGGTGTGCGGCATGCCGAGCGAGCGCGCGTGGCGCAGCGCCGCCAGCGTGTCGGCGGTCTCGCCGCTCTGGGTGATGGTGACGACCAGGCTGTTCGGGTTGGGCACGCTCTCGCGGTAGCGGTATTCGCTGGCGACCTCGACCTGGGTCGGGATGCCGGCGATCGCCTCCAGCCAGTACTTGGCGGTGCAGCCGGCGTAGTAGCTGGTGCCGCAGGCGAGGATCAGCACCGCGTCGATCCGGCGCAGCACGGCCGCGGCACCGCTGCCGAACAGATCGGCGTCGAAGCCTTCCACGCCTTGCAGCGTGTCGGCCAGCGCGCGCGGCTGCTCGAAGATCTCCTTCTGCATGTAATGGCGGTAGGGGCCGAGCTCGGCGGCGCCGGTATGGGCCTGCACGGTGCGCACCTCGCGCTCGACGCGCCGGAAGCGCCCACTCGCGCGGTCGAGCGCGACGACCCAGTGCTTGCCGATCTGCAGGTCGACCACGTCGCCTTCCTCGAGGTAGACGATCTGGTCGGTCACGCCGGCCAGGGCCATCGCGTCGGAGGCAAGGAACATCTCGCCGGCACGCTCGCCGGTGCCGATGCCCATCACCAGCGGCGAGCCCTCGCGGGCGCCGACCACGCGATGCGGCTCGTCGCGCGCGAACACCGCGATCGCGTAGGCACCCTGCAACCGCGTCACGGCCTGCTGGACCGCCTCGAACAGGTCGCCGTCGTAGAGCGAGTCGACCAGGTGCGCGATGACCTCGGTATCGGTCTGGCTGGTGAACAGGTAGCCGCGCGCCTTGAGCTCCTCGCGCAGTGCCTCGAAGTTCTCGATGATGCCGTTGTGGACCAGCGCGATGCGGGCCGGCCGGGCCGCGGCATCGGCCCCCGGGCCATGCGAGAAGTGCGGATGGGCGTTGCTCACCACCGGCGCGCCGTGCGTGGCCCAGCGCGTGTGGGCGATGCCGGTGACGCCGGCCACGCCGTCGGCCTCGATCAGCGACGCCAGTTCGGCCACGCGCTCGGTGCTGCGGCTGCGGCGCAGTTCGCCGCCCTGGTGCACGGCCACGCCGCAGGAGTCATAGCCGCGGTACTCGAGCCGCCGCAGGCCCTCGACCAGGACCGGAACGATGTTGCGCGAGCCGACCGCGCCGACGATGCCACACATGATTGAAATGCTCCTCAGCCAATGCCCGGCCGTTCTGGCGGCTCGATGCGATGGCCGGATGCTAGGTGGCTCGATGAGAAATGAGCTTGCAAGTTATTGAGAATTTCGGAAGCAAAGACCGATCTATATAGTAAAAGGGTGATTCTTGCTTGAACGGTAGCTGGGTGCATGATAATTGCATCATGCCCGAGCTTGATTCGATCGACCTGCGGCTGCTGGCCGCGCTGCAATCCGACGCTGGCCGCTCCAACCAGGCCCTGGCCGAGGTGCTGAAGGTGTCGCCGGCCACCGCACACCGGCGCCTGCGGCGCCTGCAGGCCGAGGGCTTCATCGAGAAGATCGTGGCGCTGCTGTCGCCGCGACGGCTCAAGGCGGCGGGCGTGCCGGCCTTGCAGGCGGTGGTCGAGCTCACGCTCGACCAGCAGGCGGCCGAGCGGCTCGACGCCTTCGAGGCGCGCGCGCTGGCCGAGCCGGCTGTGCAGCAGTGCTACCGCGTCTCGCCGGGGCCCGACTTCGTGCTGGTGGTGGCCGTTGCCGACATGGAGGCCTACGCCGCCCTCGGCCGCCGACTCTTCGCCAGCGACGCCAACGTGCGCAACGTGCGCGCCTTCTTCGTCGTCGAGCGCGGCCGCTTTGGCAGCGAACTGCCGTTGCCGCTGTCGGCGTGAAGCGGGGTCATGCGGTCGCAGTCCGGTGCCGACGAAGCGGTGCGCCGCAGGACCGGCGCACGGGCACAATCGGCCGCCGCTGAACGCCACCCTCGATGCTCGCCTACCTGTTGCGCCGCCTCGCCCAGGCCGCCGCCGTGATGCTCGCGGTCGCGTTCATCGCCTTCATGCTGTTCCAGTACGTCGGCGACCCGGTCAACAACTTGTTGGGGCAGGACGCCACCCCGCAGCAGCGCGAGCAGCTGCGTGCCGATCTCGGCCTCGACCGACCGTTCCCTGTGCAGTTCGCGCGCTTCGTCGGCAATGCGCTGCGTGGCGAGTTCGGGCTGAGCCTCAAGCAGGGGCGCAAGGTCTCGACGCTGATCGCCGAGCGCCTGCCGGCCACGCTGGAGCTGGCCGGCATCGCGGCGCTGATCGCGCTCCTGCTCGGTATTCCGATGGGCGTGCTCGCGGCGCTGCGACGCGGCGGCATCGGCGCACAGCTGCTGATGGGGCTTTCGCTGCTCGGGGTCTCGCTGCCGACCTTCCTGATCGGCATCCTGCTGATCCTGGTGTTCTCGGTGAACCTGCAGTGGCTGCCCAGCTATGGGCGCGGCGAGGTGGTGCAACTCGGCTTCTGGTCGACCGGCCTGCTGACGGCCGACGGCTGGAAGCACCTGGTGCTGCCCTCGGTCACGCTGGCGGCGTTCCAGCTGGCGTTGATCCAGCGCCTGGTGCGCGCTGAGATGCTCGAGGTGCTGCGCACCGACTACATCAAGTTCGCGCGGGCGCGCGGCCTGAGCCAGCGCAGCGTGCATTTCCGCCATGCGCTGAAGAACACGCTGGTGCCGGTGATCACCGTCACCGGCCTGCAGCTGGGCTCGCTGATCGCCTTTGCCATCATCACCGAGTCCGTGTTCCAGTGGCCGGGCATGGGGCTGCTGTTCATCCAGGCGGTCAGCTTTGCCGACGTGCCGGTGATGGCCGCCTACCTGTGCCTGATCGCGCTGATCTTCGTGCTGATCAACCTCGCGGTCGACCTGCTCTACGCCATGGTCGACCCGCGCCTGCGGGTCGGCCGCAGCGCCGCGGGCCACTGAGCGGCGTGGCCGCCCGAGCTGCATGAGCCTGCGATCGACACTCGCCCGCTGGCGCGACAGCGATCTGTTGCACAGCTTCCTGGAATCGCCGGTGGCGATGGGCGCGGCGCTGGTTGCACTGGTGCTGGTCGGTGGCGCGCTGTTCGCCGAGTTCGTGACGCCGCACCGGCCCTTCGACCTGGCGACGCTGAGCCTGGCCGACGCCCGCCTGCCGCCGATGTGGATGGAGGGCGGCAGCCGCAGCTTCCCGCTCGGCACCGATGACCAGGGCCGCGACATCCTCTCGGCCCTGTTCTTCGGCGCCCGCATCTCGCTGATCGTCGGTGTGCTCGCGGTGCTGCTGTCGATGGCCATCGGCGTCAGCCTCGGCCTTGCGGCCGGCTTCGTCGGCGGCCACGTCGATGCCTTCCTGATGCGTGTCTGCGACGTGATGCTGTCGTTCCCGTCGATCCTGGTGGCGCTGCTGATCGACGGCGTCGGCCGCGCGCTGTTTCCGGACGCGCACGACTCGGTGGCCTTCCTGGTGCTGGTGCTGGCGATCGCGCTGACCGGCTGGGTGCCCTACGCGCGCACGGTGCGCGGCTCGACGATGGTCGAGCGCCAGAAGGACTACGTCAGCGCCGCGCGCGTGATGGGCGTGGCGCCGCTGGCGATCATGCGCCGCCACGTGCTGCCCAACGTGCTCAGCCCGGTGCTCGTGCTGGCGACGATCCAGGTCGCGACGGCGATCATCACGGAGGCGACCCTGTCCTTCCTCGGTGTCGGCGTGCCGCCGACCTCGCCCTCGCTGGGCACGCTGATCCGCATCGGCAACGACCTGCTGTTCAGCGGCGAGTGGTGGATCACGGTCTTTCCCGGCGCTATGCTCGTATTGATCGCGCTGTCGGTGAACCTGCTCGGCGACTGGTTGCGCGATGCGCTGAATCCGAAGCTGCGTTGAGGCGATGCTTCGTCCTTGCTCAGGAGGCAACACCATGCACATCCAACGAACGCTCATGACGCTGGCACTCGCGGTATCGGGGGTGCTGCTCGCCGGTTGCGCCGGCAGCTTCCACTACTCCGAGCTGAAGGGCGAGCGCTTCAACCGGACCAACATCGACACCTCGTCGGTGACGATCACCCAGGTCGACGGCCGCAGCATTCCCATGTGGAGCCGGGTCTGGGTGGAACCTGGCCTGCGCCAGATCACGGTCGTCGGTCCGACCGGCGGCGCCGGGCGCTCCGATCGGCTGAGCACCGAGCTGCAGGTCGGCGTCTGCATGCGCTACTGGCTGGTCGCCGTTCGCAGCAACCGCCTGAACAGCGACTTCGAGCTGGTCGTCGACCACCAGGAACCGATGCCTGGCTGCACGCCGCGGCCCGGTGCCTGAGGCACCGATCCGGATCGGTCTAATCCCCTTCTCCTTCAGAGGAATCTCCATGATCGTCCTTGCGCAGATCAGGAAGCTCGTCGCCGCGACTCTCGGTTGCGCTGCCCTGCTCGGCGGCTGCGCCAGCGGCTATCACTACTCGGAACTGGTCGGCACCCGCTACGACCGCACCACGCTCGACTCCTACCCTCTGATCGTCAGCAAGGTCGACGGCAAGAGCGCGCCATTGCAGGCCGGCAAGGTGCTGGTCGACCCGGGCCTGCGTCGGCTGGTGCTGCAGGGCCCACCGGGCGGTTCGGGCCGTGTCGAGGAGCTGACCGCCGATCTCGACGTGAAGCCCTGCACCCGCTACTACCTGGTGGCGGTCAAGAGCAACCGGCTCGAGTCTTCCTTCGACGTCAAGATCGACCACGAGGAGCCGGTCGGGGGTTGCACGCCACCACCGGCCAAGTGAGCGACGCTCGCGAGCTCCGGGGCACAGCGCCCCTGCTCGAGGTGCGCGGGCTCGAGGTCGAGTTCAGCTCTCGCCGCGGCCGCGTGCTGGCACTCGACCGGGTCAGCCTGTCGATCGCGCGCGGCGAGGTGCTGGGCGTGGTCGGCGAGTCGGGCGCCGGCAAGTCGCTCACCGGTGCCGCGGTGATCGGCCTGCTCGAACCGCCCGGGCGCATCAGTGGCGGCGAGATCCGGCTCGACGGCGAACGCATCGACCACCTGCCCGAGCCGGCGCTGCGCCGCATCCGCGGCAAGCGCATCGGGGCGATCTTCCAGGATCCGCTGACCGCGCTGAACCCGCTGTTCACCATCGGCCAGCAGCTGGTCGAGACCATCCGGACCCATCTCGATCTCGATGCCGAGGCCGCCCGCGAGCGCGCGGTCGCCCTGCTGCGCGACACCGGCATCCCGGCGCCCGAGCGCCGCGTCGACCAGTACCCGCACCAGTTCTCGGGCGGCATGCGCCAGCGCGCGGTGATCGCGCTGGCGCTCGCGGCCGAGCCCGAGCTGCTGATCGCCGACGAGCCGACCACCGCGCTCGACGTCTCGATCCAGGCCCAGGTCATCGAGCTGCTGAAGCGGCTCACACGCGAGCGCGGCGTCGCGGTGATGCTGATCACGCACGACATGGGCGTGATCGCCGAGACCTGCGACCGGGTGGCGGTGATGTACGCCGGCCATGTGGTCGAGAGCGGTCCGGTGCGCGAGGTGATCCACCATCCGGCGCATCCCTACACCGCCGGCCTGATGGCCTCGATCCCGCGGCTCGACGCGGCGCACGCCACGCTGGCGCAGATCGCCGGCTCGATGCCGCGCCCCGGCGACTGGCCAGCCGGCTGTGCCTTTCATCCGCGCTGCCCGCATGCCCAGGATGTTTGCCGGCGTGACGCGCGGCCACTGTTGCGCAGCGTCGGCGCCACCGAGGCGGCCTGCTGGCTGGCGCCGATCGCGGCGCTGCGGGCCGAGCCGCGTGTGACGGCATGAACCTGCAGGCCAAGTCCACCGCGACAGATGCCACCACTGGGTCGGTGCCGCTGGTGCAGGTCGAGCAGCTCGAGCGTCGCTTCGACGTCTCGGCGCCCTGGCTCGAGCGGCTGATCGAACGCCGCGGGCGCGAGATCGTCCATGCGGTCGACGGCATCGACTTCTCGATCGAGCGCGGCACGACGCTGGCGCTCGTCGGCGAGTCGGGTTGCGGCAAGAGCACGGTGGCGCGGCTGCTGGTCGGCCTTCTGGCTCCGAGTGCCGGGCGGGTACTGATAGCCGGTGCCGACCTGCAGGCCACGCTGGCCGATCGCGACCGTGCGCGCCTGCTGCGGCGGCGGCTGCAGATGATCTTCCAGGATCCCTACGCCAGCCTCAATCCGCGCTGGACGGTGCGCCAGATCGTCGGCGAGCCCCTGCGCGTGCATCGCATCGGGGGCGCCCCGGCCGAGCAGGACGCGCGCGTGGCGGCGCTGCTCGAGCAGGTCGGGCTGCGCGCCGCCGACGGCGACAAGTACCCGCACCAGTTCTCGGGCGGCCAGCGCCAGCGCATCTCGATCGCGCGCGCGCTGGCCAGCGAGCCCGAGATCCTGGTCCTCGACGAGCCGACCTCGGCGCTCGATGTCTCGGTCCAGGCCCAGGTGCTCAACCTGATGCGCGAGCTGCAGCGCAAGCGCGGCCTGAGCTACCTGTTCATCTCGCACAACCTGGCGGTGGTGCGCCACGTCAGCGACAGCGTCGGCGTGATGTACCTGGGCCGCATCGTCGAGCTGGCGCCGAAGCCAAGGCTGTTCGCGGCGCCGCGCCACCCCTACACGCGGATGCTGCTCGACGCCGTGCCCGATCTAGAGATGAGCGGTCGCGCACGTGCCGTGGCGCAGGGCGAGGTGCCCAATCCGCTGCAGCCGCCGGGCGGATGCAGCTTCCATCCGCGCTGCCCGCATGCCAACGCGCGCTGCAGGAGCGAGCGCCCGGTTCTGCTGGCCGCGGGCGAGGGCACGCGCGTGGCGTGCCACGCGGTGCAGGAAGGGCGACTCAGCTGAGCAGGTGCTCGCCGGCGAACAGGCCGGCGGCCGACTCGCGCTCGCGCACCAGGTGCGCCTGCGCGCCGTCGACCAGCACCTCGGCGGCGCGGCCGCGGCTGTTGTAGTTGCTGGCCATCGACATGCCGTAGGCGCCCGCGCTCAGCACCGCGATGACGTCGCCCTGACGCACCGCGAGTGCGCGATCGCGGCCGAGCCAGTCGCCGGACTCGCAGACCGGCCCGACCACGTCGTAGACCCGCGGCGGCTCGTCGCGCAGCGTGGTGGCGACGATGCCCATCGTCGCCTGGTACATCGCCGGGCGCATCAGGTCGTTCATCGCGGCGTCGACCACGCAGAAGCTCTTGCCGCCGTCGACGCCGGGCTTGAGATACAGCACCTCGCTGAGCAGCACGCCGGCGTTGCCGACCAGCGAGCGACCCGGCTCGAACAGCAACTCACGGTGACCGTGGCCGCGCGCGTCGATGCGTGCCAGCAACTGGGCCAGCAGCACGTCGGCCGCTGGCGGCGCCTCGTCGGTGTAGGTGATGCCGAGGCCGCCGCCCAGATCGACGTGGCGTAGGCGCAGCCCGGCGGCCTCAATCGCCTCGACCAGGTCGAGCACCCGCTCAAGCGCGTCGAGGTAGGGCGCGATCTCGGTGATCTGCGAGCCGATGTGGCAGTCGATGCCGACCACCTCGAGCCCCGGCAACTCGGCGGCGCGGCGGTAGGTCGCCAGCGCTCGCTCGTGGGCGATGCCGAACTTGTTGTCCTTGAGCCCGGTCGAGATGTAGGGGTGCGTCTTCGCGTCGACGTCCGGGTTGACGCGCAGGCTCACCGGCGCGCGTCGTCCGAGGCCATGCGCGACCTCGCTCAGCACCTCGAGCTCGGCCTCGCTCTCGACGTTGAAGCAGCGCACGCCAACCTGCAGCGCGCGCGCCATCTCGGTGCGTGTCTTGCCGAGGCCCGAGAACACGATCTTGCGCGGGTCGGCGCCGACGGCCAGCACGCGCTCGAGCTCGCCGCCGGAGACGATGTCGAAGCCGCAACCGGCCTGCGCGAAGAGCTGGAGCACCGCGAGGTTGCTGTTGGCCTTCATCGCGTAGCACAGCAGGTGCGCGCGGCCGCGCAGTGCGCGCTGCCACGGCGCCAGCGCATCGAGCATCGATTGCTTCGAGTACACGTAGAGCGGGGTACCGAAGCGCTGCGCCAGTTCACGCGCGCCGAGTTGCTCGACCTGGAGTTCGGTGCCGCGGTAGCCGACGTGCGGATGACCGGGCAAGTTCATGCCTGCCCCCACACTTGCGGCTGCGCCGCTGCGTTGCCCCCCGAGGGGGCGGAGCGCGGCTTGGGGCGGCCCGGCGCCGCGCTCATTGGCTGGCTCCGCTGGCCGCCGCGGCGGGCGCCGAAGCCGCCGTCGCCGGCAGGTAGAGCGGACCCTTCTGGCCGCAGGCCGCGAGCGCGCCGAGCAGCAAAGCCATCACCGTGAACAAGGCGCTGGCCCGAACGGCCGTGCCTGACTGCAGAATCGAAGCTGAATGCATTGATGGATTCTAAGGATGAGCCCGAGCACGACCCCGCCCGCCGCTGCCGCGCCGAACGCTTCCGGCCTCAGCGACCTTGAGTACCGCGCGCTGACCAACGCCCTGCTGGCCGCGATCGAGGCCCAGACCGACCGCTGGCTGCAGGACGACGTGGTCGACATCGACGGCGCGCGCACCGGCGGCCTGCTCGAGCTGAGCCTGCCGGGCGGCAGCAAGCTGATCGTCAACACGCAGCCGCCGTTGCACGAGGTGTGGCTGGCGGCACGCCGCGGCGGCTTCCATTTCCGCCACGTCGCCGGCCGCTGGCTCGACACCAAGAGCGGCGAGGAGTTCTGGGCGCTGCTGTCGGCCTGCGCGAGCGAGCAGGCCGGCGTGCAATTGCGCTTCGCGCCGGGCTGACTACTGCTTGAACAGATCGAGGATGCTCTTCTTCTCGTCCTCGGTCGGCGGTGGCGCCACCGGCTTGTCGTCGAGCCCCAGGCTCGTGATCGCCTGGTCGGGGCCGAATTCCTCGAAGTACCACTCGCCGCCGACGTTGATCAGGCCTTCGGGTGCCGACCGCTCCTGCACCGCCACGCCCTTGAGCGCGGTCTGCATGTATTCGATCCAGACTGGCAGCGCCAGGCCGCCACCGGTTTCGCGGTCGCCGAGCTTGCGCGGCTGGTCGTAGCCGATCCACGTGACCGCCACGACGCCCGGGCCCCAACCGGCGAACCAGGCGTCGAGCGAGTCGTTGGTGGTGCCGGTCTTGCCGTAGATGTCGGGCCGCTTCAGCGTGGCCTGGGCGCGGGCCGCGGTGCCGCTGCGCGTGACCTCCTGCAGCAGGCTGCTCATGACGAAGGCATTGCGGGCATCGATGCTGCGCTGCGCCTCCTCGGGGCCGGCCGGCGTGCGCTGCACGAGCACGCGGCCCTTGTTGTCGGTGACCCGGGTCACCAGCAGCGGATCGATGCGATAGCCGGAGTTGGCAAACACCGCATAGGCATCCGCCATCTGCAGCGGCGTGACCGAGCCGGTGCCCAGCGCCATCGGCAGGTAGGCCGGGTGCTTGTCGGCCTCGAAGCCGAAGCGCGTGATCCACTGCTGGGCGAAGCCCGGCGTGATCGCCTCGAGGATGCGGATCGACACCATGTTCTTCGACTTCGCGAGGCCACGGCGCATCGTCATCGGCCCGTCGAAGCTGCCGTCGTAGTTCTTCGGCTCCCACGGCTGGCTGCCGGTGGTGGCGGCGTCGAAGAACAGCGGCGCGTCGTTGATCACGGTCGAGGGCATGAAGCCCTTCTCGAGCGAGGCCGAGTAGATGAAGGGCTTGAAGCTCGAGCCCGGCTGGCGCCAAGCCTGGGTCGCGTGGTTGAACTTGTTCTTCGCGAAGTCGAAGCCGCCGACCAGCGCGCGGATCGCGCCGGTCACCGGATCCATCGCGACCAGCGCGCCTTCCACCTCGGGCAACTGGGTAATCGACCACAGTTCGTTGCCGGCCTTGTCCTTGCCGATGACCAGGACACGGATGACCGAGCCGCGCCGCACCTGCTTCTTGGGTTCGGCCTTCGGCGACAGCCCGGAGGTGGCCGGCTTGAGCCCCTCGCCGGTGATGGTGATCGTCTCGCTGTTCTGCAACACCGCGATGACCTTCTGCGGGCTGGCCTCGAGCACCACCGCCGCCTTCAGCTCGTCGTTGGCCGGGTGGTCTTCGAGTGCCTCGGCGATGCGGGTGTCGAGCGAGCCGGCGTCACGCGGCAGATCGACCCAGGCTTCCGGGCCGCGATAGACCTGCCGGCGCTCGAAGTCCATGATGCCGCGCCGCAGCGCACGGTAGGCCGCTTCCTGCTCGGCGGCGCTCACGGTCGTGTAGACGTTGAGGCCGCGGGTGTAGGTTTCCTCGCCGTACTGGGCGAAGACCAGCTGCCGCGCCGCCTCGGCCACGTACTCGCCATGCACCGCGACCGGGGTCGCGACGCGGTATTTCAGCGGCTGGACCCGCGCCGCCTCGGCCTGCTCCTCGGTGATGTAGCCGTTCTCGTACATCCGGTCGATGATGTAGAGCTGGCGCTGGCGGGCGCGCTTGGGGTTGACGATCGGGTTGAAGGTCGACGGCGCCTTGGGCAGCCCGGCCAGCATCGCCGCCTCGGCCACGTTCAGTTCGGCCAGCGGCCGGCCGAAGTAGATCTCGGCGGCGGCGGCAAAGCCGTAGGCGCGCTGGCCGAGGTAGATCTGGTTCATGTACAGCTCGAGGATCTGGTCCTTGGTCAGCTGGCGCTCGATCTTCAGTGCGAGCAGGATCTCGTAGATCTTGCGGGTGAAGGTCTTCTCGGTCGACAGGTAGAAATTGCGCGCCACCTGCATCGTGATGGTCGAGGCGCCCTGGCTGCGCGAATCGCCGACGTTGGCCAGGCCAGCGCGCAGTACGCCGACATAGTCGACGCCGCCGTGCTGGTAGAAGCGCGCGTCCTCGATGGCCAGCACCGCTTCCTGCATCAGCTTCGGGATCTGGGCGATCGGCACGAACTGCCGGCGTTCCTCGCCGAACTCGCCCAGCAGCATCTCGTCGGCCGAGAAGATGCGCAGTGGCAGCTTCGGGCGGTAGTCGTCGAGGCCGCGGATCTCGGGCAGGTTGGGATAGGCCACGGCAAGTGCCAGCCCGGCCAGCAACGCACCGGCGGCGACCGCCGCCAGCGCGAGGCCGAGCAGGCCGCCAAAAAGCAACACGGGCCAGCGCACCAAGGCGGGCAGGCCGGAAAACCAGCCTGAACGGGACGATGCGTTGGGGGGGCGAGGGGGGGCGGACGGGCCGCTGCGATCGGGTGCGCTCATGAGCCTCCAGCAATGGCCGCGGATTATAGGAAGGGGGTCCGGGCCTGCCGCAAAGGCTTTTGGAGGCCGATTCGCGTCGCTTCAAAGCGCCGTTACAACGGCTTTCGAGGTGCCTCGCCCACGTGTGAGTTTTGCAACGAGCGGCCTGTGGCGCCGAGGCGAAACGCTATGGTCCACAAGACCTTTACTGCTAGCATTCAAGTAACTTATTAACAGTCGCACAGCGGCGTTCGGGGGAATCCTTGAGCTTTCTTGACGGGTTGTTCGGCCGCAAACAGGCAGCGCTGGTCGGCTTGGATATCAGCTCGTCGAGCGTCAAGCTGGTCGAGCTCGGTCAGGCTGCTTCCGGCGAATACGTGCTCGAGCGCTTCGCGACGGAGAGCTTCGAGAAGGGCTGGATCCAGGACGGCCAGATCGAGAAGTTCGACGAGGTTGCCGACGCCGTGCGTCGTGTTGTCGCCAAGAGCGGCACCAAAAGTAAGCGGGTCGCGATGGCGATGCCGCAGTCGGCCGTGATCACCAAGAAGATCATGCTGCCGGCCGGCCTGCGCGACGAGGAGTTGGAACTCCAGGTCGAGTCCGAGGCCAATCAATACATTCCCTTCTCGCTCGACGAAGTGAGTCTGGACTTCTGTGTCGTTGGCCCGAGCCCGACCTCGGTCGGCGACGTCGAGGTATTGATCGCGGCCTCGCGCAAGGATCGTGTGCAGGACCGTCAGGGTCTGGCCGAGGCGGCCGGCCTGAAGCCGGTGGTGCTCGACGTGGAGTCGCATGCCTCGCGTCTGGCCATGAGCCGCGTGATTGCGGGCCTGCCCAACGGCGGTGCCGATGCGCTGGTGGCGCTCTTCGAGATCGGCGCTGAAACCACGAGTTTGAAGGTTTTGCGCGACGAAGAGATGCTCTACGACCGCGATCAGGCCTTCGGCGGTTCACAGCTCACGCAGCTGATCTCGCGCCAGTACGGCTTCTCGTTCGAGGAGGCCGAGCAGAAGAAGCTCGCCAACGACCTGCCCGAAGACTACGAGCCTTCGCTGCTGGTGCCCTTCGTCGACAGCCTGTCGCAGGAGATCGGTCGGGCCCTGCAGTATTTCTTTACCAGCACGCCGCACCACAAGGTGCACTACGTGATGCTGGGTGGCGGCACGGCGACCTTGCCGGGTCTGAAGGAGCGGGTCACCGAGCTGACCGGCTTCGCGTCGATGGTGGTCAACCCCTTCGACGGCATGAAACTGGGCTCCGCGGTGCGTGAAAGCAAGTTGAGGCGCGAGGCGCCGGCCTACCTGACGGCCTGTGGCCTGGCGATGCGGAGGTTCCTGCAATGATTCTGATCAACCTGCTGCCGCATCGCGAAGAGCGGCGGCAGCGGCGCAAGCAGGCGTTCTTCGCCGGCCTCGGAGCCGCCGCCGTCATCGGTCTGGTCATCGTCGCGCTGTGGTACCTCGTGCTGCAGCAGATGATCGCCAACCAGCAGGAGCGCAATGCGTACCTGACGTCCGAGATCAAGAAGCTCGAGGAGCAGATCAAGGACATCGCGACGCTGAAGGCCGAGATCGAGGCCCTCAAGGCGCGCCAGAAGGCGGTCGAGGACCTGCAGACCGACCGCAACATGCCGGTGCACCTGCTCAACGAACTGGTGAAGCAGACGCCGGAAGGTATCTACCTCACGTCGATCAAGCAGGACGGGCAGTCGGTGCTCGTGACCGGCATCGCGCAGACCAACGAGCGCGTCTCGGAGTTCCTGCGCAACACGACCTACAACTCCGAGTGGCTCGAGAAGCCGCAGCTCATCGAGATCAAGGCGGCCAACGTGACGACCGCCGGTCGCGAGCAACGGCGACTGAATGATTTCTCGGTCAGGTTTGGCCTGAAGCGCCCGCTGAGCAAGGAAGCGCAGGAGGCTGCTGGTGCCGCCTCGGCTCCGGCCGCGCAGCCTGTGAAGTCCTGAGGAATCCAAGATGGCCAGCGCCCAGAAGCTCAACATCGATCTCAATTCGGTCCTGGTTCAGGTCCAGCAGCAGTTCAGCGGGCTCAACCCCAACGAGCCGGGTCAATGGCCCACGTTGCCCAAGATCGCGACCTTTGCCGCCCTTGCTGGTGCCGTGGTGGTGGCGGGGTGGTTTCTGCTGCTGTCGGGCACCAACGAAGAGTTGGAGGCCGAGCGTGGCCGTGAACCGGCCTTGCGACAGGACTACCGCGCCAAGCTCGCCCAGGCGGTCAATCTCGACGAACTGCGCAAGCAGAAGGTACAGGTGCAGGAGTACGTGACCCAGCTCGAGAAGCAGCTGCCCGGCAAGGCCGAGATGGATGCGCTGCTGTCCGACATCAACCAGGCGGGTCTCGGTCGCGGCTTGCAGTTCGAGCTGTTCAAGCCGGGCCAGGTCGCGGTCAAGGACTACTACGCCGAGTTGCCGATCAACATCAAGGTCAGCGGCAAGTACCACGACATCGGCGCGTTCACGGCCGACATCGCCAACCTGTCGCGGATCGTGACGCTGCACAACATGACGCTGAACGCGGGCCAGCCAGGGGCACCTGCGACCGGTGGTGCAGGCACCGGCATGCTGACGATGGATGCGATGGCGCGCACCTACCGCTATCTGGACCCGACCGAGGTCGAGGCACAGCGCCAGGCCAAGGCGGACGCGGCCAAGAAGCAGGGAGCGAAAAAGTGACGGCGGCCCTTTCGATTGTGAGATCGCGCTGGCCGCTGGCCGCGCCTCTGGTGCTGGCCGCAGTTTTCGGATTGAGCGGCTGCAGCGGTGACGAGCAGGAACTCGACGCCTGGATGGCGCAGCAGAAGCGAGAGGTGCGCCCGAGCGTGCCGCCGCTGGTGCCGCCCAAGCGTTTTGACCCGCAGCCCTATATGGAGGTCTCAGCGGTCGAGCCCTTCAGCGCCCAGAAGCTGACGGTCGCGCTCAAGCAGGAGCAGCGCCAGCCGAACTCGATGCTCGCCAGCGAGATGAACCGCCGCAAGGAGCCGCTCGAGGCCTATCCGCTCGATTCGATGCGGATGGTCGGCAGCGTCACGCGCCTGGGTCGCCCGTCCGCGCTGCTCAAGGTGGACAACCTCATCTACCAGGTGAAGTCCGGCGATTACCTCGGCCACAACTACGGCAAGGTCGTCGGCATCAGCGAGACCGAAGTCACTTTGCGAGAAATCGTGCAGGACGCGGCGGGCGAGTGGATCGAGCGCCCGACAGCCCTTCAGCTCCAGGAGAAGGGCCGATGAAGAACGTTCAGGAGAGACAGATCATGAATTACTTGCGGGCACCCGCCGTCGCGCTCGCGCTGTTCTGTGCCGCCGTTGGCGCATGGGCGCAGAACTCGATCATTGCGGTCAACAGCAGCCAGCAGGGCGGCGTCGACGTCGTTCGCATCGAGCTCAGCGAACCGCTGACCGTCGTGCCGCAGGGTTTTGCGGTGCAGACCCCGCCGCGGATCGCGATCGATCTGCCGGGCGTCGCCAATGGCCTCGGTCGCAACAGCGTCGATCTCAACCAGGGCGTGCTGCGCGCGGTCAACGTGGCGCAGGGCGGAGACCGGACCCGGCTCGTTCTGAACCTGAAGACGGCCTCCAGCTACCAGGCGCAGCTGCAGGGCAAGACCCTGCTGCTGTTCGTCCAGCCCTCGGGCGCCGTGCCCGCAGCGTTGCCGGCGACGGCGGCTGCAGCCGGGGCCGTGGTTCCCGCAGCGAGCAAGACGACCCAGTTTGCCGACAGCCTCAACAGCGCGCCGCAGTCGCTCAAGGGCATCGATTTCCGCCGCGGCAACGATGGCGCGGGTCGGGTTGTCGTCGACCTGCCGAGCAACCAGATCGGCGTCGACATCCGCCAGCAGGGTCAGTCCCTGGTGGTCGAGTTCAAGAAGTCGACCGTGCCGGCCAGCATGGCGCGCAAGCTCGACGTGACCGACTTCGGCACGCCGGTCAAGACCGTCTCGACCTTCCAGACCGGCGAGAACATCCAGATGGTGGTCGAGCCGACCGGTGTCTGGGAGCACAGCGCCTACCAGACCGACACGCAGTTCGTGCTCGAGGTGCGTCCCCAGAAGGCCGATCCCAACAAGCTCACGCAAGGCCCGGGCTACGCGGGTGAGAAGCTCTCGCTGAACTTCCAGAGCATCGAGGTCCGGGCGCTGCTGCAGGTGATCGCCGACTTCACGAACTTCAACGTCGTGACCAGCGATACCGTCACCGGGACCGTGACCTTGCGTCTCAAGGACGTGCCCTGGGACCAGGCGCTCGACATCATCCTGCAGGCCAAGAACCTGGGCGTGCGCAAGAACGGCAACGTGCTGTGGATCGCGCCGAAGGACGAGATCCTTGCTCGCGAGAAGCTCGAGCTGGAATCGAAGCAGCAGGTCGCGCAACTCGAGCCGGTGCGCACCCAGGCCTTCCAGATGAACTACACCAAGGCCGAGGAAGTGGCCAAGGGACTGACCGGGCAGCAAGGCAGCGGTGGCGGTGGTGGTGGCAACGCCAGCCGGATCCTGTCGCCGCGCGGCAGCGTGATCTTCGAGACCCGCACCAACCAGCTCTTCGTCAGCGACATTCCCTCCAAGCTCGAGGAAGTGGCGCAGATGATCGCGCGCATCGACATACCGGTGCGCCAGGTGCTGATCGAGGCGCGCATCGTCGAGGCCTCCGATACCTTCGGTCGTTCGCTGGGCGTCAAGCTCGGCGCCCTGGACCTGCGCGCCCAGCAGGGTGGCGTGCCGGGTTGGG
Source organism: Rivibacter subsaxonicus (assembly GCF_004217215.1). Taxonomy (GTDB): domain Bacteria; phylum Pseudomonadota; class Gammaproteobacteria; order Burkholderiales; family Burkholderiaceae_C; genus Rivibacter; species Rivibacter subsaxonicus. Next base: position 223,754 of record NZ_SHKP01000007.1, read on the forward strand.
GTGGCACCAACCGCGTGGCCGTTGGCGGCAACTACCTGGGCGTGGGTCAGAGCACGCTGCAGACCTCGAACACGGCCGGCCAGTTCGTGCCCAACTCGTATTTCGTGAACCTGCCTGCGATCGGCATCAACAACTTCGAGGCGGCGAGCTTTGCCATCTCGCTGTTCAGCCAGGCCGCCAATCGCTTCCTGAACCTCGAGATCTCGGCGCTCGAGGCCGACGGCAAGGGCAAGGTCGTCTCGAGCCCGCGAGTGATCACCGCCGACCAGGTCAAGGCGCTGATCGAACAGGGCACCGAGATTCCGTACCAGACCGCCACCTCCAGCGGCGCGACGGCAATCCAGTTCCGCAAGGCGACGCTGAAGCTCGAAGTGATCCCGCAGATCACTCCGGAAGGCAACATCATTCTCGACGTCGATGTCAACAAGGACAGCCCGGGAGCGACCACCGCCGCCGGCATCCTGATCAACACCAAGCACGTCAGGACCCAGGTGCTGGTCGACAACGGCGGCACCGTCGTCATCGGCGGCATCTTCCAGGTCGAGGAACAGATCGACACGACGCAAGTGCCGCTGCTGGGTGACATCCCCTACGTCGGCAACCTGTTCAAGACCCGCACCCGTCGCCAGAACAAGACCGAGCTGCTGGTGTTCATCACGCCGAAGGTCGTGACCGATCGCTCGTCCGCGACCAGCACGCGCTGATCGCCCGTCCCGCGATTGCAGCAGCAACCGATACGCAGAGAGATTCAAATGAGCAAACGATGGATGCAGTGGTTGGTGGCCTTGGCCGGCGCGGCGCTGATGGCGGCGTGTGGCGGAGATGGTGACGGCGGCTGCTCGTTGTATACGGGTGGCTCGGGCAACTCCTGCGGCTCGACGGCGCCGACGGCGGCCAACCTGATCATTGCGCTGGACAAGAGTTCGGTCGCCAACACCGGTTCCGACAACGTTGTCGCCACCATCACTGCGACCGACGCCAACAACAACACCGTCAGCGGTGCCGGTGTGCTGGTCACGGCTGATGCCGGTGCGGTGGTCGCCTCCAGCGCCGCCACTACCGGCACCGATGGCAAGCTGACCGCCACCGTGTCGATCGGCGCCGACCGCTCGAACCGCACGATCACCATCACCGCCAAGAGTGGCTCGGTGACCAACACCGCCACGTTCCAGGTCAGCGGCGCTCGGCTGACCGGAACGCTGGTGCCCGCCGTCGTGGCCCCCGGGGCCGGCGGCCAGGTGCAGTACCGCCTGGTGGATCAAAGTGGCAGCCCGATGGCGAACCAGTCGATCACGGTGACCGCGGCCGGCCTCACGCCGCCCGAAGTCACGGCGAGCACCGGTACCAATGGCGAGTATGTGTACGCCTACACCGCACCGGCGACCAGCGGCAGCTTCACCGTCACTGCCTCGGCCGGCGGTGTCGGTGACAGCCAGTCAGTGCAGGTGCAGACCGTCAGCACGATCCCGCCGGTGACGGCGACGATCACCTCGGCCTCGGTGTCGGCCAACCCGAGCGTCGTCGGCGTCAACACGACCAGTGCGCCGACGGCCAACCGCTCAGAGATCCGCGCGCTGTTCCTCGGCGCCAACAACCTGCCGATCCCGAATGTCCGGGTGCGCTTTGACCTCGACAGCGACGTGAACTCGATCGGTGGCACTTTCAGCACAGACACCTCGATGGTGTACAGCGACGCGAACGGCCTGGCACTGTCGTCGTACATCCCCGGAACACGTTCTAGCCCGACCAAGGGCCTTACGGTGCGAGCCTGCTACAGCGAGACCGACTTCGCGGTGGGCGCCTGCCCGAACTGGACAACCGTGGCGCTCACCGTGACGGCCGAGCCGCTGGGTGTATCGATCGGTACCAACGCCCTGATCAGCAGCACCAACGACAACCTGCTCTACGTCAAGAAATTCATCGTCCAGGTCGTCGACTCGGCCGGGCGCGCCAAGGCCGACGTCGATCTCGCGGTCTCGGTCGATCTGCCGCGCTTCCGCAAGGGCAGCTATATCGCTGGCACCGATGGCTGGATTCAGAACGAAACCTCGGTCTGTGACAGTGAAGACGTCAACCGCAACGGGGTGCTAGAGGCGGGCGAGGACATCAATGGCAACGGCTCGCTGCAGCCAGGCAAGTCGGACGTCAGCGTCATGCTGCTGCAGACCAAGACGCGGGCCGACGGTACCGCCGAACTGCAGATTCAGTACCCGCAGAGTTTCGGTTCCTGGGTCGATGCTGTCGTCACGGTGAGCGCCTCAGGTGTGTTGGGCACCGAGGGCCGCACGACCGCCGTCGTTGCGCCAGTGCCGGTCGACGCCACTTCGGTGAAGAATAAGGACGTCCCGCCGGCGTTTGTCACCAGCCCCTACGGCATCCAGGCCGGCTGCGCCAACCCGAACTGATCTCAGCAGGCTTCGTGTCATCGAGTGGTGGAGGGATCCAACGCCCGATCGCCCTGATCGGCATGCCCGGCGGCGGCAAGTCCTCCGCCGGGCGCCAGATCGCCGCGCGCCTGCACTGGCCCTTCTTCGACAGCGATGCGGTGATCGAGCACAAGCTCGGTTGCCGCATTCGTGATTTCTTCGAGCGCGAAGGCGAAGAGGCCTTTCGTGACGTGGAGCAGCAGGTGCTCGCCGACCTGCTCGCGACCAGCCGGGCGGCGGTCATCGCCACCGGTGGCGGCGCGGTGCTGCGGCCGGCCAATCGCATGGCGCTGAAGGCGGGCGCCTCAGTCGTCTATCTGCGTTCCTCGCCCGACACCCTGCATCGCCGTCTGCGCCATGACACGCAGCGGCCGCTGCTGCAGGTGAGCGATCCCCGAGCGCGCCTGCGCGAACTGTTTGCGCAGCGCGATCCGCTCTACCTGGAGACAGCGCACCACGTGATCGAGACCGGCCGCCCGCCGATGTCGACACTGGTGGCGATGGTGCTGATGCAACTCGAGATGGCCGGCGTGATCGACATCGACGCGGCTGCCTCGCCGGTCGACCCCAACCCGGGCAGCTGAGCCGGTCATGGGCTCCGTCACGAACGCCGGCCGATAAACTCGGCGCGGTGAGCCCCCTCGACATTGACCCCACGCCCCAGTCTTCCGCGCGCGAGCGCGTCCGCCTCGACCTCGGCCCGCAGTCCTATGACGTCCTGATAGGCCGCGGTCTGCTGGAGGATCCTGCGAGCTGGGAGGGACTGCCGAACTCCGCGACCGCGCTTGTCGTCAGCAACACTACGGTCGCGCCGCTCTATGCCGCACGCCTCGAAGCCGTTCTGCGCGCGCGACACCGGCAGGTGCTGCGGCTCGAGTTGCCGGACGGCGAGTCCCACAAGGACTGGGCCTCGTTGAATCTTGTTTTCGACGCGCTGCTTGCCGGGCAGGCCGACCGCAAGACCGTGCTGTACGCCCTGGGCGGCGGCGTGGTCGGCGACATGACGGGCTTTGCCGCGGCCTGCTACATGCGCGGCGTGGCCTTCGTGCAGGTACCGACCACACTGTTAGCGCAGGTCGATTCCTCGGTCGGTGGCAAGACCGGGATCAACCATCCGCTCGGCAAGAACATGGTCGGCGCGTTCCACCAGCCGCTGCGGGTGGTGGCCGACCTCGACACGCTCGCGAGCCTGCCGCCGCGCGAGTTCAGTGCCGGCCTGGCGGAGATCATCAAGTACGGGCCGATCGCCGACATGGTGTTCTTCGACTGGCTCGAGGCCAACATCGATGCGCTGCTGGCGCACGACGACCGCGCCCTGAGACACGCGATCCGGCGCTCCTGCGAGATCAAGGCGCAGGTCGTGCAGCTCGACGAGCGCGAGTCCGGCCTGCGCGCGATCCTCAACTTCGGCCACACCTTCGGTCATGCCATCGAGGCTGGCCTGGGCTACGGCGAGTGGCTGCATGGCGAGGCCGTGGGATGCGGCATGGTGATGGCGGGCGAGCTGTCCGTGCGCCTGGGCCTGGTCGAGGCCGGCTTCGTCGAGCGCCTGAGGCGGCTCGTGCAGCGGGCACGCCTGCCGACGATCGGGCCTGCGCTGGGCACGCGGCGCTACATGGAGCTGATGCAGGTGGACAAGAAGGCCGAAGCAGGCGAGGTTCGCTTCGTCGTCATCGACGGCCCGGGGCGGGCGCGGATGGCGCCGGCGCCGCAGGCGTTGGTGGCCGAAGTGCTGACGGCCTGCACTGCCCCCTGAGCGGCACTTCGATGCAGCTCGCGGTCTACGCCTGCGACCCGCTGCGCAGCCGCGGTCGACGCATTCCGGAGCCGGCCGCACCGACGCGCACCGAATACCAGCGCGACCGCGACCGCATCGTCCACTCGACGGCGTTTCGGCGCCTTGTCTACAAGACGCAGGTCTTCGTCAACCACGAGGGCGATCTCTACCGCACCCGCCTGACGCACTCGCTCGAGGTGGCCCAGCTGGCACGTTCGATCGGCCGCAGCCTGGCGCTCAACGAGGATCTGGTGGAGGCGATCGCCCTCGCGCACGACCTTGGTCACACGCCCTTCGGCCACGCGGGGCAGGACGCGTTGCACCAGTGCATGCAGGGCCACGGTGGCTTCGAGCACAACCTGCAGTCGCTGCGGGTGGTCGATCGGCTCGAGGAGCGTTACGCGGCCTTCGACGGGCTCAATCTCAGTTTCGAGACCCGCGAGGGCATTCTCAAGCACTGCTCGCGCGCCAATGCCGAGCGGCTGGAACGCGAGGAGCCGCGCGGCGTCGCCGAGCGCTTCCTGCGCGGCACGCAGCCGAGCCTCGAGGCGCAGCTGGCGAACCTCGCCGACGAGATCGCCTACAACGCGCACGACGTGGATGACGGCGTGCGATCCGGGCTGCTGACGCTGGAGCAGCTCGAGTCGGTCGACCTGGTCGCACGTGCGCTGGCGCAGGTTCGAGGCGAGCACGCCGGGCTCGGCGGGCGCCGCCTGCTCTTCGAGGCGCTGCGACGCATGCTGTCGATCCAGGTCTATGACGTGATCGACGCCACCCGCGAGCGCTTGAGGGTGGTGGCACCCGCCAGCGTCGACGCGGCCCGCGCGGCGCCGCCGCTTGTAGCGTTCTCGCCGGAGATGCGAGATGCAAGCCGGCAGCTCAAGCGCTTTCTCTTCGCCAACCTTTACCGTCACCCGCAGGTGGAGCGAACGACAGCGCGCGCGCGCCTGGTCGTCTCGACCCTGTTCGAGGCCTACAGTGCCGAAGTTCCAGCCGAAATCGACCGCGTGATGCTCGAGCGTGACGGCACTCCGCGTGCGATTGCCGACTTCATCGCCGGCATGACCGACCGCTATGCCGGTGTCGCGTACGAGCGTGTCACAGGACATCGAGCCTTTGCCTGAGCCGAGTGGCGCAGGCGCCTGGCGGTCGCTTGCGGGATCGGGCTTGCGCTTCGGGCCGATCCCGGGCTCGTTGCCTGTCACCAAATTGCAACAGCGATCCACATCCCGGATGTCGACCGAATCGGCCCAAAGTTATAGTGCGCTGGACAGTCAGTCGGGCTCGGCCCGCTCTGTGCCCGGCGCCCGCCACGGGTGCGACACAAACTACGAAGCTAGGAGATTCCTGATGAAGAAGAAACTTGTCGCTCTCGCTGCGCTGTCGGCGATTGCCGGTGCAGCCCAGGCTCAGTCGAGCGTCACCCTGTACGGCATCGTCGACGTTGCCTACCGCTACACGACCAACCATGGTCCCGCGGTCGACAACGGTCAGAGCCTGAGCAAGGTCATCGGCGGCGGCATGTCGCAAAGCCGCTGGGGCGTCAACATCAACGAGGATCTGGGCGGCGGACTGCGCGCGCTGGCCAACCTCGAGCAGCGTTTCACGCCTGACAACGGCGCCCTCAACGGCAGCGGTACCGGCCAGCAGTTCCAGCAATCGTGGGTCGGCCTGCAGAGCAGCAGCCTCGGCCGTCTGACGATGGGCCGTCAGTACAACGTGCTGTTCGACGTCACGACCAGCACCTTCGCAAGCTTCAAGTACTCGCCGTACATCGAGGCCTACAAGCCCGAAGTTGCGATGGCGCTTGGCGTTCGCAACGACAACATGGTGAAGTACACCTTGTCGCTCGGTGGCTTCACCGGTGAACTGCAGGCCAGCGCCGGCGAAGGCAGCGACACGACCTTCGTGAAGTCCATGGGCGGCATGGCCAAGTACACCTTCGGGCCTTTCGCCGTGGGTGGTGGCTACCTTCAGCGTGAGGGCGCTAACGCGACGACCACCGACCTGAAGGCTGAGAGCTGGATCATCGGCGGTGCCTGGACCAGCGGCCCGATCTACCTGAGCGGTGGCTACGCCGAGAGCAGCTTCGACCAGGGTGTGCCGGTTGCCCTGTTCCTGGTTGGCACTGGCGCAGACAATGTTTTCAGCTACACCAACAGTCCGTTGGCTGGTGTCAACGTCGAGTCGCGCGAGATGTACTTCGTGAACCTGAACTTCCAGGTGACTCCGGCGCTCAACCTGGGCGCTGCGTACTGGAACCTCGAGGACACCTTCTACTCGCCGCTGAGCGGCAGCCCGCAGGGTGATTTCATGGCCTTCATCGCGCAGTACGCCTTCTCCAAGCGCACCGATGCCTACGTCGGCCTCGACTACACGAAGGTCAAGGGCCCGATCTCCTTCACCAGCACCTCGGGCGCCGTCAACAACGCGGACGACCGCACCGGCTTCATGGTCGGCCTGCGTCACCGCTTCTGATCGGCGGGTCTCCCGCGCAAGGCTTGGCGCCTCGGCGCCGGGCAGATCGAAAGGGCACCCTCGGGTGCCCTTTTTCATTGGACGGCAGAACGCGCTTGGCGCACTTGCTTCATGGCCCGTCAACCTCGCGCCGTCTTCGGCGGCCTGCCTCACCTGCTTTCATTGCGGGTTCAGCACCAACAGACGCTGGCGGCTGACGACGCCGACCGCGCCGCCGCCCTGCACCTTTTGAGCGACAGCATGCGCAGCGCCGACGTGCTGATGCACGCCTACGGCCTCGACGACCAGCAGGTCGAACTGGTGGTCACACCGCCGTCGGCCGAGGTGCTGAGTCGTGCCATGCAGGGCTTTGCGCGCCGCCACGCCGCTGCCTTCAATCGCCGCCACGGACGCCGCGGGTCTCTCTGGGCAGGGCGCTTCGAAGCGGCCGCCCTGGAGAGTGAGCCCTGGCTGTTGCGCGCGATGCTGCGGGTCGAGCAAGCGCCCACTGGCGGATGGCGTGGTGTTTCGAGCGCGGCGCACCATTGTGGGTTGGTCGCCGACGCCCGCATCAGCGAGCCGGCGGTCTTCTGGGCGCTGGGCAACACGCCCTTCGAGCGTGATCAGCGCTACCGTGCGGCGCTGTCCGAGCCGTTGCCCCAAATGTGGCGCGCCTCGATGGACGAGGCCTTGCGCGGCGGATGGCCGCTGGGCTCGGCGGCCTTCGTTGCCAGGTTGAGCGAGCAGATCGCTCGGCCGCTCAGTCGCCGCTTGCCGGGGCGTCCGCGTTCGGCCGCCTCGTAAGTGGGCACACTTCAATATGTCCCTGATTTATCTTGGTGCATTTCTGTTGCATCAATATTCGTATCTGACCCCATTTATTAGCGGTTGATGCGATTGCTGCGCCGCAGTACGCTTCGCGCTCGTCTGCTTTGTCCAGGGAGTGCGCCATGAGCCGCGACGCCGCCAGCCAACAAGAAATCGATGCATTGCGGGCCGCCGGCCTCTACGACCCGTCCAATGAGCACGACGCCTGCGGCGTCGGCTTCGTCGCCCACATCAAGGGGCAGAAGGCGCACTCGATCGTCGAACAGGGTCTGAAGATCCTCGAGAACCTCGACCACCGTGGCGCAGTCGGTGCCGACAAGCTGATGGGCGACGGCGCCGGCATCCTGATCCAGATCCCGGACGAGTACTACCGCGCCGAGATGGCTGCCCAGGGCGTGACCCTGCCGCCGCCCGGCGAATACGGCGTCGGCATGATCTTCCTGCCCAAGGAGCACGCCTCGCGTCTGGCCTGCGAACAGGAACTCGAGCGCGCGGTCAAGGCCGAGGGCCAGGTGCTGCTCGGCTGGCGCGACGTGCCGGTCGACCGCGAGATGCCTATGTCGCCCACGGTGCGCGCCAAGGAGCCGGTCCTGCGCCAGATCTTCATCGGCCGCGGCACCGACGTCATCGTGCCCGACGCGCTCGAGCGCAAGCTCTACGTGATCCGCAAGACCGCCTCGGCGGCGATCCAGCGCCTGAAGCTCACGCACAGCCGCGAGTACTACGTGCCCAGCATGAGCTGCCGCACGATCATCTACAAGGGCCTTCTGCTGGCCGACCAGGTCGGCAAGTACTACCTCGACCTGCAGGATCCGCGCGTGACCTCGGCGCTGGCGCTGGTGCATCAGCGCTTCTCGACCAACACCTTCCCGGAGTGGCCGCTGGCGCACCCGTACCGGATGGTCGCGCACAACGGCGAGATCAACACCGTCAAGGGCAACTTCAACTGGATGCGCGCGCGCGAGGGCGTGATGAAGTCGCCGGTGCTTGGCGACGACCTCGCCAAGCTCTACCCGATCAGCTTCGAGGGCCAGTCCGACACCGCCACATTCGACAACGCGCTCGAACTGCTGACGATGAGCGGCTACCCGCTCGCCCACGCCGCGATGATGATGATTCCCGAGGCCTGGGAGCAGCACACGACGATGGACGTGCGCCGCCGTGCCTTCTACGAGTACCACGCGGCGATGCTGGAGCCCTGGGACGGCCCGGCGGCGATGGTCTTTACCGATGGCAAGCAGATCGGGGCCACGCTCGACCGCAACGGCCTGCGCCCGGCGCGCTACATCGTCACCGACGACGACATCGTCGTGATGGCCTCGGAGTCCGGCACGCTGCCGATTCCCGAGAACAAGATCGTCAAGAAGTGGCGCCTGCAGCCGGGCAAGATGTTCCTGATCGATCTCGAGCAAGGCCGCATCGTCGACGACGAGGAACTGAAGAACCAGTTCGCCTCGGCCAAGCCCTACCGGCAGTGGATCGAGAACGTGCGCATCAAGCTCGACGCGATCCCGGTCACGGCCGAGCCGCAGACATTCAAGGAGAGCCTGCTCGACCGCCAGCAGGCCTTCGGCTACACGCAGGAGGACCTGAAGTTCCTGCTCAGCCCGATGGCACAGGCCGGCGAGGAAGGCATCGGCTCGATGGGCAACGACTCGCCGCTGGCGGTGCTGTCCGACAAGAACAAGCCGCTGCCGAACTACTTCAAGCAGCTCTTCGCCCAGGTCACGAACCCGCCGATCGACCCGATCCGCGAGGCGATCGTGATGTCGCTCAACAGCTTCGTCGGCCCCAAGCCGAACCTGCTCGACATCAACGCGGTCAACCCGCCGATGCGGCTGGAGGTGACGCAGCCGATCCTCGACTTCGACGACATGGCGCGCCTGCGCGCGATCGAGGCCCACACCGGCGGCAAGTTCAAGCCCTACGAACTGGCGATCGTCTACCCGTTGGCCTGGGGCCGCGAGGGCGTCGAGGCCAAGCTCGCGTCGCTGTGCGCCGAGGCGGTCGATGCGATCCGCACCGGCCACAACATCCTGATCATCAGCGATCGCAGCATGGACCGCGGCCAGCTCGCCATTCCCGCGCTGCTGGCGCTGTCGGCCATTCACCAGCACCTGGTGCGCGAAGGCCTGCGCACCACCGCCGGCCTCGTCGTCGAGACCGCATCGGCGCGCGAGGTGCATCACTTCGCCACGCTGGCCGGCTACGGCGCCGAGGCGATCCATCCGTACCTCGCGCTCGAGACGCTGGTCGCGCTGCACGCCGAGCTGCCGGGCGAGCTGAACGGCGACAAGGCGATCTACAACTACGTCAAGGCGGTCGGCAAGGGCCTGTCGAAGATCATGTCCAAGATGGGCGTGTCGACCTACATGTCCTACTGCGGCGCGCAACTGTTCGAGGCGATCGGGCTCGACAAGGTGCTGGTCGAGAAGTTCTTCCGCGGCACCGCCTCGCAGGTCGGTGGCATCGGCATCTTCGAGGTGGCCGAAGAAGCGCTGCGCATGCATCGCGCCGCCTTCGGCGACGACCCGGTGCTGGCCTCGATGCTGGACGCCGGTGGCGAGTACGCCTGGCGCGTGCGCGGCGAGGAGCACATGTGGACGCCGGACGCGATCGCCAAGCTGCAGCACGCCACGCGCGCCAACAAGTTCGAGACCTACAAGGAGTACGCGCAACTCATCAACGACCAGAGCCGGCGTCACATGACGCTGCGCGGCCTGTTCGAGTTCAAGTTCGATCCGCTGCGCGCGATTCCCGTTGCCGAGGTCGAGCCGGCCGCCGAGATCGTCAAGCGCTTTGCCACCGGCGCCATGTCGCTCGGCTCGATCAGCACCGAGGCTCACAGCACGCTGGCGGTGGCGATGAACCGCATCGGCGGCAAGAGCAACACCGGCGAGGGCGGCGAGGATCCGGCGCGCTATCGCAACGAGCTCAAGGGCATCCCGATCGCCGACGGCACCAAGCTCAGCGAGGTGGTCGGCGCCAAGGTCATCGCCGCCGACTACGCGCTGAAGGCCGGCGACTCGCTGCGCAGCAAGATCAAGCAGGTCGCCTCGGGCCGCTTCGGCGTCACCACCGAGTACCTGGTCAGCGCCGACCAGATCCAGATCAAGATGGCGCAGGGCGCCAAGCCGGGCGAGGGCGGCCAGTTGCCGGGCGGCAAGGTCAGCGAGTACATCGGCATGCTGCGCTACTCGGTGCCGGGTGTGGGCCTCATCAGCCCGCCACCGCACCACGACATCTACTCGATCGAGGACTTGGCGCAGCTGATCCACGACCTCAAGAACGTGAACCCGCGCGCCGGCGTCAGCGTCAAGCTGGTCAGCGAAGTGGGTGTCGGCACCATCGCCACCGGCGTGGCCAAGGCCAAGGCCGACCACGTGGTGATCGCCGGCCACGATGGCGGCACCGGCGCCTCGCCGTGGAGCTCGATCAAGCATGCCGGCACGCCCTGGGAACTGGGCCTGGCCGAGACCCAGCAGACCCTCGTGCTCAACCGCCTGCGTGGCCGCATCCGCGTGCAGGCCGACGGCCAGATGAAGACCGGTCGCGATGTCGTGATCGGCGCGCTGCTCGGCGCCGACGAGTTCGGCTTCGCCACCGCGCCGCTGGTGGTCGAGGGCTGCATCATGATGCGCAAGTGCCACCTCAACACCTGCCCGGTCGGCGTCGCGACGCAAGACCCGGTGCTGCGCGCCAAGTTCACCGGCAAGCCCGAGCACGTGGTGAACTACTTCTTCTTCGTCGCCGAGGAAGTGCGCCAGATCATGGCGCAGCTGGGCATCCGCAAGTTCGACGAGCTGATCGGCCGCGCCGACCTGCTCGACACCAGGAAGGGCATCGAGCACTGGAAGGCGAAGGGTCTCGACTTCAGCCGCGTCTTCCACCTGCCGGCGGCACCTGCCGAGGTGGCGCGGCGCCAGGTCGACGAGCAGGACCACGGTCTCTCGCGCGCGCTCGACATCAAGCTGATCGAGAAGTGCCTTCCGGCGCTCGAGCGCGGCGAGAAGGTCCAGTTCATGGAGGAGACGCGCAACGTCAACCGCACGGTCGGCGCGATGCTCTCCGGCGAGCTGATCCGGCGTCGGCCCGAGGGCCTGCCGGACCACACGATCTTCATGCAGATGGAGGGCAACGGCGGCCAGAGCTTCGGTGCCTTCCTCGCCAAGGGCATCACGCTGTACCTGATCGGCGATGCCAACGACTACACCGGCAAGGGCCTCAGCGGCGGCCGCGTCGTCGTGCGGCCGAGCATCGACTTCAGAGGCGATGCCACCGCCAACATCATCGTCGGCAACACCGTGCTCTACGGCGCCACCAGCGGCGAGGCCTTCCTGCGCGGCGTGGCCGGCGAGCGCTTCGCGGTGCGGCTGTCGGGCGCGACCGCGGTGGTCGAGGGCACCGGCGACCATGGCTGCGAGTACATGACCGGCGGCACCGTCGTTGTGCTCGGCAAGACCGGCCGCAACTTCGCGGCCGGCATGAGCGGCGGCGTGGCCTATGTCTTCGACGAGGACGGCTCCTTCGCCAGGCGTTGCAACACCTCGATGGTGGTACTCGAGAAGGTGCTGGCGGCCGACGAGCAGCGCGCCACGCAGGACGCTGCGACCTTCCACAAGGGCGTCGCCGACGAGGTGCTGCTGCGCAAGCTGGTCGAGGACCACCACCGCTGGACCGGCTCGCTGCGGGCGCGCGAGATCCTCGACCACTGGGCCGGTGCGCGCGAGAAGTTCGTGAAGGTCTTCCCGAGCGAATACAAGCGCGCGCTCAAGGAGATGGGGGCGACCCAGGAGGCTGACGCGACCATCGCCAAGGCCAAGGCGCCGAGCTCGGCCAAGGGTGGCAAGGCCGTCGCGGCCAAGTGATCAGCGAAGCAACGAATCAATCGATCAAGAACATGGGCAAGATCACCGGCTTCCTCGAATACGAGCGGCTCGAAGAGGGCTACCGCCCCGTGGCCGAGCGACTCAAGAACTACAAGGAGTTCGTCATCGGCCTGGCCGATGACGAGGCCAAGGTTCAGAGCGCGCGCTGCATGGACTGCGGCACGCCGTTCTGCAACAGCGGCTGTCCGGTCAACAACATCATTCCGGACTTCAACGACCTGGTGTTCCGCGGCGACTGGCGCAACGCGATCACGGTGCTGCACTCGACCAACAACTTCCCCGAGTTCACCGGCCGCGTCTGCCCGGCGCCCTGCGAGGCGGCCTGCACGCTCAACGTCAACGACGATCCGGTCGGCATCAAGAGCATCGAGCACGCGATCATCGATCGCGCCTGGGCCGAGGGTTGGGTCGTGCCGCAACCGCCGAAGGGCAAGACCGGCAAGACCGTTGCCGTGGTCGGCTCCGGGCCGGCCGGCCTGGCCGCCGCGCAGCAGCTGGCGCGTGCCGGCCACGAGGTGACGGTGTTCGAGAAGAACGACCGCATCGGCGGCCTGCTGCGCTATGGCATCCCGGACTTCAAGATGGAGAAGTCGCACATCGACCGCCGCGTCGAGCAGATGCAGGCCGAGGGCGTTCGCTTTCGCACCGGCGTGCTGGTCGGCCACCTGCCCGAGGGCAGCAAGGTGACCAACTGGGCCAAGGAGATCATCAGTGCCGACGAGCTGAAGGCCGGCTTCGACGCGGTGCTGCTGAGCGGCGGCGCCGAACAGAGTCGCGACCTGCCGGTGCCCGGCCGCGACCTCGATGGCGTGCACTTCGCGATGGAGTTCCTGCCGCAGCAGAACAAGCTCAACGCGGGCGACAAGCTCAAGGGCCAGCTGCGGGCCGACGGCAAGCATGTGATCGTCATCGGCGGCGGCGACACCGGCAGCGACTGCGTGGGCACCAGCAACCGCCACGGCGCCAAGAGCGTGACCCAGTTCGAGCTGATGCCGCAGCCGCCGGAAGAAGAGAACCGGCCGCTGACCTGGCCCTACTGGCCGATCAAGCTGCGCACCAGTTCCAGCCACGAAGAGGGCTGCGAGCGCGAGTTCGCGATCACGACCAAGGAACTGGTCGGCGAAAAAGGCAAGCTCAAGGCGCTCAAGACGGCCCGCGTCGAATGGCAGAACGGCAAGATGGTCGAGGTGCCGGGTTCCGAGCAGATCTGGCCGGCCGAGATGGTGCTGCTGGCGATGGGCTTCGTCAGCCCGGTCGGCTCGGTGCTTGAGGCCTTCGGCGTCGACAAGGACGCGCGCGGCAACGCCAAGGCAGGCACCGAGCTGCTCGACGGCTACCGCACCAACGTCGACAAGGTCTTCGCCGCCGGTGACATGCGGCGCGGCCAGTCGCTGATCGTCTGGGCGATCCGCGAGGGCCGCCAAGCTGCACGGGCGGTCGACGAGTACCTGATGGGTGCGAGCGACCTGCCACGTTGAGGCGCGGCCCTCGCGGCTCGCCCTGTGGGCGAACGATGGTCGCGCATCGCCTGCGGCGATGCTCGGCGCGAAGGCCGCCAGGCTGCACGGGCGGTGGACGAGTACCTGATGGGCGCGAGCGATCTGCCACGTTGAGCCGCGGCCCTCGCGGCTCGCCCTGTGGGCGAACGATGGTCGCGCATCGCCTGCGGCGATGCTCGGCGCGAAGGCCGCCAGGCTGCACGGGCAGTCGATGAGTACCTGATGGGCGCGAGCAAGCTGCCGCGTTAGGCGGCGGTTGCAACCTGTCACGCTATTGGCGGCCGCCGGGCCGCCCGCCCGACGCATGTCGGTGCTTTCCCCTATCATTCGGATGCCGGTGTCCTCGACACCGGCATTTGTTTGTTGGTGCCCATGAGCGAACTCGCGCTGTCAGAGTCCCGGGCCGGGTCGGCCCCGGCGCCCGGCGCTTCCCCCGTTGCTGCCCCCCCGACGCCCCTGATCGAACTGCGGGGCGTCAGCTGCGGCTATGGCGACCGCGTCGTGCTGCGCGATGTCGACATCAGCGTGCCGCGCGGCACGGTGGTGGCCTTGATGGGTACCTCCGGCGGCGGCAAGACCACCGTTCTGCGCCTGATCGGCCGCCAGATCGGCGTGATGAGCGGGCAGGTGTTCTTCGACGGCGTCGACATCGCCACGCTCGACCGCGACGGCCTCTACGCCGCGCGCCGCCGCATGGGCATGCTGTTCCAGCAGGGCGCGCTGTTCACCGACCTCTCGGTGTTCGACAACGTCGCTTTCCCGCTGCGCGAGCACACCGACCTCGACGAGGAGATGATCCGCGACCTGGTGCTGATGAAGCTCGAGGCGGTGGGGCTGCGCGGCGCGCGCGACCTGATGCCGAGCCAGGTCTCGGGAGGCATGAGCCGGCGCGTGGCGCTGGCGCGCGCGATGGCGCTCGACCCCGAGCTGATGCTCTACGACGAGCCCTTCGCCGGCCTCGATCCGATCTCGATGGGCGTTGCCGCGACGCTGATCCACGACCTCAACGAGGCGCTCGGCGCCACCAGCATCGTCGTCTCGCACGACGTCGACGAGACCTTCTCCATCGCCGACCACGTGGTCTTCATCGCCAACGGCGGCGTTGTCGCCCAGGGCACGCCGGCCGAGATGCGCGCCAGCACCGACCCGCTGGTGCGCCAGTTCGTCGATGGCAAGGCCGATGGCCCGGTGCGCTTTCACTATGCCGCGCCGTCGGCGGCCGATGACTTCCGCGTCAAGGCGGCCGACGGCGACGCCAAGCCATGAGCGAGCCCTCACCCTACCGCTTCGGGCCTTCGGCGCTCGGCTTCGCCGTGCGCGCCAAGCTCGAGGACCTCGGCGCCGGCGCGCGCCTGTTCGCGCGGCTGTGCCTGTTGCTCGGCAGCGTGCTGCGCCGGCCGCGGCTGCTGGTCGACCAGATCCATTTCCTCGGCAACCACTCGCTGGCGATCATCACCGTCTCCGGCCTGTTCGTCGGCTTCGTGCTCGGCCTGCAGGGCTACTACACGCTGCAGCGCTATGGCGCGGCCGAGTCGCTCGGCCTGCTGGTGGCGCTATCGCTGGTGCGCGAGCTCGGGCCGGTGGTCACCGCGCTGCTGTTCGCGGGCCGCGCCGGCACCTCGCTGACCGCCGAGATCGGCCTCATGAAGGCCGGCGAGCAACTGGCGGCGATGGAGATGATGGCGGTCGATCCGGTGCAGCGGGTGCTGGCGCCGCGCTTCTGGGGCGGCGTGATCGCGCTGCCGCTGCTGGCGGCGGTGTTCTCGGCGGTCGGCATCATCGGCGGCTGGGCGGTCGGCGTACTGCTGATCGGCGTCGATGCCGGCGCCTTCTGGTCGCAGATGCAGGGCGGCGTCGACGTGTTCAAGGATGTGGGTAACGGCGTCGTCAAGAGCATCGTGTTCGGCTTTACCGTCAGCTTCGTCGCGCTGTTGCAGGGCTATGCCTGCCAGCCCACGCCCGAGGGCGTGTCGCGCGCGACCACCCGCACCGTGGTGGTGGCATCGCTGGCGGTGCTGGCGCTCGACTTTGTGCTGACCGCGATGATGTTCAGCGTCTGAGGGGTAGGGAAGAACAATGCAGAAATCCAAGAACGACCTCTGGGTCGGCCTGTTCGTGCTGATCGGCGCGGCGGCGATCCTGTTCCTGGCGCTCAAGGCCGGCAACCTGCTGAGCCTGAGCTTCGACGAGAGCTACCGCGTCGACGCCCGCTTCGACAACATCGGCGGCCTCAAGGTGCGCGCGCCGGTCAAGAGCGCCGGCGTGGTGGTTGGCCGCGTGGCGTCGATCAGCTTCGACGACAAGACCTACCAGGCGCAGGTGCAGATCGACTTCGACAAGCGCTTCAGCTTCCCCAAGGACAGCTCGGCCAAGATCCTCACCGCCGGCCTGCTCGGCGAGCAGTACATCGGCATCGAACCCGGCGCCGAGGAGAAACTGCTCGCCGCCGGCGAATCGATCCGCATGACGCAGTCGGCGGTGGTGCTCGAGAACCTGATCAGCCAGTTCCTCTACAACAAGGCTGCCGACGCCGGGGACGGGGCCAAGAAGTGAGGATGAGCACGCCGGCCCGCTGCCTGCGCGCACTGGCCTGGGTGCTGCTCGCCGCATGGCTGGGCGGCTGCGCCACGGTCGATCGCCCGGATCCGATCGAGCCCTACAACCGCAAGATCTTTGCCTTCAACGAAGGCGTGGACAAGTATGCGATCGCACCGGTGGCGACCGTCTACCGCGAGCTGACGCCGCAACCGGTGCGGGTCGGCGTCGACAACTTCTTCCACAACTTCCAGGACGCCTGGTCGGCGGTCAACCTGCTGCTGCAGGGACGCATTGCCGACGCCGGCAACGACCTGATCCGCTTCGGCCTCAACAGCACCTTCGGCTTTGGCGGCATCATCGACTGGGCCGGCGAACTGGGTCTGGAGCGCCACGATGCAGACTTCGGCATCACGCTTGGCCGCTGGGGCTTCGAGCCGGGGGCCTACATCGTGTGGCCGATCCTCGGGCCCTCGACGGTGCGCGACACGGTCGGCCTGCCGGCCGACATCTATTTCTCGCCCGACCAGCAGGTCAACTCGGTGGCGCTGCGCAATTCGCTGTCGGGGCTGCGCATCATCAATGCCCGCTCCCAGTTGCTGGCGGCCACCCGCCTGCTAGACGACATCGTGCTCGACAAATACACCTTCGTGCGCGACGCTTATCTGCAGCGCCGGCGTAACCTGATCTACGACGGCGAACCGCCGGATCGAGAAGAACCCGAGATACCACCCGCCGAGCCGCGCCTCGCCCCCGACCTGCGACCCGAGCCACCCGCGTCGCCGCCGAGCGCTCCGGTGCCCGGTGCACCGGCCTCGGGCCCCGCACGTTGAACACACAGCGGCGGTTCGCGCCGCCCACTCCGTCGATCGAGATGATGAATGCCATGATGAACCTGAACCGACGCCGCTGGATCGGCGCGCTCGCCCTGAGCCTGGGTCTGCTGCCGCTGGCCGCGCTGCACGCCGAGCCGGTCGCGCCCGACGCGCTGATCAAGCAGGTCTCCGATGACGTGATCGACGCGGTCAAGGCCGACAAGGCGATCCAGGCCGGTGACGTCAAGCGCATCGTCGCGCTGGTCGATGCCAAGGTGCTGCCGCACGTCAACTTCGAGCGCATGACGGCCTCCGCGGTCGGCCGCTACTGGCGCCAGGCCACGCCCGACCAGAAGCAGCGGCTGCAGGCCGAGTTCAAGCAACTGCTGGTGCGCACCTACTCGGGCGCGCTGACCCAGGTCAAGGACCAGACCGTCGAGCTCAAGGCGATGCGCGGCAAGCCGGAAGATCCCGAGGTCATCGTGCGCACCGAGGTGCGCGGCCGTGGCGACCCGATCCAGCTCGACTACCGCCTCGAGAAGGTCGGCGAGGGCTGGAAGATCTATGACGTCAACGTGCTCGGCGTCTGGCTGGTCGAGAACTACCGCAACAGCTTCGCGCAGGAGATCAGTGCCAACGGCATCGACGGCCTGATCGCCAAGCTGGCCGAGCGCAACAAGGCGGCGGCCGCCAAGAGTTGAGCGCGGAGGCGATCGCGATGCTGCTGCTGCCCGAGTCGCTCACCGCCCGCGAGGCGCGCGACACGCTGCGCCTGCTCAGGGTCGCGCTCGAGCGCGAGGGCGGCGAGCGGCTGCTGGTCGATGCGATGCCGTTGCAGCGCTTCGACTCCAGCGCGCTGGCGGTGCTGCTCGAGTGCCGGCGCCTGGCCCAGGCCTGGGGCAAGCGCTTCGAACTGCGCCATCCGCCGACGGCACTGCTGCGGCTGGCCAGGCTCTACGGCGTCGAGCAGCTGATCACGGGCTGAGCGCCCACGGCGCGCCGAGCGGCAGGGCGCCGCAGGTACCATCGGTGCGACGCCCGCACGGGGCAATTGCATCCTGGCGCCATGGCCTCGCAACTCGACCAGCTCAAGCAGTTCACCACGGTGGTTGCCGACACCGGGGACTTCCTCCAGCTCGCCGCCTATGCGCCGCGCGACGCCACC
Organism: Rivibacter subsaxonicus; assembly: GCF_004217215.1. GTDB lineage: Bacteria > Pseudomonadota > Gammaproteobacteria > Burkholderiales > Burkholderiaceae_C > Rivibacter > Rivibacter subsaxonicus. The sequence goes on from NZ_SHKP01000007.1 coordinate 242,145, forward strand.
ACCAATCCGAGCCTGATCCTCAAGGCCGTCAAGCAGCCGGCCTACGCGCCGCTGCTGGCGCAGACCGTCGGCGCCCATCGCGGCCAGCCGCTGGCGGCACTGGTCGATCGCGTGCTGGTGCGCTTCGGCTGCGAGATCCTGAAGGTGGTTCCGGGCCGCGTCTCGACCGAGGTCGACGCCCGCCTGAGCTTCGACACCGCCGCCACCATCGCGCGCGCGCAGCGCCTGGTCCAGATGTACGAGTCCGAGGGCATCGGCCGCGAGCGGGTGCTGATCAAGATGGCTGCTACCTGGGAAGGCATCCAGGCGGCCAAGGCGCTCGAGCACCTGGGCATCCACTGCAACCTGACGCTGCTGTTCTCCTTCTCGCAGGCGGTGGCCTGCGGCGAGGCCGGCGTCACGCTGATCTCGCCCTTCGTCGGCCGCATCTACGACTGGCACAAGAAGCAGGCCGGCGCGGCCTGGGACGAGGCGGCCCAGGCCGGTGCCAACGACCCAGGCGTTGCTTCCGTGACGCGCATCTGGCGCTACTTCCGCAAGTTCGGCATCGACACCGAGGTGATGGGTGCGAGCTTTCGCAACACCGGCCAGATCGTGGCGCTGGCCGGTTGCGACCTGCTGACGATCAGCCCGGAGCTGCTCGGCCAGCTGCAGCAGTCCGAGGCACCGCTGCGGCGTGCGCTCGACGAGGTCGACGCCAAGGCTTGCGATGCGCGCGCCGTCAGCTACAACGAGGCGAGCTTCCGCTTCGCGATGAACGAGGATGCGATGGCGGGTGACAAGCTGGCCGAGGGCATCCGCCTGTTTGCCGCCGACACCCGCGCGCTCGACGCGCTGATCCAAGCTGCCTGAGGACCATTCGCGATGAGCACTGATGCCTGGCGTGCACGACCACGCTGTGACCGTACGCCGGCCTGGGCCTGGCTGCAGGCGCTGCGAGGCCCCTTCGTCGCCGGCTTCGACCTGCGCGCGGCCTTCGCCGCCGATCCGGCGCGCTTCGAGGCCCTCGCTTTCGAGGCGCCGCATCTGCTGGCCGACCTCTCCAAGGCGCACTGGAATGCCGAGATCCGAAGCGCGCTGAACGCGCTGGCCGTCGAGACCGGCGTCGAGGCCTGGCGCGACGCCCAGCTCGCCGGCGAGCCGGTCAACACCACCGAAGGCCGCGCCGCGCTCCACAGCGCCCTGCGCGCACCGCGCGATCCGGCGCTCCCCGCACCGCATGCCGACGAGGTCCACGCGGTGCTCGACGCGCTGCTGGCCTACGCCGAGGCCGTGCGGGCACGCGCGCAGTCGGGCCAGATCGACGACGTGGTCCACATCGGCATCGGTGGCTCCGACCTCGGCCCGCGGCTGGCGGTACAGGCCTTGCGCGGGCACGCGCAGGGTGGCCCGCGGCTGCATTTCGTCTCCAACGTCGATGCCCACGAGATCACGGCGCTGCTGCCGGGGCTGCAGGCGCGGCGCACGCTGTTCATCGTCGCCTCCAAGACCTTCACCACGCAGGAAACCATGGCCAACGCGCAGGTCGCGCGCGCCTGGTTCCTGCAGAATGGTGGCGACGAATCGGCGCTGGCGCAGCACTTCGTCGGCCTCACGACCAACCTCGAGGCGGCCGCGGCCTTCGGCATCCGGCACTGCTTCGGCTTCTGGGACTGGGTCGGCGGCCGCTACTCGCTGTGGAGCGCGATCGGCCTGCCGATCGCGATCGCCATCGGCGCCGAGGGCTTCCGCGCGATGCTGGCCGGCGCCCACGCGATGGACCGCCACTGGGCCGAGACGCCGATTGCGCGCAACCTGCCGATCCAGCTGGCGCTGCTCGCGCTGTGGGAGCGCAACTTTCTCGGCTTTGCCAGCCGCTGCGTGCTGCCCTATCACCAGGACCTGGCGCGGCTGCCGGCCCACCTGCAGCAGCTCGAGATGGAGAGCCTGGGCAAGCGGGTCGACCTGGCCGGCGAGCCACTGCCCGGCGAGTCCGTGGCGGTGACCTGGGGCGAGCCGGGCAGCAACTCGCAGCACAGCTTCTTCCAGGCGCTGCACCAGGGCACGACGGTGGTGCCGATCGAGTTCATCCTCGTGCGCCAGCCGACCCACACCGAGCCGGCGATGCACGCGATGCTGCTCGCCAACGGCCTCGCCCAGAGCCGCGCGCTGATGATGGGCAAGAGCGAGGCCGAGGCACGCACCGAGAAGGCATCGACCGCCGCCGTGGACATCGATGCCGGCGTGCTGGCCCGCCATCGCACCTTCACCGGCAATCGGCCGAGCACCACGTTGTTGCTCGAGCGGCTCGACCCGGCGTCCTTCGGTGCGCTGGTCGCGCTCTACGAACACCGCGTCTCGACGCTCGGCGCGCTGTGGGGCATCAACCCCTTCGACCAGTGGGGCGTCGAACTCGGCAAGCAGATGTGCAACGACCTGCTGCCGCGACTGCAGAGCGGCGACACGGGCGGCCTAGACGGCTCGACCGCCGGGTTGCTGGCGCGATTGCGCGGCGCCTGATAACGGCGACGGCGCGTGCCGAGGTGCGCCGGCGCCGAAGGGAGCGTGGCTTCGAGGCAGATCGTCTGCGCGCCCGGATCACCCTGGACCGATAATCCTGCCAGGCCATGCCATCAGGTGTGCCGTGGGCTGGCCGCTGCGAGCCTGACCGACGACCATGCCGTCATCCGGCACCGGTTCCGTCGCAGCCGATAGATCGCATAACCAGGTGCACTGACCGACCGCGTGCCCCGGCGGCCCAGCGCCCGCCGCCGGATCCACGCTGCTGCGCGGCCATGCGCTTGGCAGGCACGTCACCGGCCAAGCGAGCATGGCTCGCAAGTTGCACTGGCGCCAGGTTGATCCGGTCGTCGCCGTTCGTCAGAGCTGCCACGCCAAGCCGGATCCGAGGATTTCCGTTGGAAGCGGTGCCATGCCCCCAATGCTCAATCCCCCAACCGGTGATCTCGTGCACGAGGCTCCCGCATCGGTGCAGCGCTTGCCAGCGGCGCCGGGTCCGATTGAGGGCTCGCAAGCCTTCAGCGCGACCGCACTCGCGGCAGCAGCCGCTTCCTTGTTGGCCGCCTGTGGCGGCGGTGGCGGCGGGGAGGCCGCCGCCGCCCCGGCGCCGCCGGCCGTGCCAGTCGTCTTGGCCGAGGCCGACACCGAGGCCGCACGCTTCCTGCAGCAGGCCCAGTTCTCGGCATCCGACGCTGCGATCACGAGCGTCAAGAGCCTGGGCCCCGCGGCATGGCTCGATCAGCAGATGGAACTACCGACGGGCGAGACGGCCTGGGACTGGCTCAACTCGCGCGGCTACGACACGATCAGCGACACGACACGCTACTACGACAGCACCTATCCCGCTGACCATGCGATCTGGCGTCAGTTGATGAGCGCCAGCGACCCGGTTCGCAGGCGCATGGCGCTGGCGATGAGCGAGTTCTTCGTGGTGTCGCTGTCTGGCATCGATGTGACCTGGCGCAGCCACTTCGTGGCGCACTACTGGGACCAACTCAATGCCAACGCCTTTGGCAATTTCCGCACGCTGCTAGAGGACGTCACGCTCAACCCCGCGATGGGCGTCTACCTCAATACCCGCGGCAACCAGAAGGAGGACGCCCGCACCGGCCGCCAGCCCGACGAGAACTACGCGCGCGAGGTGATGCAGTTGTTCAGCATCGGGCTCTACAAGCTCAACCTCGATGGCACGCCGCAGCTTGGCGGCGACGGCAACCCGATCGAAAGCTACGCGCAGGACGACGTGACAAACCTGGCGCGCGTCTTCACCGGCTATGACTTCGACAACACCGGCAACCTCAACACCGTCGAGCCGATACGCAACCGCACCATCGGCAACACGCTGAAGACGCGCCTGCCGATGACCGCCGATTCCGCCAGGCATCCGTCCCCTAGTACCAACAGTCGCCACTCGTCGCTGGCGGCCACGTTTCTCGGCGTCACGATCGCGGCCAACACCGACTCCGGCACTGCGCTCAAGACCGCACTCGACACGCTTTTCAATCACGAGAACGTCGGCCCCTTCTTCGGCCGCCAGATGATTCAGCGGCTGGTCACCAGCGACCCGAGCCCGGCCTACGTGGCGCGGGTGGCGGCCGCCTTCAACAACAACGGCAGCGGCGTGCGCGGCGACCTCAGGGCGGTCTGGCGCGCGGTGCTGCTTGACGCCGAGGCGCGCGGCGCCGCCGGCCTCACGGCGGCCGGCTGGGGCAAGCTGCGCGAGCCGATGCTGCGCTTCATCCAGTGGGGCCGGACCTTCGGCCTGCACTCGATCGCGGGCTCGTGGAAGATCGGCGACCTCAGCAACAACGCCAGCTCGATCGGCCAGAGCCCATTGCGTTCGCCGTCGGTGTTCAACTACTTCCGCCCCGGCTATGTGCCGGCCGGTACCGCATTGGCGGCAAGCAGGACACCAGCGCCCGAGTTCCAGATCGTCAACGAGACCACCGTCTCGGGCTACCTGAACTTCATGCAGAGCGTGGTGAAGGACGGCTTGCGCGTCAACTCGCCCGGCGTGCCGCACAACGACTCCACGTCCTCCGGCTACGACGTCGTTCCCGACTATGCGGCCGAGCTGGCGCTGGTGACCGACTCCGCAGCACTGGTCGCGCGACTGAACCTGCTGCTTTGCGCGGGCCAGCTGTCGAGCGCGACCCAGACCATCATCATCAATGCGCTCGACGCCACTGCGCTGAGCGCCACCAGCGCCGACGCGCTCAAGCTCAACCGGGTCGCAGCCGCCGTGCTGCTGGTCCTGGCCTGCTCCGAGTACCTCGTCCAGAAGTAGGTCCGCCATGCGCAACAGCCGATCGGACTTCCTGGCCCGCCGCGCCTTCCTGCGTCGCTCCGGCCAGCTCGCCATGGCCGGCGTGGCTGCACCGTTTGCGCTCAGCCTCGCCGCCATCGGCGAGGCGGCCGCCCAGACCGCCACGGACTACAAGGCGCTGGTCTGCGTGTTCCTCTACGGTGGCAACGACCATGGCAACACCGTCGTGCCCTACGACAACCTCAACTACGACAGGTACAGCGCCATCCGCGGCGGTGGCGCCGGTCGCACCGCAGGTGGCATTGCGCTGGCCCAGGCCGATCTCTTTGCCACAGCGCTGACTCCGGCGGCCGACGCGCCGGCGCTGGCCAACGGCCTGAGCTACGCGCTGCATCCGTCGATGACGGCGATGAAGAGCTTGTTTGACTCCGGCAAGGCGGCCGTGCAGCTCAACGTGGGCCCGCTCGTCATCCCGATGACGAAGGACCAGTACAACAACCGCAACCGGGTGTTGAATCCGCTGCCACCCAAGCTGTTCTCGCACAACGACCAGCAGTCGATCTGGCAGTCGTCCTCGCCCGAGGGCTCGACCATCGGCTGGGGCGGAAACCTCGGCGACCTCGCGCTGGCGAGCAACACCGACGCGGTCTTCACCTGCATCTCGGTGACCGGCAACGCGGTGTTTCTGTCCGGCGACACGGCGCGGCCCTACAGCGTCAGCAGCAACGGGGCGGTGGCCGTCAAAGGCATCCAGGGCAACGTCTACGGTTCCCGAGCGGTCAAGGATGCGCTGGCCACGCTGATCCAGCAGACACGCAGCCAGACGCTCGAGAACGAGTATGCACGCGTCATGCAGCGTTCGATCGCGAGCGAGGCCAAGGTCGAGTCGGCACTGGCCGGCACCACACTGGCCACCGCCTTCCCCGACACCGGTCTGGCCGACCAGTTCAAGATCGTGGCGCGGCTGATCGCGTCGCGCTCGGCGCTCGGCACCAAGCGTCAGGTGTTCATGGTCTCGCTGGGTGGATTCGACCTGCACGACAACCTGATCGCCAACCATCCTCGCCTGCTCGCCCAGGTGAGCGATGCGATGAGCGCGTTCTACAGCGCGACCACCGAGCTCGGCATTGCCAACAATGTGACTGCCTTCACCGCCTCGGACTTCGGCCGCACGCTCGCGTCCAATGGCGACGGCACCGACCATGGCTGGGGCAACCACCACTTCGTTGTCGGTGGCGCGGTGCGCGGCCAGCGCTTCTACGGCACGGCCCCGGCGGTGGAGGTGGGCGGAGCGGGCGATGTTGGCCAGGGCCGCCTTCTGCCGACCACCTCGGTCGATCAGTTCGCGGCCACGCTGGCCACGTGGTTCGGCGTCTCGGCCAGCGAGATGCCGCTGGTGGTGCCCAACATCGACAGCTTTGGCGGCAGTGGCTACCCGGCGAACCTGGGCTTCCTCGGCTGAATGCCGAAAGTGACGACCGTTCACGGCTTGTAGGCCGTGATCGCCTTCTGAAGGTCACGGTACTCCGCGCAGCCGCTGCCGCAGAGGTTCTTCAATCCGCCCAGAGGCTCGCGCGCCGGGCCGATGCTGTTCAACGAGCCTGCGCAAGATCGCGTGCGACGACCTCGATCGCCGCACGCAGCAATGCGGCCCGCGGCACATCGTCCTCGAACAGCGGCGCCAGCAGCGGCATGGCCTCCGACAGGCGCATCGCGATGCCCCAGTGATCGGCGTTGACGAAGCCGAGCAGCGCGCCGGGCACGGCCACCGCGTCGCCCAGCAGCAACTGGCTGTCGTTGAGCGGATCGATCTTCGCCAGCTTGGAGTACGACAGTTTCAGCGCCGGCGAGAGCTGATCCGAGTCAGGCAGGGCGGCGATCGAGTAGAGCGGGATGCCGACTTGCGCCCCATGCTCAGACCACCAGGCCTGGCGCACGTCGCGCCGCAGGTCCCGCAGTTCCTCGCCATCGCCGGCGGCGCAGCGGTCGAAGGGCAATCGCATCAGCGTGGCGCGATAGAGGGATTCGTTGTCTTCGGCCAGCGGCGAGCCCCCGAAGGCACCGGCGATGCCGACGATGGCAGCAACGCGCTTGCCCGCCTGCGGGTACCGCACCGCCATCTCGAGCGCATCGGGCAGTCCCTTGGAGTAGGCGAACATGATCAGCGGCCGCCCGTCGTCGGGCAGGGCGGCGATCTCGCTTGCCAGCAGCGCGGCGTTGGCCACGCTGCTGGTGCGACCGCCGACCGCCATGTCGACGACCTCGAAGCCTTGCTCGCGCAGTGCCGCGATGGCATCGACGAAGGGTCGCGCGGCCGGCTTCAAGCACTCGGCCAGCAGCCCCGGCACGATGGCGATGCGAAAGCGGCTCGCGACCGGCACCGTGGCTGCCACCGGCGGCGGCGCGGGCGCTTCGTCGGCCGCGGCTACCAGCACGTCGGCGCAGGGCCGATCCGCCTTGGCGTCGAGCCTCGAGCACAGCTCGACGCGGAACTCGGCGCGCAGGTCGCGCAGCCCCGTGCGATCGCGCGCGGCCCGTGACAGCGATGGCCCGTGCTCGCTGTCTGCGGCGGGCGGCGTGGCGCAGCCGGCCAGGAACAGCGCGCCGATCGCGACGAGCCCGCGAAACGCGAGTGCCCGTGCCGACAGCCGGCGCAGGCTGCTGGTCGCGTGACGCTGCGCTTGCATGGTGCGTCGAGGGTACACGGCGCGACGCCGGCCGCCAATCCGCGGCCGGCACCGGCGTGCGGGGGCGTCGCTCAGGGCTTGTACGCGGCGATCGCCTGCTCGAGGTCGCGGTATTCCTCGCAGCCGGTGCCGCAGATGCTCTTCAGCGCCACCAGGTGCTCGCGCGCCTTGTCGGGCTGCCTGGCCATCAGGTAGGCCTCGCCGATGTATTCGTGCGCGCCCTTGTGCTTCGGGTCGAGCTTGAGCGCGGTGCCGTAGCTGCGAAACGCGGCGTCGAGGTTGCCGCTCTTGCGATAGCTGTAGCCGAGCCAGTTGTGGACGTTGGCGTTGGTCGGATCCTTCTGCTCGGCGGCCTTGAGCGTCGTGATCGCCTCGGCGTAGCGCTGCTGCTCGATCTGGCCGCGCGCGGTCTTGAGTTCGCGGCTGAGGTCGGGGGCCGACGGCGCCGCCTCCGTGCTGTCGTTCATGTCGGCGAATGCCGGCGTTCCGGCGAGCAGCGCAACAGCCAGCAGGCCGGCAGGGATGCGAAGCATGGACATGGATGCGGCTCCTCGCTGGAGAACGGATTCAACGCGGCGCGGCCAGCCACTGCTCGGCCAGCCGCACCCAGAAGGTGGCGCCGAGCGGGATCAGCTCGTCGTTGAAGTCGTAGCTCGGGTTGTGCAGCATGCAAGGCCCGAGGCCGTGGCCGCCCTCGCGGTGGCTGCCGTCGCCGTTGCCGATCACGAAGTAGGCCCCCGGCTTGTGCTGCAGGAAGTAGCTGAAGTCCTCGGCGCCCATCGTCGGCTCCATCTCGAAGACGTTCTGCGCGCCCACCATCTCTTGCATCACGCAGCGCGCGAAGGCGGTCTCGGCCGTGTGGTTGATGGTCGGCGGGTAGTTGCGGGCGAACTCGAACTCGCAAGTGGCCTCGAAGGCGGCGCAGGTCGCCTCGGCCACCGTCTTCATGCGGCGCTCGATCAGGTCCAGCACCTCGGTCGTGAAGGTGCGCACCGTGCCCTGGATCTCGACGCTGTCGGGCACCACGTTGGTGGCCTCGCCGGCGTGGATCATCGTCACCGAGATCACGCCGGTGTCGATCGGCCGCTTGTTGCGCGTGATGATGGTCTGGAAGGCCTGCACCATCTGGCAGGCCACCGGCACCGGGTCGATGCCCAGGTGCGGCATCGCGCCATGCGAACCCTTGCCGCGGATCGTGATCTTGAACTCGTTGCTCGACGCGAAGCAGGGCCCGTCCTTGATCGCGAACTGGCCGGCCGCCATGCCGGGCCAGTTGTGCATGCCGAAGATCGCCTCCATCGGGAAGCGCTCGAACAGGCCGTCCTTGATCATCTCGCGGGCGCCGCCGCCACCTTCCTCGGCCGGCTGGAACACCAGGTAGACGGTGCCGTCGAAGTTGCGATGCTTGGAGAGATGCTTGGCCGCGGCCAGCAGCATCGCGGTGTGGCCGTCGTGGCCGCAGGCGTGCATCTTGCCGGCATGCTGGCTGGCGTGGGCGAACTTGTTGTGCTCGCTCATCGGCAGCGCGTCGATGTCGGCGCGCAGGCCGACCGCGCGCGATGACGATCCGTTCTGCACGATGCCGACCACGCCGGTCGTGCCGAGGCCGCGGTGGATCGGAATGCCCCAGTCGCCGAGCGCCTTGGCGATCACGTCCGCGGTGCGCTGCTCCTGGAAGCAGAGCTCGGGATGGGCGTGCAGGTCACGCCGGATGGCCTTGACCGCCGCCGCATCGGCCAGGATCGATTCGATCAGTTGCATCGCGCTGCTCCAGCTGTTGCCACCCGACCGCATTGCAGCGGCACAGGGCGAGCAGCGATGGTAGCGCCGCGACCGACAGTGATCAGCGGCGCACGCGGCCGTCGGCGCCGAGGATGGTCAACTCGACGAAGGACGAGCCGGTGTGCTTGCGCGCGCCGAAGTCGACCCGGAAGCCGCCCAGGTCAACGTCGCGCATGCCTTCGAGGCCGGCCACGAAACTCTCGCGGCCGGTGCCGCCGCGGCGCAGACCCTCGAGCAGGACCCGCGCGGCGACGTATCCCTCCATGCTGCTGTAGTCAGGCTTGGCGTCGGCGCCCGTCGCGGCGAGGGCCTGCAGGTATTCGCCGGCCAGCGCGCCGACCGGCGCGAAGGGGTAGGGCATGACCTGGCTGACCACCACGCCACGGGCGTCGGGGCCGAGCTCGTCGGCCAGGGCCTGGGTGCCGACGAAGCTGACGTTGTAGAACTGGCCGCCGTAGCCGGCCTTGCGCGCGCCGCGGATGAAGGCGGCGCAACTGCGGTACGCGCTGACCTGGATCACCGCGTCGGGCTGTGCCGCCAGCAGCGTCTTGAGCGCGGCCTCGACGTCGACCGAGTTGCGCTCGACGGTGGCCACGGCCACCGGCAGCAACGACAGCGGCTCCATCGCGCGCTTCACGCCCGCCAGGCCGGCCTGCCCGTAGCTGTCGTTCTGGTGGAAGACCGCGATGCGCTTGAAGCCGGTCGATGCGAGCTGGTTGACGATGCGCGCGGTCTCGTCGAAGTACGAGGCGCGCACGTGGAAAACGTTGCGGTTGAAGGGTTCGCGCAGCGCCTGCGCACCGGTGAAAGGCGCGAAGAACGGCACATCCGCCTCGCTCGCCAAGGGCAGCGCGGCCAGGCTGGTCGGCGTGCCGATGTAGCCGAACAGCGCGAAGACGCCGTCCTTGATGAGCTTGGTCGTGTTGGCCTTGCAGCGCTCGGGTTCGTAGCCGTCGTCGAGCGTGCGCAGCTCGATCTGCGCCCCGGCCACGCCGCCGCGGGCGTTGCTGCGCTCGAAGGCGAGCCGGGCACCGCGCTGAAACTGCAACCCGAGCTGTGCCGCGGCGCCGGTCAGCGGTGCCGACTGGCCCAACACGATCCGGCGATCACCGGTCTGGGCCAGCGCGGGCAGACCCAGGCTCGCGGCGGCGGCCGCTGCCGCTCCATGCAGAAGGTGGCGTCGTTGCAGCATGCTGCTCCCCGATGATGTTCGTTGTTCTTCTGGTGCGCCGCCCCGACCGAGGCTTGCGCGCCGCCAGACGCGCGCACGACGCGATGCTCGCCGTCCGTGGCGCGCAGCGCGACTAGCGAGTCACGCGGCCGTCGCCGGTCAGCATCGACAGGTCGACGAAGCGCGAGGCGACCCGGTCGCGCGGGCCGAAGGCCACGTTGAAGCCGCCCAGGTTGAGGCTGTTGAGCGACTCCAGGCCCGCCACCAGGCCATCGCGCGAGGCGCCGCGGCCGGCCCGCTTGAGGCCTTCGCTGAACACGCGCGCCGCGAGGTAGCCCTCGAGGCTGGAGTAGTTGGCGCTGTAGTCGCCGCCGGCCTTCTTGACCGCCTCGAGGTACTCGCGCACCACCGGCGTGGCCGGCGAGTAGGGGAATGGCATGACCTGGCTGACCACCACGCCGCGGCCGTCGGTCTTGAGCTCGTCGGCCAGGGCCTGGGTGCCGACGAAGCTGACGTTGTAGAACTGGCCGCCGAAGCCGGCCTTGCGCGCCTCGCGGATGAAGGCCGCGCAGCTGCGATAGGCGCTGATCTGCACGATCGCCTGCGGCTGCAGCGGCACCAGCGCCTTGACGGCGGGCGCCACGTTGACCGTGTTGCGCTCGACGGTGGCAGTGCCGACCGGCTCCAGGTTCAGCGCCTTGAGCGCCCGCGTCACGCCGGCCAAGCCGGCGGCACCGTAGGCGTCGTTCTGGTGGAACACGGCGATGCGGTTGAGCCCGAGCGAGGTCAGGTTCTTCACGATCAGCGCGGTCTCGTCGTAGTACGAGGCGCGCACGTGGAAGACGTTGCGATGCATCGGATCGCGCAGCGCCTCGGCACCGGTGAAGGGGCCGAAGAACGGCATCCTGGTCTCGACCACCTGCGGCAGCGCGGCCAGGCAGGTCGGCGTGCCGACATAGCCGAACAGCGCGAACACATCGTCCTTGATGAACTGCGCGGTGTTGGCCTTGCAGCGATCGGGCTCGTAGCCGTCGTCGAGCGTGCGCAGTTCCACCTGCACGCCGCCGACGCCGCCGGCCGCATTGAACTGCTCGAACCACAGCTTCGCGCCCTGGTTCATCTGGATGCCGAGCTGGGCCGCGTTGCCGGTGAAGGCAGCCGACTGGCCGAGCACGATCTTCGATTCGGCGGCACGCAGGCTCGGCACGCCCAGGGTGGCGGCGGCTGCGGCGGCGGTGCCACGCAGCAGATGGCGACGGGAGATCATCCTTCGGGTTCCTCGGGGCGGTTGCGCGGGGCGGATCGGGGTCGCACCAGCGGGTTTGTCTGGATCCTCGCGAGCATAGAGGCGATGCACCAGCTCCCGCGCCGGCCGGTGGCAGACAAGTGCGGGTTGCGCGCAAGCCGTCACACGATTGCCACGCGACACAACATGTGACACCCAGGTACTTGACTCGCGCGGCCCGCCGCCGCGAGGGCGCTGTGCCATCATTTGCGGATGTTGGAAGTCCCAGATTCAGCCTCGGCCGCCGCGGGCGCCGAGCGCGTGGTCCGCGGCGCCTGCCCGCACGACTGCCCCGATACCTGCGCGCTGCGCATCACGGTCAAGGATGGCATCGCCATCAAGGTTCAGGGCGCCGCCGAACACGTCACGACCCATGGCGCGCTGTGCACCAAGGTTGCGCGCTACCCCGAGCGCACCTACCACGCCGAGCGCGTGCTGCACCCGCTGCGGCGCGTCGGCCCCAAGGGCGAGGGGCGCTTCGAGCGCATCTCGTGGGAGGACGCGCTGGCCGAGATCGCGCAGCGGCTCTCAGCCATCGCCGCGCGCGACCCGCAGGCCATCGTGCCCTACAGCTATGCCGGCACGATGGGACTGGTGCAGGGCGAGAGCATCGCGGCGCGCTTCTTCAACCGGCTCGGCGCCTCGCTGCTGGATCGCACCATCTGCGCCAGCGCCGGCGCCGAGGCGCTCGGCGCGACGCTCGGCGCCAAGGTCGGCATGCACACCCGCTTCTTTGCCGAGGCGAAGCTGATCCTGATCTGGGGCAGCAACAGCATTGCCAGCAACCTGCACTTCTGGACCTTCGCCCAGCAGGCCAAGCGCGCCGGCGCTCGGCTGGTCTGCATCGACCCGCGGCGCACCGAGACCGCCGACAAGTGCCACGAGCACCTGCAGCTGCGCCCCGGCAGCGATGGCGCGCTGGCGCTGGGCGTGATGCAGCAGCTGATCGTCAACGACTGGCTCGATCACGACTACATCGCGCGGCATGTCGAGCAGGGTCCGCGCGGCTGGGATGCGTTGCGCGAGGAAGCGCTGCGCTGGCCGCCGGAGCGGGTGGCCGAGGCGACCGGGCTGGCCGTCGAGCAGATCGTGCGGCTGGCCTTCGACTACGGCACGACCCGTCCCGCGGCCATCCGCCTCAACTACGGCATGCAGCGCGTGGCCGGCGGCGGCAACGCGGTGCGGCTGATCGCCACGCTGCCGGCGCTGGTCGGCGCCTGGCGCGAGCGCGGCGGCGGCATGCTGCTGTCGAGTTCGGGCTGGTTCCAGCCCGACAAGGCCGCGCTGCAGCGGCCCGAGCTGCTCGCCGGTCGCAGGCCGCGCACGATCAACATGAGCACGATCGGTGACGATCTGCTGCGCGAGACCTCGCCCGAATTCGGCCCGCGCATCGAGGCGCTGCTGGTCTACAACAGCAATCCGGTCGCTGTCGCACCCGAGTCGCCGAAGGTGGTGCAGGGCTTCGGCCGCGAGGACCTGTTCACCGTGGTGCTCGAGCATTTCCTGACCGACACCGCCGACCACGCCGACATCGTGCTGCCGGCTACGACCCAGCTCGAGCACCTCGACATCCACACCAGCTACGGCCACACCGACGTGCTGCTCAACGAGCCGGCCATCGCACCGCTCGGCGAGGCCTTGCCCAACACGGAGATCTTTCGCCGCCTGGCGGCGCGGATGGGCTTCGGCGAGCCCTGCTTCGCCGACAGCGACGAGCAGCTCGCGCGCCAGGCCTTTGGCGATTGCATCGACTTCGAGGCGCTGCGCGCCACCGGTTGGGTCTCGCTGCCGATCGCCGACGCGCCCTTCGCCGACGGCGGCTTCCCGACGCCCGATGGCCGCGTGCGGATCGACGCGCCGGGCCATGGTCTGCCCCGCGTCGTGCCGAACCACGAGTCGCGCGAAAGCACACCGGTGCTGGCGGCGCGCTATCCGCTGGCGATGATCTCGCCGCCGGCGCGCAACTTCCTCAACAGCAGCTTCGTCAACGTCAGGAGCCTGCGCGACATCGAGCGCGAGCCGATCGTCGAGATCCATCCCGACGATGCGGCGGCGCGCGGGCTGCAGAACGGCTCGACGGTGCGCGTCTTCAACGACCGCGGCAGCTACCTGTGCCGGGCCGAGCTCAGCACGCGCGCCCGACCCGGCGTGGTCAACGGCCTCGGCATCTGGTGGCGCAAGCTGGGGCTGGAAGGCACCAACGTCAACGAAGTGACCCACCAGCGCCTGACCGACCTCGGCCGCGCCCCCTGCTTCTACGACGTGCTGGTCGAGGTGGCGTCGGCGTGAGCCGGGCGGTGGTCCGACTGGCCGCGCTGGCGTTGGCGGCCGGCCTGGGCGGCGGCGCGCAAGCCGTGGAGCTGGATCCGTCCTACCTGGCGCAATCGATCGGCGGTCACTGGCAGCTGATGCGCGCGGCGCGGCCGGTGGACGAGTTGCTGGCCGATCCGGCGACACCGGCCGAGTTGCGCCAGCGCCTCGAACTGAGCCAGCGGATGCGCGACTTCGCGGTCGAAGAGCTGGCCCTGCCCGACAACGCCAGCTACCGTCGCTATGCCGCGCTCGACCGGCCGGCGGCGGTCTGGAACGTGGTGGCCGCGCCCGAGCTCTCGCTCAAGCTCAGGACCTGGTGCTTCCCGGTGGTGGGCTGTGTCGGCTACCGCGGCTACTACGAACGTGCCGTGGCGCAGGCCTACGCCGACACGCTCAGCCACGAGCAGCCGGCGCTCGACGTGGCGCTGATGCCGGTGCCGGCCTACTCGACGCTCGGCAAGCTGCCGGGCGCCTTCTTCGCCGATCCGCTGCTGTCGACCTTCATCCGCTATCCCGAGGGCGAGCTGGCGCGGCTGATCTTCCACGAACTGGCGCACCAGGTGGCCTACGCCGCCGGCGACACCGAGTTCAATGAAAGCTACGCCACCGCGGTCGAGCGGCTCGGCGGCCAGCAGTGGCTGGCGCAGCACGCCGGCCCCGTCGCGCGCACCGAATTCGCCGAGTGGGATGCGCGCCGGCAGGACTACAAGGCGCTGACGCTGCGCGCGCGCCAGCGGCTGGAGGCCGTCTACGCGAGCGAGCGTGACGACGCTGCCAAACGCGCCGCCAAGGCCCAGGTGCTGCAACAGCTGCGCGACGAGCACGCCGCGCTCAAGGCCGGCCCGTGGCAGGGCGACGGGCGCTTCGACGCCGCGATCGCGCGTGCGAGCAACGCCACGCTCGGTCTGCAGGCCGCCTACGACGGTCATGTGCCGGCCTTCATCGCCCTGTTCGAGCGCGAGGACCGCGACTGGCCGCGCTTTCACGCCGAGGTCAGGCGCCTGGCCGGCTTGCCGGTCGCCGAGCGGCGCGCGACACTGAAGTCCCTGATGCCCTGAATCGCCCGCGCACCATGCCCGACCTCCACATCCGCCGCGATCACGCCCTCGGCCTTGCCCGTGCCCGCAAGGTTGCCTGGAAATGGGCCGAGGACGCCGAGGCCAAGTTCGACATGGAGTGCACCGTGCTCGAGGGCGAGTACAGCGACACCGTCGAGTTCACGCGCAGTGGCGTCAACGGCACGCTGGTGGTCGCGGCCGACCACTTCGAGCTCAACGCGAAGCTGGGCTTCCTGCTCGGCGCCTTTGCCAGGACCATCCAGACCGAGATCGAGAGCAACCTCGACAAGCTGCTCGGCGAAGGCCCCCGCGCCGCCGCGCCCAAGAAAACGGCGGCCACTAAGGCCGCCACCGCGCGCAAGAAGGCTTGAGGCGCCGTTCGCGCTCTACTCCTTGAGCGACTCGATCAGGTCGATGTACTCCTGCTTCGCCTCGTCGCTGCCCTTGCCCTTGAGCTCGTTCCAAGCGTCCCACTTGGCGCGGCCGACCATGTCGGTGAAGCCGGGGCGCTTGCCGTCGACGTCGCCGGCGCTGGCCTGCTTGTAGAGCGCGTAGATCTTCAGCAGGGTCATGTTGTCCGGCTTCTCAGGCAACTGCTTGCTGGCGGCCACGGCGGCATCGAAGGCGGCTTGCAGGTCTGACATCGAAACTCTCCTCGGGCTGGATGAAAATGCTCTTGACGCCGCGGATGTTAGCCGCGAGCGTGCGGGCAGCACAGAGACCAACAACGAGGAGACAAGTCCATGCTCAACAGCCCCGAGGACGTGGCGCTGCCGCCGGGTGCGCAGCGCATGTCGCGTGTGGACACCGCGTGGCTGCGCATGGACACGCCTCAGAACCTGATGATGATCGTCGGTGTCTGGCGGCTCGAGCCCGGCATCACGCTGGCCGCGCTCCAGCAGCGCGTGCAGGAGCGGCTGCTCAAGTTCGGCCGCTTCTCGCAGCGCGTGCAGGAAGACGCCATGGGCGCGACCTGGCTGCCCGACGAGGACTTCAGCCTCGACCATCACGTGGTGGCCGAAAAGCTCGTGCGCAAGCGCGGCCAGGGTGCGCGCCAGGCACTTGAGGCGCGTGTCGGCGAACTGGCCGCGACGCCGCTCGACCCGGCGCGGCCGCTGTGGCAGTTCCACCTGATCGAGGACCATCCGGGCGAGGATGGCAGTCCGGGCAGCGCGATGATCGCTCGCGTCCACCATTGCATCGGTGACGGCATCGCGCTGATCTCGGTGATGATGTCGATCACCGATGGTGGCCCCTTGCCGCCGGCCCGCGCGCGCAAGGCGCGCGCCGAGCAGGCCGCCGAGAACGAGGCCAGCGGCGACTGGCTGGCAGAGGCGGTGCTGCGGCCGATGACCGACCTGACGATCAAGGCGATCGGCATGACCGGCAGCGGCGTCAGCAAGTCGGTCGAGTTGCTGGCCAATCCGCAGGCGCCGCTGGCCGGATCGCTCGAGATGGCCCGTGTTGCCGCCCAGGTGGTGAGCGACGTGGCCGCACTTGCGCTGATGGCCGACGACTCGCCGACCCGCCTCAAGGGCAAGCCTGGCACCACCAAGCGCGTGGCCTGGTGCGACCCGATCCCGCTCGACGAGGTCAAGGCGATCGGCAAGGCCCTGGGCTGCAGCATCAACGATGTGTTGCTGGCCTGTGCCTCGGGCGCGATCGGCGGCTACCTCGAGGATCGCGGCGAGGCCGTCGCCGGCAAGGAGATCCGTGCGATGGTGCCGGTCAACCTGCGCCCGATCGAGAAGGCGCATGAACTCGGCAACCACTTCGGCCTGGTGCCGCTGGTGCTGCCGATCGGCGTGGCCAATCCGGTCGCGCGGGTGTTCGCGGTGCGCGCGCGCATGGCCGAACTCAAGGGCAGCTACCAGCCGATGCTGGCCTTCGCCGTGCTGGCGGTGGCCGGTCTGATGATCCGCCCGGTGCAGCATGCGCTGCTTGGCCTGTTCGCCAAGAAGGCGACCGCGGTGATGACCAACGTGCCGGGCCCGGCGACGAAGTTGAAGTTCTGCGGCTCGACGCTGACACAGACGATGTTCTGGGTGCCGCAGAGCGGCGACATCGGCATGGGCGTGAGCATCCTCAGCTACGGCGGCGGCGTGCAGTTCGGCCTCATCACCGACAGCCTGCTCTGCCCCGACCCCGAAAAGATCATCGATCGCTTCGCGCCGGAGTTCGAGAAGCTGCTGATGACGATGATGATGTTGCCGTGGGGCGAGGACGGCTGAGCTTCATGGCCGGCGCAGCCTCACGCAGTCAGCCGACGCCGCTGCAGGAGACTCAGTCCTCCAACTCCGCCTTCGCCATCTCCACATCCAGCCGTTCCATCGCATCGGCCGGCTCGCAGGCAGCGGCCTGGGCGTAGAGCTTCTCGGCGTCCTTCATCTTCTTGTCGCCTTCGAGCATCACCAGCCCGTTGGCGTACTCGACCATCGCGATCGCGCTCGCCGGGTTGAGCTTGAGCGCGGCCTGGAACATCTTCAGCCCGGTCGCGGCATCGGCACCCTGGGTGCGGCCGAGCAGCTTGCCGACCTTGTCGATCACCTCGGCGTGAAAGGCGCCGAGCGCGATGTGGGCGTCGGCGTGCTTGGGCGAGAGCTTGATCGTGGTCTCGAGCGCGTTCTTGACCTTGCTGCCCAGGCCCTGCGCCAGCGCCTTGGCCACGCTGATGCCCTGGCTGTAGCGGCCGATCGAGTAGGCCAGCCAGTAGTGGGCGTTGGCGTTCTTCGGGTCCTCGGCGATCTGGGCCTCGGCGCGCTGCGCCACTTCGAGGAACAGCTCGAGCTTTGTCTTCTCGCTCTTCTCGAGGTAGTTGGCGTAGATGGCCTGTGCCTTGTTGGCGGCGGTGATGCCGGCGCCACCGGCCTGGAGCCCGGCGTCGACCGCCTTCTTGAAGTCGCCCGCGTGGAACAGCGCCCAGGCCTCGAGCACGGCCGCGTCCTTGGGCAGCGGCTCGGCGTCGCCGGCGTGCAGTCGTGCCCAGTGCTTCTTCAGCGTGGCGGCGTCATGCTCGTAGTCGGCGTTCTCGTAGGGAAAGGGGCTCCACTTGGCCATGTCGTCTCCTGTCGTTTGTTGGTTTGCGGGTCGTTGCCACGCATTGATCAGTTGATCGCCCCCGGCACGGTCGATGCCGCCGGCTGCTGCTGGTACTGGCTGACCAGCTTGAACAGGTGCTCGCGATGGTGCGGCTCGAGGTAGGGCATCAGCAGGCTCAGCAGGTGGTAGGCGCCGCGCATCAGCGCCGCGCCGGCGCTCTCGGGCTCGAGCGCGCGCCGCGGGTCCTTGACGTACTCGTAGCTGAGCCAGTAGGTCAGCAGCACCACCATCGCGGTCGCGGTGGCTTCGGCCTCGCGATCACCGAGCTTGCGCGCGCCGAAGGCGCCGTTGCGTGCCAGGCGGTCGAGCACCGTCTTGACCGCTTCCTGCTTGTGCTTCAGCACGAACTGGAAATGGGTCTCCAGCCGGCGATTCTTGCTGAGCAGGTCGTTGAGGTCGCGGTACAGAAAGCGGTACTGCCAGATCAGCTCGAAGAACATGTGGAAGAACAGCCAGGCGTCCTCCACGTTGCTGATGTTGTCGGCCGCCCGCAGCAGCTCGTTGAGCTTCTTCTCGTAGCGGTCGAACAGGCTGTTGATCAGCTCGTCCTTGGCCGGGTAGTGGTAGTAGAGGTTGCCGGGGCTGATGTTCAGCTCGGCCGAGATCAGCGTGGTGCTGACATTGGGCTCGCCGAAGCGGTTGAACAGGTCGAGCGTCACTTCGAGGATGCGCTCCGCCGTCCGGCGAGGTTCCTTCTTTGGGGGCCGTTGGCTCATCTGGTTGTGCTCCGGGGCTGGGTCGGCAATCTAGCACCTTGGGCGCGCAGCGCCCATCCGGCGGGCGTGGCCGACGCCGCTTTCTACAATGCGGCCAGACCATGCCCTCATCCCCTCAAGAACAACAGGCGACGCCGGCGGTGCGCTTCGATGCCGTCGCCAAGACCTACCGCCGCGGAGGCGGCTCCGAAGTCAGGGCGCTGACCGGCGTCAGCTTCGACATCCAGCCCGGCGAGTTTTTCGGCCTGCTCGGCCCCAACGGCGCCGGCAAGACCACGCTGATCAGCATCCTGGCCGGCCTGTCGCGCGCCAGTTCCGGCCGGGTCAGCGTGCTCGGCCATGACGTGGTCGACGATTACGCGGCGGCCCGCAAGTGCCTCGGCATCGTGCCGCAGGAACTGGTGTTCGACCCCTTCTTCTCGGTGCGCGAGACGCTGAAGATCCAGAGCGGCTACTTCGGCGTGAGGAACAACGAGGCCTGGATCGACGAGCTGCTGCACGAGCTTGGCCTGGCCGACAAGGCCAACGCCAACATGCGCCAGCTCTCGGGCGGCATGAAGCGGCGGGTGCTGGTGGCGCAGGCGCTGGTGCACCGGCCGCCGGTGATCGTGCTCGACGAGCCGACTGCCGGCGTCGACGTCGAACTGCGCCAGACGCTGTGGGCCTTCATCGCGCGCCTCAACAAGCAGGGCCACACGGTGCTGCTGACCACCCACTACCTCGAGGAAGCCGAAGCGCTGTGCGGCCGCATCGCGATGCTCAAGCAGGGCGAGGTGGTCGCGCTCGCGCGCACTGCCAACCTGCTGGCCGGCACCCCGCACCAGATGCTGCGTTTCAAGACCGACGACGCGTTGCCGCCCGAACTGGCGTCGCAGGCACGGGTGACCGGGCGCATCGTGCAGCTCGCGGCACATGGCGCCGGCGAGGTCGAGCGGTTGCTGGCGCGCCTGCGCGAGGCGCGGGTGCGGGTCGAGGACCTGGAGATCGGTCGCGCCGACCTCGAGGACGTGTTCCTCGACATCATGCGCGGCGGCGCGCCGGCCTCGGTGCCGCTGGAGGCGGCGGCATGAGCGCACTCGACGAGCAAGCGCCGGAGGCCGCGGCGTGAGCGGCGGCACCGTCGTGCTGGCCGGCTGGCGGCCGCTGTTTCGCAAGGAGCTGCTGCGCTTCTGGAAGGTCAGCTTCCAGACCGTGGCCGCGCCGATCCTGACCGCGGTGCTGTACCTGCTGATCTTCGGCCACGTGCTCGAGGAGCATGTGCAGGTCTTCCCCGGCGTCGGCTACACCGCCTTCCTGATCCCGGGCCTGGTGATGATGAGCGTGCTACAGAACGCCTTCGCCAACAGCAGCAGTTCGCTGATCCAGAGCAAGATCACCGGCAACCTGGTGTTCCTGCTGGTGACGCCGCTGTCGCACTGGGCCTGGTTCGTGGCCTATGTCGGCGCCTCGGTCGTGCGCGGGCTGGTGGTCGGGGCGGGCGTGCTGCTGGTCACCGTCTGGTTCGCGCCGTCGGCGATGGCGGCTCCGTGGTGGGCGCTGGCCTTCGCCGTGCTCGGCGCCGCGCTGATGGGCGCGCTCGGCCTGGTGGCCGGGCTGTGGGCCGAGAAGTTCGACCAGATCGCCGCCTTCCAGAACTTCATCGTGATGCCGATGACCTTCCTGTCGGGCGTCTTCTACTCGGTGAAATCGCTGCCGCCCTTCTGGCAGGCGGTGAGTCACCTGAACCCCTTCTTCTACATCGTCGACGGCTTCCGGGCCGGGTTCTTCGGGGTCAGCGACGTTTCGCCGTGGCTCAGCCTGGGCGTGGTGGCGACCAGCCTGGTCGTCGTGTCGGCCTTGACGCTGGCGCTGCTCAAGAGCGGCTACAAGTTGCGCTCCTAGAAGGCCCCGACGCGCCGCCCGGCGTGGCCCGGCCCGGGAACGAAGACCCGGTCATCTGCTGCTACAGGGTTCGCCCGTCCATCATGCGGGGGATGACTGGTGCGGGTGCTTCGCACAAGCTGCGCGACTTGTCCAACTCACCGAACGGGAAGGAGTCCGAGCCATGAAGAGAGTGCTGTCGTTCCTTGCGTCTGTGGTCGTGGCGATGCCGCTTGCGCTCGCGCAGGAGATGAACTTCTACGCGCCGGCCGACGTGCAGTGGAAGCCTGGTCCCGGGTCGTTGCCAGCCGGCGCCAAGTTCGCGGTGCTGAACGGAGACCCGACGAAGGAAGGCCCCTTCGTGATGCGTCTGTGGCTGCCGGACGGTTTCAAGATCCAGCCGCATACCCACCCGCAGGTCGAGCGCATCACGGTCATCTCGGGGACCTTCAATCTGGGCATGGGCGACAAGTTCGACCAGGCGGCCACCCGCGAGATGCCCACCGGAGCCTTCGGCTACTGGCCCGCCGGGATGCAGCACTTTGCCTGGGCGCGCGGTGACACCGTGCTGCAACTGCACGGCGTGGGGCCCTGGACGATCACCTACGTCAACCCCGCGGACGATCCGCGCAACGCCAAGAAGTAGTCAGCGCGGACTTTTAGCCAGGTCGCGCGAGCGACCTGGCTGCAACTGCAGGGCCTCGCCGCCTTGCCATGGACAGCGCGGAGCGCGGGCCGATGGCCTGCTTCTAGAATCCGTGCATGGCCGACCCGACCCCCCAGGAAGTGCAGGACTTCATCGCCCGCGGGCTCGATTGCGAGCACCTGAGCGTGGAGGGCGATGGCCGCCATTTCTTCGCCACCATCGTCTCGGCCGAGTTCGAGGGCGCCAGCCGCGTGGCGCGCCATCAGCGGGTCTACCGGGCGCTCGGCGATAGAATGCGCGAACAGATTCACGCTCTCTCGATGAAAACGCTCACCCCGACCGAGTTCGCCGCCGCTGCAAGCGCCGCCGGCACGGCCGTGTCCGCTGCTCATCACCACCACCACTGAACCCGGCCGCAGCTTGTAGCGCGGCCCGGTGAGGTACGCAGCAATCAGGCGCGTGATGTCCTCCCGGGTTTGTGAAGCAAGGCTGCGGCAGCTCCCGCAGCCTTTTTTCTTTCAGCTTCACGAACCATGGACAAGCTCATCATCCGCGGTGGCCGGCGCCTCGCCGGCGAGGTGCCGATCTCCGGCGCCAAGAATGCGGCGCTGCCCGAGTTGTGCGCGGCGCTGCTGAGCGCCGAGCCGCTGGTGCTGCACAACGTGCCGCGCCTGCAGGACGTGGGCACCACGCTCAAGCTGCTGCGCAACATGGGCGCGACTGCCGACTGGCTCGGCGAACGCGACACGCCGGCCGGCAACCAGGTGCGCATCGATGGCGGCGCCGTCACCAACCCCGAAGCGCCCTACGAGCTGGTCAAGACCATGCGCGCGTCGATCCTGGTGCTGGGGCCCCTGCTGGCGCGCTTCGGCAAGGCCAAGGTCTCGCTGCCGGGCGGCTGCGCGATCGGCTCGCGGCCGGTCGACCAGCACATCAAGGGCCTGCAGGCGATGGGCGCGCAGATCGAGGTCGAGCACGGCTACATCGTTGCCAATGCACCCCAGGGCCTGAAGGGCGCGCGCATCAGCACCGACATGGTGACGGTGACCGGCACCGAGAACCTGCTGATGGCGGCCACGCTGGCGCATGGTGAGACGGTGCTTGAGAACGCCGCGCAGGAGCCCGAGATCCCCGACCTGGCCGAGTTGCTGATCGCGATGGGCGCAAGGATCGAGGGCCATGGCAGCAGCCGCATCCGGATCGAGGGCGTGGATCGGCTGCACGCGCCCAGGACGCCGCACCGCATCGTCGCCGACCGCATCGAGGCCGGTACCTTCCTCTGCGCGGTGGCCGCCACCGGTGGCGAGGTGGTGCTGCGCGGCGCCCGCGCCGACCACCTCGACGCGGTGATCGACAAGCTGCGCGAGGCCGGCGTGACGATCGAGGCCGGCGACGGCTTCATCCGCGTCAGCGCCAACGGCAGGCCGAAGGCGGTGGGCTTTCGCACCAGCGAGTACCCGGCCTTCCCGACCGACATGCAGGCCCAGTTGATGGCCGTGAACTGCATCGCCGAGGGCAGCGCGGTGATCAACGAGACGATCTTCGAGAACCGCTTCATGCACGTCAACGAGATGGTGCGGCTGGGCGCGAAGATCGAGGTCGAGGGCAAGACCGCGGTGGTCACCGGGGTCGAGCGGCTGTCGGGTGCCAGCGTGATGGCGACCGACCTGCGCGCCTCGGCCAGCCTGGTGATCGCCGGCATGGTGGCCGAGGGCGAAACGCTGATCGACCGCATCTACCACCTCGACCGCGGCTACGACCGGATGGAGGCGAAGCTGAGGGCGCTCGGCGCCGACATCGAGCGCGTGTCATGAGCGAGGGCCTGACGCTTGCGCTTTCGAAGGGCCGTATCTTCGACGAGACCCTGCCGCTCCTGAAGGCGGCTGGAGTCGAGGTGCTCGACGACCCGGAATCCTCGCGCAAGCTGATCCTGGACACCAACCGGCCCGGGCTGCGCGTGGTGCTGGTGCGTGCGAGCGACGTGCCGACCTACGTGCAGTTCGGCGGCGCCGACCTCGGCGTGGCCGGGCTCGACATCCTGCTCGAGCATGGCAGCGAATGGGGCAGCAGCGGCCTCTACCAGCCGCTGGACCTGCGCATCGCGCGTTGCCGCATGAGCGTGGCGGCGCGCGAGGACTTCGACTACGCCTCGGCGGTGCGCCAGGGTTCGCGCATCCGCGTCGCCACCAAGTACCTCAGCGTGGCGCGTCAGCACTTTGCCGACAAGGGCGTGCACGTCGACCTGATCAAGCTCTACGGCTCGATGGAACTGGCGCCGCTGACCGGCCTGGCCGACGCGATCGTCGACCTGGTGTCGAGCGGCAACACGCTGCGTGCCAACCAGCTGGTCGAGGTCGAGCAGATCATGCCGATCAGCTCCCGGCTGGTGGTCAACCCGGCCGCGCTCAAGCTCAAGCGCGAGCCGATCCGCGCCCTGGTCGACGCCTTCGCGTCCGCGATTTCCAGCAAGGAAGAGTGAAGCTCCCATGATCGTCGCCATCGCCGTTCTCGACACCTCGAACGCCGACTTCGAAGCCGCCTTCCAGCGCAAGCTGCATTGGTCGGCCGAGACCGACCATGCGATCGAGGAGCGGGTCGCGGCGATCGTCGCCGACGTGCGTGCGCGGGGCGACGCGGCGGTGCTGGAGTACACGGCGCGCTTCGATGGTGTCGATGCCGCGTCGGTCGCCGCGCTGGAGATTGGCGCCGATGAGTTGCGTGCCGCGCTCGAGACCATCACGCCGGCCCAGCGCCGCGCGCTCGAGGCCGCTGCGGCTCGCGTGCGCAGCTATCACCAGCGCCAGTTGGAAGCCTGCGGCCGCAGTTGGTCCTACCGCGACGAGGATGGCTCGCTGCTCGGCCAGAAGGTCACGCCGCTCGACCGCGTCGGCATCTACGTGCCGGGCGGCAAGGCGGCCTACCCGTCGAGCGTGCTGATGAACGCTGTTCCCGCGCAGGTGGCGGGCGTCGGCGAGATCGTGATGGTGGTGCCGACGCCGCGCGGAGAGAAGAACGCCCTCGTGCTGGCAGCAGCCAGCATCGCCGGCGCGCACCGCGTGTTCACGGTCGGCGGCGCGCAGGCGGTGGCCGCGCTGGCCTACGGCACCGCGACGATCCCGCGCGTCGACAAGATCACCGGCCCCGGCAACGCCTATGTGGCCAGCGCCAAGCGGCGCGTGTTCGGCCAGGTCGGCATCGACATGATCGCCGGGCCGAGCGAGATCCTGGTGCTGGCCGACGGCTCGACGCCACCCGACTGGGTCGCGATGGACCTGTTCAGCCAGGCCGAGCACGACGAGCTGGCGCAGAGCATCCTGCTCTGTCCCGACGCGGCCTACATCGAGGCGGTGCGGGCGGCGATCGATCGCCTGTTGCCCGCAATGCCGCGCGCGGCCGTGATCCGTGCCTCGCTCGAAGGCCGTGGCGCGCTGATCCGCACGCGTTCGATGGAAGAGGCCTGCGAGATCAGCAACCGCATCGCACCGGAGCACCTCGAGGTGAGTTCGCGCGAGCCCGGCCGCTGGGAGCCGCTGCTGCGCCACGCCGGCGCGATCTTCCTCGGTGCCTATACCAGCGAGAGCCTGGGCGACTACTGCGCCGGCCCGAACCACGTGTTGCCGACCAGCGGTACCGCGCGCTTCTCGTCACCGCTTGGCGTCTACGACTTCCAGAAGCGCAGCAGCCTGATCGAGGTCAGCGAGGCCGGTGCCCAGGTGCTGGGCCCGATCGCCGCCGAGCTGGCCTACGGCGAGGGCTTGCAGGCGCATGCGCGCGCGGCCGAGATGCGGCTCAAGCGTGAAGGCGAAGTGCAATGAGTGATCTGGCGACCCGCATCCTCGCCACCGTGCGCCAGGACGTGCAGTCGATGCACGGCTATGCGATCCAGCCAAGCGCCGGCCTGGTCAAGCTCGACGCGATGGAGAACCCGTTCCGGCTGCCGGCCGAGCTGCAGTGTGAACTCGGCGAGCGGCTCGGCCGCGTCGCCATCAACCGCTACCCGACGAGTTGCGTGGCCGAGGTCATCGCCGCGCTCGGCACGCACATCGGCCTGCCGGCCGGCTGCAAGCTGATGCTCGGCAACGGCTCCGACGAGCTGATCTCGCTGCTCGCGCTGGCCTGCGACCGGCCAGGCAACAGCATCCTCGCGCCGCTGCCCGGCTTCGTGATGTATGAGATGTCGGCCCGGCTGCAGGGACTGCCCTTCGTCGGCGTGCCGCTGACTGCCGATTTCGAGCTCGATGCCGAGGCGATGCTCGCCGCGATCGAGCAACACCGGCCGGCGATCACCTATCTGGCCTATCCGAACAACCCCACCGCCAACCTCTGGGACGACGCGGCGATAGCGCGCATCGTTGGCGCGGTGGCGGCACAGGGCAGCGGCCTGGTCGTCATCGACGAGGCCTATCAGCCCTTTGCCTCGCGCAGCTGGCTGCCGCGGCTGGCGCAGCATCCGCAGCTGCTGGTGATGCGCACGCTCAGCAAGTTCGGACTGGCCGGCGTGCGCCTGGGCTACCTGGTCGGGGCGGTGGCGCTGATCGACGAGATCGACAAGGTGCGCCCGCCGTACAACATCAGCGCGCTCAATGCCGAGGCGACGCTGTTCGCACTGGAACACGCCGACGAGTACGCGCGCCAGGCCGTGCTGCTGAAGGCCGAGCGCGCGCGCCTTCAGTCGGCGTTGAAGGCGACGCCGGGCGCCCAGCCCTTTCCGAGCGAAGCCAACATGATCCTGGTGCGGGTGCCCGACGCGAAGCGCGCCTTCGCCGGCCTCAAGGCGCGCGGCGTGCTGGTCAAGAATGTCGAGGGCCTGCACCCGCTGCTGGCCAACTGCCTGCGTCTGACCGTGGGCACGCCCGAAGAGAACACCCTGTTGATCGACGCCATGAAGGAGTCACTGTGAGTACCGCCCGCATCGCCGAAGTCCAGCGCAACACCAAGGAAACGCAGATCCGCGTGCGCGTCAATCTCGACGGCACCGGCGTCGCCAAGTTCGAGACCGGCATCGGCTTCTTCGACCACATGCTCGACCAGATCGCCCGCCACGGGCTGATCGACCTCGACATCCACGCGGTCGGCGACCTGCACATCGACGGTCATCACACGGTCGAAGACGTCGGCATCACGCTCGGCCAGGCGGTGGCCAAGGCGGTCGGCGACAAGGCCGGCATCCGCCGCTACGGCCATGCCTACGTACCGCTCGACGAGGCGCTGAGCCGGGTCGTGATCGACTTTTCCGGCCGTCCCGGCCTGCACATGGACGTGCCGTTCAAGGCCGCCTCGATCGGCGGCTTCGACACCCAGCTCGCCTACGAGTTCTTCCAGGGCTTTGCCAACCACGCCCAGGTCACGCTGCACATCGACAACCTCAAGGGCGACAACGCGCACCACCAGTGCGAGACGGTGTTCAAGGCCTTTGCCCGCGCGATGCGCTTCGCGCTCGAGGTCGATCCGCGCTCGATCGGCGTGATCCCGTCGACCAAGGGCAGCCTCTGATCCGCCGGGCCGGAACGTAGCGATGAGAACCGTCGCCGTCATCGACTACGGCATGGGCAATCTGCGCTCGGTGTCGCAGGCGGTGCGTGCCGTCGCCGCCGACCAGGGCGTGGAGGTGATCGTCACCGCCGACCCCGCCGTGGTGCGTGCCGCCGAGCGCGTGGTGCTGCCGGGCCAGGGCGCGATGCGCGACTGCATGCGCGAACTGCGCGAGGCGCACGGCGGCGAACTGCTCGGCGCTGTGCTCGAGGCCGCCTCAGCCAAGCCGCTGATGGGCGTCTGCGTCGGCATGCAGATGCTGCTCGAGCACAGCGAGGAGCAGGACACGCCGGGCCTGGGCCTGATCCCGGGCCGCGTGCAGCGCTTTCGCCTCGAGGGGCAACTGCAGCCCGACGGCAGCCGCTACAAGGTGCCGCAGATGGGCTGGAACCGCGTGTTCCAGGTGCCGCACGAGGGCGCCGTGCACCCGGTCTGGGCCGGTGTGCCTGACGGTTCGTTCTTCTACTTCGTGCACAGTTTCTACGCGGCGCCGTCGCGGCCCGAACACAGTGCGGGCATGACCGAGTACGGCGCACGCTTTACCAGCGCGGTGGCGCGCGATAACATTTTTGCCACCCAGTTCCACCCTGAAAAGAGCGCTTCGCACGGCCTGGCCCTGTACCGCAACTTCCTGAACTGGCGTCCCTGAGGCGCAGCGCGCGCTGCCTGCTGCATCGCCCGCGCCACGCACCCTCCCCCATCCTCCAAGCCAGCCATGCTGCTGATCCCGGCGATCGACCTCAAAGACGGTCGTTGCGTGCGCCTCAAACAGGGCGACATGAACGACTCCACCACCTTCGGCGAGGACCCGGCGGCGATGGCGCGCCGCTGGCTGGACGCCGGCGCGCGCCGACTGCACCTGGTCGACCTCAACGGCGCCTTCGCCGGCAAGCCGATCAACGAGGCGGCGATCAAGGCGATCCTGGCCGAGGTCGGCAGCGAGATTCCGGTCCAGCTCGGCGGCGGCATCCGCGACCTCGACACCATCGAGCGCTACCTCGACGACGGCCTTTCCTACGTGATCATCGGCACCGCCGCGGTCAAGAGTCCGGGTTTCGTGCGCGACGCCTGCATCGCCTTTGGCGGCCACATCATCGTCGGCCTCGACGCCAAGGACGGCAAGGTCGCAACCGACGGCTGGAGCAAGCTCACCGGACACGAGGTCGCCGACCTCGGCAAGAAGTTCGAGGACTACGGCGTGGAGGCCGTGGTCTACACCGACATCGGCCGCGACGGCATGCTCTCAGGCATCAACGTCGACGCCACCGTCAAGCTGGCGCAGGCGCTGAGCATCCCGGTGATCGCCTCCGGCGGCCTGGGCAGCATGGCCGACATCGAGGCGCTGTGCGCGGTCGAGGGCGAGGGCGTCGAGGGCGTGATCTGCGGACGCGCGATCTACACCGGCGATCTCGACTTCGCGAGCGCGCAGCGGCGCGCCGACGAACTCAACGGCGCGGGCTGAAGCAGGAAGCCTCCAGGTGCTGGCCAAGCGCATCATTCCCTGCCTCGATGTCACCGGCGGCCGGGTCGTCAAGGGCGTCAACTTCGTCGAGCTGCGCGATGCCGGCGATCCGGTCGAGATCGCGGCGCGCTACAACGAGCAGGGCGCCGACGAGCTGACCTTCCTCGACATCACGGCCACCAGCGATGGCCGTGACCTGATCCTGCACATCATCGAGGCGGTCGCCTCGCAGGTCTTCATCCCGCTCACTGTCGGCGGCGGCGTGCGGGCCGTCGAGGACGTGCGGCGCCTGCTCAACGCCGGTGCCGACAAGGTCAGCTTCAACTCGGCGGCGGTGGCCGACCCGGAGCTGATCCGGGCGGCCTCCGACAAGTACGGCGCGCAGTGCATCGTCGTGGCCATCGATGCCAAGGCGCGCGCCGATGGTTCGGGCTGGGAGGTCTACACCCACGGTGGTCGCAAGAACACCGGCCTCGACGCGGTGGCTTGGGCACGGCGCATGGCCGAGCTCGGCGCCGGCGAGATCCTGCTGACCAGCATGGACCGCGATGGCACCAAGAGCGGCTTCGACCTGGCGCTGACGCGGGCGGTGAGCGACGCGGTACCGGTGCCGGTGATCGCCTCCGGCGGCGTCGGCTCGCTCGACGACCTGGCCGACGGCATCACGCTCGGCGGCGCCGACGCGGTGCTCGCGGCCAGCATCTTTCACTACGGCGAGCACACGGTGGCCGAGGCCAAGGCACTGATGGCGGCACGCGGCATCCCGGTGCGAACCTGAGCCCGCCTACACTGAAACCATGAACTGGCTCGACGAAATCAAATGGGACGCCGCCGGCCTGGTGCCGGTGATTGCCCAGGAGCGCGACAGCAAGGACGTGCTGATGGTCGCGTGGATGAACCGCGAGGCACTGGCGGCCACCGCCGAGCGCGGCCAGGCGGTCTACTGGAGCCGTTCGCGCAACCGACTCTGGCACAAGGGCGAAGAGAGCGGCCACTTCCAGCAGGTGCATTCGATGCGGCTCGATTGCGACAACGACGTGCTGCTGCTCGAGGTCAGCCAGCTCGGCCATGAGCCGGGCATCGCCTGTCATACCGGCCGCCACAGCTGCTTCTTCCAGAAGCTCGAGGCGGGCCAATGGCGCGCGGTGGAGCCGGTGCTGCAGGATCCGGAGCGCATCTACAAATGAGCCAGAACCCAGCCAACGGGAGCCTCGACACGCTCGAGCGGCTGGCCGACGTCATCGATCAGCGCCGTGCCGGCGACCCCGACAAGAGCTACGTGGCGCGCCTGTTCCAGAAGGGCGGCGACGCGATCCTCAAGAAGGTCGGCGAGGAAGCGACCGAACTGGTGATGGCGGCCAAGGATGCCGATCGCCAGAAGATCGTCTACGAGACGGCCGACCTCTGGTTCCACTCGATGCTCGCGCTGGCTCAGCACGGCATCCGGCCGGCCGAGGTGCTGGCCGAACTGGAACGGCGCGAGGGACTGAGCGGACTCGAGGAGTTCGCGCTGCGCAAGCTCAAGCTTCGAGAAGAAGGAGGAACGCCATGAACGAGATCGTCACCCCGGCCGCCGATCCGGCGCCACAAGCTTCAGCACCGGCGGTCGACCCGGTCAAGCTGGCCCAGATCAAGCAGCTGACGCTGATCACCTACATCCTCTATGCGGTCAGCGCCTTCGTCGGTGTCACCGGGATCGTCGCGATCATCATCAACTACGTGAAGCGCGACGACACCGCCGGCACCATCTACGCCAGTCACTTCACCTGGCAGATCCGCACCTTCTGGTGGAGTCTGCTGTGGTTCGTGCTCGGCATTGCCACGATGATCATCGGCATCGGCTTCCTGGTCCTCCTGGCGGACGCGATCTGGGTGATCTACCGCATCGTCAAGGGCTTCCTGAACTTCAACGAAGACAAGCCGATGGAGGTCTGATGAGCGCTTCTTCAGATCCCAACTGCATCTTCTGCAAGATCGCTGCCGGCCAGATCCCGGCCCGGAAGGTCTTCGAGGACGAGCACCTGATCGCCTTCCACGACATCAACCCGTGGGCGCCGGTGCATGTGCTGATCGTTCCCAGGCAGCACATCGTCTCGCTGGCCGAGGTCGGCGAGGAGCACGCCGAGCTGATGGGCCGGATGATGGTGCTGGCGCCGCGGCTGATGCGCGAGTTGGGCGTCAGCAACGGTTTTCGCACGCTGATCAACACCGGCAAGGACGGCCTGCAGGAGGTGATGCACCTGCACATGCACGTGATCGGCGGGCCGCGGCCCTGGGCGAAAGGCTAGCCGCAGGTCGCCCTTTCGCGACGCCGTTCACTGAACCAAGGCCCGCGACACGGGTCCGACATGGCGTCGCACCTAAAATCACCGTTTTCGCTGTCGGCCGCTGGCCGAGGCGTCGTCAGGAGAATTCAATGGGATCGTTCAGCATCTGGCACTGGCTCATCGTGCTGGTCATCGTCGTGCTGGTCTTCGGCACCAAGAAGCTCAAGAACATCGGCTCCGACCTCGGTGGCGCGGTCAAGGGCTTCAAGGACGGCATCAAGGACGGTGCCGCCTCGGTCGACGCCGCGGCCGCACCGGCGGCGCCGGCGCAACAGGTGAGCAACGCCACCGCCAAGGCTGCCGATGCCAATACCGTCGACGTCGAAGCGCGGACCAAGTCCTGAGCTACCGCTGCGGCGTCACTGATCCGGGCTGCGGCAGCCAGCGCTGCCGGCACCCGGCTCGACCATGATCGACTTCGGATTCGACAAGATCGCGCTGATCGGCGCCGTGGCGCTGATCGTCATCGGCCCTGAGCGGCTGCCCAAGGTCGCCCGTACCGTCGGTCACCTGATGGGCAAGGCGCAGCGCTACGTGGCCGACGTCAAGGCCGAGGTCAACCGCTCGATCGAGCTCGAAGAGCTCAAGAAGATGAAGACCGAGTTCGAGGATGCGGCACGCAACGTCGAGCAGACGGTCTCCAACGAGATCCACCAGACCACCGGCGAGCTGAACCAGGCCTGGGACGAACTCGGGCACCAGGCCCAAAGCTACGGCGCCGGCGACGCGCTGGCCGAGCCGCCGCTCGGCTACAAGCCGCCCAAGAAGAACTGGCGCGTCAAGCGTGCCGCGGTGCCACAGTGGTATCGCCAGCGCGCTGGCGTTCGGGCGCACGCACAGTCGGGCGCGGCACGGGTGGCGCGCTTCAGGCCGCCGAAACCGCGCTGACGCGTCCTGCGCCGCTTCGCGGTCCTCAAACATCTATCCTGTGGCCGTGAGTTCCCCCGATCCCAAAGACGAGCTCGAAGGCAGCGAACAGCCCTTCGTCACGCACCTGGTCGAGTTGCGCGACCGGCTGATCCGCGCCGTGGTGGCGGTCGGCGTCGCCTTCGCGATCCTGGCCATCTGGCCCGGCCCGTCGGCGCTCTACGACCTGCTGGCCGCGCCGCTGGTGGCCAACCTGCCGCAGGGCACCACGCTGATCGCGACCAACGTGATCTCGCCGTTCCTGGTGCCGTTGAAGATCACGCTGATGGCGGCCTTCATGCTGGCGCTGCCGTTCGTGCTCTACCAGGTCTGGGCCTTCGTCGCGCCCGGCCTCTACAGCCACGAGAAGCGGCTGGTGGTGCCGCTGGTGGTCTCGAGCACGCTGCTGTTCCTGCTCGGCGTGGCGTTCAGCTACTTCTTCGTGTTCGGTCAGGTCTTCAAAGCGATCCAGAGCGTGGCGCCGAAGAGCATCACCGCCGCGCCCGACATCGAGGCCTACCTCGGCTTCGTGCTCAACATGTTCATCGCCTTCGGCCTCGCTTTCGAGGTGCCGGTGGCGGTGGTGGTGCTGGTGCGCATGGGCGTGTTCAGCGTCGAGCAGCTGAAGGCGTGGCGCGGCTACTTCATCGTGATCGCAGCGATCGCCTCGGCCGTGGTGACGCCGCCGGACATCATCTCGATGGTCGCGCTGCTGCTGCCGATGATCATCCTCTACGAGCTGGGCATCCTCGCCGCCGGCGTGTTCGTGCGGCACACCAAGGCACCGGACGAGGCCGCCGGGGAGCGGCCGGGCAGCGGCAGCTAAGCCGGGCCGCGAGGCTCAGCGCTCGGCGGTGGCGCGTGGCCGCTGCGCGACGCGGATCTTCAGTTCCATCTGCTGCTTGCCGCGCAAGACCTGCAGTGCCGCCTCCGAACGCGGCTTGAGCGCGGCCACCGCCGCCAGCAGCTGCGCGGTGTTGGCGACCCGGGTCTCGGCGACGCGGACCACCACGTCGCCCGGACGCAGCCCGCCCTCGCTGGCCGGGCCGCCCTGCAGCACGCCGGTGATCAGCACGCCCTGGCTGGTCGGCAGGTTGAAGTTCTCGGCCATCTCGGGCGTCAATTCGCGCGGCTCGACGCCGATCCAGCCGCGGGTGACGACGCCGTCGCGGATCAGGCTGTCCATCACCTGCTTGGCGGTGGCCGAGGGGATCGCGAAGCCGATGCCGAGGTTGCCGCCGGAGCGCGAGTAGATCGCGGTGCTGATGCCCATCAGCGCGCCGGTGGCGTCGACCAGCGCGCCGCCGGAGTTGCCGGGGTTGATCGCGGCATCGGTCTGGATGAAGTTCTCGAAGGTGTTGATGCCGAGCTGGTTGCGGCCGAGCGCCGAGACGATCCCGGAAGTGACGGTCTGGCCGACGCCGAAGGGGTTGCCGATCGCCAGCACCAGGTCGCCGACCTGCAGCGTCTCGGAGTTGCCGAAGTTGATGACCGGCAGCGCGTCGAGCTTGATGCGCAGCACCGCCAGATCGGACTCGGGGTCGGTGCCGACCACCTCGGCACGGGTGCGGCGGCCGTCGGCGAGCGCGACCTCGATGCCGTCCATGCCCTCGACCACGTGGTTGTTGGTGAGCAGGTAGCCCTCGGCGCTGACGATCACGCCCGAGCCCATGCCGGAGGGCGGCGGGCTGTCGCGGTCGCCGAAGAAGAAGCGCGACCAGGGCTCGCCGGCGTGCGGATTCTTCTGCGCCAGCAGCTTGCTGGTGACGATGCTGACCACCGCCGGCGAGGCGCGCCGCGCGGCCTGCGAGAAGCCGATGTTGGAGGCCGCCGCGCCGCTGTTGAGAACCGCCGGCTGAACCGCGCCGACCCCGGGCACCGGCATGGCCGGCAGGGTGGCCGGCGCGCCGACGGGCTCGCTGCGCGACAGCCAGTCCGGCCGCAGCGTGGCGACCACGAAGAGCATTGCCAGCCCGATGGTGACCGCTTGCGAGAAAATGAGCCAGATCTTGCGCATCGTCGCTTCAAACCAGACCGGGAGATACCGTGACCAGCCGCGAAGAACTCGAGAGCTACCTGAAGAGCCTGCTGGAGGTGGACCGGTTCAAGGATTATGGGCCGAACGGTCTTCAGGTCGAGGGCAAGCCCGAGATTCGCAAGCTCGTCAGCGGGGTCACTGCCAGCAAGGCGCTGATCGAGGCCGCGATCGCCGCGGGCGCCGACGCGCTGCTGGTCCACCATGGCCTGTTCTGGCGCGGCCACGACGGCCGCCTGACCGGCTGGCTGAAGGCGCGCGTGGCGCTGCTGCTCGAGCATGGCATCAACCTCTACGCCTACCACCTGCCGCTCGACGCTCATCCGGAACATGGCAACAACGCGCAGTTCGGTGCGCGCCTGAAGCTGGCGGTCGATGGCCGCTTCGGCGAGCAGGAACTCGGCTTCCTCGGCCGGCCGGCGCAGCCGCTGACGGCGGCCGCACTGGCGGCGCTGCTGCAGTTCCGGCTCAATCGCGCGCCGCTGATGGTCGAGGGCGACGGCCGCCCGATCCAGCGCGTGGCCTGGTGCACCGGCGGCGCCCAGGGCTACTTCGAGGCAGCGATCGCTGCCGGCGCCGACGCCTTCCTGACCGGCGAGATCTCGGAGCCACAAGCGCACCTGGCGCGCGAGACCGGCGTCGCCTTCTATGCCGTCGGCCACCACGCGAGCGAGCGCTACGGCGCGCCCGCCGTGGCTGCTCACGCGGCGCAGCTGTTCGGGCTCGAGCACCGCTTCATCGAGATCGACAACCCGGCGTGAAGCGCATGCTGCAACCGCTGGCCCTGTCGATGGGCGATCCGCTCGGGATCGGCCCCGAGATCCTCGCCTGCGCCTTCGCCCGCAATGCGCTGCCGGGCGGTTACGTGGTCGGCGACCTCGAGGTGATGCGGCGCGCCGCGCGCTGTGTGGCTCCGCACGAGGGTGGCGTGGAGCTACCGGTCGCGCTGATCGAGTCGCCGGCTGATGCGCTGGCCGTGCCCCCTCGCTGCGTGCCGGTGTGGCAGCCACCCGGCCTGCCGCCTGGCCTGGCGCAATTGCCGCTCGGACGCATCGAGGCCGCTGCCGGTGCGGCCGCCGCGGCCTGCATCCGAAGCGCGCTGGCCCAGGTGGTCAGCGGCGCGGCGGCGGCGCTGGTGACCGCGCCGATCCACAAGGAGGCGCTGGCCGCGGCTGGCGAGCCCTATCCCGGCCACACCGAGCTGCTGCAGGCCGAGTGCGGCGGCGCGCCGGTGCGCATGATGCTGGCCAACGACGAGTTGCGCGTGGTGCTGGTCAGCATCCATGTCTCGCTGCGCGACGCGATCGCCGCCGTGACGCAGCCGGCGGTGCTGCAGACGATCCGGATTGCCGACGCCGCGCTGCGCCGCGCCGGTATCGAGGCGCCGCGCATCGCGGTGGCCGGGCTCAATCCGCACGCCGGCGAGGGCGGCTTGTTTGGCAGCGAGGAACGCGAGCAGATCGCGCCGGCCGTCGCCGCGGCGCGCGCGGCCGGCATCGATGCCAGCGGCCCGCATGCGCCGGACACGGTCTTCATGCACGCCCGCACCGGTGCCTTCGATGCGGTGGTCGCGATGTACCACGACCAGGGCCTGATCCCGGTCAAGTACCTCGGGCTGGAGCAGGGCGTCAACGTCACGCTCGGACTGCCGGTGGTGCGCACCAGCCCCGACCATGGCACCGCCTTCGATATCGCCGGTCGCGGCACGGCCGATCCGGCCAGCCTGATCGCCGCCGCGCGCATGGCGCGGCGACTGGCTGACGCAGCCTAACGCGTCGTCGGCGCGCCGATCTGGGCCAGCTGGCGGCGTGCGCGCATCGTCGCGCGCTCGATCAGCTCGGCCTGCTCGTAGGCGCGGAAGCGCTCGGTCTCGCACATGCGGGCCAGCATGCGGGCGGTCATCGAGATGGTCTTCTGGTTGGCCTTGCCATGCGTGAAGACGAAGAAGGCGCGGCCCGGGCTGGCCCATGACAGCCGCACCCGCTGCCAGCTGCCGTTGAGGTGCATGCGATAGGCGATGCCGGTCTGCAGATGCTCCATCAGGCCGACGCCGTGGGTCGGCGGCGCGCCCTCGGCGAGCGGGCCGTCGAGCACGATGTCGATCTCGGCGCTGCCGGGCGAGCCGGGCTCGCCGAGGTCGATGTCGACCTCGCCGGTCCAGTCGACCGCGCTTTCCTCGACCAGGCCGACCTGCTGCGCCTCTTCCGCCGAGAAGGCCAGCGGTGCCGCATGCGCCTCGGGCGGCGGCAGATCGGTCGCGGCCACGCCCGGCTGGACCGCGGCCAGGTCCTGCGGCTTCGGGATCGGCACCGCCGCCAGCGCCTCGAGCTGCTGCTGCAGCGCCTCGATCGCCGACGGCGCCGACGGCGCCTGCTTCAGCGATTCGGCGTGCGTGGGCAGCAACTTGGCATAGAAATCCTTCTTGGCCTCCTCGGGCCAGCGGATCAGCGCCATGCCCTCGTTGAGGTCCTTCATCAGCTGCGGCAGCTTCAGCAGGAAGGCGCGGCGCAGCGCGGGCTCGCCCTTGGGCTGGACGCTGAGCACCAGTTCCGAGGCGACGCGCTCGATGCGCGTGGCCAGCTCCGGGTTGCCCTTGGGCCCGTTGACCAGCACGACCACCTGGCTCCAGACCTGGGCCAGGAAGTTGCGCAGGAACTCGGGTGCCGGCAGACCGGTCAGGCGCTGCTGCAGCTCGCGCATGTAGCGTTGCTGGATGCGCAGCTCGGTCTCGCGATCGTCGAGCAGCTGGGCGGCGGCGGCGTGCGGCCCGGCGTCCTTGGAGCTCTGCTCGGCCAGCAGCGTCTCGAGCGCCTGCAGCTTGGACTCGTAGAGCTCCATCTGGTCGAAGTCGCCTTCGACGATCTGCTGCACCAGTTCGCGCACGCGCTCGAGGAAGACCTTGCCCGGGCCTTCGTCGAAGTCCTCGTAGGCCGCGGCCAGCGTGGCGATGCGGTTGACGAAGCGCCGCACCGGATGCTTGCGCGAGCTGAAGAAGCCGACGTCCTTGAGCGCCGCGCGCAGCACCGGCATCTGCAGCCGGGCGATCTGGCGCGCCATCTGCGGCGCGACCTTGCTGTCCGACAGAACCTGGTCGAACATCGTCGCGACGACGTCGATCACGAGCTGGTCGAGGGTGCCGCTGGAGGCGCGGATCAACTCCTCGCGATGCGCGCGGATCATGTTGACGGCCATCAGGCCCGGCAGGCCGGCATTGCCGCCGCCCATGCCGCTGCCCAGTTGCGCCGGCATCGACAGCCCCGCGCCGCCATGGCTCGCGGCGGGCAGGCCAAAGCCCTGAGCGGCGCCCGCCATGCTGCCGACACCATGGCCGCCGGCGGTGCCGAAGCCCAGCGTGGCGCGCGACGAGGTGCTGTGCGGCAGGCCGAGCCCGGTGTCCGCGGCGAGCGAGCCGAGCGCGGCCAGGCGCCGGATCACGTCGACCACCTGTGCGTCGCTGGCGACGCCACCCATGCCAGCGCCACCGTGGCCACGCGCGTCGAAGCCCGAGTGGCTGGACGCGCCGCCCGGCTGCCCGCCTCCGTAGCCGCCACCCGCGCCGCCACCGCCGCTGAGCGGCCGATGGCCGCTGGCCGGCGGCTCGGCGCTGCCGCCACCACCCATCGACGGCACCGCGATGCCGAAGATCGAACTCAGCGCGTGCAGTGCCTGCGCGGTGTCGCGCGCGGAGCTCTGGTAGCCCGAGCCGGTGACGGCGCCGGAGCCGGTCGCCATGTAGCCACCACCGCGCACCGAGTCGCGTGCCAGGTCGTTGCCGGGACCCTCGACCGTGCGCAGCGCCAGGTCGACCGGCTCGACGCCACGCGCCTTGAGGTCATCGATGATGGCCCGGTAGCAGGGGCGCATCAGCGGCGACAGCGTGTGGCCGAGCTCGCGCAGTAGCAGGCGACGGACGTCGGCATCGCGGCTGGCTACATCCATCGCGCGAAACAGCGCGCGCCCGATGATCTCGGGCCGCAGCGGATTGCGCTCGTGGTCGGGGCGACCGAAGGCGAGCAGCGAGCCGACCAGGCTGTCGAGCTCGCGCAGCTCCCACTCGCAGTCCTGCTCGATCTCCGAGGACAGCCGGTGCGCGGTGACGCGCTCGTCCTCGCTGTGGTCGTCGACCAGGCTCAGCGCCTCGAAGGTGGTGCTGGCCAGCGAGCGCGTGCTGTTGAGCGGGCGCGACTCGCTGTTGATGGTGTCGCGCAGCGTCTGGCTGAACTGCAGGTTGAAGCCGCCGACATTGATCTGCCAGTCCATCTGGGCGCGCCCGACCTCCATGCGCGGCAGGCGCTTGCACAGCTCGGTGGCCGGCGGCGCGAGCTGCTCGAGCAGGCGCTGCCCGGCCGCGCCGACGGCGGACTGGATCAGCAGCGCCGCGGCCTGCAGCGCATTCTGGGCAATCAGTGGGTTCACGGCGCCAACGACATTCGACGAGGGGGCTGCGGGCCGCGCTCCGCAGCACGCCAGCCCCGCATTATTTCTTTACGGCCAGCGCGTCGCGGATCTCGCGCAGCAGCAGCACGTCTTCGGCCGGTTCCGCTGGTGGCGCGGGTGGTTCGGCGCGCTTGAGCCGGTTGATCTGCTTGACCATCATGAAGATGATGAAGGCCAGGATGACGAAGTTGATCGCCACCGTGATGAAGCTGCCGTAGGCGAGCACCGCGCCGCCCTTGCGCGCCGCTTCGAGCGTGGTCTCGGTCTGTCCGGCGAGCGGGATGAAGTAGTTGGAATAGTCGAGGCCGCCGACGATCCTGGTGACCAGCGGCATGATGACGTCGCTGACCAGGGAATCGACGATCTTGCCGAAGGCGCCACCGATGATGACGGCGACCGCGAGGTCGACCACGTTGCCCTTGACGGCGAACTCCCTGAACTCGGTCATGAATCCCATGCTGGCTCCTGCGCGCGCAAACGATCTTCCGGCCGAGATGGCGCGGACCGGTCGAGTATTCCAGCGCGGGTCGCCAAGTCAAGCGGCGTGCTGTTGCCAATCGCGTCCGAGCGGCGGCCGAGTCACGATTACGCGGCGCGCCGGTCGAACCCGCCTTGGCGTCCATTAGAATCGCGGGTTGCCCCTGACTACGAAGCCAGTTCGAAGGATCCCGCCTCATGAGTGAACAGCAACTCGACCCGTCAAAGCGTACGTGGCTGATCGCAACAACCTGTGCCGGTGTCGCCGGCGGGGCGGTGGTCGCGGTGCCCTTTGTCAGTACCTTCGCGCCGTCCGAGCGCGCCCGCGCCGCCGGTGCACCGGTCGAGGCCGACATCAGTGGCCTCAAGGCGGGCGAGATGATGACGGTCGAGTGGCGCGGCAAGCCGGTCTGGATCGTGCGCCGCACGCCGGAGCAGCTCGAATCGCTGAACAAGACCGAGAACCTGGTGGCCGACCCGCGCTCCGAGCGCAAGGCCTCCGAGGTCACGCCGATGCCCGAGACGCGCAACCAGCATCGCTCGATCAAGCCCGAGGTTTTCGTCACGGTCGGCATCTGCTCGCACCTGGGCTGCTCGCCGAGCGAGCGCTTCACGCCTGGCGCGCAACCCTCGCTGCCGGGCGACTGGCAGGGCGGCTTCCTGTGCCCCTGCCACGGCTCGACCTTCGACATGGCGGGCCGGGTGTTCAAGAACAAGCCGGCGCCTGACAACCTCGAGGTTCCGCCCCACACCTTCCTCTCCGACAGCCGCTTGCTGATCGGTGAAGCGAAGAAGGCCTGATCGAGCGGAGCAGAGGACCATCATGGCTGATTTCAAGGAACTCCCCGCCGACGCACCGACCTCGGAAAAGGTGACGGTGTGGTTCGAGAACCGGTTCCCGACCGCGTTCGACGAGTACAAGAAGCACCTGACCGAGTACTACGCGCCGAAGAACTTCAACTTCTGGTACTTCTTCGGTTCGCTGGCGCTGCTGGTTCTGGTGATCCAGATCGTCACCGGCATCTTCCTGGTGATGAACTACAAGCCCGACGCGGCGATGGCTTTCGCCTCGGTCGAGTACATCATGCGCGACGTGCCCTGGGGCTGGTTGGTGCGCTACATGCACTCGACCGGCGCCAGCGCGTTCTTCGTCGTCATCTACCTGCACATGTTCCGCGGGCTGATGTACGGCTCGTACCGCAAGCCGCGCGAACTGGTCTGGATCTTCGGCTGCCTGATCTTCCTGTGCCTGATGGCCGAGGCCTTCATGGGCTACCTGCTGCCCTGGGGCCAGATGAGCTACTGGGGCGCGCAGGTGATCGTCAACCTGTTCGCCGCCGTGCCCTTCATCGGCCCCGACCTCGCGCTGCTGATCCGCGGCGACTACGTCGTCTCCGACGCCACGCTGAACCGCTTCTTCGCGTTTCACGTGATCGCGCTGCCGCTGGTGCTGATCGGCCTGGTCGTCGCGCACTTGCTGGCGCTGCACGACGTCGGCTCGAACAATCCCGACGGCATCGAGATCAAGGCCAAGAAGGACGCCAACGGCAAGCCGCTCGACGGCATCCCGTTCCATCCGTACTACACGGTGCACGACCTGGTCGGCGTCGGCGTGTTCCTGATGATCTTCACCGCGGTGATCTTCTTCGCGCCGGAACTCGGCGGCTACTTCCTCGAGTACAACAACTTCATTCCGGCCGACCCGCTGAAGACCCCCGCGCACATCGCGCCGGTCTGGTACTTCACGCCCTTCTACTCGATGCTGCGCGCGACCACCGACGTGATGGTCAACGTGCTGGCCGTGCTGACCGGCATCGGCGCGCTGCTGGCCATCGTGCGCGGCGGCTTCGGCGGCAAGGGCAAGGCGGCCATCGCGATCGGTGCGATCGTCGCGATCGCGCTACTCAAGGTGTTCGAGGCCAAGTTCTGGGGCGTGGTCGTGATGGGCGGCGCCGTCATCATCCTGTTCTTCCTGCCCTGGCTCGACCGCAGCCCGGTCAAGTCGATCCGCTATCGGCCGGGCTGGCACAAGATCGTCTATGGCGTGTTCGTGCTGTTCTTCGTCGTGCTCGGCTACCTCGGCATCCAGCCGCCGTCGCCGACCGGTGAACTGGTTGCCCAGATCGGCACCCTGGTCTACTTCGGCTTCTTCCTGCTGATGCCGTGGTGGACGCGTCTGGGCGAGTTCAAGCCGGTCCCCGACCGCGTGACCTTCGCCGCCCACTGACGAGCCGCTGGAGCACAACAACATGATCAAGAAACTGATTGCCGGCCTGCTCGCGGCCTTTGCCCTGGTCGGTGCGGTGCGCGCCGCCGAAGGTGGCATCGAGTGGGACCGTTTCCCCCAGGCCAAGCTCAACGACATGGCGGCGCTGCAGAACGGCGCGCGCCTGTTCGTCAACCACTGCCTGAACTGCCACTCGGCGGCCTACATGCGCTTCAATCGCCTCGGCGATATCGGGCTGAGCGACCAGCAGATCAAGGACAACCTCATGTTCACGACCGACAGGGTCGGCGAGACCATGAAGGCCAGCATCGATCCGAAGCAGGCCAAGGAATGGTTCGGTGGCGTGCCGCCCGACCTGACCGTGATCGCCCGCTCGCGCGCCGCGGCCGGCAAGGGCAGTGGCTCCGACTACCTCTACACCTTCCTGCGCACCTTCTATCGCGACGACACCAAGGCCACCGGCTGGAACAACCTGGCGTTCCCGAGCGTCGGCATGCCGCATGTGCTGTGGGAACTGCAGGG
Organism: Rivibacter subsaxonicus; assembly: GCF_004217215.1. Lineage (GTDB taxonomy): Bacteria > Pseudomonadota > Gammaproteobacteria > Burkholderiales > Burkholderiaceae_C > Rivibacter > Rivibacter subsaxonicus. The sequence continues at coordinate 283,452 of NZ_SHKP01000007.1, forward strand.
CCAGCGCAGTGCGCGCTTCGTCGAGGCCAAGGATGCGCACGACCCGAACCTCACGGTGCATCGCTTCGACGGCTTCGAGCAACTCACGCCGGGCCAGCTCTCGCCGCTCGAGTTCGACGAGGCGATCGGCGACCTGGTCGCCTACCTCACGTGGATGGCGGAGCCGGCCCAGGGCCAGCGCGTGCGCGTCGGCGTCTGGGTGCTGATCTTCCTGGCCTTCTTCACGCTGATCGCGTGGCGCCTGAACGCCGCGTACTGGAAAGACATCAAGTAACGAGCCACGCGCCAGGCCCCGTGGGGCCGGCGCCGTGCGGAGCGGGCTGCAAGGCACCCGCTCCGTTTTGCATTTTGTAGCCCGAGCCCAAGCTCAACACAGGAGCCCGCCGCCATGATGGTGCTTTACTCCGGAACGACCGACCCCTACTCGCACCGCTGCCGCTTCGTGTTGTTCGAGAAGGGCATGGACTTCGAGATCCGCGACGTGGATCTCTTCGCCAAGCCCGAAGACATCGCGCTGATGAACCCGTACAACGAGGTGCCGATCCTGGTCGAACGCGACCTGATCCTGTACGAGTCGCACATCATCAACGAGTACATCGACGAGCGCTTCCCGCACCCGCAGCTGATGCCGGGCGACCCGGTCGCACGCGCCCGCGTGCGCCTGTTCCTCTTCAACTTCGAGAAGGAACTGTTCGCCCACGTCAACGTGCTCGAGGGTCGCGGCATCAAGGCCACCGACAAGCTGCTCGAGAAGGCACGCAGCCAGATCCGCGACCGCCTCACGCAGCTGGCGCCGATCTTCCTGAAGAACAAGTACATGCTCGGCGACGACTTCTCGATGCTCGACGTCGCGATCGCGCCGCTGCTGTGGCGCCTCGACTACTACGGCATCGACCTGTCGAAGAACGCGCTGCCGCTGCTTAAGTACGCCGAGCGCATCTTCTCGCGCCCGGCCTACATCGAGGCGCTGACGCCGTCCGAGAAGGTGATGCGCAAGTAATGCAGTCGCCGGTGATCGCATGACCAACTCGGTGATGCCGCCGCCCGAGGCGCAAGGCACCTCGACGCGGCCGTACCTGATCCGTGCGCTGCACGACTGGTGCACCGACAACGGCTTCACGCCGTACCTGGCGGTCTACGTGGACGCCAGCGTCAAGGTGCCGCTCGAGTACGTGAAGAACAACGAGATCGTGCTCAACACCAGCTTCGACGCGACCAGCGGCCTGCAGCTGGGCAATGATTTCGTCAGCTTCAAGGCTCGCTTCGGCGGCGTGCCGCGCGAGATCGTGGTCCCGATCGATCACGTGATCGCCATTTACGCCCGCGAGAACGGCCAGGGCATGGCCTTTCCGGCGCCGACCGATGCCGCCACCACCGCGCCAACCGGTCCGCAGCCGGTCGCTGCGGCGCCGGCGGCCGAGGCCGCAACCGATGGGCGTCCGGCAACGCCGGCTCGCGCCGGTGGTGGCGGCCTGCGGTTGGCCACGCCACCTGCGGCAGCCGAGGTGCCCGAGCCGTCCGCGGCGCCTGCCGACGAGCCGCCCGAGCCACCCGAACCACCGGGTGGTGGCTCGCGGCCGACGCTCAAACGCGTCAAGTAGCTGCCGGGGCGAGGCGTGGCAGCGTGTTGCGGATGCCTCGCCTGCCCGCCTTGCTCCGTCATTCGCTGCCGGCCGTTGCGCTGGCCGGCTCGCTGATCGTGGGCTGCGCCGGCCTGCCGCCGCGCACCCCCGATCCGCCTTCCGAGGTGGCGGCGGTCGAGACGGCGCCCGAGGCCTCGCCGGCACGGGCACTGGAGGCACCGGCCGCCGACGAGGCCAGGGCTTCGCGCGTGCTCGCACTCGATGACGGGCTCGACGCCTTCGTCGCGCGGGTGGCGCTGGTCAGGCTGGCGAAGTCGCGCCTGGACCTGCAGTACTACATCTGGCGCGACGACGTCACCGGCGGCCTGCTCTGGCACGAACTGCTGCAGGCGGCCGATCGCGGGGTGCGGGTGCGGGCCTTGCTCGACGACCTGAACCAGCCCGGCGACGAACTGCTGGCTGCGCTCGACGCGCATCCGAATCTCGAGCTTCGGCTGTTCAACCCCTTTGCCCACCGCAACGCGCGCTGGATCGACGGTCTCACCGACTTCGGTCGCATCAATCGGCGCATGCACAACAAGCTGGTGCTGGCCGACGGCCGGCTCGCGATCACCGGTGGCCGCAACGTCGGCGACGACTACTTCGGCGCCGATCCCGACCTGGCCTTTGCCGACCTGGACGCGCTGCTCGCCGGCGCGGTGCTGCCCGAGTTCCAGGCCAACTTCGATGCCTTCTGGCACAGCCCGCACAGCTATCCGCTGGCGGCGCTTGGCCTGCCGGCGGCCGCGGCCGAGGCGCTCGCGGGGCAGCGGGAGCGGCTGGAGAAGCTGGCCGCATCGCCGGAAGCCGCACGCTACGTGGCTGCGTTGCAGCAGGCGCCACTGGCGGTGGCGCTGCGCGAGCGCGACGCGCGGGCCCTGGAGCGGGCGCCGGTCAGCGCCGTCAACGACCGGCCCGACAAGATCGACCAGCGGCCCGACCGGGCGCTGGCCGCCGGCATGCTGCCGCGCCTGATCGGCGCGCTCAAGCCCTTCGAGCGCGAGCTGTGCATTGTCTCGCCGTACTTCGTGCCGGGCGAGACCGGCGTCGCCGAACTCGCTCGCCTGGTCGGCTCGGGCGTGCGGGTGCGCGTGCTGACCAACTCGCTGGCGGCCACCGACGTGGCCGCGGTGCATGCGGCCTATGCGCCGTACCGGCGAGCGCTGCTGGCGGCCGGGGTCGAACTGTGGGAACTGCGACCCGACGCCGATCGTGGCCCGGCGTTGCAGCGTCCACGCACGCTCGGCGGTTCGTCGCGCGCCAGCCTGCACGCCAAGACCATCGCGGTCGACTCGGAGCGCGTCTTCGTGGGCTCCTTCAATCTCGACCCGCGCTCGGCGATGCTCAACACCGAGGGGGGCGCGGTGATCGAGGCGCGCGCCCCGGCCGCGCGCCTGTGCCGCTGGTTCGACGAGCAGGCGCCAAAGCAGGCCTGGCGCCTGCAACTGGCGACCGACGGCGGCCTCGAATGGGTCGGGCCCGACGCCGGCTACCGCAGTGATCCGCAGGCCGGCTGGTGGCGGCGCGCGCTCAGCCGCGTGCTGTCCTGGCTGCCGATCGAGGGCATGATGTAGCGCCTGCCGCGTCGGGAGCGCGCGTATCCGGAGAACCGCCATGTTCAAGCCACGTCATGCGATTTCGCTTCTGCTGCTTCTGCCGCCGCTGCTGGCCGTCGCCGGCAACTACAGCTTCATGGCCGATACGCCGATCTCGCGCTTCAACGATGCCGACCGTGCGTTGTACAAGGCGGCGATCGACAAGGCGCTGACAACCGACGCGCTCGGCCAGCCGGTCGAATGGAAGAACGACAAGACCGGCAGCAGCGGCAGCGTCACGCCGAAGGCGGCAGATGGTGAATGCCGGCTGCTGGCAGTCAGCACGCGCCACGCGGCGCTGCACAACGAGGGTGAGCACAAGCTCTGCCGGGTCAACGGCAAGTGGAAAGTCGCCAAATAGGGTGCTCGCGGGCGCGGCCTGCCGCTGGAGTCGAGGCTACAGCCGGTGACAAGTCCGTGACGGGCCCGCGCCTACAATTCCTGGCTCGCGCCGGCTTAGCTCAGTTGGTAGAGCAACTGTCTTGTAAACAGTAGGTCATCCGTTCGATTCGGATAGCCGGCACCAACCGCCACCTGCGCCGCGCCTTGCGCGCCGCGACATTCAACCGGCCTGGACCTTGATGCGGATCACCGCCGGCAACAGCCCGGCCTCCTTCAACGCGGCCTCGAGCCGCGGTTGCCAGTGACGCAGCTTGGCCGCCACCGGCGGGCTGGAGGCGAGCAGCACCCAGTTGCCGCTTTCGGCGTCGACCGGGCCGGCGCTGACGGCCCTCGCCAGCGGCGCGGGCAGCAACGGCCGCACGACGTCGAGCCGGGCCCGCGAGGCGGCGAGCATCGAGGCCAGGTGGGCCAGGGGCGCGCTGCGCCGCATCGCCTCGTCGAGGCTGAGCGGGGCGGGCACGGACGGGCCCTCGGCGGGGCTGCGGACGGGAGGCCTCATCGGCACGGGCGGCAGGGTGAAACGCGATCGGCCATGGAGCAGACCAGATGCAGATCATTGTGACCCACGAAGGCGCGGCGTCGGCCCGCGTCATGCAGTTCAGCCCGGCTCAGATGGCGCTCGCGGCGGTGGCGCTGCTGCTGTTCCTGCTGTCCATCTCGGGAGCGGTCTATCACTTCGTGTTCCTCAAGGCCGCGCGCGAGGGCTGGCCCGTGGTGAGCCAGATCGTGCGCCTGGTGGTGCGCGACGAGATCGCCCAGCGCGACCGCGTGATGCGCGACAACCTCGACGCCATGGCGCAGCGGGTCGGCGAGATGCAGGGCAAGCTGCTGAAGCTCGAGGCCGTGGGCGAGCGCGCCGCGGCGATGGCCGGCCTCAAGGCCGAGGACCTGCGCGGCATCGACCGCGTACCCGCACCGGCCGCGCCGGCGTCGGCGGCCGCGGCGCGCGCCGGCAACAGTGGCGGTGTCTACCTGCCGGCCGAGCCGCCGCTGGTGGCGGCCGGCGGTGCGGTGTCGGCGGCGGCACTGGAGCGCGCGCTCGAGAGCTTCGAGGCCCGCGCCGACTGGCAGGCCGACCTGTGGACGCTGGTCGAATCGCGCCTGCTCGAGAAGCGGCTGCGCGGCATGATGGTGCCGAGCATCGCGCCGGTCGACACCACGGTCGGCTCCGGCTTCGGCTTCCGGCTCGATCCCTTCACCGGCCGCAGTGCGCTGCATACCGGCCTCGACTTCCCGGCCGATTCCGGCACCCAGATCATGGCCGCGGCCGGCGGCGTGGTCGTGCGCGCCGAACCGCACGCCCAGTACGGTCTCACCGTCGAGCTCGACCACGGCGGCGGCCTGCTGACCCGCTACGCGCACGCCTCCAAGACCCTGGTCAAGGTCGGCGACCTGGTGCGACGCTCGCAGCCGATCGCCGAGGTCGGCAGCTCCGGCCGCTCGACCGGGCCGCATCTGCACTTCGAAGTGCTGGTCGAGGGCGTGCCGCAGGACCCGGCGCGCTTCCTGGCCCAGAACGCGGCGCCGGCGGCGGGCTCCTCGCGCCGGCGCTAGCGCTACCCGGCGGCGACCGGCTCGCGCACACCCGCTCGGTTAAACTGCAGGGTTTGATTCGGCAGCCGCGTCCCCATCTGGAAGGGAACCCTCGGCTGCCAGCCGGACGAAGCGCTCGTCCGGCCGACCGGCTCCTCATGCTCGGCCCCGCGCCGCCCCCAATTTCTGCTGCCGCGTCCCATGCTGCCCTCGCTTCTCACTTCGATCTTCGGTAGCCGCAACGAGCGCCTGCTCAAGCAGTTGCGCGCCTCCGTCGCCAAGATCAACGCGCTCGAACCCAGGTTCGAACAACTCTCCGACGACGAGCTGCGCGCCAAGACCGAGGAGTTCAAGCAGCGCCACGCCAAGGGCGAGAGCCTGGATGCGCTGCTGCCCGAGGCCTTTGCCGTGGTGCGCGAGGGTGGCAAGCGGGCGCTCAAGATGCGCCACTTCGACGTGCAGCTGATCGGCGGCATGGCGCTGCACAACCGCAAGATCACCGAAATGCGCACCGGCGAGGGCAAGACCCTGGTCGCGACGCTGCCGGTGTACCTGAACGCGCTGACGGGCAACGGCGTGCACGTGGTCACGGTCAACGACTACCTGGCCCGGCGCGACGCCGAGTGGATGGGCAAGCTCTACGGCTTCCTCGGCATGACGGTCGGTGTCAACGTGCCGGGCATGGGGCGCGAGGAGAAGCAGGCCGCCTACCGCGCCGATATCACCTACGGCACCAACAACGAGTTCGGCTTCGACTATCTGCGCGACAACATGGTCTACGAGGTCGAGGACCGCGTGCAGCGCGGCCTGGCCTTCGCGATCGTCGACGAGGTCGACTCGATCCTGATCGACGAGGCGCGCACGCCGCTGATCATCAGCGGCCAGGCCGAGGACCAGACCGAGCTCTATCTCAAGATCAACGCGGTCGTGCCGCACCTCAAGAAGCAGATAGGCGAGGCCGACACCCGCACCGGCGAGGGCGTGATCGACCCGGGCGACTTCACTGCCGACGAGAAGACGCACCAGGTCTACCTGACCGAGGCCGGCCACGAGAACGCCGAGGGACTGCTGACCCAGGCCGGGCTGCTGCCCGAGGGCGCCAGCCTCTACGACGCCGCCTACATCACGCTGGTGCACCACCTGTACGCGTCGCTGCGCGCGCACCACCTGTTCCACAAGGACCAGCATTACGTGGTGCAGAACGGCGAGGTGATCATCGTCGACGAGTTCACCGGCCGCCTGATGACGGGCCGCCGCTGGAGCGACGGCCTGCACCAGGCCACCGAGGCCAAGGAAGGCGTCGCGATCCAGGCCGAGAACCAGACCCTGGCCTCGATCACCTTCCAGAACTACTTCCGCATGTACGGCAAGCTGGCCGGCATGACCGGCACCGCCGACACCGAGGCCTACGAGTTCCAGGAGATCTACGGCCTCGAGACCGTGGTGATCCCGCCCAACAAGCCGACCCAGCGCCGCGACGAGCTCGACCTGGTCTACAAGACCTCGAAGGAGCGCTACGCCGCGGCGGTGGCCGACATCCGCGATTGCCACGAGCGCGGCCAGCCGGTGCTGGTCGGCACCACCTCGATCGAGAACTCGGAGCTGATCGCCCAGCTGCTCGAGCAGGCCAAGCTGCCACACCAGGTGCTCAACGCCAAGCAGCATGCACGCGAGGCCGAGATCATTGCCCAGGCCGGCCGGCCGGGCGTGATCACGATCGCCACTAACATGGCGGGTCGGGGAACCGACATCGTGCTCGGCGGCAACGTCGAGAAGCAGGTCCAGCTGATCGAGGCCGACGACAGCATCGCGCTTCAGGACAAGATCGTCCGCATCGCCAAGCTGCAGGGCGAATGGGCCGGGCTGAACCAGCAGGTCAAGTCGCTCGGCGGGCTGCGCATCGTCGCCACCGAGCGCCATGAGAGTCGTCGCATCGACAACCAGTTGCGCGGCCGCTCGGGCCGCCAGGGCGATCCGGGCAGTTCGCGCTTCTACCTTTCGCTGGAAGACCCGCTGATGCGCATCTTCGCCGGCGACCGCGTCAAGGCGATCATGGAGCGGCTGAAGATGCCCGATGGCGAGGCGATCGAGGCCGGCATCGTGACGCGCAGCATCGAGAGCGCGCAGCGCAAGGTCGAGGCGCGCAACTTCGACATCCGCAAGCAGCTGCTCGAGTACGACGACGTCAGCAACGACCAGCGCAAGGTCATCTACGCCCAGCGCAACGAGATCCTCGAGCAGAAGGACATCGGCGAGCAGATCGCCCACCTGCGTCGCGGCTGCATGGAAGATGTGGTGCGCACCTACGTGCCGGCCGAAAGCGTCGAGGAACAGTGGGATATCCCGGCGCTCGAGAAGACGCTGGCCGAGGAGTGGATGCTCGAGCTGCCGCTCAAGGCCAAGATCGAGAAGAGCGAATCGATCACCGACGACGAGATCGTCGAGACGGTGGCCGTGGCGGCCTCGGTCAGCTACAACGCCAAGGTCGAGACCGCCGGCCGCGACCAGTTCGCAAGCTTCGAGCGCATGGTGCTGCTGCAGTCGATGGACACGCACTGGCGCGAGCATCTTTCGGCGCTCGACTACCTGCGCCAGGGCATCCACCTGCGCGGCTACGCGCAGAAGAACCCGAAGCAGGAATACAAGCGCGAGGCCTTCGAGCTCTTCTCGCAGCTGCTCGACGTGGTCAAGCTCAACGTCACCAAGCTGCTGATGACGGTGCGCGTGCGCAGCGAGGAAGAGATCGCGCAGGCGGCCGAGGCCATCGAGGAGAAGGCCGAGCAGATCGCCAACGTGACCTACATCCATCCCAACGAGGACGGCTCGGTCTCGCAGGACACCGACCCCGCCACGCTGGTGGCCAAGTCGATGGCGGGCGACGTGCCGCGCGTGGGTCGCAACGATCCCTGCCCCTGCGGCAGCGGCAAGAAGTACAAGCTCTGCCACGGCAAGCTGGCCTGAAGCGGCCGATGTGAACGCGCAGGACCTGATCGGTGCCCCGCGCGAGTTGCAGACACCGCGCTTGCTGCTGCGTGCGCCGCGGCAGGACTTCGCGGCCGCCTTCGTCGAGAGCCTGAACCGGTCCTTGCCCGGCCTGCGCTGGATCGGCTGGGGCCAGTCGGCACAGACCGTCGAATGGGGTCGCGCGTTCATGGACAAGGGCCTCGCCTTCGTCGAGCGCGGCGACGGCCTGATCTTCTATGTCTTCGAGAAGGCGGACGGCGCCTACGTCGGCCGGATCGACCTGCACAGCTGGGATTTCGAGGCGCCGCGCTGCGAGGTCGGCTACGTCGGCGATGTGCGCAGCGCTGGCCGAGGGCTGATGCGCGAGGCGGTGCTCGCCTGCGTCGATCTGGCCTTCGCGCTTGGCGCCGCCCGCGTGCAGGCGCTCAGCGACGCCGGCAACGACGCGGCCTTGCGCTTTGTCGAGCAGGCTCTGGGCTTCACGCGTGAGGGCGTGCTTCGCTTCTACGAGCGCGACGCGCAGGGCCGGCTCGGCGAGCAGCTGATGTTCGCTGCCTACAATCCGGCGGCGCATTGAACAGCAGCAGGAAGTAGCGACCGCCATGCCCGTGAATCTGCAAGCACCCAAGGCCGAAGACCTGCACCCGGTGCCCGGCGTCGAGCTCGGCATCGCGATGGCCGGCGTGCGCAAGGCCAACCGGCGCGACCTGATGGTGCTGCGTCTGGCCGAAGGCTCGGCGGTGGCCGGCGTGTTCACGCAGAACCGCTTCTGCGCGGCACCGGTGCAGCTGTGCCGCAGTCATCTGCAGGGCGGCATGCCGATTCGCGCGCTGCTGGTCAACACCGGCAACGCCAACGCCGGCACCGGCGAAGACGGCCTGGCGCGCGCGCGCGCCACCTGCATCGCGCTGGCGCAACATCTCAAGGTCACGCCCGCGCAGGTGCTGCCGTTCTCGACCGGCGTGATCATGGAGACGCTGCCGGTCGATCGCATCGAGGCCGGGCTGCCGGCGGCGATCGCCGACCTCAAGCTCGCCAACTGGGCGCATGCGGCCGAGGCCATCATGACCACCGACACGCTGCCGAAGGCGGCCTCGCGCCAGATCACGATCGGTGGTGCGCGGGTCACCATCACCGGCATCGCCAAGGGCGCCGGCATGATCCGGCCGAACATGGCGACGATGCTCGGCTTCGTCGCCACCGACGCCAACATCGCGCCGGCGGCGCTGCAGGCGCTGGTGCGCGAGGCGGCCGACGCCTCCTTCAACCGCATCACGATCGACGGCGACACCTCGACCAACGACAGTTTCTTGCTGATCGCCAGCCGACGTGCTGCGCACGCCGAGATCGCCAGCCTCGATTCGGCCGAAGGTCGCGCGCTGCGCGAGGCGGTGATCGCGGTCTCGCAGCAACTGGCGCAGGCGATCGTGCGTGACGGGGAGGGCGCCACCAAGTTCATCAGCGTTGAGGTCGAGGGCGGTCGCGACGAGCACGAATGCCGCCAGGCGGCCTATGCGATCGCCCATTCGCCGCTGGTGAAGACGGCGTTCTTTGCCAGCGATCCGAACCTGGGCCGCATCCTCGCGGCGGTGGGCTATGCCGGCATCGGCGACCTCGACCAGTCGCTGATCGACCTGTGGCTCGACGATGTCCACGTCGCCACGCGTGGCGGTCGACATCCGGCCTATCGCGAGGAGGATGGCCAGCGGGTGATGAAGCAGAGCGAGATCACGGTGCGGGTCGGGCTTGGCCGGGGTGCTGCGTCGACGACCGTGTGGACCTGCGACCTGAGCCACGACTACGTGTCGATCAACGCGGACTACCGGAGCTGAGTTTTCTTCGGCGGCCGCCGAGGCCTAGGAGCGCAACGCCTCCCGCGCCGCCTCGATCGTCGCCTCGATATCCGCCGCCGTGTGCGCCGCGCTGACGAAGCCGGCCTCGTACAAGGCCGGCGCCAGATACACGCCGCGATCAAGCATCGCGTGGAAGAAGCGGTTGAAGCGCTCCTTGTCTGTGGCCATCACGACGTTGTAGTCCTGCGGTAGCGCGTCGGCGAAGAAGAAGCCGAACATGCCGCCCTCGCTGTCGCCCACCAGCGGCACCCCGGCGTCACGCGCGGCGGCGACGAGGCCGTCGACCAGCGTGCGGGTCGAAGCCGTCAGCGCCTCGAAGAAGCCCGGCCGCTGGATCTGGCGCAGCGTCTCGAGCCCGCAGGCGGTGGCGACCGGGTTGCCGCTCAGCGTGCCGGCCTGGTAGACCGGGCCCAGCGGCGCCAGATGGCGCATGACCTCGCGCGGACCGGCAAAGGCCGCCAGCGGCATGCCGCCGCCGATGACCTTGCCGAACACGCTGAGATCGGGTGCGAAGCCGGGAATCGCCTTGGCATAGACGCTCTGGGCGCCGCCGAGCGCGACCCGGAAGCCGGTCATCACCTCGTCGAACACCAGCAGCGCCCGGTGCTCGGTGCACAGCTCGCGCAGCCGGCGCATGAACGGCACCTGGGTCCGCACGAAGTTCATATTGCCGGCGATCGGCTCGATCATGACGCAGGCCAGCTCGGTGCCATGCGTCTCGAAGGCCTGCTCCAGCGCGGCGATGTCGTTGAACGGCAGCACGATCGTGTGCTGCACCACCTCGGGCGGCACGCCGGCGCTGGTCGGGTGGCCGAAGGTCGCCAGCCCCGAGCCCGCCTTGACCAGCAGCGCGTCGGCATGGCCGTGGTAGCAGCCCTCGAACTTGATCAGCTTGGGACGTCCGGTGAAGCCGCGCGCCAGGCGGATCGCGCTCATCGCGGCCTCGGTGCCGCTACTGACCAGGCGCACCTGCTGCGCCGAGGGCACCAGCTTGAGGATCTCCTCGGCCAGTTCGATCTCGCGCTCGGTCGGCGCGCCGAAGCTGAAGCCCTCGCGCACCGCCTTCTGTACTGCCTCGAGCACGGCTGGGTGGCCGTGGCCGAGGATCATCGGGCCCCAGCTGCCGATGTAGTCGATGTAGCGCTTGCCCTCTGCGTCCCAGAGATAAGCACCCTCGGCGCGGGCAATGAAGCGCGGCGTGCCGCCGACCGCGCGGAAGGCGCGCACCGGCGAGTTGACGCCGCCGGGAATGGATTGCTGGGCTCGTTCGAACAGGCTGGCGTTGGACATGAGTCGGGTCGGTTCAAGGTTTGCTGCGGCGGGCGTGCGCGAGTCGCGGGGCTCGCGTCCCGCGGCCCGTTGCGTGTCGAGTCGAGTGACCGGCCCGCGGGCCGCGGACGACTCTCAGTGCATTCGTCGCGACGGGGCTGCGGGCGCGCTTTGCGCCGCCTCGGGCGCGGGCTCGGCGTCCGTCGGCGGCTCGCCGTCTTCACCGGGCTCCTCGCCCTCGGGCGGCGGCAGCGCCCAGAAGAAGCGGTCGGGCACCACGTTGCCCATGCCGGGCCGGAAGCCCGCGTCGAGCGACTGGTCGAGGAAGTTCAGTGCCTCGCCGACCGCGAGGTGCAGTTCCTCGCCGCTGGCCATCAGCGCGGCGAGCGCGGCCGAGAGGGTGTCGCCGGCGCCGATGAAGGCGGTCTCGAAGCGCTCGAACTTCTCGCCGGTGATCGCGCCTTGCGGCGAGGCCAGGATGTTGTCGACAAAGCCCTCGGCGCCCTTGACGCCGGGCAGCTGCACGCCGGTGACCAGCACGAAGCGGGTGCCGTGCTCGCCGGCCGCGACCGCGAGCTCGCGCGCCGAGGGCGGGCGCTCGTTGTCCCAGTCGGGCAGCAGGAAGTCGACCAGCGTCTGCTGGTTGCCGACCAGCACCTCGGCCGCCGGCAGGATCAGCTCGCGCCAGGCCTCGTGGTAGGCCTGTTGCTCTTCCTCGTCGAGCCAGGTGATCGGCGCCAGGTAGGCCACCAGCGGCACTTCGGTGTAGTCGCTGAGCACCTCGGCGGCGGCGGCCACGCCATCGGCGCTGCCGAGGAAGCCGACCTTCCAGGCACTGATCGTCACGTCCTCGAGGATCGTGCGGGCCTGCTCGACGATCACGTCGGCATCGATGGTCGAGGACTCGAAGATCTCGGCGGTGTCGCGCAGCACGATGGCGGTGACTACCGGCAGCGGGTGGGCGCCCATCGCCGCGATGGTCGAGATGTCGCCGGCGATGCCGCCGGCGCCGCTCGGGTCGGTGGCGTTGAAGCTCATCACGCACGCCGGCGAGGTGGGTTCTTCGGCGTTGTCGGCGGGCGTGCCGACCATCGCGGAATCGGCCGTTGGGTTGCTCATGCGCAGGCTGGAAAGGAGGAAGGTGGAGGCGAAGGAGTGCACAAGCGCGAACGCTGTCACGCATGCAGGACGATCGTGCGGTGAAGGTGCGTAGATCGTGCAGAAATCGATGCGATTGTGGTGCCAGTGCCCACAACGGCTGTAGTCGGCGAGTTAGCGCTGGCTACAATCATTTGTCATTGTAGTGAGCCGATCGAACAAGGTGACTGATTCACGTACTTGGATGTGCCTGATTTGCGGGTGGATGTACGACGAGGCCGCTGGCGATCCTGAGCATGGCATCAAGCCGGGCACTGCCTGGGCCGACGTGCCGATGAACTGGGTCTGTCCGGAGTGCGGTGCCCGCAAAGAAGACTTCGAGATGGTGCAGATCTAGCTCGCCAGACGTTATTCGTTGGGAGGTCCTCCGTGAGTGAGGTAGTGGTGTCCGGGGCCCTGGGAGGCCCGCGTGTGCTGGTCATCGACGACAGCAACACGATCCGCCGCAGTGCGGAGATCTTCCTCAAGCAGGGTGGCTACACGGTCATGCTGGCCGAGGATGGCTTCGATGCGCTGGCCAAGGTCAGCGATCACGAGCCTGACCTGATCTTCTGCGACATCCTGATGCCGCGGCTGGATGGCTATCAGACCTGCGCCATCATCAAGCGCAACCCGAAGTTCGCCGGCGTGCCGGTGATCATGCTTTCCTCGAAGGATGGCCTGTTCGACAAGGCGCGCGGCCGCATGGTCGGCTCCGAGGACTACCTGACCAAGCCCTTCACCAAGGATCAGTTGCTGCAGGCCGTGCAGCAACACCGGCGCAGCGCCTGAGCGGCGCGCGATCCGGATCCCCGTACCGCAAGCAGCGGGCCCATCGTCGTTGATCGATGACGGGCGCGCGCAAGGAAGCTCCAAGATGACGATCGAGAAAATTCTGCTGGTTGACGACTCGAAGACCGAACTGCACTTCCTCACCGAACTGCTGAGCAAGCGCGGCTTCAAGGTGCGTACCGCCGAGAACGCCGAAGAGGCGATGAAGCGCCTGTCCGAGGAAAAGCCCGACCTGATCCTGATGGACGTGGTGATGCCGGGCCAGAACGGCTTCCAGCTCACGCGTGCCATCACCCGCGACCCGGCCTTCGCCGACGTGCCGGTGATCATGTGCACCAGCAAGAACCAGGAGACCGACAAGGTCTGGGGCATGCGCCAGGGCGCGCGCGACTACGTGGTCAAGCCGGTCGATCCCGACGAGCTGATCGCCAAGATCCGCGCCTTCGGCTGATCGCGGTCGCTCAACCCTTCTCAGGACCGAGCAGGCATGGCTAACAAGGAAGCGCTGCGCGAGTTGCAGACCCGGCTGGCGCGACGTCTGCAGGGCGCGCGCGAGCAGGCCGACACCGCCGCCAGCTGGCTGGCGGTCGAGTGTGCCGGCCAGGGTTTCCTGCTGCCGCTCGCGCAGGCGGGCGAGATCTTTCCGTGGGCGCCGGTGGTGCCGGTTCCGCACTCGCGCAACTGGTTCCTGGGCGTTGCCAACCTGCGCGGACGGCTGCACGGCGTGATCGACCTGGCCGGCTTCTTCGGCCTGCGCGGCGCCGATCCGGTGCGTGATCCGGTGCGCATGGTGGCGTTCAACCCGGCGCTGGGCATCAATGCCGCGCTGCTGGTCGAGCGCCTCGCGGGCCTGCGCTCGAGCGAGCAGCTCAAGCCCCACGCCGACAACGAACCGCGGCCGGCCTTCGTGGGCGGCCGCTATGCCGACGCGCAAGGGCGTGTCTGGCACGAACTTCAACTGGCCACCCTGGCCGAAGACGAGATGTTTCTGCGCATCGCGCACTGACGGGCCACCGGTCCGACGCAACGCAGCAACCCAGCAAGACGACACCGACAGGACGAAGAGGGATCTATGAGCTTTCTGAGCAAGTTCAAGCAGCGCGGCTCGCGCCAGGGCGTGGGCAAAGGCGACTCGCAGTCCTTCGACGACGCCTTCGACGGCGCCGATCTGGCGTTGCCGGGTGGCGGCGGCACGATCACGCTCGACACCGCAGCGATGGTGACCACGATGGGAACGCACGAGGCCAGTTCGATCATCTCGGAGGTCGCACCCTCCGAGCTGCCGGGCGACTTCAGCGAGACCCGCGTGCAGGAGGGCGATAGCGGCGCCGCCGCCGCTTCCGCTGCCGGCAGCGGCCTGCCGCTGATCGGCGGCTGGCCGATCGCCGACCAGCAGCGCGCGCTCGGCGGCCTGCTGTTCCTCGGCCTGATCGGCCTGGTCACGGTGGCCGTGATCTCGCTGAACTCGGCAACCCGCGGCGCGACCCAGGTGGCCGCCAGCGGCCAGGCGCTGACGCAGTCGCAGCGACTGGCGAAATCGGTCTCGCAGGCGCTGATCGGCAACGCCGCCGCCTTCCCCGAGGTCAAGGAAAGCGCCAGCATGCTGGCCAGCAACGTGCGCGGCCTGCAGGGTGGCAGCGACACCGTGGCCGCGGTGGCGGGTGCGGTGCAGGCCAGCCTCGAGCCGGTCGCGCCGCTGGTCGATCGCGCCGAGAAGAACGCCAACACCGTGCTCGGCCAGGAAAAGATCCTGACCCAGGTCGGACAGGCGCTGCGCACCATCAACCGCCAGTCCTCCGACCTGCTCGAAGTGGCCGAGACCGTCGCTTCGCTCAAGCTGCAGCAGGATGCCTCCGCGGCCGAGATCTCGGCCGCCGGCCAGCTGGTGATGCTGACCCAGCGCATCGGCAAGAGCGCCAACGAATTCCTGACCGTCGAAGGTGTGTCGCCCGAGGCGGTGTTCCTGCTCGGCAAGGACCTCAACGCCTTCCGCGAGATCGCCAAGGGCCTGCGCGACGGCAACCCCGAACTGCGCCTGCCGGCAGCCAAGGACCCGGCCACCAAGGAGCGCCTGGACGCGCTGCTCAAGCTCTACGACGAGACCCGCGAACAGGCCGGCGCCATTCTCGGCAACCTGCAGGGCCTGGTTTCCGCGCGCGAGGCGCAGGACGCGATCATCAAGGACAGCGAACCGCTGCGCCTCGGCCTCGAGACGGTGCAGACCGACATCCAGTCGCGCGCCGGCGTCTCGACCTTCAACGTGGCGCTGATGCTGATCTCGCTGGCCCTGGCCGGTCTCGGTGTCGCCGGCCTGGTGTCGGTCTCGTTCCGCGACCAGCGCCAGCGCGCCCGGGTTGCCGAATCGCAGCGCCATGAAGCGGAGCGCCAGGAGCAGGAAGCCAAGCGCGTCAACGACGCCAACCAGGCCGCCATTCTCCGGCTGATGAACGAACTGCAGACGGTGGCCGAAGGCGACCTGACGCAGCAGGCGACCGTGACCGAGGACATCACCGGCGCGATCGCCGACTCGGTGAACTACACGGTGGAAGAGCTCCGGATGCTGGTGTCTCAGGTGCAGGGCACGGTGGCCCGCGTGACCGAGACCACGCAGCAGGTGGAAGCGACCTCGACCGAGCTGCTCGCAGCCTCGGACGAGCAGCTGCGCGAGATTCGCGAAACCGGCGAATCGGTGCTGCAGATGGCGGGTCGAATCAACGACGTGTCGGCCCAGGCGCAACAGACCGCCGACGTGGCGCGCCAGTCGCTGAACGCCGCCGAATCCGGCCTGACCGCGGTGCAGAACACCATCGGCGGCATGAACACCCTGCGCGAGCAGATCCAGGACACCTCCAAGCGAATCAAGCGCCTGGGCGAGTCCTCGCAAGAGATCGGCGAAATCACCGAACTGATCTCGGACATTACCGAGCAGACCAACGTGCTGGCGCTCAACGCCGCCATCCAGGCCGCCTCGGCCGGCGACGCAGGCCGCGGCTTCTCGGTGGTTGCCGAGGAAGTGCAGCGACTGGCCGAACGCTCGGCCGACGCGACCAAGCAGATTGCCGCACTGGTGAAGACCATTCAGACCGACACCCAGGACGCCGTGGCCGCCATGGAGCGCTCGACGCAGGGCGTGGTCGAGAACGCCAGGCTGTCCGACAACGCCGGTTCGGCGCTTGGCGAGATCGACCGCGTGTCGCGCCAACTCGCCGAGCTGATCGCGCACATCTCGAACCAGGCCTCGCAGGAAGCGGTCTCCGCCAACGTGGTGGCGGCCAACATCCAGCACATCTTCGCGGTGACCGAACAGACCGGCGAAGGTACCCGTTCGACCGCACAGCTCGTGCGCGAACTCTCCAAGTCAGCCGAAGAACTGCGCACCTCGGTGGCGCGATTCAAGGTCAGCTGAGCGGTCCCGCTCGCCACTAGCCCGCAGCGACGGAACCCCTCCGGATGGACAACCGCAGCCCGAACGCGACCTCCCACGACGACCTGAGCGCATTGGCTTGGGTCCAGGAAGAACTGCGCAAGTCACTCGATGCCGCCCACAAGGGCCTGCGTCGCGCGCTGAAGGACGCCGAGGCCGCGAGCGGCTCCGATGTCGATGCGGTCGAGGCCGCGCCACTGCGCCAGGCGCGCACCCAGCTGCACCAGGCAGCCGGCGTGCTCGAGCTGGTCGGCCTGCCGGCAGGCGCCGCCGTGCTGCAGGCCGCCGAGGCGGCAGTGCAGCGCTACGTGGCCAAGCCGCACAAGCTCGACGCGGCCGCGGTCGACAGCGTCGAGCATGGCTCCTTCGCGGTGCTCGATTTCGTGGCCCGACGCCTGGCCGGACGCCAGGTTTCGCCGGTCGCGCTGTTCCCGCAGTACCGCGCCTTGCAGGTGCTGGCCGGCGCCGAGCGCGTGCACCCGGCCGATCTCTGGACCATCGACTGGCAATGGCACCGGCTGCCGGCGCAGACCGCCGCGCCGCGTGCGGTCGACGCCGCCGTCACCACCGAGTTCGAATCGCAGGTGCTGGCGCTGATGCGCGGCGGCGGCCCCAAGGTCGCGCGCCAACTCGCCGATCTCTGCGCCGGCCTGGCCGCCGGTGCCGAGGCCACCGACGTCGCCACGCTGTGGTCGCTCGGTGCCGCCTTCCACGAAGCGCTCGCGCTCGATCTGCTGCAGCCCGACATCTACGGCAAGCGCGTCACCGCGAGCCTGCTGGCCCAGCTGCGCACGCTGCAGCGCGGCGACAGCGCCGTCTCCGAACGGCTCGGCCAGGACCTGGCCTTCTTCTGCGCGATGGCACGTCCGGCTGCCGCGGCCGATGCGCCGCATCTGGCCGCCGCGCGCAGCGCCTACCAGCTCGATGACGCCGGCCTGCCAGCGCGCTACGACGAGCCCGCGCTGGGCCGCTTCGATCCGACGTCGGTGAGCCAGGCCGTCAAGCGGGTGGCTGGCGCCAAGGATGGCTGGTCGGCCGTGGCCGGCGGCGAGATGCACCGCCTCTCGGGCCTGAACGAACAGTTCTCGCTGGTGGCCGACTCGATCAAGCGCCTGCTGCCTTCCGGCGAGGCGCTGGCCGACGCGCTGAGCCAGTCGGCGGCGCTGACCGTTCAGCAGAAGGCCGCGCCGGCGC
The DNA here is from genome assembly GCF_004217215.1 of Rivibacter subsaxonicus. GTDB lineage: Bacteria > Pseudomonadota > Gammaproteobacteria > Burkholderiales > Burkholderiaceae_C > Rivibacter > Rivibacter subsaxonicus. Next base: position 301,237 of record NZ_SHKP01000007.1, read on the forward strand.
CGACGCTGGCAATGGAATGCGCCACCAGCCTGCTGTGGCTGGAAGCGATGCTCGAGGACGGCAGCTTCGACGCGCCGGAACAGGCTCCGCGCGTGCGGCGCCTGGCCGAACGCATCGACGCCGTGCGTGGCGGCGCCCAGCCGCAGCCGCTCGAGACGTGGATGGAGGAGCTCTATCGCCGCGTCGCCGATCGCCAGACGATGGGCAGCGTGGTGCAGGAGCTGCGCGGCTCGCTGAGCGAATCCGAGAAGCTGATCGACCAGTTCTTCCGTGCGCCCGACGATCCGCAGGTGCTGATGCCGGTGCCGGCGCAATTGCAGGCGATGCGTGGCGTGCTGTCGGTGCTGGGCCTCGACCCGGCCACGCACGCGGTGCTGCGCATGCGCGACGACGTCGACGCGCTGATCGCCGCCGGCCCTGCCGCGCGCGACGCGCACGCCGTCTTCGATCGCCTGGCCGGCAACCTGTCGGCCCTGAGTTTCATGATCGACCTGATCGGCGTGCAGCCGCAGGCCGCCAAGTCGCTGTTCGCCTTCGACGCCGCCAGCGGCCAGCTGCGCTCGCTGGTGGGTCAGCGCCGGCAGCCGGTGGCCGCGGCCGCTGTGGCCGACGCGCCCGCGATCGAGCAGGCACAACGCCTGGCCGATGCCGCGGTGCGCTCCGACGCGCCGCTGGCCGACATCTCGCGCGAGCTCGACCGCCTGGCCGCCGAGGCCTCTCCGGCCCTGGCCGCGACGCTGTCCGAGGCCCAGAGCGCGCTCGCCGACGCCGCCGAAACCACGCCCAACCTTGCGGGCGAATGGGCGGTGCGCGAGCAGGTCGGCGAGGCGCTGGCCGATTTCGTGGCCACTGCCTCGGGCCCGATCGGGCTCGACGAACTGCCCGCCGCCTCCTCGGCCCCGGTGCCGCTGATGTCGCTGGCGCCGATGCCGCCGCTCTCGCCGCCGACCCCGGCGCCGCAGGCCACCGGCCTCGAGGGCGACGACGAGATGCGCGAGATCTTCCTCGAGGAAGCGCGCGAGGTCATCGAAGGCGCCCGCGCGGCGCTCGCCGCGCTGGCTGCCGATCCGGCCGACAGCGAGGCGATGGTCACCGTCCGTCGTGCCTTCCACACGCTCAAGGGCAGTTCGCGGATGGTCGGCCTCACCGAGTTCGGTGAAGGCGCCTGGGCCTGCGAGCAACTGTTCAACACCTGGCTCGCCGGCCAGCAGCCGGCCAGTGCCGAACTGCTGCGTCATGCCGACGAGGCCATGGCCTGGTTCGAGCCCGCGGTCGACGAGATCGCCGCCGGCCGCAACGACGCCAGCAGCAGCCTGGCGCTGCGCCGCGCCGCCGACGCGCTGCGCATCGACGGCATCTACATCCCGGTTGCGGCCTCGGTCGCCGCGTCGGCACCCGAAGCCGTCAGCGCGCCGGTGCCGCTGGCCATCGAAACCCTGCTGCCGCCGGCGAGCGAGCTCGAGTTCGCGCCGACACCGGTCGTCGAGGCGCCCGCCGTGGCCGCAGCGGCACCGCTGGCCTTCGACTTCAACCTCTCCGCCGTGGCGCCGGAACCGGCCGCGCCGGTTGCGCCCAGCGCCGAGCCACTGCCCGAGTTCACGCTCGACCTCGCGGCCTTCGAAGCGCCCTTCGAGGTGGCTGCAGCGCCGGCAGAAGCGGTTCCCGCCGAGCCGATCGTGCTGGACAGCCTCGCGGCCTTCGACAGCCTGGAACTGGCAGTCACCGACGATGCATCGGCGCCGGCAGCGGAACTGCCCTCGCTCGACGAGGTGGTGGCCGAGGCAAGCCGCGACGAGCACGCGTTGACCGAACCGCTGGCGCTCGACTCGGTTGCGGCCGTGCTCGACGAGACGGTGATCAAGACCATCGAGCTGGACCTGCCGGCGCCGCCGGCCCCGGGCGTCGGCACCGAGTTCAGCGACACCGCCTTCGACGCCGAGGACCAGGGCTTTGCCCGTACCGATGCCGGCGCACTCGCGGCCGCCGCCGCGGTATCGCGCCCGATCGCGCTCGACATCGCGCCGGCCACGGCCGCCAACGACGAGCCCGAACCCGATCTGGACCAGGTCAAGGTCATCGGCGAGCTGCGCATCTCGATCCAGCTCTTCAACATCTACCTCAACGAGGCCGACGAGCTCTCGCGCCGCCTGGCGACCGAGCTTTCGGAATGGGCGCTCGAACTGCATCGCCCGGTCGGCGAGACCGCCGTCGCGCTGGCCCATTCGCTGGCCGGCAGTTCGGCGACGGTCGGCTTTGCCGACCTGTCGGGCCTGGCGCGCCAGCTCGAGCACGCGCTGATGCGCTCGCAGTCGCTGCGTCGCGGCACCAAGGCCGATGCGGCCCTGTTTGCCGAGGCCGGCGACGAGATCCGACGCCTGCTGCACCAGTTCGCGGCCGGATTCCTGAAGTCGCCGCCGCCGGAGTTGCTGGAAGCGCTGGTCGCCTTCGAGCATGCCGCCAGCGCGCGACTGCAGTCCGAAGGCAGCCACGATTCGGCCGACCTCGAGAGTGCGCTCGAGTCGGCGGTGGCCGATGCCGAAGACGGGATCGATGCCGGCTTCGCGGCCGAAGTGGCGCATGTCGAGGAACCGGTCGTCGAACCGGCCGTTGTGATCGAGCCTGTCGAGGCTGCGAGCGAGAACGCGGCGATCGTGACGATCCCGGCCGAACTGGCCGACGAGATCGCGGCACCCGTTGCCGCCGAGGCAGCGCCGGCGCTCGACGCTGGCGTCACCGTCGACGCAGTGGCCGAGGAAGTGCCGGTGGCCGACGTGCTGCCGGCGACCGAGACCGCGCTGATGGCCTTCGAGGTCGGCAGCGCCTTCGCCGATCTCGGCCAGGCCGAGTTCAAGACGCTGGCGCCGCTGGCCGCCGAGCCGGCCCGCGCGGTCGCGACCGTCGGCTTCGACGATGACGAGGACATCGACGCCGAGGATGCGGTCGACCCCGACCTGTTCCCGATCTTCGAGGAAGAAGCGCTCGAACTGCTGCCGGTGCTGGCCGGCCAGCTGCGCGACTGGAGCCAGCGTCCGGCCGACGATGGCCCGGCCAATGGCGCGATGCGCACGCTGCACACCTTCAAGGGCGGTGCCCGCCTGGCCGGCGCGATGCGCGTCGGCGAACTGGCGCACCGACTCGAGTCCTCGGTCGAGCGCCTGCTGGCGCGCGACGACCGCGGCGCGCACGAGGTCGAGACGCTGCTGGCGCGGGCCGATGCGCTGAGCACGGCCTTCGAGGCGGTGCGCCAGCGCGATGCCGCCGCCTACGAGGCGGCCAACCGCGAAGCCAGTGCCCACCAGGGCTTCGTCGACGCCGCGATCTCGGCGCCGATGCCGCTGCAGGCCGAGTTCCACACCTCGCTGCCGGCTCCGCTCGATGGACCGGTGCTGCTGCCCGCCTTCGAGCCGCTGCCTTCGCTGGCGCTGCCGACCGAAGCGGTGGCGGCGAGCGGCTCCTCGCTGCCCGATGGCCCGGCCGCCGCGCGCGGCTCGGCGGTCGACTGGTCGCGCTTTGCGCGCGCCGACGGCAGCGTGGCACCACGTTCGGTCAGTGGACTGGTCGGCGCCGCGCTGCGCACGATGAGCTCGGCCGCGGTGCGCGTGCGCGCCGCGCTGCTCGATCGCCTGGTCAACCAGGCCGGCGAGGTGAGCATCACGCGGGCGCGTCTGGAGACCGACGTCACCCAGATGCGCAGCGCGCTCAACGACCTGACCGACAACCTGGAGCGCCTGCGCGGCCAGCTGCGCGACATCGAACTGCAGGCCGAGACCCAGATGGGCTCGCGCATCGAGGCGGCCAAGATGGCTGCTCAGCAGTTCGACCCGCTCGAGTTCGACCGCTACACGCGCTTCCAGGAACTGACGCGGATGATGGCGGAGTCGGTCAACGACGTCGCCACCGTGCAGCGCAGCCTGCTGCGCACGCTCGAGTCGGCCGAGGACGAGCTCGCCGCGCAGGGCCGCCTCACGCGCGACCTGCAGGACGACCTGCTGCGTACCCGCATGGTCGAGTTCGAGGGCCTGTCCGATCGCCTCTACCGCGTGGTGCGCCAGGCGGCCAAGGAGACCGGCAAGCAGGTGCGCCTGGACATCGTCGGCGGCGCGATCGAAGTCGACCGCGGCGTGCTGGACCGCATGACCGGCTCCTTCGAGCACCTTCTGCGCAACAGCGTGACGCACGGCATCGAGTCGCCGCAGCAGCGCGTGGCGGCCGGCAAGGAAGCGATCGGCGAGGTCGTCGTGGCCCTGCACCAGGAGGGCAACGAAGTCGCCATCGAGTTCCGGGACGACGGTGCCGGTCTCGACTTCGAGCGCATCCGCGCCAAGGGCGTGGCGCTCGGGCTGCTGCCCGCCGACTCGCAGGCAGGCGAGGCCGAGCTGGCCAACCTGATCTTCGCCGCCGGTTTCTCGACCGCCGAATCGGTGACCGAGCTGGCCGGTCGTGGCGTCGGCATGGACGTGGTCAAGAACGACGTCAACGCGCTCGGTGGCCGCATCGAGACCGCGAGCGCGCCCGGTCGCGGCACCAGCTTCAAGCTGGTGCTGCCGCTGACCACCGCGGTGACGCAGGTCGTGATGCTGCGCTGTGGCGAGCAGACCGTGGCGGTACCGGCCACGCTGATCGAGATCGTGCGCCGCGCCACGGCCGTCGAGGTCGAGGCTTCCTACCGCAGCGGCGCCTACGTCTGGGCCGACCAGAGCCTGCCGTTCTTCTGGCTGGGTGCCTTGCTCTCGAGCAGCGCGCGCGGCGTCGAGATGGGCGGTCGTTCGCTGCCGGTGGTGGTGATCCGCTCGGCCCAGCAGCGCATCGCGCTGCACGTCGACGAAGTGCTCGGCAGCCAGGAAGTCGTGGTCAAGAACCTCGGTCCGCAGCTCTCGCGCCTGCCCGGCCTGGCCGGCATGACGCTGCTGGCCTCGGGCTCGGTGGCGCTGATCTACAACCCGGTCGCGCTGGCAACGGTCTACGGCGAAGGCGCACGAAGCGCGACGCTGGCGGCGCTGCATCACGCGCAGCACGGCACGCAGGCACAGCGCGAGGCGGCATCGGTCATCAACACCGCTCCGGTGGTGCCGCAGGCGCCGCTGATCCTGGTGGTCGACGACTCGCTGACCGTGCGTCGCGTGACCCAGCGCCTGCTGCAGCGCGAAGGCTATCGCGTGGCACTCGCCAAGGACGGCCTGGACGGCCTCGAGCGCCTGGCCGAGGAACGCCCGGCGGTGCTGCTGTCGGACATCGAGATGCCGCGCATGGACGGCTTCGACTTGGTGCGCAACGTGCGCGGCGACGCCAAGCTGCGCGACCTGCCGGTGATCATGATCACCTCGCGCATCGCGCAGAAGCATCGCGACTACGCGGTCGAACTCGGCGTCAACCACTACCTCGGCAAGCCCTACAGCGAAGAAGAGCTGCTCGGCCTGATCGCGCAGTACTGCGCAACGGTGGACGTGGTCTAGGGCCTCTCTGGGCTCCCCTTCGACGCGGCACTTCGGTGCCGCGTCGCGTTTGTGGGCCGGCTCGACGGGCCAAGCCCGCCGTTGCGGTCCAGGGCGGCACCCGTGCGGGTTCAGTCGGGTGCTTCTGGGGCTGCTGTTGGATCGGGCTTGCGGGCATCCAGTCCGGACGCCATCCAGTCTTCACCGAAGAGTTCGGACGGATGCAGCGCTACGACGCTCTTGCCGAGCGTCGCCGCCGCCAAGCTCGCCAGCTGGTGGCTGGCGGCTTGGCTGCTGGCGGGCGGCTGGCGTCGCATGGGCGCCGAGGTGCTGCTGTCCTTCGTCGGCAACCTGCGGCTTGGAGCTGGCGACCGCTGGCCTGCTGAACTTCAATGCACCGATCGCCTGTGCGTGAACCAGCTGCAGGACGATCAGCGCCGTGCCGGCGTCGGCCGGGTGCTGTGGGCACTGGCCCTGGTCGCGCTCGCCGCCGGGACTGGGTCCTGGCCATCGCGACCGGGAGACCGCGATTGGCTTGGAGCCAAGACGGCCGCACGAACCCACCATGCGACGAAGGCATCAACGTTGAGCACGTGTTCGCGCTCGAGGCAGCCGTAGAGGAACCAGGTCAGATGGTGGCAGCGCTGGGCCTGGTGGAGCGTCAGGTTGATCCAGGGCGTGATGGGCGAGATCATGGGAGCCTCCTGGACAAGGAACGTTCGGCGGTCTCGGGCCACTGGGCAGGTGTCAATGCTCCTGCGAGGGCTGCGGCACTTCGCGCGAGGGCGGCGGTGTCCACTTGTCCTGCCGGCTCTGCCAGCCGCATCTGCGGCGACGTGGCATGCGCAAGAGGCTTCTTGCAAGGTTGCGGGACGATCAGCATGTCGCAACTGGACTCGGCCAGGACGCGGCGGCTGACGCTGCCCAGAAGGAATTCGCCGAGGGTCGATCGGCCCTGCTTGCCGGCAACGATAAGGTCAGCGCCGAGCCAGCGAGCATGCCTCAGAGTCGACCACACCGGATGGCCGTGGGCCACGGCAAAGCCCATCCTGGTGCTGTCCAGGCCGAGTCTTGCGGCCTGGCGGCGCATGCGCGCGATGGTGCCGGCATCCCGCCGCAGGCGGGACTCGCGGATGACGTGCTCGGGCATGTCGGTTTCGCGCAGCACGGCTTCCCGGTGAGAGTTGATCGAATGAAAGACATGCATGCTGCTGTCGCGCGCCAACCGGGCCGCGACCTGGACTGCGGCGAGCGAGGGAGCCGTAAAGTCGACCGGCACCAGCACGCGCCGATACGCCCCCTCGACCGACGTCTTAACGACGAGCACCGGGCGCCGGCAGGTCCTGAGCAAACGATCCACGGTCCGGCCGACCAGCAAGGCCTGGAAGCGGCTGTGACCGCGCCGGCCGAGGACCAGCAACTCCGCGCGCTCCGACGCCTGCATCAAGGATTCGAGCAGCTCGCCGACCACCACCTCGACGGTTGCGGTCACGTCGTAGCGGCCGGCGATCTCGACAGCGAAGCGGCGCAGCGACTCCCGTGCCTGCGCGGCCTTGAGGTCTATGTCGATCGAAGGTGAAAACCAGTCCCGCAGCGGCTTGCATCCGGTCGGGTCCAGCACGTGGACGAGCTTCAGCCGCGCGCCGTGTTCGTGTGCCAGCAGCGCCGCCCGGCGCACGGCGTTGTTTCCATCGATCGAGAAGTCGGTGGCCACCACTATGGATGTGATCGGTGTCATCTGCGTTGCCCTCATGACCAGGGTTGTTCGGGAGGCGCCGGACGAACATGTGCATCGACTGCAGGGCCGGTCGCACTTGAGCGAAGGCTCTTGGAGGCGCTGGTTGTGTGTCGTGCAGCGCCCGCTGGCTGCACGCGCCGGCTACATCGCGTAGTCGCCGCTGGCCTCGGGCTGGAAGAGGATGGCCAGGATCTCGGCCGCCCGCGCCTCTCCCGCCGGGGTGGACCAGCGCGTCACGCACCCGACCCTCAGTCCGAGCAGGCTGGCGCCCACGGGTGACAGCACCGACACGAATCCCGCCGCGGGCTCCGCGTCCGCCGGGTAGCACAGCGTGAGCTTGCTGCGCAGGCCAGTGTCGAGGTCCTGCAGCACTACCTGCGAGTACATGGTCACCACGTCGGGCGGGGCCTGGCGGGATGCCACGATGGCGCAGGCGTCGAGGACATGCTCGATCGCCAGTCGAGGTGCGGAGGAGCCGTCGCTGCGCCTGTCGCGGCGCACGAGGTTCAGGAGTCGAACATGGTCGAGTTCAGTGAGCGTACGCTCGTGTGCTAGGACTTCCACGAGGCATTCCTTCAGTCGTCGGGCACCTGCCGGCCAGTCGCCGACACACGCCATCGCGCGGGCTGTGGGCCCGGCGATCTGAGGTTTGCGCAAAGAGGGTGGAAGTGATCGCCGGGCTTAGTGATGTGCGGCCGGCAGACAGGTGCGTGTCCCCGCCCGGGCCCGCAGGGCGGGCCTATGCAGCCAGCAAACGACCGAGGTGGCCGCTTGGCAAGGTGCACCGCGAAGGGCGGCTGTGAGGAGGATCGAACCCATGCTGAGACTCTAGTGGTATCTCTTCAATCGTGCATTGCATGGACGGCAAGTCGCACTGCAGCGTGGGCGTATTGCGTGAACAGGGCCGCAGTTTGGGCACGACGCACCCGGCAGATTCATGGGTCTTGACGGCTCGAAGGCTGAGTGCCAACAGCGCCGCCTCGGACATCATCGAGCGGTCCGGAGGTGCGTCGAGCACGACGTCCACGGCAGCTTCGCCCAGGTGCGGCCGGGCCAGCAACTTGTCGCAAACTTTGTCGGTGATTCAACAGATTTGAGCGGGGCGATCACCAGCTTCCTGCACCCCGGTTCGACAATGGAGTCTTGATGGTGGTGTGTTCCCCTGCGGCGCGGAGCATCACAGAGTCACAGCCCGACCGCGCCGCGCAGCGACCAGATGGCGCGGTGCCCGGAGCTCGGATGGGCTGAATGTGGGCGTTTGCCATGCGAGCGTCTGCTGTCAAGCCTCCCGGTCTGACGCGCCTGGTGCCTGGTACTTCTTCGGGTCGCAAACAGGCAGCGCCACCCGCTAGGCTCCGCCCGCGTAGCCCAACTGGCGCCAGGCCTCGAACACCGCGACCGCGACCGCGTTGCTCAGGTTCAGGCTGCGCTGGCCGGCGCGCATCGGCAGCCGCACGCGCCGGTCTTCGCTGAACACGATGTCGCGCAGCGCCGGAGCTAGCCCCTTGCTCTCGCTGCCGAACACCAGCCAGTCGCCGGGCTGCCAGCTCACTTCGGCCAGCGGCCGGCTGCCGCGCGTGGTGAATGCGAACAGCCGCGCCGGATCGGGCGCAGCGTCGGCGACGAAGGCCGCCCACGAGGCATGGCGCTGCACCTGCGCGTACTCGTGGTAGTCGAGGCCGGCGCGCTGCAGCAGCTTGTCGTCCATCGAGAAGCCCAGCGGCTCGACCAGGTGCAGCGTGCAGCCGGTGTTGGCGGCGAGCCGGATCACGTTGCCCGTGTTGGGCGGAATCTCGGGTTCGACGAGGACGATGTTGAACATGGCGGGCGCGATGCTAGCGGAGCCCAGGGCCGCGGCTGCGCTGCCGCTCACGGCGTGCGCGCGAGCACCCAGACCTGCACCTCGCTCGCGCCGGCGGCCAGCAGCACCCGGCTCGCCTCGGCCAGCGTGGCGCCGGTGGTGAGCACGTCGTCGACCAGGGCAACGTGGCGCCCCTGCAGCTCGCCGCGCACCGCGGCGGCGACGCCGAAGGCGCCGCGCATGTTGGCCGCGCGCCGATCGCGCGGCAGCGTGATCTGGTGCGGGGTGTCGATCAGGCGCTCGAGCAGGCCGGGCCGCGCCGACAGCGCCAGTTCACGCGCGATGCCGCGGGCGAGTTCCCAAGCCTGGTTGTAGCCGCGCTCGCGCAGCCGGGTCGTGGCCAGCGGCACCGGCAGCACGAGGTCGACGGCCGGGGCCGGCTGCGCGCGCACCGCGTCGGCCAGCATGCGGCTGGCCCACGGCAGCAGGTCGAGCCCGTCGTGGAACTTCAGCGCGGACAGCAGCGCGTCCCATGGGTAGTCGTAGTCCAGCGCCGCGACCGCCGAGACCCAGGGTGGCGGCGCGCGCAGGCAGCGTCCGCACCGCACTGCCGCGTCGGTGCCGGCGGCGGCCACGTCCTGCAATCCGATCGCGCAGCCACGGCAGCGCAGGCGCAGTGGGGCAAAGCGCGCGCTGCAATCGACGCAGACGCGACCACTGCGGCCGCGACTGCTCGCAGCGCAGACCGCGCATCGGTTGGGCCACGCCGACAGCAGCGGCGGTCGCGGCAGCGTCATCGCGGGTGGGCGGGGCGGAGCATGCCGCGCTTGTCGCATGCCATCGGCGCGCCGCGCCATCCACGGTGCACGGGGTCGGTCGTGGCACGCTCCCTATACTCGCGCGCCGCGAGCGCCTGCCTGACGGCGCGATGCCCGACCCCTTGCCATTCCCGCGACCGTGAGCGCTGCCGCCGATCCCCGTCACCCCGATCCCGCCGCGCTGGACGCGGGGCTGCGCCGCGCGCAGCGGCAGCCCGAGCCCGCCTGGCTGCATCGCGAGGTCGCCCGGCGCATGGCCGAGCGGCTGGCACTGATCCGCAACCCGCCGACGCTGGTGCTCGACTGGCGGGCCGCGACCAGCGGCTCGCGCGAGTTGCTGGCGGCGCGCTATCCGGCCGCGCGCATCGATGCGGTCGAGGCCAGCACGGCGCTGGCTGCGCGCAGCGAGGAACAGCTGCGCGCGCCCTGGTGGCGGCGGCTGCGCGGCACGCCAGCGCAGGTCTGGCGCGAGGATGCGGTGCCGCCCGACGCGGCCGGCATGCTGTGGGCGAACATGGTGCTGCACCAGGCCAGCGACCCGGCGCTGGCGATCGCGCGCTGGCACGCGGCGCTGGCGGTCGACGGCTTCCTGATGTTCTCGACCTTCGGCCCCGACACGCTGCGCGAACTGCGCGCGCTCTACGCCCGTCTCGGCTGGGGCGCGCCGGGGCCTGAGTTCGTCGACATGCACGACATCGGCGATGCGTTGGTGCACGCCGGCCTTGCCGATCCGGTGATGGACATGGAGCGGTTGACGCTGAGCTGGCCCGATGCCGATGCGCTGCTGGCCGAGTTGCGCACGCTCGGCGGCAACGCCGCGCGTGCGCGCTTTGCGGGTCTGCGCACGCCGCGCTGGAAGGCGCGACTGGTCGCGGCACTGCGCGAGGAACTGGCCGGCGACGACGGGCTCCTGCGACTGAGCTTCGAGATCGTCTACGGCCATGCCTTCAAGCCGCTGCCACGCCTGCGCGTGGCGCCGACCACCACGGTCGGCGTCGAGCAATTGCGACAGCTTGCGCGTCGTCCTCGCGCCACTATGGCGCCTGGCAAGTCCGGGCCTCGGGATTGAGCCGGACCCTCGGCTAGAATCCCGCGGCTTTGTCACTCTCTCGGCGCGGTCCCGGTGGTACCGCGAAGGGTGGGCAGACGGGCTGGCGTGAGGAGCAGTCGCGACATGTCAGCACCCCCTTCGGCGTCCAACGCACCGGTCCGGCTTCGCTTCGGCCGCTGGCGCGCGGTCTCCGACGATCGATCGACAGCCGGTGTCGTCGAATGGGTGTTGCAGCGCAATTGCTCCACCACGCCAGCGCAGATGACGGCCTTCTATGGCTCGCTGTGCGTCGTGTCGCTGGGGATCGGCTCGTTCTTCTGGGCCTTCGGCGCGACGCTGGTGATGCCGTTTGCGTGGGCCGAACTGCTGTTGGTCGGCGCTGCCCTGGTGGTCTGGGCGCGCCATGCCACGGATCGCGAGCGCATCGCGCTGGCACCGGGGCGGCTGACGGTGGAGTGGCAAAGCGGTGGGCGCGTCGAGCGCGCGGAGTTCCAGCCCGACTGGGTCCGCGTCGAGCCGTGCCACGACGATCGCTCGTTGATCGAGTTGTCGGGCCAGGGGCGCAGCATCGCCGTCGGACGCTACGTCCGGCCCGAGTTGCGGCGCCAGCTGGCCGAGGAATTTCGCGCCGCGCTGAGGTCCTGGCCTCAGGAGCGGCGACCGGCCGCGGCGGTGAGCGACGCGGTCTGATGGGATTGGTTGGTTTGGTGGAAGCGAGCAAAAAGATGAGGATCAACGTCCTGTGGAACTCGGCACGCCGTGAGGTGGCCCGCCTGAGTCTCGGTGCAGCGGCCTGGACGGCCACCACTGCGGCGATGGCGCGCAACGCGGTCAACGACCTGCCCGGCGGGCCGGCGGTGCGCCAGCTCGACCTGCATCCGCCGGTGACGCGGATCGCCGAGTCGCAGATCTGGCTGCACTACCTGATGCTCGCCATCTGCACCGTGATCTTTGTCGCCGTGTTCGGCGTGATGTTCTATTCGATCCTCAAGCATCGCAAGAGCAAGGGCGCCAAGTCGGCCACCTTCCACGAGAGCGTGGGCGTCGAGATCGCCTGGACCGTGGTGCCTTTCCTGATCGTGATCCTGATGGCGCTGCCGGCCACCAAGGTCGTGGTCGCGATGAAGGACACCACCAACTCCGATCTCACGATCAAGGCCACCGGCTACCAGTGGAAGTGGGGCTACGACTACCTCAAGGGCGAAGGCGAGGGCATCGGCTTCGTCTCGACGCTGGACGCTTCGCATCGCGAGATGTCGGACGCCGGCCAGCCGGCTGGCGACAACTACCTGTTCAAGGTCGACAACCCGTTGGTGGTGCCGGTCAACAAGAAGATCCGCATCATCACGACCGCCGACGACGTGATCCACGCCTGGATGGTGCCGGCGTTCGGCGTCAAGCAGGACGCGATCCCCGGCTTCGTGCGCGACACCTGGTTCCGCGCCGAGAAGACCGGCGACTTCTACGGCCAGTGCGCCGAGCTGTGCGGCAAGGAACACGCCTACATGCCGATCCACGTGAAGGTGGTGACGCAGCAGGAGTACACCGCCTGGGTCGAGGGCGAGCGCAAGAAGCTCGCCGCCAAGGCCGACGATCCGAGCAAGGTCTGGACCCAGGAAGAGTTGCTGGCCAAGGGCGAGAAGGTCTACGCCGCCAACTGCGCCGCCTGCCACCAGGCCAACGGCAAGGGCGCCGGCCCGATCAAGGCGCTCGACGGCTCGCCGGTCGTGCTCGACGCCGACAAGGCGCACCAGATCGCCATCGTGCTCAACGGCCAGAACAACGGCGCGATGCCTGCATGGAAGCAGCTCTCGGACTCCGAGATCGCCGCCGTGATCACCTTTACCAAGAACAGCTGGTCGAACAAGACCGGACAAATCGTGCAGCCGGCCGACATCGTCGCCGCCCGCAAGTAAGTCACGGCACCAGCACAGAGGAACGAACATGAGCGCAGTTCTGGATCCCCACGGACATGCCGGCCATGCCGGCCATGGCGATCACGCCCACGACGACCACCACCCGCACGGCTGGCGCCGCTGGCTGTTCGCGACGAACCACAAGGACATCGGCACGATGTACCTGGTGTTCTCGCTGACGATGTTCATGATCGGCGGCGTGCTTGCGCTGGGCATCCGCGCCGAGCTGTTCCAGCCCGGCCTGCAACTGGTCAACCCGGAGCTGTTCAACCAGCTCACCACGATGCACGGCCTGATCATGGTGTTCGGCGCGATCATGCCGGCCTTCGTCGGCTTCGCGAACTGGATGGTGCCGCTGCAGATCGGCGCGGCCGACATGGCCTTCGCGCGGATGAACAACTTCAGCTTCTGGCTGCTGATCCCGGCCGCGCTGATGCTGGTCGGCTCGTTCTTCATGCCCGGCGGCGCGCCGGCCGCCGGCTGGACGCTCTACGCGCCGCTGACGCTGCAGATGGGCCCGTCGATGGACGCCGGCATCTTCGCGATGCACATCCTCGGCGCCAGCTCGATCATGGGCTCGATCAACATCGTCGTCACCATCCTCAACATGCGCGCGCCCGGCATGACGCTGATGAAGATGCCGCTGTTCTGCTGGACCTGGCTGATCACGGCCTACCTGCTGATCGCGGTGATGCCCGTGCTCGCCGGCGCCATCACGATGACGCTGACCGACCGCCACTTCGGCACCAGCTTCTTCAGCCCGGCCGGCGGCGGTGACCCGGTGATGTACCAGCACATCTTCTGGTTCTTCGGTCACCCCGAGGTCTACATCATGATCCTGCCGGCCTTCGGCATCGTCAGCGCGATCATCCCGGCCTTCGCCCGCAAGCGCCTGTTCGGCTACACCTCGATGGTCTACGCCACGGCGTCGATCGCGATCCTGTCGTTCATCGTCTGGGCCCACCACATGTTCACGACCGGCATGCCGGTGACGGGCCAGCTGTTCTTCATGTACGCGACGATGCTGATCGCGGTGCCCACCGGCGTGAAGATCTTCAACTGGATCGCCACCATGTGGCGCGGCTCGATGACCTTCGAGACGCCGATGCTGTTCGCGGTCGGCTTCATCTTCGTGTTCACGATGGGTGGCTTCACCGGCCTGATCCTGTCGGTGGCGCCGATCGACATCCAGCTCCAGGACACCTACTACGTCGTCGCCCACTTCCACTACGTGCTGGTGGCCGGTTCGCTCTACGCGATGTTCGCCGGCTTCTACTACTGGGCGCCCAAGTGGACCGGCGTGATGTACTCCGAGACGCGCGGCAAGATCCATTTCTGGGGCTCGCTGATCTTCTTCAACGTCACCTTCTTCCCGATGCACTTCCTGGGTCTGGCCGGCATGCCGCGTCGCTATGCCGACTACCCGATGCAGTTCACCGACTTCAACATGCTCGCCTCGGTCGGCGCCTTCGGCTTCGGCCTGATGCAGGTTTACTTCGTGCTGTTCATCGTCATCCCGGCGATGCGCGGCAAGGGTGAGAAGGCGCCGCAGAAGCCGTGGGAAGCGGCCGAGGGCCTGGAGTGGGAAGTGCCGTCGCCGGCGCCCTTCCACACCTTCGAGACGCCGCCCAAGCTCGACGCGAGCGCGACCCGCATCGTCGGCTGAGATCCGAGGCCAGGCCATGACCCCCGAGCAACGCAAGAACAACCTGCGCCTGGCGCTGATCCTGGCGAGCGTCGCGGCCGCCTTCGCGGTCGGCTTCGTCGCCAGGATGGTCCTGCTGGGCGCCTGAGTCCGACGCGATGTCGCAGCAACCCGAGTCCGGCTCCCGACCCGCAAGCCGCGTGCGCGGTGACAACCGCCGCATGCTGGGCAAGCTCGCGCTGATCGTGGCGCTGATGTTCGGCTTCGGCTACGCGCTGGTGCCGATCTACAAGCACATCTGCGAGAAGCTCGGCATCAACGTGCTGTCGCTGTCGGAGCGGGTGGTCAACGGATCGAGCACCACCCGGCCGGCCAACACCCAGGTCGACCGCAGCCGCACCATCACCGTCGAGTTCGACGCCAACTCGCGCGGGCCCTGGGAGTTCAAGCCGATGGTGCGCTCGCTCGAGGTCCATCCGGGCGAACTGACCACCGTGATGTACGAGTTCGTCAACGTCCAGAACCGCACGATGGCGGCGCAGGCGATCCCGAGCTACGCGCCCAAGCAGGCCACCGCGCACTTCAACAAGATCGAGTGCTTCTGCTTCAACGAGTACACGCTGGCACCGGGCGAGCGCAAGCAGTGGCCGGTGGTGTTCTACATCGACCCCAAGCTGCCCGGCGACGTGCGCACCATCACGCTGAGCTACACCTTCTTCGAGGTCGGCGGCAAGAAGGTGGCGAGCCCGTCCGCTGTCGTGCCGCTCCTGGGGAGTGCATCGTGAGCGACGATCTCAAGGCCGCCGCCCAGCGCGAGGGCTCGTTCTTGCGGACCGCCAAGGCGATCGCATGGGCCTTCTTCGGCGTGCGCAAGGATTCGAGCTACCACGAGGATCTCGCCAAGCTCAATCCGGTCCACGTGCTGGTCGCCGGCGTGGCCGGCGCCGCGCTCTTCGTGCTGGCGCTCGTGCTGCTGGTGCGCTGGGTGATCGGCAGCGGCGTCGCCACCGGCTGAGCCCTCGTTTCGTCAAGATCAAAGAATTCAACCGCACAGGTTTTCAGGAGCAACCATGTCGGCAGCCAGCCACCAAGGCACCACGCCCTACTACTTCGTCCCCGGCCCCTCGCGGCATCCGGTCCTGGCCTCGGTCGGCCTGTTCTTCGTGATCCTCGGCGCGGGCCAGTGGATCAACGGCCATGGCTGGGGCGCGTACTCGCTGCTGTTCGGCCTGCTCTGGTGGGCCTTCGTGCTGCAGCAGTGGTTCCGCGAGGCCATCGGCGAGAGCGAGGGCGGGCTCTACGGCGACCGCGTCGATGTCTCGTTCCGCTGGAGCATGAGCTGGTTCATCTTCAGCGAGGTGATGTTCTTTGCCGCCTTCTTCGGCGCGCTGTACTGGGCCCGTGTGCATGCGGTGCCCAGCCTCGGCAGCCTCGACAACGCGGTGCTGTGGCCCGACTTCAAGGGCGGCTGGCCGAGCGCGGTGCCGGGCGCCACGGCCTCGCCGGCCGGGATCGTCGAGCCCTTCTACACGATGGGTCCGTGGCCGCTGCCGACCATCAACACCGCGCTGCTGCTGACCTCCGGCGTCACGCTGACCATTGCCCACCATGCGCTGGTGGCCGGCCAGCGCAGCAAGACGATCCTCTGGATGTGGATCACGGTGCTGCTCGGCATCACCTTCCTCGGCGTCCAGGCCTACGAGTACTGGCATGCCTACAACGAGCTGAACCTCAAGCTCAGCAGCGGCATCTACGGCTCGACCTTCTTCATGCTGACCGGCTTCCACGGCTTCCACGTGTTCGTCGGCATGCTGATGCTGCTGTTCATCACGATCCGGCTGATGAAGGGCCACTTCACGCCGGAGCGGCACTTCGGCTTCGAGGGTGCCGCGTGGTACTGGCACTTCGTCGACGTGGTCTGGCTCGGCCTGTACATCGTCGTCTACTGGATGTAGCGGGCGTGGCGGCCACGCCGCCATGCCCCTGTGCAAAGAGCGCCGCGTCCGGCGCTCTTTCTACTTTCCGGCCTGCAGTCCGGTCGGCTGGATCCAGCCGAACTGCCAGGCCAGCAGCACCATCAGGAACAGCGCGACCGACAGGCCGACCCGCCACGCCAGCGCGTTGGCCATGCGATGGCTCTTGGGTTCCCCCGGCTTGCCGTTCTTGAGCATGGCGCGGCCGGCGCCGAACAACGCCGCCAGGATGGCGACGAACATCAATGCAATCACGAACTTCATGCTCTCACTGTAGGCGATCGGCGCCGCGACCCACGCACCCTGATGCCTCGTCCACCGTTGGCCAATGAGTGAAAGCAGTCGCCGCTGGATCGTGCTCGCCGCCACGCTGCTCGTGATGGCGCTGACGGCGCGGCTGGGCGTCTGGCAGCTCTCGCGCGCGACGCAGAAGGAGGCGCTGCAAGCCAGCGTCGACAGCCGGCGCGCGCTGCCGCCGCTGGCCGCCGCCGACCTGGCGCGCGACGCGACCGCCGCGGCCGATCAGCGTCACCGGCGCATCGGCGTCAGCGGCCGCTGGCTGCCGCAGCACACGATCTATCTCGAGAATCGCCAGCGCCAGGCCCGGCCCGGCTTCGAGGTGCTGACCCCGCTCGAGCTGGCGCCGGGCGACGTGGTGCTGGTGCAGCGCGGCTGGGCGCCGCGCGACCTGCACGATCGCACCCGCGTGCCAACGGTGGCGACGCCGGCCGGCGTGATCGCCATCGAGGCACGCATCGCCCCGGCGCCGGCGCGGCTGTACAGCTTTGCGTCCGACGAACGCGGCCCGCTTCGGCAGAATCTCGACCTCGACGCCTTTGCGCGCGAGACCGGCCTCGCGTTGCGGCCGCTGTCGCTGCAGCAGCTCGACGCCGCCGCCGACGGCCTGTCGCGCGACTGGCCGGCACCGGCGGTCGACGTGCACCGGCACTACGGCTATGCCTTCCAATGGTTTGCTCTCTGCGCGCTCGTCGCCGCACTCTATGTCTGGTTCCAACTCATCCGCCCGCGCCGACGCCGCTGAGCAGCCGCTCGGCATGACGGTGCACGGTCTGCAGCCCGCGGTGCTCGACGAACCGCGCGACCCGCAGGCCGCGCGCCGCGGCCGCATGAAGATGCTGCTCGTGCTGCTGGTTTGTGCGGCCCCGGTGATCGCGTCCTACTTCACCTACTACGTGATCCGGCCGCAGGGCCGCGTCAACCACGGCGAGCTGGTCGAGCCGCAGCGCAGCCTGCCGCCGGCGGCCGCCTTGCCGCTGACGGCGCTCGACGGCAGCCCCTTCGATGCGGCTCAGCTCAAGGGCCAGTGGCTGCTGGTCGCGGTCGGCGGTGGTGCCTGCGACGCGCAGTGCGAGCAACAGCTCTACCTGCAGCGCCAGTTGCGCGAGGCGCTCGGCAAGGAGAAGGAGCGCGTCGATCGCGTCTGGCTGGTCGACGACGCCGCGCCGGTGCGCGCCGAACTGCTGCCCGGGCTGCAGGGTGCCACCGTGCTGCGCGCGCCGCCCGCGGCGCTGGCAGCCTGGCTGCCGGCGGCGCAGGACGACACGCTGCGGGCGCACTTCTTCGTGGTCGACCCGCTCGGCAACCTGATGATGCGCTTCCCGGCGCCGAGCGACGGCAAGAAGATCCAGCGCGACCTCGGCAAGCTGCTGCGTGCCTCGGCCGGCTGGGACAAGCCCGGACGCTGAAGCGACCATGCTCGCAACCTCGCTCGTGAACCTGGCGCCGCTGGCGCAGATGGCGCTGCTCGGCTGCCTGATCGCGCTCGGGCCGCTGGTCTGGGTCTGGGCCCGTCACCGCGGTGCCGACGCGGCCGGCAAGCGCCGCGCATTGACGCTGCTCACGCTGTTCCTGACCTTCGATCTGGTGCTGTTCGGCGCCTTCACGCGCCTCACAGATTCCGGCCTCGGCTGCCCCGACTGGCCCGGCTGCTACGGCAGCGCCAGCCCGCTCGGCGCCGCCGAGGAGATCCACGCCGCCCAGAGCGCGCAGCCGAGCGGGCCGGTCACGCAGCGCAAGGCCTGGATCGAGATGGTGCATCGCTACCTCGCCACCGCGGTCGGCGTGCTGATCACGGTCGGCATGGTGCTGGAGTGGCTGGCCTGGCGGCGGGAACGGCGCGAGCGGCACGGGCCACGGACAGCGGCGCCGGGCTGGGCCACGCTGACCTTTGTCTGGGTCTGCGTACAGGGTGCCTTCGGTGCGCTGACGGTGACGCTCAAGCTCTACCCGGCCATCGTCACCGCGCACCTGCTCGGCGGCATGGTGCTGCTGGCCTTGCTGGCGGCGCAGGCCAGCGCGGTACATCGCGACAGCATCCCGGTCACGCGCGGGCTGCGCCTAGGCCTCGCGCTGGTGGCGTTGCTGACGGCGGGCCAGATCGCGCTCGGCGGCTGGGTCAGCACCAACTACGCAGTGCTGGCCTGCACCGGCTTCCCCACCTGCCAGGGCCAGTGGTGGCCGTCCGGCATGGACTGGGAGCACGGCTTCTCGATCCTGCGCCCGCTGGGCGCCGGCATGGGCGGCGAGGGCTACCTGCCGTTCGGGGCGCTGGTCGCGATCCACATGGTGCATCGGGTCGGCGCGCTCATCCTGCTGCCGCTGCTGGTCGCGCTGGGCCTCATGCTGTGGCGCACGCGGGCGGCGTCGCTGCGGCCCTTTGCGCTCGGCCTGTGGGGCGTGGCGCTCTGGCAAAGCGCCAGCGGCATCTCCAATGTCGTGCTCGGCTGGCCGCTGGCGGCCGCGGTCGCCCATACCGCCGGCGCGGCGGCGCTGGTGGTCCTGCTGACGACGCTGTGGGTGCGCGTCGGCGTCGCGGCGCCGGCGATCGCGGGCCGGCCAGCGGTGGCGCCGGTCGAGCCGCGCCTGGCGCGGCGCTAGACGACAATTCGCGATCGACCGCCCGCGCGCCCGCCACCTGTTTCAACCGCTTCCCGTCCTGCCCGAGTCCAGCGTGTCCGCGCCTGCTTCCACCGTCACCTCGCCCGCGAGCCAGTTGCCCGCGCGCTGGCGCCAGTTCCTCGTGCTGACCAAGCCGCGCGTGGTGCAGCTGATCGTGTTCTGCGCGCTGATCGGCATGCTGCTGGCGGTGCCCGGCTGGCCCAATGCCGGCGAGTGGGGCACGGTGCTGGCCGCCAGCGTCGGCATCTGGCTGGTGGCCAGCGCGGCGGCTGCCTTCAACTGCCTGGTCGAGGAGCGCATCGATGCGCGCATGAAGCGCACCGCCTGGCGGCCCACCGCGCGCGGCCAACTGAGCCGGACCCAGACGCTGAGCTTTGCCGGGCTGCTGTGCGCCGCCGGCAGCCTGCTGCTGTGGCTGGCGGTCAACCCGCTGACGATGTGGCTGACCTTCGGCACCTTCGTCGGCTATGCGGTCGTCTACACCGTCATCCTCAAGCCGCTGACGCCGCAGAACATCGTCATCGGCGGCGCCTCCGGCGCGATGCCGCCGCTGCTGGGCTGGGCCGCGATGCGCGGCGAGGTCGGCCCCGAGGCGCTGATGCTGTTCCTGATCATCTTCCTCTGGACGCCGCCGCATTTCTGGGCGCTGGCGCTGTACCGCGTCGAGGACTACGCCCGCGCCGGCCTGCCGATGCTGCCGGTGACCCACGGCAACGAGTTCACGCGGCTGCAGATCCTGCTCTACACGCTGGTGCTGTTCGCGGCGACGCTGCTGCCCTTCGTCTACGGCATGAGCGGCTGGATCTACCTGCTGGCGGCGGTGCTGCTCGGCGCCGGCTTCTGCTGGTACGGCTTTCGGCTCTGGCGCGCCTACAGCGAGCCGCTGGCGCGCCAGACCTTCCGCTTCTCGATCTGGCACCTGTCGCTGCTGTTCGCGGCGTTGCTGCTCGACCACTACCTGCTGCCCGCATGAACAACGCCATGATCCGACGCTACCTGCTGCTGGTCGCCACCGGCCTTCTCACCGTTGCCCTGGCCGGCTGCGACAAGCTGCCCGGCGTCTCCGCACCCAAGGCCGAATTCAAGGCGGTCGACATCACCGGCACCGAGATGGGCAAGGGCCTCGTGCTCAGCGACGTCGATGGCAAGTCGCGCACGATGGCCGACTTCAAGGGCAAGGTCACGGTCGTGTTCTTCGGCTTCACCCAATGCCCGGACGTCTGTCCGACCACGCTGGCCGAGTTCGTCGCGATCAAGAAGGCGCTCGGCGCCGATGGCGCCAGGCTGCAGCCGGTGTTCATCAGCGTCGATCCCGAGCGCGACACGGCCGAGATCCTCAAGGCCTACATGGCCGCCTTCGACCCGGGCTTCGTCGCGCTGCGCGGCACGCTCGACCAGACCGCGGCCGCCGCCAAGTCCTTCAAGGCCTTCTACCAGAAGGTGCCGGGCAAGACGCCCGGCAGCTACACGATGGACCACACCGCCGGCAGCTACGTCTTCGATGCCGACGGCCGGGCACGGCTGTTCGTGCGCTATGGCCAGCCGGTGGAAGACTGGGTCAGCGACCTCAAGCAGCTGATGAGCTGAGCCTGCGACTTGCGCAATGAAAACGGGCCCGCATTGCGGGCCCGTCTTGCCGGAGCTGGCGAAGCAGCCGCGGGTTCAGGCAGCCTCTACCGCCAGTGCGGCGCGCATCTTCTTCATCGCCGCCACCTCGATCTGGCGGATCCGCTCGGCGCTGACACCGTACTCGGCGGCCAGGTCGTGCAGCGTCAAGCCGCCCGAACCGTCGTCCTTGACCTGCAGCCAGCGGCTCTCGACGATGCGCCGGCTGCGCGGATCGAGCGACTCGAGCGCGCGCGCGATGCCGTCGCCGGCCAGCGCGTCGCGACGCTTGGACTCGATCAGCCGGCTCGGCTCCTCGCGCTCGTCGGCGAGGTAGGTGATCGGGCCGAAGGCGTCCTCGCCATCGTCGGGCGTCGGGTCGAGCGCGACCTCGCCGCCGGCCATGCGCGTCTCCATCTCGATGACTTCCTCGCGCTTGACGTTGAGCTGCGCGGCCACCAGGTCGATCTCGGCGGAGGAGAGCGACTGGCGATGCACGTCGGCGTCGGCCGCGCCGTTCTTGAAGTCGCGCTTCATCGAGCGCAGGTTGAAGAACAGCTTGCGCTGCGCCTTGGTCGTCGCGACCTTCACCAGGCGCCAGTTCTTGAGGATGTACTCGTGGATCTCGGCCTTGATCCAGTGCAGCGCATAGCTCACCAGACGCACGCCCTGGCCCGGGTCGAAGCGCTTGACGGCCTTCATCAGGCCGACATTGCCTTCCTGGATCAGGTCGCCGTGCGGCAGGCCGTAGCCCAGGTACTGGCGCGAGATCGACACCACCAGGCGCAGGTGCGACAGCACCAGCCGGCTGGCGGCCTCGAGATCGTTGTGCTCGCGCAGGCGGGTCGCAAAGCGCAGTTCTTCTTCGGGCGTCAGCAACGGCAGGCGGTTGGCGGCGCTGATGTAGGCGTCGAGATTGCCCAGCGACGGAACCATCGCCCACGGATCGCGCGCCGCCAGCGCGCGCGGGCTCGCGAGCGCCGGGGTCAGGGGCAGGGATGCGGTAGCAGCGGTCATGAATGTCGTCCTCTTCGGCGAATATTAGCACTCCATCTGACCGAGTGCTAAAGCCGCAGGGTTTCTGAGTGAATGCGCAGAAACAAGCCGATTCTTTGGCACATATGACAGCGTGCGCACACATTCTAGCGATGTGGGATTGTGCACGTGCTGGCGGCCCCGCAGCTGTCAGGATCGAAGAGGCCGGCACGCGGCGCTAGACTGCTTCCATGGCCGGGGCCTGTCTGTCCCGAGCATGAGGATCCGGGGGAGCCATTGATGTCCGTTGCCGTCCTGCGGGGGAACGCCCTGCCGCCATCGATCGCCGGCGACGGGGCCTTTGTCTGATGGGTAGCCGTACGCTGCACGTCCTGCTCGCCGAGGACGACCCCGCGCTTGCCGAGTCCACCGCGCGCGCGCTGCGCTCGCAGGGCTGGGAGGTGGACCACACACCGCGCGGCGAGCCGGTGCCCGGCTCGCTCGCCGCCGATCCCTACGATCTGCTGATCCTCGACATCGGCCTGGCCGGCATCGACGGCTTCGAGACCCTGCGCCGCGTGCGCGAGCAGGGGCTGCAGACGCCGGTGCTGATCCTGACCGCGCGCGACGCGGTGGAAGACCGGGTCCGCGGCCTCGAGTCGGGTGCCGACGACTACCTCGTCAAGCCCTTCGCGTTGGCCGAACTGATCGCACGCGTGCGCGTGCTCACGCGTCGCCACCGGGTGCGCGCCGGCAGCGAACTGTCGATGGGCAGCCTGCGCATGGACCTCACCGCGCGTCGGGCCTGGATCGGCGAGCAGCCGCTCGAGCTCTCGGTGCGCGAATGGTCGGTGCTCGAGTACCTGCTCGGTCGCGTCGGCCATGTGATCGGCAAGGAGCAGATCCTGCAGGCGATCAGCGGCTGGGGCGACGCGCTGTCGGAAAACGCGGTCGAGGTCTACGTCTCGCGGCTGCGGCCCAAGATCGAGCCGGCCGGTCTGCGCATCCGCGCCGTGCGCGGTTTCGGCTACCTGGTGGAAGAGGCCGCCACGACGACGGCTGCCGAGCCGGATCGATAGCGCCGGCGACCGGCCGCCCCGATGCTGCGCAGCCTCAAGGCCACCCTACTGCTGTCCGTGTTCCTGCTGACGGTGCTGATCGCGCCGGTGCGGGTCTGGCTCAACGCGCGCCAGGAGATCTCGCGCGGCGTCGATGCATTCGACCAGGCATTGACCGACACCGCCTTCGGGCTCGGTGCGCAGATCCTGCCGGCGTCAGGCCCCGAGCCGAAGCCGGGCTTCGAGTTGCATCCGCAGGCCGAGGCGCTGCTGCGCGCGAACCAGACCGAACGGGTCTGGTACGCGGTGCTCGAGCCGGGCGGAGGCCTGATCGGCGGCGATGCCGCGCTGGCGGCGGTGCCGACGCCCGGCGGCCCGGGCGACGCGCGCCGCGCCGTCGACGTGGCGATCGGCACCGAGCCGGCGCGCATGGTCAGCCTGGCGGTCGACTGCGGGCTCGAACTGCCGTGCGAGGTGCGCGTGGCCGAGTCGATGGGCCGGCGCGAAGCCGCGCGCAGCGAGGCGGTGCGCGGCATCGTGTTGCTGTCGGTGGCGGCGGTGCTGTGCTTTGCCCTGGCGATCTGGGCGGTGGTGAGCTACGCGATGCGGCCGCTGAAGTCGATCAACCGCCAGCTGTCCGAGCGTTCGCTCGATGACCTGCGCCCGCTCGCGCGCGGCCGCGCGCCGAGCGAGGTGCGACCCTTGCTCGACGCCATCGACCAGTTGCTGCGACGCGTGGCCGGCGAATCGGCACGTCAGCGCCATTTCATCGCCGACGCTGCGCACCAGCTGCGCACGCCGCTGACGGCCCTGCGCACCGAGGCCGAGCTGGCGCTGCTCGAAGCGCATCCGCACGAGATCGACGCGACGCTTCGGCGCGTGCATCGCAGTGCCGAGCGCGCGGCGCGGCTGGCCGAGCAGTTGCTCGCGCTCGCCCGCAGCGAGGCCAGCCGGCGCGATCCGGTGGCCGGCGAGCCGGTGGATCTCAAGGCGATGGCGCAGGAAGCCGCCCAGGACTGGGTGCCGCGTGCGCTCGAGCGCGGCGCCGACCTCGGCTTCCAGCTCGCGCCGGTCATGGTGCGGGCGCGCGCCGAGCTGCTACGCGAACTGCTCGGCAACCTGGTCCACAACGCGCTCGAGTACGCGCAGGGCGCGGAAGGCGGCGCCCGCATCACGGTGCGCACGCGCGCCGATGGCGGCCGGGCGGTGCTCGAGGTCGAGGACAACGGCCCCGGCGTGGCGGTGGCCGACCGCGAGCGCGTCTTCGAGCGCTTCTACCGCGCCGCCGGCGCGCCCGGCAACGGCAGCGGGCTGGGCCTGGCCATCGTGCGCGACATCGCCGGCGCGCATGGCGGCACTGTCGAACTGCTCGATGCGAACGAGGGCGGCGGGCTGCTGGTGAGGGTCAGCTTCGCGCGGCTGTAGCGCGGTCGCCGGGCGCCGGGCCGCCCCAAGCCTGGCACGCCCCCTCGGGGGGCAGCGCCGCGGCGCCGCCGCAAGCGTGGGGGCTCAACACCCTAGACGTTGAACAGGAAGTTCAGCACGTCGCCGTCCTTGACGACGTAGTCCTTGCCTTCGGCGCGCATCTTGCCGGCGTCCTTGGCACCCTGCTCGCCCTTGTAGGCGATGTAGTCCTCGTAGGCGATGGTCTGGGCGCGGATGAAGCCGCGCTCGAAGTCGGTGTGGATCACGCCGGCCGCGTTGGGCGCGGTGTCGCCGATGTGGATGGTCCAGGCCCGCACTTCCTTGACGCCGGCCGTGAAGTAGGTCTGCAGGCCGAGCAGCTTGAAGGCGGCGCGGATCAGGCGGTTCAGGCCCGGCTCGTCCTGGCCCATCTCGGCCAGGAACATCGTGCGGTCCTCGTCCTCCATGTCGGCCAGCTCGGCCTCGGTCTTGGCGCAGATCGCCACCACCGGTGCGTTCTGCGTCAGCGCGTACTCGCGCAGCTTGTCCAGGTGCGGGTTGTTCTCGAAGCCGGTCTCGCTGACGTTGCCGACGAACATCGCCGGCTTGGCGGTGATCAGGCACAGCGGCTTGAGGATCACCAGCTCTTCCTTGCTCCACTCGATGCCGCGCACCGGTTTCGCCTGGTCGAGGGCGGCCTGGCACTTCTCGAGCACCTTGACCAGCGCCGCGGCCTCCTTGTCGTTGCCCGAGCGCGCCGCCTTGTTGTAGCGGTGCAGGCTCTTCTCGACGGTGCCGAGGTCGGCCAGGCAGAGCTCGGTCTGGATCACCTCGATGTCGGCGATCGGGTCGATCTTGTTGGCGACGTGGATGACGTTGTCGTCCTCGAAGCAGCGCACCACGTTGACGATCGCGTCGGTCTCGCGGATGTGGCTCAGGAACTGGTTTCCGAGGCCCTCGCCCTTGCTGGCGCCGGCCACCAGCCCGGCGATGTCGACGAACTCGACGATCGCCGGCAGCACCCGCTCCGGCATGACGATCTCGGCCAGCTTCTGCAGCCGCGGATCGGGCAGCTCGACCACGCCGACGTTCGGCTCGATCGTGCAGAAGGGATAGTTCTCGGCCGCGATGCCGGCCTTGGTCAGGGCGTTGAAAAGGGTGGACTTGCCGACGTTGGGCAGGCCCACGATGCCGCATTGGAGGCTCATGGCAGGCTGGGATCGAGGGGAGGAGGGCCGCGCCGCGCAATCTGCGGGTCCGGGGCGATGCTGCGATTTTAAGGCCCCGCCTGCAGCGGCGCCCGGGCCGCGCGACACTGGCGCCCATCGCCACGGTCGAGGTCTGCGTCATGAGCCTGCAACTGCTGCAACCCCACGAGAAGGACCTCGGCGGCGGCTTCAAGGTGCGCCGCCTGCTGCCGGCGGCTGCGCAACGCGCGGTCGGCCCCTTCGTCTTCTTCGACCACATGGGCCCGGTGCGCGCCACCGCCGCCGACAACCACGACGTGCGCCCGCATCCGCACATCGGCCTGGCGACCGTGACCTACCTCTACGAGGGCGCGATGATGCATCGCGACTCGACCGGCGTCGTGCAACGCATCGAGCCCGGCGCGATCAACCTGATGGTGGCCGGCCGCGGCGTGGTGCATTCGGAGCGCACCCCGGACGATCTGCGCGCGCTCACCCGCACCAGCCAGGGCCTGCAACTGTGGCTGGCACTGCCGGCCGAGCAGGAGGAGTGCGAGCCGGCCTTCTTCCACATCGACGCTGCCTCGATCCCGAGCCTCGAGATCGATGGCGCGCGGGTCCGGGTGCTGATGGGCGAGGCCTTCGGCCTGCGCTCGCCGGTGCCGAGCCTGTCGCCGACGCTCTACCTCGACATCGCGCTGCCGGCCGGCGGCGAACTCGAGTTGCCGGACGCGGCCGAGGAGCGCGCGATCTACCCGATCGACGCCGCCGTCACGCTCGACGGCGAGCCGGTCGCCGCCAACCGGATGGCGGTGCTCTCGCCCGGCAGCAGGCCGCGGCTGGCGGCCGCCGACGGCGCGCGCGTGGCGCTGGTCGGCGGTGCACCGCTCGGGCCGCGCTTCATCTGGTGGAACTTCGTCTCCAGCCGCAAGGAGCGGGTGCTGCAGGCGGGCGCGGACTGGGCCGCCGGGCGCTTTGCGAGCGTGCCGGGCGACGACGTCGAGTTCATTCCGCTGCCGGCCTCGCGGCCGGCGTAGTCAGAAAGCCAGCGTTGCCTGGCCGACGTCGCCGACGCGCAGCACGCGCTCGACGCCCTCCAGGATCACGGCGTTCATGCCGAAGGTCAGCGCGCCGTCGAGCCGTGCATCGGCGCGGTAGCTGGCCAGTGCCGCGGTCACCGCACGCGCCGGATCGGCGACGCCGGTGCCCGGCTCGACATCGGGAATCGGGCAGCGCGCGCAGGGCTTCACCAGCTTGAGCCGCACCGGAGCGTCTTCGGTCCCGAATCGCAGTTCATCGAGGTGGTCCTCGAGATGCTCGCGCAGCGCCGCATCGTCGGCGTCGATCACGATGTTGGGACGAAAGCGCGCCATCGTCACCGGGCCGGACGCGCCCTGCGCCGCGAGCCGCTGGTTGAACTGCTCGAGCCCGCCGACCGAGGCGACCAGGATCGGAAAGCCGTCGCTGAACTGGTTCAGCGCCTCGACGCCGGCGCTCCACTTCGGGCTCGACAGGCGCCGCTGCTCCGGGTCGAAGCGCGCCAGTCGCGCCGTCACGCCGAGGAAGTCGCTGAACCATTGCGCCGCCAGCGCGCCCATGTCGTACGCCGGCAGGCGGTCGTCCCAGACCTGGACGCTGCACGGCTCCTCGGCCGCGTCGAGCGCGATGTGCAGCGCCAGCATGCCGGGCGCGCGCAGCACCAGGTCGGCGGCGCGGCGCTGGCAGCGCACCAGTGCCAGCCGCGGCT
Source organism: Rivibacter subsaxonicus (assembly GCF_004217215.1). GTDB lineage: Bacteria > Pseudomonadota > Gammaproteobacteria > Burkholderiales > Burkholderiaceae_C > Rivibacter > Rivibacter subsaxonicus. The sequence goes on from NZ_SHKP01000007.1 coordinate 328,506, forward strand.
GCTCGCGCTGGCTGATGAACTCGCCCTGCGCGTCGACCACCATCCACTGGCGATCGAGATCGAAGCCGGTCTCGACCAGCAGCGCCTCGGCCACGTCGAGCACCGCGCAGGACTTCACCGGGTGCAGGTGAAGGGAGGCGATGCGGATCGGCAGGGTATCGGTCATGCGCCGATTATCGGCAGTCGCGGGGTGCGGCTCAGCGGCCGAACAGGCCCTTGAGTGCGCCCTCGACCGCGTTGTCGGGCTTCTTCGGAGCCGCCGAGGCGGCGCTGGCGGGTGCTCCGGCGGCGCCCGGCGTGAACAGGCCGCCGACGCCCTTGAGCACCGCCGCCGTCCCGCCGACGGCGCCGCCGACCACGTTGGGCACCGAGTGCACCGCCAGGGTCGCGCTGACCACGGCCCATTGCACGCTCCAGTCCGGTCGCTGCAAGGAACCGCTGAGCTGCACCGGCACCGTGACCCGGTTCAGCATCACCAGTTCCGGGCCGGCCTGGCCGAGGTTGGTGTTGACGATGGTGGCGTGCGCCAGGTAGTCGACGCGCTGCCGCGCGAGGTCGAACGAGCCTTCGCCGCGCACGCGCATGAACGGGCCCTGGCCGTCGAGGTCGGTGTTGCGGGCGACGCCGTCACGGATGTCGAAGCTGGCACCGAGCTGGCTGAACTCGGTCCTGCGGCTCATGTCGCCGGCCTCGGTGGCGGTGCCCGCGGCGGCGACGGCGGTGCGCCAGCCGCGCAGTGTCTGCGCGAGGTCGATGCCATGCACCGCACCGTCGCGCAGGGCGAAGGCCGCCTTGCCGCCGAGCCCGGCGCGCAGCGCCTCGATCGTGGTGCCGGCGCTGGACAGCTCGGCGCTGACGCGGCCGCGACCGGTCAACGGCGCGCGACCGGTGGTGTCGCGCAGCAGCGCGCCGAGATCCACGCCATCGGCGGCCAGGCGCAGGCCGAACTGGTGGGTTACGGCCTCGGCGCGGCCGCTGGCGTCGATGCGTCCGCCCCAGGCCCGCCCCGCGAGGCGCTTCACCTCGAGCACGCCGTCGGCCAGCGTCGCCTGCAGTTCGATGGCGTCGATGCGGAAGGGCGGATAGACGAGCCGGTCGGCGCTGAAGTCGAGGCGGGCGTCGAGGGTTCCCAGCGGAGCGAGGTCGATGCTCCGCTCGGCCGGCGGAGCTGGCGCCTGCGGCGCGTCGGCCACGGGCGCGGCGAAGCGCGTCAGGTCGAGCGTGCCAAAGTGCGCCGTCGCCTCGACGAGCGGCGGCGACCGGTCGAGCTCCGTCTTGAACTGCGCCTCGAAGCGCTGGTCGTTGATCGCGCCGCCGAAGCGGCCGCTGCCCGCGTCGGCCGACAGCCTGGCGTTGCCGTCGAGCTGCAGCGTGCCCGGTGGCAGCGCCGGACCCTTGACGTGCAACTGCAGCTTGAGGCCATCGAGTTCGGCCGCGAAGGGGCGCGGCGCCAGCACGAGCTGGGTGGTGGCCTCGCCGGCAAACTGGCGCGGGCCGGTCTGGCCCTCGACCGCGACGCGCACGCCCGGCAGGCTGATGCGCTCGAAGCTGCCGCTCGGAGCTCCGGAGGCCAGCTTCAGCGTGAGCTGGCGGTCGCCGCCCAGCACCAGCTTGCCGTCGAGTGCGCTGCCCTTGAGCGCATCGCCGCGCACTTCGAGCGCGGGCCAGGCGAGCCGGGCGTCGAGCGTCGTGCCGTCCCGGCGGCCCAGCAGTTGCAGCGCGAGCTGGTCGATCTCGAGCGTGCGCGCCGCCGCGTCGAGCCGCAGCCGGCCGAGACTGAGCATGCTGTCCTTGAGGATCAGCGCCCGGTGCGCGCCCGAGAGCTGCAGCCGCAAGCCGGCCAGCGCGGCCCGGCCGTCACCGTGGCCGAACTCGATCGACCGCAGCTCCGCGCTGGCGTCGAGATCGTGCATGCCGAAGCCGCGGCCCTGCGCGTGCAGCGTCGTGCCGTCCAGCGTGACGGTGAGCGGCTGCGCCGGGTCGAGGCCGAGGCCGAGCTCGGTATCGATCTTCAGCGCGGCATCCAGCGGTGGCGTCTCGAGCCGTGCGCGTCCCTCGAAGTGCAGCGCCGATCGCTGGCCCGCGGCCAGCCGGCCGAGCTGCAACTGCTGCACCTCGAACACGCCAGCGATGCCCGCCGGCGCGTCCTCGACGCTGAGCTGCAGGTCGCTCAACTCGATGCCGCCGATGTCGAGTGTCATGGGGTGCTGCCCGGCTCGCTGAGCAGCGTCGTCGCCGTCGGCGGAGGCGGTGCGCAGAAGGTCGTGGATGTTGCTCCGACCCTGGGCGTCGCGTCGCAGGTTCAGCCGCAGGCCGCGCGCGACGATGCGATCGACCACGATCTCGCGCCGCGCCAGCAGCGGCCACAGCCGCAGCGACAGCGCCACCTCGTCCAGCGTCGCGAAACGCTTCTGCGGTTGCTGGCGTTCGGACAGGCGCACTTCGCGCAGCGAGATGGCCAGTCGCGGGAACAGGCTCAGGCCGACCGGTCCGTCGATCGCCAGTTCGCGTTCGTAATGCTGGTCAACCCAGTCGACGGCCGAGCGCTTGAGGTGCTCGGTGTCGACGCTGGCCACCAGCCATGCAGCGACCGCGGCGCCGATCAGGGCTGCGGCGGCCAACGCGAACAGGCTTCGGCGCAACCAGGTGGGCATGTGTTCCAGGCAGCGTTGGCGGCGCCAAGAGTGGTCGCGGCGGACCAATGCAGGCATTCTGCGCCGTGCCCGGCCACGCACGGCTCGCTGCCTACAATCTTCGGCATGAATGGCTTCGATGTGTGCGTGCTCGGGCGGGGCGCGGTCGGGCAGGCGCTCGCGCTGTCGCTTGGCCGGCTCGGCCTGTCGGTGGCGCTGGTGGCACCGGCGCGGCCGGACACCGGGCCGGGTGCGGCCGACGTGCGCACCTACGCACTCGGCGCGTCTTCGATCGCCTTGCTCGACCAGCTCAAGGTCTGGGACGCGGTGCGCGCGGCGCGGCCGAGTGCGGCCACGCGTGTGCTCGACATGCAGGTGCGCGGCGATGGCGCCGGCGCCGGGGCGCTGAACTTCAGTGCCTGGCAGCAGGGCGTCGGCGAGCTGGCCTGGATCGTCGATGCCGCGGTGCTCGAGCGCGAACTGGCCAACGCGCTGCGCTTCGCGCCGCATGTGCAACTGCTCGATGCGGCGGTCGAGGCACCGCTGACCGCGATCTGCGAAGGCAAGGACGGCGCCACCCGCGCCGCGCTCGGCATCGAGACCGAGCGCTTCGACTACGGCCAGACCGCCGTCGCGGCGCGCCTGGGCAGCGAGCGACCGCACCAGGGCATCGCACGCCAGTGGTTCGGCGCGCCCGATGTGCTGGCGCTGCTGCCTTTCGATCTCGCCGACGGCCCCGGTTACGGCCTGGTCTGGTCGCTGCCGGACGAGCGCGCGCGCACGCTGCTGGCGGTCGAACCGGCGGCATTCGAGGCCGCGCTGGCCGAGGCCACGCAGGGCGCCGCCGGTCCGCTGCGGTTGCAGGGCGAGCGCGCCGCGTGGCCGCTGCGCGTGGCCAGCGCGCGCCGCTGGCACGGTCGCTGGCCGGGCCGCGCCGACGCCGCCTGGGTGCTGCTGGGCGACGCCGCGCATGTGGTGCATCCGCTTGCCGGACAGGGCCTCAACCTCGGCCTGGCCGATGTGCGGACGCTGGCCGAAGTACTCGCCGAGCGCCAGCGCGGAGCCGCGTGGCGACCCTTGTCCGACGAGAGGCTGCTGGCGCGCTACGCGCGCCGCCGCATCGCGCCGACCTGGGCGATGACCCGGCTCACGGACGGCCTGCAGAAGCTGTTCGCCGAGCCCGCCCCGCTGCTGCGCCAGGCGCGCAACCGCGGCTTGAGCGTGGTCGAGTCGCTGCCGCCGCTCAAGCGCTGGCTCGCCGCGCGGGCGCTGGCCGACTGAGCCGCATTGCCAGACCCGGGCGGCGTGCTGGCCGGCTGGGGTGCAGGCCCTACCTGTTTTCGCCGACACTCGGGGCATGAAGCTTTACACACGATTCGCCGTTGTCGCGGCTGTCCTGGCCGCGACCGTGGCGGTCGCGCAGCCGGTGCCGCAGGAGGCCTCGATCCGCAAGGGTCTTGCCGCCAACATGAGCAACCTGCCCAAGATCGACGAGATCAGGTCGACCCCGATTGCCGGGCTGTTCGAGGTGCGGGTCGGCTCCGAGCTGTTCTACACCGACGCCGAAGGCGGCTACGCCTTTCGTGGCGAGATCTTCGACCTGAAGACGCGCCGCAACCTCACCGAAGAGCGGGTCAACAAGCTCAACGCGATCGATTTCGCGCAGCTGCCGCTCAAGGACGCGATCGTCTGGAAGACCGGCACCGGCAAGCGCCGGATCGCGGTCTTCGCCGATCCCAACTGCGGCTACTGCAAGCGCTTCGAGGCCGAACTGGGCAAGGTCAAGGACCTCACGGTCTATACCTTCCTGATGCCGATCCTCGGCGGCGATTCGCCGCAGAAGAGCGAGGCGATCTGGTGCGCCAAGGATTCGACCACCGCATGGCGTGCCTGGATGGTCGAGGGCACCGCGCCGCCAAAGGCCGCGGCCAAGTGCAGCACGCCGATCGAGCGCAATCTCGAACTCGGCCGCAAACATCGCGTCGACGGCACGCCGGCGATCGTGTTCGAGGACGGCAGCCGCGTGCCGGGCATGTTGACCGCGCCGCAACTCGAGCAGCGCCTGGCCGCGCCCGCCAAGGCTTCCTGAGCCACGCGCATTCGATCCGCAACGGCCGCTGCCGCAGCCCCGACGGGCTGCGGCAGCGGCCGTTTCCTCTGGTGCGCCCAGATCGCTTCAGCGACGCGCAGCCACCGAGGTCGAGGTCGCGGCCGGCTGCATCACGCCGTAGGTTTCGGCGGTGGCCCAGTCCAGTTCGCCGTTGGCTCGGGCGCGCGCCAGTTCGGCCTTGACCTCGTAGCGGCTCTTGGCGTTGGCCGTGGCCAGCGGTGCCGCGACGGGCGCGGCTGCAGCGCGGGTCTGCACCGACGCTGCGGCCGGGCCGCCGATCTCCTGCGCGGCGTGGTCGAGTTCGCCGGCGCTGCGCGCGCGCTGCAGTTCGGTGGTCACGGCGTTGCGGCTCAGACCGGTGTCGGTTTGGGCCTGGGCAGCGATCGAGACGAAGGCCGCGGCGGCGAGGACGGTGAGGGTGGCAATGGTCTTCATGAGGCTTCCTTTCAACAACGGGTTGGTGCGGTGCAGTGAAATCTAGTGACGACACTGGATTGCATAAACGGGTGAATCGGCAATGGACTGTTTCTCCTGAATCAACAGACACACTTGCAACCTGCGGGTGATCCCTTGCTCTTTCTGGATCAGGCAGGTGGTGTCCGCGGAAAGCCTTACGCAGGGCGGTAGCAGTTCGGATGCATCGAGCCGGCACGAGACCCTGGCCGAGGTGGGGAATGCCAGGCGCCGGGTTCGCGTCGGCGCGCGCGCGCTGCGGCGACAATTCCGGCCATCGTTGCCGCACCTGTTGTCCACCGTGACTGCCAGCCGACCTGCCACCGCCCCTGCCGCTCCGAACCCGGTTGCCTTGCGCCTTGGCTATGCGGGGCTCATCCCCTTCGTGCTGGGCGCCGCGCTCGTGTGGCTCTTGCCGCCCTATTCGGACGAGCATGTGTTCGCGCTCGAGGGCATGGCCAAGTACGCCGCGCTGATCGTCTCGTTCCTTGGCGGCATCCACTGGGGTCTGGGCTTTCGCGCCACGGTGCCCTCGCCGGGGCCGTTCGCCTGGGGCGTGGTGCCCGCGCTGCTGGCCTGGATCGCGGTGCTGATGCCGGCCTACGCCGGGCTGGTGGTGCTCGGCGCGCTGCTGATCGTCTGCTACGTGGTCGACCGCAAGGCCTACCGGGCGCACGACGCCGAGGCCTGGTTGACGCTGCGTTTCCGGCTCAGCGCCGTGGCGGCCCTGAGTTGCTTCCTCGCGGCGGCCGGCAGTTGAGCGCGCACCCCGGGTGCGGTGCTCCTCGCCGGTCGGCCCTGCCGATGTCTTCGCCGCTCGCGCGGCCCACTCTGAACCTCCTTCGATGATCCGCTACCGAATCGACGTGGTCGATGTCCACGCCCATCTCTACGACATCACGCTCACCGTTGCCGAGCCCGACGCGGAGCAGCGCCTGAGCCTGCCGGTGTGGATCCCCGGCAGCTATCTGGTGCGCGAGTTCGCGCGCCACCTGCAGGGCCTGGTGGCCACCCAGGGCAGTCGCGCGATCGATCTGGAACAGCTCGACAAGTGCACCTGGCTCGCGCGCTGCAGCGGTCGCGGCGCGCTGACGCTGCGCTACCGCGCCTATGCCTTCGACGCCTCGGTGCGCACCGCCTGGCTCGACAGCCAGCGTGGCTTCTTCAACGGCACCAGCCTGTGCCTGCGCGTCGAAGGCCGCGAGCGCGAGCCGCACGAACTGCAGATCGGCACGCTGCCGCGCGAGTGGCAGGTCGCGACCGCGATGGGCGCCGTCAAGGTCGATGCGCGCGGCCGTGGCAGCTACCTCGCGGCCGACTACGACGAACTGGTCGACCATCCCTTCGAGCTCGGCCGTTTCTGGCGCGGTCGCTTCAAGGCGCATGGCGTGCCGCACGAGTTCGTCGTGGCTGGCGCGCAGCCGGGCTTCGACGGCGATCGCCTGCTGGCCGACAGCAAGCGCATCTGCGAGGCCCAGATCGCGCTCTGGCATGGCGAGAGCGATGCCGGCGGCAAGCTGCGCGTGAAGAAGCCGCCCTTCGGCCACTACCTGTTCATGCTGAACGCGACCGACGAGGGCTACGGCGGCCTCGAGCATCGCGCCAGCACGGCGCTGATCGCGCCGCGGCGCGACCTGCCGCGCGCCGAGACGCCCAAGGCCACGCTGCCCGACGGCTACCTGCAACTGCTCGGCCTGATCAGCCACGAGTACTTCCACACCTGGAACGTCAAGCGCCTGAAGCCGGCAGCCTTCACCGCCTACGACTACACGCGCGAGAACCACACCGAGCTGCTCTGGTTCTTCGAGGGCTTCACCTCCTACTACGACGACCTGGTGCTGGTGCGCGCCGGGCTGGTCGACCAGACGCGCTACCTGCGCCTGCTCGCCAAGACAGTCAACCAGGTCCTCGGCACGCCGGGACGCGCGGCGCAGAGCGTGGCGCAGGCCAGCTTCGACGCCTGGACCCGCTACTACCGCCCGGACGAGAACAGCGTCAACTCGACGGTGAGCTACTACACCAAGGGCTCGCTGGTGGCGCTCTGCATCGACCTCACGCTGCGGCGCGAGGGCCGCACCACGCTCGACGGGGTGCTGCGCGAGCTGTGGCGGCGCAGCGGCGCCGCGCGCGGCGAGGGCGGGATCAACGAAGCGGACTTGCTGACCGTGCTGCAGGAACTGGGGGGCCGCAGCTTCGCCCCCGAGCTCCAGGCCTGGGTGCACGGCACCGGCGAGCTGCCGCTGGCCGAGCTGCTAGGCCCCTTCGGCGTGAACTGGAGGGAGGAAGCGCCGGTCGTGGCCCAGCGCCTGGGTGCCCGCATGGCCGACAGCGCCGGCGTTCTGAAGCTGCAGTCGGTGCTGCGCGGCGGCGCGGCCGAGCGCGCCGGCTTGGCCGCCGGCGATGAACTGATTGCGGTCAACGGCTGGCGCGTGCGGCGCGCCGACGACTTGCTGCCAGCCGGCGCCTTTGCCGGCGCGGCCGAGCTGCTGGCCGCGCGCGACCAGCGCCTGCTCACGCTGCGTCTCGAGCCTGCCAACCCGGCGCCGGGCGGCGCGGTGCAGCTGAGCCCGATGCCGGCGCCTGAGCCGGCCGCGGCCGATCGGCGTGCGGCGTGGCTCGGCGAGCCCAGGCGTTGATGCCGGGGCCGATCGCATCGTGAGCGTGCCGGTCGGCGACCGATCGCCGCAGCCAGGCCGCGGCCGCTGGCTGCTGCTGCTGACCCTGCTGGTGGTCGGCGCACACCTGCTGCTCACCCATTGGGCCGGCTCGGCGTTGCGCGGGATGGGCGAGGCGCAGGCGCTCGAACGCATGGAGGCGGCTTTCATCACCGAACTGCGGCCGACCGCGCCGCCGGCGGTGCCCGCAGCCGCCGCGCCGGCGGCCCCGCCCAAGCCAGCCGCCGTGCCGGCACGGCCGGCTTCTGCGGCCTCGGCCGCCGAGCCGACTCCGGCGGTCGAGCCGGTCCCGCCTGAGGCCGCCTCGGTGCCGCCCCTCGCGGACACGCAGGCCGCCGATGCCGGTGCTTCCGCGCCGGGCCTCGCATCCTCCGCCTCGGCGCCGGCAAGCGCGCCCGAAGCGGCCGCGACGGCGGTCGCTGCCGCGTCGGCTGCCAGCGCGGTCGGCGGCGGCGACCTGCTCGAGATCGCCAGCTTTCGCTGGCCGCCATCGACACGCCTGTCGTACACGCTCACCGGCTGGGTGCGCGGCGAGGTGCATGGCAGCGCCCAGGTCGGCTGGCTGCGCGAGGGTGCGCGCTACCAGGTCCAACTCGACGTGCTGGTCGGCCCGCGCGTGGCGCCGCTGGTTCAGCGGCACATGACCAGCGACGGCGACATCACCGCCGCCGGCCTCGTGCCGCGCCAGTACGAGGAGAGCACCGAGACCGTCTTCGGTCGCCCGCGGCGCAACCGCATGAACTTCGGACCCGAGCAGCTGCAACTGGCCAACGGCAACTGGGTCGCCAAGCTGCCGGGCGTGCAGGACACGGCGAGCCAGTTCGTGCAGCTGAGTTGGTTGCTGTCGAGCCAGCCGCAGCGGCTGCTGGTAGCCGGCGGCAGCGTCGAGTTGCCGCTGGCCTTGCCGCGGCGCCAGGATCCGTGGGTCTACGAGGTCGTCGGCATGGAAACGCTGGATACCGAACTGGGCGCGATCGACACCTGGCACCTGCGCCCGCGGCGCGAGGGCGATCCGTCGACGCTGTCGGTCGAGGCCTGGTTCGCACCGAGCCTGCAATACCTGCCGGTGCGCATCGTGATCCGCCAAGACGAGGACAACTTCGTCGATCTGCTGATCGAGAAGCTGCCACAGCAGGCGTTGGCGGGGGTGGGGCCGGCCAGTTCGCCGGCGCGCTGAGCCCGAGGGCTCGGCTCAGGCTGGCGGCAACAGGGACACCACGTCGCGTTGGAACTCGGCCAGTCGGCCGGCGCCGAGCTGGTCGCGCACGACGTTCTCTGCACTTGCGAGCGCGGTGCGCAGGTCTTCGCGCGACTTGGCCTTCTCTAGCCGGATACTGAGCCCTTCGCCGACCGGGCCGAGCTTGTCGTTGATCCAGCGCACGGCGCGCTTGCGGACCTCGTCGGCCGTCAGCGCCGCGAGCACCGGCGCGGTGGGAGCCGACTGCGCCGGCGCGGCTGCGGGCTGCGGATCGCCAGCGGCGGGTGTTGCACGCGGCGAGGGGCGATCGGCGGTGACAGCGATGGCTTCGATGAAGCCGTCCTTGATCAGCGCCTGCAGCGTTTCGTCGGCCGGCGGCAGGATCATCTTGCGCAACTCTTCGTCGGTGCGCTTGCCGTCGACCATGATCAGCCCCGAACGCAGGCGCGGAGCCAGATGATGGACACGGGTGGCGATCTCGGCCTGCCCCTTGTCGGTCTTGCGGTAGATCGTGGCCATGCGGTTGGCGATGCCGGCAAGCCGGACTCGCAGCGGATCATATGAGTCTCGAAGCGTAACCGAGTGCCACGATCACGTGCACGGTGTCCCGCTTCTGGTGCGGCTCGGCCGCCACATCGTTCACGCAGGCCGGCGCGGTTACCTCGGCGTTACAGTGCCAGCGCAAACGGAGGAAGAGTCATGGCTTTCGAGAACCTGCTGACCGAACTGCGCGGCGAGGCGCCGCTGAAGACCGGCTGGATCACGCTGAACCGGCCCAAGGCGCTCAATGCGCTGAACGACGCGCTGATGGACGAACTCGGGGCCGCGCTGCTGGCCTGGGACGCCGACGACACCGTGGGCTGCATCGTCATCACCGGCAGCGAGAAGGCCTTTGCCGCCGGCGCCGACATCGGCGCGATGGCGAGCTATGGCTTCACCGACGTCTACCGCGGCGACTACATCACCCGCAACTGGGAAACGCTGAAGAAGGTGCGCAAGCCGGTGATCGCCGCGGTGGCCGGCTATGCGCTGGGCGGCGGCTGCGAGCTGGCGATGCTGTGCGACTTCATCATCGCCGCCGACAGCGCGAAGTTCGGCCAGCCCGAGATCAAGCTTGGCGTCATCCCGGGCGCCGGCGGCACCCAGCGCCTGCCGCGCGCCGTTGGCAAGGCCAAGGCCATGGACATGGTGCTGACCGCGCGCATGATGGACGCGGCCGAGGCCGAGCGCGGCGGGCTGGTCTCGCGCGTGGTGCCGGCGGCAGCCTTGCAGGCCGAGGTACAGGCCGTGGCCGACATCATCTGCAGCCAGTCGCTGCCCTCGCTGCTGGCGGCCAAGGAATGCGTCAACCGCGCCTACGAGGGCACGCTGGCCGACGGCGTGATGTTCGAGCGCCGCATGTTCCACGCCCTGTTCGCCACCGCCGACCAGAAGGAAGGCATGCAGGCATTCGTCGAAAAGCGCAAGCCCGCCTTCAACCACCGTTAGCCGGAGGACAGCGGCCATGAAGATCGACCAGGTGCATACCGTCGTCGACGGCCTGTGCTGCATGAGCTTCGAGCAGGGGCGGGTGATCAGCGATCTGGTGCTCGAGAACCGCTTCCGCGACCTGCTCGAACTCGGCTTCAACCATGGCGTCTCGAGCTGCTATCTCGCGGCCGCGCTCGACGAGCAGGGCGGCGGCCTGCTCACCACCATCGATCTGGAAGAGGCGCGCACGCGCAGTCCCAACATCGGGGAACTGCTCGGGCGTCTCGGCCTCGAGCGCTACGTCAAGCCGTGCTTCGAGCCGACTTCCTACCTCTGGCGGCTGATGCGCATGCTCGAGGAGGATCCGTCGCCGCGCTTCGACTTCTGCTACATCGACGGCGCACACGACTGGTTCTGCGACGGCTTCGCGTTCCTGCTGGTCGACCGGCTGCTGCGGCCGGGCGGGATGATCGTCTTCGACGATCTCGACTGGAGCTACGCCACCAGCCGCACGCTCAAGGCCACGGAGCGCGTGCTCAACATGCCGGCGGACGAGCGTGAACTGCCGCAGGTCCGCAAGGTCTACGAACTGCTGGTCAAGACCCATCCCGGCTACGGCGACTTTGCGGAGAAGGATGGCTGGGCCTACGCCCGCAAGCTGCGCGGCGAGGGCGGTGCCGCGCCGCTGCGCAGCGAGACCGTCTACGTCGACCGCGAGGTTGGCCTCGGCGCGGCGCTGCTCAGGATGGCGCGCCGGGTGGCGCGCTGAAGCAGCTGGCGGCGGCGCGCCGCCGGCCGGCGCCCCCGCCCCTGGGTGTGGCGGAACCCCCGGGCCGCGTGTGGTGCGATCGTTTTTCAATCCCTAGGCTCTGTTCCTACTACGAACTTGGGGGCAGGTCATGCTGGGGAACAGGTACTACGGTTGGGTGGCGGCCGGGCTTCTGGCGGTCTCGGCGACGGCTCACGCGGGATTCGATGGTCGCAGCTTCGACGTCCACTACGGCTATCCCGATCTCGACACGGTCTACTTCGATGCCTCGGCGCCGGCCAGTTTCGAAGTCGCGGCTGGCGTCGACACGGTGGTCGAGGTCGAGGGGGTCACGAAGCTGCTCGTCGACTTCAGCGACCGCTCGGTGACGATCGTGTTCAACACCGTCCTCGAGGCGCCGACCTGGAACTGGTGGGTTCCGTTCAACGGCCTCGTCTTCGATCTCGCCGGCGGCGCCGCTCATGGCTTCGCCGGCGCCAGCATCGACCCGACGACGACGCTGGCGGGATTCGGTGCCGACCGCGTCGGCCTCGACCCGTCGCGCCTCTCGTTCAACTGGTACGGCCTGAGCTACCGCGACGGCACCGTGCTGAAGGTGAACTTCTCGCCCGTTCCCGAGCCGGGCACCTTCGTGTTCGCGCTCGCTGGCCTGGCGCTGGTGGGTGTCTGCGCGCGCAGGCGTCGGGCGCCGTCGGCCGCCAGCGCCGCCTGAGCGCGGCCTCCGCTACGGCTGCAGCCAGCGCGCGCCGTCGCCGTCGAACAGCGCGCGCCGGTGGCCGGCGCGGTGCAACTCGAGCCAGTCGATCGCGTCGACCTGTAGTTCGATGATCGCGAAGTGAGCTTCGGTGCCGGGCGGGTCGGTGGCCCCGGCGAGCACACTGCCCGGCGGCCGGGGCGATAGGTAGTCGCTCGCGGCCGCGGAGTCGCGCAGGCGCTCCCAGCGTGAGCGCAGCATCGACTCGTCGAGCACCAGCCCGGCGCGCCCTCGCAGTCGCAGTTGCCACTGCAGGCGCGGCGACCAGCAGAGCAGCGTGACGCGCGGCTCGGCAGCGATCTGCGCGGCCTTCGCCGAACGGGCGTCGGTGTAGAGCCGCAGTTGCTTCGCGTCGGCGTCGACCTCGCGCAGCACGACGGTGCGCGCGTCGGCGCCGAGCGCTGCATCGACGCTGGCCAGCACCGGCGTTCGCCACTCATGGTGGCGATCATCGGAGGCGCACCGGAGCTCGCGCCAGATCGCGACTTCGATAGCCTCAAGCGCCGGCGGGCGATCCGGCAGGTTCAAGGGGCTCGGGCCTCGCGCCTCAGCGCCAACTGATCTCACGCTTCCCGGCGCAAGACCGGCGCGCTCACCCTTCCCGGCGCAAGGCCGGGAAGAGCAACACGTCGCGGATGCTCGGCGAATCGGTGATCAGCATCATCAGGCGGTCGATGCCGATGCCGCAGCCGCCGGTGGGCGGCATGCCGTGCTCGAGGGCGCGGATGTAGTCGGCGTCGAAGTACATCGCCTCCTCGTCGCCGGCGTCCTTGTTGGCGACCTGGGCCAGGAATCGCGCGGCCTGATCCTCGGGGTCGTTGAGCTCCGAGAAGCCGTTGGCGATCTCGCGGCCGGTGGCAAACAGCTCGAAGCGTTCGGTGAGAGCCGGGTCGGTGTCGGAGGCGCGCGCCAGCGGCGACACGTCGGCCGGGTAGTCGATGATGAAGGTCGGCTGCCAGAGCTTGTCCTCGACCTGTGCCTCGAACAGGCCGAACTGCAACTGCGCCAAGCCCCAGTGCGCCGGCACCTCCTCGCCCAGCGCGAGCAGCTTGGCGCGCAGCGCCTCGGCCGAGTCGGCCTCGGCCGGCGCGAGGCCGGCGTACTCGACCAGGCTGTCGCGCATCGAGACGCGCTTGAACGGCGATTCGAGGTCGACCTGCTTGCCGGCGTAGCTCACCAGCGCCGAGCCGGTCGCCTTGCGCGCGGCGTGGCGGATGATGGCCTCGGTGTAGTCCATGATGTCGCGGTGGTCCCAGTAGGCCGCGTAGAACTCCATCATCGTGAACTCGGGGTTGTGGCGCTGCGAGATCCCCTCGTTGCGGAAGTTGCGGTTGATCTCGAAGACCCGCTCGAAGCCGCCGACCACCAGCCGCTTCAGGTACAGCTCGGGCGCGATGCGCAGGAACATCTGCTGGTCGAGCGCGTTGTGGTGGGTGACGAAGGGTTTGGCGTTGGCGCCGCCCGGGATCGGATGCAGCATCGGCGTCTCGACCTCGAGGAAGTGGTGCTCCACCATGAACTGGCGGATCGAGGCCACCGCCTTGCTGCGCGCGGCAAAGCGCTCGCGCGCCGCGCCGTCCATGATCAGGTCGACGTAGCGCTGGCGGTACTTCTGCTCCTGGTCGCTCATGCCGTGGAACTTGTCCGGCAGCGGCCGCAGGCTCTTGACCAGCAGGCGCAGGCTGCTGAGTTCGAGCGTGAGCTCGCCGGTCTTGGTCCTGAACAGCGTGCCCTCGCAGCCGAGGATGTCGCCCAGGTCCCAGGTCTTGAAGGCGGCCAGCGTCTCGGCGCCGACCGCGTCCTGCTTGACGTAGATCTGGATCCGGCCCGAGCCGTCCTGCAGCGTCGCGAAGCAGGCCTTGCCCATCACCCGCTTGAGCATCATGCGGCCGGCGATGCGCGCGGCCACCGGCTGCGCAGCCAGTTCCTCGGCGCTCTTGGTCTCGTGCAGCCGATGCAGATCGGCGGCCTGCGCGTTCGGCTTGAAGTCGTTCGGGAACGCCACCTTCTGCCCGGCACGGATCGCGGCCAGTTTCTCGCGCCGTTCGGCGATCAGCTGGTTCTCGTCGACGACGGGGGCTTCGACGCTTTGCGCGCCGGCGGGCTGGTTCTGGCTCATGCGAAGGACCGCGCGGAGCGCGGTGGGCAGCGTTGCGGGGGAAGAGGGCGATTGTAGAGAGCGGGTGGTCCGGCAACCCCTGTTGCGGATGCTTGCGCGGCCGGCACGCCCGCCGGCCGACAATTCGCGCTGCCGATGCCGCCCCCTGCCGACCCTCGCATGTCTTCCGTTCCCGTCGCTACCCGCAGGCCGCTGCCGTTGCTGCAGGGCGCGGCGCTCAACCTCGCCGCGCGCGGCCTGGCGGTGCTGCTCGGCTTGGCGATCCTGGTGCTGGTGGCGCGGCGCGGGCCGGCGGTTCAGGGTGCCTTCGCGCTCTTCGTCGCGATCGAGGCGGCGCTGCTGACGCTTTGCTCGGGCCTGGGCCTGCTGCTGGCGCGCGAGGCCTCGCAGCGCCACGGCGCGCTGCCCCAGGCTCGGGTGCGGCGGCTGCTGGCGATCGCGCTGCTGCTCGGGCTGGTCGCGGCGCTGGTGCTGGCGGGCTGGGCCTGGCTGGCGCAGAGCGAACCGTACCGGCATCTGTGGCTGCTGGCGCTGGCCGCGCCGGCGCTGCTGATGGTGCCGACCGCGACCGGGCTCTGGATGGGGCAGGGCCGGCTGCTGGCGCTGAACCTGCCGCAGGTCGCGGCACCGGCGATCGTGGTGCTGATCCTGCTGTTCGCGGGCCGTGCGGACGGAACCTCGGCCATCGCGGTGCTGGCGGCGTGGGCCGCGGCCAAGGGCCTGGTCGGCCTGGTCACCGGCTGGGCCGCGGCGCGTGCAGTGCCCGCCGGCGTGCCGGCACCCGAGCGGCCGCTGACCGCACCGGCGCCGGCGCTGCGCTTCGTGCTGCTGATCGGCCTGACCAACCTCGTGAGCCTGCTGAACTTCCGCGCCACGCTGTTTCTGCTCGAGCGGGTCCATGGGCTCGAGCCGGCCGGCGTCTACTCGGTGGCGGTGCAGGTAGCCGAACTGCTGTGGCTGTTGTCGTCGGCGGTCACCGTATCGGCCTACGGCCGGATCGGCGCGCCCGATCCGCAGCAGGCCGCGCGGCTGACGCTGCGCGCGGTGCGCATCAACCTGCTGGCCACGCTGGCCGCCGCGCCGCTACTGGCGCTGGCGGCCTGGTGGCTCTTGCCGCGCGTGCTCGGCGCGGCCTACGCGGATGCGCTGCTGCCGCTGCTGCTGCTACTGCCCGGGGTTGCCGGCTATGCGGCGGCGTCGAGCCTGTCGGCCTGGTTCACCAACCAGCGCGGGCGGCCGCAATGGTCGGCGGCGATCGCCGGCCTCTCGCTCGCGCTGACGCTGGCGATCGCGGCCTTCACGGTGCCGCGCTACGGTGCCGCGGGCGCGGCGCTGGCCACCAGCGTGGCCTTCCTGGTCGCGATCGCGGTGGCGTTGCGCTCCTTCCTCGCCGACGCCGGGCTGCCCTGGTCGGCGCTCTGGGCGCGGCCACAATGAAGCACTCGTTGACGACATCCGCATGAGAAGAATGCTGCGTTTCCTGCTGTCTCCGCTGATCCGCCTGCACGCGCGGCTGCTGGCGCCGCGCATGGTCTACGGCTGGCGTGCCGCTGACGGTGCCTGGCGCGCCCACGCCCGCGTCAGCACCCATACCTGCATCGAGTCGCCCGAGCTGCTGGTGATGGGCGACCATGTGTTCATCGGCCACCACAACTTCGTCGACGCCTCGGGCGGGCTCACGCTCGGCGAGGGCGTGCAGATCACCAACCACTGCTCGGTGCTGACGCACTCGAGCCATCGCGCGCTGCGGCTGGAGCGCGAGGCCTACTGGGGCCACCCGGCGCCGGCCGGCTACGAGCGTGCCGCCACCGCGATCGGCGACTGGAGCTTCGTCGGCCCTCACAGCGTGATCGCGCCCGGCAGCCGCGTCGGCGCCGGCGTGCTGGTCAAGGCCTACAGCTTCGTGCGCGGCGAGGTGCCCGACTTCGCCGTGGTCGAGGGCCAGCCGGCGCGGGTGGTGGGCGACGTGCGCGAAC
Organism: Rivibacter subsaxonicus; assembly: GCF_004217215.1. Taxonomy (GTDB): domain Bacteria; phylum Pseudomonadota; class Gammaproteobacteria; order Burkholderiales; family Burkholderiaceae_C; genus Rivibacter; species Rivibacter subsaxonicus. The sequence continues at coordinate 344,663 of NZ_SHKP01000007.1, forward strand.
TCGACCGCGCCTGGATCGAGCGCGCCCAACCGGCTGCGTTCAATGCCGCCCAGCGCGAGGCCTACGAGGCTTGGGTGCTGCGCGTCGGCGCGGCACCGCGTGCGAGCGCAGCTGCCGCGCGTGGCCAGGCCCAGGTTGCCGGCGCCGGGGCCGACGCGCCCGACGCTCAATGGGCGCCGTGAAGCCGGCGGCCACGCGCCGCATCCTGTTCTTTGCCGACGCCAGCAGCGTGCATACCCGGCGCTGGGTGCAGGCGATGGTCGAGCGCTCCTTCGAGTGCTTTGTCGCGACACGCCTGCCGGCCGAGATTCCAGGCGCGGCCGATGTCATCCCACTGAAGCCTGGCAGCGGCGGCGCCGGATGGTTCGGCGCGATTCCTCAAGTGCGCACGCTCGCGCGCCAGCTCCGGCCGCATTGGATCCACGGGCACTACGTCACATCCTACGGGCTGTGGGCCGCGGCCTGCGACTACCCGGTCCCCAAGCTGCTCACCGCCTGGGGCAGCGACATCCTGGTGACGCCACGCGAGAAGGGTCTGCGCGGCAGCTTCATGGCCGGCCTGGTCGGCTGGAGCCTGCGCCAGGCGCAACTGATCACCGCGGACTCGGCCGACGTCATCGAGGCGATCAAGGGCTACGGTCCGAGTGCGCCCTGCCACGAGATCCTGTGGGGCGCCGACACCGATCGCTTCCGGCCGTCGAAGGCGCCGCGCACGGGCTTCGAGCTCCTCAGCCTGCGCAACTGGGAGCCCAACTACAACATCGACCTGATCCTGCGGGCGCTGGCTGCGCTGCGCGCCGTACGGCCGCAGGCCGATGCCACGCTGAGCTTGCTGGGTGGCGGGCCTGACGAGGGCGCCCTGCGCGCCCTCGCCAAGCAACTCGGCATCGAGGGTGCTGTGCGCTTCACCGGCCGGGTCGACGACGTGGCCATGGTTGCGGCGTTGCAGCGCGCGACGGTCTCGATCAGCGTGCCGAGCAGCGACGCGACCTCGGTCGCGATGCTCGAGTCGATGGCCTGTGGCGCGCCGGTGGTCGCCAGCGACCTGCCGGCCAACCGCGCCTGGATCGATGACTCCCTACGCGTGCCGGCCGGCGATGCCGATGCGCTGTGCGCCACGCTGCTACGCCTGCATGACGACCCGGCGCTAGCACGCGTGCAGGGCGAGCGCAATCGCCAGGCCGTGCTGCAGCGCGGCTCGCGCAAGGCGCAGATGGACCGCATGGCGATCCTCTACGAATCGCTGTGGCTCAAGGCGCCGCCGGCGCCACCGGCGCGATGAGCGAGACCCTGCTGCTGAGCGTCGTCGCGCCCTGCCGCAACGAGCGTGCCCACATCGACGCCTTCTGTGATGCGGTGCTGGCGCAGGTGCTGCCGCCAGGCTGGGCGATGGAGGTACTGATTGCCGACGGCGAGAGCGACGACGGCACGCGCGAGCGGCTGCTCGAACGCTGCGGGCAGGACGTCCGCCTCGCGCTGGTGCCCAATCCCGGCCGTATCGTCTCGACCGGCCTCAACGCCTGCATCGCGCGCGCCCGCGGAAGCGTGATCGCGCGGCTCGACCTGCATACGCGCTATGCCGGGGACTACCTCGCGCAATGCCTGGCGGCGCTCGATCGCAGCGGCGCCGACAACGTCGGCGGGCCCTGGGTGGCCGAGGGCGAAGGGCCGATGGGCGAGGCGATCGCGGCGGCCTTCCAGAGTCGCTGGGTGGTCGGTGGCGCCCGCTCGCGCGACGTGGGCTTCGAGGGCGAGGTCGATTCGGTCTACCTCGGCTGCTGGCCGCGGAGCAGCTTCGAGCGTTTCGGCGGCTTCGACGATGCGCTGGTGCGCAACCAGGACGACGAGCACAACCTGCGTCTGCGCCTGGCCGGTGGCCGCATCTGGCAGAGCGCGCGCATCCGCTCGAGCTACCGCCCGCGCGGCTCGCTGCGCCAGCTCTTTGCCCAGCAACGCCAGTACGGTTACTGGCGACCGTTCGTGATGAGGAAGCACGGCCAGCCGGGCTCGTTGCGGCAACTGGTGCCGGCGCTCTTCGTTGCCGCGCTGGTGTTGTGCGTGTTGCTGCTGCCGTGGACCGCCAAGGCGCTGGCGAGCCTGCTGCTGGCCTACGGCGCCTATGCTGCGGTTGCCAGCGTCCTGGCCGCGCGGCGGGGCGGTTCGCGTCTGCTGCCGCGGCTGCCGCTGGTGATCGCCGCCTTCCACCTCGGCTACGGCATTGGCAGCTGGCAGGGACTGTGGGACCTGGCCTGGCGCGGCGCACCGTCGCCCGCCTTCGCGAGGCTGACCCGATGAACCGCCATGAGCCGGCCGCGGTGCAGGAGCGCTACGCAAGGCGCGATGCCACCCAGGATGCTCGGCGCTACAGCCTGTTCCTCGATGCCGCCGCGCAGCAGGCACAGCAGGAGCGCCTGCGAGCAATGGCCACCATCTGGCGTGCCCACGGCTGGACCACGCTGGCCGACAAGGCGCTGCTCGAGGTCGGCTGCGGCGCCGGCGGCAACCTGCAGGATCTGTTGCGCCTGGGTGCGTCGGCGCAGAGCCTGACCGGGCTGGAACTGTTGCCCGAGCGTGCCGCCGCGGCCCGTTCGGCGCTGCCGGCCTTGGTTCGCATCGAGGAGGGCGATGCGCTCGCGGCCGCCATCGCGCCGGCCAGCCAGCATGCGGTGCTGGCCTTCACGGTCTTCTCCTCGTTGCTCGATGCCGGCTTTCGCCAGCAACTGGCCGAAGCGATGTGGCGCTGGGTCGCGCCCGGCGGCGGAGTGCTTGTCTACGACTTCGCGTTCGACAATCCCAACAATGCCGATGTGCTCGGCATGTCGGCGCGCCGCATCAGGGCGCTGTTCCCGCAGGCAAGCTGCCGGGTCAAGCATCTGACACTGGCGCCGCCGATTGCGCGCCGGCTACCGGCCCCGCTGCTGGCCCCCGCATCCGTGGTGCTTTGGCCGCTGCGTACGCACCGGTTGGTCTGGGCCGTCAAGCCAGCGTGAAAGAATCAGGGCAAACCCGCGCGAGCGGGCATCCCTTTCGCTTCTGGAGTTCGCATGAAGATCACCGTCGTTGGCACCGGCTATGTCGGCCTCGTCACCGGGGCCTGTCTGGCCGAGATGGGCAACCACGTGCTGTGCCTCGATGTGGACGCGCGCAAGATCGACGTGCTCAACGACGGCGGCATCCCGATCCACGAGCCCGGGTTGCAGGAGGTGGTGCAGCGCAATGCGCAGGGCGGCCGGCTCGAGTTCACGACCGATGTCGATCGCGCGGTCGCCCACGGCACCCTGCAGTTCATCGCGGTCGGCACTCCGCCCGACGAGGACGGCTCGGCCGACCTGAAGTACGTGCAGGCCGCGGCGCGCGCCATCGGCGAGCGCATGACCGACTACAAGGTCGTGATCGACAAGAGCACGGTGCCGGTCGGTACCGCCGACAAGGTGCGCGCCGCAATCGACGAGGCGCTCGCTGCACGCGGCCTGCAACTGGAATTCGCGGTGGTCTCGAATCCCGAGTTCCTCAAGGAGGGCGCCGCGGTGGCCGATTTCATGCGCCCCGACCGGGTGGTGGTCGGTGCCGACGACGAGCGGGCGATCCTGCTGATGCGCGCGCTCTACGCGCCCTTCATCCGCAACCGCGAGCGCCTGCTGGTGATGGATGTCAAGAGCGCCGAGTTCACCAAGTACGCGGCCAACGCGATGCTGGCCACCCGCATCAGCTTCATGAACGAACTTTCGAGGCTGGCCGAGACGGTGGGTGCCGATATCGAACTGGTGCGCCAGGGCATCGGCTCCGATCCCCGCATCGGCACCCACTTCCTCTACGCCGGTGCCGGCTACGGTGGCTCCTGCTTCCCCAAGGACGTGAAGGCGCTGGTCCGGACCGGCGCCGATGCCGGCCACGACCTGCTGATCCTCAACGCGGTCGAGGCGGCCAACGAGCGCCAGAAGCAGGTGCTGGTCGACAAGGTGGTCAAGCGCTTTGGGGAGGGCGCCAAGGGCAGCCTTGCCGGCCGCCGCTTTGCGCTGTGGGGACTGGCCTTCAAGCCCGGCACCGACGACATGCGCGAGGCGCCGAGCCAGGTGCTGATCCAGGCGCTTGCCGCGCGCGGCGCCGAGGTCGTGGCCTACGACCCGGTGGCCATGGATGAGGCCCGGCGCTCTATGCCCGGCCAGCCCGGGCTGCAGTACGCCGCGTCGGCCAACGAGGCGCTGGCCGACGCGGACGCGCTGATCATTGTCACCGAGTGGAAGGAATTCCGCAGCCCCGACTACGAGTTCATCAAGAGCACGCTCAAGCAGCCGGTGGTCATCGACGGCCGCAACCTCTTCGAGCCGGCAACGATGAAAGCCTTCGGCATCGAGTACCACGCGATCGGACGGCCGCTGGTGGCCTGAGTCCGGGCCGGCGCGAAGCTGCGAAAATCGGCGGCTCGCGCCGATTCCGGCGCTCGTTGCCTGCCATGAATCGTCCCTCCGAGCTGCCCTTCCTGCCCTTTGCCCTGCCCGAGATCGGCGAGGAAGAAATCGCCGAAGTCGTCGACACCCTGCGCTCGGGCTGGGTCACGACCGGCCCCAAGGCCAGGCGCTTCGAGAGCGACTTCGTCGCCTTTCTCGAAGGTGACGCCCCCTCACCCCGACCCTCTCCCCCTGACGGGGGCGAGGGAGTCGCCGGGCTCGAGGCGATCGCGGTGAACTCGGCCACCGCCGGCCTGCACCTGGCGCTCGAGGCCCTGGGCATCGGCCCCGGCGACGAGGTCATCACCACCACCCACACCTTCACCGCCACCGCCGAGGTGGTGCGCTACCTGGGCGCCGACGTGGTGCTGGTCGACATCGATCCGGCCACGCTCAACATCGACCCGAAGGCCGTCGAGGCCGCGATCACGCCGCGCACCCGCTGCGTCGTCCCGGTCCACTACGCCGGCCTGGCGGCCGACATGCAGGCGATCCTCGCGATCGCGCGCAGGCACGGCCTGAAGGTGGTGGAAGACGCCGCCCACGCGCTGCCGACCACGCATCGCGGCCAGCTGGTCGGCACGCTGGCCAGCGACGCCACCGTGTTCAGCTTCTACGCCAACAAGACCATCACCACCGGCGAGGGCGGCATGCTGGTCACGCGCGATGCGGCGCTCGCAAAGCGGGCCCGCGTGATGCGCCTGCACGGCATGAGCCGCGATGCCTTCGACCGCTTCACGGCCACCACGCCGAGCTGGTACTACGAGATCGTCGCGCCCGGCTTCAAGTACAACCTGACCGACATCGCGGCCGCGCTCGGCATCCACCAGCTGAAGAAGGCGCGGGCCTTTGCCGAGCGGCGGGCGGCGATCGCGGCGCGCTTCGACGCGGCCTTTGCCGACCTGCCGCTGCGCATGCCGCCGCTGCCGCTGGCCGGCGATCGGCACCCGTGGCACCTCTACGTCGTGCGACTCGCCGACGACGCCGGCATCGAGCGCGACCGCTTCATCGAGCGCCTGTTCGCGCTCGGCATCGGCTGCTCGGTGCACTACATCCCGCTGCACCTGCACCCCTACTGGCGCGAGCGCTACGGCTTGCGCCCGGAGCAGTTCCCGCACAGCCAGCACGCCTACGAGCGCATGCTCAGCCTGCCGCTCTACAGCAAGATGAGCGACGCGGACGTTGAGCGCGTGATCGCCGCGGTGCGCCAGGCGCTGGGCGGCTGAACACCGATGCCCAAGCGCGGTCTCGACCTGCTGCTGGCCGGGCTCGGCCTGCTGCTGCTGGCGCCGCTGTTCCTGCTGATCGCGCTGGCCATCAAGCTCGATTCCAGCGGGCCGGTGTTCTTTCGCCAGCAGCGGGTCGGACGCTTCGGCGTGCCGTTTCGCATCCACAAGTTCCGCACCATGCAGCACTCGCCGCAGGCGGCGGGGCCGCAGATCACGATCGGCGCCGACGCCCGCATCACCCGCGTCGGCGCCTTGCTGCGCGCGACCAAGCTCGACGAGCTGCCGCAGCTCATCGACGTGCTGAGCGGCTCGATGAGCCTGGTCGGCCCGCGCCCGGAGGTGCCGCGCTACGTGGCGCTGTACCCGGCCGCGCTGCGCGACAAGGTGCTCTCGGTGCGGCCCGGCATCACCGACCCGGCCTCGATCGAGTTCCGCGACGAGTCGGCGCTGCTGGCGCACGCGGCCGACCCCGAGCGCGAGTACGTCGAGCGCATCCTGCCGCGCAAGCTGCAGCTTGCCGCCGACTACGTGGACCGCGCCTCGCTCGCCACCGACCTGGCCGTGATGATGCGCACCTTGCGTGCGCTGTTCGCCTGAAGCGATAGCCGCCGATGAGTTTCTGGCACCGCCTCGACGCCCTGCTCGCGCGCATCCGCCCGCGGCGCTACGCGCTTTCGCTGCTGATCGATGCCGCGGTCATCGTCGCGGCCTGGCAGTTCACCTATCTGTTCCGGCTCGGCTTCGAGCGCTGGCTCTCGGCGCGGCCGGGCTACGACCCGCTGGTGCAGGCGGCCATCGTCGCGATCTACCTGGTGGTGTTCGTGCTGCTCGGCGTGCCGCGCGGCATGTGGCGCTTCTCGGGCTTTGGCGAAGTCAAGCGACTGGCCGTGGCCTGTGCGTTGGCCGGTGCGCTGGCCGCCGCAGTGGTGCTGATGGCGCAACTGGTGCAGGTGCCGCGCGCGGTGCTGGCGTTGCACCCCGTGATCACCTTGTTCGGGTTGGCCGGGGTACGGCTGGGCTATCGCATGCTCTACGAGCACACGCGGGCCCAGATCGCCGCAGGCAGCAGCGAGACGCGGCGCACGCTGGTGCTGGGCGCGGGCACCGCGGCCCGCATGCTGCTGGCCGGCATCCAGCACCAGGGATGGGTCGTGGTCGGGCTGCTCGACGACGACCCGGCCAAGCAGCGATCGCGGCTGGCCGGCGTGCCGGTGCTCGGCACGCTCGACCGCGCCGCGGAACTGGCCCGGTCGCTGGCCGCGACGCACCTGGTGATCGCGATGCCCTCCGTGCGCGGCGCGCTGCGCCGGCGCGTGATCGAGCTCGCCACGGCCACCGGCCTGCCGGTGCAGACCGTGCCTTCGGCGCAGGAACTGGTCGAAGGCGCCACCGTGAGCCGGGTGCGCGACATCCAGCCCGAGGACCTGCTCGGCCGCGAGCCGGTGGTGCTCGACGAAGCCGGCATCGCCGATTGCATCGGCGGCAAGGTGGTGCTGATCACCGGCGCCGGCGGCAGCATCGGCAGCGAGCTGTGTCGCCAGGTGGCGCGCTACGGGCCGGGCAAGCTGGTGCTGGTCGAGCTGAGCGAGTTCAACCTCTACACCATCGAGCAGGAGCTCGGCGAGCGCTTCCCGCAACTGCCGCTGGAGCGCCTGATCGGCGACGTGAAGAACCTCGAGCACATGCGCCAGCTGATGCAGCGCTGGAAGCCGCAGGTCGTGTTTCACGCCGCGGCCTACAAGCATGTGCCGCTGATGGAGGAGCACAACGCCTGGGTCGCGCTGCAGAACAACACCCTCGGCACCCACAACGCGGCGCTGGCCGCGGCCGAGGCGGGGGCCGAACGCTTCGTGCTGATCAGCACCGACAAGGCCGTGAACCCGACCAATGTGATGGGTGCGACCAAGCGCGCCGCCGAGATGGTGATCTCGGCGCTGGCGCGCGAACACGTCGGCACCCGCTTCATGGCGGTTCGCTTCGGCAACGTGCTCGGCAGCAGCGGCAGCGTGATCCCGAAGTTCAAGGAGCAGATCGCGCGCGGCGGCCCGGTGACAGTGACCCACCCGGACATCATTCGCTACTTCATGACCATCCCCGAGGCCGCGCGCCTGGTGGTGCAGGCGGCGGCGATCGGCGAGACGGGGCAGGTCTACGTGCTGGACATGGGCGAACCGGTGAGGATCGTCGAGCTGGCGCGCGACCTGATCCGGATGTCGGGCCACACGCTCGAGGAGATCCCGATCGTGTTCACCGGCCTGCGGCCGGGGGAGAAGCTGTTCGAGGAACTGCTGGCGGACAGTGACACCACGCTGCCGACGGCGATTGCGCAACTCCGCATCGCGCGCTTGCAGGGGCAGGGTGGCACCGCTGCTGCACTCGAAGCGACGATCCGCGCAGTGCCCGAAGGCGATGCCGCGGCGGTGCGCGGGCTGCTGCGCGATCTGGTCGGCGAGTACCGCGCGGCGCCGGCCTCCGCCTGATGACGCGCTACGGCGTCGATGCCAGCGGCCGCCGGACCAATTGCGGCAGCTTCGACACCACCTTGCGCAGCATGAAGCCGGCGCCCCCGGGCAGCCCGTGCTTGACGCAGGCCCGCGCAGCCTCGCGGTTGCTCTTGAGCACATTGGCCAGACTGCGCGTGGACTCGCCACCGGTGCGCATGCGAACCAGGATCTCGGGGATGTAGGCCGAGCGCAGCCCCGCCACGTCGAGCAGGCGTAGGCACATCTCGAAGTCGGCAGCGATGCGGAACGAGAGATCGTAGTCGCCGTGGCGCTGATAGGCCTCGCGCCGTGCATAGAAGGTGGGGTGGGCAGGCATCCATCCGCGTGCGCACAGGCCGCGCTCATGCTGTCGGGATTGCCAGTAGCGCACCACCTTGTCAGGTCGCGTCGGATCGACGAAGACGAGATCACCGTGGCACGCGTCGACCGCCGGCGAGCGCATCGCGTGCGCGATGCGAGCCAGCACTTCGGGGTCGGCGTAGACGTCGTCGGAGTTGAGGAAGCCGACAAGCTCGCCGGTGGCCAGCGCCAGCCCCTTGTTCATCGCGTCATAGATGCCACGGTCTGGTTCCGAGACGAAGCGCGCCACGCGGCCGCCGCGGGCGCGGACCAGCTCGACCGTGCCGTCGCGCGAGCCGCCGTCGATGACGATGTGCTCGATGTCCGGATGGGATTGCGATGCGACCGAGGCCAAGGTGTCGGCAATGGTGGCCGCGCTGTTGTAGGCGACGGTGATGACGGTGATTCTCATGGGGCAGTCGGAACGTTCGTCATTGAGTACCAGGGAGCGGTCGGCGTGGCGGCAGGTGCCGCGCAGGACGGTCGGCATCGGCGCCGAGCCGCGGGGCTGCAGCCGCTAGGCACCTGTTGTGCCGGTGGCCATCGAGCGCTCGCCGAGCCGGCCACGCACCGCGAAGAAGAGGTCCCAGCGCCACCGCAACATCTGGGGCACGCTTGCCCGTCGCGAAGGGCTGACATTCCGATCATGTCGGCGGTACTGCAGATAGGGCTGAGGCAGGTAGTGAACTCGCCCGCGGCTGGCGGCGAGCATGCCGAACCACATGTCGTGCATGGGAGCGCGAGCGGGAATCGGCAAGCCGAGGGCCACGACGTCGCGGCGCAGCGCCATGCAACAGCCGAGGTAACGGTTCCTGAGCAGCGTGGACCAGCGCCCGCCGCGGAACCCGCCTTTGCCAGCCATGAACGACTGCGAGAGAACCGTACCCTGGCCATCGATGACCTGCGCATCGGACACTGCCACCGTACACAGCGGATCCTGGTCGAAGGGCCGAGCCAGCGCGTCGCGCTTGCCGGCCATCCAGACATCGTCCTGATCACAGAGCAGGACGACCTGCCGGGTGCAAGCGCTCAGCGCTCGTTCGAAGCTGCGGCTTACACCCTGGTTGCGATCGTTGGCGAGCAGGACGACGCGGGGGTCGTCGAGGCTGCGCAGCCAAGCCAGCGAGCCGTCCGTGGAATGGTCGTCGACGACGACGAGTTCGTCCTCGGGCCGAAGCTCGCGCAGCACGGACGCCATCTGCTCACGGAGATAGGGCAGGCCGTTGTAGACGGCCATCGCCACCGAGACAGGCTGACTCATGACTAGGAACTGGTAAACGGACTTCAGCGAGAGAAACCACGCGAACCCATGCGGGCTCGGGCACGAAGCAGTTCGGTCAACGGGTCGCCGAAGCTCGAAGACGCAGTGGCACAATCATCATTTTATCAGTCTCGTCATTGCATATGAGCCCCGCCGTGCTTGCACAGGCCACGAGCACAGTCGCCGTTGTCGTCACTTTTCATCCGGATGCCGAGCGCCTGCTGGAAGGCCTGCATGCCATTCTTCCGCAGGTTGATGCGGTCGTCGTGGTGGATAACGGCTCGTCAGCCCCCATTCTCGATGCGATCTCGGAACTGGGGCGTGTAACGGTGCTCAAACTCGAGGCCAATCACGGCATCGGCTTCGCGCAGAATCGGGGCATCGATTGGGCCAGAAGTCGGCAGGCCGACTTTGTGCTTTTGCTCGATCAGGATAGCGTCGCGGCCGACGATATGGTGGCGCGACTTCGGCGGGCGCACGACGAACTCGCGGCAGGCGGCGTTCGGATCGGTCCCGTCGGCCCGGCCCAGGTGGACGGGTTCAACGCGTCATTGGCTAGATTTACATGCTTTCGGCGGGCACGTTACAGCCAGGTGACGGTGCCGCCGGAAAAGGCGTCGATGGCCTGCGACGTATTGATCGCGTCCGGAAGTTTGATCCCGATTACCGTACTCGATGCCGTCGGTGCGATGAACGAGGATCTGTTCATCGACAAGGTCGATACCGAATGGTGTCTCCGGGTCGGCCGTGCCGGTTACGAGATTCACGGGGTTCCGGCCGCGCGGCTATACCACCGCTTGGGCGAGAGCGCACTTACCGTTTCGTGGTGGCGCGGCAAGCGCCTGCCGGTGCACAAACCGTTTCGCTACTACTACATGGTTCGCAACAGTATCTTGCTGCAGAGAATGCCGCGCATGCGCTGGGGTTGGCGCACGGCGGACCTGTCGCAGATGGTGCAGATCATCCTGTTTCACGGACTCCTGGCGCCCGCTTCCCGCCAGAATCGGCCGATGATTCTGCGAGGATTGCGTGACGGCATCAGTGCTGTTTCGGGGCCGATATCCAAGGCATGATTACCCGCCACCACTGCTGAATCAAAGACCGATCGAGTATGGCCCGACCAAGGTCGGAGTCCGGAAGACGTAATTCCCGAAGGTCGCGGCCAGCCATAGCCACAAGATCAGCGACGGGAGTCGCATGCCGCGGGTTTGCGCCAGGTGCACGGCGTACAGCGGCAGGCAGGCCATCCAGAACTCCATGACGCGCACCGCCACTTCCCGGACGTCGGCGAACAGGAACAGGGCCAGTTGGCCAAGCACGATCAGTCGCAGCAGGGTCAGGAGCGCGACCGATGACGGCCCTGTCCGATCTGCCGAGACGAGTGCCGGCGCGGACAGACGGTCCTGGCGGACCAAGGCTGCATAGCTCATGAGGATGAGCAGGAGGACGAGCACGGTACGAACCGAAAACGGCTCGACGGGTTCGCTGACGCCCGAACTGGCGAACTGCATATACAGGGCGAGTCGGGCATCGAGCGAACCGAACAGCTCAGCCATGCGCTCGAGACTGAACACGCCGCGCGCACGGCCGAGCGCTGCCAGCGCCAGCATGCCGAGCAGCGCAACGTCGAGCCAGCCGCGCCGCAGTCGCGACAGCGGCAGCGCTGCCAGTCCCAGCAAGGCGGCCGAGTGGATGAGCGCAGCGACAAAGATGGCCGCCAAGTAGGCCCATACCCGGCGCTCGCTCAGGAATACAAGCGAAAGCATGAAGCAGGCGATGGCAAGGCCGGCCCGCAACTGCGTGAACTCGTGCAACAGGAAGCCGGAAAAGAGGTAGCAGGCGGTTCCTGCCCAAAGACCGGTTCTGGTGACCGCGATGCGGCGAATGCTGTAGAGCTTCAGCGAGATGGCGCCGAGCGCCACGACCCAGAGAAAGATGCGAAACGGCAGGCCAGCCTCGCTGCTGAGGGTCATGCCCGCAAAGAAGAGCGACTCCAGCAATGGCGGCCGCTCCAGCACGCCTTCGGACTGCGTGCCGATGCGATACCACTCCTGGTACTCGATGAAGTCGTTGCTGATGTCGGGACCGCGCAGCGCAACAAATGTCGCCAGCCAGCAGGCCACGATGAACGCGGCAAGATTTGGCTGACGCGCCCGATGCGTCGCCCGGATCAGTAGCGCGCTGGTCAGCAAGACGAGCAGGTAGACCATGGGCTCAGAGCGGTTCGGCCATCAGGTCCATGAACGCCTTGGACACCGCGTCCCAGTAGAACGTCCTGATCGCGAGGGCGGCACGATCGAGCTTGGCGTGCAGTGCCGGCTCGTCGATGGACACGAAGTCCTCCACCGCCCGTTCAATCGCCGCTGCATCCCGCACCGGCACGATCCAGGAATTGCGTTCGTCCGCCGGCAGATAGCCCGTGGTGATCACGGGTGTACCGCACGACATAGCTTCGAGGACGGGGTAGTGACAGGCGCCCAACTGCACGGTGCCCGGTGCAATCATCGCGTCGATCGAGCGGTAATAGTCAGCGAGACCCTCGTCTCCGTCTGGCACGACGATCTCGCATCTCGGATGCGACCACCCGGCCGGCACGTTGTTGTAAGCCACCTTCAGGTGATAGCGCTCATCCTTGCGCGCCAAGCGCTCGAAGGCCTCGAGTACGTAGATCGTGCCCTTGGTCTCCTCCGTCCGGCTGATCACCCCGAGCGTGACCTTGCTGTCGGGGTTGCGGCGGGGTTGGTCGCGGCGTCGGTGGAATATGGCCGGATCGAGGCCTGGCGGGATCCAGTCGCGGGCGCGGATGGACCGGTAGCCGATGTAGATCGGTGCATTCGCGACCTGGGTCAGCGGCAGACTGTAGCTGAGCGCAGACATCGCCTGCAGCACGCGACCCTTCCAGCCCGGCTCGAAGGAGTAGTACTCCGGCTCGTACGCCTGGACGTAGTACCACTTGCGGGCCCGGCCCGCGCGCGCGAGGGCCACCGGCAGCGCCGTGAAGCTGTGGTTGGCCAGGATGATGTCGTAGTCGGCCCCGATGCGGGTCAGCGCCCGCAGCATGCCGAGATAGACGCTGCGGGTGTTGCCTGACGCGGAGAAGGCGGGCCGCGGCGCCGATGCCGGTACTTCAGCCCCATGCGGATCGAAGCGCCGGACCGAGGCCGTTGTCGGATAGCGGGGCGGGCCGGAGCGAGCGTCGACCAGGAAGCTCACCTCGTGGCCCTGCCGCATCCAGTGGTTCGACAGTTCGGACAGAACACGAAAACCGCCACCGACTTCGAAGCTTGCAACGGGAATCAGGAGTCTCATGCGATGCGATGCAGTGTCATGGGAACCCGGCCTTGGAGGCGGGCCCGGGGCGGGCCCGGGGCGGGCTCGGTAGGGGTTCAGGGCTTCTGTCCGAGCACCACGAACTCGTGCGGCGTGGTTGCATGCCGTCGAACGCCGAGGTCGAAGTGCTTCATGGTGGCAAAGACCAGCGGCAGATCGAACACATGATGGTGAAGGCAACGGTTCTCGAAGTTGCGCAGCGACCGGGCCCTGAACTGTTCGGCGTCGCCCGCCCCGGGATCCAGACTCAGGTCGTGCAACGCCAGGATCTCGTCGAGGTGGGTCATGTCATGCTCGTCGACCTGTCGCTCGAAGTCCTCCAGCAGATGCTCGAAGCGCGTGTAGGGACGCCGATGGTCGAAGTTCCCGGCCTTGCTCGGCACGATCAGCAGCAGATGCCCGCCCGGTCGGATGACGCGCACCCATTCGGCAAGTGCGCGCAGCGGATTCGCGATGTGCTCGAGGTTGTGGCAGGACAGCACGAAGTCGTAGTGCGCATCGGGCAGCTGGCGCAGGTCGGTGCCGTCGCAGATGATGGTCCGCCCACGGGCGAGCGCCGGTGCCGAGTCGAGCGGCTTGCTCGACTCGGCCCGACTCCACACCGTATCGGCGCTGAAGTTGAGCTGATCGACGGCGTGAGCCAGACGATAGAGCGGCAGGCGCCGTGTGAAGAAGCTGCTGGGGCCGCCAATCTCCAGGCCGGACTTTCCGGCGAGGCTGCGCTCGAAGTCCCGGTGCCCGGCCATCGGCAGTCCCAGCCGGTTGCGCACGCGGCTCATCAGATGACGGTCTAGCAGAGTACTCATCGTGGCGATCCAGGTTGACGACGATTGATGATGACGTATCGGCCCGGTGGCGGCGAAGTCGTTCAGGCCACGCGAGCGAGGGCCCGGCGCCGCAGCGCCGCCAGCAGGCTCCGAAAGACGATCGCCATGACGAGCCAGTAGATGGCATAGGTCAGCGCGTAGGCCACGGTAGCCCCCAGCAGACCCCAGCGCTGCGACAGCAGCACCGTGCTGACGCCCAGCAGCAGGGAGAATGCGATCTCCGTGGCAATGAAGGTGCGCGTCATCGCATGGCTGACCATGGTGTAGGCCATGACCCAACTGTTGATCTTCAGCAGGTCTCCGACGAGTTGCACACCCAGCAGACCCACCAGGGGCAGAAACTCCGCGGTCAGCAGGCCGTGGACCAGCGGAGTGCGCAGCAGGTAGATCGCGGCCGAGGTGGCCAGGCTCAGGGGCAGCACGAATCGATAGGCGGCGCGTACCTCATGGCTCAGCTCGGCCGGGTCCTGGATCTCGGAGAACCTCGGCAGCAGATAGACCGACAGCGTGGTTGTCAGCAGCATCAGGTGCATCTCGCTGATTTTCCACAGGGCCTGCCACAGGCCGACGCTGGCCCAGCCGAGATCGGTGGCCAGGCGGTCGCGGATGAAGACCTGGGCCAGCGGCGTGGCCAGTGCCGAGGTCGCCGCCATCAGGGCATAGGCGCCGAGGCGGCGGGCCATCTGCGGGTCGATGCGGCCAAACAGTTGTCCGATCGCGATGCCGCAACTCCGGCGCAGGACGAACACCGTGACACCGCAGGCAAGGGCCTGGCCGACAGCGATGGCCACCAATGCGCCCTCGAGTCCGCGCGTGGCCACAAGGGCACCGGCGAGAGCTGCGCTGATCAGGCTGCCGGCAATGTTCGCCGCGACGAGGCCGCGGACGGCCTTGCGGCCGGTGAGGATGGCCAGCATCAGGCCGTTGAGCACAAGGAACACCAGCGACGCGCCGAGCCACACGAGGACGCCCGCATGCGCCACGTCGCCCAAGGCCCAGCGGGCCAGCGGTTCGCGCGCCAGCACCAGGGCCAGGGCGCATACGGCCGCGCCGATCAGGCCCAGGCCCGAGGCGGTGCCCCACACGACGAGCTGGCGATCCTTCTCGTCCACGTACTCGGCGGTGTACCGGGTCACGCCGGTGTTCACGGCGCCGCTGGCCAGCGTGCTGACGATGCCGACCAGGTTCTGGAACTGCCCGATGACCCCGTAGCCCGCCGGTCCCACGTAGACCGCGATCACCTTGCTCAGGAACAGCGACGTGGCGAGCTTGGTGAGGACGGCCAGGCCATTGAGCAGGCTGGTCTTGGCGAGGTTCATGAACGCATGCGCGACGCGAACCTCAGGCGAGGCGGCGCAGCGCTGCGATCACCGCATCGGCCTGCTCGATCGTCATGGTCGGCCCGATCGGCAGGCTGAGCACCTCGGCGTGCAGGGCCTCGGCAATCGGCAGCGAGCCCGGCGTGATTCCGAGCGATGCGTAGGCCGGTTGCAGATGCGGCGGCACGGGGTAGTGGATAACGGTGCCGATGCCCGCCTCCGCGAGGCGGCGCGCCAGCTGATCCCGGTCGTGATGGCGCACGACGAACAGGTGCCAGACGGGCTCTGCGAACGCCGGTACCTGCGGCAGCACCAGCGGCACGTCGCGCAGGCCGTCGAGGTAGCGCCGTGCAATTTCGGCGCGCCGGGCGTTGCCGGACTCGAGGGTCGGCAGCTTGGCGCGCAGCAGGGCCGCCTGCAGCTCGTCGAGCCGCGAGTTGAATCCGATCACCTCGTTGTGGTACTTCAGGCTCGAGCCGTAGTTGCGCAACGAACGAAGACGTTGCGCGAGCGCGGCGTCGTTGGTGGTGATGGCGCCGGCGTCACCGAGCGCGCCAAGGTTCTTGCCCGGATAGAAGCTCCAGGCCACCGCGTCGCCATGGGCTCCGACGCGGCGACCCTTGTAGCGGGCACCGTGGGCCTGTGCGCCGTCCTCGAGCACCTTGAGGCCGTGCTGGCGGGCGACCGCCAGCAGCGGATCGAGATCGGCGGCCTGGCCGTAGAGGTGAACCGGCATCAGCGCCCTGGTTCGGGACGTGATCGCGGCCGCGACGCGGTTCGGGTCGAGGTTGTAGCTGTGCGGGTCGGGCTCCACCGGTACCGGCGTGGCTCCAACATGACTCACGGCGAGCCAGGTGGCGATGTAGGTGTTGGACGGAACGATCACCTCATCCCCGGCGCCGATGCCCATGGCTCGCAGCGCGAGGCTCAGGGCTTCAAGACCATTGGCGACGCCGACGGCGTGCCCGGCGCCGCACCAGTTGGCGTACTCCTGCTCGAAGCGGGTCACTTCTTCGCCGAGCACGTACCAGCCCGAGTTCAGCACCCGCTGGAACGCCGCGGTGAGGCTCTCCGCCGATTCGAGGTTGATGGACTTGAGGTCGAGGAAGGGGATCATGCGCTAGCCCTCTGCGGAGCCATGGTGCCGGGCGGGATTGCCATACCAGAGCTCGCCAGGCGGGACGTCATGCGTGACGACGCTGCCGGCACCTACCAGAGCTCCGGCACCGATCGAGATGCCGCAGAGGAGGGTGGTGTTCGCCCCGATCGATGCTCCGCGATGAACATGCGTGGTGGCGAACTTCTCGGGGTACTGCTTCGAACGGGGGAACCGGTCGTTGGTGAAAGTGACGTTCGGTCCGACGAAGACATTGTCCTCAAGGCGCACACCGTTCCAGAGCTGCACCCCGCTTTTGACCGTAACGCAGTCGCCGATGACAACGTCATCCTCGATGAAGCAGTGAGAGTTGATGTTGCAGTCGCGCCCGATGCGGGCACCTGCCAGCACCACGACAAACTGCCAGATTCGAGTTCCCGCGCCGACGTTGGCAGTCTGAACTTCTGCGGAAGGGTGGATGAAGACGCTCTGGTCGATCATGTCGCGATACCTGCTGTCGCCTGCCCGTCGCGAGCAACGGCACGCAAGAATGTGCCGTAGTCCCGGATGTAGTCTGCCGGGTCGTAGTGATGCGAGGCAAACACCAGCAGCAGGGCATCGGCCGAGTACTTGTACTGGATGCCCCAGGTCATCGGTGGCAGGTGCAGGCCGCGGCTCGGCATGTCGAGCGTGACCTCGACACGGCGCACGCCGTCATCCGCCACGACGCAGCAGCGCCCGCGCACGCAGACCAGAAACTGGTGGCACTCGCGATGCGCGTGTTCGCCGCGAATCTCCTGGTTCGGCACGCCAAAGACCATGAAATAGCGCAGCGGATGGAACGGGATCTGGCGGCCGAACTCGCCGACGGTGAGATTGCCGCGCAGGTCGTTGATGACCGGGAAGCTGTGCACCGTGACGCCGCGGACCGAGGTCGCCTCGATCGGTTGCGGTGTGCCTGCGATCAGCGCCGGCCCGGCGCCGGCGCGCGGTTGATCGGTGTCGACATAGCCCGTGATGACCGCCGGATTGCCTTCGACGATGGCGGCCGGAGGCACCGAACGGGTGACCACCGCGCCTGGGCGCACGACGGCACCGGTGGCCAGCGTGATGCCGCTGTGGATGGTCGCATTGGCGCCGATGCGAACTCCGCGCTGCACCTGAGCGGCAGCCCCGTCCGCGGAACTGCCTGGTTCCACGAACACGGCGTTGGGGCCGACGATCACATCGGCCTCGAGCATGACGCCAGAGCAGATGACGGCACCGCTTGCCACGATGCAACCATCGCCTATCGATGCCCCCTGTGCGACGACGGCGCGCGGGTCGATGGTCGCTGTGCCCGGGTGAACCTTGATTGGGAGAGGCTCTGAGGTGCTCATGGATGCTGCGCCAGTCTTGATTCGGGTCGATGTTGAGCGGGCGGCAAGTCGGCCGGTGCGGGGAACGTTCTCCTGTGCTCGCGGCGGGTGCTCAGGACGGCAGACCCGCCGTGAACCTGGCCGCACGCGGCTCGGGAGTCGGTGGCAGCTTCATTCGTTGTAGTCGTAGATGCGGAATCCGGCTGTCTTGATCAGGTGGTCGCGCTTTGCCGCCGTGTAGTCGCTCTGCACCATCTCGCGCACCAGTTCCTCGAAGGACGTCGTCGGCGTCCAGCCCAGCTTGGCCTTGGCCTTGCTCGGGTCGCCGAGCAGGGTCTCGACCTCGGTCGGGCGAAAGTAGCGCGGATCGACCTTGACGATCACGTCGCCCGGCTTGCACTGCGCCTGGTCACCGTCGACCCGCACCACCACTGCGACCTCGTTGCCGCCTTCACCCCTGAACTCGAGCGTGACGCCCAGTTCGCGCGCGGCGCGCTCGACGAACTGGCGCACGCTGTACTGCACACCGGTGGCAATGACGAAGTCTTCTGGCTGTGTCTGCTGCAGCATGCGCCACTGCATCTCGACATAGTCCTTGGCGTGACCCCAGTCGCGCAGCGCGCTCAGGTTGCCCAGGTACAGGCAATCCTGGAGGCCCAGCGCGATGCGGGCCATCGCCCGCGTGATCTTTCGCGTCACGAAGGTCTCGCCGCGCAGCGGGCTCTCGTGGTTGAACAGGATGCCGTTGCAGGCATACATGCCGTAGGCCTCGCGGTAGTTCACCGTGATCCAGTAGGCGTACATCTTGGCCACTGCATAGGGGCTGCGCGGATAGAACGGCGTGCTCTCCTTCTGCGGGGTCTCCTGCACCAGGCCATAGAGCTCGCTGGTGCTGGCCTGGTAGAAGCGGGTCTTCTTCTCGAGCCCCAGGATGCGGATCGCCTCGAGGATGCGCAGGGTGCCGATGCCATCGGCGTTGGCGGTGTACTCCGGCGTCTCGAAGCTCACCGCCACGTGGCTCATCGCCGCGAGGTTGTAGATCTCGTCGGGTTGTACCTGCTGGATGATGCGGATCAGGTTGGTGGAGTCGGTCAGGTCGCCGTAGTGCAACACCAGGCGCTGGTCGTCCACATGCGGATCCTGGTACAGGTGGTCGATGCGGTCGGTGTTGAAGAGGCTGCTGCGGCGCTTGATGCCGTGCACGACGTAGCCCTTGGCCAGCAGCAGCTCGGCGAGATAGGCGCCGTCCTGGCCGGTGATGCCGGTGATGAGTGCGACTTTGGCGGTGGTCATGGTTGGCTCGTCGGATCTCAGTTCAGGCCGTCGCGGAGAACGGCGCGGCGGCGTAGGCGCGCGCGATGCCATCGCGCAGCTGCGTGCGTGCGGTCCAGCCCAGAGCGGCCATGCGACCCACGTCGAGCAGCTTGCGCGGCGTGCCATCGGGCTTGCTGGCATCGAAGACGATGCGGCCCTCGAAGCCCACAACGTCCATCACGGTCCGCGCCAGCTCGGCGATGGTCACGTCTTCGCCGGTTCCCAGGTTGAGCAGCGAGCCGTCGTAGCCGCGCTCCATCAGAAACACACAGGCGTCGGCCAGGTCGTCGACGTAGAGAAATTCCCGGCGCGGCGTGCCGCTGCCCCACACCATCAACTCGCTGTCGCCGCGCTGCCTGGCTTCGTGCGCCTTGCGGATCAGCGCCGGCAGCACATGGCTGGTGCCGAGGTCGTAGTTGTCGTTGGGCCCGTAGAGGTTGGTCGGCATGACGCTCACGTACTGCCGACCGTACTGCCGGTTGTAGCTCTCGCAGAGCTTGATGCCGGCGATCTTGGCGATCGCGTAGGGCTCGTTGGTGGTCTCGAGCGGCCCGGTCAGCAGGTAGTCTTCGCGAATCGGCTGCGCGCAGTCGCGCGGGTAGATGCAACTGGAGCCCAGGAACATCAACCGTTGCACGCCGGCCAGGTGCGCGCCGTGGATCAGGTTGTTCTGGATTTGCAGGTTCTGGTACAGGAACTCGCCGCGCTGGAGGTTGTTGGCCTGGATGCCGCCGACCTTGGCCGCGGCGATGAAGACGTAGTCGGGGCGCTGCTCGGCCATGAAGGCCTGCACCGCGTGCTGGTCGAGCAGGTCGAGTTCGCCGCGCGTTCGCGTAATCAGCTGCCGGTAGCCACCGGCGCGCAGGCGCCTTTCGATGGCACTGCCGACCATGCCTCGGTGGCCTGCTATGAAGAGCCTGGCATTCGGGTCGATCTGCATGGGCTTGCGGGGATCAGGGCCGGTGCTGGACGCCGAGCTCGGCGCGCAGGTCGGCGATGGTGGTCTTGAGCATCTCGAACTCGCTTTCCTTGCGGCTGAGGAAGGCCTGCGTCAGCCGCAGCTTCTCGCGCAGGCCGCTCGGGGTCAGCACATAGGCATAGGCCAGCTTGTTGTCGCTGCGCCTGAAGTTGCGCGCCTTGACCAGGCCCTTGTCGAGCAGTGCGTGCAACAGATAGTGCGTCTTGCCAAGGCTCAGCCCGAGTGCGACCGAGAGCTCGCGCTGCGAGAGCCGTGGCTGCTCGGCCAGCAGCCGCAGCGCGGCCAGACGCGCCGCGTCAGGTTCGCTCGGGTTGGCGGGGGCGGGTTGGTCGGCCATCTGTTCACGCGATGAACGCGCGAGTGTAAGCGCTCGGGTTGACGTTTCCGAGACACCCCGCGCGGCGGTGCCGGCAACCGATGAGAAAGGGACGCGCAGCTTCAGTCGAATGCGAGCGCGCTGCCCAGGCCGGGAGCTGCCGCGTCCTTGGCCGAGAGCGCCGGTGGGCCGCCGGCCAGCGGCCAGGCGACTCCGAGCTGGGGATCATCCCAGCGCACCGCCCCCTCGCTGCCCGGCGCGTAGTAGCCGGTCGTCTTGTAGAGAAAGTCCGCGCTGTCGCTGGTCACCAGGAAGCCATGCGCGAAGCCGGGCGGGATCCACAGCTGGCGGTGGTTCGACGCACTCAGCTCGACGCCGACCCATTGGCCGAAGCGCGGGCTGCTCCTGCGCATGTCGACGGCCACGTCGAACACGCTGCCACTCGTCACCCGTACCAGCTTGCCCTGCGCATGCGGCGGCAACTGGTAGTGCAGGCCACGCAGCACGCCGTGTGCCGAGCGCGAATGGTTGTCCTGCACGAACTTCACCGGATAGCCCACCGCGGCATCGAAGGCCTGCTGGTTGAAGCTCTCCATGAAGAAGCCGCGCTCGTCGCCAAAGACCTTGGGCTCGAGGATCAGCACCTCGGGCAGGGCGGTAGGGATGAGCTTCATCAGTAGACCGTCTCTTTGAGCACCTGCATCAGGTACTGGCCGTAGCCGTTCTTGAGCATCGGCCGGGCCTGGGCCTCGAGTGCCTCGGCACCGATCCAGCCCGAGCGGAAGGCGATCTCCTCCGGGCACGCCACCTTCAGCCCCTGCCGCTTCTCGAGCGTGGCGATGAACTGGCCGGCCTCGAGCAGGCTGTCGTGGGTGCCGGTGTCGAGCCAGGCGTAGCCCCGGCCCATGATCTCGACATTGAGTTGCTGCTGCTCGAGGTAGCGGGCATTGACGTCGGTGATCTCGAGCTCGCCGCGCGGGCTGGGCGCGATGCCGGCCGCGATATCGCAGACCTGTTCGTCGTAGAAGTAGAGGCCGGTCACCGCGTAGTTGCTCTTGGGCGCTTTGGGCTTCTCTTCGATGCTGATCGCGCGTCGCTGCGCGTCGAAGGCCACCACGCCGTAGCGCTCGGGGTCGTTCACGTGATACGCGAACACGCTCGCGCCGGCCGGTCGCGCGGCCGCCGAGGCCAGTTGTTCCTGCAACGCGTGGCCGTAGAAGATGTTGTCGCCCAGAACCAGCGCGCTCGGATTGCTGCCGATGAACTCACGGCCGAGGATGAAGGCCTGCGCCAGGCCATCGGGGCTGGGCTGCACGCAGTAGCTGAGGTTCAGGCCCCAGCGCGCACCGTCGCCGAGCAGGGCCTCGAAGCGAGGTGTGTCCTGCGGCGTGCTGATGACGAGGATGTCGCGGATGCCGGCCAGCATCAGCGTGCTGAGCGGGTAGTAGATCATCGGCTTGTCGTACACCGGCAGCAGCTGCTTGCTGATCGCCAGCGTGGCCGGGTGCAGCCGGGTGCCGGAGCCGCCGGCGAGGATGATGCCCTTGCGTTGCATGGTCTGTTCGTCGCGTTGAAGTGATGACTGCTCAGCGGCCGAGCACCTCGGCCAGCATGCGCTCCACGCCCTGCTGCCATGACGGCAAGCGCAGCTCGAAGGCGGCCTGGAGTTTGCGCGTGTCGAGCCGCGAGTTGAGCGGCCGTGGCGCCGGCAGCGGGTAGGCCGTGGTCGGCACCGGCTCGATCGCCGCGGACGTCACCTTGATCGGCTGACCGTTGGCGCGAGCCCACTCGACGACGAAGCGGGCGTAGCCGTGCCAGCTCGTCTGCCCGGCGGCGGCCGCGTGGTAGGTACCGGCGAGTTCAGGCCGGCGTGCCAGCGCGAGCAGCGCATGGGCACTCACATCGGCCAGCAGGTCGGCGCCGGTCGGGGCGCCGACCTGGTCGTCGATCACCGCCAAGCGCTCGCGCTCGGCTGCGAGCCGCAGCATCGTCTTCGCGAAGTTGCCGCCGCGCGCCGCGTGGACCCAACTCGTGCGCAGGATCAGGTGGCGGCAGCCACTGGCGCGGACCAGTTCCTCGCCTTCGAGCTTGGTGCGGCCGTAGGCGTTGAGGGGGCCGGTGGGCGCATCTTCGTTGCGGGCGTCGCTGCCAGAGCCGTCGAACACGTAGTCGGTGCTGTAGTGAAACAGCGTCGCTCCGATGCGGGCTGCCTCGCGCGCCAGCACGCCGGGCGCCGTGGCGTTGACGGCGCGCGCCTGTTCGGCGTCGCTCTCGGCCTTGTCGACCGCGGTGTAGGCGGCGGCATTGACGATCACATCGGGCCGCACGGACTGCACGGTCGCCGCCAGTGCTTCGGGTTGGCCGAGGTCGCCTTGGAGGTCTCGCGAGTGGCGATCGAGCGCGATCAGTTCACCCAGCGGCGCGAGCGAGCGCTGCAGTTCCCATCCGAGCTGGCCACTCTTGCCAAGCAGCAGGATCTTCATGCGCCGGTCGCCCTGCCGCCGTAGTTCTGCGCGACCCAGTCGCGATAGCTGCCGCTCTGCACCTCGGCGACCCAGTCGCCGCGGGCGAGATACCACTCGACGGTCTTGCGGATGCCGCTGGCGAAGGTCTCGGCCGGGCGCCAGCCGAGCTCGCGCTCGATCTTGCGGGCATCGATCGCATAGCGGCGGTCGTGGCCCGGACGGTCCGTCACGTAGGTGATCAGCCTGGCATAGGGGCCGGCCGGGTCGGGCCGCAACTCGTCGAGCAGCGCGCAGACGATCTTCACGATGTCGATGTTGGCCTGCTCGTTCCAGCCGCCGACGTTGTAGGTTTCGCCGAGTCGGCCTCGCTCGAGCACCGCGCGAATCGCGCTGCAGTGATCCTTCACGTAGAGCCAGTCGCGCACCTGCTGGCCATCGCCGTAGACCGGCAGCGGCTTGCCGGCCAGCGCGTTGACGATCATCAGCGGGATCAGCTTCTCGGGGAAATGGTATGGCCCGTAGTTGTTGCTGCAGTTGGTGGTGACCACCGGCATGCCGTAGGTGTGGTGCCAGGCGCGCACCAGGTGGTCACTTGCCGCCTTGCTCGCCGAGTACGGGCTGTTGGGCTCGTAGGGATGAGTCTCGGTGAAGGCCGGGGCGGCTGGCGAGAGCGAGCCGTAGACCTCGTCGGTGCTGACGTGGTGAAAGCGGAAGGCGGCCTTGTCGGCACCTTCCAGCGTCGACCAGAAGCCGCGTGCGGCCTCGAGCAGCGTGAAGGTGCCGTCGATGTTGGTGCGCATGAAGGCGCCCGGCCCGTGGATCGAGCGATCGACGTGGCTCTCCGCCGCGAAGTGGACGATGGCTCGCGGCCGGTGCGTGGCCAGCAGGCGGTCGACCAGCGCGCGGTCGCAGATGTCGCCCTGCACGAAGACATGCCTGGCGTCGCCCTGCAGCGAAGCCAGGTTGCGCAGGTTGCCGGCGTAGGTCAGCGCGTCGAGATTGACGACCGGCTCGTCGCTCTGGGCGAGCCAGTCGAGCACGAAGTTGCTGCCAATGAAGCCGGCGCCGCCGGTGACGAGGATGGACATGGACGAATGACCTGTATGGAACTGCTTGGAACGAACGGGGACGAGCTTGCGTGGACGACCTAGTCGCCGCGCCAGGCCGTGCGCAGCCGGGCCAGCTTGTCGGCGGTGGCGGGGTCGCGGGCGCTCTCGTGCCAGAAGTGGCGCGCGACGACGAACGCCGCGACGAGCAGGAACGACAGTGCCACCGCCGCCACCGCGATCAGTCCGCGCTTGGGCTTGCTTTTCCATTCGGGCACTGTGGCCACGTCGACGACCTGGATCAGCGCGCCCTCGCGGCTCTCGTCGAGCCGCGCCAGCTCGTACTGGCGCGAGAACAGTTCGAACAGCGTCTCCTGGTACTTGAACTCGCGATAGCGGCCAACGTAGTCGGAGCCCCCGCCCAGTTCACCACTGCGCTCGAGACCAGCCAGCTGCCCGCGCAGCGCTGCGAGCAGCGACTGCTGCTGCTGCACCTCGGGCGAGGCGTCGGCCAGGCTGCGCCGCATTGTCTGCAGCTTCACTTCGGCGGCCGTCACTTCGGCACGCAGTCGGGCATAGCCTTCGGCCGCTGCCTTGGGCTCGGCCTTCAGCGCGCCTTGCGAGAAGCCGCTGCCCTGCAGGTCCATTTGCGCCTTGGTCAGGCGATCGCGGGTCTGCTTGAGCTGCTCCTCGAAGAAGACGCGGCGCTGCTGGGCCTCGGTCAGCGCCAGACTGGAGGACAGGCGCCGCAACTCCTCGACATGCGCGTTGGCGATGTCGGCTGCGCGTTGCGGGCTCCGGTCGTCCGCCTCGATGCTGATCAGTCCGTCCTTCTTGCCGATCGCGAAACGAACGTTCTGGGCCAGCTCCTTGCGGGCCTGGAATCGGTAGTCGACGTCGTAGACCTGCATCAGCTTGAAGCGGTCGATCAGCCGATCGGCCACGGTCTCGCTCTGCATCAGCGCCACGTACTGGTCGGCCGGGGTCTTGAGGCCGGCACCGCCGGCCAGGCCCGCCAGCGCTCCGAGCTGCGACAGGGCGGCCCCGACCTGGTTCTGCTGCTGTTGCGGCGGCAGCAGGCTGGTCCTGGCGGTGTAGGTCTTGGGCAGCAGGAAAGCGATGCCCAATGCCACGAGCCCGGCCGCCAGGGGGCCGAGGATCAGCAGCTTCAGGTTCTGCGCCAGCGGCACCGCCACATCGAGCAGGTCGACCCCGTCCTCGAGGATCTCGGCCCGCGGTGCGCTCTGTGTCATTTCGGCGTGCATCTCACTTGCCCACCGCAACGAAGGCCGCGGCGCTGAGGCCGGTCTGGTAGAGGATCTGCGCCCAGTCCTTGAGATCCTGGGTCAGGGTCGTGCGGTCGAGTTCGTCGGGCACGAAGATGGTGTCGCCCGGCAGCGCCGCAACGCCCTTGAGGTCGCGCCCGCTGATCCAGCTGCCGTTCTGGCGCGCGCTCACCACGCTGCCGTTGGGGCGGATCAGGAACACGCTCTGGGCGTCGGCACCCACCGTCGGGCCACCAGCGAGCTGCAGGAAGTCATTGGCGGTGGCGCCCTGCTTCCAGAGGTAGCTGCCGGCGTTGTAGACGCTGCCGAACACGCCGACGCTGGTCGCCTGCGGCGGGATGAAGATGCGATCACCGTCCTCGAGCGCCAGTTCGGGCAGCTTGGGAGCGGCCGGATCGATCTGCAGCACCACGCGGCCGCTGGGTTTGAGCTCGCGCAGCCGATCGACGAGTCGCTGGATCGACTGGTTGCGGGCGCCTGCCGCGGCCGCTTCGTCGGCCGAGGCCACGCGCTGCGTGTTGGCCGACTTGGAGAAGGCCACCTCGAGATCGCGTAGCGCGCGCTCGTAGTTCTGCTGCTGGGTCACCCGCACGCTCTCGCGATTGAACTCGGTGCCGAACACGTAGGCCGCCGGCGTCAGGCCGCCGGCCACGGCGAGCGCGTCGCTCATGCCGCTGCCTGGCGGCAAGAGGTAGTCGCCCGGCCGCAGCACCTCACCCTCGACCCTGACGAGCTTGGTCTGGCGTCCCACCGGCAACGCGGCGTCGACCGCGCTGAACGCGCGCAGCACGTCGCCGTTGCGGGCCGCCACACCTTCGCCGGCTGGCAGGTCGATCTGCGTGACGCGCTGGCTGCTGCGCTCCTCGAGTCGCTCCACCGCGAGGCGGCTGCGGTCGGCCACGGTGTTGAAGCCACCCGCCATGCGCAGCACGTCGGCGACGGTCTCGCCGGGCTTGAGTTCGAAGATCGCCGGCCGGTTGACGCTGCCGATCAGCGCCACCTGCGGGCCGACCGGGCCGACGTAGATCACGTCGTCGGCCTGCACGATGCGGTCGCCGGTACGCTCGCCGTTGAGCAGGAAGTCGTAGAGGTCGAAGCGGGTCTCGACCTTGCCGGCGCGGCGCAGCTCGATGTTGCGGAAGCTGCCCGATCCCGACGGCCCGCCCGCGGCCAGCAGTGCATGCGTCAGCGTGGACAGGCTGCTGACGCTGTAGGCGCCGGGCTGCGGCACAAAGCCGGTGACGTAGACACGCACGCCGCGCAACTGGCCCAGCGTGGCGCTGAGCTGGTAGTTGCGGAATTGCTGGCCGACGCGGCGGCTGATCGTGTCGTTCAAGTCCGCGTAGCGCACACCGGCCACCTGCACCGGGCCGACACGCGGGATGTTGATGCGGCCGGAGCGATCGACCACCAGCCGCAGGTCGGCGTCGACCGAGCCCCAGATCGTGAGCAGAACCTCATCGCCCGGCTTGATGAGGTAGTCCGCTGGCACCAGGGGGCTGAAGTCGGCGGCGGCGCGATCGACGGCGTGGGTGATGATGTCGGCACCGAGGCGGTTGACTTCGGCCGGTGCCGCCAGGCGCCGCACAAAGGATTCGAACTCGCTGCGCTTCGTCACGGGCACCTGCCCGCGCGCCTCGCCCTGTCGCTCGCTCGCATCGACCTCAGCTTGGCGCTCGCGTGCTTCACCAGGTCGCTCCCTGGTCGTAGACCGCGCGCGCGATTGTTCGGTGCTTCCAGGTGCTGGCGACGGCTGGCGCAGCCGGATCGGGCCATTCGCGTCGGTCTCGCTGCGCGGCTCCGCGCGCGTGTCCTGCTGGGCTGACGCTGCGGTCGCGGCTGTCATCGCCGCAAGGACCAGCGAAGCCTGGGCCAGGGCGAGGCAAGTTGACCGAAGGGAGCGCTGCAGGGCGCGAAGTAGGCCGTCGAATCTCATCTTGGGAAGGGTTTCCGGCTATGGCGCACGCCGCGACAACGGGCAATCGGCGGCTCGGGGGAGCGGAGGGCTAGCGGCTGGATTCTAAGGACTGCCCCAAAACGCTTCCCCATCCCCCTAAGGATTGGGACGGGTCGTCACGAGTGACCGATACACTCGCGGCCCCATGACGGTTTTCCTTCTCGGCTTCGCGGTTGCCAGCCTGCTGACCCTCCTGATCCTGCGCGCGGCGAGCGCGGAGGGTCATGTGGCGCTCGACAGCGATCTCGATGGTCCGCAGAAGATGCACGCGCGTCCGGTGCCGCGCATCGGTGGCGTCGGCATTGCACTGGGCACGCTCGCTGCGGTGCTGATGCTGTGGCGGCAGCAGCCCGCCGTCGGCGCGCAGGCGCTGGTGCTGCTGGCCTGCGCGCTGCCAGCCTTGGGCGCCGGCCTGGTCGAGGACCTGACCAAGGGCGTCAGTCCGGGCCAGCGCTTGGCCTGGACCGCTGGTTCGGCTCTGCTGGCCGCATGGCTTCTCGGCGCGGTCGTCACGCGAACCGGCATTCCCGGGCTCGACCTGATCGCGGCCACCGCGCTCGGCTCGGTGCTGCTGGCGGTCTTCGTGGTGGCGGGGGTCGCCAACTCGGTGAACATCATCGACGGCATGAACGGCCTGGCCTCGATGTGCGTCGTCATCATGATGGCCGGGCTGTGCTACGTGGCCTTCGACGTCGGCGATCAACTGGTGGCATTTGCCGCGCTGGCGGTCATCGGCGCGGTGCTCGGCTTCTTCATGTGGAACTACCCGCGCGGCCTGATCTTCCTGGGTGACGGTGGCGCCTACTTCCTAGGCTTCATGTTGGCCGAACTCGGCATCCTGCTGGTGGTGCGCAATCCACAGGTGTCGCCGATCTTTCCGCTGTTGCTCTGCGCCTACCCGATTTTCGAGACCTTGTTCTCGATGTACCGCCGCAAGGTGGTGCGCGGCCGCGCGGTCGGCATGCCCGACGGCATCCACCTTCACACGCTGATCTACCGGCGCCTGATGCGCTGGGCGATTGGCGCGACCGATGCCGCGATACTGACCCGACGCAACTCGATGACCTCGCCCTATCTTTGGGTGATGTGTTCGCTGTCCGTGATCCCCAGCGTGCTGTGGTGGGGAGACAGCGCGATGCTCTCGGCATGGATGCTGCTGTTCGTGGCGTCGTATGTCCTGCTTTACAGCAGCATCGTGCGCTTCAGGACACCGCGGATCCTGATCGTGCGACGGCGCTCGCACGCGTCGCCAAGCTCCGGATCCGATCCCGGGCGATAATCCGGGAATGTCCCAATCTCCCCCGGCCGCCGACGCGGCCGCCTCCGGCGCAGAGGTTCAAGTCGCGCCGCCCTCCCGTTTCGACACGCTCGCGCTCGATCCCAAGCTGCTGAGAGCGGTGGCCGACTCCGGCTACACCTCGATGACGCCGATCCAGGCCAAGGCGATCCCGATCGTGCTGGCCGGCCGCGACATCATGGGTGCGGCCCAGACCGGCACCGGCAAGACGGCCGCGTTCACGCTGCCGCTGTTGCAGAAGATGCTGCGCCACGAGAGCGCCTCGGTGTCTCCGGCGCGCCATCCGGTGCGCGCGTTGGTGATCGCACCGACGCGTGAGCTGGCCGACCAGGTCGCCAACAACGTCAAGACCTACGCCAAGCACACGCTGCTGCGCTCGGCGGTGGTCTTCGGCGGCATCGACATGAAGCCGCAGACGCTCGAGCTCAAGAAGGGCGTCGAGGTGCTGATCGCCACGCCAGGCCGCCTGCTCGACCACATCGAGGCCAAGAACTGCAATCTGGGTCAGGTCGAGTACGTCGTGCTCGACGAGGCCGACCGCATGCTCGACATCGGCTTCCTGCCCGACCTGCAGCGCATCCTCAGCTACCTGCCAAAGCAACGCCAGACGCTGCTGTTCTCGGCCACCTTCTCGCCCGAGATCAAGCGCTTGGCCCAGAGTTATCTGCAGGATCCGCTGCTGGTGGAAGTGGCGCGGCCCAACGCGACCGCCACCAACGTCGAGCAGCGCTTCTACCGCGTCGATGAAGACGACAAGCGGCGCGCGGTGCGCCAGATCCTGAAGGACCGCGAGCTCTCGCAGGCGATCATCTTCGTGAACTCCAAGCTCGGCGCCGCCCGCCTGGCGCGCACCTTCGAGCGCGACGGCCTGCGCACTACCGCGCTGCATGGCGACCGCTCGCAGGACGAGCGCCTCAAGTCGCTGGCCGCCTTCAAGGCCGGCGAAGTCGACCTGATGGTCGCCACCGACGTCGCCGCGCGCGGCCTCGACATCGCCGATCTGCCGGCGGTCTTCAACTTCGACGTGCCGTTCAACGCCGAGGACTATGTGCACCGCATTGGCCGCACCGGCCGCGCCGGCGCCTCTGGCTTGGCGGTCACGCTGGTCGACCGCGACGATGCGCGGCTGATCTCGGACATCGAGAAGCTGATCAAGAAGACGCTCGAGATCGAGCCGCTCGAACTCGACGATGATCGCCCGCGGCGGCCGCCGCGCCGCAGCGACGACGAGGGCGAACGTGCGCCCCGGGCCGTGGCGCCTGGCACCGAGCGGCGCGCGCCCTATGCGCCGCGTCCGGCAACGCCGCGCGCATCGGCCGACCCGTTCTTCGATCGCCCCTACGAGCCGAGCACCACGGCCAACCCGGTCTGGGAGAAGGGCGACGCCGCGCCGACACCGGCTGCGGGCGTGTCGCGCAACATCAAGCTCAAGCGCAAGGTCGCTTCGCTGCTTGGCGGCTAGCTCAGGTCCAGCACGACCGACTCCCGCACCGAGGCGTCGGATCCCGGTCAGCCAATGACGGCACGGCGCTGGCGCCTGCTGTTTGTGCTGGCAGTGCTGGTGGCGCTGTTCTTCGCGCTCAAGCCGGCATCGACCGAGCCGGAACCCATCGAGTATCTCGACAAGCTCGAGCACATTGCCGCATTTGCCGTGCTCATGGTGCTTGGCGTGCTGGCCGCACTGCGACCGGTATGGGCGCTCGCGCTGGGGCTGCTGGCGCTGGGCATCGGCATCGAGATCGCCCAGGCCTTCACGCCAGACCGAACACCCGACGTCAGGGATGTGGTGGCCGACGCGATTGGCATCGTCACCGGCTTGCTGCTGTACGTGCTCTGGCGCGAGCTCAGCCAGCGGCGAGCCAGCCGAACACCGCTGGCAGGTTCTTCGCAAACTGCGGCGGCGACTGACGCCACTCGGCCACGCTGAGACTGCGATTCCAGCCGCCTTCGAGCGTGAGGCCGCAGGCCACCGACAGACGCGTGGTCGGCCGCAGGTGCGCCAGCAGGGCGGCCATCAGCGCCTCGTTGCGGTAGGGCGTCTCGATCGCCAGTTGGGTCTGGCGTTCGGACAGCGAGCGCGCCTCCAGCGTGCGAATGCGTGCGGCGCGGCCGGCCTCGTCCTGCGGCAGGTAGCCGACGAACGCAAAGCTCTGGCCGTTGAGCCCGCTGGCGGCAACCGCCAGCACGATCGAACTCGGGCCCGACAGCGGCCGCACCTCGATGCCGGCCTTGTGCGCGGCGGCGACCAGATCGGCGCCGGGGTCGGCCACCGCCGGCAGTCCGGCCTCGGACAGCAGGCCGATGTCCTGCCCCTGATCCAGTGCCGGCTGCAGCAGCGGTCGCAGGTCGGGCGTCACGACCAGCTTGGCGCCACCCTTGGGCGCGCGCGGCAGCTCGCGAATGTGGAGCGCCTGCAGCGGCTGCACCAGCGGCACGATGGCGTTGACGCGCTTGAGGAAGGCGCGAGTCGTCTTGGCGTTCTCGCAGACCCAGTGCGTCAGCGTGGCGGCGGCGTCGATCGCGCCCAGCGGCAACACCTGCTGCAGGTCCGGCTCGGCCGCGCCCGGGGCCAGTGCGCCGAGGTCGAGAGTATTCGGCACGAGCACCAGGGCGCCGCGGCGGGAGGGCGGGGTCGGGCTCATCGGCTCGAGTGCAAGCTGGCCGCATGCAGCGGGTCGAATCCGGCCTCGCGCAGCAGCGCGCAGGTGGCAATCAGCGGCAGTCCGACCAGTGCCGTCGGGTCGTCGGATTCGATGGCGTCGAGCAGCCCGATGCCGAGCGTCTCGCTCTTGGCGCTGCCGGCGCAGTCGTAGGGTTGCTCCAGGCGCAGGTAGGTTTCGATCTCGGCATCGCTCAACTGGCGAAAACGCACCCGCACGGGCACCAGCCGCATCGCCTCGAAGCCGGTGGCCGATCGCACGACGGCAACCGCGGTCTGGAACACGACGCTGCGTCCGCGCATCGCGCGCAGTTGCGCCACGGCGCGCTCGTGGGTTCCGGGCTTGCCGATGGCCAGGCCGTCGAGGTCGGCGACCTGGTCGGAGCCGATCACGACGGCGTCTTGGCAAGTCGCCGCCACCGCACGCGCCTTGGCCAGCGCCAGCCGCTGCGCCAGTGCCGCCGGCAACTCGCCGGGCTGCGGGGTCTCGTCGACATCGGGGCTGGTGACGTCGAAGGGCAGGCGCAGGCGTTCGAGCAACTCGCGGCGGTAGCGCGAGGTCGAGCCGAGCACGAGACGGGGCAGGGCGGGCGTGGTCATCGACTGCCATTGTCCGGCAGGCCGCGCGCCTACACTTGGCGCCATGGCCGCGTCCCGAAACACCAACCCGCTCCGGCTCGACGTTGCCGCGTTCGCCGAGCATCGCGATGCGCTGTCCGGCAGCTGGCCGCTGGCCGAGCTCGAGCGGCTGGCCGAGATCGAACGCGGTGCGAGCGCCAGGGCGGCCGAGCCGCAATCGGCAAGCGCCGCCGACGCGGTTTCCTGGGCGCTGCACGGCGAGCAGCGGACACGGCTCGGCGCCGAGCCCGAGACCTGGCTCCATGTCGAGGCCCGTGCCATTGTTTCGATGGAATGCCAGCGCTGCCTGCAGCCCGTGGCCGTGACGGTGGTGGCGGACCGCTGGCTGCGCTTCGTGCCCGGCGGCGAGGAAGCCGCGGCTGCGCTGGACGACGACAGCGACGACGACGTGCTGCCGCTGCAGCGCGCGGTCGATGCCCGGGCGCTGATCGAAGACGAACTGCTGCTCGAGCTGCCCCTGGTGGCCCGCCATGAGTCGTGCCCGCGACCGCTGCCGATGTCGGCCGGCGAGGAGGCGCTCGAGCCGGCCGCTGACGAAGACGGGGCTGCAGCAGAGCGGCCGAGCCCGTTTGCGGTGCTGGCGCAACTCAAGGTGCCAGGCAAGGGGCACTGATCCCGGACTGGCGCATGGCGCTGTGGGGCGGTCATGACGGCACTCGGCCGGGTTGCTTGTGCTACAATCTCAGGCTTTTCGGGGCTCTGCGAGTCCCAACATGTGGCAAGTGAGCGTGGCCCGAGAAAGCCCCTGGCATAGCGGGGCACCGGTCGAGCGGCAGGCACGGTTGTTGTGCATGCCCCCACGGCGCCACGAACCCAGCGCCACCTCTGAATTCAGGAGCCCATCATGGCCGTTCAACAAAACAAGAAGTCGCCTTCCAAGCGCGGCATGCACCGCTCGCACAACGCCCTGGTCACGCCGGGTACCGCGATCGAGCCGACCACCGGTGAAGTGCATCTGCGCCACCACATCAGCGCCAACGGTTTCTACCGTGGCCGCAAGGTGCTCAAGACCAAGGCCGACGCCTGATTTGAGTCCGTCTGCCTCGGGCGCCCCAGGGCCTTTGTGCGGACTGCTTTTCTCCTTGCTTGATGCTGGCCGCCAGCCTCCGACCCGGCCCTCTGCGTTGCAGGCGGCCGGGTTTGCGCTTTGCTGAACTGAAGCTGCGATGAGCATTGCTCCCCTGCCGGGCCCGATTCGCATCGCGGTCGACGCGATGGGCGGCGACCACGGGCCGGCGATCACGCTGCCCGCGGTGCGCGCTTTCCTTGCGGCCCACCCGCAGGCCGAGGTGTTGCTGGTCGGCAAGCCCGAGGCGCTCGCCGGCGCGGCCGGGATCGAGCGCTGCAGCGTCGTGCCCGCCAGCGAAGTCGTCACGATGGACGACCCGGTCGAGGTTGCCCTGCGGCGCAAGAAGGACTCGTCGATGCGCGTGGCGATCACGCAGCTCAAGCCGGCCGTTCCCGATGCACGCGCGGCGGCCGATGCCTGCGTCTCGGCCGGCAATACCGGCGCTCTGATGGCGGTGTCGCGCTATCTGCTGAAGACGCTCGATGGCATCGATCGGCCAGCCATCGCCACCGTCATGCCGAATGAACACGACGGTCACACCACGGTGCTGGACCTCGGCGCCAACGTCGACTGCACGGCCGAACACCTGCTGCAGTTCGCGGTGATGGGATCGGCGCTGGTGGCCGCGGTCGAGGGTAAGGAAGAGCCGAGCGTCGGCCTGCTCAACATCGGCGAAGAGGCGATCAAGGGCAGCGAGACGATCAAGCGTGCCGGCGAACTGCTGCGCGCGGCGGCCGACGGCGGCCACCTCAACTTCCACGGCAACGTCGAAGGCAACGACATCTTCAAGGGCACCACCGATCTGGTGGTCTGCGATGGCTTCGTCGGCAACGTGGCGCTCAAGACGGCCGAGGGCCTGGCTGCGATGCTCACCAGCATCATCCGCCAGGAGTTCACGCGCAACTGGTACACCAAGTTCGCGGCGCTGGTGGCGCTGCCGGTGCTCAAGCATTTCAAGCACCGCGTCGACCACCGGCGCTACAACGGCGCCGCGTTGCTGGGTCTGCGCGGCCTGGTGTTCAAGAGCCATGGTTCGGCCGATGCCTTTGCCTTCGAGCAGGCGCTGAACCGGGCCTATGATGCGGCTCGCAACCGACTGCTAGATCGGGTCCACGACCGCATCCTCGAGACGCTGCAGGCCATGCCGGCCGGCGATTCGGCGGAAGCCTCGGTGGCCCAGGCCGCATGACTTCCACCGCCCTCCCGTCCGCCGCGAACGCCGTGACCGGCGCCAGGTTCTCGCGCATCAGCGGCACTGGCAGCTATCTGCCGCCGCGCCGCCTGAGCAATGCCGACATCGTCGCCGACCTCGCGCAACGCGGCATCGAGAGCTCGGACGAGTGGATCGTCGAGCGCACCGGCATTCGCGCCCGGCATTTCGCCGCGCCCGAGGTCAACTCGAGCGACCTGGCGCTGGAGGCCTCGCGCCACGCGCTCGAGGCGGCCGGACGCGCGGCAGCCGACATCGACCTGATCATCGTCGCCACCTCGACGCCCGACATGGTGTTCCCGTCGACCGCCTGCATCCTGCAGCGCAAGCTCGGCGTGCATGGGTGCCCGGCCTTCGACGTGCAGGCGGTCTGCTCGGGCTTCGTCTACGCCCTGACGGTGGCCGACGCGATGATCCGGTCCGGCAGCGCGCGCTGCGCACTGGTGGTGGGCACCGAGGTCTTTTCTCGCATCCTCGATTTCAACGACCGCACCACCTGCGTGCTGTTCGGCGACGGCGCCGGCGCCGTGATCCTCGAGGCGAGCGAGCAGCCCGGGCTGCTGGCGACCGACCTGCATGCCGATGGCCGCCATGTCGATATCCTCTGCACGCCCGGCACGGTGTCCGGCGGCGAGGTGCTGGGCCAGCCGCTGCTCAAGATGGACGGCCAGGCCGTGTTCAAGCTCGCGGTCGGCGTGCTCGAGCAGGCCGCGCGCGCGGTGCTGGCCAAGGCCGGTCGCAGCGAGGCCGACATCGACTGGCTGATCCCGCACCAGGCCAACATCCGCATCATGAACGGCACCGCGCGCAAGCTGAAGCTGCCGCTCGAGAAGCTGGTGGTGACGGTCGACGAGCACGGCAACACCTCGGCCGCCTCGATCCCGCTCGCGCTGGACCATGCGGTTCGCAGCGGCAAGATCGGGCGCGGCGACACCGTGATGCTCGAAGGCGTCGGTGGCGGCTTCACCTGGGGCGCGGTGCTGCTCGATTTCTGATCCGTGCCGGCGCTGCGCCGGCCGCGACACTTCCAAGAGAACTTTCGGAGACCGATCCAGCCATGACGACCGCATTTGCATTCGTCTTTCCCGGCCAGGGCTCGCAGACCGTCGGCATGCTCGACGCGTGGGGCGAGCATCCGGCCGTGCGTGACACGCTGGCCGAGGCCTCGGCAGCGCTCGGCGACGACCTCGCCGCGCTGATCCACGCCGGACCGAAGGAGCAGCTCGACCTGACCGTCAACACCCAGCCGGTGATGCTGGCCGCGTCGATTGCCTGCTGGCGCGCCTGGCGCGCCGAGGGCGGCCCGGCGCCGGTCGCGGTGGCCGGTCACTCGCTCGGCGAGTACAGCGCGCTGGTCGCCGCCGGCAGCCTGCAACTCGGCGACGCGATCAGGCTGGTGCGCCTGCGCGCACAGGCGATGCAGGAGGCCGTTCCGGCCGGCGTCGGCGCGATGGCAGCGGTGCTCGGCTTGCCGGCCGCCGCGGTGGTCGAAGCCTGTGCCGAGGCGACCGCCGTCACCGGCGAACCGGTCTCGGCCGCCAACTTCAACGATCCGGCGCAGACCGTGATCTCTGGCACCAAGGCGGCGGTGGACAAGGCCTGCGAGTTGGTCAAGGCCAAGGGCGCCAAGCGGGCGTTGCTGCTGGCGGTCTCGGCACCGTTCCATTGCGCGCTGATGAAGCCCGCTGCCGATCGGCTCAAGCTGGCGCTGACCGACGTGGCGATCGCCACGCCGCAGATTGCGCTGATCAACAACATCGACGTGCGCGCCGAGACCGATCCGGCAGCGATCCGCGAGGCCCTCTACCGCCAGGCCTTCGGCCCGGTGCGCTGGGTCGAGACGATCCAGGCGATGCGCGCGCGCGGCGCGACCCATGTCATCGAGTGCGGCCCAGGCAAGGTCCTGCAAGGGCTGGCCACACGGGTCGATCGCGAACTGGTCGCCGGCGGCATCGGCGACCCGGCGACGATGGCCGCCACCAAGGAGTTGCTGGCATGAGCGATCTCTCGAGCCTGAAGGACCAGGTTGCCCTGGTCACCGGCGCCAGCCGCGGCATCGGCCGCAGCATCGCGCTTGCGCTCGCCGAGCAAGGGGTGCGCGTGATCGGCACCGCGACCACCGAGGCCGGCGCCGCCGCGATCGGCGAGGCGCTGGCCGCCTCCGGCGGCAGCGGCCTCAAGCTCGACGTGACCGACGCCGGTGCGCTCGACGCTGCCGTCGACGCCATCGTCAAGCAGCACGGTGCGATCCACATCCTCGTCAACAACGCCGGCATCACGCGCGATCAGCTGGCAATGCGGATGAAGGACGAGGACTGGGACGCGGTGCTCGACACCAACCTGAAAGCCGTGTTCCGCGCCAGCCGCGCCGTGATGCGGCCGATGATGAAGCAACGCTACGGCCGCATCGTCAGCATCACCTCGGTGGTCGGCGCCTCGGGCAACCCGGGCCAGGCCAACTACGCCGCCGCCAAGGCCGGCGTGGCGGGCATGACGCGGGCGCTGGCGCGCGAACTCGGCAGCCGTGGCATCACCGTCAACTGCGTGGCGCCCGGCTTCATCCAGACCGACATGACCGAGGCGCTGCCCGAGGCCCAGAAGGCCGCGTTGATGGCACAGATTCCGCTTGGCCGACTCGGTGCGCCCCAGGAGATCGCGGCGGCGGTGGCCTTCCTGGCCTCGCCCGCCGCCGGCTACATCACCGGCACCGAGTTGCACGTCAACGGCGGCATGTTCATGAACTGATGCCCGTCGCGCGGGGTGGCGGAACCGGAGCGGGCCGCTGTCACGTCGACGACTTAGGGACTCGTCCCTAGACCCTTTAGAATCCCGCCCTGTTTTTCCCGTTACCTCCCTGGAGGAGTTTCATGAGCGATATCGAAGCACGCGTCAAGAAGATCATTGCCGAGCAACTCGGCGTGGCCGAAGCCGAAGTTACCCACGAGAAGGCCTTCGTGGCCGACCTCGGCGCCGACTCGCTGGACACCGTCGAACTGGTGATGGCCCTCGAAGACGAGTTCGGCATCGAGATCCCGGACGAAGAGGCCGAGAAGATCACGACCGTCCAGCTCGCGATCACCTACGCCCAGAACCACGCCAAGGCGGCCTGAGCGGCTGCTGGCGGGTAGTAGAGAAGGCTTGCGCGAGCTATGAGTCGTCGTCGTGTCGTCGTCACCGGGC
The DNA here is from genome assembly GCF_004217215.1 of Rivibacter subsaxonicus. Taxonomy (GTDB): domain Bacteria; phylum Pseudomonadota; class Gammaproteobacteria; order Burkholderiales; family Burkholderiaceae_C; genus Rivibacter; species Rivibacter subsaxonicus. The sequence continues at coordinate 381,791 of NZ_SHKP01000007.1, forward strand.
TCGGGCTCGTCACGCCCGTCGGCCTGACGGTGACGGAATCCTGGGACAACCTCGTCGCCGGGCGTTCCGGCATCGCCAACGTCACCAAGTTCGATGCGTCGAACTTCGCGGTGCGCTTTGCGGGCGAGGTCAAGGGCTTCAATGTCGAGGAGTACATCCCGGCCAAGGAAGCCCGCCACATGGACACCTTCATCCACTACGGCCTGGCAGCCTCGCTGCAGGCGGTCAAGGATGCGGGCCTGCCCACCGGCGACGCGCTGAGCGAAGAGTTCGCCGAGCGCATCGGCTGCATCGTCGGCTCCGGCATCGGCGGCCTGCCGATGATCGAGGAGACGCACGCCGAACTCACCGCGCGCGGGCCGCGTCGCATCTCGCCCTTCTTCGTGCCGGCCTCGATCATCAACATGATCTCGGGCCACGTGTCGATCCAGTGCGGCTTCAAGGGGCCGAACCTGGCCATCGTCACCGCCTGCACGACCGGGCTGCACTGCATCGGCCAGGCCGGCCGGATGATCGAGTACGGGGACGCCGACGTGATGATCGCCGGCGGTGCCGAGAGCACGGTCTCGCCGCTGGGCATCGGTGGCTTTGCGGCGGCGCGTGCGCTGTCGCTGCGCAACGACGACCCGGCGGCCGCCTCGCGGCCCTGGGACAAGGATCGCGACGGCTTCGTGCTCGGCGAGGGCGGCGGCGTGATGGTGCTCGAGGAGTACGAGCACGCCAAGGCACGCGGCGCGAAGATCTACGCCGAGTTGACCGGCTTCGGCATGAGCGCCGATGCATTCCACATGACCGCGCCCGATGTCGACGGTCCGCGCCGCGCAATGCAATCCGCATTGCGTAACGCCGGTGTCAACGCCGATGCCGTGCAGTACCTCAACGCCCACGGCACCTCGACGCCGCTGGGCGACCTCAACGAGACCAACGCCATCAAGCTGGCGTTCGGCGAGCATGCGAAGAAGTTGGTGGTGAACTCCACCAAGTCGATGACCGGCCACCTGCTCGGTGGCGCCGGCGGCATCGAGTCGGTGTTCACGGTGCTGGCGATCCATCACCAGGTCTCGCCGCCGACCATCAACATCTTCAACCAGGATCCGGAGTGCGACCTCGACTACTGCGCCAACACCGCGCGGGAGATGAGGATCGACGTCGCCGCCAAGAACAACTTCGGCTTCGGCGGCACCAACGGCTCGCTGGTCTTCAAACGGGTCTGATGCCTCGGCATCGGTCGGCGGCCCTGGGCTGAGTCCGATCGATGCGACCGGCGCCCGCGGTCACCGTCAGATGGCGCACCGGGCCGGCCTGGCTCGCGGCGGCGCTGCTGCTGTCGATCCTGGCGCTGGCCACCAGCCTCGCCTGGGCCTGGCTCAAGGGTGGCGGCGCCTGGCTGCTGCCGTTGGCCAGCGCCGCCATGGTCGGTTTGGGCCTGTGGCCGCTGCGGCCTCGACCCGCACAGCGGCTGCGCTGGGACGGCCATGACTGGTGGCTGACGCCGACCGGCGCGGCCAGCCATGACGACGCCGAGGAGCAGATCGGCCAGGTGGCCGTCGCGCTCGACCTCGGCCAGCACCTGCTGCTGCGCTTCGTTCCCACCGAGCGCCCCGGCCGCACGGCGACGATCGGCCTGCCGGGAATCCGGTGGCTGGCGCTCTCGCGTCGCGCCACCGATGGCGACTGGCACGGCCTGCGCTGTGCGCTACATTCATCGGGCCCTGCCGGCGCGGAGCCCGCTGCCGTCGATCCACCCGCATGAGCCAATGACGCCAGCCCGCTCCCTTCGTTCGCTGCCCCCCGAGGGGGTGCTCGGCGCGTTTTGGGTGGCCCGGCACGCGCCGACATGAGCACCGCAGCCGACGACGATGCCCTGCTGGTCGAGCGCGTCAAGCGCGGTGACACGCGCGCCTTCGAGATGCTGGTCGTCAAATACCAGCGCCGCATCGAGCGGCTGATCGCGCGCATGGTGCGCGACGTCGACCTCGTCCCCGACATCGCCCAGGAAACCTTCATCCGCGCCTACCGCGCGCTGCCGCAGTTCCGCGGCGAAAGTGCCTTCTATACCTGGCTCTACCGCATCGCGGTCAACACGGCCAAGAAGCAGTTGATGGAACTCAAGCGCGATCCGCTGGTCTTCGAGGCGGCGCGCTTCGGTGGCGACGAGGACGGCGACGAAACTTCCCGCGCCGAGAACGAACTAAGCGACGGCGAGACCCCGGAGTCGGTGCTGGCGACCAAGGAAATCGCGCTCACGGTGAACGCGGCGATCGAATCGCTGTCAGACGATCTGCGGCAGGCGATCACGTTGCGCGAGATCGAGGGTCTCAGCTACGAAGAGATCGCTGCCGTGATGAATTGCCCGATCGGCACCGTGCGCTCGCGGATCTTCCGCGCCCGCGACACGATCGCTCAAAGGCTGCGACCACTGCTCGACACCCGCGAAGGCGAGCGTTGGTAGCCGCCCTGGTTTGAATTCAGGAGTCAGTAGATGAAGTCCCCCCCGATCAACCTGCAGCCCGAGGACCTGTCCGCGTTGTGCGACGGCGAGGCCGACGCCTCGGTGGCCGCCGCGGCGTCCCTGGCCTGGCGCGACGACGCCCAGTTGCGCGCGCGCTGGCACAGCTTCCACCTGATCGGCGACGTGCTGCGCTCCGAAGACCTGGCCCGCCCGGCTGCGGCCGACGCCACCTTCCTGCAGGCGCTGCGCGAGCGACTGGCCGCCGAGCCGGTGGTGCTGGCGCCGACCGCCGAGGCCGGGGGTGCCGCATCGCCGACGCCGTCGCAAGCACCGGCCCGCAGCGTTGCCCGCCGGCGCTGGATGGGTTCGGGCGCGATTGCCGCCGGCTTCGTGGCCGTCCTGGGCTCGGTGTTCGTGCTGCGGGCACCGAGCGGCGTCGAGGCCGGCTCGGCCCAGATGGCGGCCGGTCCGGCAACAGCGGTTCCCGCACTGGTGGCCGCGGTCGAGGCGGTGCCGACGCCGCGCGCCCTGGTCGCCGAGCCGACGCGGGCAATCGCCGCCAACGGCTCCTTGCTGCGCGATGCCGGCCTCGACCGCTACCTGGCGGCGCACCAGCAGTTCGGAGGCAACTCGGCGCTGGCGGTGCCTTCGGGCTTCATGCGCAACGCGACCTACGAAGGGCCGAGCCGCTGATATGTCGAAGCTGGCCCTGAATGCTGCTCCGGTGCAGCGCGAGCGCCTCTGGAGCGCGCTGGCCTGCGTCAGCGCGGCCTGGTTCACCGGGGCGGCGCCGGCGCGGGCGCAGACGGCCGATCCGCTGGTCGATGCGCGCGAGGCGCGCCGCTGGCTTTCGCGCATGCACGAAGCGGCCGGGCGCAAGAGCTTTCAAGGGATCTTCGTCGTCAGCGCCGGCGGCGCCGTGTCGAGCTCGCACATCGTCCACTACTGCGACGGCCGCAACCAGTACGAGCGCATCGACTCGCTCGACGGCCAGCGGCGCCGGGTCCTGCGACACAACGACACCGTGCTCACGCTGTGGCCGACGAGCCGGGTCGCGCTGTTGGAGTCGCGCGAGGCGCTCGGCGAGTTCCCGTCGCTGCTGCAGTCCAGCGCCGATCGCATCGTGCGGCTCTACGACGCGCGCCCGCTCGGCGCCGATCGGGTGGCCGGACTCGACGCGCTGGTGCTGCAACTGCAGCCCAGGGACGCCTATCGTTTCGGGCTGCGGCTGTGGGCCGAGAAGAACTCCGGACTGCTGTTGCGGGCCGAGGTGCTTGGCGATCGCGACGAGGTCATCGAGTCTTCGGCCTTCTCGGAGGTGCAGATCGGCATCCGTTCGCAGCCCGAGCAGGTGCTGCAGGCCATGCGCCGGCTCGAAGGCTACCGGGTCGAGCGTCCGGTGCTCGATCCGACCGATCTCGAGCGTGAGGGCTGGCTCACGCGCCAGCTGCCGCCCGGATTCGTGCTCAGCCGCAGCGTCAAGCGCGTGATCGACATCGAGCAGCCGCGCCCCGCGGCCATGGGCGACGCCGACGCTCGGGCAACCGTGCTGCAAAGCAGCTTTTCCGACGGCTTGAACCATGTTTCGGTGTTCATCGAACCTTTTCGCCCGCAACGACACAAACGGGAGTTGTTGATGTCGATGGGTGCCACCCAGACCTTGGCGCTTCGCCATGGAGATTGGTGGCTCACCGTGATCGGCGACGTGCCGGTTCTGACCTTGCGGGCCTTTGCCGGCGCGTTGGAACGTCGCAAGTAGGGCCCTGCCTCGGCGTAGCCGCGGCGCGGTGACTGGTTGCGGCGCATGGTGTTCCCGTCCCCTTGTTGCTCTGGTCCCTCGAATGCACCTCGCATGCTGGATGCGTGCGTTAGCGAGTCCTCAATCTGTCCAACTTGTCCGATCCTGAAAGAGCTTTGATGCGAACGAAACTCGAGAATCTGTCGCAACGTGCACCCGCGCTGCGTCTTTGGGGCTTTGCCGCGGCCGGTGTGGTCGCGGCCGGGGTCGCGGCGACCGCGCTGACGCCGCCGAGCGTCTCGCACGCCCAGGCCCAGTCGCCAGCGGCAGTGGCCGCCGCGCGCGGCCTGCCCGACTTTGCCGATCTGGCCGAGCAGATCAGCCCCTCGGTCGTCAACATCCGCACCACGGTGCGCAACGGCGGCGCCAACGCCGGCCCCGGCCGCGGTGGCGCGCCCGAGGGCGACGAGGAGATGCAGGAGTTCTTCCGCCGCTACTTCGGCGTGCCGCCCGGCCAGATGCCGGGCCAGCCCGGGCAGCCGCGTCGTGGCGGCCCGCGCCAGCAGCAGCCAGGCGCCGAGGAAGAAACCCCGCGTGGCGTCGGCTCCGGCTTCATCTTCAGCAACGACGGCTACGTGATGACCAACGCGCACGTGGTCGACGGCGCCGACGAGGTCTACGTCACGCTGACCGACAAGCGCGAATTCAAGGCCAAGGTCATCGGTGCCGACAAGCGCACCGACGTGGCCGTGGTCAAGATCGAAGCCGCCGGTCTGCCGGCCGTGAAGATCGGCGATGTCAACAAGCTGCGCGTCGGCGAGTGGGTCATGGCGATCGGCTCGCCCTTCGGCCTCGAGAGCTCGGTGACGGCCGGCATCGTCAGCGCCAAGGCGCGCGACACCGGCGAGTACGTGCCCTTCATCCAGACCGACGTCGCGATCAACCCCGGCAACTCCGGCGGCCCGCTGCTCAACCTGCGCGGCGAGGTGGTCGGCATCAACTCGCAGATCCTGAGCCGCTCGGGCGGCTACATGGGCATCGCGTTCGCGATCCCGATCGACGAGGCAACGCGCGTGGCCGACCAGCTGCGCGGCAGCGGCCGCGTCGTGCGCGGGCGCATCGGCGTGCAGATCGGCGAGGTCACCAAGGAAGTGGCCGAGTCGCTCGGCTTGGGCAAGGCCAGCGGCGCGCTGGTGCGCGGCGTCGAAAGCGGCGGCCCGGCCGACAAGGCGGGCCTCGAGGCCGGTGACATCGTGACCCGTTTCGAGGGCAAGCCGGTCGAGAAGTCGAGCGACCTGCCGCGCCTGGTCGGCAACACCAAGCCGGGTACCAAGGCGACGGTGCAGGTGTTCCGTCGGGGCGCCACGCGCGACCTCAACGTGATGGTCGCCGAGCTCGAGCCCGATGCGACCCAGAAGGCGCAGGCACCGGCCGCCGGCGGCAAGGCGGCACCGGCCGCCGCGGCGGCGTCGATGGGGCTCGGCCTGGCCGACCTGAGCGACGCTCAGAAGCGCGAACTCAAGGTCAAGGGTGGTGTGCGCATCGACTCCGTCGAGGGCTCGGCCGCACGTGCCGGCCTGCGCGAGGGTGACGTGATCCTGGCCGTGGCCAACACCGAGGTCGCCGACATCAAGCAGTTCGAGGCCGTCGTTGCCAAGCTCGACAAGAGCAAGCCGGTCAGCGTCCTGTTCCGACGTGGCGAGTGGGCGCAGTACGCGCTGGTGCGCCCGACGACCTCGCGCTGAACCATGGGCGACAGAGCCTGGGCGCCGGCGGCGCCCGAGCGCTGACCCACCCAGGCCCGGCGACCGACTCGGTTGCCGGGTCTTTTCATTTGGTGGGAGCGGCTCGCTCGCCCAGGACGGGGTGGCGGCCGATCAGCGGGCGTTTGCAAAAGTTAGCATGCGCACACATCTAGTCGATTCCGGGCGATTCAGCCGGATCTTCGATAGAATCTGCGCTTCGCCACGCCGGTTTGCGTGCCTGACAAGCGCCGCTGCTGGTGGCCTTCGAACGATCCACATGCCGTCCACAGGCATTTGTGGATAAGGTGTTGAAAACAATTCCTGTTGGAGCGTCGCAACGTCGCAAAAGCGAGCATCGGTGCGGTTTCCAAGGGGGTGACTTCGATACAATGAAGGTCCAACAAAGCAGTTGCCATTTTCTTTTGTTGGAAGGCGCGTCACCGGTTTGACGTGCCTTTTTTTTGCTCGCGACACAGCTCGATCAGTGCATCGCCTGACCGGCTCGTCGTGAAGTTCGGCGCCGCGGTCTTCGCGATGGTCGCCGCCGTCGCGGCTTGAATCACCAGGCAGTACAGCAGGTCACATGGACCACATCCGCAACTTCTCCATCATTGCCCACATCGACCACGGCAAGAGCACGCTCGCCGATCGCATCATCCAGCGCTGCGGTGGTCTCAGCGATCGCGAAATGGAGGCGCAGGTGCTCGACTCGATGGACATCGAGCGCGAGCGCGGCATCACGATCAAGGCCCAGACCGCGGCGCTGCAGTACACCGCGCGCGACGGCAAGGTCTACAACCTGAACCTGATCGACACCCCCGGGCATGTCGACTTTAGCTATGAGGTGAGCCGCTCGCTGTCGGCTTGCGAAGGCGCGCTGCTGGTGGTCGACGCCAGCCAGGGCGTCGAGGCGCAGACGGTGGCGAACTGCTACACCGCGCTCGAGCTCGGTGTCGAGGTGGTGCCGGTACTCAACAAGATGGACCTGCCGCAGGCCGATCCCGAGACGGCCAAGGCCGAGATCGAGGACGTGATCGGCATCGATGCCGAGCATGCGATCCCGTGCTCGGCCAAGACCGGCATGGGCATCGACGAGATCATCGAGGCGGTGATCGAGCGCATGCCGGCGCCCAAGGGCAATGCCAGCGGGTCGCTGCGCGCGATGATCATCGACAGCTGGTTCGACAACTACGTTGGCGTCGTGATGCTGGTGCGCGTGGTCGACGGCGTGCTGAAGAAGGGCGAGCGCATCCGCATGATGGCCACCGACGCCATCTACCCGGCGGAGCACCTGGGCGTGTTCACGCCGAAGTCGGTCGATCGCGAAGAACTGCGCGCCGGCGAGGTGGGCTTCATCATCGCCGGCATCAAGGAGCTGCAGGCGGCGAAGGTGGGCGACACCATCACCGTCGAGAAGAAGCTGCCCAACAACGCCGGCCCGGCCACCGAGCCGCTGCCCGGCTTCAAGGAAATCCAGCCGCAGGTTTTCGCCGGCCTCTACCCGACCGAGGCCAGCGAGTACGACCAGCTGCGCGACGCGCTCGAGAAGCTCAAGCTCAACGACAGCTCGCTGCGCTATGAACCCGAGGTAAGCCAGGCGCTCGGCTTCGGCTTTCGCTGCGGCTTCCTCGGCCTGCTGCACATGGAGATCGTGCAGGAGCGGCTCGAGCGCGAGTTCGACCAGGACCTGATCACGACCGCGCCGAGCGTGGTCTACGAGGTCGTGCTCGGCGGCGCCGACGCGACCGTGATCCATGTCGAGAACCCGTCGAAGATGCCCGAGATCGGCAAGATCGCCGAGATCCGCGAGCCGATCGTCACGGTGCATCTCTACATGCCGCAGGACTACGTCGGCCCGGTGATGACGCTGGCCAACCTCAAGCGCGGCGTGCAGCTCAACATGGCCTACCACGGCCGCCAGGTCATGCTGACCTACGAGATGCCGCTGGCCGAGATCGTGCTGGACTTCTTCGACAAGCTCAAGAGCGTCTCGCGCGGCTACGCCTCGATGGACTACGAGTTCAAGGAGTACCGCGCGGCCGACGTGGTCAAGGTCGACATCCTGATCAACGGCGACCGCGTCGATGCGCTCAGCATCATCGTGCACCGTGCCCAGAGCCAGTTCCGCGGCCGTGCGGTGGTGGCCAAGATGCGTGAACAAATCCCGCGCCAGATGTATGACGTCGCGATCCAGGCTGCGATCGGCGCCAACATCATCGCGCGCGAAAACATCAAGGCGCTGCGCAAGAACGTGCTGGCAAAATGCTATGGCGGCGACATCAGCCGCAAGCGCAAGCTGCTCGAGAAACAGAAGGCAGGCAAGAAACGCATGAAGCAGATCGGAACCGTCGAGGTGCCGCAGGAGGCCTTCCTCGCCATCCTGCAAGTCGATGACTGACGCCACCACCACCGCCACCGCCGTCGCCTCGCCGCCCGCCATGAGTGCCTTGACCGCCGTCCTCTACGGGGCGCTGGTTGCCTACCTGGGCGGCTGGTATCTCGGCGCCTGGACCGGCAACTTCTCGCTGCTGCTGCTGGTCCTTTCGCTGGTGACCTTCGGCTACTGGCTGGCCGAGCGTTTCCACTTCCTGCCGGCACGCCAGGCTGCCGCACGCTCGCTCGAAGCCAGCGACGCGCAACGCCGCGACAAGTTGCATCGCCAGGGCATCACGCAGGTCGACACCTCGGTCGACAGCGCACGCGAGGCGGTGCTGGCCCAGCCCTGGTGGCTCGACTGGACCGCCGGCCTGTTCCCGGTGATCCTGGTCGTGTTCCTGCTGCGCTCGTTCCTGTTCGAGCCCTTCAAGATCCCGTCGGGCTCGATGATCCCGACGCTCGAGATCGGCGACCTGATCCTGGTCAACAAGTTTCACTACGGCATCCGGCTGCCGGTGAGCAACACCAAGATCATTGCCAACAACGATCCCAAGCCGGGCGACGTGATCGTGTTCCGCTACCCGCCCAACCCGCGTGTCGACTACATCAAGCGCGTGGTCGGCCTGCCCGGCGACGAGGTGGCCTACATCAACAAGCGCCTGACGATCAACGGCAAGCCGGTGCCGCAGACGCCGCTGCCCGACTACTACGACGACGACAGCCTGCGCTATTCGCAGATGTTCAGCGAACAGCTCGGCAGCGTCGAGCACCGCATCCTCAACGAGCGCAACGCGCCTGGCTTCGTCATGCCGCTGCCCGAGTTCCAGTCCGACCGCGAGGCCTGTCGCTACAGCGCCGAGGGCGTGGTCTGCAAGGTGCCGGCCGGTCACTACTTCGTGATGGGCGACAACCGCGACAACTCCCAGGATTCACGCTACTGGGGCTTCGTGCCGGATGCCAACCTCGTCGGCCGCGCCTTCTTCGTCTGGATGAACCTGGGCAACCTCAGGCGCATCGGATCGTTCCAATGAAACAACCAAAGTCGGAGGAGTTCTCGATGATCTCAGCCCTACGGCGTGCGCCCCTGGCGCGCCAACGCGGTATCACCCTGCTCGGCCTGCTGTTCTGGGCCGTGATCATTGCGACCCTCGCGCTGGTCGTGATGAAGGTCCTGCCTTCGGTCAACGAGTACTACACGATCCAGAAGGCGGTCAACAAGATCGCCAGGGAAGGCGGCAGCACGGTGCAGGACGTGCGCAACGCCTTCGAGAAGCAGAAGGAGATCGAGTACTCGATCCAGAGCATTGCCGGCAAGGACCTCAACGTGAGCAAGGAGAACGACAAGCTCGTGGTCAGCTTTGCCTACGACAAGGAGATCCTGCTGATGGAGCCGGTGTACCTGCTGATCAAGTACAGCGGCCGTTCGCAGTGAACGCGCCGGCGCCAGCCCCGGAGGCTGCGCTACCGGCGTTGCAGACGCGGCTGCAGCACCGCTTTTCCGACCCGGCCCTGCTGCAGCGCGCGCTGACCCACAAGAGCTTCGGCGCCGACCACAACGAGCGGCTCGAGTTCCTCGGTGACGCGGTGCTCACCGCGACCATCTCGGCACTGCTCTTCGACCGCTTTCCCGAAGCCCCCGAGGGCGACCTCACGCGCGTGCGGGCCCACCTGGTGCGCGAGGAGATGCTGCACAGCATCGCGCTCGATCTGGGCCTGTCCGCCCTGCTGCGCCTGTCCGAGGGCGAGGCCCGCAGTGGCGGGGCGCAGCGCGCCTCGATCCTGGCCGACGCGCTCGAGGCGCTGATCGGCGCGGTCTACCGCGATGCCGGCTTCGCACCGGCGCGGCAACTGGTCGAGCGGCTGTTCGCGCCGCGCCTGGAAGCCAGCGCCGCCGAGGGCTGGACCAAGGACCCGAAGACCGAGTTGCAGGAGTGGTTGCAGGCGCGTCGCGAGCCGCTGCCCGAGTACCGCATCGACTCCACCCGTGGCCGCCAGCACGACCAGACCTTCGTCGTCGCCTGCCGCATCGTCTCGCGCGGCATCGAGGCGCTCGGCGAAGGACGTTCGCGGCGCGCGGCCGAGCAGGCCGCGGCAAGCGCCGCTCTCGATACACTGCGTTCCCCGGTCTAGTCCTTCGGACTGCATGCCGGCCGCGCCGCCCGCGCGCCCTCGCTGGCTCCACGCCCGCACACGATGACCGACACCGCCGCTCCCCCGCCCGACTCGCCCGAACCGACCGCCGACACCGAGCCCCGGCGCTGCGGCCTGATCGCCATCGTCGGTCGCCCCAACGTCGGCAAGAGCACGCTGCTCAACGCGCTGGTCGGGCAGAAGGTCAGCATCACCTCGCGCAAGGCGCAGACCACGCGCCATCGCATCACCGGCATCGCGACCGAGGGCACGACCCAGTTCGTGTTCGTCGACACACCCGGCTTCCAGACCCGCCATACCTCGCGTGGCACCACGGCGCTCAATCGCGCGCTCAACAAGACGGTGCAGTCGGTGCTGGGCGACGTGGACCTGGTGGTGTTCGTGGTCGAGGCCGGCCGCTTCGGCCTCGACGACGCCAAGGTGCTGGCGCTGGTGCCGCCCGGCAAGCCGGTGCTGCTGATCGCCAACAAGCTCGACCTCGTGCAGCGCCGCGCCGAACTCGCGCCCTGGCTCAAGAGCATGGGCGAGCGCCACGCCTTTGCCGAGTACGTGCCGTTGAGCTCGAAGCGCGAGGACGATGCGAAACGCCTGCTCAAGGTCATCGAGGCCTACCTGCCCGAGCAGCCCTGGTACTACGACGAGGACGCGGTCAGCGATCGCAGCGAGAAGTTCCTCGCCGGCGAGATGATCCGCGAGAAGCTGTTCCGCCTGACCGGCGACGAACTGCCCTACACCTCGACCGTGGTGATCGAGAAGTTCGACGAGGAACCCGGCCATTCCGGCGGCCGCTTCATGAAGATCGCCGCCACCATCATCGTCGAGCGCGATGGCCACAAGGGCATCGTCATCGGCGATGGCGGCGAGCGCCTCAAGCGCATCGGCACCGAGGCCCGCACCGAGCTCGAGAAGCTGTTCGACGCCAAGGTCTTCCTCGAACTCTGGGTCAAGGTGCGCTCGGGCTGGGCCGACGACGAGGCGCGGCTCAAGTCCTACGGCTACGAGTGAGCCCGGCGCGCAGCGCCTGGGGGCTTGAGTGAAACAGGCCCACCATGCAGCCTACGTGCTGCATCGCTACGACTGGAGCGAGTCGAGCCTGATCCTCGACCTCTTCACGCGCGACGAGGGGCGCGTCGTGGTGGCGGCCAAGGGCGCCAAGCGACCGAGTTCGCAATGGCGCGGCGTGCTGTTGCCGTTCCAGCGTCTGCAGGTGGTGTTCGGGCGCCGGCGTACCGCCGCGGCGCAGGATCCCGAGGCCAGCGAGGTGCTGCCCTTGCGCAGCGCCGAGTGGGCCGGTGGCGCCGCGCTGCCGCGCGAGGCGGCGCTGCTGGCCGGCTTCTATCTCAACGAACTGCTGCTGAAGCTGCTGGCGCGCCACGATCCGCACCCGGCGCTGTTCGATGCCTATGCGCTGACGCTGCCGGCGCTCGGTGCCCGCGACGACGGCCGACTCGAATCGGCGCTGCGTGCCTTCGAACTGCTGCTGCTGCGCGAGATCGGCCTGCTGCCCGACCTGGCTCTGGTGACGCAGACCCAGGCGCCGTTGAAGGTTGCACGGCGCTACGTGCTGCGCGCCGAGTCGGGCATCGATGAAGCGGCCGATGGCGAGGGCAGCGAGTCGGCCATCCCGGCTGATGTCTGGCAGCGCCTGCAGCACGAGCTGTCGGAGCCGGTCTCGGCCGCCGCCGTCGCGGGCCTGCAGCAGGTGTGTGGCGACGCCCGTGCCGGCCTCAAGCCGATGCTGCGCAATGTGCTTCACTATCATCTGGGCACGCCGCAGCTGCGCTCGCGTCAGGTGATGCTCGAGTTGCAGGCGCAGGAGCGCTGAAGCTTCCACATTGCCCATGAATCCGCTCGTCTCCTCCGGCCTCGACTCGCGCCACGGCGGCACCACCGCGCTGTCGGTCAACCTCAACAAGATCGCCCTTCTGCGCAACACGCGCACGCTCGGCATCCCGAGCGTCACGCGCGCGGCGACCATCGCGCTCGAAGCCGGCGCGCAGGGCATCACGGTCCATCCGCGGCCGGACGAGCGCCACATCCGCCCGCATGACGTGCACGAACTCGGCGCCCTGCTCAAGGCCTGGCCGCAGGCCGAGTTCAACATCGAGGGCAACCCGCTGCACAACCTGCTGCCGCTGGCGCGCGAGGTGGTCGCGGCCGGGCTGCCGCTGCACCAGCTGACCTTCGTGCCCGACAGCGTCGAGCAGAGCACCTCCGACCATGGCTGGAACCTGCCTGCCGACAGCGAGCGCCTGCGGCCGCTGATCGATGAAGTGCACACGCTCGGCGCGCGCGTGAGCCTGTTCATGGATCCGCTGCCCGAGGCCATGGCGCAGGTGCGCGCGCTTGGTGCCGAACGCGTCGAGCTCTACACCGAAGGCTACGCGCGCGCCCACGGCACGACGCAGCAGGCCGAGGTGCTGGCACGCTACGCGGCAGCGGCCGAGGCCGCGCTGCGCGCCGGGTTGCGCCTTAACGCCGGCCACGATCTCAATCGCGACAACCTGGCCGACTTCCTGCGCGCCGTGCCCGGCATCGAGGAAGTCTCGATCGGCCACGCGCTGGTGGCCGACGCGCTCGAACTCGGCTTGGCCGAGACGGTGCGCGACTACCTGCGTTGCATCCGCAACGCCGAGACCTGAGTCGCCGTGATCTACGGCATCGGCACCGATCTCTGCGACGTGCGACGCATCGCCGCGACGCTCGAACGCAAGGGTCCGCGCTTTGCCGAGAAGGTGCTCGGCCCCAACGAGCTCAAGGTCTGGCAGGCCCGCTCAGCACGGGTGCCCGAGCGCGGCCTGCGCTACCTGGCGAGCCGCTTCGCCGCCAAGGAAGCTTTTTCCAAGGCCATTGGCCTGGGCATGCGCATGCCGATGAGCTGGCGCGCCTGCGAACTGCTCAACGCGGCCAGCGGCCAGCCGCAGATCCGCCTGCATGGCGCGCTGAGCGACTGGTTCGAGGCACGCGGCCTGCGTGCCCACGCGACCATCACCGACGAATCCGACTACGCGGCCGCCTTTGTGGTGGTCGAGACGCTGACAACACCATGAGCCTGCACGCCCCCGTCATCCTCGACATCGCCGGCACCGAACTCAACGCCGACGACCGCCGCCGTGTCGCGCACCCGCTCACCGGCGGCCTGATCTTCTTCACCCGCAACTGGGTCGGCCGCAGCCAGATCACCGACATCGTCGCCGAGCTCAAGAGCATCCGGCCCGACCTGCTGATCACCATCGACCACGAGGGCGGCCGCGTGCAGCGCTTTCGCACCGACGGTTTCACCCACCTGCCGGCGATGCGCCGCCTCGGCGAACTATGGATGGACGATGGCAGGAAGGGCGTCCCCGGCACCGGCGCGATGCGTGCGGTCGATGCCGCCACTTCGGCCGGCTATGTGCTCGGCGCCGAGCTGCGCGCCTGCGGCATCGAGCTGAGCTACACGCCGGTGCTCGACCTCGACCATGGCCGCAGCGAGGTGGTCGGCAACCGCGCCTTCCACCGCGACCCGCGGGTCGTGACCGTGCTCGGCCAGAGCCTGATGCTCGGCCTGCGCCAGGCCGGCATGGCCAACTGCGCGAAGCACTTTCCGGCCCATGGCTACGCGGTGGCCGACTCGCATGTGGCGCGCGCGGTCGACGAGCGCAGCCTCACGCAGATCCTGGCCGAGGACGCCCAGCCCTACGACTGGCTCGCGAGCGGCATCAGCTGCGTGATGCCCGCGCACGTGACCTTCCCCAAGGTCGACGAGTGGCCGGCCGGCTTCTCGGCCCGCTGGCTCAAGGACATCCTGCGCACCCGCATGGGCTACGCCGGCGCGATCGTCTGCGACGACCTCAGCATGGAAGGCGCCCGCATCGCCGGAAGCGCGCTCGATGGCGGTCTCAAGGCGCTCAACGCCGGCTGCGACCTGCTGCTGCTGTGCAACCAGAGCAAGGTCGACGGCGGCCGGCCGGTCGACGAACTGCTCGACGGCTTGCAGGCCGCACTCGAGCGCGGCCAGTGGCAGGCCGATCCGATGAGCGAGCAGCGCCGCCTGGACCTGCTGCCGCAGAGCGCGCCGCTCACGTGGGACGAACTGATGCGCGACGCGCGCTACCAGCGCGCGCTGGAGCGGCTGCCTTAGTTGTCGAGTTCCAGACGCTTGTTCATGGCGACGATGCCGCTCCATGAGCGGCACGAGTTGATCATCAGCCCGGCCGGTGCGCTCGAATCAACGCCGCCGAATCCGCATGCCCGCCCGCCTCCAACGCCGCAGCCGCCCCCTGCGCGTCGGCCTCGTTGCGGTTCTGGCTGACCTTCCACTTGGCGTCGATGCGCTCGATCGTGAGTTCGAGGCCGACGATCGCGCGCAGGTTGGCGGCGATGAAGTCGGTCGGAGCGTCGCTCGGTTTCCAGGGCTGCGCCTGGGCTGCCTCGTGGGTCTTGGTCAGCGTGCTCACCAGCGCGTGCAGTTGCTGCACATCGTCGAAGAAGCGCAGCGGGCCGTGCACATGCACCACCGCGTAGTTCCAGGTCGGCACGACCTTGCCGTGCTCGCGCTTGCTCGGGTAGCCCGAGGGGCTGATGTAGGCCTGCGGGCCCTGGAACACGGCCAGCGCGCTGCCCTGGATCGCGCTCTGCCATAGCGGGTTGGCGCGCGCCACATGGCCGCGCAGCACGTTGCGCTCCACGTCGAGCATCAGCGGCAGGTGGTTGGCGACCAGACCGTCGGGCGTGGCCACCACCAGGGTGGCGAGCGGGTGCGCCTTGAGCAGCGCGTTCCGGATGGTCGGGTCGTCGAGGCGGAAGTGGGCGGGCTGGTACATCGTTCGCATCCTACGGCCTGATAAGTTCAGGCTCGTGCGCGATCCTTCGACCACCGCCTCGCCGAGCGACGCCGCGCCGCTGCAAGCGGCGCGGGCCTGGTTCTCGGCCCGGGGCTGGCAACCGGCCGCGTTCCAGGTCGAGGCGTGGCAGCACATGCTGGCCGGGCGCAGCGGCCTGCTCCATGCGAGCACCGGCTCGGGCAAGACTTACGCGGTGTGGTTCGGTGCCTTGCTGCGGGTGTTGGTGGAGAAGAAGAAACGAGAGCAGGGCGCACCGCCGCTGCGAGTGCTCTGGATCACTCCGATGCGGGCGCTGGCCGCCGACTCCTTGCGCGCGATCACGCTGCCGCTGGCCGATCTGGCGCCGCACTGGACCGCCGGCATCCGCACCGGCGACACGCCGAGTGCCGAGCGCGCGCGCCAGGACCGGCGCATGCCGACGGTGCTGGTCACCACGCCCGAGTCGCTGAGCCTGATGCTCTCGCGCGAACACGCACGCGAAGAGCTGGCGCAGCTCGACGTGGTGATCGTCGACGAGTGGCACGAGCTGATGGGCAACAAGCGCGGCGTGCAGGCGCAGCTCGCGCTGGCGCGGCTGCGCACCTGGAACCCGGCGCTGCTGGTCTGGGGCCTGAGCGCCACGCTCGGCAATCTGGACGAGGCGGCGCGCACGCTGCACGGCCATGCCGAGGGCGCGCTGGTGCGCGGCCATGTCGACAAGACGCTCGTGATCGACACGCTGCTGCCGGCCAACCCGGGTCGCTTCTCGTGGGCCGGCCACCTGGGCGCGCAGATGC
This sequence comes from Rivibacter subsaxonicus, assembly GCF_004217215.1. Taxonomy (GTDB): domain Bacteria; phylum Pseudomonadota; class Gammaproteobacteria; order Burkholderiales; family Burkholderiaceae_C; genus Rivibacter; species Rivibacter subsaxonicus. The sequence continues at coordinate 397,855 of NZ_SHKP01000007.1, forward strand.
TGGAACCGCTGGTGGCCGAGCTGGAGGCCTCGGGCACCGCGCTGGTGTTCACCAACACCCGCTCGCAGGCCGAGATCTGGTACCAGCTGATCATCAACGCGCGGCCCGATTGGGCCGGGCTGGTGGCGCTGCATCACGGCTCGCTGGCCCACGAGGTGCGTGAGTGGGTCGAGGCGGGGCTCAAGGCCGGCAAGCTGAAGGCGGTGGTCGCGACCTCCTCGCTCGACCTTGGCGTGGACTTCCTCCCGGTCGAGCGCGTGCTGCAGATCGGCTCGGCCAAGGGCGTGGCGCGGCTGCTGCAACGGGCCGGCCGCAGCGGCCACCAGCCGGGGCGGCCGAGTCGCATCACGCTGGTGCCGACCAACACGCTGGAGCTGGTCGAGGCCGCGGCCGCGCGCCGTGCTGCGCAGGCCGGTCGCATCGAGCGGCGCGAGACGCCGCAGCGCCCGCTCGACGTGCTGGTTCAGCACCTGGTGACGCTCGCACTCGGTGGCGGCTTCGAGGTGCTGCCGCGCGACGGCGCGCAGGGCGGGCACGACGCACCGGCGCTGCTCGACGAGATCCGGCGTGCTCATGCGTACCGCGATCTCACGCTCGAACAGTTTCGCTGGGCGCTCGACTTCGTCGAGCGCGGTGGCGCCAGCCTTGGCGCTTATCCCGAATACCACCGGGTTCGCATCGAGGCCGATGCCGACGGCGTGCTGCGCGCCGGCGTGCCCGACCGCGGCATCGCGCGCCGGCATCGCATGTCGGTCGGCACCATCGTCAGCGATGCCTCGATGCAGGTGAAGTGGATCACCGGCGGCACGATCGGCTCGATCGATGAGGGCTTCATCGCGCGCCTGAAACCCGGCGACTGCTTCATCTTTGCCGGCCGCGTGCTCGAGTACGTGCGCACGCGCGAGATGGCGGCCTACGTGAAGCGCGCAGCGCGCAACCGTGGCGCGGTGCCGGTCTGGGGCGGCGGCAAGATGCCGCTGTCGACCGAGATGGCGAGCGCCGTGCTCGATCTGCTGCAGGGCGCGGCGCAGGGCGATGACGATCCGGTCTGGAGCGAGCCCGAGCTGCAGGCGGCGCGGCCGATGCTGCAGACGCAGGTGCAGCTCTCGCGGCTGCCGACGCCACGGACGCTGCTCGTGGAGACCTGCGACTCCCGCGAAGGCCATCACCTCTGCCTCTATCCCTTTGGCGGTCGCAACGTGCACATCGGGCTGGCGCAGCTGTTCGCGTGGCGGCTGTCGAAGCACCAGCCCAACACCTTCAGCCTGGCGGTCAACGACTACGGGCTCGAACTGCTGAGCGCGCTGCCGATCGAGCTGGGCGCGGTGCTCGACCACTCGTTGTTCGATTCCTCGCGGCTGCTCGACGACGTGTTGCAGAGCCTCAATTCGGGCGAGCTGGCACAACGCCGCTTTCGCGAGATCGCGCGCGTCGCCGGCCTGGTGTTCACGGGCTTTCCCGGCGCACCGAAAAGCACGCGCCAGCTGCAGGCCTCGAGCAGCCTGTTCTACGAAGTATTCCGCAAGTACGACGCCGGCAACCTGCTGCTGACGCAGGCCGACGCCGAGGTGCTGAGCCAGGAGCTCGAGATCGGCCGCCTGGCCGCCACGCTGGCGCGCATGCAGACGCTGCGCATCGAGCACGTGGCGCTGCCGATGCCGAGCCCGATGAGCCTGCCGCTGATGGTCGAGCGGCTGCGCGAGAAGCTCACGACCGAGAAGCTGGCCGACCGCTTGCAGCGGATGCTGCAGGAACTGGAGGCGGGCGCCGCACGGGCCGAGACCTCGCTCAGCCGCCCAGCAGCCGCAGGCGCTGCGTCACGTCGTCGCGCTCGGGGTGCAGGGCCTGCAGCAGGCGCAGGTAGCCGATCGCGCGCGGCGCGTCCTTGAGGTAGGCCGCGGCGCTGACCGCCAGTTCGAGCACCATCGTGCGGCGCTGCTCGCGCTCGCTGATCTCCTGCCCCAGTTGCGAGCCGGCGATGCTGTCCAGATGATGCCGCTGCTGGTCACGCAGGCGCGCCACCGCCAGCGAGCCATCGTTGAGCGTGAGATAGCGGTCGGCATCTTCGAGCGCCTCGGCGGCCCGGCCCTGCTTGAAGCGCGCGGTCCCGCGCAGCCACCAGCCGTCCTCGAAGGCCGGATCGACCTCGATCGCGCGGCTGGCGGCGGCCTCGGCCATATCGTGGCGGCCGATGTTGGCGACGCAGAAGGCCAGCCGGCACAGCTCGGTCGGCCGCAGCCGTGCCACCAGCGTCTCGGGCGATTGCTCGCGCTGCAGATCGGCCAGCAGCGCCTTCATCGCCTCGGCCACCGGCTGCTGGCCGGCGGCGGTGTAGACCGCGTGACCGGCCATCGCGCTCATGAACAGGCGGGCCTCGGCGTCTGCCGCCACCTCGGCCTCTCCGGCCGCGCGTGCGAGCCGGCGGGCGCGGTCGAAATGCCCGGCCGCCACCGGCAGCAGGCGATCGCTCGGGATGTCGAGCACCGCGTGGCCGAGCCGGCACAGGAACTCGGCCGAGTCGGCCTGGGCCGGGAAGGCCTGCAGGTAGGCCTCGAACAACGAGAGGCGGTCGAGGCGATTGATGCCGACGGCAGCCCGTTCGAAGTCGCCGCGCGAGATGCGCGTGCCCTGGGCCTCGATGCCCAGCGTGTTGCGGCCGGCCTGCAGAAAGAACTCGTCGGCCCACGGGTCGGCAAAGCTGATCCACCCGGCGTCGCGGTCGATCGTGCCGATCTCGGTGTAGTGGTGCGTCTCGCGGTCGGACAGCAGCGCGGTGTCACCGGCCTCGGCGAACCACCAGAGGTGGCGGGCCGGCACCGCCACGCCGCGCTCCAGCGGCAGCCGGCGCTGGCGCGACCAGATCGGGAACACGCTCAGGTCGGGCATCTCGTTGCGCAGCGGCGAGTAGGCGCGACGCGAGATCTCCGCCATCTCGCCGAGATCGACGCGCGTCATCGGGCGCGGATTCGGGCTGCTGCCGGCGTGGCCGACGCCGCCCAACGCGAACATCGTGGACCACAGCTTGCCGTTGTCCACGTAGACCTGCAGTCGCGGGTCACGCGGCGGTCGCGGCAGCAGGCCATCGTCGGCGTTCATTCGGCTTCCTTGTAGATCGCCACCGGCAGCGAGGTGTGCTGGCGCAGCTCGCGCGCGCCGACGCGGTAGAAGGCGCGCAGGCAGAAGCGGTAGAGCCCGCCGGCGTTGGCGCTGACGGTGATGCGCAGCGGCTGCGGCGCGTCGCGCGGGCCGATCGCGAGCAGCGAGGCCGGGTCGGTGTCGAGGAAGTTGGCGCTCTCCGCCAGCAGCGGGCGGCTGCGGCCCTCGGAGTCGCGCATCATGCGACGCGCGCGTCCCACGCGTTCGCCCTCGAGCTCGACGAAGAAGCGCAAGGGCTCGACGAGGCCGGCACCATGCACCGCGTCGGCGGCCAGGCCGGCCTCGTACTCGGGGCGCGCCTCGGGGCTGAACGCGATCAGGTGCAGGTCGAGACGCTCAAGCAGGATCTGCTGCTCGCTCTGGCCGTTGTGGGCGAGGGTCAGCGCAAGCCGCACGCCCTCGATGAACACCGGCTCGCTGCCGTCGGCGCTGGCGAAGGGACCGGGCGCGCCGTCGAGCGGCATCAGCACCTCGGCCGAATCGAGCGCCGAGATCTCGAGGTCGGCACCGAACAAGGCCCGCACGCTCTTGAGCGCGGCCGGCGCGCCGGGCACGAAGGCGCCGGGCACCTCGAGCAGCTTGACGATCGGCTCACCGACCTCGGTGGCGATGGTTCGCACCCGCTCCCAGAGCGCCTGGCGCGGGCTGCGCTGGTTCCAGGTCCACGGCTTGGCCGACATGCTGCTTCCCGAAGGAGGCGCGCAGTGTCGATCCGGGTCCTGGGCTCGTCAATCCTGCGGCGATGCCCGCCGCGCCGTGCGTGGCAGCGCCCGCGGCTAGTGGCCCTTGCGCATCAGCGTGCTCTTGCCGAACAGGCTCTCGATCAGGTCGAGCGCGACCACCGCGGTGCGGTTCTTCACGTCGTAGGCCGGGTTCAGCTCCATCAGGTCGAGCGAGGCCATGCGACCGGTGTCGGCGATCATCTCCATGCAGAGTTGCGCCTCGCGGTAGGTCGGGCCGCCGTTGACCGTGGTGCCGACGCCGGGCGCGATCTCGGGCTCGAGGAAGTCGACGTCGAAGCTGACGTGCAGATGGGTGTTGGCATCGAGCGTGGCGAGCGCCAGCTCCATCGCGTGGCGCATGCCCATCTCGTCGATGAAGCGCATGTCGAAGACCTCGAGGTCCTGCTGGTGCACGAAGCGCTTCTCGCCCGGGTCGACGCTGCGGATGCCAATCTGGCGCACCCACTTCGGGCTGATCGCCGGCACATGGCCGCCGATCTCGATCAGTTCCTGCGGGCCGTGGCCGCTGAGGCAGGCGACCGGCATGCCGTGGATGTTGCCGCTCGGCGTGAGCTGGCTGGTGTTGAAGTCGGCATGCGCGTCGAGCCACAGCACGCGCAGCTTCTTGCCCTGCTCGCGGCAGTGGCGCGCCACCGCGCTGATCGAGCCGATCGCCAGGCAATGGTCGCCGCCCAGCAGCACCGGCAGGTTGCCCTGCGCGAGTTCGGCGTACACCGCCTCGTGCACCGAACGGTTCCAGGCCGTCACCTCGGGCAGGTGGCGGTAGCCGTCCGTCGGCGGCTGCCAGGGGTTGGCCGGCCCGATCAGGTTGCCGCGATCGACCACCGTCAGCCCATGCGCCTCGAGCGCCGGCTGGATGCCGGCCACGCGCATCGCCTCGGGGCCCATCGAGGCGCCACGTGCGCCGGCGCCGATGTCGGTGGGGGCGCCGATCAGCGCGACGGTGGGAACGGGATTCGTGCTCATTGCAAACAGGGCGTGGTGCCGGATATCGGGAAGGGATGGAAGTGGCTCGGCGGCTTCAAATGTCTTCGGCCAGGCGGCCCTTGTCGGCGCCGGAGGGCTCGTTCGGGACCAGCCCGTAGTGCTGTTCGATGACGCCCCAGGCCTCCTCGGCGCTCTCGACGAAGTGGAACAGCTTGAGGTCGTCGGCGCCGATCATGCCGGTGCCGACCAGCAGCTCGAAGTTGATCAGCTTGGTCCAGAACTCGCGTCCGAACAGCAGGATCGGGCGCTTGCGCACCTTGCCGGTCTGCTGCAGCGTCATCACCTCGAACAGCTCGTCGAGCGTGCCGAATCCGCCCGGGAAGCACACCAGCGCAATGCTGCGCATCAGGAAGTGCATCTTGCGGATCGCGAAGTAGTGGAACTGGAAGCACAGCTCCGGCGTGATGTACGGATTGGGCGCCTGCTCGTGCGGCAGCACGATGTTCAGACCCACGCTCGGGCCGCCGGCCTCCAGCGCGCCACGGTTGCCGGCTTCCATGATGCCGGGGCCGCCGCCGGTCACGACCACGATGTTGTGGTCGAGCCGCTGCGATGCCTTGGTCACCATGTTGGCAAAGCGTTGGGCCTGCTCGTAGTGATGCGACATCGCCAGTTGCATCTCGGCGCGCTTGATCGCGGCCTCGTCGCCGGTGGTGCGCGCCGCATCGCAGACGGCACGCGCGGCATCGGGCGGCAGGATGCGCGCGCTGCCGAAGATCACGATCGTCGAGTCGATGCCGAACTCGCGCTGCACCATCTCGGGCTTGAGGTACTCGAGCTGCAGGCGGATCGAGCGCAGGTCCTCGCTGAGCAGGAACTCGCTGTCGGCGAAGGCCAGCCGGTAGCTGCTGTCGGGGCCGGCATAGGGCTCGCCGAGCTGCTGCTGCTCGGCGGCGGCCTTGGCCGCCTCCTGGCGGGCCGAGCGGAAGTTGCGTGAGGAAAGCTTGGAATCGTTCATCGGATCGGGAGCTTAGTCCTTGGCGGTGCCGCGCGTGCCGCAGACGCTGCAGTCGACGCGACGTGCAATGCCGAATTCGCGCCACTGCAGGCCGCGCGCATCGAACATCTGGAGCCGGCCGGTGGCGACGTCGCCGACGCCGGCGAGCAGCTTGAGGGCCTCGGCCGCCTGCAGGCTGCCGATGATGCCGACCAACGGCGCGAACACCCCGAGCGTGGCGCAGGCCACCTCCTCGTAGGCGGCGTCCTCGGGAAACACGCAGGCGTAGCAGGGGTTGGCGGCGCGCCCGGGGCGGGCCGGATCGTCGCGCTCGCGGGTGTCGATCACCATCAGTTGGCCGTCGAAGCGGATCGCGGCGCCCGACACCAGCGGCCGCGCGTGCGCGACGCAGGCGCGGTTGACGGCATGCCGGGTCGCGAAGTTGTCGCTGCAGTCGAGCACCACGTCGGCGGCGCGCACCAGCGCGTCGAGACGGCTGCCGGACACTCGCTCGGCCACGGCGTTGACGCGCACCAGCGGGTTGATCGCGCGCATGCGGGCCGCGGCCGACTCGACCTTCAGTTGGCCGACGCTGCCGGTGTCGTGCGCGACCTGGCGCTGCAGGTTGCTCAGATCGACCCGGTCCGGGTCGGCCAGAGTGATCGTGCCGACCCCGGCCGCAGCCAGGTAGAGCAGCGCCGGTGAGCCGAGGCCACCGGCGCCGATCACCAGTGCATGCGACGCAGCCAGCCGCTCCTGGCCCTCGATCCCGAACTCGTCGAGCAGGATGTGGCGGCCGTAGCGCAGCAGGGCGTCGTCGTCGAGTTCGGGCATCGGTGTCGTGATGAAGCGCTGGGTGCTCAAGAAAAAGGGCCCGCGCGGGGCCCTTCTTGGCGCAGGCCGTCGAGCGCTTCAGTTGAGCTTGGACTCGTCGGCCTTGCGTTCGGTCTGGGTCTTCGAGGCGAGCACGGTCTTGCCCTTGAGCTGGTTGAGCGCCTGCTGCAGCGGGAAGTCCTCGGCCGAACCGAACTCCGGCAGCGGCTTGGGCGCCTTGTTGCCGTTCTTGGCCTGCTCTTCCTCGATCTTCTTGATCGCGTCTTCGCGAGCCTTCTCGCGCGCGGCGATCTTGGCCTGGTCCTCGGCGCTGCCACCGGTGATGTGCTTGTCGAGGTCGGCCTCGCGCGGACGCAGCGCCGCAAACACATTGCCATCGGCGGTCTCGTCGAGCCAGACGTCGGGAACGATGCCCTGGGCCTGGATCGAGCGGCCGCTCGGCGTGTAGTAGCGCGCGGTGGTGATCTTCAGCGCGGTGTCGGGCGAGAGCTGACGCACCGTCTGCACCGAGCCCTTGCCGAAGGTCTGCGAACCCATGACGGTGGCGCGCTTGTGATCCTGCAGCGCGCCGGCGACGATCTCGCTGGCCGAGGCCGAGCCTTCGTTGACCAGCACCACCAGCGGCACGTTCTTGAGCGCCTCGGGCAGCCGCTTGAGCGGATCGCTGCCGCGGCGGGCGTAGGACTCCGGGTTGGCCTTGAAGGTGGCCTTGGATTCGGCGATCTGGCCGTTGGTGCTGACCACCACCGTGTCGCGCGGCAGGAAGGCGGCCGACACCGCGACCGCACCCTCGAGCAGGCCGCCCGGGTCGTTGCGCAGGTCGAGCACGATGCCCTTGATGTTGGGATCCTGCTTGTACAGCTCGCCCAGCTTGGCGGCGAAGTCCTCGACCGTGCGGTCCTGGAACTGGGTCAGGCGGACCCACGCATAGCCGGGCTCGAGCAGTTTGGCGCGCACGCTCTGGACGCGAATCTCCTCACGCGTGATCGTCACCGGGAAGCTGCGGTTCTCGCTCTTACGGAACACCTGCAGCGTGACCTTGGTGTTGGGCTCGCCACGCATGCGCTTGACGGCCTGGTCCATGCCCAGGCCCTTGACGAAGGTGTCGTCGATCTTGGTGATCAGGTCGCCGCTCTTGATGCCGGCGCGGAAGGCGGGCGAGCCCTCGATCGGCGAGACCACCTTGACCAGGCCGTCTTCCATGCCGATCTCGATGCCGACGCCGACGAACTTGCCGCTGGTGCCTTCGCGGAATTCCTTGAAGCTCTTCTTGTCGAAGTACTGGCTGTGCGGATCGAGGCCGGCCACCATGCCGCCGATGGCGTCGGTGATCAGCTTCTTCTCGTCGACCGGCTCGACATAGTCTTTCTTGACGATGTCGAAGACCGAGGCGAGCTGCTGTAATTCCTCGAGCGGCAACGGTGCCGACGGATTGCGGGCAATGGCCTGGAGTTGCATCGTGGCCAGCGCGCCTGCGATGGCCCCCAGAGCAACCCAACCGCCGACTTTCAATTTCACGCCCATGACTGTGCCTTCAAGCTTTGCGGTTCCAGTATAGGACCGCGCCTGCTCTTGGTGCCGGGAGCCACCCCAAAGTTGCGTGGCGGGCCGGGCATTGCTACCGGGTGATCTCTCCAAATGCCGACCGGCGGCGGCCAGCGGCGGACAGCCGGGCGCGGCCTCTCAGCCGGCGCGCGCAAAGGTCACGACATGCTCGATCTCGGCCCGGATGCCGATCCACTCGCCGATCTGGTGGTCGTGGTGGCTCGGCACGTGGGCCAGCAGCTGCTCGCCGCTGGCCAGGCGCAGCGTGTAGAGAAACTCCGAGCCGCGAAAGGCCTTGCGCTCGATGCAGGCCTTCAGCGGCGAGGCGTCGTCGTGGACGATGTCGTCGGCGCGCAGCAACACCTCGAGCCCGGCGCCGCCGCTCGCCGGCGCCGCCGGTGTGCCGCTGCGATCGGCGAAGTCGCCGAGCGGCGTGCGCACGCGCAGGCCGGCCGGGCCCTGGACCAGTTCGGCCGGCGCGAACACGCCGTGGCCGATGAAGTCGGCCACGAAGCGCGTCGCCGGCCGGTGGTAGAGCGCGTAGGGCTCGTCCCATTGCTCGAGCCGGCCGCGATGCATCACGCCGATGCGGTCGCCCAGCGCAAAGGCCTCGAGCTGGTCGTGGGTGACGAACAGGGCGGTGGTGCCGGTGCGCTTGAGGATCGCGCGCAGTTCCTGCGCCAGCCGCTCGCGCAGGTCGACGTCGAGGCTGGAGAAGGGCTCGTCGAGCAGCAGCAGCGCCGGCCGGGCCGCCAGCGCCCGCGCCAGCGCGACCCGCTGCTGCTGGCCGCCCGAGAGCTGGTGCGGTGCCCGTGTCGCGGTGTGGCCGAGGCCGACCAGGTCGAGCAGCTCGGCGACCCGCGCCGCGCGCGCCGAGCGCGACTCGCCGGCCAGGCCGAAGCCCACGTTCTGCGCCACGCTCAGGTGCGGGAACAGCGCGTAGTCCTGGAACACCATGCCGACCCGACGCCGTTCGGGTGACACATGCGCGCCGCCGCCTTCGGACAGCAGCTGGCCGGCCAGGCTGATGCGGCCCGAGTGCAGCGGCTCGAGGCCGGCCACCGCGCGCAGCAGCGTCGTCTTGCCGCAGCCCGAGGGGCCGATCAGCACGCCGATCTCGCCGGCGGCAAGTCCGAAGCTGACCGCCTCGACCGCAGCCGTGCGCTCGGCCGCGTGTGCGGCGGGGTAGCAGACGGTGGCTTGGTCGATCTCTAGAAACACGCCTCTATGATACCGGTCGTGTTACCAATGAAACTCGTTCGCATTCAGCATCGCGTGTTACCGCCGCTCGTCTGCCTGCGCGGTCGCACCTGAGATGCTGCGCCACCTCGACCTGCGCCTGCTGGCGATGGCGCTGTGCGCGCTGCTGGCGCTGCCGGTGCTGGCGATCGGCCTGGCCTGGCTGAGCCCGCAGGCCAGCAGCTGGGAGTTGCTGCAGCACCTGGTGTCGACCGTGCTGCCGGGCTACGCGCTGAACTCGATGCTGCTGGTGCTGGGCGTGGCCCTCGGTGTGGCGCTGCTCGGCGGCGCCACGGCGGCGGCGGTGGCGCTGTTCGAGTTTCCGGGGCGGCGCCACTTCGAATGGGCCCTGCTGCTGCCGCTGGCGATGCCGGCCTATGTGCTGGCCTACGCGATGACCGACTTCCTGCAGTACAGCGGGCCGCTGCAGGGTGGGCTGCGCGCCGCGTTCGGTTTCAAGGGGCCGCTCTGGCCCGACGTGCGCAGCCTGCCGGGCGCGGTGCTGCTGTTCACGCTGGCGCTCTATCCCTACGTCTACCTGCTGACGCGCGCGGCGCTCGCCGAGCGCGGCGTGCATCTGATGGAGGCCGCGCGCATGCTCGGTGCGCCGCTCGCGCGCCGGATTCGCGAGGTGGCGCTGCCGCTGGCGCGACCGGCCATCGCCGCCGGCGTCGCGCTGGCGATGATGGAAACGCTGGCCGACTACGGCGTCGGCTCCTTCTTCGGTCTGAGCACCTTCACGACCGGCATCTACAAGGCCTGGCTGGTGGCCGACGATCGCATCGCGGCGGCCCAGCTCGCCACCGTGCTGCTGCTGGTGGTCGGCGTGCTGCTGGCGGCCGAACGGCGTGCGCAGACGCGGCTGCGTTTCTCGGGCACCCGCGGCGGCGGACGCGTCGCGCCCACCGAGGCCGGGCGTGGCGGTCAAGTCGCGCCGTCGCGCGAGGGCAGCCTGGTGCCGCTGCACGGCGCCGCCGCGGCCGGCGCGCTGGCGCTGTGCGCGCTGCCGGTGCTGCTCGGCTTCGTGCTGCCGGTCGGCATCCTGCTGCGCGCGGTGCTGATCGAGGCCGCGCACGGCGGGCCGGAGGGCCTGGGCGGGCTGCCGTGGGATCGCTTCATCGGCTGGGCCTGGACCAGCCTGCGTCTGGCCACGATCGCGGCCGTGCTCGCGGTGGCACTGGCGCTGCTGCTCGGCAGCGTGCTGCGCCAGCCGCGCCACGACCGCCGCGCGGCCGCCGCCGGCTGGCTCGCGCGGGTGGTCTCGCTCGGCTACGCGGTGCCGGGTGCGGTGATCGCGGTCGGCCTGCTGCTGCCGGTCGGTTGGTTCCAGCAGGCCGGCGCGCCCGGTGCGGCGTTGCTGACCGCGCTCTTCACCGGCACCGCCTTCGGCCTCGTCTACGCCTACCTGGTGCGCTTCAGCGCGGTGGCGCTGCAATCGGTCGAGGCCGGCTACACGCGCATCCCGGCCAGCTTCGACGACAGCGCACGCCTGCTCGGCGCCGGCCCCGGCCGGCTGTTTGCCGGCGTCCACCTGCCGCTGCTGCGGCGCTCCGCGCTGGCCGCCGGCCTGCTGGTATTCGTCGACGTCATGAAGGAGCTGCCGGCCACGCTGATGCTGCGGCCCTTCAACAGCGACACGCTGGCGGTGGTGGCCTACAACCTGGCGCGCGACGAGCGGCTGGCCGAGGCGGCGTTGCCGTCGATCGCCATCGTCGTGGTCGGGCTCGCGCCGGTGCTGCTGCTGTCGCGGGCCATGCGTTCGCGCTGAAATGCCGGCCCTCAGCCCTGCTGCGCCGACTCGCGCTCGGCGGTGCGCAGCAGCCAGTCGGCAAAGGCCTTGACCTCGGGTCGGTCGGCGCCGAAGCGGCCCAGCAGCAGGTAGTAGCCACGCGGCGAGGAGAAGCGCTGGTCGTGCTGCCCGGGCTGGTCGAACAGCGCCACCAGCCGGCCTTGGCGGATATGGCGCTGCACCAGCGGGCTCACGCCGAGCGCCACGCCCTGGCCCTCGACGGCTGCGTGGATGAGCTGGTCGTACTGGTTGAACTCCAGGATGCCGGCCGGTCGCAGCTCGTGCTGCTGCATCACCTCGAGCCAGACGCGCCAGGACCCGGTCGGCCACACCGTTTCCGCCGCCTCGTACTGCAGCAACACCTGGTGGCGCAGGTCGGCCGGCACCCGCAGCGGACGTTCCGGCCGGTCCAGCAGCGCCGGGCTGCAGACCGGGATCACCTGCTCGCCGAAGAGCCTGGTCGCACCCGGTGGTGCCAGCTCGGGCGGGCAGTAGCGCACCGCGGCCTCGACCCGGTCGCGCTCGAGGTCGAGCAGGCGGTTGTTGGCATCGATGCGCAGGTCGATGTCCGGGTGCTGCTCGCGAAAGTCCATCAGCCGCGGCACCAGCCACAGCGAGGCGAAACCGATGCTGCATGAGACCGTGACCGAGCGCGCCGCGCTGCGCTCGCGGATCCGCGCGGCGCTGTCGCCGAGCACCCGCAGCGCCTCCGATGCCGCGCGGAACAGCTCCTGGCCAGCGGCCGTGAGCCGGATCGCGCGGTGGCGGCGTTCGAACAGCGGCGTGCCCAGTTGTTCCTCGAGCGCCTGCACCTGGCGGCTGACGGCCGACTGCGTCAGGAACAGCTCGGCCGCCGCCTTGGTGAAGCTCAAGTGGCGCGCGGCGGCCTCGAAGCCGCGCACGAGGTCCAGCGAGGGCAGGTTGCGGTTCATGGGTCGATGCTCTCATGCATTCTCGTGGCGCATGCAAATCATGCGAAACGATCGTTTGAAGCCGATCCGCTTGGCATCGAAGATTAGCGCATGGAGTCGAGCCGTTCCCGGGACCGGGCAAGCAACGGAAAGAATTCCTTCAGTGCATGCAAGGAGCCATCATGAGCCTTCATCCCCAGATCACCCGCGAAGCCAGCGCCGCCACTTTGCGCAAGGGCCAGTTGCTGGCGCTGGCGGGCCGCTCGGGCCTGCGCATCGACTGCCGCGAAGGCAGCCTCTGGATCACCCAGGACCGCGACCCGGTCGACGTCGTGCTCGAAGCCGGGCAATCACATGTGCTGGCCGGCGACGAGCGGGTGCTGGTGCAGGCGCTGGCGCCGGCGCGGCTTGTCGTGCGTCCGCCGCTGCGACCGGCAGGTGCCGGTTGGGTCGCGCGGCTGCAGCGTCGCTGGCCGGGATGGCTCGGCGGGCAGATGCTGTCCGGGTCGGCGCACTGAGCGCCGCGGGGCGTCAGTCGCCTGGTCCCGCCGACAGGAATCGAACCTGTATTTGCCGCTTAGGAGGCGGCCGTTCTATCCATTGAACTACGGCGAGGGCGATGGCCTACGCCGTTCCCCCGGACTAGAGTCCGTTCCCCTTCCTGTTCTCCCTTGTTGTGATGTACATCACATGTACATCACAGCAGGTCGTCCACCTTCTGGAGTCCTCGCTCCTGGAGCAACTCCCGGCACTTCCGAAGAGCAGCGTTCACTGTCTGCCCGACCGCGGAACGGCTGACACCGATGGCCTGAGCAATCTCTGCGTTGGTCAGGTCTGCGTCCCTGTCCGACGAGCCGAAGGGACGCCCAGACTGACGACCAGTCTTCCGCCTCTGGCGGGTCACTGAAGAGTCCTTCCCTCTGAGACCCCTTGCACCTGGCAGTCCGCGGCTACGAGGTTGACGATCTGCAGGCGCTTCACGAGGAAGTTGTTCTGGTCGTCCAGGCAGACCACGGCCTCGTCCGCGGAGGGCTCGTACATCAGGGCCTGGACCTCGTTGATCCTGGCGACCATGACCCCACCCAGCGGGGCGGAAGGATCAGCGGTCTTGGCCCAGTCGATCAGGACCTGGACCGCGCCATGGACCAGTGCCTTGTCCGCATCTGTCCCGTCCATGTCAGGACACCCGGAAAGCGGCCACCGCGGAGGGGAGGCATTTGCTCCAGGCGAGGAAGGATTCCGCTCGGACAGAGAACAGATTCAACTGCCACAGACTGACCGCGGAGATGGTGTCGGTCTCCGGGCTGTCAGACATCTCGACCATGCCTTCCTCTGAGTTCGCGAGATCCACGGTCAGAACCGTTGCCGCGATGGCAGAGGCGCAGTACGCGATGACCAGGTTGGACTCGACCGCAGGGCTGACGACCACGGACTGGAAGACGCTCTGCCCTGGATACATGGCCGCGAACTGAAGGCCCGCCGTGTAGCCCATCAACAGGGAAACAGGCCCTGCGGCAGAGACGACCTGAGCCGCGACAGCCAGACCCGCTGGAAGCGTGGCCGTCGAGATCGTCAGGCCGTCCAGGATCGACAACGGAGCGTCTGCCATCGAAGGGATGGCGACAAGGGCCGCGTCGACCGACTTCGTGATGGACCTGACCATCGCATCCTCGACAGCTTGCTCCAGAGTCTCCAGATACCGCGGATTGTTCGCAGCACCAGAACCGTCTGCGCCGCCGACCTTGAATAGGTCCCGCGAGAACACTGCCATCGTGATGATCTTCTTCGGCGGAAGTGCCGTGCTGCCAATCAGCCACTTGCTGACCGGCTTGAGCTTCTGTTCCCCGAGCCAGTAGCTGATCGGGTCCTGGAGGACCGTGGCGACGCGGAAGTTCGCGATTGCCGGTCGGAGGTTCATCTGGCCGATCAGGGACTCCTCTTGGACCCTGGAGACGATCCCGTCGTCCAGGCGCAGTCCCGCGAAGTCCTGAGTGCCAGAGATACCTACCGCAGCCCGTTCCAGCACGGCCTTGGTCAGCGGAGACAACCCCTGACTATTCATGGCCGCATGGGCACCAGGAAACCGGCCAAGCGCAGTGATGGCTTTCGCAATTGACGACATTTTGGGTACTCCTTAGGTAATGACAAGGAAATGGCCGACTCGGCCTGGGTGCGGGACGACTTCATACCCGAATAGCCTGAGCAAATACGAGTTCTGCTCCGCGGACGGGATCTCTGGGTTCAGGCGCATCTGAAGCACTCCCGTCGGGCCGAATCGGATAGCCACGATCTGCTCCTTGCCACCGATCACTGCCCAAAGGCAGGATTCCGCGGGAATATCGTCAAGTTCTCCGCCCAGAAGCCTGAAAACTCCGATTTCGTCGGTCGCTTGGAACAGCATTTCTGGCTCCTAGAAGGGGGGGGATATGGGGCCCCTGGAAAGTTGAAAACTTAGTCTCTGATTGGGGGACGGTGGCGTATGAGGGTCTATTCAATAGAAATTCTGACCATCCCCCCAACCCATGTCCCCATCTCTCCACAAACAAAAACAGCCTGAACTGATTTAGTCCAGGCTGTCTTCTGAATCTTTGAGTGACAGGATCATTGGTCCTGTGTCCTTGTCCCTTTCCTCCGAACAACTCTCACAGAGTCCCAATCTGAATGCCGGCACAGAGACATGGAATCGGTTCCAGCAGTTTCTGCAGGAATCCTTGGACGGTCTGTCTGCGGGTATCTGGTATCGGCTGGAGCCCATGGCGGGCATTGCATCGGACCGTGGCGGGGTCCGTCCACCTATCACGGTTCCGGGGTTTTTGCCAACGTGGGCGGCTGCCCACGGAAGCGGGGAACGGATGGGGCGACCAAAAGGGGGAGGGCATCCCCACCGTCAGGGGGCCGGCCGAGCCACGGAATCACGCTCAGAGGCGCCGAAACCATCCGCGGAGGGGAAACCCAAGGGCCCTAAGGCCCTCGTGTGCGTCAGAGGCGCAGACGGATCTTCTGGGTATGGGTCGCCAGGCGGCTGTTGACCAGCCAGAAGAACACCGCGGACAGTTCCTTGCGACTCGGGTTGCCTGGGATCAGGTGGCGGTACTTGTCAGCGTCACGCTGACTGCAGGAGAGCCCGTACGGATAGTCCTGCAGGAAGTCGATAACCGACTCTCTGAGGAAATCCCGTCGTTCACGATCTGGCTTCACGCCAGGGATTCTGGCGCAGTCAGCCCGCGGTCACTTGAAAAGCCCGATGCGCTTCGCCTCAGCTTCGATCGCGTTCAGGATACTTTCGACTTCTTGAGCGAGGTGGTTCAGAACATCCACTGCTGGCTGACCAATCACAGGCCCGACATCGAGGAGAGATATGCAATAGGTATAACCGAAAGTGAAGTCAAGCGTGCCACCGATAGCGTATCGGGCCAATTCCATCTCATTCTTCGTGTGATCCCACTTGGGGTTGGGAATCGATAGCATGCCGGGATTGCCACCTAACATATTGAACTGTATCCCGGCAGTGGCAATCGCGGTAGGAGATGTGATCCGATGCTTGTTGGTATTGGATAGCTTATTCAATGCCCAAAGGAGATCGTTCCCGCCTTTGTAGGGCTTGAATCCAACCATCACGTCGAAGATCTCTTGCGGGATCTCCGCAGAGCCACCCTTCTGCTTGCCACGCACGTCTGCAAGAGAAGCGCCGAAGGGGAAGTAGGTATCCATACCCTTCCCGCCGTGGGCTACAGATACCGCGTAACCGGCTTGGTCCAACGAACTACGCAGATTGTGAACCGCGTCAGACGCGATGCAGTTCAGCACGGAGGGGAATGGCCTTACGAGCCGGAGCTTTGCGACATTTCGTTGGGCGAGCGTGTCGATTTCCGTAACCCTGGCGAAGGGGTTGCTGCCCATGAAAGCAGAGCCCTGAGCGTCCAAGTCGGCGATGTGCGTCCTGGCACGCGCTAGGGCGGCTCGTGGGCTGTCAAGTGGGTCAGTCATGGCTTTGAAGCTTCAGCGGGCGCAAGTTTACTGAGTGAGCGGTGCCAAATGACGCATGAAGGATCGAACCGCGGCGAAGACTTCAGTCGCCTGCTCATCCGTGTAAGTTGCCTTCGGGTGCATCACTTCATTTCGCCATGCCTGTTTGACGTGGTACAGATGGGTACTGCTCTGCGACCATTGATCTCGAGCGGCTCCCTTCGGCAGGGCTTCGATTTCCTTGTTTATGTCACTCAGCAGCGGACCCCAGGGGAGGTCTATCTTGGCGATCCCGAGCTTTGTTGCCATGGCTCGAACTGCGATTTCCATGGCTCTCATTAAGTGGAAGACAGCGGCGGTTGAACGCCCAAGCGCCAAACACTTGCCAGCCTCCTCGATATCCTCAGCGGCTGACGGAAACGATGCAGCCACCTCCGGCCCGAAATGAGGCTCATCGCGTTCGTAGAGCGCTGCTTTGTCTGGTGAGAGAACCAGGATTGCCCTTGCTTCGGTCTCAATGCGAATGACTTGAGTAAAGCCCCGCAGGTGCGCATCCAGTTGTGGCAAATGATGATCCCGCATGATCATGTCGCCGCTGGTCATGTCCACCGCCGCCGTTCGCAAATCTCCTGCAATCAGTGTTGCGAGCCTTCGGATGACCAGAAGATTCATCGCTTCACAGTCCGCCGCAAGGTTATCCGCCGCGGTGAGCCAAGTTTGATAATTGTCCGGATGCAGCGCAAGAGTGGCACCCTTGGCGGTGGAGACATGGTTTTGAAGAGTCACCATGGCTTGGACCGCACTAACTAACCGGGAGAGCGGAATCCTGAGCATTTCTCGAAGTCCTAAATGGGGATGATGACAATCCTACTCGAATTGAATCTGCGAAGTCTAGTTCTGGGTTGCAGTAATCGCGTCCTCAATTGGAGCTCTTGCCTTTGCCAGCGCTGAATCCAGCTATCACCCAAAGCGCCACCAGGACGACGCCTTCCATCAGGAGCCAAACCACTAGCGGCACCAGAAGTCCCACGATGCCGATTTTCAAAGGGGAGGCACTGCTCACGATAATCTGCACTTCGTCCATCTTGTAGTCGCTACGCCCTTCCGCATATTTTTCCCACGGCTTCCCGCTCTCACGTTTCTGCCGTTCAGCAAGTTCTTCGGGTGTCATAGGCACCAACTGCTGACGCGTCTCTGTAGCATCGGAGCTCAGTAAACCGCTAGCGTCGCCAGTGATCGCAATGAGGACGATTCCGGCAAACCAGAGGGCGACGAATACTAGGCCAAGCCTGCGCCAGCCGTTGAGAGAAGCCATGACATTCTTCGGGGTGAGCATTGCGCGAGTCTACAGGCCCGCTGGCGGCGAGGGAATCGGGGAAACCGCGTGCGGGTCCTCAAACGTCGGAAAGTTGGCATTCAAAGGCCAACCCCATCGGTGGAGGAGGCAACCCCGTCGGGTCGTCGATTTCAGGGGGCAAGCGCGCATGTACGCGCATGGGAAAGTAACTTTATATATATATATTTGGCATTCAAAGGCAGACAAAGAACCCGACGGGAAAGATCATGGAATCCTTTGTCTGCCTTTGAATGCCAAATTTCTGCGCCCTTTTTCATCGGCCCGTACGCGCGATCCCCCTGAAACCGTCAGAGCAATGGCAGGCGCCACCAGAACTGCCCGCGATGCACCTTCCTGAAAGTCTCGATGCCGAGAGCCGCCTTAGCCCGAGCAAGTGTCCTGGCGGACGTCCCGGCCGCCTTAGCCGCGGTCTCCATCTCCTTTGCTAGCCGAGGGGCACGCTCTAGGTGCTCGAACAGGAATTCCTGGGCGCGGGTCAGCGGGGAGTCGACTTGCGCTTCGTGCTCAGGGAGGAACCAGACCGCGTTGCCACCCAAGCCGAGCTTCCGGTTCTCAACGGCTAGCTCCGCCTTCGCCTTCTTCAACGCGCTGAGCGTGATGCCGCTTGCGCTAGCGTCGTTCTGTACTTCGGCGCTATCGACAGGCCCGTCGGCCAGTCGGTTCACCAGGAACTGCTTGGCTTGGACCACTTTCCGATCCTCTGTGGTCGGCGGGGCAATCAGGTCCCTAGCCGAGCCAACGCGTGCAGTGCCCCAGATGGTCTTGCTCGTGTGGATGAACTCGCCTTCGTTGGAGACGAACGCATCGGGCTCGATCACATACTCAAACCCGCCGCCTGATGGCCCCAAGTTGTTCTTCGCTCTAGACAACACGAACCGACGTTCATCTTCGGTCGCGAAGAGTTCTGCCGCCACCAAGACGATTCGAGAGATTGCCGTGAACGCCTGCGACGCCAGCACCCGATCTAGAACAGGCTTCCTCTCTGTGCCCTTTGCAAAGTGCGTCAGGCCCAGCGTGACCAGCTTGCAACGCTCAGTCAGATCTACGACGGGTTGGAGTCCGCGTCGGACGTCGCCGGCTTTGTGGGAGTCACCGTCAATGGCTGAGATCAACGGGTCGATCATCAGCATCTGAACCCCGCCGAGTCTTGTGATCGCCTGTTCCAGCTTTGGCATGTCAAAGGCAGGATCGAACAGCCTCACCTCGCCAGGGCCTAACTCCTTCGTCTCGCCCACCACGAAATAGATCATCGACGGGTCGCCTCCCATCGACACGAACCGCGGTAGCAGCGTGGCTCCGATTGAGTCCTCGCCAGTCCAGACGACCACCTTGCCCATTTTGGCCCGATGACCGTCAGGGAAGCAGCCCCCGACTGACACGGTTGCCAGGAGTGACATGCCAGTCGTGCTCTTGCCAACTCCCCCCTCGCCGGCGAGGAGGTGAACCGCCCCCTTCGCCAACCAACCGGGCCACAGCCACTCGGTAGCAGTCATCGGCACGCTGTCACCTCTGACCAGCACCCCGTCGTCCTTCTGCCCTTCAGCGGCACGAGAACCGGCCTCAGAGCCGCCAAACGCCTCCGCGGCGTCAGCGGCACGGGTCCGACCCTTCGTGGCGCTGTACGCCCGTTCCGCGGCTCGGACGTCCCCGTCGTGATCCAGAACGACGTGAGCGGCCCATGCATCAAAGACCCCTGACAGCGGATCGCCAGCATGGTGACTGACCCAGAGGTCGTCCTTCCCAGGTATCCGGCTGATTCCCGGCATCCCGGTGGCCAGGGGGTGAGACCACCTGCCAGTGCCCTCGTCCTCGACGTAGTTGTGCTCCCTGAGCAGGTCCTCGACCTCGTGATCCCGGTTGAACTCCATTCGCCTGGACGACGGGAAGGCCAGTTTCTCTCCGTCCTGGCCCATCGAGGCAGAGACAGTGCCTCCGACAGCCTTGGCCATCGTCTGCTCGATCTCATGCCGGTACCCAATGTCCTCTGAGGCCCTCAGCCAGACCTCCAGGAGCTTGCCGTCCAGTTCCTGAAGGTCCTCGAAACTGCCTTCCAGCTTCTGCTTGTACTCGGTCAACCCATCCGCGGACAGGTACTTCGTGCCTCCCAAGCAGTCTTGGAGATTTGGGCTTCCGGCTCGCAGTTCGCCCAGAGTTCCGTGCTCAGTGGTCCTGAACCGGAGCCACTTCAAGATCACACCCGCGGGGAGTCTGAATAGGAACTTGCCGCCACTGCCTGGACGGGTGCTTGAAGTCCAGATGCCACGTTCCCAGTCCGTCGAGGCGATACCCAGAGCTTTGAGCCCGGCCTTGAACCGCTCCACGTCATCAAAGTCCACGGAACAGAGTCCCGACCCGCTGAGATGTATTCCGAAGTTCGCGTCTTCAGGGGCATTCCGGATCTGGGCAGCGGTCAGGAACCGAGTATTCCATTCCTGACCGCTCGGCCTCTTGGACAGCGGCTGAAGTTCAACGACCTTGAATCCCTGTCTCCGGGCTTCGAGGGCGATTTTCTTACGAGGATTTACGAGAGCAGGTCGCTGGGACATAATGGAAACTCCATTCGGAGGTTAGGTTGGTCCTGAGGCGGGTTAGGCTTTCCACGGATGGGGTTTCCTTTCCAGAAGACGTTGATAGGCTCCGGGGCGTTTCCCGGAGCCTATTTTTTGTGCTCATTTGCCTGGCCGTTTCGGGGGCAGCCGTGCATAGCATCCGACATACACGCGTTCGATGTAGCCACGATCCACGAGTTTGCGGAGGTGGGGGTTCAGGTTGAGCCGATCAGGAACCTGTGGCAGTTTCTTCAGAAGGTCCAGCAGGTCGATGCGAACGCCGACGGGAGGGAAGGCGGCAAGAATCTCTTCGTTTCGAACTCTCATTTCAAAGTCCTCGGTGGTGGTTGAACAGAAGGCGGACTTTGATACGGGTTTTCTTCCCGTGAGCCACCGATTTTCTGCCATCTACCTATCGCGGTAGGTATACCCAGCGTCATGGCCGCCCTCTGACCAAGTGCTTGTCCTGTGCATCCAGGACTGATCCAGCCCAGGCCACACGCCGCGGGGAGATATTCACAGGTGGAGGGAATCGCCCCGCGGTGACGAGCCTGTGCAGCGTGCTACGGCTAAACCCATAGCGACGGCAGACTTCGGGGGCTGAGAACCAGTGCATGAGCAAATGGTCTCCCGACCAATGCCCTGCGGGGGAAACTATCCCAATAGTTTCCTGAGCCAGACCTTCGACGGCACCGGGCCAAGGCGCAGTTCCACCCAGACCCGCTCGACGCTCGCAGCGGTGACCGCTTCCCCGCGTTCAACGAGGACAGCCTTGCAGCGGTCAAGCCTCTCTCTCGTTGGCTTGCCAGCCCGTTCCCGGATGGTCTGAGCCTTCAGGGCATTCATCCGGTACTTGGCAGCCTGTTGGAACGCTTGCTCGACTTCGGCGAGCCACGCAGCTTCATCCTCCGCGTCTCCGCTGAGGTATATGCGGATCGCGGCATCGAACAGCCGTTTGGCCCGCTCGCTCATGGCGCGATCAGGTCCCCGTACTGCTGCACTGCTTCTGCCCGCTGGGCGAGGAACTGCGTGCGGTCGTATGCCCTTCCCAGAGCAGTCCGCGGAGCGTGGGCAAGCTGGGCCTCCAGGACGTCCGGACGGACTCCGGCTTCGGCCATGACTGTGCGGAAGGACGCTCTGACGCCGTGGGCCGACTGCCCGAAGCCGGTCCTGTCGAAGCACGCTCCCAGAGTGGCATCTGACAGCCCCTTCCGCGGATCATTCCTGCCTTGGAACACCAGAGGTGACACCGGGTTGTGTGACGCCTTCAGACCGCGGAGGATCTCGACCGCCTGACGGCCGAGAGGCACCACGTGCGGGTCACCATTGGCCTTGTGTTCCACGCTGCGTTTCATCTCGCTCGACGGGATGGTCCACAGACCTTTGTCCAGGTCCAGCTGGTCCCACTTCATGAGGCGGATGTTCCCCGGCCTCTGAGCAGTGAGCATCAAGACCTTGCAGGCAGCCACGACGACAGCGGCGCCGGTCAGGGATGCATAGCACTGCCGCAGAGGTTCCACGTCCAGAAGAGCTTCCGCGTGCTTGGTCGGTGGCTTGGGTGCCATGACCCCTTCCAGGTCGTTCGCACAGTTCCGCTCGACCTGACCCTCCGCCAGCGCCACTTGCAGAGCACGCTTGATGATCCTCACGCAGAAGCTGGCGGTGTCTCTCACCCCGCGAGCCTCGATGCTGCGGACCATCTGCAGGAGCATCGGAGCAGTCAGGTCCCCGACGGGTGTGTCTCCGAGCCTCGGATAGATGTCCCGCTCCGCGGCGGCGACGTACCTTGACAGGTAGTCCGCGGACCACTTGGGCTTGTCCAGTTCCACAGACCGTTCGATCGCCAGCCGAAGGGTGTGCGCAGCCGCCTCAGACGCTCGCTGCGCCTCGCGACGCTGCTGGACTGGATCAACCCCTTCGGCCAGCAGACGACGCGCCTGGAGGCCGTTCTCTCGGGCCGCTGCCAGCGTGACGACGGGATGGATGCCCAGAGCCAGGCGCGTCTGCTGCTTGTCCGCAGGGCGCGAGTACTTCAGGAACCAACGACGGGAGGCAGACGAGACCTCTAGGTACAGGCCGGGACAGGGGCCACCGTCGAAGACGCGGACGAACTTCTTGTCAGGAGGGCAGACCGTCTTGCGGACTGCTGCTTCGGTCAGGGCCATGGTCCAGGGGGAACAGAGTTCTTGGAGACCCTGAATCTATCCCTTCTGTTCCCCCTGACTCTGAAACTTCATGGAGTTCTGTGACACTCCATGAACACAACTCGCCTATGACAACTTGGGTTCTGTTCCCCCGCTGAGAGGGGCTGGTGGTCCCGCCGACAGGAATCGAACCTGTATTTGCCGCTTAGGAGGCGGCCGTTCTATCCATTGAACTACGGCGAGGGGCGGCGGAGATTGTAGGTGGCGGGTCCGGTGCAGGCCGTGGCCACTCGTGCCACTCGCAGAGCTCGTGGCCCTCGAGTGGCGGCCTCATGCCCGTCGCAGAGCTCCGGTCCTTCGAGCCGTCCAAGGCCGAACTTTCGGCCTCGGAGCCGCGGCTCTCAGTCCCATCTGAATATCCAGATCAGGTCGAGGGCGGACTCGTCGCCGCTCTGGGCGCGCAGCGTGAAGCGGTTGGCGATGCGGTAGGTCAGCTCCCAGGTGCCGCTGCTGGCGTTGATGCCGCGGCGGTAGCCGACGTAGACGCGGTCGCTGAGCTGGCGGCCGATCGCGACGATGGTGTCGCGGGTCGCGCCGTCGCTCTGGCTGACCGAGAAGGTGTCGAAGCCCATGGTGCGGAACAGGCCGCCGGCGCCGCCTTCGCCGGCCAGCAGCGCCAGCGCGGCGCGCTGCATGATCAGCATGTCGGTGCCGCCCAGGCTGTCGTAGGGGCGGCCGGTGATCAGCAGCGCCAGCACCTCGGTGTCCGGCTTTTCGGGTTCCGAGAAGAGCCGGATCCGTGGCGCGTTGACGGTGCCGGTGACGCGCACCCCGACGCGGTCGTCGAGGTTGGGCCGGATAGCCTCGATGTCGAGCAGCGGGTTGGCCACGTCGCCGGCAAAGCTGATCACGCCGCGCTCGATCGTCAGGCGCTGGCCGTAGGCCTCGAAGCGTCCGGACTCGGTGCGGATCTCGCCGGTCGCGCGCAGCGCGTTGCGTGGCGCGGTCAGCCTGATCTCGCCGGCGAGCCGGGCGTCGAGCCCGTGGCCGCGCAACTGCAGGTTCTGGCCGGCATTGACCACGAGATCGAGATCGATGCTGCGCTGCGCCGCCGCCGCGTCGACCGCGACGGCCGCGTCCGGGTCGTCGCCGGCGCGCTTGACCACCACGTCGTCGCCCAGGCGCGGGGCGCCGAAGCGGCTGATGTCGATCAGCCCCTCGTCGACCTCGAGCCGGCCGCGCAGCGCCACCTTGTTCGGCGCCAGCCGCACCTGGGCGTCGCCGCTGATCACGATGCGGCGGTCGACCCGGCCCAGCACGGTGGCGTGGCGTGCCGCGAAGTCGAGCAGCACGCTCGCCTCGGGGCTGGTGCGGGCGCTGCCGGTGGCTTCGAGCGTGCCCTCGCCGGCCTTGAAGCGCAGCGTGGTCAGCTCGACGGTCTCGCCGCGGAAGTCGAGTTCGAGGGTGCCGTCGCGCAGGTCCACGCCCTCGAGCGTGTTGCGCAGCACCATGTCGCGGCCACGCACGGTGCCGAGGATCCGCGGCGCGCCCACGGTGCCAGAGACCTGCAGTGCGGCGTCGAGCTGGCCACCCAGGCGCCAGCCGGCTGGGACCCAGATCGCCCAGGCGGCCAGGCTTTCGACCTGGGCCCGCAGCTGGCCTTCGATCCGGGCATCGGCGCGCGGCACCAGGTCGAGCGGGGTGGCGGCGATCGCCAGGTCGGCCTCGACGCGACCCAGGTAGCTGCCATTGAGGCGTTGCGTCAGCTGCCACTGGCCGTTCTCGGCGACCACCTTGACCAGCGCCTCCTCGAGCCCGAGCGAGCGCACGCCGCCGAAGTCGCTGAGCTGCAGATCGCCGCCGGTGCGCGCCAGTTCGAGCTTCAGCGATACCTCGGGGCGCGCGTGCAGCTCGAGCCGGCCGCCCACGCGCAGGTCGCCGGCCCAGCCGAAGTCGGGCTGGAAGCGCCGCAGCACCGTCGCGACCTCGAAGGGCTCGAGCTCGGCCGAGACGTCGAAGGTCGGCGCAGCACCCGCCTGGCGCTCGCCCTGCAGCGCGCTCCAGCCGAGCGTGGCGCCGGCCAGTTCGGCGCGACCCGGCGCCACGCTCCACTGCAGACGCTCGGGACTGTTCTGCAGCAGGAACTCGAGATCGCGCGCCAGCAGCAGCGGCGTCGCCGGCAGCTTGGAGGCCGCGGCCGGCGGCGCCGGCAAGGGTGGCCAGGCGGCGCTTGCCAGCGGCGCCGAGGCGCTGCCGGTGGCGGCCGGCGGCGTTGTCGCGGGCTTGGTCGCCGCCGGCAGCGCCGCCGCGACGGCACGCGCCTGGTCGCGGCTCAGCGGCCGCAGCAGCAGCTGCGGCAGCTTGAGCGCCCAGCGCTGCTCCTCGCCGCTGCTGCTCCAGTTGCCGCGTGCGGTGGCGTCGAGCACCAGCGGCCGCACGTCGGGCGGCGGCGCCTCGTCGCTGGCGGGCGGGGCCAGCACCGCGCGCAGCTTGGCCTCGTGCTCGGCCAGGCTGCCGTCGAGCCGCAGCGCCAGCACCGGTAGCGTCAGCGCCGGCAGCGAGATCTGGTCGCCGCGCAGCTCGGCCTTCAGGGCCGCCTGGCCGAGCGCGTCGAGACCCTCGGCGCGCGCCGGCGGCAGCGTCGCCTCCCAGCGTCCGCGCAGCTTCTGCACGCGCAGACCCTTGCTGCGCAGATCGTCGAGCTCGACCGTGCCGCGCGTGAGGAGCGGGGTCGAGGCGCTGCTCGTGGCGTCAGCTGCCGCGCCGCGCGCCGGCAGCAGCCAGGCGCCGACGCCGCCGCGCGCCTCGGCCTTGAGGAACACGCGCCCGGACAGATCGGGCTGGCCCAGCGCGCGCGTCAGCGCGCCGGTGCGGCCGATGGCCGGGGCGTCGAGCGTCAGCAGCAACTGTTCGGCCTGGGTGTCGGCGCTGCCGCGCGGCAGCAGCAGCAGGCTGGCATCGAGCTGGTTGCCAGCGGCGCGCGCGGCTGCGCTCGCGCGCACGCCGCCGCGGCCGTCGGCCTCGGCTTGGGCGTCGGCCTGAAGTCGCACGCCGCCGAGCCAGCTGTCGTCGCCCAGCCGCGCCTTGGCGCTGCCTTCGAGCAGCGCCAGCCAGTCGGCCACGCCGGCACCGGGCCGCGGTGCGCTGGCGCGGAACTCGAGCTCGCCATCGAGCGAGTTGCGCGCCTGGCGCCAGGCGCCGCTGGCGTCGCCCGGCAGCCAGAGCGAGGGATCGAAGTCGCTCAGTTGCAGGCGGCCATCGCCGCTCCAGCGGCCGCCGCCGGCCTCGCGCAGCAGCGCGCTGCCCTCGAGCCGCGCCGGGCCGGTGGCGGCGAGCAGGCGTTCGATGTGCAGGCGCCGCGGATCCAGCTCGGCGGTGGTCTCGAATCGCACCGGGCCGGCGCGCAGCGGTGCCGGCGCGCGCCGCGCGGCCTCGCCGAGCAGGGTGCCGCGCAGCTGGGTCTGCAGGCGCACGGTGCCGAAGGCCGCCTCGGCGGCGGTCGGTGCGGCATGCTCCAGCCGCAGCGGCCCGCTGAGTTGCAGCGACGGCGCGCGCGCGTCGAGCTGCGGCAGCGCGACGCCGTCGAGCGTGAAGCGCAGATCGCCGGTGGGCCAGCGCGAGGCGGCCGCGGCAGCAGCCGGCGGCGTGGCCACCGGCTCCGCGCTGCGCTCGGGCAGGGCAAAGCTGCCGCTGACCGACAGGCGCCCGGCCGGAACACCGCCGGCACCGGCCAGGCGCGCATCGCCGCGCTCGATCTGCCAGTCGCGACCACCGCCGCGGGCATCGAGCTCGAGCCTGGCCAGCGGCAGCCGGCCGGCGTCCCAGCGTCCGGGCAGGCCGTTGTCGATCGCGGCGCGCAGCACCAGCGGCTCGGCGGCGTCGAACTGGAAGCCGAGTTCGCCGTCGAGCCGGGTCTGCGGCGCGCTCGCGCCGAGCAGCGCGGCCAGCGGCTGCAGGTCGAGCTGCGCGAAGCGAGCGTCGAGCCCGCTCAGCGGCGCCGCGGCGAAGGGCGTGACGCGCGCTTCGGCGTCGAGCCGCTGGCCTTCGAGTGCCAGCGCCGCACTGGCGTCGAAGCCGGCGAGCGGCCCGCGTGCGCCGAGCGTGAGTTCGAGTCCCTTGGCCCAGGCCGGCAGCAGTGTCGTGGGCGGCGCCGGATGCTCGCCGGCCCCCGCCGGAGCCGCGGCCGGCAGCGCCCGGACTTCGATCTGCGCCTGCAGCGGCAGCGGCCCGCTGGCGCCGATCTGCGCCGAGCCGCTGGCCGCCAGGCCGTTCCAGCGCAGCGCCAGCTGCTCCACCCGATGCACCGCGCCGAGTTCGACGCGGGCGCCGATGCCTTCGAAGGGACGGTCGAGGCCGGCGATGGTGAGCCGGTCGACCTGCAGGCGCTCGACGCGGGCTTGCACCGGCAGCGCCAGCGAGGTCGGCGCCTTGGCGCGCGGCGCCTTGGGGTCGGCCTTGGCCGGGGCGATGTCGAGCGTGCGTGCTCTCAGCGACTCGAGCTCGATCGCGACGAAGGGCGCCTGGCGCTGCCACTGGCGCAGGCGCAGCCCGCTCCACGCGAGTTCGGTGGCGTAGACGCGGGTGCCGCCGGTGTCGATGCGCAGCGTGCCGACGCCGAAGCTGCCGTCGCCGCCGAGCAGGGTGCCGTGGATGCCGCTGACGTCGATGCCGGGCATGCGACCGACCGCCTGCTCGACCCACCAGCGGGTGCCGGTCTCGGTGCGCAGCGACAGCACCAGGCCGGCGCCGGCGAGCAGCACGAGGGCGACGAGGCCGCCCAGCAGTCCGAACAGCCAGCGCCAGCCGCTGCGCCAGCGTGGCGCCGGCGTGCTGGCGACCGGGTCGCCCGGTGTGGCGGCGCGCTCGTCCATCAGAAGCTCAGCCCCACCGAGAAGTGCAGCCGTGCCTGCTTGACCTGCTGGCCGTAGGCCACGTCCATGCGCAGCGGCCCGATCG
The DNA here is from genome assembly GCF_004217215.1 of Rivibacter subsaxonicus. GTDB lineage: Bacteria > Pseudomonadota > Gammaproteobacteria > Burkholderiales > Burkholderiaceae_C > Rivibacter > Rivibacter subsaxonicus. The sequence goes on from NZ_SHKP01000007.1 coordinate 424,968, forward strand.
GGCTGCGCCAGCGAATGCCGACGCCGTAGCCGAGTGCGGCATCGAAACCGTCCCAGCTGTCGGCGGCGTTGCCGGCGTCGACGAAGACCGCGCCGTACCAGTCGCGCCAGCGCTCGCTCAGCCGGTGCATCACCTCGACCGAGCCGGTGGCCATGACGTTGCCGCCGACGGTGGAGCCGTCCCGCTGTGGCCCGAGCGACTGGTAGGCGTAGCCGCGCACCGAGTCATCGCCGCCGGCGCGGAACTTCAGCGAGTCGGGCAATTCGACTTCGTCGCGCGTGAGGATGGTGGCGCCTTCGCCGCGCGCCTGCAGCAGCCATCCGCCACCGAGCGGCATGTACCAGACCAGCCGCCCCTGCACGCGCCCGAAGGGCCCCTGCTGTTGGTCCGAGTCACGCGCGTAGCCGCCGCCGCCCTGCAGCGTCCAGATCGTGCCGCGGGTCGGGAACACCAGGTTGTTGACGTCGCGCCGCGTCCACTGGTAGTTCGCCCAGATGGCCCGGTCGATGCCGCGCTGGGTGGTGGTCTCGAGCGCGGTTTCGTTGAACTCGGCGAACACCAGGCGCGTGAAGCGCAGGCTGTCGAGCGAGCGGCCGACGCGCAGGCGCCGGGTCTGGGTGATCGAACCTCCGGCGTCGAGGTAGTCGGCGCTGGCGCCGACCAGGTGGCGCCAGCCGCCCTGCTTGGGGTAGCTCAGCAGGTCGACGCTGAGGCTGCGCTCGAGGCTGCCGATGTTGGCCCGTGCGCTGAAGATCCAGTCGGTGTCGAAGAGCCGGCGGTGGGTGTATTCGATGCCGAAGCGCGGGCCGGTGTCGGTGCTGTAGCCGACGCTGAAGGTGGCTTCCTGGAACTTGCGCTCGCGCAGGCGGGCGATGACGACCGCGTCGTCGGCCTGCTCGGGCTCGCTGGTGTCGAGCTCGACCGCGATGCCGTCGTAGAGGCCGACCTTGGACAGCGCCTCCTGGTAGTCGATCAGCATCTGCTCGGAAAAGATGGTGCCGAGGTCGAATGGCCGCACGTTGAGGGCGGCGCTCTCCGGCGTGCGCTGCAGCCCCTCGATGCGCACCGAGCCGACGCGGAACAGCGGCCCGCTGTCGGTGGCGACGAACAGCCGCACGCTGGCCTGCGCCGCATCGACATGGGCGCTGGTGCCGAGGAAGCTGGCAGTCGGGTAGCCGTAGCTGCGCAGGTCGGCCAGCAGCGCGGTCTTGGACCGGCTCCAGGCCCGCTGGGTGAACAGCTCGCCCTCGTCGAGCGACCATCGGCGCTGGGCGCGGCGCCAGCGGTTCTGGGCCCGTTCGTCGCCGGCGTTGACGCTGTCGAGCAGCGGCCCCTGCAGCTCGAGCTGCAGGCGCGAGATGCGCGCCTGCACGCCGGGTCGCACGCGCAGCGTCACCGTCGGCAGCGTGCCACCGCTCGCGGCCGCGGCGTCGGAGCGCCCGATCTCGACCTCGGGCTCGAAGAAGCCCTCTGGCTCGAGCAGGGACTGAACCTGCGCCGGCGCGGCCGCCATCAGGCGACCGAGTTCGGTATCGGAGACATCGTCCTCGCTGGCGAAGCGCGCAAGGTCGAGATGACGTTCGAGCAGCTCGCGCAGCGGCGAGGGTGTGACGATCACCAGGCGGTAGGTCTTGCCCTCGATCGTGGAGCTGCCGCTGTCGAACAGGTTGGCGCGCTCGTCCTGCTCGTGGCGCTCCTCGTCGCGGGCCTCGGCCGCAAGGCTGTCGAGGCCGGCGTCGCGGGTCTGGGCGGCCAGGGGTTGCGCCGCCGCCAGCGCCAGCAGCAGGGCCGGCGCCCACCAGCGGCGCCGTCCGGCCCGGCGCAGCTGCGCGACGCTGGCCACGCTCACTTGCTGAGCAACCGCATCGCGCCTTCGAGGCCGGCCAGCGTCAGCGGGAACATGCGCTGCTGCACCAACTGCTGCACCACCGCGATGCTCTGGCGGTACTGCCAGACGCCCTGCGGCTCGGGGTTGATCCAGGCGTACTTGGGGAAGGCGTGAGTGAGCCGTTGCAGCCATTCGGCACCCGGCTCCTCGTTGTTGTACTCGACGCTGCCGCCGGGCTGCAGGATCTCGTAGGGGCTCATCGTCGCGTCGCCGACGAAGATCAGCTTGTAGTCGCGGTTGTACTTGCGGATCAGGTCCCAGGTCGAGAACTTCTCGGCGAAGCGGCGCCGGTTGTTCTTCCAGACGAAGTCGTAGACGCAGTTGTGGAAGTAGTAGAAGTCGAGGTGCTTGAACTCGCTCTTGGCGGCCGAGAACAGTTCTTCCACGCGGTGCACATGCTCGTCCATCGTTCCGCCGACGTCCATCAGCAGCAGCACGCGCGCCTTGTTGTGGCGCTCGGGAATCATCTTGATGTCGAGCAGGCCGGCGTGGGCCGCGGTGCTGCGGATCGTGTCGTCGAGGTCGAGCTCGAGCTCGGAGCCCTCGCGCGCGAAGCGGCGCAGCCGGCGCAGCGCGACCTTGATGTTGCGGGTGCCGAGCTCCTTGGTGTCGTCGTAGTCCTTGTAGGCGCGCTGCTCCCAGACCTTGACCGCGCTCTTGCTGCCACCCTTGCCGCCGATGCGGATGCCCTGCGGGTTGGCGCCGCTGTTGCCGAAGGGGCTGGTGCCGCCGGTGCCGATCCACTTGGAGCCGCCCTCGTGGCGCTCCTTCTGCTCGTCCAGGCGCTTCTGGAGTGTTTCCATCAGCTCGTCCCAGCCCATCTTCTCGATCGCGGCGATCTGCTCGGGGCTGAGTTGCAGCTCGAGCGTCTGCTTGAGCCAGTCGAGCGGGATGTCCTTGGTGGCCTCCGACACCAGCTGCACGCCCTTGAAGTAGGACGCGAAGGCGCGATCGAACTTGTCGAAATGGGCCTCGTCCTTGACCAGCACCAGGCGCGACAGGAAGTAGAACTTGTCGATCGAGGGGCCGCTGCCGCCCTCGGCGCTGTCGTCGATGACGCCGGCCTGCAGCGCCTCGAGCAGCGTCAGGTACTCCTTGACCGAGACCGGCAGCTTGGCCGCGCGCAGCGTGTAGAAGAAGGCGGTGAGCATCGGAACCTCACTCGGTCGACGTGGCCCGGGGACGGTCGAGCTGCCAGCGCAGATGCGCCTTCACCGTCGGCCACTCAGCGGCCACGATGCTGTAGACCGCGGTGTCGCGCAAGGTGCCGTTCGACGCGAGCTGGTGGCTGCGCAGCATGCCGTCGAGCTGGGCGCCCAGGCGCTCGATCGCGCGCCGGCTCTGGGTGTTGAAGCGGTGGGTGCGGAATTCGACCGCGATGCAGCCGAGTGCCTCGAAGGCATGCGTCAGCAGCAGCAGCTTGCACTCGGTGTTGAAGGCGCTGCGCTGCATGCGCGCGGCGGTCCAGGTGCTGCCGATCTCGACCCGGCGGTGGACCGGGTCGATGTTCATGTAGGTCGTCATGCCGACTGGCGTGCCGGCGGCGTCGAGCGAGCAGAACGGCACCATCGAGCCGGCGCCCTGCAGCGACAGTCGCCGCTCGATCTCGGCCTCCATCCGCTCCGGCGCCGGGATGCTCGTGTACCAGAGCTTCCAGAGTTCACCGTCGCGCACCGCGTCCGCCAACGCCGCGGCATGCGAGCGCTGCAGGGGCTCGAGGCGGGCGTGCTGCCCGCGCAGGCTGATCGGCTCGGGCCAGGGCATGAAGTGCTTCCTAGCGGTTGTGGCGCTGCATGAACACGAGCTTCTCGAACAGCGTCAGGTCCTGCTCGTTCTTCAGCAGCGCACCGACCATCGGCGGGATCTGCACCTTGTCCTCGCCGGCCGCGGCCAGCGCGCTGGCCGGAATGTCCTCGGCCAGCAGCAGGCGCAGCCAGTCGATCAGCTCCGAGGTGCTCGGCTTCTTCTTCAGGCCGGGCAGGCTGCGGATGTCATAGAAGCTCTTCAGCGCCGCGCCGAGCAGGTTGCTCTTGAGATCGGGGAAATGCACCGCGACGATCTTCTTCATCGTCTCGGCGTCGGGGAACTTGATGTAGTGGAAGAAGCAGCGGCGCAGGAAGGCGTCCGGCAGTTCCTTCTCGTTGTTGGAGGTGATGAAGACCAACGGCCGATGCCGGGCCTTGACCAGCTCGCGCGTCTCGTAGACGTAGAACTCCATGCGGTCGAGTTCGCGCAGCAGGTCGTTGGGAAACTCGATGTCGGCCTTGTCGATCTCGTCGATCAGCAGCGCCACCGGTTGCTCGGCGGTGAAGGCCTGCCACAGCGTGCCCTTGACGATGTAGTTGCGGATGTCGCGCACCTTGCCGGCGCTCTCGGCGTCGGCGAGCTGGCTGTCGCGCAGGCGACTCACCGCGTCGTACTCGTAGAGGCCCTGCTGGGCCTTGGTGGTGCTCTTGATATGCCATTGCAGCAGCGGCAGCTTGAGCGCGGCGGCCACTTCCTCGGCCAGCATCGTCTTGCCGGTGCCGGGCTCGCCCTTGACCAGAAGAGGCCTCCGCAGCGTGATCGCGGCATTGACCGCGAGCATCAGGTCATCGGTGGCAACGTACTGCTCGGTACCTTGAAACTTCATGGTGCAAAGGCTGCTAGAGGGCTCGCGGGCGGGCCGGCCGCGGGGCTGGTAGACACCGCCTCGGACGGGGTCGGGCCAGTATAGGGCGGCCCGTATAATCGCTCGCTGACCTTCAGGCCCGCGCTGCGCCACGTCGCCGCGCGTGGCGCCCATAGCCGCCGATTCGCCTTTTCGCGTCCGGCGGTTTTCACTGACCGCCGCGTTGAACATGAACCTCCCGATCTCCGCGAAGACCCTGCTGGCCGTGCTCGCCGGCGCCCTGATGGCAAGCGCTGCCCTCGCCCAGGACAAGGCCGTCAGCGGCGACGCTGCCAAGGGCCACAAGAAGGCCGCGATGTGCATCGGCTGCCACGGGATCGAGGGCTACCAGGCCAGTTTCCCCGAGGTCCACAAGGTGCCGATGATCGCCGGCCAGAACGCCAAGTACATCGTGGCTGCGCTCGCCGCCTACCAGAAGGGCGAACGGCGCCACCCGACGATGCGCAGCATCGCCGCGCCGCTGACCGAGCAGGACATGGCCGACCTCGCCGCCTACTACGAGACGCAGGGCGGCCCGCGCGCCGAACTGCCCAAGGAGCCGGCGCTGCAGCCCGATGCCAAGGTGGCCGAGCTGCTGAAGAAGGGCGTCTGTGCCTCGTGCCACGGTGCCAACTTCAGCACCCCGATCGACGCGAGCTACCCCAAGCTCTCGGGCCAGCATGGCGACTACCTCTACGTGGCGCTGAAGAGCTACCAGGTCGAGAAGAACCCGAAGGTCGGCCGTGCCCATCCGGTGATGCGCGCCCAGGCGGCGCCCTTCACGCATGCCGAGCTCAAGGCCATGAGCAAGTACCTCGAGTCGCTGCCCGGCGACCTGAAGACGGTACCGCAGTCGAAGTTCCACTGAGATGAAGCGGCGGCCCGGCCGCCCGCTCACCCGCAGACAGCCGCAGCGATCCTGCGGCTGTCGTGTTTTTGCGAGCTGCCTACACTGCCGACGATGCAGAAACGGGAGTTCTCATGAGATCCGGATCGATTCGCTTCCTCGCCGCCGCGCTGCTGACCGCCGCGCTGCCGCTGTCGGCACAGACCCTGCGCTGGTCCTCGCAGGGCGACCTGCAGACGTTGGACCCGCATTCGCTGAACGAGTCGCTGACCAACGCACTCAACGGCCAGGTCTACGAGAGCCTGGTCAACCGCGGCAAGCAGCTCGAGATCGTGCCGGTGCTGGCCACCGAGTGGCAGCAGACCGCGCCCACCGTCTGGCGCCTCAAGCTGCGGCCCAACGTCAAGTTCCACGACGGCGCGCCGTTCAGCGCCGACGACGTCGTGTTCTCTGTTCAGCGCGCCGCGGCCGGTAGCTCGGACATCAAGGTCTATGCGACGGCGCTCGGCGAGGTGCGCAAGATCGATGCCTTGACGGTCGAGTTCAGGCTGGCACAGGTCAATCCGATCTTCCTGCAGCACCTGACGACGATCCAGATCATGAGCAAGGCCTGGAGCGAGAAGCATGGCGTGGCGCGTCCGCTGGACTTCAAGGCCAAGGAGGAGAGTCACGCCTCGCTCAACGCCAACGGTACCGGGCCGTTCACGCTGGCCGCGCGCCAGCCCGACGTGAAGACGGTCTACAAGCGCAACCCGGCCTGGTGGGGCAGCTTCGAGGGCAACCTGCAGGAGGTCGTCTTTTCACCGATCAAGAGCGATGCCACGCGGGTCGCGGCGCTGATCTCGGGCGAGATCGACCTCGTGCTCGACCCGGCGCCGCAGGACATGCCGCGCCTGCGCAACACGGCTGGCGTGAAGGTGGTCGACGGCCCCGAGAACCGCCTCCTCTTCATCGGCATGGACCAGAGCCGCGACAAGCTGCTGTTCGGTCGGGTCGACGGCGACCGCAACCCCTTCAAGGACCCGCGCGTGCGCAAGGCGCTCTACCAGGCGATCGACATCGACACCATCAGGACCAAGCTGATGCGCGGCCAGAGCCTGCCGACCGGCGGCCTGACGCCCTCGCCGCTAGGCGCCTTCAACGACCCCGAGCTCGAACGACGCCTGCTGCCCTACGACGTGGCGGCGGCGAAGAAGCTGATGCAGGAGGCCGGCTTCGGCAACGGCTTCGAGGTCACGCTCGATTGCCCCAACAACCGCTACATCAACGACGAGGAGATCTGCCTCGCGCTGGCGGCGATGTGGGCCCAGCTGAACGTCAAGCTCAAGGTCAACGCGATGCCGCGCAGCACCTACTTCCCGAAGGTGCAGAAGTTCGACACCTCGCTCTACCTGCTCGGCTGGGGCGGCTCGATCACCGATGCCGAGACCGTAATGACGCCGGTCTACCGCAGCCGCGGCGAGGGCGGCATCGGCTCGTGGAACTTCGGCGGCGTCAGCAACGCGAAGTTCGACGAACTGGCCGCGGCATCGAGCCGCGAGCCCGACCCGAAGAAGCGCGAGGCGCTGATCAAGGCCGCGCTTGGCGAGTACCGGCAGCAGGCGCACGTCATCCCGCTGCACCGCCAGGTGATCCCCTGGGGCATGCGCAGCAACGTCAGCGTGGTGCACCGGGCCGACAACTGGCTCGAGTGGCAGTGGGTCTCGGTGAAGTGACCACCCCGAAGCGGCCTGCGGCCGCCTCCCCTCAAGGAGCGACGCGAGCGGCCCGGCAGAGCCGGTTCCGCCGCGTCTGCTGGCTAGGCTGAAGCGGGCGCAGTCGGGCGCGACTTCAATCGCCGTCGATGCGAATCGCGCTCAACGGGTCGCCCGACGCCGGATGCAATCGATATAGGCCTCGCCGTCGGGCGGCAGGCCGCTGCGCTGCGAGGACCAGATCATCTCGCCCAGGCACTCCATCGCCTCGTGCTGCGCCTCGTGCAGCGAGCCGCGCCGTGCGGCGAGCAGCGCCACCGCTTGCTTGATGCCGCGCGGCTGGTCGATCTGCACCTGCTCGCTGATCGACAGGTGCATCGCCAGGTGCAGGAAGGGGTTGCTGCGGCCTTCCTCGACCGTGTAGCTGGCGGCGACCGCGGCGTCGGCATTGGCCAGTTCGGCGTGGTACTCGGGATGCTGGTCGATCCAGTCGGCGGCCAGCGCCTCGAGCGGCGCCAGCAGTTCGGCGGCACGCTGCTTGCGGCGGACCTCGCAGAAGAATCGCCGTACGTCGTGCTGGCTCGGGGTGAACATCGGACAATTGTCGCGTCATCCCTCAGATCGCGGGCTCCTCCTCATGCAAGTCAGTACCGAACGACTCTTCACCGAGGCCCGCAGCCACAACGGCTGGCTCGACCGGCCGGTGCCCGACGCGCTGCTGCGCGAGCTCTACGAACTTCTTCGTTGGGGGCCGACCTCGGCCAACTGCTCGCCGCTGCGTGTGCTGTTCGTGCGCAGCGCCGAGGCCAAGGCGAAGCTGGTGCCGCTGATGGCACCGGGCAACCGCGAGAAGACCGCAGGCGCCCCGGTCGTCGCGATCCTCGGCATGGACCTGGGCTTCCCCGACACGCTGCCGAAACTGTTTCCGCACACCGATGCGCGCTCGTGGTTCGCCGGCGACGAGGCCAAAATTGCCGAGACGGCGTTTCGCAACGGCAGCCTGCAGGGCGGCTACCTCATTCTTGCGGCGCGTGCGCTCGGGCTCGATTGCGGGCCGATGAGCGGCTTCGACGCCAAGGCGGTCGACGCCGCGTTCTGGGGCGGCACGCAGGTCAAGACGAACTTCGTCTGCGGCCTTGGCCATGGCGATCCGGCCAAGCTCTTCGGCCGCAGCCCGCGACTCTCCTTCGACGAAGCGTGCCGGGTGCTGTAGTCGGTTGCTCGCTAGTCGGTGGTCTGCCAGGCTGGCAGCCGCCAGTCGTAGCGCACCGCCAGCAGGCGCAGGCCGACGGTGAGGGCCGTCGCCGCCAGCAGCGCCGTGGCCTGGGCCAGCCCGAGCGCCTCGGCGACCACGGCCGCCCAGCCGCCGGCAAAGGCGCAGATCGCGTAGGGCCGGTGGTCGCTGAAGGCGGCCGGGATCTCGTTGACCACGATGTCGCGCAACACGCCTCCGAAGACCGCGGTCACGACGCCCATCAGCACCGCGATCAGCGCCGGCAACCCACCCTCGAGCGCGAGTTGGGTGCCGGTGGCGGCGAACAGGCCGAGGCCGAGCGCGTCGGGCCACAGCATCGCGCGCTCGGTCGGCTTGAAATGCCGGCCGCGCATCCACAGCATCGCGCCGATCGCGAGCAGGAACACGCCGACCACGTAGTGCCAGTGCGCGACCCAGAAGAAGGGTCGGCGGTCGAGCAGCACGTCGCGCAGCGTGCCGCCGCCGAAGGCGGTGACGCCGGCGACCACCACCACGCCGACCGCGTCGAGCCGCTTGCGCGCGGCCACCAGCACGCCGGAGAGCGCAAAGGCGGCGGTGGCCGCCGCCTCGACAACGATCTGCGCCGTTGCCAGTCCGGGAATCTGCATCTATGTGCTCGCTGATCCGATGATGCTGCCGATCATCACCGATCCCGCCTTCTACGCGGTGGCCGTGCCGGCGGTGCTGCTGATGGGCCTGAGCAAGAGCGGCTTCGGCGCCGGCTTCGGCGCGCTCGCGGTGCCGCTGATGGCGCTGGCGGTGCCGGTGCCGCAGGCGGCGGCGATCATGCTGCCGCTGCTGGCGGTGATGGACCTGACCGGCCTGCAATCGCTGGCCCGCCATGCCGACCGTTCGTTGCTGTGGCTGCTGGTGCCGGCCGGACTGCTCGGCACCCTGGTCGGCACCGCCAGCTTCGGGCTGCTGCCGGCGCACACCGTGGCCGGCGTGGTCGGGCTGCTGACGCTGGCCTTCCTGGCCCAGCGCAAGCTTTTCCCGCCGCGCGCCGACGCCCACCAGCCGCCGCGCTGGGCTGGCGGCCTGCTCGGCGTGGCCGCCGGCTTCACCAGCTTCGTGGCCCACGCCGGCGGCCCGCCGATCATGGCCTACGTGCTGCCGATGCGGCTGGCGCCGCTGCGCTTTGCCGGCACCTGCGCGGTGTTCTTTGCCGTGATCAACGCCTCCAAGTGGATTCCCTATGCGGCGCTCGGCCTGATCGATGCGCGCAACCTGGCAACTTCCCTCGTGCTGATGCCGCTGGCGCCGCTTGGCGTCTGGGTCGGCGTGCGACTGGCCAGGCGCGTCTCGGCGCTCTGGTTCTACCGCCTGGTCGAGGCGGGAATGCTGGCGACGGGGCTGAAGCTGGTCTGGGACGGTTGGGCCGGCTGAGTCGCAGCCATGTCCCTTGGATGTGGGGTCGTTCGAAACTTCCCGAGTTCGTGATCTTGTAATTACAGAATTTCCTAACTACGCTAGGAACATTCCGCTTCGGAGTTGCCTGGAACTGTCATGAGCGACCTCAGCGATCTCGGCCCCCTGGTTCGTCCCGCCTCGTTGCACGAGTCGGTTGCCGCCCGGCTGCGTGCGCTGATCTTCGATCGAGGTCTCGCGCCCGGCACGCTGATCGACGAGCTGGCGCTGGCGCACGAGTGGGGCATCAGCCGCACGCCGCTGCGCGAGGCGCTCAAGGTGCTGGCCTCCGAGGGCCTGGTGCAGCCGCAGCCGCGCCGCGGCTGTGTGGTTGCCGAGATCAGCGAGGACGACGCGCGCCAGCTGTTTCCGGTGATGGCGCTGCTCGAGGGGCGCTGTGCCTTCGAGGCGGCGCGCAACGCGAGCGACGCCGAACTGGTCGAGCTCGAGGGCCTGCACGCGCAACTCGAGCACCACGCGGCGATCGGCGACACCGACGGCTACTACCGCGCCAACCACCTGTTCCACACCCGGGTGCAGGCGCTGGCGCACAACCCCTGGCTGTCTCGCGCGACCGACCAGCTGCGCGTCTTCATGCGCCTGCTGCGCGGCCGCCAGCTGAACCTGCCGGGGCGCATGGATGTCTCGATCGGCGAGCACCGCGCGCTGATCGCGGCGCTGCTCGCGCGCGACGCCAAGGCGGCCCAGCGCGAGATGCATGACCACCTGATGGCGCAACTCGAGGCGCTGGAGGCGCTGCGCGCCACCGAGGCGATGGGGCATGCGCCGAAGGTAGTGCGCAAGGCTGTGAAGCCGAGGAGCCGTCGATGATGTTCAAGCTGGCGACCGACACCCCTTCACCCGAGCGCGGCGCCGCGTTCGGCCTGTTCGCGCGCCGCCCGGGTGGCAGCGGTTCGCGCGCGGTGGCGCGCGTGATCGACGGCTGCCGCCGGCTGCTGTCCGAGCGCGGCGAAGCCAACAGCCAGGCCATCGCGGCCGAGCTGATGCCGCGCCTGGTCGCACTCGACGAAGACGCGCTGCGGCGCTTCTTCCAGCACCTGGCGCAGGACTTCGGCCCCGATCCGCAAGGCGTGCTGCTCGCGGCACAGCGCTTCGCCGAGCAGCCCGATGCCGAGCGCCTGATCGCGCTGACCGCGGTGTCGGAGCCGCCGCGCCAGGAGCTGCTGCGTCGCCTCAACCGTGCTCCCGGTGGCACCGCCGGCATCCTGCGGCTGCGCCGCGCACTGCTCGATGCCTTGAAGAGCGAGCCGGGACTGGCGGCGGTCGAGGCCGATTTCCTGCACCTGCTGTCGAGCTGGTTCAACCCTGGCTTCCTGCAGATGCAGCCGATCGACTGGCGCTCGAGCGCGGCCCTGCTCGAACGCCTGATCGAGCACGAGGCGGTGCACGAGATCCAGGGCTGGGGCGACCTGCGCCGGCGCCTGCAGCCCGACCGCCGCTGCTTCGCGTTCTTTCACCCGCAACTGCCCGGCGAGCCGCTGATCTTCGTGGAAGTGGCGCTGCTGCCCGAGATGCCGGCGGCGATCGCGCCGCTGATCGATCCGGCCTCGATCCCGCGGACGGCGCGCGAGTTCAGGGTCGCGACCTTCTACTCGATCAGCAACTGCGAACCCGGGCTCAAGGGCGTGTCGCTCGGCAACTTCCTGATCAAGCGCGTGGCCGAGCATCTGCAGCGCGAACTGCCGCAGTTGCATACCTACTGCACGCTGTCGCCCATTCCCGGCTTCGCGGCGTGGCTGCAACGCGCAGACGCCGTCGCGCCGCCGCGGCTGGCGGCGCCCATGGCCGCGGCGCGCGAGCTGCTCGCGCAGGCGGGCGGAGCTGCCGCGCTCGGCCGGAGCCTCGAGCCCGAGCGCTGCCCGGCACCGCTGCGCGAGGCGATCGAGCTGCTTGCCACGATCTACCTCGCGCACGAGTCGCCGACGGCGCGCGGCGACGCGGTCGCCAAGTTCCATCTCGGCAACGGCGCCCGGCTCGAGCGGCTGAACTGGGCGGCCGACCTGGGCCGCAAGGGACTCAGGCAAGCGCTCGGGCTGATGGTCAACTACCTCTACGATCTGCGCCACGTGGAGGAGCAGCACGAGCGCTTCGTGCATGGCGAGGTGAGCGCCTCGCGGCGCATCCGGCGCGCGCCCTGATTTCCCCCGCCGCGCGGCCCACGAGGCGCGCGCGGCTTACGACAACAAAGACAGGAGACAAGCATGACCGTGATTCCGTTCCTCTGTCGCGCCGTCGCGCGCGGTGCCGTCGCGGCGGTAGCCCTGCTCGCGGCCTTCGGCGCTGCGGCGCAGGGCGCCGCCGGCTGGCCGACCAAGCCGGTGACCATCGTCGTGCCGTTCCCGGCCGGCGGTGGCACCGACGCCTTCGCGCGGCCGCTCTCGGCTCAGCTCACCAAGCAGCTCGGCAAGCAGGTGATCATCGACAACAAGGGCGGCGCCGGCGGCACGCTCGGTGCCGGTATCGCCGCCAAGGCCGCGCCCGACGGCTACACCTGGTTCATGGGCGCGGTTCATCACGCGATCGCGCCCTCGATGTATCCCAAGCTCGACTACAACCTGCAGACCGACTTCATCCCGGTGGCGCTGATCTCCAGCGTGCCGCAGGTGATCGTGGTCAATCCGGGCAAGGTCAAGGTGAACACGCTGCCCGAACTGGTGGCGCTGCTCAAGGCCAACCCCGGCAAGCTCAACTACGCCTCGGCCGGCAACGGCACCTCGCATCATCTGGCGGGCGAGCTGTTCAAGCAGCAGACCAACACCTTCATCACGCACATTCCCTACCGAGGCGCCGGGCCGGCGCTGCAGGACCTGATCGCCGGCCAGGTCGACCTGATGTTCGACGGGCTCGGTTCCTCGGCCACTCACATCCGCAGCGGCCGCATCAAGCCGATCGCGGTGGCCGCGCCCAAGCGTGCGCCCGGCTTCGGCGAGATCCCGACCAGCGCCGAGGGCGGCGTGCCGAGTTACGTGGTCGCGACCTGGTACGGGCTGTGGGCGCCGAAGGGAACGCCCAAGGAGATCGTCGACCGCATGAACGCCGAGCTGGCCAAGGCCTTTGCCTCCGACGAGATCAAGAACGGCTGGAACAGCATCGGCTCCGACATCCCGACGCTTACCGGCCCAGCCTTCGGCGCCTTCGTCGATGCCGAGACCAAGCGCTGGGCCGAGGTGGTCAAGGCCTCGGGTGCGAAGCTGGAGTGAGGCGAGCGTGGACGGCGAGATCCGCTTCGTTCGCGACGAGCGCGACCGGCGCATCGGCCGACTCACGCTGTCACACCCGGGCAAGCTCAATGCGATCTCGGTGTCGATGTGGGGCGCGCTGCGCACGCTGGCCGAAGGCTTCGATGCGGTCGGCGCGCCGCCCCTGGCGGCGATCGTCATCGCCGGCGAGGGCGACAACTTCGCTGCCGGCGCCGACATCGAGGAGTTCCCCGCCTTTCGCTTCGACGAGCGCACGCTGCGCGCCTATCACGAAGGCGTGATCGCGCCGGCGCTGCAGGCGCTGCTCGCCACCGAGGTGCCGCTGGTGGCGCAGATCGACGGGGCCTGCGTTGGTGGCGGGCTCGAGATCGCGTGTTGCTGCGACATCCGCATCGCCGCGCGCACGGCCCGCTTCGGCGCGCCGATCGCGAAGCTGGGCTTCCCGATGGCGCCCGACGAACTGGCGGTGGTGCTGGCCGCCGCCGGCCGCGACAGCGCGGCCGAGCTGCTGCTCGAGGCCGGCCTGATCGATGCGGCCACTGCGCTGCAACGCGGCCTCGTGCACCGGCTGGCCGATGATCCGGCCGCCGAGGCCTGGGCCTCGGCGCAACGCATCGCCGCGCTGCCGCTGGAAGTGGCGCGCGCCAACAAGCGCACCCTGCGCCAGTTGCGGCCGAGCCCCTCGACCGCCAACGCGCGGCGCGGGCATTTCGACTATGCGGACGCGGAGTTCCACCGCGAAGGCATTCGCGCCTTCCTCGAACGCCGTGCACCGCGCTTCGACGACACCGACGCATGACAAACCACAACCTCTACGCCGCGCTGCGCGCGGGCTTTCCGGCCGAGCTCGACAGCGCCGCGATCGAGACCGAGACCGGCCTCGTCTACAGCTGGCGCGACATCGAGCAAGGCAGCGCGATGCTCGCGAACCTGCTCGCCTCGCTCGAGATCGAGCCGGGTTCGCGCGTTGCCGCGCACACCGACAAGTCGGTCGAGGCCTTGCTGCTCTACCTGGCCTGCCTGCGCGCCGGTTTCGTCTACCTGCCGCTGAACAACGCCTACCAGTCGAGCGAACTGGACTACTTCATCGGCAATGCCGAACCGGCCGTGGTCGTGTGCAGCGGGCGCAACTTCGGCTGGCTGTCGAAGCTCGCGTTCCAGCGCGGCGTGCGGCATGTGTTCACGCTCGACGACGACCGCAGCGGCAGCCTGCTCGAGCGGGCCTCGCACTTCGGGCAGCAGCACGAGGTGGTGTCGCGCGCCGCCGACGATCTGGCCGCGATCCTCTACACCAGCGGCACCACCGGCCGCAGCAAGGGCGCGATGCTGAGCCACGGCAACCTGCTCAGCAACGCCCGCACGCTGCACGCGTACTGGGACTGGCGCGCCGACGACGTGCTGATCCACGCGCTGCCGATCTTCCATGTCCACGGACTGTTCGTCGCCAGCCATGGCGCGCTGCTGGCCGGCGCGAAGATGCTGTGGCTGTCGAAGTTCGAGCCGAAGGCGGTCATTGAGCGCCTGCCGCGCGCGACCGTGTTCATGGGCGTGCCCACGCTCTACGTGCGGCTGCTGCAGGAGGCCGGCCTGACGCGCGAGCTTTGCGCACGCATGCGCCTGTTCGTCTCGGGCTCGGCGCCGCTGCTGATCGAGACCTTCCGCGACTGGCAGCGGCGCACCGGCCATGTGATCCTGGAGCGCTACGGCATGAGCGAGACGGTGATGCTGAGCTCCAACCCCTGCCGGGCCGAGGACGGCGAGCGTGTCGGCGGCACCGTCGGCCCGGCGCTGCCCGGCATCGGCATCCGCATCGTCGACGACCGCGATGCCGCGTTGCCCGCGGGCGAGACCGGCCCGGTGCAGGTCAGCGGGCCGAACGTGTTCGGCGGCTACTGGCGCATGCCCGAAAAGACCGCCGAGGAGTTCGTCGCCGACGCCGCGGGGCGGCGCTGGTTCCGCACCGGCGACGTCGGCCGGCTCGACGAGCGGGGCTACCTGAGCATCGTCGGCCGCAGCAAGGACCTGATCATCACCGGCGGCTACAACGTCTACCCGGCCGAGATCGAGGGCATGCTCAACGAGTTGCCCGGGGTGGCCGAGTCCGCGGTGATCGGCGTGCCCCATGCCGATTTCGGCGAGGCGGTGGTCGCGGTGGTCGTCGCCAAGGCCGGGGCGCAGCCCGATGAAGCTGCCCTGGTGGCCACGCTCAAGAGCCGGATCGCCGGCTACAAGGTGCCCAAGCGCGTGCTGGTGGCGAGCGACCTGCCGCGCAACGCGATGGGCAAGGTGCAGAAGAACCTGCTGCGCGAGCAGCACAAGGCGCTCTTCACTGGCTGAGCTTGCGCGCTTCCTCGACCTGCGTTTCGAAGTAGCGCTGGCCCGAGTAGGCGATGGTCGCAATGAGCACGACCGCGCCGACCATCAGTGCGCCGATGACGCCAATCACCGCGCCCCAGCCGCTGCTCGACGGTCGTCGGTGCGGGTTGAAGCGCGCGTTCCACTTTTCGTCCGGCATCAGCCCGTAGACGATCGCGGTCAGCATGGTGCCGGCCAGCATCAGGCCGAGGATCGGCACCAGCACCCACGACAGGCGATCATCCTGGCCGAACTCGAGCATCCGGCGCACGCCGTAAAGGCCGACCAGGGTCGGCCAGGGGTGCAGCCAGCCGGCCCAGTCGCGCAGCCCGTGCAGATAGAAGCGATGCAGCCCGAAGCTGCCGCCAAGGAAGGCGAGCCAGGTGGCGATGGTCTTGGACTTGGGTCGCATCGGGATCACCCCGGCGCCGACGCGTCGCCCGGGCCGAGCGCGCGCTGCATCAGCACCACGTCGAGCCAGCGCTCGAACTTCCAGCCGGCGGCGCGCAGCGTGCCGACCTCGGTGAAGCCCTGGGCGCGATGCAGTCCGATCGAGGCCGCGTTGGCGCTGTCGCCGATCACCGCCAGCATCTGGCGCGCGCCGCGCGCGGTGCACTGCGCCACCAGTTCGGCCAGCAGCAGGCGGCCGAGGCCCTGGCCCTGCGCCTGCGGCGCCAGGTAGATCGAGTCCTCCAGCGCGAAGCGGTAGGCCAGGCGCGGCCGGAAGTGGTTGGCGTAGGCATAGCCCAGCACCTCGCCGTCACGCTCGGCCACCAGCCAGGGCAGGTCCTTGGCCAGCACGTCGTCGCGCCGCCGTGCCATCTCATCGCGCGGCGGGCCTTCGAGCTCGAAGGTGCCGGTGCCGTGCTCGGCATTCCAGGCGTAGATCGCGGTGATCGCGTCCAGGTCTTCGGCGTGGCTGGCGCGAACGAGCAGGCGCGGCGCGTTGCCGGCGCGGGGGGCATGGTCGGACATCGGCAGTGAGTTTATAATGCTGGGTTCTGGTGCCGGTCCGGCGCCGAGGCAGCGCCGCTGGGGTGCTCCGCGGTCAAGGGCGTATCTACGGCGGCCGGGAATCCTTCAGTCGAAGCCACCAGCGGCTTCGGCCCTCGATCAGCAGGCCCGAGTGTCTCCGGGAGCGCTTGATCACCGACACAGACAGTTCAAGGAAACATCATGGTCGTGATCCGACTCGCCCGCGGCGGCTCCAAGAAGCGCCCGTTCTACAACATCGTCGTCACCAACTCGCGCAACCGTCGCGATGGTCGCTTCCTCGAGCGCGTGGGTTTCTACAACCCGGTCGCTTCGGGCAAGGAAGAATCGCTGCGCGTCGCCTTCGACCGCGTCGAGCACTGGACCGCCACCGGCGCCCAGCTCTCGCCGACCGTCGACCGCCTGGTCAAGGAAGCCAAGGCCAAGGTCGTTCCGGCGGCCTGAAGCCCTCCGGCATCGTGAGCATCGACTCGACCACCGACCGGGCCGCCTGGCCCGAGGACGCGGTCGAGGTCGGTCGCATCCAGGGTGCCTGGGGCATCAAGGGTGGCATCAAGGTGCTGCCCTTCTCGGGGCAGCCCGAGGCGCTGCTGGCGAGTTCGAACTGGTTCCTGAAGGCGCCCGAGGACAAACCGCGTCCCGCCGGCAGCCCGGCGTTGCCCGCCATGCTGAGCGTGGCCAGCGCGCGCGACCAAGGCGAGTTGATCGTCGCGACGGTGAGCGAAGTCACCGATCGCAACGTGGCGGAGTCGCTGCGCGGGGCGCGCATCTTTGTCTCGCGCAGCAGCTTTCCGGCGGCCGCCGAGGGCGAGTATTACTGGATCGACCTGATCGGCCTGGCGGTTCTCAACCGTGCCGGCGAGGCGCTGGGTGCGGTAGAGAGCCTGATCGATACCGGCCCGCACAGCGTGCTGCGTGTGTTGCAGGCGACCGGCACCGAGCCGGAACCGGTCGAGCGGCTGATTCCCTTCGTCGCTGCCTATGTCGACCAGGTCGACCTGCCGGGTCGGCGCATCGTCGTCGACTGGGCGCTCGACTGGGGCCTCGACGACTAGTCGAGCCAGCCGCTTCGCGTGCCTGTCATGCGCTTCGACGTCCTGACCCTGTTCCCCGAACTGTTCGCGCCGTTCCAGGCCAGCGGCGTGACCCGGCGTGCCTTCGAGCCCGGCGGCAGCGTGGCGCTGCAACTCTGGCAGCTGCGCGACTACGCCGACGATGCCTATCGTCGCGTCGATGATCGCGCCTACGGCGGCGGCCCCGGCATGGTGATGCTGGTCGAGCCGCTGGAGCGCGCGCTGGCCGCGGTGCGCGCGTCGCAACTCGCCGAAGGCGCGGCTCGCACGCCGCTGATCCTGTTCAGCCCGGCCGGCAAGCCGCTGACCCAAGGGCGCGTTCGCGAACTGGCCGGCGGGCCCGGCGCGGTGCTGCTGTGCGGCCGCTACGAAGGCATCGACCAGCGTTTCGTGGACGCGCATGTCGACGAGGAACTCAGCCTCGGCGATTTCGTGCTCTCGGGTGGCGAAATTCCGGCGCTGGCGCTGATCGACGCGGTCGCCCGGCTCCAACCCGGCGTGCTCAACGACGCCGCCTCGCACGAGCAGGACAGCTTCTCGGCCGACCATGGCCTGCTCGACTGCCCCCACTACAGCCGCCCGGAGCGGCTCGGCGACAGCGCCGTGCCGGCGGTTCTGCTCTCGGGCCACCACGCGCAGATCGCGCGCTGGCGCCGCGAGCGCCAACTCGAGCTGACGCTGCGGCGCCGGCCGGAACTGATCACCGCCGCGCGTGCCGCCGGCCGCCTTTCGGTGCACGACGAGCGCTTCCTGGCCGGGTTGGTGGCCGCCGTGGCCCCGCAAGTCCGGACTGGGCTATAATCACGGGCTTACCCCGATCCTCTGTTCGGCGGCTCCATTGAACGCCAATGAAGCCAGTCCAACCGGCAGCCTCCAGGCCAGCCAACCGGACCACCACAAGCCAGTGGGCGCGCACATGATCTACATGGAGTTTTTATGGACCTGATCCGCCAACTCGAACAAGAAGAGATTGTTCGACTGAACAAGACGATCCCCGAGTTCGCCCCCGGCGACACCGTGATCGTCAGCGTCAACGTCGTCGAAGGCACCCGCAAGCGCGTGCAGGCCTACGAAGGCGTCGTGATCGCCAAGCGCAACCGCGGCCTGAACAGCTCGTTCATCGTGCGCAAGATCTCCAGCGGCGAAGGCGTCGAGCGCACCTTCCAGCTCTACAGCCCGCTGATCTCGTCGATCGAAGTCAAGCGCCGCGGCGACGTCCGCCGCGCCAAGCTGTACTACCTGCGCCAGCGCAGCGGCAAGTCGGCACGCATCAAGGAAAAGCTCTCCTGAGCCATGCGCTCCTGAGCTGGAAAAGGCCGCCTTCGGGCGGCCTTTTCATTTGCGGTCGCGAGCAAGCCCTACAGTGAGTTCCTGATGCAGCGTGTTCCCATCATCGATCCGCGCGTGGTGCCCGTGGTCGGCCGCGACTCGGCCAATCCGGCGGTGCCCGGCGCGCGACTGACGCCCGAGGCCTTGCGCGCCCGCTTCGGTGCGCCACCGGCATGGACGCCCGAAATCCGCGGAGACGGCCGCTTGCTCGACCGCGACCCCACCGCCGCCTCGGTGCTGGTGCCGTTGGTGGCGCGTGGCGACGGCGTGTCGGTGCTGCTGACGCTGCGCACCGATCACCTCAAGGACCATGCGGGGCAGATCAGCTTTCCCGGTGGTCGCGCCGAGGATGAGGACGTCGACGTCGTCGCCACCGCACTGCGCGAGACCGAGGAAGAGGTCGGTCTGGCACGCGATCACATCGAGGTGATCGGCGCGCTGCCGATCTACACGACGGTCACCAACTTCGTCGTGACGCCGGTGGTGGCGATCGTCGAATCGGGCTTCTCGCTGCGGCCCGATCCGGTCGAGGTGGCCGAGGTCTTCGAAGTGCCGCTGGCCTTCCTGATGACGCCGGCCCACCACCAGCGGCATGCCTTCGACTGGCAGGGCGGCCGGCGCGAGTTCTGGTCGATGCCATGGCATGCACCGGACCGGGACGAGCCCTATTTCATCTGGGGCGCCACCGCGGCGATGCTGCGCAACCTCTACCGCTTTCTCAGCGTCTGAGGTCGCCGCCGGCGTCGCTATCATCGCCCGCCATGAGTTTCTTCTCGGTGCTGCTGGCACTCCTGATCGAGCAAGTGCGGCCGCTGCCGCGCAAGAACGGCGTCCACGAAACATTGGTCGCCTGGACCCGCTGGAGCGGTCGCAACTTCGACGCCGGGCGCGAGCATCACGCGTGGGTGGTCTGGGGCGTCAGCGTCATCGGTCCGACGCTGGTGGCCTGGGGCGTCTACCTCGCGTTCGCCCACTTCAGCTTCTTCCTGGCGCTGGCCTGGAACGTGGCGGTGCTCTACCTGACGCTGGGTTTTCGCCACTTCAGCCACTACTACACCGACATACGCGACGCGCTCGAGCGCGGCGACGAGATTGCCGCCCGCCAGCTGCTCGCCGAGTGGCGCCACGTGGATGCGAGCGACCTGCCGCGCGACGAGTTGCTGCGCCAGGTCATCGAGCATTCGCTGCTGGCGGCGCATCGTCATGTCTTTGGCGTCTTCTTCTGGTTCGTGGTGCTCGCGGCCTTCGGCTTCGGCCCGGCCGGCGCGGTGCTCTACCGCCTGGCCGAGTTCTCGCAGCGCTACTGGGCCTACAAGAACCGCACCACCGGCGTCGCGATGAACGAAGGACTGCGCCAGCGCGCCGAGTCCATGTTCGAACTGATCGACCATGTGCCGTCGCGGTTGACAGCCTTCGGCTTTGCCGTCGTCGGCAACTTCGAGGAGGCGGTCGCCTGCTGGCGGCGCGATGCCGAGCTCTGGCGCCAGCCCAACGACGGCATCGTTCTCGCGGCGGCCGCCGGTGCGGTCGGCGTGCGGCTCGGCGGCAAGGCGCCGCCGCCGCTTGGCCCCGACCGCAGCCAGGGCATCGGCGCCAGCGCCGCCGCGCAGGAGGGCGACGCCACCGGCTCGACCCCGGGCGTGACGCCCGAACTCGGCCACCTGCGCAGCGTGGTCGGCCTGGTCTGGCGCTCGGTGGTGCTGTGGATGCTGCTGCTGGTGCTGCTGAGCCTGGCCAACCTGGTCGGCTAGCGCGCGGCCCTGATGAGAGCCGCGGCGCAACCGCCCGCGGCGAGCGATGCGCTCAGATCGCCAGTCGCGCCCGATGGCGTGCGATCTGGCCCCGCACCTGCGCCGGCGCGGTGCCGCCGAGCGTGTTGCGCGCCTCGAGCGAGCCGCGCAGGCTGAGTACGGCGTAGACGTCCTCGTCGATCGCCGCGTGGTAGCCGCGCAGTTGGGCCAGCGTCAGCTGCGAGAGGTCGACGCCAAGCGCGATCGCGTCCTTCACGGCATGCGCCACCACCTCGTGCGCGTCGCGGAACGGCAGGCCCTTCTTGACCAGGTAGTCGGCGAGGTCGGTCGCGGTCGCGTAGCCCCTCAACGCGGCGCGCTCCATCGCCTCGGGCTTGACCGTGATACCGGCCGCCAGTTCGGCAAAGATGCGCAGCGTGTCGCGCAGCGTGTCGACGGTGTCGAACAGCGGTTCCTTGTCTTCCTGGTTGTCCTTGTTGTAGGCCAGCGGCTGGCCCTTCATCAGCATGAGCAGGCCCATCAGGTGGCCGATCACGCGGCCGCTCTTGCCGCGCGCCAGCTCGGGCACGTCGGGGTTCTTCTTCTGCGGCATGATCGACGAGCCGGTGCAGAAGCGATCGGCGAGGTCGATGAAGCCGTAGTTCTGGCTCATCCACAGGATCAGTTCCTCGCTGAAGCGCGAGACGTGGATCATCAGCAGCGAGGCCGCGGCGCTGAACTCGATCGCGAAGTCGCGGTCGCTGACCGCGTCGAGCGAGTTCTGGCAGACGCCTTCCATGCCCAGCGTGCGTGCCACCAGCTCGCGATCGAGCGGGTAGCTGGTGCCGGCCAGCGCGGCGGCGCCGAGCGGCAGGCGGTTGACGCGCTTGCGCACGTCGGTGAGGCGCTCGGCGTCGCGCGCGAACATCTCGACGTAGGCCAGCAGGTGGTGGCCAAAGCTCACCGGCTGCGCGACCTGCAGGTGGGTGAAGCCGGGCAGGATGACCTCGACGTTGCGTTCGGCCACCTCGACCAGCGCCAGCTGCAGTGCGCTCAGCAGCGGCAGCAGCTCGTCGATCTCGGCGCGCAGCCACAACCGGACGTCGGTGGCGACCTGGTCGTTGCGCGAGCGGCCGGTGTGCAGGCGCTTGCCGGCGTCGCCCACCAGTTGGGTCAGGCGGGCCTCGATGTTGAGGTGCACGTCCTCCAGCGCCAGCTTCCACTCGAAACTGCCGCTTTCGATCTCGGTGCGGATCTGCGCCATGCCGCGTTCGATCGCCGCATGGTCCTCGGTGCTGAGCAGGCCCTGCGTGTGCAGCATGCCGGCGTGGGCCAGCGAGCCCTCGATGTCGGCGCGCCACAGGCGCCGATCGAAGTCGACGCTGGCGGTGTAGCGCTGCACCAGCTCGCTCATCGGCTCCGAGAACAGCGCCGACCAGGCTTGCGCCTTGCGGTCGAGCTGGTTGTCGACGGGGGTGGCGGGGGCGGGTGAGTGCGCGGACATCGTCAGTCGATCAGTGCGTGCCGACAACGCACCGCCTGCGGATCGCTTGCCGGTGCGCGAAGGGGTTGTGGACAATCGATTGTAGGAGTCGGCCTTGCGGCCGACGCCCCCGCCGCCTCCTTCGATGCCTACCGACGCCACCATTCCCGATCCGCTGAGCCATCCGCCAAGTGCCGTCCGCCGGCCGGCCGGTGCCGACAGCGGCGCCGGCACCGAGTGGCCGCCGTCGGCACTGCAGCCGATGGCTCGCACGGCACGTGCGGCCGCGCTCAAGACCGCGGGTGTGTTCGATGTCTGCCATGTCGGCTTCGTGCTGCGCGCCGTGCTCGTGGTCCACGCCGGCGTGGCAATCGCGACCGGCTTTGGCGCCGCCACCGCGCTCGACTGGTTGCTGCGCTTTGCCAGCGCCTCGCTGGTGGTGCTGCCGGCGTTGCTGCTCTGGCTGCTGCTCACCTGCGGGCTCAAGCGCTGGCTCGAGCCGCGCACGCCGGTCGTGCAGGGCACCATGCTGGTGGCGCTGGGAGCGGGTTGCGGCCTGCTGGCCACCGCGTTGCTGCAGTACCTTGGCCCCGAGGCGCTCGCCGGTCCGACCCGCGTCGCGGCGGTGCTGGCTGGCGCGGCAACCGCCTTCGGCTTCTTCGTCTGGTTGCGCCAGCGCGCACGGCAGGAGGCGCCGGCCGCGGTCGCGGCAAGGTTGGCCGAGTTGCAGGCTCGCATCCGCCCGCATTTCCTGTTCAACGCGCTCAACAGCGCGATCGCGCTGGTGCGCGTCGACCCCGGCCGCGCCGAGGAGGTGCTCGAGAACCTCGGCGAGTTGTTCCGCGTCGCGCTCGAGGGCGGCGGCCGCCACGCGGTGGCCACATTGAACGAGGAGATCGAGCTGGCGCGGCGCTACCTCGACATCGAGAAGGTTCGCTTCGGCGACCGCCTGCAGATCCAGTGGGATCTCGACGAGCGCGCCGGCGTCGCTCGCCTGCCGCCGCTGCTGCTGCAACCGCTGGTCGAGAACGCGGTGCGCCACGGCATCGAGCCCTTGCCGAACGGCGGCATCGTGCGGGTGCGCACGCGAAGGCGTGCCGGCGAGGTGCTGATCGAGGTGCGCAACCCGATGCCAACGGGCCCGGCACGCTCCGACGGCCACGGCGTCGCGCTCGGCAATGTGCGTGAGCGTTTGCGCCTGCTGCACGACCTGGCGGCCGACTTCAGGACCGGGGTCGAGGATGGCCAGTACCGGGTGCGGATCGTGGTTCCGATCTGAAGCTCTGCTCGGAGAACTCGAATGCTGCGGGTTTTGATCGTCGACGATGAATCGCTGGCCCGCATGCGCCTGGCGCAACTGGTCGAGGCCAGCGCGCGCGAAGGCGGGCCGCCGGCGCGCGTGGTGGGCGAGGCGGGTCATGCGCAGGCGGCGCTTGAATGGCTGAGCGCCAACACGGCCGACGTGGTGCTGCTCGACATCCAGATGCCGGGCGCCGACGGGCTCGCGCTGGCCGCCCACCTTCGAGCGATGAACCCGCCGCCGGCGGTGGTGTTCGTCACCGCACATGCCGGGCACGCGCTGCAGGCCTTCGAGCTCGAGGCGACCGACTACCTGACCAAGCCGGTACGGCGCGAGCGCCTGCACGCCGCGCTGGATCGCGCGGCGCGCGTGGCCAGCGCCAGCGCGACGCTGAGCGAGCAGCCGGTGATCGTCGTCACCGAGCGCGGCCGGCTGCTGCGGGTGCCGCTGGCCGAGGTGCTGTACCTGAAGGCCGAGATGAAGTACGTGACGGTGCGCACCGCGGCCCGCAGCTACGTGGTCGACGACTCGCTGACCGAACTCGAGCCGCGCCTGGGTGAGACCTTCCTGCGCGTGCACCGCAACGCGATCGTGGCGCGCAACGCGGTTCGCGCGCTCGAACGGCGAGTGATCGAACCCGCCGGCGACCCGGCCGACGCCGGCGAGGGCTGGGCGGTGCAGGTGCGGGCGGTCGATGAATGGCTCGCCGTTTCGCGGCGCCAACTCGGCGCGGTCCGCGAAGCGCTCGAGGCCAGCGGACTCTAGAGGCGGCTGGCCGAGCAAGGCAGCGACGGGCCGCCCCGAGCGCCTTGACACCCCTTGGGGGGCGGGCGCCGCTGCGCGGCGACCTCGGGGCCGTCGGTGACGCAGGGATAATCCGAGGATGTCCCCGAACTCCCTGCTTGACCTCGCCACCGAACTGCTGCGCTCCGTGCTACGTCTGGACGCCCCCGCCGACAGCGTGGTCTCGGCCTTCTTCCGCCAGCACAAGAACCTCGGCCCGCGCGAGCGCCAGACCCTGGCCGAGACGACCTACGCGGTGCTGCGCCAGCGGCTCGCGTTCCAGCATCTGGCGCAGTCGGGC
Source organism: Rivibacter subsaxonicus (assembly GCF_004217215.1). Taxonomy (GTDB): domain Bacteria; phylum Pseudomonadota; class Gammaproteobacteria; order Burkholderiales; family Burkholderiaceae_C; genus Rivibacter; species Rivibacter subsaxonicus. Next base: position 449,277 of record NZ_SHKP01000007.1, read on the forward strand.
AGCGGTCCGCTCGAGCGGCGCCTGGCGCTGCTGGGCTGGTCGGGCAGCGACGTCTACCTGCGTGGCGCGCTCGGTCCCAACGAGCGCGACTGGATGGGTCGCGCGCGCGGCGTCTCGCCGGCCTCGCTGCCCGAGAAGCAGCGCCACAACCTGCCCGAGTGGCTGGCGGCGCCGCTGCGGGCCGAGATCGGCGAGACCGAGTTCTGGGCGCTGGCCGAGACGCTGCTCAAGCCGGCACCGCTGGATCTGCGCGTCAATCCGCTCAAGGCCAAGCGCGAGGAAGTCCAGGCCGCGCTGCGCGCCGCCGGCATCGAGGCCGTGACCACGCCGTATTCGCCCTGGGGTCTGCGGGTCGACGGCAAGCCGGCGCTGAACCGGCTCGAGGTCTTCAACAGCGGCGCGGTCGAGGTGCAGGACGAGGGCAGCCAGCTGCTGGCCCTGCTGACCGAGGCCAAGCGCGGCGAGATGGTCGCCGACTTCTGCGCCGGCGCCGGCGGCAAGACGCTCGCGCTCGGCGCGATGATGCGCAACACCGGCCGCCTCTACGCCTTCGACATCTCGGGCCACCGGCTCGAGTCGCTCAAGCCGCGGCTGGCACGCAGCGGCCTGTCCAACGTCTACCCGGCGCAGATCGCGCACGAGCGCGACGAGCGCATCAAGCGCCTCGCCGGCAAGATCGACCGCGTGCTGGTTGACGCGCCGTGCTCAGGCCTGGGCACGCTGCGGCGCAACCCGGACCTCAAGTGGCGCCAGTCGCAGAAGGCGGTCGATGAACTGGTCGTCAAGCAGGCCGCGATCCTGGCCAGTGCGGCGCGCCTGGTGAAGCCGGGCGGGCGTTTGGTCTATGCGACTTGCAGCTTGCTGGCGGTCGAGAACGAGGCGATCGCCGCGGCCTTCGGCGAGGTGCAGCGCGAGTTCAAGCTGCTGCCGGCGGCCGAGGCGCTGGAGCGCGCCGGTGTCGCCTCGGCGACAAGCCTGGTGGCCAGCGACCACCTGCGCCTGTGGCCGCACCGGCACGCGACCGACGGCTTCTTCGCCGCCGTCTGGCAACGCCAGTAAGCGCTCGCATGGGGCGTGGCCCCCTGGCAATCGAGCTCGGACGGGATTGGAGCGGGCTCCCCAGAGCCGGTGTGCCGGGTGGAACGCAGCTCTCCGACAGGGCTCCAACATCGATTCGGGCCCTAGTGCGAGAACCCTGAGTTTTCGCAAGCCGGCCGGCAGGTGCCCACTTACAATAGTGGGCACTTCAAAGAAGGATTGAATGGACAGCCTGATGACGGTTTTCGACGCGATGGTCAACGGCCTCGCGCACGGCGTGCTCGCCGCCTCTTGGTGGCAGGTGCTGCTGTTCACGCTCGTCGTGACGCACATCACCATTGCCGCGGTCACGATCTACCTGCACCGCGCGCAGGCCCACCGGGCGCTCGACCTGCATCCGGCCGTATCGCATTTCTTCCGTTTCTGGCTGTGGCTGACCACCGGCATGGTGACGCGCGAGTGGGTTGCGATCCATCGCAAGCACCACGCGAAGTGCGAGACCGAGGAAGACCCGCACAGCCCGCAGACGCGCGGCATCAAGACCGTGCTGCTGCAGGGCGCCGAGCTCTACCGTGCCGAGTCGAAGAACATGGAGACCATCTCCAAGTTCAGCCACGGCACGCCCGACGACTGGATCGAGCGCAATCTCTACACCCGCTACTCGTGGCAGGGCGTGGGCCTGATGCTGCTGATCAACCTGACGCTGTTCGGCGCCATCGGTGCGGCGGTGTGGGCGGTGCAGATGCTGTGGATCCCGATCAACGCGGCCGGCATCATCAACGGTCTCGGCCACTGGTGGGGTTACCGCAACTTCGAGGCGCCCGACGCCAGCACCAACATCTCGCCCTGGGGCGTGATGATTGGTGGTGAGGAGTTGCACAACAACCACCACACCTACCCGACCTCGGCCAAGTTCTCGGTCAAGCCCTACGAGTTCGACATCGGCTGGGTTTACATCTCGCTGCTCTCGAAGCTGGGCTTGGCGACGGTGCGCAAGACCGCGCCCGAACTCAAGCTCGGTGCGATCCGTCCGGTCGCCGACGGCAAGACGCTCGAGGCCGTGATCGCCAACCGCTACGAGCTGATGGCCAAGTACGGCCGCGAAATGCGCCGCCACTGTCGTGCCGAACTCAAGCGCCTGAAGGCCGACGGCCACCAGAACACGCCCAAGTGGGCTCGGCTGACGCTGGCCAAGCGCTGGGCGCACCGCGACGACGATCGCATCCCGAACGATGTTCGCCCCCAGTTGCAGAGCGCGCGTGCCGAGCATCCGGTCCTCGACAAGTTCCTGACCATGCGCGAAGAGTTGCGCCAGCTCTGGACCCGCACCAACGTGTCGGCCGAGCAACTGGTGATCGACCTGCAGGCCTGGTGCAAGAAGGCAGAGGAGAGCGGTGTTGCCGCGCTGCAGGAGTTCTCGCTCAAGCTGCGCGCCGCGCATGCCTGACCGAAGTCTCCGTCTCGAATGAAAAAGGCGCCTCTCGAGGCGCCTTTTCTTTTGCCGTCTGGATCCCTCGGTGTCGAAGCACGACGGTCAGGTTCAGCAAGCAAAGCAAAACCCGCCGGGCTTGGCAGCCGGGCGGGTCGGGTGTCCGAGGACGCGAAGCCTTACTTCAGCTTCACTTCCTTGTAGGCGACATGCTTGCGCGCCTTGGGATCGAACTTGCTGAATTCGAGCTTTTCGGGCGTCGTCTTCTTGTTCTTGGTAGTGGTGTAGAAGTGACCGGTGCCGGCAGTGGATTCCAGCTTGATCTTTTCGCGTCCGCCTTTGGTGGCCATGGTGTGCTCCTTGTCAGGTGGTGCGGTTGATCAAAGCTCGCCGCTGGCGCGCAGATCGGCAACCACGACATCGATGCCGCGCTTGTCGATCAGGCGCAGCGCGGCGTTGGAAACGCGCAGCCGAACCCAGCGGTTCTCGGTTTCGAGCCAGAAGCGGCGGTACTGCAGATTCGGCAGGAAGCGACGCTTGGTTCGGTTGTTGGCGTGGGAAACCTTGTTCCCCACCATCGGGCCCTTGCCCGTGACTTGACAGACGCGCGCCATGACGCTTCTCCGGTGCAATCTCGTTGAGACTTGGCGGGCAGAGCAGGAAGGGTCTCGTCTTGCATGACCCCACCTGGATAGCCGCCCTTCGACGATCCGGCCCGAGCTCAACCTCGAACCGCATCAGCTAGCCGAGCGGGCCAGATGACCCGCCAGCTTCGGCAAAGACCGCGATTATAGCGGGTTTACCGCAGGCTGCCTACCAGGCTCAGGCTTGCTGCTCGAGGAAGCGCTGCGCGTCCAGCGCTGCCATGCAACCGGTGCCGGCCGAGGTGATGGCCTGGCGGTAGACATGGTCCTGCACGTCGCCGGCGGCGAAGACGCCCGGCACGCTGGTCATCGTGGCCAGGCCGTTGAGCCCGCTCCTGGTCAGGATGTAGCCGTCCTTCATCTCGAGCTGGCCCTTGAAGATGTCGGTGTTGGGCTGGTGGCCGATGGCGATGAAGCAGCCCTGCAGCTTGAGCTCGGTCGTGCTGTCGTCGCGGGTGCTGCGGATGCGAACGCCGGTCACGCCGGAGGCGTCGCCGAGCACCTCGTCGAGCTGCTGGAACAGGTGCAGTTCCATCTTGCCGGCCTTGACCTTCTCGGCCAATTTGTCGACCAGGATCGCCTCGGCGCGGAACTTGTCGCGGCGATGGATCAGGTGCACCTTGCTCGCGATGTTCGAGAGGTAGAGCGCCTCCTCCACCGCGGTGTTGCCGCCGCCGACCACGCAGACCTCCTGGTCGCGATAGAAGAAGCCGTCGCAGGTGGCGCAGCCGCTGACGCCGCGGCCCATGAAGGCCTCTTCGCTCGGCAGGCCGAGGTACTTGGCGCTGGCGCCGGTGGCGATGACCAGCGCGTCGCAGGTATAGGTGCCGCTGTCGCCGGTGAGCGTGAACGGACGCTTGGAGAAGTCGACCTGGTTGATGTGATCGAACACGATCTCGGCCTGGAAGCGTTCGGCATGCTGCTGGAAGCGCTGCATCAATTCGGGGCCTTGCACGCCCATCACGTCGGCCGGCCAATTGTCGACGTCGGTGGTGGTCATCAGCTGGCCGCCCTGGGCGATGCCGGTGATCAGCATCGGCTTGAGATTGGCGCGCGCGGCATAGATGGCGGCGGTGTAGCCGGCCGGGCCGGAACCGAGGATCAGGACCTGGGCGTGCTTGGACTGGGTGCTCATGGTGGCAAGGCTGGTCTGTGGGCTGGCTGCGACGAGTCGGTCCGCTCGACGCCGCATTCGCGTTTGTGAGGGGCCGGATGGCCGTGCCCTTCGATTAGATTCGGGCTCGTGAATTGCGTCACACTCCACCAAACGGGGCGTGACGCATGCCCGAATTGTAGGCAGGCGGGCCTTTCCACAAGGGCGACGCCGGCAATCGTCGTCATAGGTGCGTACTGGTTCGAACAAGAAGAAGGAGGATTGATCCATGGCCATGCTGTCCAACCTCGACCTGATCCGTCGTGTTCCGCTGTTCTCGATGCTGACGGGCGAGCAGGCGCAGGGCATCGCCGAAGGTGTGGTCAAGCGGCGCTTCCGGCGCGGCGAGGTGATGGTGGAGCAGGGCACGCGCTCGAACGCGCTGTTCATCCTGCTGACCGGCCGCGCACGCGTGGTCACGGCCGACCAGCGCGGGCGCGAAGTGATCCTGGCGGTGCTGCATCCCGGCGACTACCTGGGCGAGATGAGCCTGATCGACGGCGAGCCGCATTCGGCCACCGTGCGGGCCGAGGTCCAGACCGACGCGCTGGTGCTGGGTCGCGCCGAGTTCGCGCATTGCCTGCCCGAGCAGACCAGCCTGTCCTACGCGATCATGCGCGGCCTCACGGCGCGGCTGCGCGCGGCCGACCGCCAGATCGAGTCGCTGGCGCTGCTCGATGTCTACGGTCGCGTTGCCCGCGCCCTGCTCGACATGAGCGAGGACGGCGGTGACTTCAAGTGGATCCGCAGCAAGGTTTCGCGCCAGGACCTGGCCAAGGTGGTCGGCGCGTCGCGCGAGATGGTCAGCCGCGTGATGAAGGACCTCGAGGTCCGCGGCTTCATCGAGACCCAGGCCGACGGCTCGGTGCTGCTCAAGGAGACGCTCGCCAATCGGTGAGTGCCGCGGCCCGGCGCCGCGGCGGGCCCGCAACGCCCGGACACTTGATGCAGTGGCGCATCGGCCACAATCCGGTGCATGAGTTTTCCCCTCGGATCCCTGAGCTCCGACGGCGCGGCGGCATCCTCGCGCAACGGTGGTGCAGCGGTCGGCGCCGATGCAGGTTGGCGTCTCAAGCTGGGTGTCGTGGCCGGTGGTCTGCTGTGGCTGCTGGCGGCGATCGCGCTGCTTTCGCACAGTCCGGTCGATGCCGCCTGGTCGACGTCGGGCGACGGCAGCGCGCTGGTTTACAACCGCATCGGCGTGCTCGGTGCATGGCTGTCCGACCTCGGCTTCTTCCTGTTCGGTCGTTCGGTCTGGTGGCTGCTGCTCGCCGGTGGCAGCGTATGGCTGTCGGCGCTGGCCCGGCTGCTGCGGCGTGACGCGCCTGCGGCGCTTGGCGGCGCCGCCTCGCGCCCGCCCGGCCTGATGTGGGCGGGCCTGGCGCTGCTGCTGGCCGCGAGTTGTGCCCTCGAGTGGACCCGTCTCTATGGCGGCGAGGCCGTGCTGCCCGGCGGCACCGCCGGTGGCGTGCTCGGCAGCGTGCTTGGCGGGTTCAGCCAACGCGCGCTTGGCTTCCTCGGCTCCGGCCTGCTGTGGATCGCGGTGCTGGTGGTCGCATTGCCGCTGGCGCTGCGTTTTTCGTGGTTTTCGGCGGCGGAGCGCCTGGGCGCCGCGCTCGAAGGATGGCGCGAGCAGCGCGAGCGACGCATCGAGCGCGCCGAGGATGCGCGTCTGGGCGAGCAGGCGCTGCGCGAGCGTGAGCAGGTGGCCGACGTCGAGCGCGAGCACTTCGAGGACCACGAGCCGATCCTGATCGAAGCCCCGGTGATGCAGGTGCCGCGCAGCGAGCGCGTGGTGAAGGAGAAGCAGAAGCCGCTGTTCAGCGAACTCGCCGACACCAAGCTGCCACAGGTCGACCTGCTCGATGCCGCGCCCGGCCGCATGGAAACCGTGACGCCCGAGTCGCTCGAGATGACCAGCCGACTCATCGAGAAGAAGCTCAAGGACTTCGGCGTCGAGGTGCGCGTGGTGCTGGCCTCGCCGGGACCGGTGATCACGCGCTACGAGATCGAACCGGCCACCGGCGTCAAGGGCTCGCAGATCGTCGGCCTGGCCAAGGACCTGGCGCGCTCGCTGAGCCTGGTGAGCATCCGCGTGGTCGAGACGATCCCCGGCAAGAACTTCATGGCGCTCGAACTGCCCAACGCCAAGCGGCAGATGATCCGGCTCTCGGAGATCCTCGGCTCGCAGGCCTACAACGATGCCCACTCGATGCTGAGCATCGGCCTGGGCAAGGACATCGTCGGCGGCCCGGTGGTGGCCGACCTCGCCAAGATGCCGCACTGCCTGGTGGCCGGCACCACCGGCTCGGGCAAGTCGGTCGGCATCAACGCGACGATCCTCTCGCTGCTCTACAAGGCCGAGGCGCGCGACGTGCGCCTGATCCTGATCGATCCCAAGATGCTCGAGATGAGCGTCTACGAGGGCATCCCGCACCTGCTGTGCCCGGTCGTGACCGACATGAAGCAGGCCGCCAGCGCGCTCAACTGGGGCGTCGGCGAGATGGAGCGGCGCTACAAGCTGATGAGCAAGCTCGGCGTTCGCAACCTCGCCGGCTACAACAAGAAGATCGACGAGGCCACGGCGCGCGGCGAGCCGCTCGGCAACCCCTTCAGCCTGACGCCCGAGCAGCCCGAGCCGCTGGAGCGGCTGCCGCACATCGTCATCGTTATCGACGAACTGGCCGACCTGATGATGGTGGTCGGCAAGAAGATCGAGGAGCTGATCGCCCGCCTGGCGCAGAAGGCGCGCGCCGCGGGCATCCACCTGATCCTGGCCACGCAACGGCCGAGCGTCGACGTGATCACCGGCCTGATCAAGGCCAACATTCCCACGCGCATCTCGTTCCAGGTCAGCAGCAAGATCGACAGCCGCACGATCCTCGACCAGATGGGCGCCGAGGCCCTGCTGGGCCAGGGCGACATGCTCTACATGCCCTCCGGCACCGGACTGCCGATCCGCGTGCACGGTGCCTTCGTGAGCGACGAGGAGGTGCATCGCGTCGTCGACTACCTCAAGAGCCAGGGCGAACCCAACTACATCGAGGGCATCCTCGAGGGTGGCATCGAGGGCGGCACCGAGGCCGAGGCCAACAACACCGGTGCTGGCGGCGATGGCGAGAGCGACCCGATGTACGACCAGGCGGTGGCGATCGTGCTGCAGAACAAGCGCGCCTCGATCTCGCTGGTGCAACGCCACCTGCGCATCGGCTACAACCGCGCCGCGCGGTTGCTGGAGCAGATGGAGAAGTCGGGAGTGGTGTCGGCGATGGCGAGCAATGGGAATCGGGAGATCATTGCGCCGAGAAGGCACGAGGAATGACCTTTGGGACGCCGATACTCGCTCTCGTCAACAAGCTAGACCGCATGCGCAACGACTCTGCAGCGATCAGTGGCGACCGCCTCGATGCTTGGTATGACGGCGCGGCCGTATGTGTAATTGCGGTCGGGTCACACGGTGATCCTATGGATCTCGCCGATCACGAAGTCGAGGCATTCATATTGAAGCTTCAACCATGCCTTCGGGAATCCAGGGGAGAGGATGCGTCCTTTTGACTACGCGTCCTCAGATCTCTGGTTTCACTGTGCTCGCTACCGTGAGTGGTCTAACCCGCCCTGTACGCGTGGGCGCAATGAGCGCACGATGAAGGTGAGGCGATGAAGCTGAGCGGGGGTGCGTTGGTCGTTCGCGTGACGCGCAATCATCTTTGGTCGCGCATGTCGCGCTCACTGGTCGCAGCGGTTGTCGCGGTCGTGCTCGGCACCGCCCACGCGCACGCCCACGCCGACGCTCTCGACACCCTAAAGTCCTTTACCGCCGACGCCAAGACCGGCCGCGCCGCCTTCACCCAAACCGTCACCTCGCCCGACGGCAAGAAGCAACGCAAGTCCAGCGGCAGCTTCGAGTTCTCGCGCCCCAACCGCTTTCGCTTTGCCTACGCGAAGCCCTACGAGCAGCTGATCGTCGGCGATGGCGAGAAGGTCTGGCTGTTCGATACCGAACTGAACCAGGTCACCGTGCGGCCCTTCTCGCAGGCGCTCGGCGCGACGCCGGCAGCGCTGCTGGCCGGCAGCGCCATCGAACGTGATTTCACGCTGCGCGCGCTGCCCGACGAGGGCGGCCTGCAATGGGCCGAGGCGAGCCCGAAGCTCAAGGACAGCGGCATCCAGACGCTCAAGATCGGCTTTCGGGCCGGCGGCGCGCTGGCGGCCATCGAGATCCTCGACGGCTTCGGCCAGCGCTCGCGCATCGACTTCTCGGCGGTCGAGAACAATCCGGCGCTGGCCGCCGATCGCTTTCAGTTCAAGCCGCCGGCCGGCGCCGACGTGCTGAGCCAGTGATGAGGCCGTCGTGAGCCAGCTCGAGTTGGGTGCCATCGGCGAGACAGGCTCGACCGCCGGCACGACAACGCCCGCCGTCGACCCCGACGCGCCGCTGGCCGAGCGCCTGCGCCCGCGCCGCATCGAGGAGGTGATCGGCCAGAAGCAACTGCTCGGCGAGGGCAAGCCGCTGGCTGTTGCCTTTGCCTCGGGCCGTCCGCATTCGATGATCCTGTGGGGCCCGCCCGGCACCGGCAAGACCACGCTGGCGCGGCTGATGGCCGATGGTTTCGACGCGCGCTTCATCGCGATCTCGGCGGTGCTCGGTGGCGTCAAGGAGATCCGCGAGGCGGTCGAGCAGGCCCAGGTGGCGCGCGCGATGGGGCGGCGCGCGATCGTCTTCGTCGACGAGGTGCACCGCTTCAACAAGGCGCAGCAGGATGCCTTCCTGCCGCATGTCGAGAGCGGGCTGTTCAGCTTCATCGGCGCCACCACCGAGAACCCGAGCTTCGAGGTCAACGCTGCGCTGCTGTCGCGCGCCACGGTGCATGTGCTGCAGCCGCTGACCGAGGTCGACCTGCAGGAACTGCTGGAACGCGGGCGCGCGCTGCTCGGGGCGCCACCGCTGAGCGCCGCCGCCAGCGCGCGGCTGATCGGCTATGCCGACGGCGATGCGCGCCGCCTGCTCAACAGCTTCGAGAACGTGGCGCGGATGGCGGGCTCGGTCGCCGAGATCGACGAAGCCCTGCTCGAACGCTCGCTCGGCGAGCAGCTGCGCCGCTACGACAAGGGTGGCGACCAGTTCTACGACAGCATCTCGGCGCTGCACAAGAGCGTGCGCGGCTCCGACCCCGACGCCGCGCTCTACTGGTTCGCGCGCATGCTCGACGGCGGGGCCGATCCACGCTACATCGGCCGTCGCCTGCTGCGCATGGCGAGCGAGGACATCGGCCTGGCCGATCCGCGCGCGCTCACCCTCACGCTCGAGGCGGTGCAGGTCTACGAGCGGCTCGGCTCGCCCGAAGGCGAGCTGACGCTGGCGCAGGCGCTGGTCTACCTGGCGGTCGCGCCCAAGAGCAATGCGGTCTATGGCGCCTACAAGGCGGCGCGCGCCTTCGTCCAGCAGGACGGCTCGCGCCCGGTGCCACTGCATCTGCGCAACGCCCCGACCAAGCTGATGAAGTCGCTCGACTACGGTCGCGACTACCGCTACGCGCACGACGAGGACGGCGCCTTCGCCGCCGGCGAGCGCTACCTGCCCGACGGCATCGACCCGGCGCCGTTCTACGAGCCGCAGCCGCGCGGCCTGGAGATCAAGATCGGCGACAAGCTCGGCCAGCTGCGCGAGGCCAACCGCCGCGCGCGCGCGAAAGGCAATCCCGACTGAGCACGCGGCGCACCGCGGTTTACCCGCCCTTGAGTGGTGCGTGCGGTGTCTAGAATCCGCGGCAGCAGGGGCCCCGGGGGCCCGATTCGCCGAGCATGGCGGAGATCTTGCTAACGATGCAGTGCCTGCGCGCTCGTCGTGTCGCCACCGTTGCGGCGCCGCGCGCGTGATGGCAGGAGAACCCTCTGATGGACACCTTCATTCAACAGATCATCAACGGCCTGGTGCTCGGCAGCATGTATGCGCTGGTCGCCCTGGGCTACACGATGGTCTACGGCATCATCAACCTCATCAACTTCGCCCACGGCGAGGTGCTGATGGTCGGTGCGCTCACCAGCTGGACCGTGGTCACGCTGCTGGCCGGTGTCGGCCTGCCCGGCTGGCTGCTGCTGCTGATCTCGCTGATCGCGGCGATCGTGGTCTGCGCGGCGCTCAACTACTCGATCGAGAAAATAGCCTACCGGCCGCTACGCAACGCGCCGCGGCTGGCACCGCTGATCACCGCGATGGGCATGAGCCTGCTGCTGCAGACGCTGGCGATGATCATCTGGAAGCCGAACTACAAGTCCTTCCCGACCCTGCTGCCCAACGAGGTCTACGACGTTGGCGGCGCGGTCATCACCTTCACCCAGATCGTCATCCTCGTCACCACGGTCATCGTGCTCGGCGGCCTGATGTGGCTGGTCAACAAGACCAAGCTCGGCCGCGCGATGCGCGCCACCGCCGAGAACCCGAAGGTGGCCGCGTTGATGGGCGTCAGGCCCGACATGGTGATCTCGGCCACCTTCATCATCGGCGCCGCGCTGGCCGCGCTGGCCGGCGTGATGTGGGCCAGCAACTACGGCTCGGTGCAGCACACCATGGGTTTCCTGCCCGGTCTCAAGGCCTTTACCGCGGCGGTGTTCGGCGGCATCGGCAACCTGCCCGGCGCGATGGTCGGCGGCGTGCTGCTCGGGTTGATCGAAAGTCTTGGTGCCGGCTACATCGGCGTACTCACCGGCGGCGTGCTCGGCAGCCACTACCAGGACATCTTCGCCTTCATCGTGCTGATTCTCGTGCTCACGCTGCGACCGCAGGGTCTGCTTGGCGAGCGCGTGGCGGACCGGGCCTGAGGGAGCACATGATGATGAAGAACAACAAGCTCGTCGTGTTCCTGATTGCCGGTGCGCTGCTGCTGCTGACGCCGCTGATCGCGCAGTACTTCGGCAACGCCTGGGTGCGCATCATCGACATCGCGCTGCTCTACGTGCTGCTGGCGCTCGGCCTCAACATCGTGGTCGGCTATGCCGGCCTGCTCGACCTCGGCTACGTCGCCTTCTACGCGGTCGGTGCCTATTTCTTCGGGCTGCTCGCCAGCCCGCACCTCAGCGAGCACTTCCCGGCGATCGGCGCCATGTTCCCGGGCGGACTGCACTCCCCGTTGTGGCTCGTCATTCCGCTGGCGGCGCTGATTGCCGGCGGCTTCGGCGTCGTGCTCGGAGCGCCGGTGCTGCGACTGCGCGGCGACTACCTGGCGATCGTCACGCTCGGCTTCGGCGAGATCATCCGCGTCTTCCTCAACAACCTCGACTCGCCGCTCAACATCACGAACGGGCCCAAGGGCATTTCGCAGATCGACTCGTTCAGGGTGTTCGGCATCGACCTCGGCAAGAAGCTTGACGTGTTCGGATTCGAACTGCCGCCGGTCACGCTCTACTACTACCTGTTCCTGTTTCTGGTGGTGTTCGCCGTGCTGCTGTGCTACCGGCTGGAGCGCTCGCGCATCGGCCGCGCCTGGATGGCGATGCGCGAGGACGAAATCGCCGCCAAGGCGATGGGCATCAACACCCGCAACATGAAGCTGCTCGCCTTCGGCATGGGCGCCACCTTCGGCGGCGTGGCCGGATCGATGTTCGCGAGCTTCCAGGGCTTCATCTCGCCCGAGTCCTTCTCGCTGCAGGAGTCGATCATGATCGTGGCGATGGTGGTGCTCGGCGGCATCGGCCACATTCCGGGCGTGATCGTCGGTGCCTTGCTGCTGGCGGCGCTGCCCGAGGTTCTGCGCTACCTGGCCGGGCCGATGCAGGAGATGACCGGCGGCCGGCTCGACGCCGCGATCCTGCGCCAGCTGATGATCGCGCTGGCGATGATCATCATCATGCTGATGCGACCGCGTGGCATCTGGCCCTCGCCCGAGCACGGCAAGGTGGCGCCACCCGGCAACGGGGCGGGCAAGCAGGTCAAGGGGAGCCAGGCAGCATGACCACGACCACCGATACCATCCTGCACGTGGCGCAGGTTTCCAAGCGCTTCGGCGGCCTGCAGGCGCTCAGCGACGTAGGCATCACGATCCATCGCGGCCAGGTCTACGGCCTGATCGGCCCCAACGGTGCCGGCAAGACCACCTTCTTCAACGTCATCACGGGTCTCTACACGCCCGATGCCGGCACCTTCGAGCTCGAGGGCCGCGCCTACCGGCCGACCGCGGTGCACCAGGTGGCCAAGGCCGGCATCGCGCGCACCTTCCAGAACATCCGCCTGTTCTCCGACATGACCGCACTCGAGAACGTGCAGGTCGGCCGCCACATCCGTACCCACTCGGGCCTGGTCGGCGCGGTTTTTCGCACCGGCAGCTTCAAGGCCGAGGAGGCGGCGATCGAGCACCGCGCGCGCGAACTGCTCGAGTACGTCGGCATCGCCAGGTTCGCCGACTACAAGGCACGCACGCTCAGCTACGGCGACCAGCGCCGCCTCGAGATCGCGCGCGCCCTGGCCACCGATCCCAAGCTGATCGCGCTCGACGAGCCCGCCGCCGGCATGAACGCGACCGAGAAGGTGGTGCTGCGCGAGCTGATCGACCGGATCCGCAAGGACGGCCGCACGATCCTGCTGATCGAGCACGACGTGAAGCTGGTGATGGGGCTGTGCGACCGGGTCACCGTGCTCGACTACGGCAAGCAGATTGCCGAGGGCACGCCGGCCGACGTGCAGAAGAACGAGAAGGTGATCGAGGCCTATCTCGGCGCCAGCCACACGGCGCATTGAGCCGGATCGAGGAGCATCACCAACATGTCCGAAATCATGCTCAAGGTCACCGGCCTCAAGGTCGCCTACGGCGGCATCCAGGCCGTCAAGGGCGCAACGCTCGAGGTCCACGCGGGCGAGCTGGTCAGCCTGATCGGCGCCAACGGCGCCGGCAAGACCACCACGCTCAAGGCCATCACCGGTCTGCTCGAGCCCAAGGACGGCAGCATCGAGTACCTCGGCCGGTCGATCAAGGGCCAGGGCGCCTGGGAACTGGTCAAACAGGGCCTGGTGATGGTGCCCGAGGGGCGCGGCACCTTCACCCGCATGACGATCACCGAGAACCTGCAGATGGGCGCGTTCACGCGCGACGACAAGGAAGTCGAAGCCGACATCGAGAAGGTGTTCGACATCTTTCCTCGCCTCAAGGAACGACGTCACCAGCTCGGCGGCACCATGAGCGGCGGCGAGCAGCAGATGCTGGCGATGGGCCGCGCGCTGATGGCCAGGCCCAAGGTGCTGCTGCTCGACGAGCCCTCGATGGGCCTGAGCCCGATCATGGTCGACAAGATCTTCGAGGTGGTCAACGACATCCACCAGCGCGGCACCACCGTGCTGCTGGTCGAGCAGAACGCCAGCCGCGCCCTTGGCCTCGCCAACCGCGGCTACGTGATGGAGTCGGGCGAGGTCACGATGGCCGGCGAGGCCAAGGCGCTGCTCAACGACCCCAAGGTGCGCGCGGCCTACCTCGGCGAGTGAGTTTCAGGAATCCCAGCCGAACGCGAGTTCAAGCCAGGAGAACGCCATGACCGTGTGCCCGATCGCCATCGTTGCCGGGTGCAAGAAGTGCCCGGCCTTCAGCATCTGCCCGCTCAAGTCCGTGATCGGCGACCAGCCGAAGGCCGCCGAAGAGGCGAAGAAGCCTGCGGCCAAGAAGGCCGCCAAGCGCTAGCCGGCAGCGCGAGCGCCCTGCTCGCGCGGCGTCATCAATCGCCGTGCTTGTCGGCCTCGCTGGTGAACGAGTCGGCGTAGAACTCCTCGGCCGGCAGCGCACAGCTGGCCACGAAGTCGCGCTGCGCCGAGTCGACCATGATCGGCGCGCCGCAGGCATAGACCTGGTAGCTACCCAGGTCGGGCAGGTCGGCCATCACCACCTGGTGGACGAAGCCGGTGCGGCCGCTCCAGTTGTCCTCCGGCTTCGGCTCCGACAGCACCGGCACGTAGCGCAGATTCGGCATCGAGGCTGCTGCCTCGAGCGCCCAGTCGTGCAGGTAGAGGTCGGCCTTGCTGCGGCAGCCCCAGTAGAGCACCGCCTCGCGCTGGCTGGAAGTGTGCTGCAACTGCTCGATGATCGCCTTGATCGGCGCGAAGCCGGTGCCCGAGGCGAGCAGCACGATCGGCTTGTCCGAGTCCTCGCGCAGGAAGAAGCTGCCGAAAGGCCCCTCGACACGCAGGATGTCGCGCTCCTTCATCGCGCCGAACACGTGGTCGGTGAACTTGCCACCGGGCATGTGGCGCAGGTGCAGTTCGATGCCGCCCTCGATCAGGTGCGGCGCGTTGGCCATCGAGTAGCTGCGGCGCGAGCCGTCGCGCAGGATGAACTCGATGTACTGGCCGGCGTGGTACCTGAACGCCACGTTGGCTGGCAACTGCAGCTTGAGGATCGCGACGTCGGGCGCCGGTCGCGCGATGCTGCCGACCCGGCTCGGCATCTTGAGCACCGCGAACTCGCCGGCGCCGGGCACGGTGCGCGCCTCGACCACCAGGTTGGTCTGCGGCGTCGCGCAGCAGGTCAGGATGAAGCCCCCCGCCTCTTCGGCCTCGGACAGCGCCTTGTGCTGGTGCGCGCCGTGGATCACGCGACCCTCTAGCAGGCGGCTCTTGCAGGAGCCGCAGGCGCCGTCGCGGCAACCGTAGGGCAGGCCCACGCCCTGGCGAATGGCGGCCGGCAGCACCGCCTCGTCGCGCGCCACCTCGAATGTGCGACCGCTGGGCTGCACCGTCACCGTGAAATTCATCTGGTTATCCTCACGACATCCTCGCCGCCGGTCCGCGACGCCCGATGCCTGCAAACATTCAACAACAACATCAACGACAGGCGAAATTGTGCCCTTCCGCGCGCCGGCGCCCGCGGAGGCAAGCGTGAATCCCTCCGTGTCGCGCCCCGCGGCCTTTCGCAAGCCGCGGCTGCTGGTGGTCGGCTGCGGTGACGTGGGCCTGCGCGTGCTGCAGCAGTTGCGGGGTCGCTATCGGGTGCGGGCTCTCACCTCGAGCGCCGAGCGTGCCCCGGTACTGCGCACGGCAGGTGCGCTGCCGCTGGTCGGCGACCTCGACCGGCCGCAGACGCTCGGCCGGCTCGGCGCGCTGGCCTCGCGCGTGCTGCACCTGGCGCCGCCTCCAGGCGCAGGCGAGTCCGATCCGCGCACGGCGGCGCTGCTGCGGGCGCTGGCGCGCGGCGGCGTGGTGCAGCGCATCGTCTACGGCAGCACCAGCGGCGTCTACGGCGACGCCGGCGGGGCGCGCTTCGACGAGACGCGCGCCACCGCGCCGGCGACCGCGCGTGCGCGCCGGCGCGTCGAGGCGGAGCGGCAGTTGCGCGCCTTCGGGCGGCGCCACGGCGTGGCGGTCAGCCTGCTGCGCATCCCCGGCATCTACGCGCCCGGCCGCGCCGGCGGCGATCCGCGCGAGCGCCTGGCACGCGGCACGCCGTTGCTGGCGGCGGACGACGACGTGTTCACCAACCACATCCATGCCGACGATCTCGCGCGTGCCTGCCTGCTCGCGCTGCACCGGGCCTTGCCGCAGCGTGCGCTGCACGTCAGTGACGACGCCGAGCTGCGCATGGGCGAGTACTTCGACCTCGCGGCCGACCTCGCCGGCCTGCCGCGGGCGCCGCGCGTCGCGCGCGAGCAGGCCGCCGCGCTGCTGTCGGTGACCCAGCTGAGCTTCATGGGCGAGTCGCGCCGGCTCGACAACGGCCGCATGAAGCGGGAACTCGGCCTGCGGCTGCGCTACCCGACGCCAGCCGAGGGGCTGGCGCCATTGCGGCCTGCGCGGCCCGGGCGCGAGCCCTCCGGTAGCGCCAACAGGCCCTAGATTCCCGGCGCCCGGCGCAGCATGCCCATGCGATCGACGCTGCGCACCAGCACCTCGCGGCCCTCGCCGTTGCGCCGCAGTTCGAGCCGCACCTCGCGCTCGACGCCGCCGCTCCACAGGGCCTTGTAGAAGGACTCGAGGCCACGTACCGGCTGGCCGTCGATGGCGAGGATCAGGTCGCCGGCGGCCACTCCGGCGGACTCGGCGGGGCCGTCGCGGCTCACACGCAGCACGCGCAGGCCTTCTTCCTGTTCGCTGCAGTTGAGGCCAAGCCAGGCACGACGGCTCGCGCTCGAGCTGCCGCGCGCGCGCATCTCGTCGAGGATCGGCGCCAACAGTTGCACCGGCACGAACATGTTGCCCGGCCCGGGCCGCGACTCGCTGGCGGTGCTCGCCACCAGCAGCGAGCCGATGCCGATCAGTTCACCGTCGACATTGAAGAGGCCGGCCCCGGAGTGGTCGGTGCGCGCCGGCGCGGTGAACAGGGCGTCCTCGATGTGGTACTCCCAGTAGCCCGAGAACGGGCGTCGCGCCGCCAGCCTGGCCACGCTCAGCAGGCCCTCGTCGCCGCCGCTGACCATCAGCAGCGGCTCGTCGGCGCCGGGCATGGCGCGCACGGCGGTCGGCGCCACCAGCGGGACCGGTGCGATGCCCAGCGGCACCAACGGCTGCACCAGACCGAAGCCCGAGGCCAGGTCGTAGGCCACCGCGCGCGCCGGCAGGCGCTTGCCGCTGTCGAGCACCACGGCGACCTCGTCGGCCTCGAGCACCAGGTAGCCGATCGTCAGCACCAGGTCGTCTGGCCCGATCACGACCCCGGAGCCGCTGCGCAGGCGGCCGAGGGTCTCGATCGAGCGCGCCTCGCGCGCGGCCCGCACCTCGATGCCGACCACGGCGTTGGCGGCCCGTTCGAGCGCCGCACCCTGTGGCCCGGCCTCGGCGGCCGGCGCCGCGGTCACCAGCAGCAGGGCCAGCACGCAGGCGATCGCGCATTCGACGAGAAACGCGGCCACGGCCGAATCGGGCATCAGGCGCCCTTGCTGCGCTCGTCGGAAGGGACCGGGACGCTGCCGCATGCGGCCTCCATCTGCCGGCCTGCAAACGCCGGTATCGCAAGAATGGCGCGTCCGCGCGCTTCCTGCGCCGTCAGGGGCTTTGCGTCAGGTGAAAGCGAGCCACTTCGCTGCGCGCCGAGCGGTGCGCCGGGGACGCTACCGGCGCCGCGGGCCGCGGCCGCCGAAGGGCGGCTGGCCGCGCCAGTAGCGCAGCATCAACCAGCCGCCGAGCATGCCGCCGAGGTGGGCAAAGTGCGCCACGCCGCCGGTCGGCGACAGCACGCCGAACAGCAGTTCGAGGCCGCCGAAGACCATCACGAAGGTCCGAGCCTTCATCGGGATCGGCGGGAACAGCGGCATGATCGTGCGGTTCGGGAACAGCACGCCGAAGCCCAGCAGCAACGCGAACAGGCCGCCCGAGGCGCCGACGGTCGGGTAGGGCGAGCCGAGCAGCAGCGCCACCAGCAGCTGGGCCAGCGCCGCGGCCAGCACGCCGGCGGCGTAGAACTGCACGAAGCGGCGCGAGCCCCAGACCCGCTCGAGTTCGGCGCCGAACATCCACAGGCCGAGCATGTTGAAGAACAGGTGGCCGATCGAGCCGTGCAGGAAGGCGTAGGTGACCGGCTGCCATGGCAGGAATCCGCCGCCGAGCGGCCACAGCGCGAACAGTTGCGTGAACCAGCGCCCGAGGAAGTAGTCGAGGCAGAAGATCGCGACGTTGGCGAGGATCAGCGCCTGAGTGATCGGTGGCAACGGTGGCATCGGGCGTCGTTGGAACGTGGATGGGCGTCAGCCGCCGCTGCGCGACCCGCAGGTCGTGTGCGGCCTCACAACAGCGCAGGGGATCTGGTGCCTCGGGTCGGACTCGAACCGACACTTCTTGCGAAACGGGATTTTGAGTCCCGCGCGTCTACCGATTTCGCCACCGAGGCCATGTCGTGTCGAAGGAGCGCGATTCTGCCACGTGGTCGTGACGGAGCACGTGCGCTTGCCGCGTCGCCTGCAGCGGGCGGGCGCTGCTGCGAGAATCAAAGCGACGCCCTCGACATCCATCCTGCAACCATGACCGACCGCGACACCGATCCGATGGACTACCCGACGCTCGAAGACGCGATCGGCGCCACGCCGCTGGTGCGGCTGCAACGCCTGCCGGGCGCGGGCGTTGCAGCGCGTGGCAACGTGGTGCTCGGCAAGCTGGAGGGCAACAACCCGGCCGGCTCGGTCAAGGACCGACCGGCGATCAGCATGATCCGCGGCGCCGAGCAGCGCGGCGAGATCAAGCCCGGCGACACGCTGATCGAGGCGACCTCGGGCAACACCGGCATCGCGCTGGCGATGGCGGCGGCGATCCGCGGCTATCGCATGCTGCTGATCATGCCGGAGGACCTGAGCGTCGAACGGGCCCAGACGATGAAGGCCTTCGGCGCCGAACTGATCCTCACGCCCAAGGCCGGTGGCATGGAGTACGCGCGCGACCTGGCCGAGCGCATGCAGCGAGAAGGCAAGGGTCGCGTGCTCGACCAGTTCGCCAACGCCGACAACCCGCGCGTGCACTACGAGACCACCGGCCCCGAGCTCTGGCAGCAGACGGCCGGCCGCATCACGCACTTCGTCAGCGCGATGGGCACCACCGGCACCATCACCGGCGTCTCGCACTACCTGAAGGAGCAGAACCCGGCGGTACGCATCATCGGCGCGCAACCGGCCGAGGGCTCGCGCATTCCGGGCATCCGCAAGTGGCCCGAAGCCTACCTGCCCAAGATCTACGAGCCGCAGCGGGTCGACGAGCTGGTGCTGGTCGAGCAGGCCGAGGCCGAGGACATGGCACGCCGGCTGGCGCGCGAGGAAGGCATGTTCGCCGGCATCTCCGCCGCCGGCGCCTGCTGGGTGGCGCTGCAGATCGCCAAGCGGGTCGAGAACGCGACCATCGTCTTCGTCGTCTGCGATCGCGGCGATCGGTACCTGTCGACCGGCGTGTTCCCCGCATGAGCGGCGCTGCCTATCGCTACTGCCCGGCCTGCGCGACCGAGCTGGCGCTGATCAGCGCCGCCGAGGACGGCGGCGACAAGACCCGGCTGCGCTGCCCGGCCTGCGGCTGGACCCACTGGAACAACCCGACACCGGTGCTGGCGGCGGTGATCGAGTGCGAGGACCGCGAAGGCCAGTTGCTGCTGGCGCGCAACGCGGCCTGGCCGGGCAAGATGTTCGGGCTGGTCACCGGCTTCATGGAGGCCGGCGAGACGCCACACGAGGGCATCCTGCGCGAGGTGGCCGAGGAAACTTCGCTCGAGGCCGAGGTCGCGTCGCTGATCGGGGTCTATGACTTCCAGCGCATGAACCAGCTGATCGTCGCCTTCCACGTGCGGGCGCGCGGCGAGATCAGGCTGTCGCCGGAACTGGCCGAGTACCGGCTGTTCGAGCCGGCGCAGGTGCGCTGCTGGCCGGCCGGTACCGGCTACGCGCTGGCCGACTGGCTGCGTGCACGCAGCATCGAGCCGCAGTGGGTCGACTGGGGCCGGCCTGCCTAAAATGATGACGGATCGACAAGGAGCGCCATGCAGATCTCGAAGGAACTCGACACCCGCGGCCTGAACTGTCCGCTGCCGATCCTCAAGGCCAAGAAGGCGCTGGCCGACATGGTCAGCGGCGAGACGCTCAAGGTGGTGGCCACCGACCCAGGTTCGGTGCGCGACTTCCAGGCCTTCTCGCGCCAGACCGGCAACGAGCTGGTCGAACAGCAGAGCGCGGACGGCATCTTCGTCCACGTGTTGCGCCGTCGCTGAACAGCCGGACAACCGCGCTGCCGCGAGGCTGCGCGACCAAGCCACCTGCGGACCGCCCGCTATCGGGCGCTCGGCTCAGGACAGATCGAGCCCCCTGAGGAACTCGCGCAGCCCGGGCCCGAGATCGGGCCGCGACAGGGTCAGTTCGACGTTGGCTTCGAGGAAGCCTTCCTTGCTGCCACAGTCGTAGCGCTTGCCGTGGTAGCGGTAGGCAAACACCTTCTCGCGCCGCAACAGGCCCGCGATGCCGTCGGTCAGCTGGATCTCGCCACCCACGCCGCGCGGCTGGTTCTCGATCTCGTGGAAGACGCCCGGCGTCAGGATGTAGCGCCCGGCCACGCCCCAGCGCGACGGAGCACCCTCCGGCGCCGGCTTCTCGACGATCCGGCTCACGTCCATCAGGCGGTCGTTGACCTGCGTACCGGCGACGATGCCGTAGCGGCGGGTGTGCTCGGCCGGAACCTCCTGCACCGCGAGGATGCTGGTGCGCCAGTCGCGGAACTGCTCGACCATCTGTGCCAGCACCGGCGGCTCGCCGACCATCAGGTCGTCGGCCAGCAGCACGGCAAAGGGCTCGTTGCCGATCAGGCGCCGCGCGCACAACACCGCGTGGCCCAGCCCCATGGCCTGGGCCTGGCGCACATAGATGCACTCCATGTCTGCCGGCTTGACGCTGTGGACGACGTCGAGCAGATCCTGCTTCTGCGCCTGCTCGAGCATCGACTCGAGCTCGAAGCTCATGTCGAAGTGATCCTCGATCGGGCGCTTGTGGCGGCCGGTGACGAAGATCATCTCGCGGATGCCGGCGGCGTAAGCCTCTTCCACTGCGTACTGGATCAGGGGCTTGTCGACGACCGGCAGCATTTCCTTCGGTTGTGCCTTGGTGGCCGGCAGGAAGCGGGTGCCCAGGCCGGCAACAGGGAAGACTGCCTTGTTGATCAACATCGTTCTCGAAGGTAGGGGGGAGTTGGTCCATTCTGGCATGGGGTCTGCGCGTGCCGGCCCACAAGCTGGGGGAGGCAGGGCGGGCTGCCTGCGTGCAGCATGTGCTCGCACCGTGGAACAGTTCACATGGATCTACTGATTGCAGAGCCCATCGAGGCGCCCGTGCTGCAGTGGCTTGAGTCACGCCATCGTGTGCAGTACGCGCCCGAGCTGGCGCACGACGCGCGCGCGCTGCGGCAGTCGCTGTTCAACGTGCGGGCGGCGCTGTTGCCGAGCACGGTCCGGGTCGACGAGCAGTTGCTGGCCTTTGCGCCGGTGCTGTCGGTGGTGGCGCGGGTCGGTGTGGGCCTCGAGAACCTCGACGTCGAGGCCTGCGTTAGGGCCGGCGTCGAGGTGGTCCGAGGCGCCGGCGCGACCGCGGCGGCCGAGGCCGAGTTCCTGCTGGGGGCGGTGCTGGCGTTGCTGCGTGGAATCGACCCGCACCTGCCGCGTCCGCCGGTACCGCGCGAACTGGCGGGTGCCACGGTTGGATTGATCGGCCTGGCGCCGGCCTCGCGTCCGCTGTCGGCCATGCTCAGCGGCTTCGGCTCGCGGCTGGTCGGCTACGACCCGTCGGTTCATGCAAGCGATCAGCTCTGGGGCCGTTGGCGCGTCGAGCCGCTGCCGCTGCAGGAACTGCTCCAGAGCGCCGACGCGGTCTGCGTCCAACTGCCGTGGTACTCGCGCTATCAGGGCCTGATCGGCGAGCGCCACCTCGGACACTGCAAGCCGCAGCAGCTGATCGTCAGCACCTCGCATGCCGCGCTGTTCGAGCTCGAGGCCCTGGCCCAGGCGCTGCGTTCGGGCCGGGTGGCGGCCGCCTGGCTCGACAGCATCGACCTCGGCCTGTTCGAGCCCGGACGTCCGCTATGCGGCGTGCCCAACCTTGTGACCACGGCCCGGCTGGCCGGCCGCACCGTAGAAGCTCGCGAGCGGGCGGTCTGGACGGTGGCGCAGCAACTCGACGAACTGCTGTCGCAGACGACGCCGGGGCCGCGCGAACGGCGCGGCGGTGGCCCGGTCTCGGGGCCGATGCCCTTCGAGGGCGCTGCCGGAGCGGCGGCTGAGCCGCTGCCGGTGCCCGAGGCCAGGGAGTTGCGGGCGAGCGTCGACGAGCCGCCTACAGACGCGCCCGCTGCGAGCGGACCCGCTCCAGGGTCGCGCTGAATTCGGCGACGCGGGCCCGCTCCTGCTCCACGACGGCAGGCTTGGCTCGTGCGACGAAGCTCTCGTTGCCGAGCTTGGCCTCGGCCTTGGCGATCTCGGTCTCGAGGCGCAGGATTTCCTTGTCGAGCCGCAGGCGCTCGGCTTCGACGTCAATCTCGACCTTGAGCGCGACCCGTGCCGCGCCGACCACCGCCACCGGTGCGGCCGAGGTGGCGGCGGCAAATGCGGCCTCATCGGCCACCGCCTGCACCTCGGCCAGCTTGGCCAGCACCTTGAGCAGCGGTGCGGCCTGCGCCATGAAGGCCTCGTCGCCGATTACCACCAGTGGCACGCGCTCGGCAGGCGACAGGCCCATTTCGCCGCGCAGGTTGCGGCAGGCGCCGACCAGGGTCTTGAGCTTGTCCATCCAGGCGATGGCCTCGCCATCGATGCGCTCCGGCTGCGCCACCGGATAGGCGGCATGGGCCAGCAGTGCGTCGCTGCCATCGGCCTTGCGGCCGGCGACCACCGCCACCGTCTGCCAGAGCTCTTCGGTGACGAAGGGCGTGATCGGGTGCAGCAGGCGCAGCACCGTTTCCAGCACGCGGATCAGCGTGCGGCGCGTGGCGCGCTGCTGCGCTTCGCTGCCGTTCTGGATCTGGACCTTGGCGATCTCGAGGTACCAGTCGCAGTACTCGTCCCAGACGAAGCCGTAGAGCGCCTGCGCGACCAGGTCGATGCGGTAGTCGGCAAAGCCTTGCGCCACCGCGGCTTCGACCTTCTGCAACTCGCTCGTGATCCAGCGGTCGGCCGGCGAGAACGACAGATAGCCATGGGCCGGCCCGCCCGGCTGGCACTCGGCCTTGGTGTGCTCTTTCAGTCCGCAGTCCTGGCCCTGGGTGTTCATCAGGACAAAACGGGTCGCGTTCCAGAGCTTGTTGCAGAAGTTGCGGTAGCCCTCGCAGCGCTTGGTGTCGAAGTTGATGTTGCGTCCGAGACTGGCGTAGCTGGCCATCGTGAAGCGCAGTGCGTCGGCGCCATAGGCCGGCATGCCGCTCGGGAACTCCTTCTCGACGCGCTTGGCCACCTTGGGTGCGGTCTCCGGCTTGCGCAGCCCGGTGGTGCTCTTGTGGATCAGCGTCGGCAGATCGACACCCTCGATCAGGTCGACCGGGTCGAGCACGTTCCCTTCGGACTTGCTCATCTTCTTGCCTTCGCTGTCGCGCACCATGCCGTGGATGTAGACGGTCTCGAAGGGCACGCGGCCGGTGAAGTGGCTGGTCATCATGATCATCCGGGCGACCCAGAAGAAGATGATCTCGTAGCCGGTCACCAGAACGCTGCTGGGCAAAAAGGCCTTGAGCTCCGGCGTCTCGTTCGGCCAGCCGAGCGTCGAGAAGGGCACCAGTGCCGAGGAGTACCAGGTGTCGAGCACGTCCGGGTCGCGCGTCAGCTCGCCCGCATAGCCGGCGGCAGTCGCCTTGACGCGCGCCTCGGCCTCGTCGCGGGCGACGAAGATCTGGCCTTCGCTGCCGTACCAGGCCGGGATCTGGTGACCCCACCAGAGCTGGCGGCTGATGCACCAGTCCTGGATGTTCTTCATCCACTGGTCGTAGGTGTTGACCCAGTTCTCGGGCACGAACTTCACCTGGCCCGAGCCGACCGCGTCGATCGCCTTCTGCGCGATGCTCTTGCCATCAGGGCCAGCCTTGCTGACGGCGACGAACCACTGGTCGGTCAGCATCGGCTCGATGATCTGCCCGGTGCGTGCGCAGCGCGGCACCATCAGCTTGTGCTTCTTGACTTCGACCAGCAGGCCAAGCGCCTCGAGGTCGGCCACGACCTTCTTGCGAGCAACGAAGCGGTCGAGGCCGCGATAGGCCTCGGGCGCGTTGTCGTTGATCGTGGCGTCGAGCGAGAGCACGCCGATCATCGGCAGGCCATGACGCTGGCCGACCGCGTAGTCGTTGGCATCGTGCGCCGGCGTGACCTTGACGACGCCGGTGCCGAACTCGCGATCCACGTAGTCGTCGGCGATCACCGGGATCGTGCGGCCGGTCAGCGGCAGCGTCACCTGATGGCCGTGCAGCGCGGTATAGCGCTCGTCCTCGGGATGCACCATCACGGCGACGTCGCCGAGCATGGTCTCGGGCCGCGTGGTGGCGACCACCAGCGAACCCGAGCCGTTGGCGAGCGGGTAGCGGATGTGCCAGAGGAAGCCGTCTTCCTCCTCGCTCTCGACCTCGAGGTCCGAGACGGCGGACTTGAGCACCGGGTCCCAGCTCACCAGCCGCTTGCCGCGGTAGATCAGGCCCTGCTCGTGCAGGCGCACGAAGGTTTCGGTGACGGTGGCCGAGAGGCCCTCGTCCATCGTGAAGTACTCGTGGTCCCAGTCGACGCTGGCGCCGACGCGGCGCATCTGCTGCGTGATGGTCGAGCCCGACTGCTCCTTCCACTCCCAGACCCGGGCCACGAAGTTCTTGCGGCCGAGGTCGTGGCGGCTGATGCCCTGCTGCTGCAGCTGGCGCTCGACGACGATCTGGGTCGCGATGCCGGCATGGTCGGTGCCCGGCACCCACAGCGTGTTGTGGCCGCGCATCCGGTGGTAGCGCGTCAGCGCGTCCATGATGGTCTGGTTGAACGCATGGCCCATGTGCAGCACCCCGGTCACGTTGGGCGGCGGCAGCTGTATCGAGAACGATGGCTTGCCGGCGTCCAGCGTCGGCGCAAAGGCGTGGCGCTGCTCCCAGGCGGCGGCCCAGCGGGCCTCGATCGGGCCGGGTTCAAAGGACTTGGCGAGTTCGGTCATGGTGGGCTCAAAAGCGATGCGGCGCCCGGCCGCGAGGGCGAGGGCGCCGCAGAGGGGCCGCGGTGCGGCCCTCTGGCAGGGCAGATTTTACGAGCCGCTCAGAAGTCGACCGCGTCGCGGCTGATCGGGCAGGTCATGCAATGGCCGCCGCCGCGGCCACGGCCGAGTTCGGCGCCGACGATGGTGATGACCTCGATGCCGGCCTTGCGCAGCAGCGTGTTGGTGTAGGTGTTGCGGTCGTAGGCATAGACCACGCCCGGCGAGGCGCAGACCAGGTTGGCGCCGCTGTCCCACTGGGTGCGCTCGCGCTGGTAGTCGCTGCCGCCAGCCTCGACCACGCGCAGCTTCTTCAGGCCCAGTGACTCGGCCACCACGTCGACGAAGGGTTTCTTTTCTGCGTGCAACTCGATACCGCTCGGGTGGCTGCTCGGCCGGTACGAGAAGGTGCGGGTCTGGTTCATGAAGTCCGGCGCGAGCAGCACACAGTCGCGGTCGGCAAAGGTGAACACGGTGTCGAGGTGCATCGCGGCGCGAATCTTGGGCATCGCGGCGACGATCACGCGTTCGGCCGCACCCTTCTTGAACAGCGTGGCCGCGAGCTGGCTGATGGCCTGGCGCGAAGTGCGCTCGCTCATGCCGATCAGCACCACGCCCTTGCCGATCGGCATCACGTCGCCGCCCTCGAGCGTGGCCTGGCCATGGTCCTGGGTCGGATCACCCCACCAGACATTGACCTTGCCGGCAAAGTCGGGATGGAACTTGTAGATCGCGGTCGTGAGGACCGTTTCCTCGTGCCGGGCCGGCCAGTAGAGGGGGTTGAGCGTCACGCCGCCGTAGATCCAGCAGGTGGTGTCACGGGTGTAGAGCGTGTTCGGCAGCGGCGGCAGCAGGTACTCGGTGACGCCGGCGGCATCGCGCACGACCGAAAAGGCCTTGCCGCCCACCGACTCCGGGAACTCGTTGGTCGACAGGCCGCCGATCAGATGCTCGGCGAGCATACGGTGGTCCAGGCCCTCGAGGTAACTGCGCAACTCGTCGATGAAGCCCAGGCCGACCTGGTTGGGCACGATCTGGTTGTCGAGAATCCACTTCTTGCCTTCGGGCACCGCGACCGTCTCGGCCAGCAGGTTGTGCATCTCGACCACGTCGATGCCGCGGTCGCGCATCTTGCTGACGAAGTCGAAGTGATCGCGCTTGGCGTTCTCGACCCACAGCACATCGTCGAACAGCAACTGGTCGCAGTTGGACGGCGTCAGCCGGCTGTGTGCCAGGCCGGGCGCACAGACCATCACCTTGCGCAGGGTGCCAACTTCGGAGTGCACGCCAAAGGCGGCGTTGGTTTTGGGCTCAGTCATCGAATTACCTCCGTACAGCATCAGATTGAAATCCGGCCCGTGATGAGCCCCTGCAAGGCGTAGATCGCACCGGCGACCGCCACCGCGAACACCACCCACTCGGCCGGCGTGAACAGCTGCTTGCCCTGTTCGCGCCGAGTCATGACGTAGAGGATCGTGCCCGGCGCATAGATCAGGAATCCGAGCACCATGAACTTCACGCCACCGGCAAACAGCAGGAAGATCGTGTAGGCCACCGCCAGCGCCGCGATGATCATGTCCTTGTTGAGGTCGGCCGGATCCTTGTCGTAGGTTTCGCGCTTGAGCACGAGCTTGAGCGCGAAGGCTGCCGCAAAGAAGTACGGAAACAGCGAGAGATGGCTGCACAGCGACAGCGCGAAGGTGAAGGCGTCGTCGGAGAACAGCGTGGCGACCAGCACGAGCTGGATCAGCAGCGAGGTCATCAACAGTGCCGTCGACGGCACCTGGTTCGCGTTCTCGCGCGCCAGGAAGGCCGGCATGTCGCCCTTCTTGGCGGCGATCGACAGCACCTCGGCCGCCATCAGCGTCCAGGCCAGGTAGGCGCCGAGCACCGAGACGATGACGCCGACGCCGATGAAGGCCGCGCCCCATTGGCCGACCGCCGCCGCCAGCACGCCGCCGACCGAAGGTTGTGTCAGTTGCGCCAGCTCGGCGCGCGGCAGGATGCCGTAGGACAGGATCGACACCGACGCGAATAGCGCGAGCACGCCGAGGAAGCCGGTCACGGTGGCGATGCCGACGTCTTCGCGGGTCTTGGCGAAACGCGAGTAGTTGCTGGCGCCTTCGATGCCGAGGAACACGAACACCGTCACCAGCATCGTGGCCTTGACCTGCTCGAACAGGTTGCCGTAGTCGCCCGAGTCGCCACCCCACAGATTGGCGACGAAGACATCGGGCTTGAAGGCAAAGATCACCAGCACCAGGAACACGATCAGCGGGATGATCTTTGCGATGGTGACGATCTTGTTGATCGCCGCCGCTTCCTTGGTGCCGCGCAGCACCATGAAGTGGAAGGCCCAGATGCCGATCGAAGAGATGCCAACCGCGATCAGCGTGTTGCCTTCGCCAAAAGCCGGGAAGACGCCACCCAGTGTCGACTTGATCAGCACCCAGTACGACACGTTGCCGACGCAGGCGCTGGCCCAGTAGCCGAAGGCCGAGAAGAAGCCGAGGTAGGGGCCGAAGCCGGCCCGCGCGTAGGCGTAGACACCGGCGTCGAGGTCGGGCTTGCGGTTGGCCAGGGTCTGGAAGACGAAGGCCAACATCAGCATGCCGGCGCCGGCGATGGCCCAGGCGATGAGGGCGCCAAAGACGCCGGTGGCCTGCGCGAAATTGCGCGGTATCGAAAAGACCCCGGCACCGACCATGCCGCCGACCACCATGGCCGTGAGGGTCATCAACGGAAGCTTCTGGGTATCCGAGTTGCTCATCCGGTCTCCGAGGTCCAGGCCCAAGCCGAGCCGGGGGCGACCTTAGCGGCAATCCCCGGGGCGGACAAGGCGACCGGCCCGCGGGCCGCCGGCCGCCGCCGGCCACCTCACATGAACAGGTGTTCGCCGGCGTTCTCGCCGCCGAGCACGACGTAGTTCACCTTGCGCAGATCGGCCAGCTGGTTGCCGCCAGAGTAGGAGATCGAGCTCTGCAGGTCTTCGCGCATCTCGCGCAGCGTGTCGGCCAATGCACCCTTGATCGGCTCGAGGATGCGCTTGCCCTCGACGTGCTTGTACTCGCCCTTGTTGAAGTCGGAGGCCGAGCCGTAGTACTCCTTGTAGCGCTTGCCGTCGACCTCGACGGTCTGCCCGGGTGACTCCTCGTGGCCGGCGAACAGCGAACCCACCATCACCATCGCGGCGCCGAAGCGCACGCTCTTGGCGATGTCGCCGTGGTGGCGGATACCACCGTCGGCAATGATCGGTTTGGTCGCGACGCGCGCACACCACTTGAGCGCGCTGAGTTGCCAGCCGCCGGTGCCGAAGCCCGTCTTGAGCCGGGTGATGCAGACCTTGCCGGGGCCGACGCCGACCTTGGTGGCGTCGGCGCCCCAGTTCTCGAGGTCGATCACGCCTTCGGGCGTGCCGACGTTGCCGGCGATCACGAAGGCCTTGGGCAGCTTGTGCTTGATGTGCTCGATCATCTTGCGCACGCTCTCGGCATGGCCATGCGCGATGTCGATGGTGATGTAGTCGGCGCCCACGCCCTCGGCGGCCAGGCGCTCGAGCACCTCCACGTCGGCGGCCTTGACGCCGGAACTGATCGAGACGAACAGGCCGCGCTCGCGCATGCGGCGCGCGAAGGCCACGTTGTCGAGATCGAAGCGGTGCATCACGTAGAAGTGGCCGCTGGTGGCCAGCGCGACGGCGATGTCCTCGTCGAGCACCGTCTTCATGTTGGCCGGCACCACCGGCAGCTTGAAGCGTCGGCCGCCGAACTCGACCGAGGGATCGCATTCGGCGCGGCTCTCGACGCGGCACTTGCGCGGCAGCAGCAGGATGTTGTCGTAGTCGAAGATTTCCATGGCATGAGGCCTCTGTACAGCTCGGGTGCCGCGTGGATCCGATCGGACCGGGCGCGGCGGCGCATCATCAAACGAGTCTACGCCGCCGCCCCTCTTCGGCGGGCCTCCTTCCGGCCGAGGGCAAGGGCGCTGCCATCGCCGAAGCTCATGACACACACGGCGCGGTTGTCCGGTGTCCAGGAGCAAGCGATGACCTCAGAAGCGAAGTTCGAGCCGCTGACGCGCGGCGAGCAGTTGCGGGCCGCGGCCTGCGGACTGGTGGGCGGCGGTGCGCTGGTCGTGGGCGTGCTGTCGGTCTTTGCCATCGGCGGCCAGTCGCCGTGGTTCGACGACGACTCGCAGTGGGCCGACGCGGCGCTGCGTTGCCAGGCCAACCCCTACAGCAGCCAGCGCCACCAGTGCCTGCGGACGCTGGCCGATGCGGCGGCGCTCGGCGCCTCTGCGCCGCGCCACGTGGCCGCAGGTCATTGAGCCGGCCGCTGCGCCTGGCCCGCCCGCCCCGGCCAGGGGCAGTTCTCGGCGGCGACGGCGATGATTCGCCCCTCGCGCGATTCGATCCAGGCACGTCCGCGCAGGCGCTGCGGCTGCGGCGTCTGCGGCACCCGCAGGGCCACCATCGGCACGGCGCCCGAAGCACTCGCGGTGGTGCCCGCCGCGAACGGTCCTGCCACCCCGCGCACCAGTTCACGCGCGATCGGCGTGCCATCGTCGCCGGCGGCGACCTGCTCGACGACAGCCAGCCAGACGCTGCTGCCCGCGGGAGCGCGGCCCGCCAAGCGGTACTGCAGCGCCAGGTAGCCGTTCCAGGCCGGCCCGGACTGCACCTCGAGCCGCAACGGCGCGCGCGTGCGCGCGATCGGCGTGCGCTGCTCGGCGCCCTGCCCGGGCAAGGGTGCACGGCCACCGCCGCGCGTGATCCGCTCGCCAGCCTCCCGCAGCGCGGCGACCGAGAGCGCGGCGTCCTCGCCGCTGGCCGCAGGCACGATCCAGTCGAACTGCCAGCGCCCGGCGCGCGCGTCTTCGGCGCCGCCAGCGGCCTGCCAACAGGCCTCGCAGTCCGCGGCCATGAAGCGCTCGACCACCTCGACGGGCGAGCGCGGACAGGCGAGCGCCGCTTGCGCCATGGCCGGCGCGCCCGCCAATGGCGACGACAGCAGCGCCAGTGCCAGCCGCGCGGCGCCAGGCGACAGTGAGCGCGCTCCTAGAATCGATGGATGCATGAGTTTGATTCTGTCGCACCGTCGGCACCCCACGCGACAGACCCGCGCCTGCTGGCGAACCTGAATCCAGAACAGCTTGCCGCCGTGACCCTGCCGCCGGGCCATGCGCTGATCCTGGCCGGCGCCGGCTCCGGCAAGACGCGGGTGCTGACCACGCGCATCGCCTGGTTGATCCAGACCGGCCAGCTCTCGCCCGGCGGCGTGATGGCGGTGACCTTCACCAACAAGGCGGCCAAGGAGATGATCGCGCGGCTGGGCACGATGCTGCCGGTCAACCCGCGCGGCATGTGGATCGGCACCTTCCACGGCCTGTGCAATCGCTTCCTGCGCGCGCACTGGAAGCTGGCCGCGCTGCCGCAGAGCTTCCAGATCCTCGACACGCAGGACTCGCTGTCGGCTGTGAAGCGCGTGGTCAAGGGCATGCAGCTCGACGAAGAGCGCTTCGTGCCCAAGCAGATCAGCTGGTTCATCGCCGCCAGCAAGGACGAGGGCCGGCGCCCGCGCGACGTCGCGGTGCACGACGAGCAGAGCCGCGTGATGCAGCAGGTCTACCAGGCCTACGAGGACCAGTGCCAGCGCGAGGGCGTGGTCGATTTCGCCGAGCTGATGCTGCGCACCTACGAGCTGCTGCGCGACAACGACCCACTGCGCGAACACTACCGGCGGCGCTTCCGCCACATCCTGGTCGACGAGTTCCAGGACACCAACCGGCTGCAGTACCTGTGGCTCAAGATGTTCGCCACGCCGCCCGATCGGGCGGCGTCGTCATCCTCGCCGGGTGACTCCGATGCCAACAGCGTGTTCGCGGTCGGTGACGACGACCAGAGCATCTACGCCTTTCGCGGCGCGCAGGTCGGCAACATGGCCGACTTCGAGCGCGAGTTCAAGGTGCGCGAGGTGATCAAGCTCGAGCGCAACTACCGCTCGTTCGGCAACATCCTCGATGCCGCCAACCACCTGATCAGTCACAACGAGCATCGGCTCGGCAAGAACCTGCGCACCGAGGCCGGACCCGGAGAGCCGGTGCGCGTCAACGAGGCGCCGAGCGACTTTGCCGAGGCGCAGTGGCTGCTCGACGAAGCCCGCTTCCTGCACCGCGAGGGCAGCCCGCGCAGCGAGATCGCGGTGCTCTACCGCAGCAACGCGCAGAGCCGGGTCATCGAGAGCGCGCTGTTCAACGCCGGCATTCCATACCGCGTCTACGGTGGCCTGCGCTTCTTCGAACGGGCCGAGATCAAGCATGCGCTGGCCTACCTGCGCCTGACCGAGAACCCGAACGACGACACCAGTTATCTGCGCGTCGTCAACTTCCCGGCGCGCGGCATCGGCGCACGCACGCTCGAACAACTGCAGGACGCCGCGCGCGCCAGCGGCCGCAGCCTGCACCAGAGCGTCGGTGCGCTCGGCGGCAAGGCCGGCGCCAACCTCGGTGCCTTCAACGCCATGATCGAGTCGATGCGAGAGGCGACTCACGGCCTCACGCTGCGCGAGATCATCGAGCACGTGATCGCCACCTCCGGTCTGGCCGATTTCTACAAGGCCGAGCGCGAGGGCGCCGAGCGGCTCGAGAACCTCGACGAACTGGTCAACGCCGCCGAGGCCTTCGTCACGCAGGAGGGCTTCGGCAAGGATGCGGTGGCGCTGCCGGTCGACGAAACGGCCGGGCCGGGAACCATCGCCGACGGCTTGCCGCAGGCGGTGGCCGCGGTCGACTTCACGCCCGACGCCGAGACCGGCGAGATCATGTCGCCGCTGGCGGCCTTCCTGACCCATGCCGCGCTCGAGGCCGGCGACAACCAGGCCCAGGCCGGGCAGGACGCGGTGCAGCTGATGACGGTGCATGCCGCCAAGGGGCTCGAGTTCGACAACGTCTTCATCACCGGTCTGGAAGAAGGCCTGTTTCCCAACGAGCGCGCGCTGGCCGACGCCGACGGCCTGGAGGAAGAGCGGCGCCTGATGTACGTGGCGATTACGCGGGCTCGCAAGCGGCTGTGCCTGAGCTTCAGCCAGACCCGCATGCTGCACGGCCAGACCCGCTACAACGTCAAGAGCCGCTTCCTCGAGGAGCTGCCCGAGGCTGCGCTCAAGTGGCTGACGCCGAAGAACCAGGGCTTCGGTTCGGGTTTTGCGCGCGAGTACCAGCAGGCCTGGCAGCGCGGCTCGGGGCTGGGCTCGATGGTCGGCGCCGGCCGGGTCGAATCACCGCCGGCCTGGGCGACGCCGAAGACGCGCGAGCTCACGGTCGAGAGCCCGGCGGCAAGCGGAGCGCTCACGCTGCGCGTCGGCAAGAGCGTGTTCCACACCAAGTTCGGCGAGGGCGTGGTCGTCACGCTCGAGGGCAGCGGTGCCGACGCGCGCGCGCAGATCAACTTCGGCCGCCATGGCATGAAGTGGCTGGCGCTGGCGATCGCCAAGCTCACGCCGATCGACTGAGCAGCGATCGGTGACGGCGGCCGACAGCGGCCGCCGTCACCGATCGTTCATGGCGGCGCCACAGGCGTTTCATCAGCGATTTCTACGCTTCCTGGGTTTCGTCGGCCGCGGTTGGCCGATCGATGCCACCCCGCCTCGCCTTGACGGCGAGCAGCCAGGAAGCAGTGAATGAACAAGCCAGTCGACTTTCCGATCCGCGGTTTCGAGGCCGACCACGAGATCACCAACACCAGCGGCAACGCGAGCCTGATGGAAGTGCTCGACGCGCGCCTGAGCCGGCGCTCGGTGCTGCGCGGCGGTATCGGCGGCGCGGCGACGGCCGTGCTGGGTGGCTTCAGCGTCGCGGCATGCGGCGGCGGCGACGATCCGGCGCCGGCGACACCGGCGCTGCCACCGCCCACCGCGCAGGGCTTCTCGCCGGTGACCACGCTGGGCTTCACGCCCGTCGCCAAGAGCCTGGCCGACGCGGTCGTCGTGCCCGCCGGCTACACCGCGAGCGTCATCTACGCGCTGGGCGACCCCCTGACGGCCGCGACACCGGCCTTCAGGAACGATGGCACCGACGCCGACTACGACAACCGGGCCGGCGACCACCACGACGGCATGGAGTACTTCGGCCTCTCGGCCAGCGGTGCGCGCGAGGCCGGCAGCAACGAACGCGGCCTGCTGGTGATGAACCACGAGGCGCTGACCGACCACTTCCTGCATGTCTCCGGCAGCTCGGCGCGGCCGCGTCCGGCCGCCGAGTCCGACAAGGAGATCCCGGCCCACGGCGTCTCGGTGGTCGAGGTCCGGAAGAACGGCAGCACCTGGTCCTATGTGCAGGACTCGAGCTTCAACCGCCGCATCACGCCGCTGACGCCGGTGGAACTCTCCGGCCCGGCGCGCGGCAACACGCTGATGAGGACCCGCTATTCCCCGGCTGGCACCGGCGGCCGCGGCACCATCAACAACTGCGGCACCGGCTACACGCCGTGGGGCAGCTTCCTGACCGGCGAGGAGAACTGGGCCGGCTACTTCACCCGTGGCGCCGCCGACGACGCGGCTCGCGCCGATCGCAGCGTCGTCTCGCTGCAGCGCTACGGCCGCACGCAGGGCGCCGCCAGCCGCCACGGCTGGGAAAGCAGCGGTGCCGACGACAGCTACGCGCGCTGGAACATCGGCAAGCTCGGCAGCTCCGCCTACGGCACCGACGACTACCGCAACGAGCTCAACACCTTCGGCTACATCGTCGAGATCGATCCCTACGACAAGAGCGCGTCGATCCGCAAGCGCACCGGCCTAGGCCGCTTCGCGCACGAGAGCGCGAGCTTCGGCAGGCTGGTCGCGGGCAAGCCGCTGGCCGTCTACATGGGCGACGACTCGCGCGGCGAGTACATCTACAAGTTCGTCTCCAACGCCAACTGGGATGCGGCCGACCTGAACCCGGCCAATCGCATGGCCGCCGGCGACAAGTATCTCGACAACGGCCGGCTCTACGTGGCCAGGTTCAACGCCGATGGCACCGGCGAGTGGATCGAGCTGAGCATCGCCAACGCCGCGATCGCCGGCTACGCGGCCTATGCCTTCGCCGACCAGGGCGACGTGCTGATCAACGCGCGCCTCGCCGCCGATGCCGTGGGTGCGACCCGCATGGACCGGCCCGAGTGGTGCGCGGTGCACCCGACCAGCGGCGAGATCTACTACACCCTGACCAACAACAGCAGCCGCACCGTCGCCACGCTCGACGCCGCCAACCCGCGCGCCTACAGCGACCTCAAGGGCGCGTCGACCACGCCGCAGAGCGGCAACGTCAACGGCCACATCCTGCGCATGGCCGAGGCGGGCGGCGAGGCGGCGGCGAGCAGCTTCACCTGGGACGTTTACCTCTTCGGCGCGCAGTTCGATGCCGACGCCGCCCGGGTCAACCTGTCGGCGCTGACCGCCGACCAGGACTTCTCGAGCCCCGATGGCCTCTGGTTCAGCCGCAGCACCGGCCTGTGCTGGATCCAGACCGACGATGGCGCCTACACCGACGCCACCAATTGCATGATGCTGGCCGGCGTGCCGGGCAACGTCGGCGATGGCGTGAAGACCACGCTGAGCTACACCAAGGCCGACGGCACGACGCTGGACGTGGCGACCTACATCGGCAAGAAGCCCTCGGCCGACACGCTGCGGCGCTTCCTGGTCGGTCCGGTCGACTGCGAGATCACCGGCTGCGCCGAGACCCCCGACGGCCAGACGCTGTTTGCCAACATCCAGCATCCGGGCGAGACGATCTCGGCGGCCAACGTGGCGGATCCGGGCAAGTACCTCAGCCACTGGCCGGGCAATGCCGGCTACGGCGCCGGTGGCGCTACGGCCCGGCCGCGCTCGGCGACGGTCGCGATCGTCAAGACTGGCGGTGGTCGCATCGGCACCTGAAACGCGAAGGGCACCACGCGGTGCCCTTCAGACCAACGAAAAGGGCTCGCACTGCGAGCCCTTTTCTCATCACCCGGAACAGTCTTCAGGCGCCGAGCGCCTTGACCTTGGCCGACAGGCGGCTCTTGTAGCGAGCGGCCTTGTTCTTGTGGAAGATGCCCTTCTCGGCGATCTGGTCGATCGTCTTCTGGGCGGTCTTGAAGGTGGTGGTGGCTTGCGCCTTGTCGCCGCCGGCGACGGCCTTCAGCACGCTCTTGATCGCGGTGCGGAACTTCGAGCGCAGCGAACTGTTGGCGGCGTTGAGGACGACGTCCTGGCGCGCGCGCTTGAGGCCCGACGCGGTGCGGACCGTCTTCTTCTTGGCTTTGGCAGAGGTGGCCATGGAATTGGGGGTTTATCCGGGTGGAAAGCCTTCGAGTATAGCAGGGTCTCCGAAGGCACGCCAGTCGACCGCATCGGAGGTTAGTAGGCACTTTCTATAATCAGCCGCCCAACGATCCAAGAACAACAAGCGATGAACCTGCTGCGTGCCGCCTCCGTCGTCTCCGTGCTGACGCTGGCGTCGCGCATCACCGGACTGGTTCGCGAGCAGATCGTCGCCGCGCTGTTCGGTGCCAGCGTGATGACCGACGCCTTCAACGTCGCGTTCCGCCTGCCCAACCTGCTGCGCCGGCTGTTCGCCGAGGGCGCCTTCGCCCAGGCCTTCGTGCCGATCCTGGCCGCCACCCGCGAGCGCGACGGCGACGCCGCCACCCGCACCCTGGTCAACGCGGTCGCCACGGTGCTGTTCTGGGTGCTGCTGCTGACCAGCGTGCTCGGCGTGCTGGCCGCGCCCTTGCTGGTGTGGCTGATCGGCGCCGGCCTGCAGCGCAGCGGTGGTTTCGATGCCGCGGTCGTGATGACGCGGATCATGTTCCCGTACATCGGCTTCATGTCGCTGGTGGCGCTCTCGGCCGGCGTGCTCAACACCTGGCGCCGCTTCGCGGTGCCTGCCGTGACGCCGGTGCTGCTGAACCTGGCGGTGATCGGCGCCGCGCTCTGGTTCGGTCCGTGGTTCGAGCGCGTCGGCGTGGCGCCGATCTACGCGCTCGCGGTCGGCGTCATGCTTGGCGGCGTGCTGCAGCTGGCGCTGCAGGTGCCGGCGCTGCTGCGCATCGGCATGCTGCCGCGGATCGGCCTGTCGCCGGCGGCGGTGCGCGCCGCCTGGCACAGCGATGGCGTGCGTCGCATCCTGCGGCTGATGGCGCCGGCGGTGCTCGGCGTCTCGGTCGCCCAGATCTCGCTGCTGATCAACACCCAGATCGCGACCCAGGTCGGGCCCGGTGCCGTCTCGTGGCTGACCTACGCCGACCGGCTGATGGAGTTTCCGACCGCGCTGCTCGGCGTCGCGCTCGGCGTGGTGCTGCTGCCGCAGCTGTCGGCGGCGCAGGCGCGCGGCGACGCGGCCTCGTTCTCGGCGATGCTCGACTGGGGCCTGCGCCTGGTGCTGCTGCTGGCGCTGCCCTGCGCCATCGCGCTGCTGGTGTTTCCGAGCGCGCTGACCGCGGTGCTCTACCAGCGCGGTGCCTTCAGTGCCGTCGACGTGGCGCAGACGGTGGCGGCGCTGCGCGGCTATGGCGTCGGCCTGCTCGGGCTGGTCGCGCTCAAGGTGCTGGCGCCCGGCTTCTACGCCAAGCAGGACATCCGCACCCCGGTGAAGATCGCGATCGGCGTGCTGATCCTGACCCAGCTGCTCAACCTGGTCTTCGTGCCGCGCTTCGGTCATGCCGGGCTGGCGCTGTCGATCGGTTGCGCGGCGCTGGTCAATGCGCTGCTGCTGCTGATAGGTCTGCTGCGGCGCGGCAGCTGGCGTCCGGCGCCGGGCTGGCCGCTGTTCCTGCTGCGGGTGCTGGCGGCCTCGACGCTGATGGGGCTGCTGCTGGCGTACGCGGAACACCGGCTCGACTGGGTCGCGCTCGGCAGCCACGAACTGCGGCGCGCCGGCTGGCTGGCGGCGGTGCTGGGCGCCGCGGCGCTGCTCTACTTCGGCAGCCTGCTCGCGATCGGATTGCGTCTGCGCCACTTCATGCGCCGCGCCTAGACGAGCGCGCCGGTCCCGGCTTTCCAGCGCCGGCGGCCGGTTCTACACTGAGGCCAGCATGACGATCACCGCGCTGACCCCGCTCGAGTACTTTGGCGCCCTGGTGGCCGAGGACGAGGGTTTCGCCCTGACCGAGGCCGCGGCCTCGGTCGCGCTCGACGAGCAGCCGCGCGTTGACATCCAGGGCGTGCTGTCCGACATCGACGCCCTCGCGGCCCGGCTCAAGGCGCGGCTGCCGGCCGACGCCGGCGCGCTGCAGCGGCTGCGGCTGCTCAACCGATTCTTCTTCCGCGAGCTCGGCTTCGAGGGCAACGTCAACGACTACTACGCCACCGCCAACAGCTACCTGCACGAGGTGCTGCGCACCCGGCGCGGCATCCCGATCTCGCTGGCGGTGATCTACCTCGAGATCGCCCAGCAGGTGGGGTTGACCGCGCGCGGCGTCTCGTTCCCCGGCCATTTCCTGGTCAAGGTGCGGATGCCGCAGGGCGAGGTCGTGATCGATCCCTTCTCCGGCCAGTCGCTGTCGCGCGAGGAGCTCGAGGAAAGGCTCGGCCCCTACAAGCGCAGCCAGGGTCTGACCGGCGACTTCGAGGTGCCGCTCGGCCTGTTCCTGCAGGCCGCCACGCCGCGCGAGATCGTCGCCCGCCTGCTGCGCAACCTCAAGGAGATCCACCGCAGCGGCGACGACTGGGCGCTGCTGCTGGCGGTGCAGGAGCGCCTGGTGCTGCTGCTGCCCGACGATGCCGAGGAGCGCCGCGACCGCGGCCTGGCGCTGGCCGAACTCGGCAACGCCGCCGCCGCCGCCGAAGACCTCGAGCACTACGTGGCGCGCGTGCCCAAGGCCGAGGACCGCGTCGCCATCGAGCAGCGGGTGGCCGAACTGCGCTCGGCAGGTCGGCCCCGGCTGCACTAGGCATCGCGCGCGCCAGGCCCAGCGGGCGGACCGGAGCCCGCCGCTAGAATTCGAACGATTGCCGGGTCTTGCCGGCCGTGTCGTGCTGCGCCTGGCGCCCGCGTGACACCCGGGCGGCGGCCGGTTTGCGCTGGCCGGGCCGAGCCCCCTGCGCCCCTCATCCGCTCGCCTCACCTTGGCTGATTCGCTGCTGACCTCCGCGCCCCTGACGCGCCAGATGCCGCTGGCGATCGCTCCGCAGCCCGCGCCCGCATTCGAGAACTTCATCGTCGGCAGCAACGCGGCCGCGCTGGCGGCGTTGCGTCGCCGCCCGCTGCCGCTGGCGCCCACCTATCTCTGGGGTGCGGCCGGCGCCGGCAAGACCCATCTGCTGCACGCGCTGGCGGCCGAACTGCGGCTCGCCAGCGGCGCCGCCGTCGGTGCCTTCGGCCCCGCGGTGACCGAGCCCTGGGCCTGGGACGAGCGCTGGCAGCTGGTGCTGATCGACGACTGCGACCGCCTTGACGCGGCCCAGCAACACGCCGCCTTTGCGCTCTTCGTCGAGGCCCAGGGGGCCGGCGTGCCGGTCGTCGCCGCCGGCCGGGTGCCGCCGGTCGACCTCGGCGTGCGCGAGGACCTGCGCACCCGTCTCGGCTGGGGCCTGGTGTTCCATGTCGAGCCGGTGGCCGAGGCCGAGGTGCGTGCGGCGCTGCGGCGCGAGGCCGACCGGCGCGGCCTGTTCCTGCCCGACGAGCTGATGAGCTACGTGCTGGTGCGCCATGCCCGCGACCTCGGCTCGCTGATGGGCCTGCTCGACCGGCTCGACCGCTATGCGCTCGAGCGCCAGCGCGCGCTCACCGTGCCGCTGCTGCGCGAGATGCTGGCGACCGAGGCGGCCGAGGCGCAGCAACCCCGGGCACCCACCGCATGAACCTCTGCCTGTTCGACCTCGACCACACCCTGCTGCCGCTCGACTCCGACCACAGCTGGGGCGAGTTCATGGTGCGCATCGGCTGGGCCGACCCCGCCGAGCACCGCGCCGGCAACGACGCCTTCTACGCCCAGTACCAGGCCGGCACGCTCGACGTGGCGGCCTACATCGAGTTCGCGACCCGGCCCTGGCGCGAGCGCCCGGCCGCCGAGCTGGCGCAGGTTCATGCGCGCTTCATGCGTGAGCTGATCGAGCCGGCGATCCTGCCGCCGGCGCTGGCGCTGGTGGCGCACCACCGCGAGGCCGGCGACCGCCTGGCGATCGTCACCGCCACCAACGACTTCGTCACCGCGCCGATCGCGCGCGCCTTCGACGTCGACACGCTGATCGCGGTCGAGCTCGAACGCGCGGCCGATGGCCGCTGTACCGGACGCGTTGCCGGCGTGCCCTCGTTTCGCGAGGGCAAGGTGGCGCGTGTCGAGGCCTGGCTGGCGGCCGACGGCGCCCGACTCCAAGACTTCGAGCGCGTGACGGTCTACAGTGACTCGCCCAACGACCTGCCGCTGCTCGAGATCGCCACCGACCCGGTGGCGACCAATCCTTCACCGGCCCTGGCCGTCGTTGCGCGCGAGCGCGGCTGGCGCGTGCTGAACTTGTTTAGTCCCTCATGATCAAGAAATTCATCGACAAGCTGCTCGGCCGCGACGAAGACGGCGCCAAGGCGCGCAAGGCCGCCGGCCCGGTCAAGGCGCGGCGGGTCGAGATCGGCCCGGACGAGCACCGCATCGACCCGAGCCTGCTCGACGAGCGCGCGGTGCGCGTCGTGCAGACGCTCAAGGAGGCCGGCTTCGAGGCCTACATCGTCGGCGGCGCGGTGCGCGACCTGCTGCTCGGCGTGCGGCCCAAGGACTTCGACGTCGCCACCAACGCCACGCCGGAGCAGGTCAAGGCCCAGTTCCGGCGCGCCTTCATCATCGGCCGCCGCTTTCGCATCGTCCATGTGGTGCACGGCCGCGGCCGCGAGCACGAGGTGATCGAGGTCTCGACCTTCCGCGCGGTGCTCGACGCCGCCACTGCAGAGCAGGTCAGCGGCAACGAGAAGACCAGCAAGAGCGAGCTTTCCGGCAAGTCGCACGTGGTCGACGCCGAGGGCCGCGTGCTGCGCGACAACGTCTGGGGTCCGCAGGACGAGGACGCCGCGCGCCGCGACTTCACCGTCAACGCGATGTACTACGACCCGCTGTCGCAGGTGGTGGTCGACTACTTCAACGGCCTGGCCGACGCCCGCAAGAAGGTGCTTCGGATGATCGGCGACCCGGTCGCGCGCTACCGCGAAGACCCGGTGCGCATCGTGCGCGCGGTCCGCTTTGCGGCCAAGCTGGGCTTTGCGATCGAGCCCAAGACGCGGGCGCCGATCCGCGAAATGTCGGCGCTGCTCGAGAACGTGCCGGCCTCGCGCCTGTTCGACGAGATGGTCAAGCTGCTGCAGACCGGGCACGCGGTGAAGTCGCTGGCCGAACTGCAGACGCAGCAGCTGATCGGCCGCGACGAGAAGAACCGCCCGCGCGGCGTGTTTCCGATCCTCGACGCGGTGCTCGACGGCATGGCCAGGGATCCGCAGTGCGAGCGCTTCGTGCAGCTCGCGCTGCAGGACACCGATCGCCGCGTCGGCGAAGACAAGCCGGTCGCGCCGAGCTTCCTGCTGGCCTGCCTGCTGTGGCACGAGGTTCTTGGCCGATGGCAGCAGATCCGCAGCCAGGGCGAGGCGCCGTTCCCGGCGCTGCAGGCCGCGATCGACGCGGTCTTCGATGCCCGCGTCGGCGACATCTCGGGCCGCGGCAAGCTCGGCGCCGACATGCGCGAGATCTGGTCGATGCAGCCGCGCTTCGAGCGCCGCCTCGGCAACAGCCCCTTCTCGCTGATCGAGCAGCCGAGGTTCAGGGCCGGCTTCGACTTCCTGCGCCTGCGGGCGGCGGTCGGCGAGGTCGACGAGTCGCTCGGCACCTGGTGGGAGGAGTTCTCCTCGACCAACGACGAGATCGAGCGGCGTGCGCTGCTCGACGCCGCGCGCGAGGCCAGCCGCAAGCACGAGCCGGCGCGGCGCGTGCCGAAGGTGCACAGCGTGCCGCGGGCCGCGCCGGCGGCCGCCGGCGACGCTGCCGAGGCCGATGCCGCGACAGCCGACGCCGCACCGGCCAAGAAGCGCCGCCGTCGGCGCCGCAAGCCGGCGGGCGAGGGCGCTGCGGTGGCCGCGGCCGGCGGCGAGCAGCACGACGCCGACTGATCGGCGGCGGGCCACTCCCTCGGGTCGAGCGCGGATCGACACCCATGAGCGAGGCGCTGCGTGCCTACGTCGGCCTCGGCGCCAACCTCGGCGATGCAAGGGCCACGCTGCGTTCCGCGCTCTGCGCACTCGATGCGCTGCCCGGCGGCCGCCTGCTCGCCGTGTCCTCGCTCTACCGCAGCGCGCCGATCGACTCGTCGGGACCCGACTACCTGAACGCGGTCGTCGCGCTCGACACGACGCTCGACGCACCGGAACTGCTGGCGCAACTGCAGGCGATCGAGGCGGCCCACGGCCGCGAGCGGCCATGGCACAACGCGCCGCGCACGCTCGACCTCGATCTGCTGCTCTATGGCCACGAGCGCATCGACACGCCGGCGCTGACCGTGCCGCACCCGCGCCTGCACCAGCGCGCCTTCGCGCTGCTGCCACTGCTCGAGATCGAGCCGCGGATCGACGCGCCCGGACTGGGGCCGCTGGCGGCCTGCCTGCCGGCGCTGGCCGACCAGCGCGTCGAGCGCAGCGGCACCCGGCTCGACCTGCGCCTGCGCGCCTTCGCCGACGCCGACTTCGACGCCGTGGTCGAGCGCTGGCATGCCTGCAACCGCAACGCCTACTCCTACGTCGCCGGGCACCAGCGCCACACGCTGGCCGATGCGCGCACCTTCTTTCGCGAACGCCTGATGCCGAGCGCCGAGATCACGCTGGCCTGCAGCCTGGTCGGGCAAACGCTCGGCCTGATCGCGCTTGAGCCCGAGGCGCAGCCCGGACGCGGCTGGGTCAGGCAGTTGGCCGTGTTCGACGGCGAGCAGCGGCGCGGCGTCGGCAGCTTGCTCGTCGAGCACGCCAAGGCGCGCTGCCCCGCGGGGCTGCGGCTCTACACCTTTGCCCGCAACGCGCCGGCCCGCGCCTTCTATGCCGGCCACGGTTTCGAGGCGATCGCCTTCGGCACCAGCCCGGCGCCGGAGTCCGAGCCCGACGTGCTCTACGGCTGGCCGGCCCCAACAGGAGAACTTCGATGAAGCATGCCTTTGCCTGCGTGTTCGCCGTGCTGGCGCTGGCGGTGGACGCCGGTGCCGCGCCGATCGACCAGATGACCTGGCTGGCCGGCTGCTGGCAGTCCGAGTCCGGCTCCGGCGAGCGCCAGATCGACGAGCAATGGATGGCGCCGCTCGGCGGCGCGATGCTCGGCAGCGGTCGCACCGTCGGCGGCGGCCGGCTGCTCGAGTACGAGCAGATGCTGATCCGCGACGACGACGGCGTCCTGGTGTACACGGCCAAGCCCTCGCGCCAGCCGCAGGCCTCGTTCAAGTCGATCGAGATCGGCGACGGCGTGGCGGTCTTCGAGAACAAGGCGCACGACTTTCCGCAGCGCGTGATCTATCGCCGGGCCGGTGACGGTGGTCTTGCGGCGCGCATCGAGTGGCAGTTGCGCGGCCAGCCGCGCGCGATCGACTTCAACTTCCGCCGGGTCGCGTGCCCCGGCCAGCCCTAGGGTCTGCTGACACATGAATGCCTTCACCAGCCTGCCCGTGCCGGTGCAGACCGTGCTGCTGCTCACCGCCAGCAACGTCTTCATGACCTTCGCCTGGTACGGTCACCTGAAGACGCTGTCGCACAAGCCCTTGCTGGTGGCGGTGCTCGTCAGCTGGGGCATCGCCTTCTTCGAGTACCTGCTGATGGTGCCGGCCAACCGCATCGGTCACGCCGAGATGAGCGTGGCCCAGCTCAAGATCATCCAGGAGGTGATCACGCTCAGCGTCTTCGTGCCCTTCGCCTTCTTCTACCTGCGCGAGCCGCTCAAGCTCGACTACCTGTGGGCGGGGCTGTGCATGGTCGGCGCCGTCTACTTCATCTTCCGCAGAGGCTGAGCCATGCTGATGCGCTTCTCGCATGTCGTAGTCGAAGGCCCGATCGGCGTCGGCAAGACCACGCTCGCTACCGCACTGGCGCGCCACTGGGGCGCGCGTGCGGTGCTCGAACGGCCCGAGCACAACCCCTTTCTCGAACGCTTCTATGCCCATGGCGCCGGGCGCGACAACCCCTATGCGCTGCAGACCCAGCTCAGCTTCCTGTTCCAGCGCGTCGAGCAGATGCGCGACCTGGGCCAGGCCGGGGTCTTCGAGACCGGCGTCGTCAGCGACTTCCTGTTCGCCAAGGACAGCCTGTTCGCGATGCTCAATCTCGGCGACGATGATCTCGCGCTCTACCGCCAGATCTACCGCCGCGAACAGCAGCGCTTGCCCGAGCCCGATCTGGTGATCTGGCTGCAGGCCGAGCCCGACGTTCTGCTGAACCGCATCCGCACCCGCGGCCGGCCGATGGAGCAGGGTGGCGCGCCGGGGGCCGGGATCGGCGAGGACTACCTCGAGCGCCTCAACGAGGCCTATCGCCAGTTCTTCACCAGCTACCGTGGCGCGCCGGTGCTGGCGGTCAACGTCGAGGCCTTCCACCCCGCCGAGCGACCGGTCGACTGGCAGCGCCTGCTCGACGCGATCGCCGGCTTCGAGGGGCCCTT
The DNA here is from genome assembly GCF_004217215.1 of Rivibacter subsaxonicus. GTDB lineage: Bacteria > Pseudomonadota > Gammaproteobacteria > Burkholderiales > Burkholderiaceae_C > Rivibacter > Rivibacter subsaxonicus. Next base: position 492,782 of record NZ_SHKP01000007.1, read on the forward strand.
TGCCTACCTCGATCCTGCGGACTTGGGGGATGGTTCGCTGTCGGCCTCTTTCGGGCCGGCAGCCCGACAGCCGCAGTGACGGAAGTGTGACAATCGCCGCCGGCGCCCGCGGGTGCCGGGCGGCCGGCCCACCTTCCGGCCAAATCCAGAAATCCGGAGACGTGCATGCTGTTTGGCAAGCTGTTGCCTCGCGAAGGTAACTTTTTCGAGTTGTTCGACCAGCATGGCCAGCACATCGTGGAAGGCTCGCGCGCCTTCCTGCGGATGGTCGAGAACTACGCCAACCTGACCGACCGCGAGCGCCTGGCAGCCGAGGTGATCGACGCCGAGCATGCCGCCGACAAGATCACGGCCGAGGTCAACCGGCTGCTGCATACGACCTTCATCACGCCGATCGACCGCGAGCAGATCCACGGCCTGATCAATGCGATGGACGACATCCTCGACCTGCTGCAGGACACGACCGAGACGCTGAGTCTCTACGACGTGCGGCGCATGACCGAGGAAACGCTGAGCCTGAGTCAGCTGTCCGCGCGTTGCTGCGAGCGCGTGCAGCATGCGGTGAACCTCTTGCCCAAGCTCAGCCAGCACACGGCGGTGGAGGCGGCGCTCAAGGCCTGCGAGGAGATCGACCAGCTCGAAAGCGAGGCCGACCGCGTCATGCGCAGCGCGATGAGCAAGCTGTTCCGCGAAGAGCAGGACGTGCGCGAATTGATCAAGATGAAGGCGGTCTACGAAATGCTCGAGACCGTCACCGACCGCTGCGAGGACGTGGCCAACCTGATCGAGGGCATCGTCCTCGAGAACTCCTGATCCGCGCCCGCGGCTCAGGCAGGAAGGCGCTCTGATGGAAGCGGTACAACTCAGTTTCTGGGTGGTCGCCGGACTGGTCGCGCTGGCCATCCTGTTCGACTTCATGAACGGCTTTCACGACGCGGCGAACTCGATCGCCACCGTCGTCAGCACCGGCGTGCTCAAGCCGCAGCAGGCGGTCGTGTTTGCCGCCTTCTTCAACTTCATCGCGCTGTTCATCTTCCAGCTCTCGGTCGCCAAGACCATCGGCAAGGGCATCGTCGAGCCCGGCGTGGTCGATGCCCACGTGGTGTTCGGTGCGCTGATCGGTGCGATCGCCTGGAACGTCATCACCTGGTTCTACGGCATCCCGTCGAGCAGCTCGCACGCGCTGATCGGCGGCCTGGTCGGTGCCACGATGGCCAAGGTCGGCGCCTCCGGCCTGATCGCGGCCGGTGTGTTCAAGACGGTGGCCTTCATCTTCGTTTCGCCGCTGCTCGGCTTCGTGTTCGGATCGGTGCTGCTGGTGATCGTCGCCCACCTGTTCCAGGGCAAGTCGCCGCTCAAGATCGATCGCCTGTTCCGCCGCGGCCAGCTGATCTCGGCCGGCCTCTACAGCCTGGGCCACGGCGGCAACGACGCGCAGAAGACCATCGGCATCATCTGGCTGCTGCTGGTGGCCACCGGCTACGCCAGCGCCACCGACGCGCTGCCGCCCTGGTGGGTGATCTGGTCCTGCTACATCGCGATCGCGCTGGGCACCATGTTCGGCGGCTGGCGCATCGTCAAGACCATGGGCCAGAAGATCACCAAGCTCAAGCCGGTCGGCGGCTTCTGCGCCGAGGCGGGCGGAGCGGTGACGCTGTTCATCGCGACCGGCCTCGGCGTGCCGGTCAGCACCACCCACACCATCACCGGCGCGATCGTCGGCGTCGGCTCGACCCGCCGCATGAGCGCGGTGCGCTGGGGCGTGGCCGGCCGCATCGTCTGGGCCTGGATCTTCACGATCCCGGCCGCGGCCCTGATCGCCGCGGTCTTCTACTGGCTCAGCACGCTGCTCTTCTAGCGCGCCGCTGGTGAGTGGCTCATCCGGGCCGGTAGATCGCGACGCTGCGATTGCCGTCGGCGTCGATCGCCGCGCGGTACATGCCCTCGCAATTGAAGGGCATCGCGATCCGTCCGTGGCGGTCGACCGCGATCGCGCCACCCGAGGCGTCGGCGCCGCCCAGCTTGGGCAGCAGCTCGCCAATCACCTGGCGGCAGGCGGCCTCGAGGGTCATGCCGCCCAGCCGCACCCGGGCCGAGATCTCGTGCGCCGCGCCGGAACGCATGAACCACTCGCCGTGGCCGGTGCATGACACCGCCACCGCCTCGTCGGCCCAGGTGCCGGCGCCGAGCGTCGGCGTGTCGCCGATGCGCCCGGCCATCTTGCCGGTGCGCCCGCCGGTGGAGGTGGCAGCGGCCAGGTTGCCGCTCTGGTCGAGCGCCACCGCGCCCACGGTGCCATGCTTGATCTCGTCGCTGAGTTCGCTGCCGATGCCGCCGAGCAGCGCGTCGGTCAGCGTCGGTGCGCGCGCGGCGCGCCGCGCGAGTTCGATCTGCAGCGACTTCCAGCGCGTCTCGGTGTGGAAGTAGCTGGTCCGTTCGAGCTGCATGCCGACCCGCTGGGCAAAGGCATCGGCGGCGGCAAAGCCGAGCGTCACGTGCGAGGTGCGCTCCATCACCGCGCGGGCCAGCAGCACCGGGTTGCGCACCCGCTGCACGCCGGTCACCGATCCGGCGCCATGCGTGGCGCCGTCCATCACGGCCGCCTCGAGTTCGATCTCGCCGAGTTCGTTGAAGACCGCGCCGCAGCCGGCGTTGAAGAGTGGATCGTCCTCGAGCACCACCACCGAGGCGCACACCGCGTCGAGCGCGCTGCCACCGTCGCGCAGCACGCGCAGCCCGGCATCGAGCGCGGCCTCGAGCCCGGCCCGCAGCACCCGCTCCTGGGCCCGTGTCAGTTCGATCTGCGGCTTGGTGCCGGCGCCGCCGTGGATGGCGATCGCCAGCCGCGGGCCATGCTCGGACGGCGCCGGCACATCCTCAGGCATCGGGTCGCGCAGCGAGATCGGGCCCGAGTCCTCGACGGCTGGTGGGCGGGCGTTGCCGCGCCCGTGCCCGGCGTGGGATCGGGCGCTGGCTTTCTTGCGGGTGGCCATGGCGGCAACGGTAGCGCAAAGACCGGTGCTAACGCAGCCCAAGCTTGAAGGCGATCATCGCCCGCAGCTTGTTGGGCACGACCGGCTTGAGCAGCAGGTGGAAGTCGTGCCGATGGGCGTCCGCCTCGTGGCCGGTCATCGTGCTGCCGGTCACCATGATCGCCGGCAGATCGGGACGCGCGAGCGTGCGGCGCAGGGTCAGCAGCGCATCGACCCCGGTGCCCTCGGGCAGCCGGAAGTCGACGATCAGCAGGTCGGGTAGCGCCTCGGGCCCGGCCGCCACGGCGGCCGCTGCCCAGGCCTCGGCGGCGGCGGTGTTCTCGAAGGCATGCACGCTCGCGCCCCAGCCCTTGAGCAGCACCGCCAGGCCTTCGCGCACGGCCGGCTCGTCCTCGACGACCAGGATGCGGCGGTGATCGAGCGTGACGCCGAGCCCGACGCGCGCGGCCGGCGGCGTGCCGGCCAGTGTGCGCGGCGTCCGGCCCGCCGGCAGGCTGATGCTGAAGACGCTGCCGCGCCCGCGCTGCGAGCGCAGGGCCAGCGGCGCGTCCATCATGGCCGCCAGCCGCTTGACGATCGACAGGCCGAGGCCGAGCCCCTTGCGCTCGTGCGCCGTGGCCGGGGTGCTGCCGGGCACCTGGTAGAACTCGTCGAAGATGCGCTGCTGCTCGGCCGGCGCGATGCCGCTGCCGCTGTCCCAGACCTGGATCAGCACCCGGTCGCCGCGCCGGCGCGCACCGACCAGCACGCCACCCTCGCTGGTGTAGCGGATCGCGTTGGCGACCAGGTTGCGCACGACGCGATCGACCAGCACCGGGTCGGCATGCACCACCTGCTGGTGGCCGCGCAGGCGCAGCGCCAGGCCCTTCTCGAAGGCGGTCGGCTCGTACTGCAGCGCGATGCGCGCGAACAACTCGCGCAGCGCGAAGTGCTGCGGCTGCGGCTCGACGCCGCCGGTGTCGATCTTGGTGATGTCGAGCAACTCGCTGAACAGGCCCTCGAGCGCGTCGACCGAGCTGTTGATGCTGTTGACCAGGTGCGTGACCTCCTCGTCGCCGCGGCTCTTGGCGCGCAGCGCCTCGGCGAACAACCCCATCGCATGCAGTGGCTGGCGCAGGTCGTGGCTGGCGGCGGCGAAGAACTGGGTCTTGGCGCGGTTGGCTGTCTCGGCCTCGCGGCGCGCGGCCTCGGCCGCGGCCTTCTCGCGCTGAAGCTGGGCCGCCAGCTGCGCGCTGCGGACCTTCAGCGCGACCATGCTGTCGAAGGTGGCGCGGTAGACGCGGCCGACGCTGAGGATCATCACGAAGGCCAGCGCCAGCACCAGCGCCAGCTGCCAGTTGTCGCCGCCGAGCGTGCCGATGCGGGCCAGCATCGGCAGCAGGATCAGGCTGGTGAAGCCGAGGAAGGTGCCGAACTGCGGTGCCAGCACCGCGATCGAGGCTGCGCTGAAGCTGAAGCCGATGACGATCAGCGCCGCGCGCTGGGCGGTGTCGCCATGCACGTAGAGCATCCAGGCCGCCAGGCCCCAGACCGCGCCCGAGCCGAGCGCGCCCAGGTCCCACAGCCGCAGCCACTTGCGGGCCGCCTCGGGCGCGATGGCCTCGGCGCGCCGGTAGCGCACCCGCAGCAGCATGCGCAGGCTGAAGACCAGCAGGAACAGCAGGCCCCAGCCGAGCAGCATCGGCAGCGGGGCATGGCCGACGAACAGCCAGACCGTGGCGCTCGCGCCGAGCAGGTGGCCGAACAGCGAGACGCCGGTCTGGGCCATCAACGAGTCGACCTTGTCGGGCAGCAGGCTGTCGTCGTCGTGGCTGCTGGCCGGCAGCAGCGGCAGCTCGAGGGCGTCGCGCACGGCCGGCGTCGCCGGCTCGCCGGCTGCGGGGCCGCCGACGCCGCTGGAAGTCACGGGCGGCAAGCCGGTGCGCCCCTGGCCAGGCTCAGCGGCCGGTACGCCGCCAGCCCGGCGAGGCGCTGGCCTGGTGCGTCATCTGGCTCACCGCCAGCACCGCCTGGGTGCGCGAACTCACGCCGAGCGCGCGCAGCACCGCGGCCACGTGGTCCTTGACCGTCTCGACCGAGATGTTGAGCTCGCGCGCGATCAGCTTGTTCGGCTTGCCCTGCAGCAGCAGCGCCAGCACGTCGGTCTGGCGCGGCGTCAGGCCCAGCGTGGTGATGCTGGGCGTGCTCTGGAAGCCGCTGTTGGTGGCCTGCGCGCCGACCATGCGCAGCACGCCGGGCACGGTCTCGGCGTCGGCGTAGCCGGTGCCGGGGTCCACCGAGGGTGGCGGCAGCGGCACCGCCGGCTCGACACCCATGCTCATCGGCGGCACGTAGATGCCGCCGCTCATCACCAGGTGCAGCGCCTCGAACAGCGTGTCATTGGTGGCGCGCTTGGGCACGAAGCCCATCGCGCCCATGTCGATCGAGCGGATCACGTCGCTGGTTCGATCGGAGGCCGAGACCACCACCACCGGCAGCGCAGGGTAGGCCTCGCGCAGCTCGGCCAGCAGGTCGAAGCCGTTGGCGTCGCCGAGTTGCAGGTCGAGCAACACCAGGTCGTACTCGGGGTCGGCCTTGAGCGTGGCGCGGGCCTCGGCCGCGCTGCCGACGCCGGCCACCGTGAGGTCGTCGCCAAGGCCCTGGATCACCGCCTGCAACGCCGACAGGATCAGCGGGTGGTCGTCGATCAGCAGGACCTTCATGGGCTCGTCTCCATCCGGCAGATGCCGACGCGCACTGTAGCGGAGCCCGGTGCCGGGTCGCCCCGGGCCGGGCACGTCCTCAAGAGGGGTAGCGCAGCAGCACTCCGGGCGGTTGGCGTGGGCGCCATCACCAATAGCGCCGGGTCAGCGAATCGGCCACGCAGACCGGCTTGCTCGCGCCCTCGCGCTCGATGCTGGCCTCGACGATCAGCTGCGCGCCGCCCTCGATGCGCTCGTAGGCGAGCAGCTTGAAGTGCGCTCGCAGCCGGCTGCCGACCGGCACCGGCGCCGTGAAACGGACCCGGTTGAGGCCGTAGTTGACGCCCATGCGCACGTCGCTGACCGTGAAGGCGGTCTCGAAGAAGGCCGGCAGCATGGACAGCGTCAGGAAGCCATGTGCGATCGGCGTGCCGAACGGACCCTTGGCGGCAAGCACGGGGTCGACGTGGATCCACTGGTGGTCGTCGGTGGCGTCGGCAAAGCGGTCGATGCGCGACTGCTCGATGGTGATCCACTCGCTGCTGCCGAGCGGCTCGCCGATCAGCGCCTCGAGGTCGGCCAGGTGTTCGAAGGTCTTCATGCTTTGGAGTCCGCCCATTGGACGATGGGTTGCCATTGTTCGATGTCGCGCTCGAAGCGGCCGGGCGCGACGTCCCACAGCGTGAGGCCGCGTGCGGCCAAGTGCACGTAGTTCTGGGTGTCGCGCAGGTGGCCCAGCGCCGGCACGCCAAGCCCGTCGAGGAAATGCTGCAACTGCTCGGCGGCGATGGTGTGCTCGCGCACCCGGTTGCCGACCACCGCCACCGGCACCCGATCGTGCTTCTTGCGCGCGAGCAGCTCGGCGATGAAGTTGCGCGTGGCGTAGATGTCGAAGATGCTCGCCTGCAACGGCACCAGCACCTTGTCGGCCAGCTTCATGATCTCGTCCAGGCGCTTGCCATGCAGGCCGGCCGGCGTGTCGAGCACCACGTGGGTGACGCCCTTGGGCGGCTTGACCACGTGGTCGTGCGCGATGTCCCAGGTCTGGATCGTCGGCACGCCGGCCGGCCGCAGGCCGAGCCAGGCGCGCGCCGACTGCTGGCGGTCGGTGTCGCCGAGCATCACCGCATGGCCCTGGCGGGCCAGCCAGCCGGCGAGGTTGGTCGACAGCGTGCTCTTGCCCACGCCGCCTTTCGGATTGGCCACCACGATCACCGGCATCCGGCGCTCCCTCTCGTTGGTCGATGCTCGGGTATGTTAGCGGCGCACCGCGCTCGCCCGGGCCCGGCGCAAACCCTGTTGCCGGCCCGGCCCACGCGGCGACCGGTGCCCCTGAGGAGTCTTGACCATGGCCGATGTGCTGGTGCTCGTGGCCCACCCCGACCTGCGCGCCTCGCGCGCCAACGCGCAGCTGCTCAAGGCGGCGCGAGCGGCCGGCACGCAGGTGCCAGAGCGCATCGAGGTGCGCGACCTCTACGCGCTCTATCCCGACTACGTGATCGACGTGGCGGCCGAGCAGCGCGCGGCCCACAACGCCCGGCTGATCGTCTGGCAGCACCCGATCCACTGGTACTCGATGCCGCCGCTGATGAAGCTCTGGCTCGACGAGGTGCTCGAACTCGGCTGGGCCTACGGCCGCGGCGGCACCGCGCTGGCCGGGCGCGACGTCTGGCTGGTGACGACCACCGGCGGGGCCGAGGCGGCCTACCACCCGCGCAGCTACAACCGCTATTTCTTCGACGCCTTCCTGCCGCCCTACGAGCAGACCGCGGTGCTGTGCGGCATGCGCTTCCTGCCGCCGCTGGTGCTGCACGGCGCCCACAAGGTGGGCAAGGACGTGCTCGAGGCCCACGTGCAGCGCTATCGCGAGGCACTGCTGAGCTACCCCGACTGGCCCGAGCTGGCCGATCTTGAGGAGTGCCCGAGCTGCGAAGTGCCGGTGGGCGACCGGCCGGCCATGCAGGAGGCCTGATGCCAGTGGCTGCTATCGGCGCATTGCGGTCGTTCGTCTTCCGTGCCGCTCAGGCGAGCAAGGCCATGGGCGGGCAGCCGTCGGCGCTTCGCTGCGGCGGTCGGCCAAAGGCGCCGACTGCGCTGCGCTACTCGGCCGCAGGGCCGCGTCGCGGAACTCACTTCGCTCACTGCGTTCGCTACGTTCAAACAGCCGCGCCGAGTCAGCACACGAGGCGCGCTGCGCGCGCGG
>NZ_SHKP01000008.1 GCF_004217215.1 Rivibacter subsaxonicus
CCTCAATGCGATGCTGCGCGACCAGGCGATGTGGAACGCTGCCCGTCATCTGCGGCAGCCCATCGGAGCTTGACTTTGAAGACAGTTGCTAACCCATCATTGCAGCGGACCGCCTCCGGCGGCCGCTGAACTCAAACGTAGAGTCCAACCATGCGCACGATAGAGCAGCATTCGAGCCCTGACGGCCAGCTCACGTTGGCTGTCGTTGAACACGAAGGCGGCGAAGTCGCCGTGGGGTTCAAAGGCGGCGAGTGGCACACGCATTCGGACTTGCTTGCCGAGTGGCTCTGCGTGCCGGCGGAATCTGCGGTCAGCCATTTCGTCGAGCTAGTACTGCACGACAAGCTATCAATAGTTGTCAGCACGGACCGCGGCCTGACATTGGATCCGTGGGTCTCGGACAACCTCGCAGAAACGCTCCGGTTGTTCGGCCCTGAGAACTGCGTGCTTCGCTACTGGTCGAATGCGAGGGCGACAGCGTAAATGCAGGCTCTAACATCTCGTCCAAGTGGACCGCCTGCGGTGGTCGCTCAACTCATTCGTTAGGCCGCAGAAGGCAAGCCATGCTCTGGATCCTCGTACGCTTCGCACTCATTGGCCCCGCGTTCGGAGCACTCGGTTTCGTACTCGTCGACCAAGTGCTCCAGGTTGCCTCGGTAGCAACCAGTACCCTGGCTCAAAGCTCCAGCGTCTCCGCGTTACCCGCAACAATCAGCATCCTCTGGCTCTACGGCCTGGTACTCGCCTATCCGTTGGGCACCATCCCTGCACTCGTAACTGGCGCCGCCTTCGGACACGTGCTTCGGCGTCGACGCGAGCACCTATCCGCACCCGTGCGTGCTGCACTAGGCGCCGCCTTCGGCGTGAGCGTATCGCTCGCGTTTGGGCTGCTGTTCACCGCTAGTCTGGCGCCGCCGTCGCTGCTTCGTTGGGCCGCCGCAGGCGCAGTTGGAGGGGCAGTCTCAGGCACTGCGATTAGCGCCACTCTCTTTGCACAACTCAGGCTCCTAGGCGCGCCCTCAAATGTTGCCTAACCTGTCGTTCGAGCGGATCCACAAGGGCGTGGAACGCTGTCTTGCTTCGGTCAGGTCAGTGGCGCCGTTGCGGCCCGCTCAACTTCAAAGTTAGACGGCACATGAACATCCCAGCTCACATCGCTCCGTTCTGGAAGTCCTTCGTTCAGGTGCAGACCAAAGACCCCACTCCTCGCTTCTTCGAGGCTTTCCACTTCGATGACAACGAGCAAAGCGCCGACGAACTTGCTCTGCTTGTTCTGGCCGGCACGAAGCGAGCAACAGCCGGGCTCGTCTGGTCTTTCGAGGCAGCGGCAGTGCCATTGCCAAAGGCTGGCGACCTGAGCGTCGTCACAAACTGGGCCAAGACGCCGCTCTGCGTCATCGAGACAAAACGGGTCGATGTCATCGCATACGATCAAGTCTCAGCAGAGTTTGCAGCCTCGGAGGGTGAAGGGGATGGTTCGCTTCAGTACTGGCAGAAAGCTCACTCGGCATACTTTGGAAGAGAGTGCCAGCGCATTGGCCGTGTCCGAGATCCAAAGATGCCTGTCGTCTGCGAGCGCTTCGAAGTCGTATTTCGAGGCCAGGGTGAGCGTGCCGTCTAACCCTTTACAGGGACTTCCCCGCACGTCAAGCCGCTGATCTGAGATCGCACATTGAGTTTTTTCAGTTGAATCACGACGCAGTTTGAAGACCTGCCGAGACAGAGAACAGACTGCCCCTCTACAGACGGCCTTGTTGCACCCGGCGCGGCATGCGCGCGAGGTGCGGACCCAGATGCGAACCGCTCAGCGGGGCTCCATTCCAATCGCGTGGACCTCGGTCATCAAGGCCACCAAGGGTTAGTCGAGCTTGCCCGCCGCCGGTTGACCTGTTCAGCGCGTCTTCGTCGTCACGTCGTGCAGGGAAGCTGTTGGCTTGTGCTCGGGCGGGCGACGTGTTCATCCCCAGCGGGCCGGACTGACGCTCGCGCGGTTGGTATCGACGGCTGCGCCCTTCGGAGCACACTCCCACCAGCACCGAGTCAGAGGAGCCGAGCATGAACACCAGTGTTCGCGTTTGCGTTGCGGCCGCCACCGTCCTTCTCCTGTGCCTGCCCGCCAGGGCCGAGTCGCTGCGCTGCGCCGGCGGGCTGGCGTCGGAGGGCGACTCGAGGCTGGCGGTTGCCTTCAAGTGCGGGCAGCCGCTGCTCAAGGACAGCTTCTGTGCCCCCGTGTATTACGCGCAGACGCTGGAGCCGGTGCCGGAGGTATTCGCCAGCGCCTTCGTCCCATGCCAGCTGACGGACGAGTGGCTTTATGACCGCGGCCCCGGCAACCTGATGGCCACGGTGCGCTTTCGCTCGGGCACGGTGCAGTCGATCATCTACGGCCGTGTGCCTCGCTAGCGGCGCAATCCACGTTGCGTCCGCGGCTGGCGCGAGCAAGCGAGGCTAAGCTAGGCGCTTCGTCGAGCGGGTCGCGAGCGCGGGCCGTCGATGCCCACACTCAGCCGCTGCGAGGAGCCTTGGCGATGGTCGAAGTCACCTGGTTGCTGTTCATCGTCGCCTCGCTGGTGCTGATCGTTACGCCGGGGCAGGACATGATCCTCGTGATGTCGCGCTCGATCGCGCAGGGCGCCGCGGCCGGGGTGGCCACCGCGGCGGGAGTCAGCGTCGGCCTGGTCGGCCACACCGTGCTGGCCACGCTGGGCCTGGGTGCGTTGCTGCGCACCTCGGAGTGGCTGTTCCTCGCGCTCAAGCTGGTCGGGGCGGCCTATCTGGTCTACCTCGGCATCCAGTTGCTGCGCGCGCAGAAGCAAGAGCTGGCGATGTCGGCCGTGGCGCCGCGCCCGCTCTGGCGCCTGTTCCTGGACGGGGCGCTGTCGAACATCAGCAACCCCAAGATCGCGGTCTTCTACTTCGCCTTCCTGCCGCAGTTCGTGCTGCCGGGCGCCGCGCATCCCACGCTCGGCATCTTCGTGCTCGGCCTCGCGTTCGCCGCGCTCACCTTCATGGTCAAGGGACCGGTAGGCCTGGGCGCGGGCCTGTTGTCGGGTTGGCTGCGTTCGCGGCCCAGGGTGCTCGCGTGGATCTACCGCACAAGTGGCGCGGTGCTGATCGGCCTGGGCCTCAAGCTGGCCTTCGAGCGCCGCGCCTGAAGGTCGCGCGCCGTTGCGGCCGCCGCTGCAGGCCGACGTACGATCGCTCAAGCCAAGCACTTCGTCATACCGCCATGTGCCGCAACATCAAGACGCTGTTCAACTTCGAACCCCCGGCCACCGAGCTCGAGATCCGCGACGCCGCGCTGCAGTTCGTACGCAAGCTCAGTGGCTTCAACCTGCCGTCCAGGGCCAACGAGGCGGCCTTCGAGCGTGCGGTGGAGGAGGTTGCCGCCAGCGCCAGGGTGCTGGTGCGCTCGCTCGTGACCAGCTCAGAGCCGCGCAACCGCGAGGTCGAGGCGGCGAGGGCGCGTGCCCGGTCGGCGCTCAGGTTTGCCGGCCCGCGCCAGGAGCCGGCCGGCAGCCAGCGGTCGTAGAAGAAGAACCGAAAGCGATCGATGCTCAAGACCCTGAAGGACCTGTTCGACAACCTGCTGCCGCCCGCGCCGGGCAGCGACCCGCAAGCCACCGAGCACGCGCTGCAGCTCGCCACCGCGGTGATGCTGGTGGAGGTGATGCGCGCCGACACCAGCTTTCACGCCGGTGAGCGCGAGGCGGTGCTGGCCGCGCTGCGCGACAAGTTCGCGCTCGCGGCCGACGAGGCGCAGCGCCTGGCCGAGCTGGCCGAGACGACGGCGCGGCAGTCGACCGATCTGTTCAGCTTCACCTCGCGCATCGACGCCGCCTTCGAGATGCCGCAGAAGCTGCGCATGATCGAGCACATGTGGAGAGTGGCGCTGGCCGACGGCCATCTCAGCGCCCACGAGCGCCATGTGCTGTGGCGCGTGGCCGACCTGCTGCACGTGCCGCAGGGCGCCTACGTGCATGCGCGAATGCGGGTGGAGCAGGAGCAGCAGCAACTGGCGGCGCCCGGCGCCACGGGCTGAGTCAGGCGCCGGCCCGCCGCCGGCGGCGCTTTCGCGCCGACCGCCGCCTCATCGACCGCTGGCGCGACCCTCGGTGCGCACGTCGCTGAGATCGGGCACGGCAGCAGCCGGCGAGGCGGGCCGAAGGGTGCCGAACAACCATGCGAGCGCGGCGGCCAGACCCAGTGCCGCCTGGGTGGCAGGGACGCCGGCGCTGCCGAAGCTTGCGACCACGGCGCCGAAGGCGAGGGTCAGCGCGGCATAGCCGATCGCGGCCCGCAACGGGGAGGTCCCCTGGCGACCGCGTCGATCGGGCGCCCACAACTGTCCGGCCCAGGCCAGGCTCCATGCCGCGCCATGGGCCGCGGCCAGGCCCAGCAGGTTCCACGGACCGGGGAGCCAGATCGCCGCGATGGCCCCGGTCGCAAGGCTGGCGGCGCAGACCGCCGACAGCGTGCGCGACGACCAACGCGCGATCCAGGAGCGCAACAGCAGCGCGGGCACGAACATCGCCGCAAGATGCAGCAGCACCATCGACTGCGGCGCGATGGCCTCGGCGCGGCACCAGGCCACCATCAACGGCAGCGAGGCCATCATCGGCAGCATCGCCAGTCCGGCCAGCAGCGTCGGCCATTGCCGCGCGTCGTGCCATGCGCCCGCCGGCCAGGCCGGGAGCGAACAGTCGAACAATCCGGCGCGGCATCGGCTGGCGGTAGCGCGTGCAGCTTCGCCGCCCTGCAAAGCGATGAGCGCAACGGCGGCTGCCAGCACGAAGGCGGCCGAGCGCAAGGCCAGCGCCGGCAGGTCGCCAAGATCGCCCAGCACCAGACCGGCGCAGAGCGCGCCGAGGCTCGCCGCAGCAATCGGCGGTCCGGGCCGCACCGTCCCAGCCAGGCGCAGGCTGCGAACGACGCCGGAGGCCAGGGCCGTCAGGCCGGCCCATGCCATCAGGGCCACCAGCAAGGCCGGCACGCCGCCGCCGCGGGTGGTCCAGGCCAGCGCGGCGGCGGCGAGCGCCGCGCACAGCGACAGGGCCACGCGGCGGGTCCACGCCGGCAGGGTGTCGCGCGTTGCCACCGTGGCCGCCAGCCCGAGTGCAAGCAGCCACAGCGCGACCAGCGCAAATGCGCCGAGGGGCCCCGGGGCCAGCACCCAGGCGAGGCTGCCCAGGCCGAGCCAGCCGGTGAGCAGCAAGGCCCAGGCCACGGCGCGCGCGAGCATCAGGCGCAGCGCGAGGCGATCGTGCGCGGGCGCCGCACTCATGACGCAGCCTCGGTCGCGACCCTGGACGGCCAGCTCAACACATGGCCGGTGGCGGCCGTGAAGCGCTCGATGTCTTCCGGCGTGTCGATGTCGATCCAGTAGCGCCGGTTGTCGGTGTCGAGCCAGCGCACGCGCTCGGGGTTGGCCAGGCGCCAGCGCCGGCAGGCGGCGTCGGCGCTGCCGGCCAGCCACTCGTCGCGCAGCGCCGCCTCGAAGATCACCGGATTGCCCGGTTCGGCGACGCCGTCGTCGCCGCGCACTCTGGGCACCACCATCGCCGCGTCGCCACGCTTCTTGAAGGCGCTGATGAGGGCGGTGATGTCCTGCGCGTCGATCAGCGGCTGGTCGGCCAGCGCGACGATCACCGCGTCGAGCCTGGGCGACAGCGCGCGCAAGCCGACGCGAACCGACGCGGCCTGGCCCTCGTCGGGCGCGGGGTTGTGCGCCAGCGTGATCGGAAAGCTTTGCACCGCGGCCTCGATCGCCGCGGCGTGATGGCCGAGCACGACCACGACCTCGTCGACGCCGGCGCCCGACAGGGCGATCAACTGACGCAGGATCAACGGCACGCCGCCCAGTTCGAGCAGGGCCTTCGGCCGCCCGCCCAGCCGGGAGCCGGCGCCGGCCGCCAGCAGGACGGCGCCGATGGTGGTGCGGCTGTAGAGGCCGTTGGCCTTGAGAAGGCAGCCCATCGTCAGTGCAAGGTGGCCAGCAGTTGGGGCAGCACCGCGCGGATGCTGGCGAGGTCGGCTCCGGGCGCGAGCAGGTCCAGATGCGGCAGCGCGGCTTGCATGCCCTGGCAGCTCGGCGCGTAGCCCGGGCGCTGGGCGAGCGGGTTGAGCCAGACCACGCGCCGCGCGCGCCGCCGCAGTTGCGCCAGCGCCTGCGAAAGCAGCGCCGGATCGCCGGTGTCGTAGCCGTCGCTCATGATCAGGATCGCGGTACGCGAATGGACGATGCGCGCTGCATGTTCGCGATTGAACTGCGCCAGGCTTTCGCCGATGCGGGTGCCGCCGGCCCACCCTTGCGCGATCAGGTGCAATTGCTCCTGCGCGCGCCACGGGTCGGGGTCGTGCAGCGCCTTCGACACCGCGGTGACGCGGGTGTGGAAGATGAAGCTGTGCACGTCCGGCAATTCGGCGCCGAGCGCGCGCGCCAGCCGCAGGTAGAAGAAGCTGTAGAGCGCCATCGAGCGGCTGACGTCGATCAGCAGCACCAGGCGCGGGCGCACGCGGCGGCGGTCGCGCCATTCGAGGTGGAACGGCGTGCCGCCGCTGGCGACGCTGCGGCGGATGATGGCGGGCAGGTCGAGCCGCCGGCCGTGGCGCGCGCGGGCCTCGCGGCGCAGGCGCAGGCGCTTGAGCTGGCGGGCAAGGCGGCGCATCAGCGCCTCGATGTCTAGCGTGTGCTCGCGTTCGGTCAGCGCGCGGAAATCGGTCGAGCTCAGGACCTCCTCGCGGCTGGCGGCGCGGCGCGGGCGTTGCTCGTCGTCGTCGCCAGTCGCGTCGCGATCGCGCGCGGGCGCTTCATGCGTGTCGCCGCCGAGCCTGCCGTCCTCGGCCTCGCGGCGTTCGGGCCGCTGCCAGCGGTTGGCCGGCAGGAACCAGGCATCGAAGAGCTCGTCGAAGCGCCGCCATTCGTCGCCGCGACCGCACAGCAGCGCCTGCAGGCTCCAGCGCAGGATCTGCGGATCGAGCACCCCGACACGCTGAGCGGCGTGCAGCACCGGCACCGCGTCGGCCCCGCCGACCGCAAAACCGTTGGCGTGCAGAAAGGCCGGGAAGCTCCTCAGCCGCGCCGCAGCCATGTCGTTCAGCAGCGGTGGATCGTCGAGCTTCAGCATGCGGCCGCCAGTCGGGCCACGACCTCGCGCGGGAAGGCCGCCCGGTCGTCGCGGGTCTTGATCAGGGCGCTCAGCGTTTGCAGGATGCGTTCGGCGCCGTCTTGTTCGATCACGGAAATGTCGAGTCGCAGCAGCGCCGCGGCCCAGTCGAGGGTCTCGGCGATGCCGGGCTTCTTCTGCAGATCCATGCGGCGCACCGCCTGCACGAAGGCGACGATCTGTTGCGCCAGCGCGGCCGCCACCGCGGGTGCCTTCTTCTGCACGATCGCCAGTTCCTTGGCGTGGTCGGGGTAGTCGATGTACTGGTACAGGCAGCGCCGGCGCAGCGCGTCCGACAGCTCGCGGGTGCCGTTGGAGGTGATCACCACCAGCGGCCGGCTGGTTGCGTGCACAGTGCCGAGTTCCGGGATCGAGAGCTGGAAGTCGGACAGCAGTTCGAGCAGGTAGGCCTCGAAGGCCTCGTCGGCGCGGTCGACCTCGTCGATCAGCAGCACCGGCGGCTGCTCGCAGCTGATGGCTTCGAGCAGCGGGCGCCTGAGCAGGTAGCGCTCGGAGAAGATGTCCTGCTCCTTCTGCGCCAGATCCTTGCCGCTCGCGCGTTCGTCATGCTCGAGCAGCTTGATCGCGAGCAGCTGGCGCTGGTAGTTCCATTCGTACATCGCCGAGTGTGCGTCGAGCCCCTCGTAGCACTGGAGCCGGATCAACCGCGTGTTGCGGATCGTTGCCAGCACCTTGCCGACCTCGGTCTTGCCGACGCCGGCGTCGCCTTCGAGCAGCAGCGGCCGGCCGAGGTCCTGCATCAGCAGCAGCGCGGCCACCAGGCTCGGTTCGGCGATGTAGCCGGCCTGCGCCAGGTCGCGCTGCCAGGCGGCGAGTTCCTGCGCGCGATCGGAAGTCATGCCAGGCCCGACACCAGGTCGTTGAGTCCGGCCGAGGCCGGCGGATCGAAGCTCCTTTCGAGCCGGACTTTCATGCGTGGCGGTCGAGACCTAGCGCGTGGCATTGCTGCCAGACGCGGAAGGCGGTGTGCGGCATGTCCATGTGGGTCACGCCCAGGTGCGCGAAGGCATCGATCACCGCGTTGCTGAAGCAGGGGATGCCGCCCACATGCGGCGACTCGGCCACGCCCTTGGCGCCGATCGGATGGTGCGGGCAGGGCGTGACCGTGTGGTCGGTCTCCCAGTGCGGCGTCTCCATCGAGGTCGGCAGGTAGTAGTCCATCAGGCTGTTGCCGAGGTGGTTGCCGTTGTCGTCGAAGGGGATCTGCTGGCCGAAAGCCACCGCGAAGGCCTCGGTCAGCCCGCCGTGGATCTGGCCCTCGATGACCATCGGGTTGATGCGCGTGCCGCAGTCGTCGAGCGCGTAGAAGCGACGCACCTTGGTCTCGCCGGTGTAGCGGTCGACATCGACCACGCACAGGTAGGCGCCAAAGGGGAAGGTCATGTTCGGCGGGTCGTAGTAGGACACCGCGTTCAGGCCCTGCTCCATGCCGGCCGGAATGTTGGAGGTATGGGCGACCATGCAGATCTCCTTCATGGTCTTGGCCTGCTCCGGGTTGCCCTTGACCTTGAAGCGATCGATCTCCCATTCGAGGTCGGCCTCGGCCACTTCGAGCAGGTGGGCGGCGATCTGTCTGGCCTTGTCCTTGATCTTGCGTGCGGCCTGTGCGGTGGCCGCACCCGAGACCGGCGTCGAGCGCGAACCCCAGGTGCCGGCGCCGTAGGGCGCCTTGTCGGTGTCGCCCTCTTCGACCACGATGTCGCTGGCCGGCAGGCCAAGCTCGGTGGCGATGATCTGCGCGTAGGTCGTGGCGTGACCCTGGCCCTGGGTCATCGTGCCCAGGCGGGCGATGACGCCGCCGGTCGGATGGACGCGGATCTCGCAGCTGTCGAACAGGCCGATGCCGAGGATGTCGCAGACCTTGGTCGGGCCGGCACCGACGATCTCGGTGAAGGTGGCCAGGCCAATGCCCATCAGCGTCGTGGCTTTCGGGTCGGCGCGCAGGGCGGCCTGCTCGCGGCGCAGGCCCTCGTAGTCCACCGCCTTGAGCACCTTGTCGAGCGCCGGGTGATAGGCGCCGCTGTCGAGCGTCCAGCCGAGCGAGGTGGTGTAGGGGAACTGTTCGGCCTTGACGAAGTTGCGGCGCCGGATCTCGGCCTTGTCGATGCCGAGCTTCAGGGCCAGCACGTCGATCATGCGTTCGATCAGGTAGACCGCCTCGGTCACGCGCAGCGAGCAGCGGTAGGCCACGCCGCCCGGTGCCTTGTTGGTGTAGACCGCGTCGACCCGGCAATAGGCGTTCGGGATCGCGTAGGAGCCGGTGCAGATCGAAAACAGGCCGGCGGGGAGCTTGGTGGCCGAGACATGCGAGTTGAAGGCGCCATGGTCGGCCAGCGCGGTGAAGCGCAGCGCCTTGATGCGGCCATCGGCATCGGCCGCGAGTTCGCCGACGCCGTGATAGTCGCGCGCAAAGCCGGTGGTGCCGATGTTCTCCATCCGCGACTCGATCCACTTGACCGGTACGCCGGTCACGATCGACGCGACGATTGCAACCACGTAGCCGGGGTAGACCGGCACCTTGTTGCCGAAGCCGCCGCCGATGTCGCCGCCGACCACGCGGATCTTGCTCTCGGCCACGCCCGACAGCATCGCCAGCACGGTGCGCACCAGGTGCGGGGCCTGGGTCGTCATGTAGACCGTGAGATGGCCCGTGGCCTTGTTGAAGGAGGCGACGCAGCCGCAGGTTTCGAGCGGGCAGGGGTGCACGCGCGGGTTCAGGATCTCCTCGCGCACCGTGACGGCGGCGCCGGCAAAGGCCGCGTCGGCCGCGGCCTTGTCGCCGGCTTCCCAGGTGAAGATGTGGTTCGGGTGGGTGCGCGGGCCGTGGCCGACCTCGGTCTTGTCGGCGATGTCCTCGCGAATGACCACCGCGTCCTTGTCCATCGAATGCTTCGGGTCGACGATCGCCGGCAACTCCTCGTAGTCGACCTCGACCAGCGCCGCGCCGTCGGCTGCCGTGTAGCGGTCGGTGGCCAGCACCATGGCCACTTCCTGCATCTGGAAGCACACCTTCTTGTCGGCCAGCACGGCCTGCACGTCGCCGCCGAGCGTCGGCATCCAGTGCAGGTTGACGGGTTTCAGGTCGTCGGCCGTCAGCACCGCCACCACCCCGGGGCAGGCCAGCGCCTTGCTCTTGTCGATGCCCTTGATGCGCGCATGCGCGTACGGACTGCGCACGAGCGCGCCGAACAGCATGCCGGGCAGCTTGATGTCATCGACGTAGCTGCCCTGGCCGCGGATGAACTTCGCGTCCTCCTTGCGCAGCAGCGAGGTGCCCATGCCCTGCAGCTTCTGTTCGCGTTCCTGGAGTTCGGCCATGTCGCCCATGAGAGTGCTCCCGTGTGTTCGAGGGGATCAGGCCGTCGCGGCCGCGAGCTTCTTCGCGGCCGACTGCACCGCCTTGACGATGTTCTGGTAGCCGGTGCAGCGGCACAGGTTCCCGGCGATGCCGTAGCGGATCTCCTGCTCGCTCGGATTCGGGTTCTCCTGGAGCAGGCGGTAGGCGCGCGTGATCATGCCGGGCGTGCAGTAGCCGCACTGCAGGCCGTGCTCCTCGTGAAAGGCCTGCTGCAGCGCGTGCAGCACGCCGGCCTGCTCCAGCCCCTCGATCGTGAGCATCTCGGCGCCCTCGCACTGTGCCGTCAGCACGGTGCAGCTCTTCAGCGACATGCCGTCGACGTCGACGGTGCAGGCGCCGCAGTGCGAGGTCTCGCAGCCGATGTGTGGCCCGGTGTGCGCGAGCTTCTCGCGCAGCGTGTGGATGAGCAGCTCGCGCGGCTCGACCTCGACGCTCACGCCCTTGCCGTTGAGCGTGAAGTGCACCTTGTGCGTGTTTGCCATGCTGAGCTCCCGCCTAGGGCCTGTTAACGCTACCGGAGGGCTCGCGCCCGGGCCGCGCAGGCCGCAGGGGTAGGCGCGAGGGAGGACGCGTGCTTCTTGCACGCAACGACCGAGCAACGCCGCCTTGCGGCCTGCGCGACCCGGGCCCGAAGGGTGATCCCAGGAAACTGCGGCCCTCGGCGTTGCAAAGCTCGCCGGGAGACTACCCCGGCTGCGCTTTGCGCCTTGATGGCCTTTGTTTCCTGGGTCACGCGAGCCCTCCGGTAGCGTTAACAGGCCCTAGTTCGCGCGCGCGGCCGCGGCCTGCAGCGCGCGGCGCGTCATCTCGCCACACATCGCCGTCTTGTAGGCCACGTCGCCGCGCTGGTCGGTCGAGGGCTCGCAGATCGACATTGCCAGCCGCGCCGCCTCGTCGACGCTGGCGGCGTCGAGCGCCTTGCCGACCAGGCTGGCCTCGGAGGCACTCGCCTTGAGCGCGGTCGGGCCGGCGTTGGTCAGGCCGATCGCGACCTTGGCGACCTTGCCGCCGCTCATCTGCAGCAGGACCGCCGTGGCCGCGGTCGCGAAGTCGCCGGTCTTGCGCTTGAGCTTCTGGTACGACCAGCCGCTACCCGGCGGCGGGATCGGGATGCGGATGCGGGTCAGGATCTCGTCGGGCTCGAGCAGCGTCGAATAGAAGCCGACAAAGAAGCCCTCGGCCTTGACGACGCGTTCACCCTTCGGCCCCTGCAGCACGAAGGAGGCGTCGAGCGCCAGCATCAGCGCCGGGTGGTCGTTGCCCGGGTCGCCATGCGAGATGTCGCCGCCGATCGTGCCCTTGTAGCGCACCTGAGGATCGGCGATCCAGCCGGCGCCCTCGACCAGAAGCGGCAGCTTGTCGGCCAGCAGCGGCGAACGAAGCAGGTCGTCCTCGGTCGTCATCGCGCCGATCAGGATCTCGTTGCCGGACTGCGAGATGCCGCGCAACTCGCCGATCCGGCCGAGGTCGACCAGGTGGCTCGGCTGCGCGAAGCGCAGCTTCATCATCGGCAGCAGGCTGTGGCCGCCGGCCAGCAGCTTGGCGTCGGGTCCCAGGTCGCCAAGCAGCTTGATCGCATCGCCGACCGAGCGCGGCGCGTGATAGTCGAACGCGGCTGGAATCATGGTCGCTGTCTCCTGCAAGGTCGTCGTGGACGATCACGAACCGGGCGCGCCCGATCCTGGCGTCGGCGACGACAGTACCGACGACGCAGTGCAGCAAGCGCGGGCGCTGCACGAACCGCGTGGCGCCGTACACGAACGACGCTGCGCACTGCACGAGCCGCGTGCTGGCATGGCCGACTCAGCGCTCGGCTGCGACCTCGGTGATGCCGAGGCGGTCGAGCAGGCGCGGCACGCTGCTGCGCGCCACCGGCAAGCCGCGGTCCTCGTCGCCGCTGAGCTTGAGCAGCACCTTGCCGTCGTCACGCACGATCTGCTCGGCGTAGTCGAGGTTGGCGATGTAGCTGCGGTGGATGCGCAGGAACGAGCCGCTGTCGAGCCGCCCCTCCAGATCGCCGATCGTCAGGTTGCAGAAGCTCGAGCCCTGCGCCGTGTGAACCCAGGTGTAGTGACCCTCGGCGCGCACGTAGCGCACGCTGGCGGCGTCGACCAGCACGATGCGGTTGGCCGATACCGTCGGGATCTTCAGCAACTGGCGCTTGGTGCCCGGGCGCGACGCACCCGGCTCGTCGCGGATCACGGCATCGGTGATGTCATAGAACACCAGCGTGTAGCCGAAGGTGTCGCCACGCAGGTCGGACAGCTTGCTCACCTTGATCAGCAACACCCGCTCGGGAATGTTGATGATCATCGTCATCGGTGGCGGGTTGCTGACCGGGCACTCGGCCTGGTCGAGCAGGAACTTGACCTTCGACTGCGAGCGCTCGGGATGGAAGGACAGCACCATCTTCTCGAAGGGCTGCTTGTCCTCGACGGGCAGCACGCGCCGCGCGAAGCTGTTCATCGCCACGACCTTGAGGTCGCGGTCGAGCTGAACCAGCCCGACGTCGCTGCGCTCGAGCAGGTACAGCGGACTGCTGGTCGCCACCCGTGTGTCCAAGCTGGAACTCCTCGGTTTCCGACCCTTGCATTAGATCGCTCCCACTGCGCAGGCGTATCGGGCAAAGCCTGAGCGCCGCGCGCTCGCCCTGGGCTGTTGACGCGGGAGGGCGACGGACGGCGGGGCCTGCGGATCAAGGGTTTTGAGACAAGTCTCACAGAAACCCCAGTCAGCTCAACTTGAACGGCTACGGTCGTCAATGTCGGTACATTTGCGCGCAATTCGGCGCGAGTGCGGCGTAGTGCCCACTTACAATCTGGCCAGCATCCAACTACTTCTGACTGGATCCAGCACCATGAATTTCAAGCGAGTTTGCGCGCGAGTTGCGCTGGCGTCGACGGGTCTTCTGGCAATTGCCAACGCGGCCGTCGCGGCTACGGCCATCGGCACCTTTCCTGTGACGGCGACCGTCAACAATACCTGCACCGTCAGTTCCGCCGCCGGCGTCGCCTTTGGCGCCTATGCCGGAGCCGCGCTGACGGGTACCGGCACTATCACCCTGAGCTGCAATAAGGGCGTGACGGTTAGCAGTCTGTTTCTCGGCGACGGCGCCAATGTGGGTACCGCTAATCAGAAACGTATGCTGGGTGCTGTCGGTGAATATCTCAACTACAACATCGACGTGCCGACCGGCGCGACGCTGACGACCTGCCCGGCCGCCGGCACGAACGAATGGAACGCGACTGGCGCGCCGACGGGCGCAGAGCTGACGACGCTGTTTGCAACTACCGGCGGTGCGAAGACCATCGCAATTTGCGGTTCGGTGCCGGCTGGGCAGTTTCCTCAGAGTGGTGCCTATGCCGACACCATCACGATGACGCTCACCTATAACTGAATCCCGCCCTGGCGGCGTCGCGTGTCCTGACATGCGGCGGCCGGGAGATACGATGACGGCGGGCCGGTATTGGCCGCCGTCATTTTCCATTTTGGGACGGGAGCGATGTTCGTGCGACGAGCGCCTGGAATCTGGGGTTTTGCGCTGGCCGCGGGGCTGGCGATGTGGTGCGGCGCGGCGAGCGCCGGTACCTTCGGTCTGTCGCCGATGCGCGTCGAGCTGTCGGCCGCCGCGCCGACGGCGGTGCTGACGCTGAGCAATAGCGGCGACACGCCGGTCACGCTGCAGATCCAGGCGCGCGCCTGGCAGCAGGTCGGCGGCCAGGACGAGCAGGGCGCGACCTCGGACCTGATCCTGAACCCCTCGCTGGCAACGATCCCGCCCGGCGGCGAGCAGATCGTGCGCGTGGCGCTGCGCAACCCGCCCGATCGCGAGCGCGAGCGCGCCTACCGGCTGCTGGTGCGCGAGGTGCCGAGCACCGAGGTGCCCGAGGCGCAGCCGGCTTCGCTGGGCTTGCGCATGGCGCTGGCCATGGACATCCCGATGTTCGTGGCGCCGATCGCCAAGGAGGGACGCGCGCAGCCGCTCGTCTCCATCGAGAAGGCGCCCGCCGGTGCCTCGCAGCTCAGGATTGCCAACGAAGGCCCGCGCCACCTGCGGTTGACCGACCTCGTTGTCTCTCAGGGTGGCCAGGTGCTGGCGCAGCAGGGTGTCTTCGTCGTGCTGGCCGGCGCCGAGCGCCGCCTGCCGCTGGCGGCGGCGGATCCGAAGGCGGCCGCCGCTCCCATCGCCGTCAAGGCGCAGAGCAACGTCGGACCGATCGAGCTGAATGTCCAGGCCGCGTCGCCGCGCTGACGCCAGCGGTCCGGCCATGCGGCACGCGCTGCGAATCGCCGCCGTCGGCATGGCGCTGGCACTTGGCAGCGGGCCGATGCTGGCGGCCGAGTCGGCGCCGGAGGCGGAGTCCGAGTTGGCCACCCTGGCTTTGCGCCTGAACGGCGCGCTGCGGCCCGACGTCGTCTACGTCGCGCGGCAGGGATCGCGCACCTACCTCGACGAGGCGAGCTTCGCGACGCTCGATCTGGTGCCGCGCGGCACGGCACCGCCGCGCATCGACATCGGCGGGCGGCGCTACGTCGAGCTCGATGGCATTGCTGGGCTGGCTCATCGCGTCGATGGTGCGCGCCAGGAACTGGTGCTCGAGATCGAGCCGACCGCGCTCGGCGGCACCCAGGCCAGCCTGGCTCCGGGCGCGAGCCTGCGGCCGCGGCGCCCGGACTGGGGCGGCTTCCTCAACTACTCGCTGTTCGGTTATGCCGATCGCGGCACCGAGCTGGCGCCGTCGAGCCAGTACGCGTCGGGAGCCGGCGAGGCGGTGGTCTTCGGGCCCTACGGCAGCGGCCTGGTCAGCGCCGTCGCCAACCCCAGCGTCTTCGGCTACGGCCAGACGCAGAAGCTGGTTCGCCTCGACACCAACTGGCGCTACGACGACGTCGACACGATGCGCACGGTAGTGGCCGGCGATGCGATCAGCCTGCCCGGCAGCTGGGGCCGGGCGGTGCGCTATGCCGGCCTGCAGTACAGCTCCAACTTTTCGCTGCAGCCCTCGTTCATCAGCTATCCGCTGCAGTCGATCGGCGGTCTCGCGAGCCTGCCGTCGACCGTCGACATCTACGCCAACAACGTGCGGCTTGCGTCGCAGCCGGTCCAGTCCGGGCCCTTTGCCATCAACAACATGCCGATGATCACCGGCGCCGGCGAGATGTCGGTGGTGGTCAGGAACGCCTTCGGCCAGGAGCAGGTGATTTCGCAGCCCTTCTACGTCGCCCGCGATCTGCTGGCGCCGGGGCTGTCGCAGTTCGCCTTCGACCTGGGCGTGCCGCGCTACAACTACGGCATCAGGAGCGCCGACTACCGCGGCTGGCTCGGCTCGCTGGTCTACCGCGAGGGCATCAGCAACGAGCTGACGCTGGAAGGGCGCGCCGAGGGCGACAACCATGTGCGCGGCATCGGCCTCAGCGCCGACGCCCTGCTCGGCAACGCCGGCGTGCTGACCGCCGGCGCGGTGGCCAGCATCGGCGAGCGCGGCACCGGCACGCGGCTGATCCTCGGCTTCAGCCGCCAGGCGCAATGGTTCAGCTTCGCGCTGCGCTCGACCTGGGCCAGCCCCGATGCGCAGGAGGTCGGCGAGGTCGGCGAGTTGGGCGACCTGCTCGCCGCGCCGCGGCTGAAGCGGCTCGCCTACGCCACCACCAGCCTGAGCCTGGGTGGCGGCGGGTCGCTCGCGCTGGCCTTGGCCAAGCGCGAGTACTGGGACTTCCCGGGGTTCGACGTGGGCACGCTGAGCTACTCGCGCTCGGCCGGGCCACTGGGATTCTTCACCCTGGCCCTGAGCCGCTCGATCGGCTGGCCGAACCAGACCCAGGTCTATGCCGGCTTCTCGTTCCTGCTCGGCGGCAGCGCCAGCGGCTCGGCGGGCTACCAGAACACGCGCAGCGGCGGCTCGAACAACGGCTACGGAATTGTGTCGGTGCAGCAGGCGCCGCCGGTCGGCGAGGGCTATGGCTATCGTCTGCTGGCCCAGACCGATGGCCGGGCCGAGGCCGGCGTCGAGTACGCCAGCGCGATCGGCCGCTACGGTGTCGAGGTGGCCCGTGCCTACGGCTCGGAGGCGGTGCGCGGCTCGATCTCCGGCGGCGTCGGCTTCCTCGGCGGCAGCGCCTTCCTCGCGCGCCCGATCACCGAGAGCTTCGGCCTGGTGCGCGTCGGCGGCGTCGCCGGCGTCGACGTGCTGCAGGACAACGTCGTGGTCGGCCGCACCGACGCCGACGGCCAACTCGTCATCTCGCGCATCCCGGCCTACAACGCGAGCAAGATCTCCATCGATCCGCTTTCGGTGCCGATCGATGCCAGCGTCTCGAAGACGCGCGAATGGGTGACCTCCTACCAGCGCACCGGCGTGCTGATCGACTTTGCGCTCAGGCGCGAGCGCAACGCGCTGCTGCGCTTCGTCGACGGTGCCGGCAAGCCACTGCCGGTGGGCGCGATGGTCGAGGTCGAAGGGCGGGCCGAGCGCTACCCGATCGGCTTCGATGGCGAGGCCTTCGTGAGCAATCTGGAAGGCAGTCACCGGCTGCGCGTGCGTTCGCCGGGCGTGGTCTGCGAGATCGAGGTCAAACTCGGGGCGGCCGATCCGGCGGTCTCTGAGCTCGGCCCCTACAGCTGCAAGGGAAGCAATTCATGAGAGCACTGCTGCGCCTGTGTGGCGCCGCGCTGTTGCTGGCGCAGGCCGTCGATGCCCATGCCGCGCACAGCTGCACGGTCGCGGTCGGTACGCTCGCCTTCGGCGCCTACACGGGCACGCAGAACAATTCGTCGGCGACGATGACGATCCGCTGCACGCGGGTGCTGTTCGACGCGCGGACCCTGAACTACAGCGCGGCCCTGTCGACCGGCGCCGGCACCTTTGCCCAGCGCCGCCTGACGAAGGCGCCGGACACGCTCAACTACAACCTCTACCTGACGACGGTGCCGGCCGTGCTCAACACCAGCGTCTGGGGCGATGGCACCGGCGGCACGGTCACGGCGAGCGGCGCCATCACGTGGCCGATCCTCGACTTCGCGGCGCGGACCGTCACTCACATCGTCGCCGGCGCCATCGCCGGCGGCGCCTACCCGAGCGCCGGCCTCTACCAGGACACGATCACCGTGACCCTGACCTACGACTGAGCGCCGGGCACCGGCACGTCGCTCTTCACATCGCCGCTTCGAGCATCGCGCGGTAGTCCTCGCGGCTCGCCAGCCGCGGGTTGGTTTTGTGGCAATGGTCGGCCAGCGCGCCGTCGATGATCTTGTCGAACCAGTCGCGCTCGACGCCCATCGCTGCCAGGCCGGTGGGCAGGCCGAGACGGGCGTTCATGTCCTTGATCGCCGGGCCAAGGTCGGCGGCGCTGCCCAGTTCCATCGCCTGCGCCATGCGCTCCAGGCGGCGCTCGCTCCTGACGCTCTCGGCCTCGGCGTTGAAGGCGATCACGGCCGGCAGGAACATCGCGTTGAGCGTGCCGTGGTGCAGCCGCGGGTTCACGCCGCCGAGGCTGTGGCTGAGGCTGTGGACGCAGCCCAGGCCCTTCTGGAAGGCCATCGCGCCCTGCATCGAGGCGCTCATCATGTGCTTGCGCGCCTCGCGGTCGGCGCCCGTGCGCGTGGCACCCTCGATATGGGCCCAGCCGCGCGTGAGGCCATCGAGCGCGATGCCGTCGGCCGGCGGGTTGAAGGGCGGCGCCATGAAGGTTTCCATGCAATGCGCGATCGCGTCCATACCGGTGGCAGCGGTCAGCAGCGGCGGCAGGCCGAGCGTGAGCTCGGGGTCGCAGATCGCCGCCTTGGGCATCAGGTGCCAGCTGTGGAAGCCGAGCTTGCGGCCATCGTCGACGATGACGATCGCGCCGCGCGCGACCTCGCTGCCGGTGCCGCTGGTGGTTGGCACCGCGATGATCGGCAGCACGGCGGTCGTGATCTTCGGCGAGCCGCCCTCGATGGTGGCGTAGGTCTTGAGCGGTCCGGGGTGGGTGGCGTGGATCGACAGGCCCTTGGCCAGGTCCATGCTGGAGCCGCCGCCGACCGCCACCAGGCCGTCGGCCTTGTGCGCCTCGAGCACCTCGCGCGCCGCGCGCACGGCGGCCTCGGTCGGGTTGGACGGCGTGCCGTCGAACACCGCGACGGGCAGGTCCTTGAGCGCATCCAGCGCCGGCTGCAGCACGCCGGCCGCACGCACGCCGGCGTCGGTGACGATCAGCGGGCGCTTGATGCCGACGCGCGCGCATTCCTCGGCGAGCAGCTTCACCGCGCCGAAGTCGAACTGGATCTGGGTGAGATAGAGGATGGTGGCCATGGGCAATCGACGAACTCGGTTGATCGATCCGACCAGTATGCTCGCGGCCGGCCAGAGCTCTTGTCACTGACGTTCCAATGAAACTGACGCCGCAGATGCAGGGCGTGCTCGAGCGGATCCACCGCGCCGCGCGCCCGCCGTTCTACACGCTGACGCCGGTGGCCGCGCGCGCGGCCTACCTCGCGGGATCCGAGATCCTCGACCTGCCGCGCGCCGCGCTGCCGCGGGTCGAGAACCTGCAGGTCCCGGCCCGCGACGGCCATGCGCTGGCCGCGAGGCTCTACGCGCCGAGCCTCGACACCGGCCTGCCGGTGCTGCTCTACCTGCACGGTGGCGGCTTCACGATCGGCAGCGTCGACACCCACGACAGCCTGTGCCGCCAGCTGGCGCTGCTCAGCGGCGCGGCGGTGCTGTCGCTCGACTACCGGCTGGCGCCCGAGTGGCGCTTTCCGGTCGCTTTCGAGGACACGCTCGACGCGCTGCACTGGCTGGCGGCCGGCGCCGAGGCGCTCGGCCTTGACGGCACGCGCATCGCGATCGGCGGTGACAGCGCCGGCGGCACGCTCGCGGCGGCCACCGCGGTGCACGTGGCACGCCACGGCGGCCCCGCGCTGGCCCTGCAGCTGCTGTTCTACCCCGGCTGCGGCGAGCTCGAGGGCACAGCCTCGTACCACCTCTACGGCAACGGCTACCTGCTCGACGTCACGACCATCGACTGGTTCTTCGAGCAGACCATCGACCGCCACGCACGCCACGACCCGCGCTTTGCGCCGCGCTGCGCCGACGAAGTGGAGGGTGCCGCCCCGGCCTGGATCGGCCTGGCCGAATGCGACCCGCTGACCGACAGCGCGGTGGCCTACGGCGACCAGCTGCGCGCCGCCGGCGTGCCGGTCGAACTGGAAATCTGGCGCGGCGTGGTCCACGATTTCATCAAGATGGGCCGCGCGATCCCCGAGGCAGGACGGGCGCACGCCGCCGCCGCTCAGGCCCTCAGGGCCGCCTTCTCGATCTGAACCGAATGGAAGCCAAGACCATGAACCGCGCCGAATTCCGCCACCTGCACCGCCTGCGCGTGCGCTGGGTCGAGGTCGACCTGCAGAAGATCGTCTTCAACGGCCACTACCTGATGTACTTCGACACCGCGGTCGCCGACTACTGGCGCGCGCTGGCGCTGCCCTACATCGAATCGATGCACTACTTCGGCGGCGATCTCTACGTGCGCAAGGCCACGCTCGAATACCACGCCTCGGCTGCCTACGACGACGTGCTCGACATCGGCATCCGCTGTACCCGCATCGGCAGCTCGTCGATGCTGCTGGCCGCCGGCGTCTTCAGGCAGGAGAAGCTGCTGGTTTCGGGCGAACTGGTCTATGTCTTTGCCGATCCCGCCACCCAGACCAGCAAGCCGGTGCCGCACGAGTTGCGGGCGGTGATCGACGGCTTCGAGGCCGGCAAGCCGATGTTCGAGGTGCGCACCGGCAGTTGGGGCGAGCTGGGCAAGGACGCACGCGCGATCCGCACCGAGGTCTTCGTCGAGGAGCAGGCGATCCCGGCCGAGATGGAGTGGGACGCCGCCGACGCTGGCTGCCTGCACGCGGTGGCCTACAACCGCATCGGCATGCCGCTGGCCACCGGCCGGCTGCTCGAGCATGTGCCGGGCGTGGCCAAGATCGGCCGCATGGCGGTGCGCCAGCCGCTGCGCGGCGGCGGCGCCGGGCGCGCGGTGCTCGCCGCGCTGATGCAGGCCGCGCGCCAGAACGGCGACCGCGAGGCGGTGCTGCACGCGCAGCTGTCCGCGGTCGGCTTCTACGCACGCGCCGGCTTCACCGAGCGCGGCCCGCGCTTCGAGGAGGCGGGCATTCCGCACGTGGAGATGGTGCGCGGGCTGTGAGCGTGGCGCGCAGGGTGCTCTTTGTCTGCGGCCAGAACCGCCTGCGCAGCCCGACCGCCGAGCAGGTGTTCGCCGACTGGCCCGGCATCGAGGTCGATTCCGCCGGACTCAAGCCCGAGTCCGACACGCCGCTGACGCCCGAGGCGCTGAGCTGGGCCGAACTGATCTTCGTGATGGAGAAGGCGCAGCGACGCAAGCTCGAGCAGCGCTTTCGACCGCACCTGGGCGGCAAGCGGATCATCTGCCTCGACATTGCTGACCGCTATAGCTTCATGGAGCCGGCGCTGGTCGAACTGCTGCTGGCGCGCGTGTCGCGCCACCTTCCGGCGCGCTGAACGCGGCGAAACTCAGCCCGCCAGCGCCTCGATCGACTCGCCCAGCTCCAGCCAGCGCGCCTCCAGCGCCGCGATCTCGTCTTCGAGCGCCTTGAGGCGCTTGCCGCGCTCGGCGCGGTGGGCCGGGGTGAGCGCCGCGTCGGCCAGGCTATCGCCGAGCGCGGCGCGCTCGGTGTTGGCCGCCGCCATGCGGGCCTCGACCCTGGCCAGTTCGGTCTTCAGCGGCTTGGCCCGCGCGGCGAGCTTCTGGCGCTGCTCGGCAGTGGCCTTGCGATCGTCGCGGCCGGAGCCGGCGGTCGGCGCCGCGGCTGGCGCCAGGGCCTTGGGCGCAGGTGCCGGAGCCGGTGTCGCCACCGCCGTCCGCTGCGCCTGTGCGTAGGCCTTGGCCTGCTCCTTGGCCTGTTCGAGCAGCCAGCGCTGGTAGTCGTC
This sequence comes from Rivibacter subsaxonicus, assembly GCF_004217215.1. Lineage (GTDB taxonomy): Bacteria > Pseudomonadota > Gammaproteobacteria > Burkholderiales > Burkholderiaceae_C > Rivibacter > Rivibacter subsaxonicus. Next base: position 21,489 of record NZ_SHKP01000008.1, read on the forward strand.
GAGGTCGCCGTCGAAGTCGCCGACGCCGCCGCGGGTGACGAGCCAGAACTCGTCGCAGACCTCGCGCAGCAGCGCGCGGTCGTGGCTGACCAGCATCACGCTGCCTTCGAACTCGTTGAGCGCCATGCTCAGCGCTTCGCGGGTGCTCAGGTCGAGGTGGTTGGTCGGCTCGTCGAGCAGCAGCAGGTTGGGCTTTTGCCAGACGATCATCGCCAGCACCAGGCGCGCCTTCTCGCCGCCGCTCAGCGAGCCGACCTGCTGGTGCACCATCTCGCCGGTGAAGCGGAACTGGCCGAGGAAGTCGCGCAGTTCCTGCTCGCGCCAGCCGCCGCCGGGAAGGATCTGCTTGGCCAGCCGGATCATGTGCTCGAGCGGGCCGCTGTCGGGCATCAGCACGTCCATCTCCTGCTGGGCGAAGTAGCCGATCGACAGGCCCTTGCCCTCGGTCACGCTGCCGCTGATCTGCGGCAGGGTGCGCGCCAGTGTCTTGACCAGCGTCGACTTGCCCTGGCCGTTGGCGCCGAGGATGCCGATGCGCTGGCCCGGCATCACGGAGCGGTTGATGCCGGCGACGATCGTGATCGGCTCGCCGCCATCGAGCGAGGGGTAGCCGCAGACCATGTCGCGCATCGCGAGCATCGGGTTCGGCAGGTTGGCCGGCTCGCGGAACTCGAAGCTGAAGTCGGCCGCGGTCAGCACCGGCGCCAGCTTCTCCATGCGCTCCAGCGCCTTGACCCGGCTCTGGGCCTGCTTGGCCTTGCTGGCCTTGGCCTTGAAGCGGTCGATGAAACGCTGCAGCTGCGCCACCTTGTCCTGCTGGCGGCTGAAGGCGGCGGCCTGCTGGCTCATGCGCTCGGCGCGCATGGTCTCGAAGGTCGTGTAGTTGCCGCCGTAGCGCGTGAGCTGGGCGTCGTCGAGGTGCACCGTGACCTTGGTGATCGCGTCGAGGAACTCGCGGTCATGGCTGATCACGAGCATCGTGCCCTCGTAGCGCTGCAGCCAGGCCTCGAGCCAGACCAGGGCGTCGAGGTCGAGGTGGTTGGTCGGTTCGTCGAGCAGCAGCAGGTCGCTCGGGCACATCAGCGCACGTGCCAGTTGCAGGCGCATGCGCCAGCCGCCGGAGAAGCTGTCGACCGGCGCGTCGAGTTGCGCGCTCTTGAAGCCGAGGCCGAGCATCAGCGCCTGGGCGCGCGGCACGGCGTCGTAGGCGCCGACCTCGGCCAGCACGGCGTGCGCCTCGCCGATCGCGTGGCCGTCGTCGGCCTCCTCGGCGACGCGCAGCGCAGCCTCGGCCTCCATCAGCCGGGTGTCGCCCTCGAGCACGAAGGCGGTGGCCGGCTGATCGGTCTCGGGCATGTTCTGCGCGACTTCGGCCATGCGCCAGCGACGCGGGAAGTCGAAGTCGCCGGCGTCGGCCTGCAGCTTGCCGGTGAGCAATGCGAACAGCGAGGACTTGCCGGCGCCATTGCGGCCGATCAGGCCGACCTTCTCCCCCGGGTTGAGCGTGAGGCTCGCGTTGCTCAGCACGAGCTTGGTGCCGCGGCGCAGCGAAAGTGACTTGATCTGGATCATTCTTGTATTTTCCCGGTGCGCTTTGCACAGAGCGAAAACGGGTGTTGGAGCGACCGCAACTAGGGGGTTGCTGCGTTGCCGCACCGAAATCTAAGGTGCACTCAGCGGCGGGCGCTTCGACCCGCTTGGGAGTGCAGTATGAAAGGGATCCACCGTTGGCTAGCGGGGTTGGCCGTGGCGCTTGGCCTGGGGGCCGGAGCGGCGCTCGCGGCGCCGACACCCGCCGATGGCGCCCAGAGCGCTCAGGTCACGACTGCCCCTATTGTCGGTGCTCCGGCCGATCTGCCGTCGGCGCAGGTCCGGCAGCCGGCCGAGCCGGCGCGCGAGGCCCGGACTGGGGTCGACATCGATCCTCTGACGGTGCTGCTGGCTGCGATCGGCGTCGGTGCGCTGTTGCTGCTGCGCCGGGCCTCGGCGGATCGCTGAGAGCGGTCCCTGCGCGAGGGCCGCGTCGCTACCCGGCTGCCAGCGTGTCGCGGGTGAGTAGCAGCACCTGATCCTCGCCGGCGCTGGTGGCAAGCCACACCGCCTCAAGGCGCGGGAAGGCGCGTTCGAAGTTGGCCCGCTCGTTGCCGATCTCGAGCACCAGCACAGCGTTCTCGCTCATCACGCGCGGCGCGTCCGCGAGCAGGCCGCGGATGAAGTCCATGCCGTCCTCGCCGCTGGCCAATGCCAGTTCGGGCTCGGCCCGGTACTCGGCCGGCAGCGCCGCCATCGAGGCCGCGTTGACGTAGGGCGGGTTGCACAGGATCAGGTCGTAGGGGCCGCTCAGCGCCGCCAGGCCATTGCCCTGCAGCAGCGTGATGCGGTCCTGCAGCGCATGCCGCTCGACGTTGATGCGCGCCACGGCCAGCGCGTCGGCCGACAGGTCGCTGGCATCGACGTCAACCTCCGGCCAGGCCATCGCCGCCAGCACCGCGAGGCTGCCGTTGCCGGTGCAGAGGTCGAGCACGCGCTTGGTGTGGTCGCCGAGCCAGAAGTCGATCGAGGCGTCGGCGATCAGTTCGGCAATGAAGCTGCGCGGCACGATGGCGCGCTCGTCCACGTAGAACGGTATGCCCTGCAACCAGGCCTCGTGGGTGAGGTAGGCCGCGGGTTGGCGGGTCGCGATGCGGCGGTCGATCAGCTCGGCGGCCTTGGCAGCCTCGGTCTCGCTCACCGCGCGCTGCTCATGTTCGCCGAGTGCATCGATCGGCAGGCCGAGCGACCACTGCACCAGCCATGCGGCCTCGTCGAAGGCGTTCGCGGTGCCGTGGCCGAAGGCCAGGCCGGCTGCGTCGAGGCGGGCCGCCTCGCGCTCGATCAGTTCGATCAGGGTCATGACGACCCCTTGTCCGACGCGTACGTCGGCCGGTCCCCCAAGGGGACGCGGGCCGCCTTGGGAGCGGCCCGGCGCTCGGCCCGCGGTCGGCGCACATCGGCTGCGCGTCTCATGCGATGAGCCGTTCCAGCACGCCGCGATAGATCTGCGCCAGCGGGCCCAGGTCGGCCACCGCCACGTGTTCGTCGATCTTGTGGATGCTCGCGTTGATCGGCCCGAGCTCGACCAGCTGCGGGCAGATCTGCGCGATGAAGCGGCCGTCGGAGGTGCCGCCGGTGGTCGACAGTACCGCCTCGCGGCCGGTGACGGCGCGGATCGAGGCGCGCATCGCATCGGTCAGCGTGCCGGGCGCGGTGAGGAAGGGCAGGCCGCCGAGCGTCCAGGCCAGCGTGTAGCGCAGGCCGTGGCGGTCGAGCAGCTCGTGCACGCGCTGCTTGAGCTGCTCGGGCGTGCTGGCCGTGCTGTAGCGGAAGTTGAAGTCGAGCACCGCCTCGCCCGGGATCACGTTACCGGCGCCGGTGCCGGCATGCAGGTTCGAGACCTGCATGCTGGTCGGGGGGAAATGCTCGTTGCCCTCGTCCCAGCGCATCGCGACCAGCTCGGCCAGCGGCGCGCCGAGGCGGTGGATCGGGTTGTCGGCCAGCTGCGGGTAGGCCACGTGGCCCTGGACGCCGTGAATCACAAGCCGAGCCGAAAGCGAACCGCGCCGACCATGCTTGATCATGTCGCCAAGCACGCCGACGCAGGAGGGCTCGCCGACGACGCAGTAGTCCAGGCGCGTGCCTTGCTCGCGCAGCCACTCGACCACGCGCACGGTGCCGTCGTTGGCCGGGCCTTCCTCGTCGCTGGTAAGCAGGAAGGCGATGCCGCCGGCATGCTGCGCTTGCGCGGCGACGAAGCTCTCGGCCGCCACGACCATCGCCGCCAGCGAGCTCTTCATGTCGGCAGCGCCGCGGCCGAAGAGCAGGCCGTCGCGATGGCTCGGCACGAAGGGGTCGTTGGTCCAGCGCTCGAGCGGGCCGGTCGGCACCACGTCGGTGTGACCGGCAAAGACCAGCAGCTTGCCGGCGCTGCCCGCGCTGCCGCGGCGGATCGCCCAGAGATTGGTGACGCGGAAGTCCTCAGGCCCGCTCTGCAGCGTCTGCAGCTCGAAGCCGCAGGCCGCGAGGCGCTCGCCGATCAGCTGCTGGCAGTCGGCGTCGTCGGGCGTGACCGAACGCCGCGCGATCAGCTGTTCGGCCAGGCGCAGCGTTTCATGCTGCAGGTCCATCCGGTGCCCAAGCTATTGCAGCGCGCCGAAGTTGGTGCGCTTGGGACCGTCGTCGTAGCGCACCTCGAGATTGATCTCGGTGAAGGAGGGACCCTCGTCCTTCTCCTCCTTCTTGGGAATGAGCTTGGAGACGGTGCCGGTGTCGTTCTGCAGGCGCCACATCAGGTTGGTCGGCGAGTCGGCGTAGGCGATGCCGTCCTCGCGACTGATGACGCCGTCGTTGATGAGCCGCGCGAGATCGAACTCGAAGGTCTGCGAACCCTCGGCCATCGAGTTCTCGACCGCCTCCTTGATCGCCGAGAAGTCGCCCTGGGCGATCAGGTCGGAGATCAGCTTGGTGTTGAGCAGCACCTCGACCGAGGGCACGCGGCCGCCGGCGACCGAACGGATCAGGCGCTGCGAGACCACCGCCTTGAGCGCGGCCGAGAGGTCGCCGAGCAGCGCCGGGCGTGCCTCGGGCGTGTAGAAGCTCAGGATGCGGCCGAGCGCGTGATAGCTGTTGTTGGCGTGCAGCGTCGAGACCACCAGGTGGCCCGAGAGCGCGTAGGAGATCGCCGCGGTCATGGTCTCGCGGTCGCGGATCTCGCCGATCAGGATGCAGTCGGGGGCCTGGCGCAGCGCGTTCTTGAGGCCGACCTGCAGGCTCTGCGTGTCGCGGCCGACCTCGCGCTGGTTGACGATCGACTTCTTGTTGGAGAACAGGAACTCGACCGGATCCTCGATCGTGAGGATGTGGCCCGCCATGTTCTTGTTGCGATGCTCGAGCATCGCCGCCAGCGTCGTGCTCTTGCCGGTGCCGGTGGCGCCGACCAGCAGGATCAGGCCGCGCTTCTCGAGGATCATCGTGTTGAGCGTGGCCGGCAGCTTGAGCGAGTCGAGCGACGGGATGTCGACCGGAATGCAGCGGAACACCGCCGCGATCGAGCCGCGCTGCCTGAAGGCGCTGAGGCGGAAGCTGCCGACGCCGGCCAGGCCGATGCCCATGTTGAGCTCGCCGAGTTCGTCGAGCTCTTCCATCTGCTTGGGCGTCAGCACCTCGGCCAGCAACTGGCGCGGCTGCTCGGGCGTGAGCGCGGTGTCGGAAAGCTGCAGCAGCTGGCCGTTGATCTTGATCTGGATCGGCGCGTTGGCCGAGAGGTAGACGTCGGAGGCCTTCTTGTCGGCCATCAGGCGCAGCACGCGCTCCATGTTGCCACTGCTCATCGCTGCATTCTCCCTGTTGCTGCCGCGGCTCAGGCGCCCCGGAGCAGTTCGTTGATGCTGGTCTTGGAGCGCGTCTGCGCGTCCACGCGCTTGACGATCACTGCCGCGTAAAGACTGTACTTGCCGTCCGCGCTGGGCAGGTTGCCGGAAACCACCACCGAGCCGGCCGGGACGCGCCCGTACAACACCTCGCCGGTGGTGCGGTCGTAAATCTTTGTGCTCTGGCCGATGTAGACGCCCATCGAGATCACCGAGTTCTCCTCGACGATCACGCCCTCGACCACCTCGGAGCGGGCGCCGATGAAGCAGTTGTCTTCGATGATCGTCGGATTGGCCTGCAGCGGCTCGAGCACGCCGCCGATGCCGACGCCGCCCGAGAGGTGCACGTTCTTGCCGATCTGTGCGCAGCTGCCCACGGTGGCCCAGGTGTCGACCATCGAACCCTCGTCGACATAGGCGCCGATGTTGACGTAGCTCGGCATCAGCACCACGTTCTTGCCGATGAAGCTGCCGCGCCGCGCCACCGCCGGCGGCACCACGCGCACGCCGGTGGCGCGCATCTCCTGCTCGCTGAGGTGGGCGAACTTGGTGTCGACCTTGTCGTAGAAGCCGAGATCGCCGGCCCGCATCAGGCGGTTGTCCTTGAGGCGGAAACTAAGCAGTACCGCCTTCTTGACCCACTGGTTCACGCTCCACTGGCCCACGCCCTGGCGCTCGGCCACGCGCAGCCGACCCTTGTTGAGGTCCTTGATGACCTGCTCGACCGCGGCCAGCACCTCGGGCGCGTTGGCCGCGTTGATGCTGGCGCGCGATTCCCACGCGGCTTCGATGGTGGACTGCAGTTGGGCGGTGGTCATGAGGAAGGGTCTCAGAAGAAACGGGTGAAGGCCGCGATGCGCTCGGCCGCCTCGATGCATTCATCGACGCCGGCGACCAGCGCCATGCGGATGCGCCCGGTGCCGGGGTTGCCGCGGGCCGTGTCGCGCGCCAGGAAGCTGCCGGGCAGCACCGTCACATTGTATTGAGCGAGCAACTCGCGGGCGAAGCGCTGGTCGCGCATTGCGTCACTGCCGGGCACGCCGGCCCACAGGTAGAAGCCCGCGTCGGGCAGGCGCAGGTCGAGGACCTCGGCCAGCAGCGGCGTGACGCGGGCGAACTTTTCGCGGTAGAGCGCGCGGTTGTGCTCAACATGCGGCTCGTCGTTCCAGGCTGCGACGCTGGCGCGCTGCACGGCCGGTCCCATCGCGCCGCCGTGGTAGGTGCGATAGAGCAGGAAGGCTTTGACGATCTCGGCATCGCCGGCCACGAAGCCCGAGCGCAGGCCGGGCACGTTGCTGCGCTTCGACAGGCTGGTGAAGGCGATCAGGCGCCTGAAATCCGTGCGGCCGAGCTTCAGCGCCGCTTCCAGCCCGCCCAGTGGCGGTTCGTCGCCGAACCAGATCTCGGAGTAGCACTCGTCGCTGGCGATCACGAAGCCGTGGCGGTCGCTGAGCTCGAACAGCTTCTTCCATTCTTCGAGCGGCATCACCGCGCCGGTCGGGTTGCCGGGCGAGCAGACGAAGAGCAGCTGTGTGCAGGCCCAGGTCGCCTCGTCGATGCTCGACCAGTCGACGGCGAAATTGCGCGCCGGGTCGCTGTCGGCGAACACGATGTGCGCGCCGGCCAGCAGCGCCGCGCCCTCATAGATCTGGTAGAAGGGATTGGGGCAGACCACCGTGGCGCCGGCACGGCTCGGATCGATCACGGTCTGGGCCAGCGAGAACAGCGCCTCGCGCGAGCCGTTCACCGGCAGCAGTTGCGTCGCCGCGTCTACCGCCACGCCGTAGCGCCGCCGCAGCCAGGCGCTGCAGGCCTCGCGCAGCGCAGGTTCGCCGGCGGTGGCCGGGTAGACCGCCAGGCCGTCGAGGCCAGCGCTCAGCGCGCTCTTGATGAACTCGGGCGTCGCATGCTTGGGCTCGCCGATGCCGAGGCTAATCGGCTTGAAGGCCGGGTTCGGCCTGACATCGCGGGTGAGGGCGCGCAGCCGCTCGAAGGGGTAGGGCTGCAGTTTCGCCAGCAGGGGATTCATGGCCCCGATTATCGGGAAGCTCCCGGCCGCCTTCGCCGGCGGGCAAACGCCGTTGACGCTGGCGTGACGCAAGCACGACCATTGCAGCATGGCATCCACATCTGTTGCCGCCGGTTTCCTGGCCTCCGGCCGCTGGCGCTTCGCGCTGGGCTGGTTGATGCCGATTGGCGTGGCGCTCGCCGCCTGGCGTTCGCCGTGGGCGGCCTGGGGCTTCACCCTCGCGCTGCAGCTGGCGCTGGCGGCCGTCGAGCGGCTGCCCGGTGCGCAGCGCTCGCCGCCGGCCGAGCCTCCCCGGCCCTGGCATCGCGGCGTGCTCTGGACGCATGCACTGCTGCAGACGGCGCTGCTCGGCCTCGGGCTCTGGGTGGCCGGCGGCCATGGCGTCCAGGGGCCACTCGGCTGGCCGGCGATCGTCGCGCTCGGCATCGGCGTGGGTTCCGTCACCGGATCGCAGGGCATCACCTACGCGCACGAACTCGGCCACGGCAGGCGCCGCGCCGATCGCGTGCTCGGCTGGTTCCTGATGGCCAGCGTGCTCTATGCGCACTTCATGGTCGAGCACTACCGCGGCCACCATCCGCGCGCCGCGACCCATGAGGACCCGGCCTCGGCGCGCCGTGGCGAGAGCCTCTGGCGCTTCCTGCCACGCACGCTCGGCGGCAGCCTCGTCAGCGCATGGCGGCTGGAGGCGCGGCAACTGGCGCAGCGCCGGCGCGGCTGGTACCAGAGCTTGCTGCTGTGGATCACGCTGGCGCAGTTGGCCTGGCTGGCGCTGCTGTGGCTCTGGCTGGGTGCTCCGGCGCTGCTGTTCTGGGGTGCGCAGGCGGCCTACGCGGTGTTCCTGCTCGAGGCCATCAACTACATCGAGCACTACGGGCTGCAGCGCCGTGTCGACGGCGTCCGGCGCGAGCCCTTTGGCATGCAGCACGCCTGGAACGCCGATCACTGGCTGACCAACAGCTTCATCGCCAACCTGCAGCGCCACAGCGACCACCACATGCACGCGTCGAAGCCGTATCCGGAGTTGCGGCCACTGCCGGGGCCGCAGTTGCCGACCGGCTATGCCGGCTGCATCTTCGCGGCGAGCGTGCCGCCGCTCTGGTTCAGGCTGATGGAGCCAAGGCTGCAGGCGCTGGCGAAGGCGGCGTGAGACTCAGGCCGCCGCCGGCTTGAGCTTGAGCCCGACCCGTTGCTCTATGTCGTGGAACATCGCCGCCGGCCGGCTCGCGTCGTTCACCGCGTCGGGCTTGCGGTCGAACATCCAGAAGCGCGCCACCGCGATCGAGGCCGCCGCCGCGGCGCCGGGTAGCGCCCCGAAGACGAAGCCGGCGCCGACGCCGCAGACCATGAAGGCGTACTTCCAGTAGACCTTGCCGGTCGCCTTCTGCACCGCGTCGTTGTAGTCCTCGGTCAACTGGCTCAGGTGGGCCACAACGGCCTCGGCCGGCACGCCCTGCAATGCCTTGGACTGCTGCCAGTCGAAGAGCGCATGGCGCCGCTCGCGGAAGGCCTTGTCCTTCGACAGCTCGACCGCGAGCCTCAGCGATTCCTCCGGCTTGGGCAGGTCGATCACCGCCAGGCGTCGTGTCAGCAGCAGGACCTGCTGCGCGATGTCGGCCGCCTGTGGCGGCAGCGCGGCGCCCGGATCGGCGAGGCCGCCGTCGCGCGCCAGCCCGGCCAGCGAGTTGTAGGCCGGGATCACGTGGGCGTGCGCCACGCCATCAGGCAGTTCGGGCTGCTGCGCCGCCAGGATCATGCGGGTCACGTCCTTGGCCACGTGCTGCGAGTCGAACTGTTCCTTGCCGATCTCGGCCATGCGCGACTTGAACTGGTCGCGCAGCGCCTGGCTCCACGGCTTGCGGATCGCCAGCGGGCCGAGCAGGTCGAGCCGCTCTTGTTGCAGCTCCGGGTCCCAACCGTGGGTGCGCCAGTAGTGGGCCTCGTTCCGGCGGTCGTCCTGCTCCGGCGTCATGACCGGAAACACCAGTCGGTCGTAGAGCAGCACGTTGGCGACCAGGTCGCGCGTCTTGTCGTGCACATGGTCATCGACCGACAGCGATCCCCAGCGTTCGAGATCCATTGCGTGCTCCTTCGCCGGGCCGCAGGGCCCCTACACGAGCTTAGCGCCCGAATCCGTACATGGTTTCCGTAGCTGCTGACCGCTGCTGGCCGTCGCTAGCATCGCCGCATCCGTGGCCTTCAAGGATGAGCATGTCGCGCTGGTCCCGTCGACGCTGGTTGGCCGGCGTCCCGTCGCTTTGCGCCGCCGCGGCGCTTGCCCAGTTGGGATGCTCGTCGCGCGCTCGGGCACCGGACAGTTCGGCCAGCGATCCGGCTCGGCTTGACCTGCGCGACGCGTCGCTGGCCGTGCGGGCGGGGGTGCTCTCGCCACTGCAGCTGACGCACGCTTGCCTGGCGCGCGTCGCCCGCATCGACCCGGCCCTCAACTCCTTCATCACGGTCACCGCCGAGCAGGCGCTGGCCGATGCGCGTCTGGCCGAGGCCGAACTTTCCGCGGGGCACTGGCGCGGCCCGCTGCACGGCATTCCGATTGCGCTCAAGGACAACATCGACACCGGCGGCGTGCGCACCACTGCCGGCAGCGAGGTCTTCGTCGAGCGCATCCCCGGCGAAGACGCCGAGGTGGTGCAACGACTGAAGGCCGCTGGCGCGGTCATCCTCGGCAAGCTGAATCTGCACGAGTTTTCGGGGGGCACGACCTCGGCGATCAGCCACTTCGGCTCGGTGCACAACCCCTGGGATCCGGCGCGCACGGCCGGAGGCTCGTCGGGCGGCTCGGCGGCCGCGGTGGCCGCATCGCTGTGCTTTGGCGCCGTTGGTACCGACACCGGCGGCTCGATCAGGATCCCGGCCGCGTGCTGCGGCATCGTTGGCTTCAAGCCGAGCTTTGGCGTCGTCAGCAGCCGCGGCGTGGTACCGGTCTCGACCTCGTTCGATCATGTCGGGCCGCTGTGTCGCAGCGTGGCCGACGCCATCTTGATGCTGCGCGCGATGACCGATCATCCGCTGGTGGCGGCACTCGAGCCCGAGGCGCTGCCGCCGGTGTCGCGTCTGCGCATTGGCGTGTTCCACGCGCCGGGCAGTCTCTGCGACGCGCCGATCGAGGCCGAGGTGCAGGCCGCGCTCGACGCTGCGCTCGGCGTGCTGCGCTCACTGGTCGCCGAGGTGCGTGAGGCCGAGTTGCCGATGCCCGAGCAACTCGGGCGGCTGATTGACGCCGAGGCCTATGCCTTCCATGCACCAACCCTGGCGCAGATGCCCGAGCGCTACGACCCGCGCACGCGCGACATGCTGCTGGCCGGCCGCGACATTCCGATCGCAGAGGAGGCCCGACTGCGCGGCGACCTGGCGCGCCATCGGGCCGCCATCCACGAGGCCTTCGCCAAGGTCGACCTGGTGGTGTTGCCGACGCTGCCCGGCCTGCCATTGCCCCTGGCCGAGGCGCGCGAGCCGTTCGCACTGAACGCCTGCACCTTTGCCTTCAGCCTGGGCGGCCTGCCGAGCATTTCGCTGCCCTGCGGATTCTCGCGTTCCGGGCTGCCGATCGGCCTGCAGATTGGCGGCCCGCCGCTTGCCGACGCACGCGTGCTCGCGCTCGCGCAGGCTTACGAGCAGGCCACCGACTGGCATCGGCGACGGCCGACGCTGTAGGCGACAAGCCGCTCAACTTGTCAGCCGAGCAGCCCGCGCTCCTCGGCGTGCGCCGGCAGATCGATGCGCGGTGCCGGCTTCCAGCCCTTCTTGCGGTGCTCGGCGACGACGTTCGTGTAGATGCCGCCGCGCACGTACCACCTGGCGCTGATGCGCGCGTAGCGCGGCTTGGTCACTGCGACGATCTTGGAGAGGATGTCGTTGGTGACCTTTTCATGGAAGGCGCCTTCGTTGCGGAAGCTCCAGAAGTACATCTTCAGGCTCTTGAGCTCGATGCAGAGCTCGTCGGCGATCATGTCGATCGTGAAGTGCGCGAAATCGGGTTGGCCGGTCAGCGGGCAGTGGCAGGTGAACTCCGGGATCTGGAACTGGATCACGTAGTCGCGCTCCGGCGCCGGGTTCGGGAACACATGCAGTTCCTTGCTCGGCGCGGTCGGCGGGTTGGCCGGCATCTCGCGTTGCCGAGGAGCGCCCCCAAGGCCGCCGCGCTGCGGCGTCCGCCCCCCCGAGGGGGAGTCAGGAAACTTGGGGCGGCCCGGCGTTTCCGTTGCGGGCTTCTTCTTGGGACGGGTGGTGGCCATGATCGTGAGGGCTGCAGCCAGCCTTGGAGCTCGGTTCGGGACAGGGTGCGATGCTATCATCGCGCGCGCTTTCCGGCCCTTGCAAGGCACGGATTACCCAATCAAATCAAAGACTTAGGCGATTCGGCCGGCTCTCTCCTCCATGCGCCTGAACTCGATCAAGCTGTCCGGCTTCAAGTCCTTCGCCGAACCCACCAACTTCCAGCTGCCCGGCCAGCTGGTCGGCGTGGTCGGCCCCAACGGTTGCGGCAAGTCCAACATCATGGACGCGGTGCGCTGGGTGCTCGGCGAGAGCAAGGCCAGCGAGCTGCGCGGCGAGTCGATGCAGGACGTGATCTTCAACGGCTCCGGCAACCGCAGGCCGGCCAGCCGCGCCAGCGTCGAGCTGGTGTTCGCCAACGAGGACGCGCGTGCCGGCGGCCAGTGGAACCAGTTCACCGAGATCGCGGTGAAACGCGTGCTCACCCGCGACGGCACCAGCAGCTACTACATCAACAACCAGCCGGTGCGCCGGCGCGACGTGCAGGACGTGTTCCTCGGCACCGGCCTCGGCCCGCGCGCCTACGCCATCATCGGCCAGGGCACGATCTCGCGGATCATCGAATCCAAGCCCGAGGAGCTGCGTTTGTTCCTCGAAGAGGCGGCCGGCGTCAGCAAGTACAAGGAACGCCGGCGCGAGACCGAAAACCGCCTCAAGGACACGCGCGAGAACATGACGCGGGTCGAGGACATCCTGCGCGAGCTCAACAACAACCTCGACAAGCTCGAGAAGCAGGCCGAGGTCGCGACGCAGTACCGCGGCCTGCAGGAACAGGGCACGACCAAGCTGCACCAGCTCTGGTTCATCAAGCACCGCGACGCGAGCGCCGAGGAGGCGCGCGTGCATGCCGCGGTGCTGGAGGCGACCAACGCGCTCGAGTCGCGCGTGGCCGAGTTGCGCCACGTCGAAGCACGGCTCGAGACGGTGCGCCAGGACCACTACGCCGCCAGCGACGAGCTGCACACCGCGCAGGGTTCGCTGGCCGAGGCTGCGCTCGAGGTGAGCCGGCTCGAGGAGCGCATCCGCTACGTGGTCGAGGGGCGCCAGAGGCTCGAACAGCGCCTGGCCGAGCTGGCCGCGCAGACCACCGGCTGGGCGCAGCGCAGCGAGCAGGCGCAGGTCGAACTCGACAGCATCGCCGAGCAGATCGCCGGTGCCGACGAGCAGGCCGAGGTCCTGGCCGCGCAGGCCGAGGAGCAGGCGCTGAACCTGCCGGCCAGCGAAGACGCCCTGCGCGCCGCGCAGGCCACCAGCAACCAGCAACGCAGCAAGGCCGGCGAGGTGCAGCAGCAGATCCAGCTGCTGGCCGCCGAGAGCCGCAACATCGAGGAGCAGAGCCGCGCGATCACGCAGCGGCGCGAGCGTCTCGGGGGCGAGCGCCAGCAACTGGTCGCGCCCGACGAGGCCCGGCTGGCGAGCCTGCGCGAGCAGCTTGCCGCGGCCGAAGAGATGCAGGCCGTCGCCGACGAGCGCCTGCACGAGCTGACCGAAGGCACGCCGCTGCTCGACGAGGCGCGCCGTGCCGCGCAGGCCACGAGCAACGCCGAGGCCGGCAAGCAGGCCGATCTGTCGGCGAGGCTGGAGGCGCTGCGCGCGCTGCAGGAAAAGGTGCAGACCGAGGGCAAGCTGCGCCCCTGGCTGGCCAAGCATGGCCTCGACGGCCTGCAGGGCCTGTGGACCCGGCTCCACGTCGAGGCCGGCTGGGAGGCGGCGCTGGAGGCTGCGCTGCGCGAGCGCATGAACGCGCTGGCGGTCGGCCGGCCCGAGATCGTGCGCGCCTTCGAGAACGATCCGCCGCCGGCGCGGCTGGCCTTCTACAGCGCACCCGGCGCGGCGATCGCCAACACGCATGCGACGCTCCCGCGCCTGTCCGACCTGCTGCGCCTCGATGACGCCGGCCTCAAGGCCCTGCTCAACGACTGGCTCGAGGGCGTCTACACCGCCGCCTCGCTCGACGAGGCGCTCGCAAATCGCGGCAAGCTGACCCACGGCGAGGTCATCATGACCCGCGCCGGCCATGCGGTCAGCCAGTTCGCGGTGGCCTTCTACGCCCCCGACTCCGAGCAGGCCGGCATGCTGGCCCGCGCGCAGGAGATCGAGAACCTCGACAAGCAGGTGCGGGCCCAGGCCTTCCTGGTCGAGGAGTCGCGCGCGGCGCTGATCCGTGCCGAGGCCGCCTACACCGATGCCACCGGCCGCCTGGTCGGCGCCCGCCGCGAGGCCGGCGAGGCGCAGACGCGCGCCCACCAGCTGCAGGTCGAGACGCTGCGCCTGGCCCAGCAGGCCGAGGCCGCCAACAGCCGTCGCGCGCAGCTGCAGGGTGAGCTCGAGGAGATCGACGCGCAACTGGAAGCGCTGCAGGAGCGCCGCGCCACCGGCGAGGCGCGCTTCGAGGAACTCGACCTGCAGCTCGCCACCGAGCAGGAGCGCCATGCCGAACTCGAAGAAGGCGTGATCGCTGCCGAACGCAAGCTGGCCGATGCCCGCGAGCAGTTGCGCGCGCTCGAGCGCCAGGCGCAGGAGGCCGCCTTCCAGAGCCGCGCGCTGGCTGCGCGCCGCGGCGAGCTGCAACGCGCGATCGAGACCGCGGCCCAGCAGGTGCAGAACAACGCCCAGAGCCAGGCCCAGATGGAGGCCGAGCTCGCCGCCTTCAACGACACCGCGGCCCAGACCGGGCTGCAGGACGCTCTGGCGCTCAAGCTGCAGCGCGAGCAGGCACTCGGTGCCCAGCGCAGCCACTACGACGAACTCTCGGCGCAGCTGCGCCAGGCCGACGAGCAGCGCCTGAGCTTCGAGCGCAGCCTCGAGCCGCTGCGCGAGAGCATCACCAAGCTGCAACTCGAGCAGCAGGCCGCCTCGCTCGGCGGCGCGCAGTACCTGGAGCAGCTCAGCGCGGCCAACGTGGACCTCGAGGCGATGGCGCAGGGCGTCGCCGACGGCAACGTCAAGCTCTACGGCCTGCAGGGCGAGATCGACCGCATCGGCCGCGAGGTGGCGGCACTCGGCGCGGTCAACCTGGCCGCGCTCGACGAACTCACCAGCGCGCGCGAGCGCAAGGGCTTCCTCGATGCCCAGACCGCCGACCTCGTCGATGCGATCAAGACGCTGGAGGACGCGATCCACAAGATCGACCTCGAGACGCGCGACCTGCTCAAGGGCACCTTCGACACCGTCAACGAGCATTTCGGCGTGATGTTCCCCAGCCTGTTCGGTGGCGGCCAGGCCCGGCTGGTGATGACCGGCGACGAGATCCTCGATGCCGGCGTGCAGGTGCTCGCGCAGCCGCCCGGCAAGAAGAACAGCACGATCCACCTGCTCTCGGGCGGCGAGAAGGCCCTCACCGCGATCGCGCTGGTGTTCGCGATCTTCCAGCTCAACCCGGCGCCGTTCTGCCTGCTCGACGAGGTCGATGCGCCGCTCGACGACGCCAACACCGAGCGCTACAGCAAGCTCGTCAAGCAGATGAGCGCCGGCACCCAGTTCCTGTTCATCTCGCACAACAAGATCGCGATGGAGATGGCCGAGCAGCTGATCGGCGTGACGATGCAGGAGCAGGGCGTCTCGCGCATCGTGGCGGTCGACATGGACGCCGCGGTGTCGCTGGCGACGGCCTGAACGACATGAGCAGCCTGCAGCTTTGGCTGGCGATCCTGGGCGGCCTCGCGCTGGCCGGGGTGGTGGCTCACGGGGCATGGCAGTCGCGCCGCAGCGAGCTCAAGCGGGCGCGCAACGAAGGCGAGGCGCCGCAGCCGGCCGCCACGGCCGACGAGCGGCGCGAGCCGACGCTGGGCGTGGCCGGCATGGTCGAGCCGCAGGCGGCTGACGAAAGCCCGGCCGCGCGTGCGCAGCGCCGCAGCGCCGGCCCGCGTCTGGATGCGCTGGTCGACACCATCGCGACGCTGCAGCCCGAGGCCGCGGTCAGCGGCGACGCCGCGATCCAGCACCTGCCGCCTTCGCGCCGGGCCGGCACCAAGCCGGTGCTGATCGAGGGTCTCAACTCGGCCAGCGGCGAGTGGGAGCCGCTGCGCACCGGCACCGTCTACCGTTCGTTCCAGGCCGGCGTGCAGCTCGCCAACCGCAGCGGCGCGCTCAACGAGATCGAGTACTCCGAGTACGCGCAGAAGGTCGAGGCCTTTGCCGAGGAACTGCAGGCCGGCGTCGAGTTCGGCGACGACATGCTCGAGTCGGTGGCGCGCGCACGCGAGCTCGATGCCTTTGCCAGCCAGCACGACGCACAACTGGCGCTGCGGCTGGTGGCGCGCGGCGCGGCCTGGACCCCGGGCTACATCCAGCAGCATGCGGCGCGCCATGGCTTCGTCACCAGCGCGCTGCCGGGCCGGCTGGTGCTGCCCTCGGCCGAGGATGGCGCGCCGCCGGTGCTGAGCCTCAACTTCGACAGCCAGGCCGCGCTCGCTGACGATCCGGCGCAGAGCGCGGTGCGCGAGCTCACGCTCGCCTTCGACGTGCCGCAGACCCCGGCCGAGGAACGCCCCTTCGACGCCTGGTGTGCGGCCGGCGAGGCGCTGTGCATCGCGCTCGACGCGGCGATGTTCGACGACAGCGGAACGCCCCTGTCGCCGCAGAGCTTTCCGGCCATCGGCGCGGCGGTGACGCAGCTCTACGCCGATCTCGCGGCGCAGGAGCTCGCGGCCGGCACGCCGGCGGCGCGGCGGCTGTTCAGCTGAGGCGGCGGCGAGGCCTTGCCGCAGCCGCGAAGCCGTCGCCTGATCTCCCCTCATCCAACCGAAGCGAGGTCGGCATGACCCGAGCGAGCTACGAGTGCTGCTGCTGCAACGGGGCGCTCGGCGCGCTCTTCGCGTCGAATGACGAGCTGGCGAAGCTCGTTGCGTCGGAGCCGCCATCGCTGCGCCGGCGCACGCTGCTGTCCGGCGTGGCGGCCGCTGCGGCGGGCGCGCTGCCGGCCCTCTCGCTGGCGCAGGACGCCGCCGTGACGACGGTTTTCACCGGCGGCACGATCCTGACGGTGGATCGGCGCTTCTCGCAGGCCGAGGCCATCGCGCTCCGCGGCAACCAGATCCTGGCCGTCGGCACCGACGCGGCGGTGCGTGCCGCCGCCGGCACCAGCGCCAAGGTGGTCGAGCTCGCCGGTCGGGTGATGCTGCCGGGCTTCGTCGAGCCGCATTCTCATGTGGTCGCTGGCAGCGTGGTCGACAGCCTGATGGACTACGTCGGCATGGCCCGCTTCAGCAGCGCCGGCCAGGTGCTCGATCACCTGAAGACCAGGGCGAAGACGACCGCGCCGGGCGAATGGATCCTGGCGCGCAACTTCGACCCCTCGCTGCAGCGCGGGCCGCCGGCGCTGACCTTTGCCGAGCTCGACGCGGTCTCGACCGAGCATCCGGTCTTCGTGCTGAATGCCTCCGGCCACCTCGCCTACGCCAACCGCAAGGCCTTCGAGGTCGCCGGCATTGCCGAGGACGTGAAGGACCCGCCCGGGGCCGAGTTCGTGCGCGGTGCCGACGGCAAGTTGAACGGCACGATGAAGAACAACCTGGCCTTCTCGCAGGTGCTGCTCAAGAACCCCGCGGTGAAGAACGCCGATCCGGTCAAGGCGCTGATCGGCCTGCTCGGCCGCTGGGGCAGGTTCGGGCTGACGACCGTCAGCGAACTCGCGCTCGGCTCGTTGTCGCAGTCGCCGGCGGACCTGAAGGTGATGATGGGCGCGGCCCAGTCGGGGCGGCTGCAGGCGCGCATCCGGGCCTATGCCTTCTACACCGTGGGCCTCGAGGCCTGGGACAAGGCCGGCGTCAAGCCCGGCGACGGCAACGCGCTGGCTCGCGTCGTCGGCTACAAGCTGGTTGCCGACGGCTCGAACCAGGGCTTCACCGGGCTGCAGCGCGAGCCCTACCTCAACTCCGACAGCCGCGGCATTGCCTACATGAGCGTCGAGGAACTGAAGACGCAGGCGATCGACCGCGCCGCCAAGGGCTGGCAACTGGCGATCCACGGCAACGGCGACGCCGCGATCGACAACGTGCTGGCGGCATTGCAGGCGGTCAGCGACACCGGCGTAGACGTGGGCAGGCAGCGCGCGCGCATCGAGCACTGCTCGATCCTGCACGACGAGCAGATCGCGAAGATGAAGAAGCTGGGCGTCTCGGCGAGCTTCCTGATCGGCCATGTGCACTACTGGGGCGTCGCGATGCGCGACAAGGTCTTCGGCGGCAAGAAGGTGCAATTGCTCGTGCGCGCCCGCAGCGTCGAGAAGGCAGGCGTCGGCTTCTCGCTGCACTCCGACTTCATGGTGACCGACCCGAACCCCCTGCAGATGATCCAGATGGCGGTGACGCGGCGCACCTGGCAAGAGCCGCACTTCGTGCTGGCGCCGGGCGAGCGCGTCTCGGTCGAATCGGCGATCCGCGGCGTGACCTCCGAGGCGGCCTGGCAACTGCGCTCGGAGCACGAGGTCGGCAGTCTCGAGGCCGGCAAGTTGGCCGACTTCGTGATCCTCGACAAGGACCCGCGCCGGGTCGATCCGGAGCGGATCAAGGACATCGCGGTGCTCGAAACCTGGATGGACGGCAGGCAGGTGTTCAAGGCTTGAA
This sequence comes from Rivibacter subsaxonicus, assembly GCF_004217215.1. Taxonomy (GTDB): domain Bacteria; phylum Pseudomonadota; class Gammaproteobacteria; order Burkholderiales; family Burkholderiaceae_C; genus Rivibacter; species Rivibacter subsaxonicus. Next base: position 39,782 of record NZ_SHKP01000008.1, read on the forward strand.
GTCGCGAAGCGCCGCGGCGGTGGCACGTCGCGTGGCCCTAGACTCGCGGCCCATGTCGTCGCCCACCGATCTGCTTGCCACCTCGCCCGCCGGGCGCGCCGCCGAGTTGCGGGCGCTGCTCCACGAGCATGCCCACCGCTACTACGTGCTCGACGAGCCGAGCATCCCCGACGCCGAGTACGACCGCCTGTTCCAGGAGCTGCAGGCCATCGAGGCCGCGCACCCCGAGTTGCGCACGCCCGATTCGCCGACCCAACGCGTGATCGGCGCGCTGCTGCCCGGCTTCGCGCCGGTGCGCCACGCGGTGCCGATGCTCTCGATCCGCACCGAGACCGACACCGAGGACTCGGGCGCGATCGCCTTCGACGCCCGCGTGCGCAAGGAACTCGCGCTGGCCGAGGACGCGCCGCCGGTGGCCTACGCCTGCGAACTCAAGTTCGACGGCCTCGCGATCAATCTGCGCTACGAGCACGGCGTGCTGGTGCAGGCCGCCACGCGCGGCGACGGCGAGACCGGCGAGGACGTCACGCAGAACATCCGCACCATCCGCCGCATTCCGCTGCGGCTGCAGGGCGTGCAGGCACCGGTGCTCGAGGTGCGCGGCGAGGTCTACATCGCGCGCGCCGACTTCGAGGCGCTCAACGAGCGCCAGCGCGAGCTGATCGCGCAGGGTGCGAAGAACGAGAAGACCTTCGTCAACCCGCGCAACGCCGCCGCCGGCGCGGTGCGCCAGCTCGATCCGGCGATCGCCGCGAAGCGCCCGCTGAGCTTCTTTGCCTACGGTCTGGGCGAGCTGCGGGGCTGGGTCCAACCGGCCACCCACAGCGCGACGATGGACGCGCTGGCGGCGATGGGCCTGCCGGTCAACGCCGAGCGCGAGGTGGTGGCGGGAGCAGAAGGCCTGGTGCGCTATCACCAGCGGATCGGTGCGGCGCGCGACGCGCTGCCCTTCGACATCGACGGCGTGGTCTACAAGCTCGATGACATCGCGCTGCAGCAGCGCCTTGGCTTCGTGACGCGCGAGCCGCGCTGGGCGGTGGCCCACAAGTACCCGGCGCAGGAACAGATGACGGTGCTGCGCGACATCGACATCCAGGTCGGCCGCACCGGCAAGCTGACGCCGGTGGCCAAGCTGGAGCCGGTCTTTGTCGGCGGCACCACGGTCAGCAACGCCACGCTGCACAACGAGGACGAGACCCGGCGCAAGGATGTTCGCATCGGCGACACCGTCATCGTGCGCCGCGCCGGCGACGTGATTCCCGAGGTGGTCGGCGTGGTGCTCGAGCGGCGCCCGGCCGATGCCGGGGAAGCTTTTGATCTCTACAAGCGCCTCGACGGCAAGTGCCCGGTATGCGGCAGCGCCATCGTGCGCGAGGAGGGCGAGGCCGACTGGCGCTGCAGCGGCGGGCTGTTCTGCGCGGCGCAGCGCAAGCAGGCCATCCTGCATTTCGCCGGCCGCCGTGCGATGGACGTCGAGGGCCTCGGCGACAAGCTGGTCGAGCAGCTGGTGGGCGAGGGCGAGGCCGAAGGCGAGGGCGCGCTGATCCGCACGCTGCCCGAGCTCTACAGGCTGGGCCTGGCCAAGCTGATGGCGCTCGAGCGCATGGGCGAGAAGAGCGCGCAGAACCTGCTGGCCGGGCTCGAGAAGAGCAAGCAGACCACGCTGGCGCGATTCATCTACGCGCTCGGCATCCGCCATGTCGGCGAGGCCACCGCCAAGGCGCTGGCGCGCCACTTCGGCGCGCTCGACCGCGTGCTCGATGCCTCCGTCGAGCAACTCGCCGAGGTCGCCGACGTCGGCCCGATCGTCGCGCAGAGCATTCGTACCTTCTTCGATCAAGCGCACAACCGCGAGGTGGTCGAGCAGCTGCGCGCCGCCGGCATCGGCTGGGCCGAGCACGAGGGCGAGGCCGACCTGAGCCCGAAGCCGCTGGCCGGCCAGACCTTCGTGCTGACCGGCACGCTGCCGACGCTGAGCCGCGAGGAAGCGAAGGAAATGCTCGAGGCCGCCGGCGCCAAGGTCGCCGGCTCGGTGTCGAAGAAGACGCACTACGTGGTGGCCGGCGCCGAGGCCGGCAGCAAGCTCGACAAGGCGCGCGAACTCGGCGTGCCGGTGCTCGACGAGGACGGACTGCGCGCGCTGCTGGCCGCCGGCTGATCCGGCGCCAGGCCGTGCGCTGGACGCCACGACGGCGGCGGGCGCATCATCCGCGCTCCTCGCAGCCGGAGTCACTCGATGGCCGATCCCGACAAGAGTTGGTGGACCACGCTGCCCGGCCTGCTGACCGCGCTGGCCGGGATCATCACCGCGGTCGGCGGACTGATCGCGGTGCTGGTGCAGGCCGGCCTGATCGGCAATCGGTCGGCGCCTGCAGGCGCTCAGACGCAGGGCAGCGCCGGTGCCGAGTCGGCGCGGACGGCACCGGCCGGCGCATCCGCGGCGGCGGCCGACGCCGCGCCGCCGAAGGCCGTGGACGTGGCGGCGGCGCCGGTCGTCGTCGCCGACGCGCCGCCGTCGGCCGCGAACGCCGATGCTGCGGCGGGCGCCATGCACCGCGCGGTGCTGGTGACGAGCAAGGGCGGCAGTCGCGTGGCGCTGAAGCCAGGCGCCGAGATCCTGGGCGACCGGCTGCCGCTGCAGGATGGGCAGGAGGTGGGCTTCGACCGCCTGCTCAGCATCGACATCACGCAGCCTTGGGACGGCACGCTGGCGCTGACCCTTCGCGACGGCCGACGGCTCGAGGTGCGGGCCGCGAACACCACGCTGTCAGGCGTCTCGGAGCTCGGCAAGTACCTGTCGAGCCTGTCGGAGATCCGGCGCATCGAGTTCGTCCGCGACGGCTCGCAGGCCGCGCCGGTCGCTGCCACGGCCCAGCCCTTCACGGCGCTGCGCGTCACCGGCAAGGGTGGCAAGCGCGTCGAACTCAGGCCCACCGCGGAGATCCTCGGCGCCGCGCTGCCGCTCAAGGACGGCCGGGAGGTCGGCTTCGAGCATCTCTCGAGCGTCGAGATCGTCCAGCCGTGGGACGGCAGCCTGCGCCTGGTGCTGGTCGATGGCCGCCGACTCGACGCGATGGCCGCCAACACCACGCTGTCCGGCAGTTCCGAGCTCGGTCCCTATCTGGCGTCGCTGTCCGACCTGCGTCGCATCGAGTTCATTCGCTAGCGTCCGGCGCGTGCGGCTGCACCGCCAGCAGCCGCTGCGCATCGTCGAAGCGGGCCAGGCGTCGGTAGGCGCGTGCCAACTCGAGCCGCACATAGGCCGGGGCGAGGTGGCAGCGGGCAGGCGCTCGAAGGCGGCCACCGCCTCGGCATCGCGGCCGGGCCGGGCCAGCACCACGGCCAGTTCTTCGCGCAAGCGCGGGTCGGTGCCCGCTGCATCGAGCGCGCGGGGGGGCGCGGATAGCGGCGTCGAATCGACCTTCGCGCGCCGCGGCCGCGGCCTGCTCGTGGCGGGGGTTGGCGTGCGCCGCCAGCGGAAGCAGGCCCAGGCTCATCAGCAGGATGCCGCACAGCCGCGCCGGCGGCAGAATCGGTGCATGACGATCCACCAGATCCTGAAGATGGGTGATCCGCGCCTGCTGCGGGTCGCGCAGCCGGTGACCGCCTTCGACACGCCCGAACTGCACGCGCTGATCGCCGACATGTTCGACACGATGGAGGCGGCCAATGGCGCCGGCCTGGCGGCGCCGCAGATCGGCGTCGACCTGCAACTGGTGATCTTCGGCTTCAGCAAGAGCGAGCGCTACCCCGATGCGCCGCCGGTGCCGCGCACGGTGCTGATCAATCCGCAGATCACGCCACTGGCGGAGGACGTGGAGGAGGGCTGGGAGGGCTGCCTCTCGGTGCCCGGCCTGCGCGGCGTGGTGCCGCGCTGGAGCCGCATCCGCTACACCGGTTTCGACCCCAAGGGCCAGCCCATCGATCGCGACGCGGAGGGCTTTCACGCCCGTGTGGTGCAGCACGAGTGCGATCACCTCGACGGCGTGCTGTATCCGATGCGGGTGCGCGACTTCAAGCAGTTCGGGTTCACCGAGGTGCTGTTTCCCGGGCTCGATGCCAGCGACGACTGAGACGGCCTCGACAGCGTTCTCCACACGAGGACGCGTTGCCGCGGGGCACCCGGACACTCATTTCGGAAACAGGAACGTCACCACCAGTCGAAGGCCCCAGTCGTGCGGGCCGCCCTGCGGACTGTCGGCCCAGTAGCGCACGCCGCCGCCGACGCTCATTGCCTGCCCGCCCACCTTCAGCAGCTTGGTGACGGTGGCATTGATCGGCACGGACCACTGCTCGGCCTTCCAGTCGTAGGAGGATTCGGTGTTGAGTCCGAAGGTCCACGCGGTGGGCGTCGTGTAGGTGACGAAGGGCTGCAGGAAGGTGGAGCTGATGTCCGAACGCCCGCTCTCGCCGGCCACCGACCAGATGTGGTTGGCCAGCGCGCCGTAGGTCCAAGGCCCTTCCTGCTTGAGCAGCACCGCGGTAGGCCCCAGGCCCCACTTGCGGCCGCTGAGCAGGTCGTCGCTGCCGGTGGGCAGCAGCAGCGCCGGCCCGGCGCCCCAGATCAGCCCGCCGGCGGTCGGCTCCCTGGGTGAGAAGAAGAAGCTCTGCACGATGTCGCCGATGCCCGACTGGCTGGTGCCGGGGTTGACGTTCGCCTGGTCGAGCACGACCGGCAGGATCGTGCGGCTGATGAGGTTCCACTCGGCGTTCAGCGTGATCGGCACCACCGGCTGCACGTTGATGAACGACCTGTGGCCGCGCTCGTCGCTGCCGTAGTGCTCGTCGTAGTTGTATTGCAGCGGCACGCTGATCAGCGCGGCCACCGGATTGGACAGCTGCCTGGCGAGATCGGCGTCGCTTTGGGCGAGCGCGCTGCCGCACGCCAAGCCGGTGAGCAACACGGCGATCAAGACTTTCACGGGCGGACTCCTGGGTTGACTTGCAAGCCTGACAGCGAGCGCCCCATGCTTTGCCGTGGCAAGTGGCCCCGTCCGGCGGCGCATGACGTGACCACCGCGAACCTTCTACCCTCACGCAAGGGCGTCTGAAACCGGTCCTCGGTGAAGACTGGCTGCCAGTTTTGGGATTGACCCGCTATCGCTGTCGCGACGGTTCCGACCAGACCGGCGCTCGAGCAAGGCTTGTGCGGCCGGCGCGATGAACTTCGACGCCCGGCAGTCTGCGCAGGCAGGCGTCGAGCATCAGGCTCCGGTCGTCGACTGAGCGGCCGCCTCACCAGTCCTGGATCGACGGGTTGTCGTAGCTGTAGGTGTTGGGGAAGGCGAGATTCGAGAACGAGAACGACAGGCTGGTCTCGAGCGAGGTGACCTGGTGCCACCAGCCCAGCGGCAGGAAGACCGTGTCGCCGGGCTCCAGCACCACCTCCAGCACCTTGACGCCGCGAAAGTCCGGGAAGCGGTCGAGGTCCGGGCGATCGAGGTCGATCGGGCTGAACACGCCGTCGTGGTTGTAGAGCCTGGGCGTCTCGAGCGGCGAGATGAAGCGCCAGCGCTTGCGGCCCACCACCTGCGTGTGCAGCAGCATCAGCGTGTCGTGATGCAGCGGCGTGATCGAGCCGGCCGGGCCGAACCAGAACGAGGAGCTGCGAGCGAGTTGGTCCGGGTCGCAGAACGGCGGCAGCGTTCCGATGTCGGCGAGCAATGGTGCGAACTCGGGGCGGCGCAGCACCTCGTTGTTGGCGGTGAGGTAGTAGTCGTTGGTCGGGCCGCCGGCCAGCACGCGGTCGACGAAGTCGCCGAGTCGGGCGACTTGCCGGTGCTTGAGCTTGTCCTGCTCGTACCTCGGGTTCTGCTCCCGCCCGGCCTGGATGTCGACGTCGAGGTGGCCGAAGCGCGTGCGCAGGTCGGCCGGCGACCAGCGCTGCAGGGCCGGCCAGTCGCGCGCCAGATCGCTCAGCACCAGCGGCCGCGAACCGATCACGTAGCGTTCCATGAACTCGGGCGTCGAGACCCCGCTGCGCTTCTCGACCTGCTCGTACTGCCGGCCCAGTTCCCAGATCCGCTGCTGGTTGGCCAGCACCGAGGCGAGCTTGCGATGCAACTGCTGGTGGCGGCGTGCCGCAAGGAACACGGGGTTCGCTTCCATCGCCGCGATTGCACGCTCGGACGCCGGCCGATCGAGTCCTGCGGCGACCATCGTCTCCAGCATCGAATCCGGGGCGCAGTTGCGCAGCCGGTTCTCGGCGATCCACTGAAGCCAGTCGGCATCTTCCGGCCGGCGTCGAGGCGCACCGAGCGGTCGCGGAGCGGGAGGTATCTCGCGCTGGGTCATGGCGTCGTCCGTCCGGTCGTGGCGGGCCGATCAGTTGCGATGCTAAACATTGCGCCGCGCAAGCCCAGGGTCAGGACTCTGGCTACTTTGCTAGCAGCGGCCGCAGCACCGGCCACACATTGCCCAGCATCAGGGGCTGCGCACTCTCGTTCGGGTGGATCCGGTCGGCCTGGAACAGCTTCAGCGGATCCGGCCCGTCGGCCACGCCCTTGAGGAAGAAGGGCACCAGCGCGGCACCCTCGTCCTTGGCGACGCGGGCGTAGAGCGCGGCGAATTCCTCGCCGTAGGTCTTGCCGTAGTTGGGCGGCAGCTGCATCCCCAGCAGCAGCACCCTGGCGCCGGTGGCCCTGGCGGCGCGCGTCATCTCGCGCAGGTTGGCCTCGGTCATCGACAGCGGCAGGCCACGCAGTGCATCGTTGGCGCCGAGTTCGATCACCACCAACGAGGGCTTGTGCTGCGCCAGCGCGGCCGGCAGTCGCGAGCGGCCGCCGGAGGTGGTGTCGCCGCTGATGCTCGCGTTGACCACCTTCGGCGCGGCGCGCTGCTCGGCGAGCTGCGCCTCGAGCAGCGCGACCCAGCCCTTGCCGCGCTGCAGGCCGTACTCGGCCGAGAGGCTGTCGCCCACCACCAGCAGCGTCGAGTCCGGGGCCGGCGCGGCGGCGGTCGGCAACTGCACGCCAAGTCCCGCCAGCAACAGGACGCCGAGCCAGCGGCTACAGTGACCCCGCAACAAGCCAAGCAAGAACATCGGACCTCCTTCGACATCGTTCATGAGCGAATCCATCATTGCGGTCGAGCATGTCAGCAAGCAGGTGAGCGACTCGACCGGCACCCTGACCATTCTTGACGATATCCACTTCGCGCTCGCGCCGCAGCAGAGCTGCGCGATCGTCGGCGCCTCGGGCTCGGGCAAGAGCACGCTGCTGGCGATCATCGCCGGGCTCGACGTGCCGACCCGGGGCAAGGTGCAGCTGGCCGGCACCGACCTGTTCAGCCTCGACGAGGATGCCCGCGCCGCGGTGCGCGCGCAGCAGGTGGGCTTCGTGTTCCAGAGCTTCCAGCTGCTGCCCAACCTGAGCGCGCTTGAGAACGTGATGCTGCCGCTCGAGTTGCAGGGCGCACCCGATGCGCGCGCCCGCGCCGGAGAGATGCTGGCTCGCGTGGGCCTCGCGCAGCGGCTTGGCCACTACCCGCGGGTCCTTTCTGGCGGCGAGCAGCAGCGGGTCGCGCTGGCGCGTGCCTTCGTCGTGCAGCCGGCGGTGCTGCTGGCCGACGAGCCGACCGGGAGCCTCGATTTCGCGACCGGCGAGACGGTGATGGAGCTGATGTTCGAGCTCAACCGCGAGCGCGGCACGACGCTGGTGCTGGTCACGCACGACCGCGGCATCGCGACGCGCTGCGATCGCCAGATCCGCATCGAGGCGGGGCGGGTGGCTCAATGAACACTGAACTCGGCGCTGCGCGCCATCGAATGAACAATGAATGAGTTCGGTTCATCGTTCATTCGGCCGCGCTCAGCGCGCCGTTCATCATTCATGCGGCGCCGATAATCGGCCGATGGCCTCCAACACCCCCACGCGCCCGCTCTATGGCTTTCATGCCGTGACCGTGCGCCTCAAGACCGCGCCCGATTCGATCGTCGAGCTCTATGTCGACGGTACCCGCCGCGATGCCCGCATGAAGGCCTTCGTCGCCCGTGCCGAGGAGGCTGGCGTGCGCCTGATCGAGGTCGACGACGGCCGCCTCAACGCGCTGGCCGGCACCACCCGCCACCAGGGCGTGGTCGCCAAGGCGCGGCCGGTGCAGCTGGCGACCTCGCTCGACGACCTGCTCGATGCTGTCGAGGCCGCCGGCGGCGTGCCGCTGCTGCTGGTGCTCGACGGCGTGACCGACCCGCACAACCTGGGTGCGGTGCTGCGCGTGGCCGACGGCGCCGGTGCCCACGCGGTGATCGCGCCCAAGGACCACGCGGTCGGCGTCAACGCCACCGTCAGCAAGGTCGCCAGCGGCGCCGCCGAGACGGTGCCGTACTTCATGGTCACCAACCTCGCGCGCACGCTCGGCGAACTCAAGGAGCGGCTGATCAACGTGGTCGGCACCTCGGACGACGCCTCGCAGACCGTCTTCGACGCCCGCCTCGACGGCCCGACCGCGATCGTGCTCGGCGCCGAGGGCGCCGGCATGCGCCAGCTCACCCGCAAGAATTGCGACGAACTGGTCTCGATCCCGATGGCGGGCGCGGTCGAGAGCCTGAACGTCTCGGTCGCCAGCGGCATCTGCCTGTTCGAAGCGGTGCGCCAGCGGCGCTGAAGCCGCCGCTTCGCGCAGGCGACAGCGCCGGCTCGTGGTCGCGGCAAGACTCGGGGCTTACTCCGAGGAGTCCGCCATGAGCACCAACCCCTTGCCGACCGATCCCGCAGCGTTGCGCGCCGCCTTCGAAGCGGTGATCGGGCGCAGCCCCTTCACCGCATGGATGGGCACCAGCATCGAGGCCATCGAGCCCGGGCAGGTGACGATCCGCGCGCCGCTGCGGCCCGAACACCGCCAGCACCACGGTCAGGCCCATGGCGCGGTGCTGGCCTACATGGCCGATACCGCGGTCTCGTGGGCCGCGGCCACGGTGGTGGGCGACGTCGTGACCTCCGAGTTCAAGATCAACCTGCTGGCGCCGGCACGCGGCCAGGCACTCAGTGCGCGTGGCGAGGTGCTGCGCGCCGGCCGCCGCCAGGCCGTGGTGCGCGCCGATGTCTGGGCCCACGACGGCGAGCGGCGCGAGCATGTCGCGACCTGCCTTGCGACGATCGCGGTGCTGCAGGCGCCGGTGCCGGCCTGAGCCCCGGCCGTGCCGCCGCCGGCGCTGGCTACACTGCGCCGAACCCTCGAGCGAGTGCTGCCATGTCCGTCATCGAAGTCCGCCACCCGCTGGTGCGCCACAAGCTCGGCCTGATGCGCGCGGCCGAGATCTCGACCAAGAAGTTCCGCGAGCTGACTGCCGAGGTCGCGCGACTGCTGGCCTACGAGGCCACCGCCGACTTTCCGCTCGAGACGGTGCGCGTCGAGTGCTGGAGCGGGCCGACCGACATCGAGCAGATCAAGGGCCGCAAGGTGACTGTGGTGCCGATCCTGCGCGCCGGCATCGGCATGCTCGACGGCGTGCTCGACATGGTGCCCAACGCCAAGATCAGCGTCGTCGGCCTCGCCCGCGACCACGAGACGCTGCAGCCGGTGCACTACTTCGAGAACTTCGTCGGCCAGCTCGACGAGCGCTGCGCGCTGATCATCGACCCGATGCTGGCCACCGCCGGCTCGATGATCGCGACCGTCGACCTGCTCAAGAAGCGCGGCTGCCGCGACATTCGCGCGCTGGTGCTGGTGGCCGCGCCCGAGGGCGTGCGCGCGCTGGCCGCGGCCCACCCTGACGTGCGCTGCTGGACCGCCGCCATCGACAGCCACCTCAACGAGCAGGGCTACATCATTCCCGGCCTGGGCGACGCCGGCGACAAGATCTTCGGCACCAAGTAGAGCGGGTGTTTCAAGTGCCGCGCCGCTGCGCCCAGCGGCTCAGCACCAGGGCCGCCACCATCCAGGCGATGCCGACCGCTGCCAGCATCGAGTAGCCGCTGCCGGCCAGCATCAGGCCGCCACTGGCCGCACCCGCGGCCTGGCCGAGGTAGATCGCCGAGGAGTTGAGCGCCATCAGCGCCGGAGCCAGCGCCGGCGCGGCGGCGCCGAGCCGGGCCTGCTGCGCCGAGTTGGCGGCGAAGCAACCCAGTGCCCATGGCACGACCACGATCGCAACCGTACCCACCGTCGTCGCCAGCGGCCACAGCAGCAGGCTGGTCGTGATCAGCAGCATCAGCCAGAAGACCGCACGCGGCGGGCCGATGCGATCGATGTTGCGCGACAGGATCACGTTGCCGACCAGCCCGAACAGACCGAACCAGCCGAACAGCAGGCTGATCTGCAGCGGACTGGCGCCGAGCACCTGGCGGTAGTAGGGCGCGAAGTAGGAGAACAGAGTGAACTGGCCCGCGCCCTGCAGCGCGGTGACGCCGATCACGGCCATCAGCACCGGATTGGTCAGCGTCTCGCGCCAGGCGGCCGCGCCCAGCGCCGGCGGCCGGATGCCGGCTGGCATCGCGCGCCAGACCCAGGCCGCGCCGACCAGCGACAGCAGCGCCACCAGCGCGAAGGCCCAGCGCCAGCCGAAGCTCTCGCCGATCCAGGCGTGCAGAGGCATGCCGAACACCGACGCCACCGACCAGCCGAGAAAGATGAAGGTGATCGCCCGGCCGCGCTCGGCCGGCGCGGCGATGAAGCCCATCGCCGCAGCCGCCTGCGGCGTGAACACCGCCGCCGCCAGCATCGAGATCGCGCGCAGCGGCACCAGCGCGGCGTAGTTCGGCGCCAGCGCGCTGACCGCGTGGCCCACGCCGTACCAGAGCAGCGCCAGCGCGAGCAGCACACGCCGGTCGAAACCCGACACCAGCCCGGCCAGCAGCGGCGCGGCCACGCACATCACGACCGCGGCGATCGCGATCAGCTGGCCGCCAACCGCGACGCTCACTTCGAGCGAGCGCGTCAGGTCGTTCAGCGAGCCGGCCACGACCATCAGGCCGCAGCCGATCACGAAATTGCCGAACAGCAGCGCCCAGCGCGAACTGGCGACTGCTGCGGCGCTCAACGCCGCACCTTCAGCGCCTCGGGGTTGACGATCCCGCTCGGCTGGCCGGCGATGAAGTTGACGACGTTCTCGAAGGCGGCGGCGAAGTACTGCTCGTAGCTGTCCTGCTCGACATAGCCGATGTGCGGCGTGCAAACCGCGTTCTCCAGCCGCAGCAGCGGGTGGCCCTGCAGGATCGGCTCGCTCTCGAAGACGTCGACCGCGGCCATGCCGGGCCGCCCGCGGTTGAGCGCGGTCACCAGCGCGTTTTCCTCGAGCAGTTCGGCGCGCGAGGTGTTGACGAACAGCGCGGTCGGCTTCATGCGCGACAGGTCTTCGTAGCGCACGACGCCGCGCGTGGCATCGACTAGCCGCAGATGCAGGCTCAGCACGTCGGCCTGCTCGAACAGCGCCTCGCGGCTCGGCGCCACCTCGAAGCCATCGGCCAGCGCCTGCTGGCGCGAGGCCTCGCTGCCCCAGACCAGCACCCGCATGCCGAAGGCACGGCCGTAGCCGGCAACCAGCTGGCCGATCTTGCCGTAGCCCCAGAGGCCGAGCGTCCTGCCATGCAGCACCAGGCCGATGCTGAAGTTGGGCGGCATCGACGAGGACTTGAGACCCGACTGCTGCCAGGCGCCGTGCTTGAGGTTGCCGATGTACTGCGGCAGGCGCCGCATCGCTGCCAGCGTCAGGGCCCAGGTCAGCTCGGCCGGCGCGATCGGTGAACCCACGCCCTCGGCCACCGCGATGCCGAGCCGGGTGCAGGCCTCGATGTCGATATGCGGGCCGACGGGCCCGGTCTGCGCCAGCAGCTTGAGCTTGGGCAGCTTCTCGAGCAGTTGCTTCGGGAACGCGGTGCGCTCGCGTACCAGCACCAGCACCTCGGCGTCGCGCAGTCGCACCGAGAGCTGCCCGATGCCCTTGACCGTGTTGGTGAAGACCTTGGCGTTGAGGCCTTCGAGCCGGCTCGCGCAGCGCAGCTTGCGCACCGCGTCCTGGTAGTCGTCGAGGATGATGATGTTCATGCGGGGGACGGCTTGCTGCCGCGGATTGTGCCTGTGGCCCTCGCCGAGCGCGTTCTGGCGCTCGTCGTTAGGATCACGCTTCGTTGAGGAGAAGCGTGATGACGATCTCGATGCATTCGGCCAGCGTGCCGGTCTACCTGAAGATGCTCTCGAACCTGTCGGCCTGGCTCGACAAGGCCGAGGCCCATGCCGTCGGCAAGAAGTTCGAGCCCGCGGTCTACCTGCAGCTGCGGCTGGCGCCCGACATGCTGCCCTTCGTGCGCCAGGTGCAGATGGCCTGCGACGCCGCCAAGTTCGGTGTCGCGCGGGTCGCCGGCATCGAGGCGCCGAAGTTCGAGGACAAGGAGACCAGCCTCGCCGAACTGAAGGCGCGCATCGCCGCGACCCTCGAATTCGTCGGCAGCGTGCCGGCGGCGCAACTCGATGGGCGCGAATCGGCGCCGGTCAGCATACCGATGCGCAACCGCGAGCCGATGCAGTTCGACGGCGAGAACTATCAGCGCCACTTCGCGCTGCCGAACTTCTTCTTCCACGTGACGACGGCCTACGCGATCCTGCGCCACAACGGCGTCGATCTCGGCAAGCGCGACTTCCTCGGCGGCTGACCGGGGCGTCGGAGTGGCCGCAGCGGGCATTCCAGTAGCCGGCTAGCGATTCCCCCGGGGGCACTTGCCCCGATGCGCGCGAGAGCGGCGCGCGTCGACACTGATCGCGTAGTCGAGGGACGTGTCGATGCGAGTGTTGCGCTGGGTTCTGTTGAGCCTGTTGTTGCTGCTGCTGCTGGCGCTGGCCAGCGGATGGATCTACACCAGCCGGGCCCGGCCTCAGGTCGAGGGCAATCTGTCGGTACGCGGGCCGCTGGCCGAGTTGCGCATCGAGCGCGATGAGCACGGCATCCCGACCATCCGCGCCGCTTCGGCCGAGGACGCCTGGTTCGGCCTGGGCTTTGCCCATGCGCAGGACCGTCTGTGGCAGCTCGAAACCCATCGCCGCATCGGCGCCGGACGCCTGGCTGAGGCCTTCGGGCCTAACGCGCTGGAGGCCGACAAGTTCCTGCGTGCCCTGGGCGTGCGGCGCGCCGCGGCCGAGCAGTGGGTCAAGGCCGATGCCGGCACCCGCCGCGCGCTCGAAGCCTACGCGGCCGGCATCAATGCGGTGCTGCGCCAGCACCTGCCCGCGCGGCCGCCGGAGTTTGTGCTGCTGGGCATCAAGCCCGAGGACTGGAGCCCGGTCGACAGCCTGGCCTGGGCCACGATGATGGCCTGGGATCTCGGCGGCAACTGGAACAGCGAACTGCTGCGTCTGCGCCTGGCAGAGCGGATGCCGGTCGAGCGGGTCGGGCAGTTGCTGCCGCCGTACCCGGGCGACGAGCCGCTGCCGGTGCGCGACTACGCCTCGCTCTACAAGCGGCTCGGCGTGCATGGCGACGGTGCACCGGCCGCGTTGGCGGCGGCTTCGCCATGGCTCGATCGCCTGCTGGGCGATGCCGGAGTCGAGGGCGCGGGCTCCAACAACTGGGTCGTCGACGGGGCGCACAGCACGAGCGGGCAGCCGCTGCTGGCCAACGATCCGCACCTCAAGCTGAGCGCGCCGGCGCTCTGGTATTTCGCGCGCCTGGAGGCGCCCGGCCTGCGTGTGGCCGGTGCCACGATGCCCGGCCTGCCGATGGTGGTGCTGGGGCAGAACGAGCAGATCGCCTGGGGCTTCACCAACACCGGGCCCGACGTGCAGGACCTCTATCTCGAGAAGATCGACCCGGCCGACCCCCAGCGCTACCTCGAGAGCCGCGAGGGCAATCGCTGGGCGCGCTTCGAGCGCTTCGACGAGCTCATCAAGGTCAAGGGTGCGCCCGATGTCGCCTTCACCGCGCGCCGCTCGCGTCACGGGCCGCTGATCTCGGATGCCGGCGCTCCGGCCACCGCGGGCCTGACCGGGCAGGACGGCCAGCGCTACGCGATCGCGATGCGCTGGACCGCGCTCGACCCCGACGCCAGCGCGGTCGCCGCCGGCATCGCCTTCAATCGGGCGCACTCGGTCGAGGAGTTCATCAGCGCGTCGGCGAGATACGTCGCGCCGATGCAGAACATGGTGGTCGCCGACCGCGATCGCATCGCCTTCGTGGCGGCCGGGCGGGTGCCGGTGCGACGCGCCGACAACGACCTGGGCGGCTTGGCGCCGGCGCCCGGCTGGGAGCCGCGCTACGACTGGGAGGGCTACCTGCCGGCCAACCGCACGCCACGCGAGATCGCGCCGGCGCGCGGCTGGATCGCGACCGCCAACCAGCGCATCCACGACGACAGCTACCCGCACTACATCGGCAGCGAATGGGCCTTGCCCTATCGCCAGCAGCGCATCGAGGCGCTGCTGCGGGCCAGACCGCAGCATGACGTCGCGAGCCTGCGCGCGATCCAGCTCGACCAGGTCTCGCTCGCCACGCAGAAGCTGTTGCCGCTGCTGCGCGCGGCGCGTTCGAAGCATCCGCTGGCGGCGGCCGCGCAGGCCGAGCTGCGCGCCTTCGAGGCCGACATGCAGGCCGACCACGCCGCGCCGCTGATCGCCTGGGCCTGGGTGCGCGAACTCACGCGTGGCGTCTTCGCCGACGACGTCGGCGAGGCGCTCTACGAACGCCAGCTCGCCAACCGCAGCTTCCGCGATGCGCTCGAGGCGGTGCTCGAGCGCGACGACGCGTCCTGGTGCGACGAGCTCCACACGCCGGCCGTCGAGACCTGCGCCGACCAGGCCGACGCCGCCTTCGATCGCGCACTGGTGCAACTGGCGGCACGCCACGGCAGCGATGTGGCGAAGTGGCGCTGGGGCGATGCGCACCAGGCTCGCAGCGAGCATCGGCCCTTCAGCAAGGTGCCGCTGCTGGCCCGGTTGTTCGAGCTGCGGGTGCCGGTCGGCGGCGATACCTACACGGTCAACGTCAGCCGCGTCGCGCTCAAGCCCGACCCGGGCACCGGCGAGCTGTTCCTCGACGAGCATGGACCGAGCCTGCGCGCGATCTACGACCTCGGCGATCCATCGAAGTCGCGCTTCATGCATTCGAGCGGCCAGAGCGGCCTGTTCTTCGAGCCGGGCTACCGCAACATGGTGGCCGGCTGGGCCCGTGGCGAGGACCTGCCGGTCTGGGGTGACGGCGCATCGGAGCCGCGGGTGCTGACGCTCACCCCGCGCTGAGCAGGGCGGCGATTTCCCGCGCCAGTGCCCGCACCGACAGCGGCGCGCTGCCTTCGGCCTTGTTGTTGATCGTCACCAGGGCCGGCTGGCCGGCGCGCAGCGTGGCGGCGACGAGCCTGGCCAGCGCCGAGCGTGTCTGCGGATCGGGTGCCAGCAGCTTGTCGAAGGGCTCGAAAGCCTCCTTGGCCGCACCGTAGCGATAGCCGCGCTGCAGGTTCCAGCGCAGCACCAGCGGGCCGGGCCACAGCGCGCGCAGCATCGGTAGCTGCTCCTCCAGCGGCGGCATGCGGTCGTGCAAGCCGACGCAGTAGCGCACGCCGTGGCGGGCGAGCAGGGCGGCCAGTTCGGGGCCGAGCGGGCCGGGGTCGCGCAGCTCGATGGCGACCAGCCCGCTGTCGCCCGTGCGCGCGGCCGCTCGCCAGGCGAACAGCGCCTCGAACATCGCATCGAGCCGGGCCAGGAACAGCGCCGGCTCCGCCAGCCAGGCGCGCGGCAGCGGCGAGAGCTGGAACACCAGTGCGCCGAGCTTGTCGCCCAGACCTTCGACCGCCGGCCGCCAGACCTGCTCGAGCGCGGCGGCCGGATCGAGGAACAGCGGATTGGGCAGCAGCGCGCGGCCGCTGCCGGCTTCGCGCACCGTGGCGTCGCAGACCATCGACGCGGCCTTAACGACGAAGCGGAAGTCGGCCGGGACCTGTGCGGCCAACCGCGCGTACTCGGCGCTCGGCAGGGGGCGGTAGAAGCTGCGGTCGAGGCTGACGGTGCGCAGCAGCGGATGCTGCGCGTAGGCCGGCAGGCCCTGGCGCGGCAGCGCCGCTTCCGATACCTCGTCGGCCCAGACCAGGCCGCGCCAGCCCGGGAAATACCAGGACGAACTGCCCATGCGCAGCAGCGGCGGCATCGCGGCGCCGAGGGCACGCAGCTCCGCGTCGGCCTCGATGGCGCGCACGCCGGTGGCCTTGGGCTTCGGCGGCGGCGCGACGGGGGCGGGCTCGCCGAAAAGACCGGGCTGCGGCGGCGTCGGCGGATCGTCGGTCGGTGTGGCCATCGAAGCCATTGGAACCCGGCTGCTGCCGGCTTGAGAAGCGGGCTTCGGCCCCGATCTGACAGACTTGGACCGAAACCCTTGCCGATGAACACCTCCGCCACCCTTGCCAGCCCCGGTGCCGCGACACCCGATGCCACCGGGCGCGAGTGGTCGCTGCCGATCGTCGGCATGACTTGCGCGGCCTGCGCCGGGCGCGTGGAGCGCGCGCTGGCCGCCGTGCCGGGCGTGCAGCGGGCCGAGGTGAACGTGGCGACCGACACGGCCCATGTGCGGGCCGAGGCCGGCCTGGCGCTGCCGGCGCTGCGCGCGGCGGTCGAGCGTGCCGGCTACGCGCTGGCACAGCGCAGCGTGCGGCTGCGCATCGAGGACATGACATGCGCCTCCTGCGTCGGTCGCGTCGAGCGCGCGCTGCGCGCGGTGCCGGGCGTGGTCGAGGCCAGCGTCAACCTGGCGACCGAGAGCGCCGAAGTGAGCGTTGTCGGCACCGAGGTCGCGACGCTGGTGGCCGCGGTGCGGCGCGCCGGCTATGGCGCGCACGAGGACACCGCCACGACACCGGCACCCGATGCCGGCGATGACCGCGGTGCGCGCGAGAAGCGTCATGTGCTGATCGCCGCCGCACTGTCGCTGCCGCTGGCGCTGCCGATGCTCGGCATGCCCTTCGGCGTGCACGCGATGCTGCCCGGCTGGTTGCAGCTGCTGCTGGCGGCGCCGGTGCAGTTCTGGCTCGGCGCGCGCTTCTATCGCGCCGGCTGGGCCGCGTTGCGGGCCGGCACCGGCAACATGGACCTGCTGGTCGCACTCGGCACCTCGGCCGCCTTCGGCCTGAGCCTGTGGCTGCTGATGACGGGTGATCCGCACCTGTACTTCGAGGCCTCGGCGGTCGTGATCACGCTGGTGCTGCTCGGCAAGTGGCTCGAGGCGCGCGCCAAGCGCCAGACCACCGAGGCGATCCGCGCGCTGCAGGCGCTGTGGCCGCAGCGCGCGCAGGTGCTGCGCGACGGCGCGGAGCACGAGTTGGCGCTGGCCGAGTTGCGCGCGGACGACGTGCTGGTGGTGCGGCCGGGCGAGCGCATCGCTGCCGATGGCGTGGTGCTCGAGGGCGCGAGCGAGGTCGACGAGTCGCTGATCACCGGCGAGAGCCTGCCGCAGGCGCGCCATGTCGGCGACCGAGTGACCGGTGGCGCGGTCAACGGCGAGGGCCGGCTGCTGGTGCGTGCCAGCGCGGTCGGTGCCGAGTCGACGCTGGCGCGCATCGTGCGGATGGTCGAGTCGGCGCAGGCGCAGAAGGCGCCGATCCAGCGCCTGGTGGACCGGGTCAGCGCGGTCTTCGTGCCGGTGGTGCTCGGCATCGCGCTGCTCACGCTGCTCGGCTGGGGCATCGGCACCGGCGACTGGCAGCGCGCGATCCTCAACGCGGTGGCGGTGCTGGTGATCGCCTGTCCGTGTGCGCTCGGCCTGGCGACGCCGGCGGCGATCATGGCCGGTACCGGCGTCGCGGCCCGCCACGGGATCCTGATCAAGGACGCGCAGGCGCTGGAGACGGCGCACCGGATCGGCATCGTCGCCTTCGACAAGACCGGCACGCTGACCGTCGGCCGGCCCGAACTGGTGGCGGCGGTCGCCACCGATGGCGAGCGCGGCGCGCTGCTGGCCGCCAGCGCGGCGCTGCAATCGGGCAGCGAGCATCCGCTGGCGCGCGCGGTGCTGCGCGCGGCGCAGGCCGAAGGCATCGCGATCCCCGCCGCGCGCGAGTTGCGCGCCGTCAGCGGACGCGGCATCACCGGCAGCGTCGGCGGCCGCGAACTGCACCTGGGCAGCGAGCCCTACATGGCGCAGCTCGGCGTCGACATCACGGCGCTCGCGCCGCGCGTCGCCGAACTGCAGGCCGAGGGCCGCACGGTGTCCTTCATCGCCGAAGTCCCTGCCGGGGTCGGCGCCGCGCCGCGCCTGCTCGGCCTGCTCGCCTTTGGCGATGCGCTCAAGCCGGGCGCGCCCGAGGCGATCGCGCGCCTGCAGCGCCGGGGCCTGCGCACGGTGCTGGTCAGCGGCGACAACCCGGGCGCGGCGCAGGCGGTCGCGACCACGCTCGGCATCGACGAGGTCCATGCCCAGGTCCTGCCCGAGCACAAGGCGGCGCTGGTCGCGAGCCTGAAGGCCGGCGGGGCGACGGTGGCGATGGTCGGCGACGGCATCAACGACGCGCCGGCGCTGGCCGCGGCCGACGTCGGCATCGCCATGAGCACCGGCACCGACGTCGCGATGCACGCCGCCGGCATCACGCTGATGCGCGGCGACGTGGCGCTGGTGGCCGACGCGATCGACGTCTCGCGCCGCACCTGGGCCAAGATCCGCCAGAATCTGTTCTGGGCCTTCGCCTACAACGTGGTCGGCATCCCGCTGGCGGCCCTCGGCGGCCTCAATCCGGTGATCGCCGGCGCGGCAATGGCCTTCAGCAGCGTCAGCGTGGTCGGCAACGCGCTGCTGCTGAGGCGCTGGCGGCCGTCGCACTGAGTCCGAGGCGCTGCACCGGCGCGCGGCTTCTGCTACGGTGCGCGTCTTGCGCAGGCGCCATCCGTGCGCCGCGATGCCCGAGGGCCGGCCTTGATCAGCAACTCACAGCGCCAAGCCAGCACCGATCCGCGAGCCGCCCTCGGCGCCCGCGTCGAGACCGTGCGGGGACGGTCGCTGGAGATCGCCGCGCCGCTGTCGGCCGAGGACCAGTGCGTGCAGTCGATGCCCGACGCCAGTCCGACCAAGTGGCACCTGGCGCACACGAGCTGGTTCTTCGAGACCGTGGTGCTGCAGCCCCATGCCGGCAACTACCGCGTCTTCGACCCGCGTTACGGCTTTCTCTTCAACTCCTACTACGAGGCGCTCGGTGCACGCCATCCGCGACCGCAGCGTGGCTTGCTGACCCGACCCTCGCTCGACGAGGTGCTGGCCTACCGCGCACATGTCGACTCGGCGCTGGCCAGCTTTGCCGCTGAAGCCGACCCCGTCGCCTGGTCGGCGGCTGCGCCGCTGATCGAGCTTGGCCTGCAGCACGAACAGCAGCACCAGGAGCTGATGCTCAGCGACATCCTGCACCTGCTGTCGCTCAATCCGCTGCAGCCGGCCTACGCATCCGGAGCGGCAGCGGAAGCCGTTGCGCTGCAGCCGGCAGGCGTCGAGCCGTGCGCGTGGCGAGGGCGGCCCGGCGGCATCGCGCAGGCGGGTGCGGCCGACGACGCCGGCTTCTGCTTCGACAACGAGCGGCCGCGCCACCGCGTGCTGCTGCAGCCCTTCGAGGTCGCTTCGAGGCCGGTGAGCTGCGGCGAATTCCTTGCCTTCATCGACGACGGCGGCTACCGCCAGGCGAGCCTCTGGCTCAGCGATGGCTGGGCTGCGGTACAGGCACAGGGCTGGAGCGCGCCGCTGTACTGGGACCTGCGCGAGCGCGCGGCACCGCTGCACTTCACGCTGCAGGGCCGGCGGGCCCTCGATCCGGCCGCGCCGGCCTGCCACCTGAGCTTCTACGAAGCGGCGGCCTACGCCGAATGGGCCGGCGCGCGGCTGCCGACCGAGTTCGAGTGGGAGGCCGCGGCCGACGATGGCCTGCTCGGCGACGTCGGCTCGGTCTGGGAATGGACGCGCTCCTCCTACGATCCATACCCCGGCTTCAGGCCGCTGGCGGGCGCGGTGGCCGAGTACAACGGCAAGTTCATGGTCGGCCAGGTGGTGCTGCGCGGCGGCAGCCGTGCGACACCGCCCGGCCACGCGCGCAGCAGCTATCGCAACTTCTTCCCGCCGGCGGCGCGCTGGCAGTTCAGCGGCCTGCGGCTGGCAAGGGATGCGACATGAGCGCACGCTACGAGGGGCCCAATGCCAATGGTGATCGGCGCAGCGTGAAGGGAGCGAGCGGCCGACGAACCTGCGGCTGGCGCGCAACCAAGGGTGTGGAGTCCGTGGCGTGAAGCAGGCGCTCGACACCCGCACGACGGCCAGCGAGTTCGGACGCGAACTGCTCGCCGGTCTCGAGCGGCGACCGCGCTCTGTGCCCCCCAAGTTCTTCTACGACGCGGCCGGCTCGGCGCTGTTCGACCGCATCTGCGAGCTGCCCGAGTACTACCCGACCCGCACCGAGTTGCGGATCCTCGCCGACCATGCGCCGGAGATCGCGCGCTGCATCGGGCCGCACGCCGACATCATCGAGTTCGGGGCCGGCTCCAGCCGCAAGGTGCGGCTGCTGCTCGAGGCGCTGCAGCAGCCGCGGCGCTTCGTGCCGATCGACATCAGCGCCGAGCACCTGCACGCCGCGGCCGACCTGCTGCGGCTCGAGCATCCGGGGCTGCTGGTGCAGCCGCTGGCGGCCGACTTCACGCGGCCCTTCGATCTGCCCGCCTTGCCGCCCGGTCCGGGGCCGGTGCGCCGGGTCGGCTTCTTTCCCGGTTCGTCGATCGGCAACTTCAGTCCCGACGAGGCGCTGCATTTCCTGCGCGACGCGGCGGCGCTGCTGCGCGGCAGCGCGGTGCCCGGCGGCATGCTGGTCGGCGTCGACCTGGTCAAGGATGCCGGCCTGCTGCACGCGGCCTACAACGACGCGGCCGGCGTCACTGCCGCCTTCAACCTCAACCTGCTGGCGCGCGCCAACCGCGAACTCGGTGCCGACTTCGAGCTCGATGGCTTCGAGCACTACGCCTTCTACGAGCCGCGGCTGCAGCGCGTCGAGATGCATCTGCTCAGCCGCCGCGCCCAACGCGTGCACCTGGCCGGCCAGGCCTTCGACTTCGCGGCCGGGCAGGGCCTTCACACCGAGAATTCGTACAAGTACGGCGTCGACGGCTTTCGCGAGCTGGCGGCCCGGGCCGGCTTCGTCCCCGGCCCGGTCTGGTGCGACGCCAGGCGCTGGTTCAGCCTGCATTGGCTGGGCCTGTGAGCAACCGCCCCCCAAGGAACTCCCCGATGCAAGCGATATGGAACGGCGTCGTGATCGCCGAAAGCGACGATACCGTGGTCGTCGAAGGCAACCACTACTTCCCCGAGAGCGCCGTCAAGCGCGAGTACCTGCTGTCGAGCAACCACAAGACCATGTCCTCGTCGAGGGGCGAGGCCAGCTACTACTCGCTGCTGGTCGACGGCAACATCAACCCCGACGCGGCCTGGTTCTATCCCGAACCCAGGGAGGCCGCGGCCGAACTCAAGGGCCGCGTCGCCTTCTGGAAGGGCGTGACGGTGCGCTAAGGGCGTCGCTCAGGGCGCCGCCGGCGGCAGCGTCTGCAGGTAGGCGTGCAAGCCGCGCAGGTCGATGTCGCTGAGTTCCTTCAGTGCGGTGAAGGGCATCACCGGGCTCACGGCGCTGCCATCGGGGCGCTTGCCGGTGCGCATCATGGAAGTGAACTGCTCCGTGCTGGCGTAGAGCTTCATCGGCCCCCCGCGGCGCAGGTCGGCGGCCGGCGGCCAGTCCGGCGGCGCGCCCGGGATGCGCCCGCCGACCAGGCCCGGGCCGTGGCAGCCGAGGCACATCTGCGCCACATACTCGCCATGCCGCGCCGAGCCGTCGTCGGCGATCGGCTCCGAGGGCGGCAGCGTGTGGTCGATCTTCTCGGCAGCGTCCTTCAGTGCGCCGAAGCCATACATCACGCGTGCCGGCAGCGGCAGTTCGAGCACTGCAGGTCCGCCCTGCGTGGCCGGCAGCCGCTGCAGGTGCGCGACCAGCGCGCCAAGGTCGGCACGGCTCAGGCGGTTGTAGTCCTCGCTCGGCATCACGAAGACCGGGTGGCCAGCGGGCTTGACGCCGTGGCGGATGACGCGCACCCAGTCCTCGACCTGGTAGCCGGCGGTCAGCGCCGAGTGCGGGCCGATGTGCGGACCGGCCAGCCTGAGGTCCTTCTGGTTGTCGGCGAACACGCGGCCCTCGCCGTTCTGGCCGTGGCACTCGGCGCAGCCGCGCGAGCGGTACAGGTAGGCGCCGCGCTCGAGGCTGGCGGGGTCGGTCGGAAGCTCGATCTTGAGCGTCGGAACCTGCACCACGCGCTGGTGGCGAGCGTCGCCCAAGCGCAGGCCGACCCAGATGGCGCCGCCGGCCAGCAGGGCGAGGACGAACACGGCGATCAGACCGCGACGAATCCAGGTTTTCATAAGGGTCGCTCCGGGCGTTGGGCGCGCGCGCCGCCGACCACGACGAAGCCGGCCCGGCGCGGGCCGCAGTGTCAGCCCGCCCGAGCGCCGGGGGCTATCCCCCGCCTGGGTTGGCGAGTTGATTCAGCACGGCTCGCGCGTGGCGCAATCGCGGCACAGGCAGGCTGCACCGCGCTGCGCCGGCGGCAACACGTCGAGTACGGCCGGCGCGATGCGCAACGAGGCGCACCAGCAGGCCGACTCGAAGCTGCCGCTGGCGGCGGGCGCGCAGCCGTTCGGCCCGCCGCACACGGGGCAGGCATAGGCCGGCAGCGGCGCCTTCAGGCCACCACCGCGACCGGGATGTTGGCGATCTTGGCCTGCCATTCGGCCGGGCCGGTGTTGTGGACGCTGGTGCCCGCGGCATCGACCGCCACCGTGACCGGCATGTCGACCACCTCGAACTCGTAGATGGCCTCCATGCCGAGGTCGGCGAAACCGACCACCTTGGCGGTCTTGACCGCCTTGCTCACCAGGTAGGCCGCGCCGCCGACCGCCATCAGGTAGGCGCTCTTGTGCTTCTTGATGGCCTCGATGCCGGTCGGTCCACGCTCGGCCTTGCCGATCATCGCGATCAGGCCGGTCTGGGCCAGCATCATCTCGGTGAACTTGTCCATCCGCGTCGCGGTGGTCGGGCCGGCCGGGCCCACCACCTCGTCGCGCACCGGGTCGACCGGGCCGACGTAGTAGATGACGCGGTTGCTGAAGTCCACCGGCAGTTGCTCGCCCTTGGCCAGCATGTCCTGGATGCGCTTGTGGGCGGCGTCGCGGCCGGTCAGCATCTTGCCGTTGAGCAGCAGCGTGTCGCCCGGCTTCCAACTGGCCACCTCGTCGCGGGTCAGCGTGTCGAGGTTGACGCGCTTGCTCTTGTTGTAGTCGGGCGCCCAGTGCACGTCGGGCCAGAGGTCCAGGCTCGGCGCCTCGAGGTAGCTCGGCCCGGAACCGTCGAGCACGAAGTGCGCATGGCGCGTCGCGGCGCAGTTCGGGATCATCGCCACCGGCTTGCCGGCGGCGTGGGTCGGGTAGGTCGCGATCTTGACGTCGAGCACCGTGGTCAGGCCGCCCAGGCCCTGGGCGCCGATGCCGAGCGCGTTGATCTTCTGGTACAGCTCGATGCGCAGTTCCTCGAACTTGTCCTTGGGACCGCGCTCCAGCAACTCGTGCATGTCGATGTCTTCCATCAAGGCTTCCTTGGCCAGCAGCATCGCCTTCTCGGCGGTGCCGCCGATGCCGATGCCGAGCATGCCCGGCGGGCACCAGCCGGCGCCCATCGTCGGCACCGTCTTCAGCACCCAGTCGACCAGCGAATCGCTCGGATTCATCATCACGAACTTGCTCTTGTTCTCCGAGCCGCCGCCCTTGGCGGCGACCGTCACGTCGACCGTGCTGCCCGGCACCACGTTCATGTGGATCACCGCCGGCGTGTTGTCGCCGGTGTTCTTGCGGGCGAAATGCGGGTCGGCCACGATGCTGGCGCGCAGCTTGTTGTCGGCGAAGTTGTAGGCCCGGCGCACGCCCTCGTTGGCGGCGTCCTCGATCGAGCCCGGGAAGCCCTCCCAGCGCACGTCCATGCCGATCTTGAGGAAGACGTTGACGATGCCGGTGTCCTGGCAGACCGGCCGTTTGCCCTCGGCGCTCATGCGGCTGTTGGTGAGGATCTGCGCGATCGCGTCCTTCGCCGCCGGGCTCTGCTCGCGCTCGTAGGCGCGGGCCAGGTGGGCGATGTAGTCGGCCGGGTGGTAGTAGCTGATGTACTGCAGCGCGGCGGCAATGGATTCGACGAAGTCGGCGTAGCGGATGGTGCTCATGGCGGGACGCCGGCGCGGCGTGTGGCTGGAGGACAGGGGAAACCAGAAGTTTAGCCAGCCCCGCGCGGCAGCGGGCATCATCGCGGCCAAGCCACCGATGCCCGCGCTGCCTGAATGACCGAACTGTTGTTGCCGCTCGTCGTCCTGTTGCCGTTGCTGCCGGGCGTGCTGCTCACGGCATGGGCCGGTCGCAGGCGGGTGGCGGGTGCGCTGCCGGCGTGGATCGCCGCGGCGGTGACGCTGGCGGCGCTGGCGATCCTGCTGTCGCTCGCCCCCGAGGTCTTTGCGGGCCGCACGCTGCTCGCGCACCGGGACTGGGTGCCGGAGCTCGGCCTGAGCTTCGGCCTACGCCTGGACGGACTGGCACTGCTGTTCGGCCTGCTGATCACCGGCATCGGTGCGCTCGTGGTGCTCTACGGCCAGTACTACCTGGGCCCGGACGATCCGCGCGGCAAGTTCTACGCGCTGCTGATGCTGTTCATGGCGGCGATGCTCGGCGTCGTGCTGGCCGACAACCTGCTCCTGCTGGTCGTGTTCTGGGAGCTGACCAGCATCAGCTCCTTCCTGCTGGTGGGCTACTGGGGCCACAAGGCCGAGGCGCGCGCCGGCGCGCGCATGGCGCTCGCGGTCACCGGCGGCGGCGGCCTCGCACTGCTCGCCGGCGTGGTGCTGCTGGGCCAGATCGGCGGCAGCTACGAGCTCTCGGAGCTGCTCGGCCGCGGCGACGTCGTGCGTGCGCACCCGCTGTACCCGGCCGCGCTGTGCCTGATCCTGCTCGGCTGCTTCACCAAGAGCGCGCAGTGGCCGTTCCACTTCTGGCTGCCCGAAGCGATGGCGGCGCCGACGCCCGCGTCGGCCTACCTGCACTCGGCGACGATGGTCAAGGCCGGCGTGTTCCTCATCGCGCGGCTGTATCCGGTGCTCGGCGGCAGCCTGCTGTTCGAGGTGATCGTCGCCGGCACCGGCCTGCTGACGCTGGCCTTCGCCGCCTACATCGCGGTCTACCGCCACGACCTCAAGGGCCTGCTGGCCTACTCGACGATCAGCCATCTGGGCCTGATCGTCTTCCTGCTCGGCCTGGATTCGCCGCTGTCGGCGGTGGCGGCGGTGTTCCACGTCATCAACCACGCGACCTTCAAGGCCAGCCTGTTCATGACCGCCGGCATCATCGACCACGAGACCGGCACCCGCGACATGCGCCAGCTCTCGGGGCTGTTGAGGTACATGCCCTGGACTGCGACGCTGGCGATGGTGGCGGCGGCCTCGATGGCCGGCGTGCCGCTGTTCAACGGCTTCCTGTCCAAGGAAATGTTCTTCGCCGAGGCACTAGCCGCGGTCCATGCGGGCTGGGGCTGGATCGTGCCGGTGGTGGCCACCTTCGCCGGGGCCTGCTCGGTGGCCTACTCGGCGCGCTTCGTGCACGACGTGTTCTTCAACGGCGAGCTGGGCGATCTGCCCAGGCCGCATCCGCACGAACCTCCGTTGTTCATGAAGCTGCCGGTGGCGTTGCTGGTCGGCCTGTGCATCCTGGTCGGGGTGCTGCCGGCGCTGACGGTCGGTCCGCTGGTGCAGGTAGCGGCCGACGCCGTGCTCGGCGCGCCGGCACCGCGGGTGCGCCTGGCGCTCTGGCACGGCTTCAACCTGCCGCTGGTGATGAGCCTGATCGCCACCGTCAGCGGCC
Organism: Rivibacter subsaxonicus; assembly: GCF_004217215.1. Lineage (GTDB taxonomy): Bacteria > Pseudomonadota > Gammaproteobacteria > Burkholderiales > Burkholderiaceae_C > Rivibacter > Rivibacter subsaxonicus. The sequence continues at coordinate 65,640 of NZ_SHKP01000008.1, forward strand.
TTGCGCTGTACTGGGCGCTGCAGCGCCGTTTCGATCTCCATCTGCACCATCCGCGTGGGCTCACCGGCCGGCTGTTGTTCACGCACGCGGTCGATCACCTGTTCGGCCTGGCCGGGCGTGTCACCGCACGCCTCGAGAACGGCTCGCTGCAGCGCTACGCGGCCCTGATGCTGGCGGCGGCACTCGTCGTCGGCGGCTGGCCGCTGCTCGGCGCCGACCTGGGCACCGGCGCTCGCGCGCTGACGCCGGTCACGCCGCTGGCGCTGGCGCTGTGGCTGCTGCTCCTGGCGTGCGGCGCGGCGCTGCTGCGCTGGCACCGACAGCGCTTCACCGCGGTGGTGCTGGTCGGCGTGATCGGGCTCGTCGCGGCGCTGGCCTTTGCCAGCCTGTCGGCGCCCGACCTGGCGCTGACCCAGCTCGCGGTCGAGGTGATTTCCGCGGTGCTGCTGATGCTCGGCCTGGCCCTGCTGCCGACGGTCGCGCCGCGCGAATCGAGTGCGCTGCGCCGCACTCGCGACGCGCTGCTGGCGCTGGCCGGCGGCGGCGCCATCGGCTGGCTCGCCTGGCTGGTGATGACGCGCGAGCACGACTCGATCTCCTGGTTCTTCCTGCAGAACGCACTGCCACAGGGTGGCGGCAACAACGTGGTCAACGTGATCCTGGTCGACTTCCGCGGCTTCGACACCTTCGGCGAGATCACGGTGCTGGCGATCGCCGGCATCGGCGCGCTGGCGATGCTCGACGGGCTGCGACTGCGCCGACCTGCGCTCGACGAGGCGAACCGGCCATGGCGCTTCGCGACCCATCCGCTGCTGCTGCGCGCGCTGGCGCGGCTGGTGCTGCCGCTGGCACTGGTGTTCTCGCTGCACCTGTTCTGGCGTGGCCACAACCTCCCCGGCGGCGGCTTCGTCGCCGGCCTGATCACCGCGGCGGCGCTGGTGCTGCAGTACATGGCGCTCGGCCAGGCGCGGGCGGACGCCATCCTGCACGCCGCCGGCGGGCGCCGCTTCACCGCCTGGGTCGGCAGCGGGCTGCTGGTGGCCGCGCTGACCGGAGCCGGCGCGATGGCCTTCGGCGAACCCTTCCTGACCAGCGCCTTCGGCCATCCGGTGGTGCCGCTGCTGGGCGAACTGGCGCTGGCCAGCGCGGCGCTGTTCGACCTGGGCGTCTATCTGACCGTGGTCGGGGCGACGCTGCTGGCGCTGTCGGTGCTCGGCGCGGTCAGCAGGACGCCGGCGACGATGGAGGCCAGCGCCAGATGAGCCTCGAGTTCCTCATCGCCACCGGCATCGGCTGGGTCAGTGCCTGCGGCATCTACCTGTTGCTGCGCGGGCGCAGCTTCAGCGTCGTGCTCGGCCTCACGCTGCTCGGCTACGCGGTCAACGTCTTCATCTTCGCGATGGGGCGGCTGTGGCTCGACGCGGCGCCGATCGTCGGCGCCGGCGCGCGCATGGCCGACCCGCTGCCACAGGCGCTGGTGCTGACCGCGATCGTGATCGGCTTCGCGACCACCGGCTTCCTGATCGAGCTGGCGCTGCGCGCCCGCCACGAAACCGGCACCGACCAGGTCGACGGCCACGAGGAGGGGCCTCGATGAGCGGCGCCCTGGCCAACCACCTGCCGGTCGTGCCGGTGCTGCTGCCGGCCTTCACCGCGATCGCGCTGCTGCTGCTCGGCGACCACGGCGGTACGCCGCAGGGTGGCCACGGCCACCGCCGGCTGCGCTGGGCGCGCTGGCTGTCGCTGGCCTCGGTGACGCTCGGCCTGCTGGTCGCTGTGCAACTGGCGCGCGCGGCCGCCGCCGGCGAGCTGATGGCCTACCCGCTCGGCCACTGGCCGGCACCCTTCGGCATCGTGCTGGTGGTCGACCGGCTCGCCGCCTGGATGCTGGTGCTGAGCGCCTGCGTCGCGCTGCCGGTGCTGCTCTACGCGAGCGGCGGCTGGGATGCGCACGGGCGCCACTTCCACGCGCTGTTCCAGTTCCAGCTGATGGGGCTCAACGGCGCCTTCCTGACCGGCGACCTGTTCAACCTCTTCGTCTTTTTCGAGGTGCTGCTGATCGCCTCCTACGTGCTGCTGCTGCACGGCCAGGGGCGCGAGCGCTTCCGGGTCGGCATCGCCTACGTCGCGCTCAACCTGCTCGGCTCGGCGCTGTTCCTGGTCGGTGCCGCGCTGGTCTATGCCAGCACCGGCACGCTCAACTTCGCGGAGCTGGCGTTGCGCGTGCCGCAGCTCGGCGCGGCCGACGCGGCGCTGCTGCAGGTGGCTGCCGGCGTGCTGCTGGTGGTGTTCGGCTTCAAGGCGGCGCTGGTGCCGCTCGGCCTGTGGCTGCCGGCCACCTATGCCGCGGCCTGTGCGCCGGTGGCCGCGCTGTTCTCGATCATGACCAAGGTCGGCGTCTACGCGATCCTGCGCTTTCACGGTGTGATCCTCGGTCCGGAGGCCGGTGCCAGCGCGCTGCTGATGCAGCCCTGGCTGCTGCCGCTGGCGCTGGCCACCAGCGTGCTCGGCGTGCTGGGCGCGCTCGCGGCGCACACGCTGCCGCGCCTGGTGGCGTGGCTGACCGTGGTCTCGGTCGGCACCATCCTGGCCGCGCTCGGCCTGTTCAGTGCTGCGGCCTGGTCGGCCACGCTGTACTACCTGGCGCACAGCACGCTGGTGATTGCTGGCCTGTTCATGCTGGTCGAACTGGTGGCCGCACAGCGTGGCGACGCCGCCGAGCGGCTGGTGCCGGGCTCGGCGGTGGCGCAGCCGGCACTGCTCGGGCTGCTGATGCTGATGGCCGCCGGCTCGGTGGCCGGGCTTCCCCCGCTGCCGGGCTTCATCGGCAAGCTGATGCTGCTGCAGTCGGCCAGCGGCCATCCGTGGCAGGTCGCGGTGTGGAGCGTGGTGCTGGGCGTCGGCTTCCTCACGCTGCTAGGCCTGGCCCGAGCCGGCAGCATCCTGTTCTGGAGCGTGGGCGGCGAGCCGGTGGCGGCCTCGGCCGGTGCCAGTCCGCGCCTGCTGATGGCGACGATCGCGCCGCTGCTGGCCGGCGTGGCGCTGAGCTTCTGCGCCGAACCGCTGAAACGCTACACCGACGCCACCGCGCTGCAACTGCTCGACCGCGAGGCCTACGGCCGGGCCGTGCTCGGCACGGCACCGGCGCCGACGCTGCGGCCCTACCGCGGGGAACCGGCGGGAGCAGGTCGATGAAGGACAAGTCGCGCGGCTGGCTGCCCTATCCGGTGCTGAGCCTGCTCATCGCCGCGATGTGGCTGCTGCTGCAGCACAGCCTGGCCCTGCCACAGCTGATCACGGCCGCGCTGCTCGGTCTGGTTCTGCCGCGCCTGCTCAGCGGCTTCCTGCCGCAAGGCTCGCCGCTGCGCCGGTCGGCGCCGCCGTGGCGGCTGGGCTGGGCACTGGTGCGGCTGGTCTCGACCGTGCTGCGCGACATCGTGGTGTCGAACTTCGTGGTCGCGCGGCTCGTGCTGTCACCGTGGCGCAAACCTCATCCGCAATGGGTCGTCGTGCCGCTGGCGCTGCGCGGCGAGCGCGCGATCAGCCTGCTGGCCACCATCATCACCACCACGCCCGGCACCGTGTCCTGCGTGGTCGACGAGGCTCGCCATGCGATCCTCGTCCACGCCCTCGACTGCGAAGACGCCGCCGCGCTGGTGGCCGAGATCCGCACCCGCTACGAGGCACCGCTGAAGGAGATCTTCGAATGATCGAATGGGCATTGGGCTTTGCCATGGTCTGCGTGACGCTGGCGCTGCTGCTCGGCGGCTGGCGCCTGCTGCGCGGGCCCGACGCGACGGACCGTGTGCTGGCGCTCGACACGCTCTACATCAACGTCGTGGCACTCGTGATCCTGCTTGGCGTACGGTTGCGCTCGGACCTGCTGTTCGAGGCGGCGCTGATCGTCGCGATGCTGGGCTTCGTCTCGACGGTGGCGCTGGCGCGCTACCTGAGTCGCGGCAACGCCGTGGAGTGAGGACGGGACCATGATTGCGAGCACCTTCCTGTTCCTTTTGCTTGGCGGCGAGATCGTCATCGCGCTCTTGCTGGTGCTCGGCGGCCTGTTCACGCTGATCGGCTCGCTCGGCCTGCTGCGCTTCGAGGATTTCTTCATGCGCCTGCACGCGCCGACCAAGGCCACCACGCTCGGTGTCGGCGGCCTGCTGCTGGCGAGCCTGATGACGTCCTGGCTCGACGGCCGTTTCGGGCTGGCCGCACTGCTGATCACCCTGTTCCTGTTCCTGAGCGCCCCGGTGTCGGCCAACCTGATGGCGCAGGCGGCGCTGCATCGGCGCCTGGCGTCGAAGGCGCCATTGCCGGAGTCGCTGGCGCGCGACTGAGGCCGAGTCAGTCCGGCAGATCGAAGAGCCGGATCACCGTCGGGCCGAAGCGGGCACGCCAGGCGGCCTCGTTGTGTTCGGCTTGCGGCTCCAGCACGAGCTGCTGCCCGCGCGTCGCCGGCGCCTGCGCGAGCAGGGCCTGCATGCGCCTGACGTCGGTGATCGGCTCGCTGCCCTCGCGTCCGCCCATGGTGAGCTCGACCCGCGCCGTGGCCGGCAGCGGATGCTCGCGCACGTAGTCGTAGATCGCCGGCGCGACCCAGTAGGCTGGCGAGAACACACCCGCCTTGCCAAAGACCTGCGGGTGACGGTGGATCGCGTAGTGCGAGATCAGGCCGCCGAGCGAACTGCCGATGATCGCGGTCGACGCCGGCTCGGGGCGCGTGCGGTAGCGCGCGTCGATGAAGGGCTTGACGACCTCGACCACGAAGTCGAGGTAGGCCTCGCCCTCGCCGCGGCCGAAGCGTGGGTGGTCCCAAGGGTTCAGCTCGGTCGTGCGCCTGTCGCCGCCGTGGTCGATGCCGACCACGATGGCCTCGAAGCCCTTGCTGCGCGCCAGCTCGTCCAGCGTCTCATCGACGCCCCATTCACCGGCGAAGGAGGTGGCGGCGTCGAACAGGTTCTGCCCGTCGTGCATGTAGATCACGGGGTAGCGCCGTTGACCCTGCGCATACGACGGTGGCAGGTAGATGCGCAGCGTGCGATCGCGGCCGAGCGGGGCGATCCTCAGCGGCGGCGCGAGCACGCTGACGCCGGGTCGGGCCGAGGGGCTGTCGCCGGCGGAAGCCGGCGCAACACCGGCGCAGACCAGCAGCGCGATCAGCGCGTTCGCGGCGAGGGCGCGCAAGGCCCCGCTCAGTGCCCGCCTGCCGCGGGTGGGCGGGCAGGATGCGGCATGAGGCGGTCAGCGCCGGCAATCGCCAGCGCCGAGAAGAGGAAGGTGATGTGGATCAGCGTCTGCCACATCAGCACCTTCTCGTCGTAGTTGGCGGCATTGATGAAGGTCTTCAGCAGATGGATCGAACTGATGCCGATGATCGCGGTGGCCAGCTTGACCTTGAGCACCGAGGCGTTCACATGGCTCAGCCACTCGGGCTGGTCGGGGTGGTTCTCCAGCCGCAGCCGCGATACAAACGTCTCGTAGCCGCCGACGATGACCATGATCAGCAGGTTGCTGATCATCACCACGTCGATCAGCGCCAGAACCACCAGCATGACCACCGTCTCGTTGAGCGAGTTCACGGCGGCTTCGGACTTGTAGCCGCTGCTCGCCACCAGGGTCTGGATGGCCGCCTGGTTGCCGAAGGCGGCTTCGATCAGGTGAACCAGTTCGACCCAGAACAGGTAAACATAGACGCCCTGGGCCAGGATCAGGCCCAGGTACAGCGGCAACTGCAGCCAGCGGCTGGCAAAAATCAGGTTGGACAGCGGGCGCATGCCCGCGGGCATGGGGTGGTCGAGGTTGTTTGGCATGGGAGGGCGGTCGAGGGAATGTCCGGTTGCGGCGAATTCTAGGTGGGGTGCATGTTGCAGCGGCTGCGTCAGGCGATAGTAAGAGGCTGCAGTGACAGTGCGAGGGCGCAGGCACAGACCCGAGCGCCCACCAGCAAAGAGGAGACATCCAGATGAGCGAGCAGAACCACGAACTCAAGGTCTATGCCCCGCCCGCCGCTCTTGCGGCCGGAGCCCATGTGTCGGGCATGGCGGCCTATCTCAAGCTGGCGGCCGAGGCCGAGGCCGACTACGAGGGCTACTGGGGCCGGCTGGCGCGCGAATTCGTCAGCTGGAAGAAGCCCTTCACCAAGGTGCTCGACGAGAGCAATGCGCCTTTCTTCAAGTGGTTCGAGGACGGCACGCTCAACGTCTCCTACAACTGCCTCGACCGCAATGTCGAGCGCGGCCTTGGCGACAAGACCGCGATCATCTTCGAGGCCGATGATGGTGCGGTCACGAAGGTCAGTTACGCCGAGTTGCTGGCGCGGACCTGCCGCCTGGCCAACGGCCTGCGCTCGCTCGGCGTCAAGAAGGGCGACCGGGTCGTCATCTACATGTCGATGGGCATCGAGGGCGTGGTCGCGATGCAGGCCTGCGCCCGCATCGGTGCCACCCACTCGGTGGTCTTCGGCGGCTTCTCGGCGCAGAGCCTGCGCGACCGCATCGAGGACGCCGGCGCGGTGCTGGTGATCACGGCCGACGAGCAGGCCCGCGGCGGCAAGGCGCTGCCGCTCAAGAGCATCGTCGACGAGGCGCTCGCGCTCGGTGGCTGCGATTCGATTCGCAACGTCATCGTCTACCAGCGCACCGGCGGCAAGGTCGCTTTGAACGCGCCGCGCGACCTGTGGCTGCACGAACTCACCTATGACCGCCCGACCACCTGCGAACCCGAATGGGTCTCGGCCGAGCATCCGCTGTTCCTGCTCTACACCTCGGGTTCGACCGGCAAGCCCAAGGGCGTGCAGCATTCGACCGGCGGCTACCTGCTGCACGCGGCGCTGACCACCAAGTGGACCTTCGACCTGAAGGACGACGATGTGTTCTGGTGCACCGCCGACATCGGCTGGGTCACAGGCCACACCTACATCACCTACGGACCGCTGGCCTGCGGCGGCACCGAGATCGTGTTCGAAGGCGTTCCGACCTACCCCGACGCGGCCCGCTTCTGGAAGACGATCGAGAAGCACAAGGTCACGATCTTCTACACCGCGCCGACCGCGATCCGCTCGCTGATCAAGGCCGCCGAGACCAACCCGGCGACCCATCCGAAGCACAGCGACCTGTCGAGCCTGCGCATCCTCGGCTCGGTCGGCGAGCCGATCAACCCGGCGGCCTGGGAGTGGTACCACGCCAACGTGGGCGGCGGCCGCTGCCCGATCGTCGACACCTGGTGGCAGACCGAGACCGGCGGCCACATGATCACGCCGCTGCCGGGCGCCACGCCGCTGGTGCCGGGTTCGTGCACGCTGCCGTTCCCCGGCATCACCGCGGCGATCGTCGACGAACTGGGCGAGGACGTGCCGAACGGGCAGGGCGGGATCCTCGTCGTCAAGAAGCCGTGGCCGAGCATGATCCGCACGATCTACGGCGATCCCGAGCGCTTCAAGAAGAGCTACTACCCGCCAGAGCTCAAGGGCTACTACCTGGCCGGAGACGGCGCCAGCCGCGATGCCGAGCGTGGCTACTTCACGATCACCGGCCGCATCGACGACGTGCTCAACGTCTCGGGCCACCGGATGGGCACGATGGAGATCGAGAGCGCGCTGGTGGCGCACACCGACCTGGTGGCCGAGGCGGCGGTGGTCGGCCGGCCCGACGACACCACCGGCGAGGCGATCTGCGCCTTCGTCGTGCTCAAGCGTTCGCGCCCGACCGGCGAGGAGGCCAAGGCCATCGCCAAGGAGCTGCGCGACTGGGTCGCCAAGGAGATCGGCCCGATAGCCAAGCCCAAGGACATACGCTTCGGCGACAACCTGCCCAAGACCCGCAGCGGCAAGATCATGCGGCGCCTGCTGCGCCAGGTCGCCAAGGGCGAGGCGGTGACGCAGGACATCTCGACGCTCGAGAACCCGGCGATCCTCGAGCAGCTCGCGCAGACGAACTGAGGCCGCGCTCCGGGCGCCCAAGAAAAGGCCCGCCTAGGCGGGCCTTTTTTCATGCCGGTGGGGCTCTACTTCAGCCCGAGGATCCAGCCGACCAGCTGCTTGGCTTCGGCCTCGCTGACCTGCGGATTGGCCGGCATCGGCAGTTGGCCCCAGGTACCGACACCACCCTTGACGACTTTCTGTGCGAGCCGGTCGGCGGCATCCTTCTGGCCCGCGTACTTGGCGGCGATGTCCTTGAAGGACGGGCCGATCACCTTCTTGTCCACCTGGTGGCAGCTCATGCAGTTCTTCTTCTGCGCGAGCTCGGAACTGGCAAGGGCAGGCGCCGCGGCCCCCATGGCAACGGCGAGCAGGAACAGCGGCAGGCGCAGATTCATGGAATCCTTCCTTCTGACCCGAGGGGTCATCGAGTAAAGTGCTTCGAGACATTCTATTGATCGGCGACACAGGCGAAGGCTCGATGCTGCTTGCGTCGTCGAAGAGGGCTTCGAGACATGTGGTTCATTGTGCTGGGCGTGCTGCTCCTGCTGCTCAAGCTGGTCGACGTTGGCCCGCCCGGTGCCTGGTCGTGGTGGGTGATCCTGTCGCCATTCGGCGTGGCCGCCGCGTGGTGGTGGTGGGCCGATGCGACCGGCTTCACCAAGCGCGCCGAGATGCGCAAGATGGACGAGCGCAAGAACGAGCGCCGTCGGCGCAACATGGTCGCCCTGGGCATCGATCCGCGCTCGCACGAAAAGCTGAACAAGCGTGCCGCCCAGTACAAGGCGATGCAGAGCAAGCAGGAAGAATCGATCGAGCGCAAGCGTACGGCCGAGCGCAAGAAGCAGCACGACTCGATCATTCACAGCCGCATCGACAGCGCGGTCAGCCGCGTCGACGGCGAAGACACCAAGCGCTGAGTGCCGCGGCTCCAAGCCCGCCTGCGCGGGCTTGGACGGCACGAAGGACGCGAGCTCTGCGAGCGGCATGAGCCGAAGGTGAGCGCAGCGAGTGCCGCGGCTCCAGGCCCGCAGCTGCGAGCCTGGACAGCGCGAACGCCGCGACTCGTCGCGGCCACTACTCTCAGCGGTCCTCGAAACGGTCGAGCACCGCGCCGGTGCTGGCGCTCGAGGCATTGAACGCGAACTTGGCCAGAACCCCGCGCGTGTAGCGCGGCTTGGGCGCGGTCCAGGCGGCGCGCCGACGTGCCAGTTCGGCGTCGCTGACCTCGAGTTGCAGCAGCAGGCGATGGGCATCGATCGTGATCGTGTCGCCCTCCTGCACCAGCGCGATCGGGCCACCGGCAGCCGCTTCCGGCGCCACGTGGCCGACCACCATGCCCCAGGTGCCGCCGGAGAAGCGACCGTCGGTGATCAGGCCGACGCTTTCACCGAGGCCCTGGCCGATCAGCGCGCCGGTGGGGGCGAGCATTTCCGGCATGCCGGGCGCGCCCTTGGGGCCGAGGTAGCGCAGCACCATCACGTCGCCGGCGACGATCTGCTTGGCCATGATCGCGGCGAGCGCCGATTGCTCGTCGTCGAAGACCCGCGCCGGTCCACTCATGACCGGGTTCTTCAGGCCGGTGATCTTGGCCACGCAGCCTTCGCTGGAGAGGTTGCCGCGCAGGATCGCCAGATGGCCCTGGGCGTAGATCGGCTGCGCGACGGCGCGGATCACGTCCTGGTCGGTGCGCAGCGGCGGCACCTCGGCCAGGTTCTCGGCCACCGTCTTGCCGGTGATCGTGATGCAGTCGCCGTGCAGCAGGCCGGCGTCGAGCAGCAGCTTCATCACCTGCGGAATGCCGCCGGCGCGGTGCAGGTCGACCGCAAGGTACCTGCCGCTGGGCTTGAGGTCGCACAGCACCGGGATCTTCTTGCGCATGCGCTCGAAGTCGTCGATGGTCCACTCGACCTCGGCCGCGTGGGCGATGGCCAGGAAGTGCAGCACCGCGTTGGTCGAGCCGCCGGTGGCCATGATCACCGCGACCGCGTTCTCGATGCTCTTGCGGGTCACGATGTCGCGCGGCTTGAGGTCGTTGCGGATGGCCTCGACCAGGAACCGCGCCGCCTCGGCGGTGCGGGCCACGATCTCGTCCTCGACGTTGGCCATCGTCGACGAGCCGGGCAGGGCGACGCCGAGCGCCTCGAAGGCCGAGCTCATGGTGTTGGCGGTGTACATGCCGCCGCAGGAGCCGCTGCCGGGGATCGCGCGGCGCTCGATCTGGCAGAAATCCTCTTCGCTCATGTTGCCGGCGCTGAACTGGCCGACGGCCTCGAAGACGCTGACGATGTTGAGGTCCTGGCCCTTGTACTTGCCGGGCAGGATCGTGCCGCCGTAGACGTAGACCGCCGGCACGTTGGCGCGCAGCATGCCGATCAGGCCGCCCGGCATGTTCTTGTCGCAGCCGCCGATGACGAGCACGCCGTCCATCCACTGACCGCCGACGCAGGTCTCGATGCAGTCCGAGATCACCTCGCGCGAGACCAGGCTGTACTTCATGCCCTCGGTCCCCATCGCCATGCCGTCGCTGATGGTCGGGGTACCGAAGATCTGCGGGTTGGCGCCGGCCGCCTTGAGTCCCTCGACGGCGGCATCGGCCAGCCGCTGCAGGCCCGAGTTGCAGGGCGTGATCGTGCTGTGGCCGTTGGCGACGCCGACCATCGGCTTGCCGAAGTCGCTCTCCTGGTAGCCCATGCCGTAGTACATCGAGCGGTTCGGGGCGCGGGCGACGCCCTCGGTGATGTGGCTCGAGCGGCGGTTGAGAGAGTTGCTCATGGCGGTCCTTGAACGTGCGGATTCAGGGCCGAAGTATCGGAGCCGCCGCCGACCGGCGTCCAATCGCATCGGCTGGCGACTCTGATAAGTTCGGCTGATGGAAACGACGAGTTCGAGTGCCTCGCCGGAATTGCGGGGCTGGCGCCATTTCATGCTGCTGGCCGAGACGCTGCACTACGGCCGCGCCGCGCAGCGGCTTCACATCACGCAGCCGGCGCTGACGCAGTCGATCCTGCAGCTCGAGGCGAGGGTCGGCGAGCGGCTCTTCGAGCGCGGCCGCCGCGGCGTAGCGCTGAGCGTGGCCGGCGCGGCACTGGTCGAGCCGGTGCGCTCGCTGCTGGCCGCCGCGGCGGCGCTGCCGGCGGCCGCCCGCGAGGCCGCGGCCGGCAGCGTCGGACGGCTGCGGCTCGCCTTTGTCTCGACCATCGGCTTCGGCCCGCTGCCTGGCTGGCTGCGTGGCTTCCGGCAAGCGCAACCCGGGGTCGGCGTCGAACTGATCGAGGCCACCGCCGACGTGCAGTTGCGCGCCTTCGAGCGCGGCGAGCTCGATGCCGGCTTCGTGCTGCACGCGCCCGAAGCGCCGCCGGCCGGGCTGGCCTCGATGGCGGTGCTCGACGAGGCGCTGTGGCTGGCGCTGCCTGAGGCTCATCCGCTGGCCGCCAGCGCGCGGCTGGCGCCGGCCGCGGTGCTGTCCGAGCCGCTGGTGCTGTTTCCGCGGGCCATCGCGCCCTCGCTGTTCGACACCGTGCTGGCGCTCTACCAGCGCCACGGCCTGCAGCCAACCGTCGCGCAGCAGGCGATCCAGATGCAGACCATCGTCAACCTGGTCTCGGCCGGGCTCGGCCTGGCCTGGGTGCCGGCGACGATCGGCGCATTGCAGCGGCCCGGTGTGGTCTATCGGCCGGCGCCGCGGGCGCTGGAGGTGCGGGTCCGGACCAGTCTGGTCTGGCGTGCCGAGCCTTTACCGCCGCCGGCGCTGGCACGCTTCATCGACTTCGTACGTGCCCACCCGGCGCCGACGCCGCGCCGCTCGGCTGCCGTGTGACGCGGCGAGAATCCCGTCCCATGCTGACCCATCCGCAATACAACCCGATCGCGATCGACCTGCACTCGATCGGCATTCCCTTTGGCGTCCACTGGTACGGCCTGATGTACCTGGTGGCCTTCGTGCTCTTCCTGCTGCTGGCCCGGCTGCGCGTCTCGCGGCCGCCCTACGTGGAACTCGGCTGGACCCCGCGCGACATCGAGGACCTGCTGTTCTACGGCGTGCTCGGCGTCATCCTCGGTGGCCGACTCGGCTATGTGATCTTCTACAAGCCCGCGCATTTCCTCGCCCATCCGCTCGAGATCTTCGCCGTCTGGCAGGGCGGCATGGCCTTCCATGGCGGCTTGCTGGGCGTGATCGCCGCGCTCTGGCTGTTCGGCCGCACCCGCAAGCGACCCTTCCTCGAAGTGGCCGACGTGGTCGCGCCCTGCGCGCCGCTGGGCCTGGCGGCCGGGCGCATGGGCAACTTCATCAACGGCGAGTTGTGGGGGCGCGCCGCCGATCCGGCCTTGCCCTGGGCGATGGTGTTTCCGCAGGCACGCGACGGCATCGCGCGGCACCCCTCGCAGCTCTACCAGTTCGCGCTCGAGGGCGTGCTGCTGTTTGCGCTGCTCTGGTGGTATGGCCGCAAGCCGCGCGCGACCGGCCGCGTGGCGGCCTTGTTCATGATCGGCTATGGCTGCCTGCGCTTCACGGCGGAGTGGTTCCGCGAGCCCGACAGCTTCCTCGGCCTGCTCGGCCTGGGCCTGAGTATGGGCCAGTGGCTGAGCCTGCCGATGGTGGCGATCGGCCTGTGGGTGTGGTTCCGGGCGGGGCGCAACAGCACCGGCACGGTGCGCACGCGCACCGCCTGACCCGCGGCCATGAAAAAACCCTCCCGGCTTGCACCGGGAGGGTGGGGAAAGGGCCTAGGCCCTGCTGAGGAGATGGCAACCCGAACCAAGGCTCGAGTGGCCATGAAAGATGTATCAAGTTCCGTGCCACCGGCGGCTCGGGGCCGCGGCGCACGGCATCAGAGGCGGTGGCTGCGGTCGAGGGCGCCGCTGATCGTGCGGCGGAACCAGCTCAGCGAATTGCCGAACAGCGAATCGGGCGCGCCAACCTCCTGCTCGCGCAGCACCTGGCGCTCGCCGAGCATGTCGAGGAAGGCGATGACGGCAGGTCGGGCCAGGCCGCTCTCGTTGGTGAGTTGGGCCACGGACGCAAAACGCTGCGACATCAGGTGCAGCATCCGGCGGTAGGCGGTGCGGTGGTAGACCGGCGGCAGGTCGGGCCAGCCGGAGAGCTTGTAGTGCTTCATGGTCCCAACGGGGGTGCCTCGGTTGAGCGTGGCGACGACTGAAGTCGTTCTATGGGACGCCAGAGTAGCGCGCGACCGTGACGGCCGAAAGACCGGTCAGCCCTGAGTTCGTGACGGTTGCAACGGCTGAAGTGTGACAAGCTGAAAGTTGATGTACCGCCGGTTGCTGGCAGCCGGGGCCGCGGCCGGGCTCCTGCGACAACGGCGCTGTCTACACTCGCCGCATGCTGATCCTGGGCTTTGAATCTTCCTGCGACGAGACCGGCGTGGCGCTGGTCGACGCCGGCGGCACCGCGCCGCCGCGCCTGCTGGCGCACGCGCTGCACAGCCAGGTGCAGATGCACGAGGCCTACGGTGGCGTGGTGCCCGAGCTTGCCTCGCGCGACCACGTTCGGCGCGTGTTGCCGCTGACACGGCAGGTGCTGACCGAGGCCGAGCGTACGCTGGCCGAGGTCGACCTGGTCGCCTTCACCCGCGGACCCGGCCTGGCCGGCGCGCTGCTGGTTGGCAGTGCCGCGGCGAGCGCGCTGGCGCTGGCGCTCAACCGGCCGGTGGTCGGCGTGCACCACCTTGAAGGACATCTGCTGTCGCCGTTCCTGTCGACCGATCCGCCCGAGTTTCCGTTCGTCGCGTTGCTGGTGTCGGGTGGTCATACCCAGTTGATGCGGGTCGACGGTGTCGGCCGCTACGAATTGCTCGGCGAGACCATCGACGATGCCGCCGGCGAGGCCTTCGACAAGAGCGCCAAGCTGCTCGGGCTGGGCTACCCGGGCGGGCCGGCGCTGGCGCGGCTGGCCGAGTTCGGCGACGCGCAGGCCTTCAAGCTGCCGCGGCCACTGCTGCACAGCGGCGACCTGGACTTCTCGTTCTCCGGGCTCAAGACGGCGGTGCGGGTGCAACTCGGCAAGCTCGGCAGCAATGTCTGCGAGCAGGGCCGCGCCGACCTGGCCGCCTCGACCCAGGCCGCGATCGTCGACGTGCTGGTCGCCAAGTCGATGGCAGCACTCAAGGCCAGCGGCCTGCGGCGGCTGGTGGTGGCCGGCGGTGTCGGCGCCAATCTGCGACTGCGCGCGCTGCTCGACGAGAAGTGCGCGCGGCGTGGCGTGCGCGTGCACTACCCCGAACTCGCGCTGTGCACCGACAACGGCGCGATGATCGCGCTGGCCGCGGCGATGCGGGTGCAGGCCGGACTGGCGCGGCCGCAGGCGGCCGGCGCCTTCGACGTGCTGCCGCGCTGGCCGCTGGCCGAGCTCTGTTGAGCCTGGCCAGAGGGCCGATCAGCCGATGCTCAGCTCGGTCGCGCCGGGCAGCGCCTTCTTGACCAGGTCCAGCACCAGCACGCCGTTGTCGAAGCGGGCGCTCGAGGCCTGCTCGTCGAGTTCGCGTGGCAGGCTGAAGCGGCGTTCGAAGCGGGCCGTCCCGCGCTCGGTCAGCAGGACGCGACTGGCGACTTGCGCCGGCTCGGTGCTCTCTGCGGATTCGGACTTCGGCGCAGCCTTCACGGCGGCCTCGATCGAGACGCGCTTGCCGATGATCGAGACCTTGATGTCTTCCTTGGCGACGCCGGGCAATTCGGCGCTCAGCGTGTAGCCGGCCTCGGTTTCGACGAGATCGACGGCCGGCAGGCGCGGCGCGCCGGTGCGCACGCCGTCCAGGAAGCGGTCGAAGCCGCTGTCGAACAGGCGGTCGACGGCACGGTTGAAGTCGCCGAGCGAAGCGGCGCGGTGGGAGCGGGTCACGGGCATCACGAACATGGTGTCTTCCTTGGGTCCGGTGCTGGCGGCGCCCCTTGCGCCACCCATGACCCGCATCTGGGACTGGTGGCCGCCGATTCAAGAGCCGGCGGCGAATCGTCGGGTCGCGCTATAATGCCCGGCTCTGCAGTCAAACGACCGCAGGGATTCGCACGGCATGGGTCGGTTTCACCCGTGACCGCAAGTCGCAACGACGAAACCGCTAGTTGCCCATCGTGGTGGCCTGTGGTTCGTCCCTGATCTCCCACAGGAAACACATGACCACCGTCACGATCAACAAGACCGAAGTCGTCCAGGCCAATGCCCGCGCCGCTAACGACACCGGCAGCCCCGAAGTCCAGGTCGCGCTGCTGACCGCACGCATCAACCACCTGACGCCGCACTTCAAGGCCAACGCCAAGGACCACCACGGCCGTCGCGGCCTGTTGCGCATGGTGAGCCGCCGCCGCAAGCTGCTGGACTACCTGCGTGCCAAGGACGCCGACCGCTACACCGCGCTGATCGCCAAGCTGGGCCTGCGCAAGTAATTTGCCCATGAACACGAAGAGCCTGTCTGGTTGCTGCCAGCACAGGCTCTTTGTCTTTGGAGTTCGGCCAATCAATGGGTCGGAAGATGTGTCATTCCAAGGCCGGCGCGTGAATCGCGCCCTGCAAGCGCCCGCCCTGGAATGGCATCCCGCACCAGACGCTGACTCCCGGTTCGCCCCGCGCCGTTCCTGCGGGCCAACGCGATGAGTACGCCGCGCGTACCGAACGCTTTCAACGGAGACACTCCATGAGCCTGTTCAACAAAGTCACCAAGAGCTTCACGTGGGGCCAGCATCAGGTCGTGCTCGAGACCGGTGAGATCGCCCGCCAGTCGGGCGGCGCCGTCGTCGTCGACATCGAAGGCACCGTCGTGCTCGCCACCGTGGTCGCGCGCACCGAGGCCAAGCCGGGCCAGGACTTCTTTCCGCTGACCGTCGACTACATCGAGAAGACCTACGCCGCCGGCAAGATCCCCGGCAGCTTCTTCAAGCGCGAAGGCCGCCCGAGCGAGCTCGAGACGCTGACCAGCCGCCTGATCGACCGCCCGCTGCGTCCGCTGTTCCCGGAAGGCTTCTTCAATGAAGTCCAGGTCGTGGTGCACGTGCTTTCGCTGAACCCCGAGGTCTCGGCCGACATCGCCGCGCTGATCGGTTCGAGCGCCGCGCTGGCCATCTCGGGCATCCCGTTCAACGGCCCGATCGGTGCCGCTCGCGTGGGCTACATCAACGGCGAGTACGTGCTGAACCCGGGCAAGACCCAGCTCACCGAGTCGAAGATGGATCTGATCGTCGCCGGCACGCAAGCCGCCGTGCTGATGGTGGAGTCCGAAGCCGACCAACTCAGCGAAGAGGTCATGCTCGGCGGCGTGGTGTTCGGCCATGAGCAGGGCAACATCGCGATCGCCGCGATCAACGAACTGGTGCGTGACGCCGGCAAGCCGGCCTGGAACTGGCAGCCGCCGGCCAAGGACGAGGACTTCATCGCCAAGGTCAACGGCATTGCCGAAGACAAGCTGCGCGCCGCCTACCAGATCCGCTCCAAGCAGTCGCGCACGCAAGCCACGCGCGCCGCCTACGCCGAAGTCTTTGCCGCGCTGGGTGCCGATGGCGCCAGCTTCGACAAGGTCAAGGTCGAGGGCCTGCTGTTCGACATCGAAGCCAAGATCGTTCGCAGCCAGATCCTGGCCGGCGAGCCGCGCATCGACGGTCGCGACACGCGCACCGTGCGCGACATCGAGATCCGCAGCAGCGTGCTGCCGCGCACCCACGGCTCGGCGCTGTTCACGCGCGGCGAGACGCAGGCGCTGGTGATCGCCACGCTCGGCACCGACCGCGACGCGCAGCGCATCGACGCGCTGGCCGGCGAGTTCGAAGACCGCTTCATGATGCACTACAACATGCCCCCGTTCGCCACCGGCGAGACGGGCCGTGTTGGCAGCCCCAAGCGGCGCGAGATCGGCCACGGCCGACTCGCCAAGCGCGCGCTGATCCCGGTGCTGCCGCCGAAGGACGAGTTCGCCTACGCGATCCGCCTGGTCTCGGAGATCACCGAGAGCAACGGCTCCTCGTCGATGGCCTCGGTGTGCGGCGGCTGCCTCGCGCTGATGGACGCCGGCGTGCCGCTGAAGGCGCACGTGGCCGGCATCGCGATGGGCCTGATCAAGGACGGCAACCGCTTCGCGGTGCTGACCGACATCCTCGGCGACGAGGATCACCTCGGCGACATGGACTTCAAGGTCGCCGGCACCACCGGCGGCGTGACCGCGCTGCAGATGGACATCAAGATCCAGGGCATCACCAAGGAGATCATGCAGGTTGCGCTGGCGCAGGCCAAGGAAGCGCGCCTGCACATCCTCGGCAAGATGGTCGAGGCGATGGGCACGCCCAACACCGAAGTCTCGGAGTTCGCACCGCGTCTGTACACGATGAAGATCAACCCCGAGAAGATCCGTGACGTGATCGGCAAGGGCGGCGCGGTGATCCGTGCGCTGACCGAGGAAACCGGCACCACGATCGACATCGGCGAAGACGGCACCATCACGATCGCCTCGACCGACGGCGAGCGCGCCGCGCTGGCCAAGAAGCGCATCGAGGACATCACGGCCGAGGCCGTGATCGGCCAAGTCTACGAAGGCCCGGTCACCAAGATCCTCGACTTCGGTGCGCTGATCAACATCCTGCCGGGCAAGGACGGCCTGTTGCACATCAGCCAGATCGCGCACCAGCGCGTCGAGCGCGTCGAGGACTTCCTCAAGGAAGGCCAGGTCGTCAAGGTCAAGGTGCTCGAGACCGACGAGAAGGGCCGCATCAAGCTGTCGCTGAAGGCGCTGCTCGAGCGTCCCGAAGGCATGCCGGAAGACACCGGTGGTGGCTATGACCGTCCGCGTCGCGAAGGCGGCGACCGTGGCGGTTTCCGCGGCGATCGTGGCGACCGCGGCGGTGACCGTGGCGGCTATCGCGGTGGAGAGCGCGGCGACCGTGGTTCGCGCCCGGAGCGCACCGAACGCAACGACGCGCCGGCGACCGCCGAGGCTGCGCCGCAGGGCGACAACGGCTCGAACGAGCCGCAGCAGTCCTGATCGATGGGTGAGTCGGGGCGCGCGAGCGCCCTGGTTCTCGCAAGCATGCAAGCGATCGAGATCTCCCGCCCCGGCGGCCCCGAGGTACTGACGCCGGTCGAGCGACCGGCGCCGGTGCCTGCGGCCGGCGAGTTGCTGATCGAGGTCAGCGCGTCGGGCGTCAACCGTCCCGACGTGTTGCAGCGCCTCGGCGTCTACCCGCCGCCGCCGGGCGCCTCCGACCTGCCGGGTCTGGAGGTGGCCGGCCGCGTGATCGGCGGCAGTGCCGAGGCCTTGGCGCTGGCCAACGTCGCGATCGGCGACCGGGTCTGCGCATTGACCCATGGCGGTGGCTATGCGCAGCAATGCGTGGCGCCGGCCGGCCAGGTGCTGCCGGTGCCCAGGGGCCTGAGCGATGTCGAGGCCGCGAGCCTGCCGGAAACCTGTTTCACGGTCTGGATCAACGTCTTCGAGCGTGCTCGCCTGCAACCCGGCGAGACGCTGCTGGTGCAGGGCGGTGCCAGTGGCATCGGCGTGACCGCGATCCAGATTGCCAAGGCGCTGGGCTCGAAGGTGATCGTCACCACCGGCGACGACGAGAAGGGCCGGGCCTGCCTCGCGCTCGGTGCCGACCATGCGATCAACTACAAGACGCAGGACTTCGTGGCCGAGGCGAAGCGCCTGACCGCTGGCCGCGGCGTCGACGTGATCCTCGACATGGTGGCCGGCGACTACGTGGCGCGCGAGATCGAGGCCCTGGCCGACGATGGGCGTATCACGATCATCGCCGTGCAGGGCGGCGTCAAGGCCGGCTTCGATGCCGGCCAGTTGCTGCGGCGCCGGCTGAGCATCACCGGCTCGACGCTGCGCCCACGCACGGTGGAATACAAGGCGCAGATCGCGCGCGCGCTGCGCGAGCGGGTCTGGCCCCTGATCGAGGCCGGGCGTGTCAAGCCGGCGATCCATGCCACCTTCCCGGCGGCGCAGGCTTCTGCGGCGCATGCGCTGATGGAGTCCGGCAAGCATGTCGGCAAGATCGTGCTGAGCTGGTGAACGGAGCCAAGCAGATGACTCAATCGCGTCGAACCCTGGTCGTCGGCAACTGGAAGATGCACGGCAGCCATGCCGCCAACGAGCAGCTGCTCGAGGCGCTCAAGGCGGCCGGGCCGCTGCCGGCCGATGCCGCCGTCTGCGTGCCGTTTCCCTACCTGGCGCAGGCCGCCGAGCGGCTGGCGCGCACCGCCTTCGCCTGGGGCGCGCAAGACTGCTCGCAGCACGAGCAGGGCGCCTACACCGGCGAGGTCTCGGCGCCGATGCTGGCCGACTTCGGCTGCCGCTACGTGATCGTCGGCCACTCCGAGCGCCGCGCGCTTCATGCCGAGTCCGACCAGTTGGTGGCCGACAAGGCCAAGGCCGCGCTCGCGAAGGGCATCACGCCGATCGTCTGCGTCGGCGAGACGCTGGCCCAGCGCGAAGCCGGCGAGACCGAGGCCGTGGTCAAGCGGCAGCTGTCGGCGGTGATCCACACGCTGGCCCATTGCGCCGGCGAGATGGTCGTTGCCTACGAGCCGGTGTGGGCGATCGGCACCGGTCGCACCGCCAGCCCCGAACAGGCGCAGCAGGTTCATGCATTGCTGCGCGCGCAACTGGCCGCGGCCACGCCGCGCGCGGCACAGATGCAGATCCTCTACGGCGGCAGCGTCAAGCCGGACAACGCGGTCGAACTCTTCGCGAAGGCCGACATCGACGGCGGCCTGATCGGCGGCGCCTCGCTGAAGGCGGCCGACTTCCTCGCGATCTGCCGCGCGGCGCGGGTCTGAGCCCGATCGCCGCGGCCAACCCAACATCAACTATCAAGCTTCCTGGAGTCCTTTGAAATGCAGTTTCTGACCACCCTCGTTCTCGTCGTGCAGATGCTCTCCGCGGTGGCGATGATCGGCCTCGTGCTGGTGCAACACGGCAAGGGCGCCGACATGGGCGCCTCCTTCGGTAGCGGTGCCTCGGGCAGCCTGTTCGGCGCCACCGGCAGCGCCAACTTCCTGTCGCGCACGACCGCGGTCTGCGCCGGCATCTTCTTCGTCAGCACGCTGGCGCTGGGCTACCTGGCCACGCACCGCGATGCCGGTGCCGGCTCGAGCATCCTCGAGCGTGCGGCACCCGCCGCCTCGGCAGCAAGTGCCGCGATCGCGACGCAGATTCCCGGCGCTGCACCGGCTGCCAGCGCGGTGTTGACGCCGGCGCCTGCGGCTTCGGGCGCCGACCAGATTCCGACGCGTTGAAGTTGCGCGATTCCAATGGCGCAGTGCACCAAAATGTTGGATCGGCACTTCGTTTGACGCTAGAATCTCTGGCTGTTCGGTGAGCCATTCCTCAAGCCAGCCGAACAGTATTTCCGAGCCTGCGATGTTCGAGCACGAAGCGAGCATCACGGCCACCGGAGCCGTCGTGGTGAAATTGGTAGACACGCTATCTTGAGGGGGTAGTGGCGAAAGCTGTGCGAGTTCGAGTCTCGCCGACGGCACCAACGAATTGATGAACGTGGATCGGGCGCCAAATGGCCCCGGTCCAGCGCCCTGACAGCAATGAACAGGGGACCGGGCGCGCTGCAAGTGCGACGGGGTCGCAAGGTGGACCCGGTTGTGCCAGCGCGCTTTGTTTTGTCCGGACGACAATAGCCTGTGGTTTACCCGCGCAGAGAGCCAGCCGAACATGAGCCTTGACCAGTACCTGCCCGTGATCCTGTTCATCCTGGTTGGCGTGGCGGTCGGCGTGGCGCCCCAGGTGCTCGGTTTCATCTTCGGCCCGCGCAAGCCCGATGCGGCCAAGAACAGTCCCTACGAATGCGGCTTCGAGGCCTTCGAGGACGCGCGCATGAAGTTCGACGTGCGCTACTACCTCGTCGCGATCCTGTTCATCCTCTTTGATCTCGAGATCGCGTTCCTCTTTCCGTGGGCGGTCTCGCTCAACGAGATCGGCGCCACCGGCTTCTGGGCCATGATGATCTTCCTCGCCATCCTCGTCGTCGGCTTTGCCTACGAGTGGAAAAAGGGCGCCCTCGACTGGGAATGAACGCAGACTTCAACGGAGTAGCACATGGGCATTGAAGGCGTTCTCAGCGAAGGCTTCATCACCACCTCGGCCGACAAGCTGATCAACTGGTCCAAGACCGGCTCGCTGTGGCCGATGACCTTCGGCTTGGCCTGCTGCGCGGTCGAGATGATGCATGCGGGCGCGGCCCGCTACGACATCGACCGCTTCGGCATGCTGTTCCGGCCGAGCCCGCGCCAGAGCGACCTGATGATCGTCGCCGGCACGCTGTGCAACAAGATGGCGCCGGCGCTGCGCAAGGTCTACGACCAGATGGCCGAGCCGCGCTGGGTCATCAGCATGGGTTCCTGCGCCAACGGCGGCGGCTACTACCACTACAGCTACTCGGTGGTGCGCGGCTGCGACCGCATCGTGCCGGTCGACGTCTACGTGCCGGGCTGCCCGCCGACCGCCGAGGCGCTGCTCTACGGCGTGCTGCAGCTGCAGAGCAAGATCCGGCGCGAAAACACCATCGCGCGCTGAGCCGGACCGAGGATCCATGGACCACAAACTCGACCTGCTGCAGCCGGCCCTCGTTGCCGCGCTGGGCGACAAGATCGTCGCGCTGGTGCGCGACCGCGGCGAACTCACGCTCACCGTGCGCGCCGACCAGTACCTGGCCATTGCCCGCACGCTGCGCGACGACGCAACGCTAGCCTTCGAGCAGCTGATCGACCTCTGCGGTCTCGACTATTCGAGCTACAAGGATGGCGCCTCGCCGTTGGCCGAAGGTCCGCGCTACTGCGTGGTCTCGCACCTTCTTTCGGTGCGTCACAACTGGCGCCTGCGCCTCAAGGCTTTCTGCCCCGAGGACGATCTGCCGCTGGTCGACTCATTGACCGGCGTCTGGAGCGCGGCCGAGTGGTTCGAGCGCGAGGCCTTCGACATGTGCGGCATCGTCTTCGACGGTCACGCCGACCTGCGCCGCATCCTCACCGACTACGGCTTCATCGGCCATCCGCTGCGCAAGGACTTCCCGGTCTCGGGCCATGTCGAGATGCGCTACGACCCCGAGCAGCAGCGCGTGATCTACCAGCCGGTGACGATCGAGCCGCGCGAGATCACGCCGCGCATCATCCGCGAAGAGAACTACGGCGGGCTGCAGTGATGTCAGAGATCAAGAACTACACGCTGAACTTCGGTCCTCAGCACCCGGCCGCGCACGGTGTGCTGCGCCTGGTGCTCGAACTCGACGGCGAGGTGATCCAGCGCGCCGATCCGCACATCGGCCTGCTGCACCGCGCGACTGAAAAGCTCGCCGAATCCAAGACCTACATCCAGTCGCTGCCCTACATGGACCGGCTGGACTACGTCTCGATGATGTGCAACGAGCACGCCTACTGCCTGGCCATCGAGAAGCTGCTCGGCGTCGACGTGCCGGTGCGCGCGCAGTACATCCGCGTGATGTTCAGCGAGATCACGCGGCTGCTGAACCACCTGATGTGGATCGGCGCCCACGGCCTCGACTGCGGCGCGATGAACGTGCTGATCTACGCCTTCCGCGAGCGCGAAGACCTGTTCGACATGTACGAGGCGGTCTCGGGCGCGCGCATGCACGCGGCCTACTTCCGTCCGGGCGGCGTCTACCGCGACCTGCCTGACTCGATGCCGCAGTACAAGCACTCGAAGATCCGCAACGCCAAGGCGCTCGCGAAGATGAACGAGAACCGTGGCGGCTCGCTGCTCGACTTCATCGAGCAGTTCTGTGCCAGCTTCGACGGCCGGGTCGACGAGTACGAGACGCTGCTGACCGACAACCGCATCTGGAAGCAGCGCACCGTCGGCATCGGCGTCGTCTCGCCCGAGCGTGCGCTGAACCTCGGCTTCACCGGCCCGATGCTGCGCGGCTCCGGCGTCGAGTGGGACCTGCGCAAGAAGCAGCCCTACGACGTCTACGAACACCTCGACTTCGACATCCCGGTCGGCGTCAACGGCGACTGCTACGACCGCTACCTGGTTCGCGTCGAGGAGATGCGCCAGAGCAACCGCATCATCAAGCAGTGCATCGCCTGGCTGCGCGCCAACCCTGGCCCGGTGATCACCGACAACCACAAGGTGGCGCCGCCCTCGCGGCTCGAGATGAAGTCGAGCATGGAGGAGTTGATCCACCACTTCAAGCTCTTTACCGAAGGCTTCCACGTGCCCGAAGGCGAGGCCTACGCGGCGGTCGAGCACCCCAAGGGCGAGTTCGGCATCTATCTCGTCAGCGACGGTGCCAACAAGCCCTACCGACTCAAGATCCGCGCCCCGGGCTTCGCGCATCTGGCGGCGATGGACGAGATGTCGCGCGGCCACATGATTGCCGACGCGGTGGCGGTGATCGGCACGATGGACATCGTGTTCGGCGAGATCGACCGATGAGCAGCCCCGAGCCGCAGGCGAGCAACATGGATTTCAGTGAACAGACCCTCGCGCGCTTCCAACGCGAGATCGCCAAGTACCCGGTCGAGCACAAGGCCTCGGCCGTGATGGCCTGCCTGGCGATCGTCCAGCACGAGCAGGGCTTCGTCTCGCCCGAGGCCGAAGAGGGCATCGCAGCGATCCTCGGCATGGCGCCGATCGCGGTGCACGAGGTCACGACCTTCTACAACATGTACAACCAGCAGCCGGTCGGCCAGTTCAAGCTGAACGTCTGCACCAACCTGCCGTGCCAGCTGCGCAACGGCCAGACCGCGCTCGAGCATGTCTGCGGCCGGCTCGGCGTCGAGCCCTACGGCAGCACGGCCGACGGCGTGTTCACCGTGCAGCCCAGCGAGTGCCTGGGCGCCTGCGCCGACGCGCCGGTGATGCTGGTCAACGATCGCCAGATGCTGAGCTTCATGGACGAGCAGCGCCTCGATGAGCTGCTGGCCACGCTGCAGGCCCACGCCGCCGCCCACCCCGTGGCGCAGCACAAGAAGTAAGGACGCGACGACCATGCTCGACCTGTCCAAGTTCCAGGCCACCGGCCGCGAGACCTGCTTCCACGACCGCCACATCGGCCCGCAGATCGTTGCCGGCCTCGATGGCAGCAACTGGCGTCTGCAGGACTACGTGGCACGCGGCGGCTATGCCGCCCTCAGGAAGATCCTGGCCGCCGACGGCGGCATGACGCCCGACCAGGTGATCGCCGAAGTGAAACTCTCGGCGCTGCGCGGCCGTGGCGGCGCGGGCTTCCCGACCGGCCTGAAGTGGAGCTTCATGCCGCGTCAGTTTCCGGGCCAGAAGTACTTGGTCTGCAATTCCGACGAAGGCGAGCCGGGCACCTGCAAGGACCGCGACATCCTCGCCTACAACCCGCACATCGTGATCGAGGGCATGGCGATCGCCGCCTACGCGATGGGCATCAGCGTCGGCTACAACTACATCCACGGCGAGATCTTCGAGATCTATGATCGCTTCGAGGCTGCGCTCGAAGAAGCGCGCGCTGCGGGCTTCCTCGGCGACAAGATCCTGGGATCCGGCTTCAGCTTCCAGCTCCACGCCTTCCACGGCTTCGGCGCCTACATCTGCGGCGAAGAGACCGCGCTGCTCGAGTCGCTCGAGGGCAAGAAGGGCCAGCCGCGCTTCAAGCCGCCGTTCCCGGCCAGCTACGGCCTCTACGGCAAGCCGACCACGATCAACAACACCGAGACCTTCGCCGCGGTGCCGTGGATCATCCGCAACGGCGGCCAGGCCTACCTCGAGTGCGGCAAGCCCAACAACGGCGGCACCAAGCTGTTCTCGGTGGTCGGCGATGTCGAGCGGCCGGGCAACTACGAGGTGCCGATGGGCACCCCGTTTGCCAAGCTGCTCGAACTGGCCGGTGGCGTGAAGGGCGGGGCGCAGGGGCGCAAGCTCAAGGCAGTGATCCCGGGCGGTTCATCGGCGCCGGTGCTGCCGGCGTCCATCATGATGGACTGCACGATGGACTACGACAGCATCGCCAAGGCCGGCTCGATGCTGGGTTCGGGCGCGGTGATCGTGATGAACGACTCGCGCTGCATGGTGAAAAGCCTGCTGCGGCTGAGCTACTTCTACATGCACGAGTCCTGCGGTCAGTGCACGCCGTGTCGCGAGGGCACGGGCTGGCTGTGGCGCATGGTCGATCGCATTGCCAAGGGCCAGGGCCGACCCGAAGACATCGCGCTGCTCGACTCGGTGGCCGACAACATCAAGGGCCGCACCATCTGCGCCCTCGGTGACGCCGCCGCGATGCCGGTGCAGGCGATGCTCAAGCACTTCCGCGACGAGTTCGTCTACCTGATCGAACACAAGACCGCCAAGGTCGCAGCGGCGACTGTCTGAACATGATCGAAATCGAACTCGACGGCCGCAAGGTCGAGGTGACCGAAGGCAGCACCGTGATGCATGCCGCCGACAAGGCCGGCACCTACATCCCGCACTTCTGCTATCACAAGAAGCTCAGCATCGCGGCCAACTGCCGCATGTGCCTGGTCGAGGTGGAGAAGGCGCCCAAGCCGATGCCGGCCTGCGCCACGCCGGTGACGCAGGGCATGATCGTGCGCACCAAGAGCGACAAGGCGCTCAAGGCCCAGCAGTCGGTGATGGAGTTCCTGCTCATCAATCACCCGCTCGACTGCCCGATCTGCGACCAGGGCGGCGAGTGCCAGCTGCAGGACCTCGCGGTCGGCTACGGCAAGTCGGCCTCGCGCTACGACGAGGAAAAGCGCGTCGTCTTCCACAAGGAAGTCGGTCCGCTGATCTCGATGCAGGAGATGAGCCGCTGCATCCATTGCACCCGCTGCGTGCGCTTCGGGCAAGAAGTGGCCGGCGTGATGGAACTCGGCATGATCCATCGCGGCGAGCACAGCGAGATCACCACCGTCGCCGGCGAGACGATCGACTCCGAGCTCTCGGGCAACATGATCGACATCTGCCCGGTCGGCGCGCTCACCAGCAAGCCCTTCCGCTACAGCGCCCGCACCTGGGAGCTGTCGCGCCGCAAGAGCGTGAGCCCGCACGACAGCACCGGCGCCAACCTGGTCGTCCAGGTCAAGGCCAACCAGGTGATGCGCGTGGTGCCGCTCGAGAACGAGGCGGTCAACGAATGCTGGATCGCCGACCGCGACCGCTTCGGCTACGAGGCCCTCAATGGCTCGCAGCGGCTGCGTGCACCGATGCTCAAGCAGGGCGGGCAGTGGGTCGTGGTCGACTGGTCGACCGCGCTCGAGTACGTCGCCAACGGCCTGCAGCAGGTCAAGGCCGACCACGGCGCGGCCGCCATCGGCGCGCTGGCTTCGGCCCACAGCACCGTCGAGGAACTGCATCTGCTGGCCAAGCTGGTACGCAGCCTCGGCAGCGAGAACATCGACCACCGGCTGCGCCATGCCGGCGCCGAGGCAAGTGCATCGGTGCGCTGGCTCGGCACCTCGATCGCGTCGCTGTCGACACTGGATCGTGCCTTCGTGGTCGGCTCCTTCCTGCGCAAGGACCATCCGCTGTTCGCCCAGCGCCTGCGCCAGGCGGCCCGCCGCGGCGCGCAGGTCACGGCGCTGAACGCACTGGCCGACGACTGGCTGATGCCGATGGCACAGCGCATCAGCGCGGCGCCGAGTGCCTGGGTTGGCGCGCTGGCTTCGGTGGCGGCTGCGGTGGCGCAGGCCAAGGGTGTGGCCGCACCGGTCGCGGTGGCCATCAGTGCCGAGGCCCAGTCCATCGCCGACTCGCTGCTTTCGGGCGAGCGCAAGGCGCTGCTGCTCGGAAACGCCGCCGCGGCCCATCCGCAGGCCGAATCGCTGCTCGCGCTGGCGAACTGGATCGCCGCGCAGGTCGGCGCCAGTTGCGGCTATCTCGGTGCCGCCGCCAACAGCGTCGGCGCCCAGCTCGTCAATGCCCAGCCTGGCGTTGCTGGCCTGAGCGCGGCGCAGATGCTCGGCGCCCAGCCGCGCAAGGCGATGCTGCTGATGAACACCGAGGCGGTGCTCGACGCCGCCGATCCGCAGGCCGCGCGCAGCGCGCTTGGCCGTGCGCAGATGGTGGTGAGCCTGAGCCCCTTCGCCGACGCCAACCTCGACGTGGCCGACGTGCTGCTCCCGATTGCGCCGTTCAGCGAGACCTCCGGTACCTTCGTCAACGCCGAGGGTCGTGCGCAGAGCTTCCATGGTGTCGTCAAGCCCTTGGCCGAGACGCGCCCGGGGTGGAAGGTGCTGCGCGTGCTGGGTTCGATGCTCGGCGTGCCGGGCTTCGGCTTCGAGAGCAGCGAGGAGATCAAGGCCGAGGCGCTGGGCGACCTGAGCCAGTTGCCTGGGCGCCTGTCGAACGTGGCGACTGCCGACGCGGCCGCGGCTGCGGGGCAGGGCGGGTCCTTCGAGCGCATTGCCGACGTGCCGATCTACAGCACCGACTCGTTGGTGCGCCGCGCCGAGGCGCTGCAGCGCACCGCCGACGCCGCGCCGCCGGTGGCTTCGCTGCCGACCGCGCTCTGGCAGCAACTCGGGCTGCAGTCGGGCGCGAAGGTGCGTGTCACGCAGGGCGGCGCCAGCGTCGTGCTGCCGGCGCGACTCGATGCAACGCTCGCCGCAAGCACCGTGCGCGTGCCGGCCGGCCATGCCGACACCGCCGCGCTCGGCGCGATGTTCGGTGCCATCGGCGTCGAGAGGGCCTGAGCATGATCGACACCTTCTACAACTTCGGCGGCGGCCTCTTCGGCGGCTTCTGGCCGGTGCTCTGGAACCTGCTCAAGATCGTCCTGCTGGTGCTGCCGCTGATGGGCTGCGTCGCCTACCTCACGCTGTGGGAGCGCAAGGCGATCGGCTGGACCCAGATCCGCCCCGGCCCCAACCGCGTCGGCCCCTGGGGCCTGCTGACCCCGATCGCCGATGCGGTGAAGCTGATCTTCAAGGAGATCATCGTCCCGACGGCGGCCAACAAGGGCCTGTTCTTCCTCGGCCCGGTGATGACGATCATGCCGGCGCTGGTGGCCTGGGTCGTGATTCCCTTCGGCCCCGAGCAGGCGCTGTCCAACATCGACGCCGGCCTGCTGTTCCTGATGGCGATCACCTCGATGGAGGTCTACGGCGTGATCATCGCCGGCTGGGCCTCGAACTCGAAGTACGCCTTCCTCGGCGCGATGCGCGCCTCGGCCCAGATGATCAGCTACGAGATCGCGATGGGCTTTGCGCTGGTCGTGGTGCTGATGGTCTCGGGCACGCTCAACATGAGCGGCATCGTGCTGAGCCAGGACCAGGGCCGCTTCGCCTCGATGGGCCTGAACTTCCTGAGCTGGAACTGGCTGCCGCTGTTCCCGATCTTCCTCGTCTACTTCATCTCCGGCCTGGCCGAGACCAACCGCCACCCCTTCGACGTGGTCGAGGGCGAGTCCGAGATCGTCGCCGGCCACATGATCGAGTACTCGGGCATGAGCTTCGCGATGTTCTTCCTCGCCGAGTACGCCAACATGCTGCTGGTCTCGATCCTGACCGTCACGCTGTTCCTCGGCGGCTGGCTGCCGCCGATCGACAGCGCGCTGTTCAACTGGATCCCGGGCTGGATCTGGCTCGGCCTCAAGACCTTCTGCGTCGTCACGGTCTTCCTGTGGGTGCGGGCCACCTTCCCGCGCTACCGCTACGACCAGATCATGCGTCTGGGCTGGAAGGTCTTCATCCCGATCACGCTGGTCTGGCTGGTCGTCGTCGGCCTGTGGATCCGCTCGCCGTGGAACATCTGGAATCTGGGAGGTGCGGCATGAGCACCATCACGTCGGTCAAGGAGTTCTTCAGCTCCTTCATGCTGATTGAGCTGCTCAAGGGCATGAAGCTCACCGGCCGTCATTTCCTGTCGCCCGCGATCACCGTCCAGTTCCCTGAGGAAAAGACGCCGCTGTCGCCGCGCTTCCGCGGCCTGCACGCGCTGCGCCGCTACGACAACGGCGAGGAGCGCTGCATCGCCTGCAAGCTATGCGAGGCGGTCTGCCCGGCGATGGCGATCACGATCGAGTCCGAGGTGCGCGACGACGGCAGCCGCCGCACCACGCGCTACGACATCGACCTGACCAAGTGCATCTTCTGCGGCTTCTGCGAAGAGAGCTGCCCGGTCGACTCGATCGTCGAGACCCACGTGCTCGAGTACCACGGCGAGAAGCGCGGCGACCTCTACTTCACCAAGGACATGCTGCTCGCCGTCGGTGACCGCTACGAGGCCGAGATCGCCGCGGCGCGCGCCGCCGACGGCCGCTTCCGCTGATCAGCGCAGCCAAGAACATGACTACCGACTCCGCGCTCTTCTATCTATTCGCGGCACTGCTGTTGCTGGCGTCGCTGCGCGTCATCACCGCCAGGAGCCCCGTCCACTCGGCGCTCTACCTGGTGCTGGCCTTCTTCAACGCCGCCTGCATCTGGATGCTGCTGCGCGCCGAGTTCCTCGCGATCGCGCTGGTGCTGGTCTACGTCGGCGCGGTGATGGTGCTGTTCCTGTTCGTCGTGATGATGCTCGACATCAACGTCGAGCGCCTGCGCGAGGGCTTCTGGAAGCACTTTCCGCTGGCGGCCATCATCGGCGTCGTGATCGCGCTCGAGATGGCGCTGATCGTGATGCGCGGCTTCAGGCTCGGCACGGCGGCGCCGGCCGATCCGCTGCTCGCCAAGTTCGGCAACACCAAGCTGCTTGGCATCGAGATCTACACGCAGTACCTCTACCCGCTGCAGATCGCCGCGGTGCTGCTGCTGGTGGCGATCATCGCCGCCATCGCGCTGACGCTGCGCCGGCGCAAGGACAGCCGCTACATCGACCCGGCCGACCAGATCAAGGCGCGCAAGGCCGACCGCCTGCGCATCGTGCCGATGAAGCCCGAGGTGGCGCCGGTGGCCGCCGCGGCTGAAGGCGCGCAGGTCGCAGGAGGCAAGCAGTGATGATCACCCTCGGCCACTACCTGACCCTCGGCGCGATCCTGTTCTCGCTGTCGGTGATCGGCATCTTCCTCAATCGCAAGAACCTGATCGTGCTGCTGATGGCCATCGAGCTGATGCTGCTGGCGGTCAACCTGAACTTCGTTGCCTTCTCGCACTACCTGGGCGACATGGCGGGCCAGGTCTTCGTGTTCTTCATCCTCACCGTGGCCGCCGCCGAGTCGGCGATCGGCCTGGCAATCCTGGTCGTGCTGTTCCGCAACCGCTCGACGATCGACGTCCAGGAACTCGACACGCTCAAGGGCTGATCGAGGGATCGGCCGCAAAGACGACATCCTGAGGCGGTTCGCACCAGCGGGCCGCGGAGAGAGAACAACAATGTCCGCGCTATCTCAATCAATGCTGACGGTCGTGCCGCTCGCCCCCCTGGTGGGCGCGATCGTCGCCGGCCTGTTCGGCAAGACCGTCGGCCGCCGTGGCGCGCACTGGATCACCGTGCTTGGCGTGGCGATCTCCTTCGTGCTGTCGGTCATCGTGCTCAAGGCGGTCGCGGTCGACGGCGCCCGCTTCAACGCCACGATCTACGAATGGCTCAACGTCGGCGGCCTGAAGATGGAGATCGGCTTCCTCGTCGACGGGCTGACCGCGATGATGATGGTGGTCGTCACCTTCGTCTCGCTGATGGTGCACATCTACACCATCGGCTACATGGAAGAGGACCCGGGCTACCAGCGCTTCTTCGCCTACATCTCGCTGTTCACCTTCAGCATGCTGATGCTGGTGATGAGCAACAACATGCTCCAGCTCTTCTTCGGCTGGGAAGCGGTGGGCCTGGTGAGCTACCTGCTGATCGGCTTCTGGTACACCAAGCCGACCGCGATCTTCGCCAACATGAAGGCCTTCCTGGTCAACCGGGTCGGCGACTTCGGCTTCATCCTCGGCATCGGCCTGCTGCTGGCCTACGGTGGCTCGCTGAACTACGCCGAGCTGTTCGCCAAGGGGCCGGAGCTGGCCAAGCTGACGATGCCGGGCACCGGCTGGGCGCTGATCACCGCGGCCTGCATCTGCCTGTTCATCGGCGCGATGGGCAAGAGCGCGCAGGTGCCGCTGCATGTCTGGCTGCCCGACTCGATGGAGGGCCCGACCCCGATCTCGGCGCTGATCCACGCCGCGACCATGGTCACCGCTGGCATCTTCATGGTCGCGCGCATGTCGCCGCTGTTCGAGCTGTCGGACGTGGCGCTCAGCCTCGTGCTGGTGATCGGCGCGATCACGGCGCTGTTCATGGGCTTCCTCGGCATCATCCAGAACGACATCAAGCGCGTGGTGGCGTACTCAACGCTCTCGCAGCTCGGCTACATGACGGTCGCGCTCGGCGTCTCTGCCTACTCGGTCGCGGTGTTCCACCTGATGACGCACGCCTTCTTCAAGGCGCTGCTGTTCCTCGGCGCCGGCTCGGTGATCATCGGCATGCACCACGACCAGGACATCCGCAACATGGGCGGCCTGCGCAAGTACATGCCGATCACCTGGATCACCTCGCTGCTCGGTTCGCTGGCGCTGATCGGCACGCCGCTGTTCGCCGGCTTCTACTCCAAGGACAGCATCATCGAGGCGGTCCATGCCAGCCACCTGCCGGGCGCCGGCTTCGCGCTGTTCGCGGTCACCGCGGGCGTGTTCATCACCGCCTTCTATTCGTTCCGCATGTACTTCCTCGTCTTCCACGGCGAGGAGCGCTTCCGCCACAAGCCCTTCCCGGGCGAACACGACGACCATGCCGAGCACGACCACGATGACCACGCGGTGCACGAGCCGCACGAGTCGCCCTGGGTCGTGACCGCGCCGCTGGTGCTGCTGGCGATTCCCTCGGTCGTGATCGGCTTCATGACGATCGGCCCGATGCTGTTCGGCGACTTCTTCAAGGACGCGATCGTCGTCGACCCTGCGCGCCATCCGGCCATGGCCGAGCTCGCCGAGAACTTCCACGGTGCCGCCGCGATGGCGCTGCACTCGCTGACGACGGCGCCGTTCTGGCTGGCGCTGGCCGGCGTGGTCACCGCCTGGTGGTTCTACCTGAAGCAGCCGGCGATTCCGGCCGCCATCAAGGCGCGTTGCGGCTGGCTCTACCAGCTGCTCGACAACAAGTACTACTTCGACTGGTTCAACGAGAACGTGCTCGCCGCCGGTGCGCGCCTGCTCGGCCGCGGCCTGTGGAAGGGCGGCGACGTCGGCCTGATCGACGGCATCGCCATCAACGGCTCGGCACGCGTGGTCGGCATGGTGGCGTCGCTGACCCGCCTGTTTCAGACCGGCTACCTGTACCACTACGCGCTGGTGATGATCATCGGCGTGTTCGCCCTCATGACCTGGCAGCTCTGGCCCTACCTGGCGCTGAGCCCGGGCCGCTGATCAAAGAAGAACACAAATGGGACTGTTGAGCCTCGCCATCTGGCTGCCTATCGCCTTCGGCCTCGTGCTGCTCGTGCTCGGCCGGGACGAACACGCCAACCCGGTGCGCTGGATCGCGCTGGTCGGCGCGATCGCCTCCTTCCTCGTCACGCTGCCGCTGATCAGCGGCTTCGACACCACGACGGCCTCGATGCAGTTCGCCGAGAATCTGAGCTGGATCGAGCGCTTCAACGTGCGCTACGCCCTCGGCGTCGACGGCATCTCGGTCTGGTTCGTGCTGCTGACGGCCTTCATCACGATCATCGTCGTGATCTCGGCCTGGGAGGTGATCACCACCCGCGTCAACCAGTACATGGGCGCGTTCCTGATCCTCTCGGGGCTGATGGTCGGCGTGTTCAGCGCGCTCGATGGCCTGCTGTTCTACGTGTTCTTCGAGGCCACGCTGATCCCGATGTACATCATCATCGGCATCTGGGGCGGACCGAACCGCGTCTACGCGGCCTTCAAGTTCTTCCTCTACACGCTGCTCGGCTCGCTGCTGATGCTGATCGCGCTGATCTACCTGTACTCCAAGTCGGGTGGCAGCTTCGACATCCTGGCCTGGCACAACCTGCCGCTAGGCGCGACCGCGCAGACCCTGCTGTTCTTCGCCTTCTTCGCCGCCTTCGCGGTCAAGGTGCCGATGTGGCCGGTCCACACCTGGCTGCCCGACGCCCACGTCGAGGCGCCGACCGGCGGCTCGGTGGTGCTGGCGGCGATCATGCTCAAGCTCGGCGCCTACGGCTTCCTGCGCTTCTCGCTGCCGATCGTGCCCGACGCCGCGCACGAATGGGCCGGCTTCATCATCGCGATCTCGCTGATCGCGGTGCTCTACATCGGCTTCGTCGCACTGGTTCAGGGCGACATGAAGAAGCTGGTGGCCTACTCGTCGATCGCCCACATGGGCTTCGTCACGCTCGGCTTCTTCGTCTTCAACGAACTCGCCATGGCCGGCGGCATCGTGCAGATGATCAGCCACGGCTTCGTCTCCGGCGCGATGTTCCTGTGCATCGGCGTGCTCTACGACCGCGTCCACTCGCGCGAGATCTCGGCCTACGGCGGCGTGACGAACACCATGCCCAAGTTCGCCGCCTTCGCGATGCTGTTCGCGATGGCCAACTGCGGCCTGCCGGGCACCGCCGGCTTCGTCGGCGAGTGGATGGTCATCCTCGGTGCGGTGAAGTTCAACTTCTGGATCGGCATGCTGGCCGCCTCGACGCTGATCCTGGGCGCCGCCTACACCCTGTGGATGGTCAAGCGGGTCTACTTCGGCGCTGTCGCCAACGATGACGTCCGCACGCTCTCCGACATCAATGCGCGCGAGTTCCTGATGCTCTCGCTGCTGGCGGCGGCCGTGCTGTGGATGGGCATCTATCCCAAGCCCTTCACCGACGTGATGCAGGTCTCGGTTGCCGAGTTGCTCAAGCACGTCGCGGTGTCCAAGCTGAACTGAGGACACCCGCATGAATCCCCTCGATCCCAACGCCGCGATGAACTGGCTCGCCGTCTACCCCGAGATCCTGCTGCTGACGATGACCTGCGTCATCGCGCTGGTCGATCTCTTCGACAAGTCGCCGCGCCGCACCGTCAGCTACGTGCTGAGCCTGCTGACGCTGGGCGCCGTCGCGCTGCTGCACCTGCTCTACCTGCAGGGCGGCTTCACGCTGTACGCAATGCAGGGCATGGTCGTCGCCGACCCGATGGGCCACCTGCTGGCGCTGTTCGCCGCGCTGGCGGTGGCGGTGACGCTGGTCTACGCGCGGCCCTACGCCGAGAGCCGCGACCTGCTCAAGGGCGAGCTGTTCACGCTGGCGCTGTTCGCGCTGCTGGGCATCTCGGTGATGATCTCGGCCAACAACTTCCTCGTGGTCTACCTCGGCCTCGAGCTGATGTCGCTGAGCCTGTACGCGATGGTCGCGCTGCGGCGTGACCATGCGCAGTCGACCGAGGCGGCGATGAAGTATTTCGTGCTCGGCGCGCTCGCCAGCGGCTTCCTGCTCTACGGCCTGTCGATGATGTACGGCGCCACCGGCTCGCTCGAGATCGCCGAGGTCTACAAGGCCATCGGCGGCGGCCAGCTCAACAAGTCGGTGCTGGTCTTCGGCATCGTCTTCGTCGTCGCCGGCCTCGCCTTCAAGCTCGGCCTGGTGCCGTTCCACATGTGGGTGCCCGACGTCTATCACGGCGCACCGACCGCGGTCACGCTGATGATCGCCGGCGCGCCCAAGCTGGCCGCCTTCGCGGTCACGATCCGCCTGCTGGTCGAGGGCATGCTCGGCCTGGCGGTCGACTGGCAGCAGATGCTGATCGTGATCTCGGTGGCCTCGATGACGCTCGGCAACCTGGCCGCGATCGCGCAGACCAACCTCAAGCGCATGCTGGCCTACTCGGCGATCGCCCAGCTCGGCTTCATGCTGCTCGGTCTGACGCCGACCGTGGTGTTCGGCAACACCTACTCGGCGGCCAACGGCTACAGCTCGTCGATGTTCTATCTGCTGACCTACGTGATCACAACGCTGGCCACCTTCGGCGTGATCATGGTGCTGTCACGGCAGGGTTTCGAGGCCGACGAGATCACCGACCTGCGCGGCCTCAACCAGCGCAGCCGCTGGATGAGCGCGGTGATGGCGATCTGCATGTTCTCGCTGGCCGGCATTCCGCCGACCGTCGGTTTCTACGCCAAGCTGGCGGTGCTGCAGTCGATCGTCTCCACCAACTCGCCGTTCTACATCGGGCTGGCGGTGGTCGCGGTGCTGCTGTCGCTGGTCGGCGCCTTCTACTACCTGCGCGTCGTCAAGACCATGTACTTCGACGCCCCGGCCGGCGACGAGCCGCTGATCGAGACGCCGACCGGCGTGCGCGTGCTGCTCTCGTTCAACGGCGCCGCGGTTCTGGTGCTGGGCCTGATGCCGGGTGCGCTGATGGCCGCCTGCGCCGACGCGATCCGCATCGCGCTTTCGACCTGATCCGGCGGGAGCGGTGCCGCCGATGTCATCCGACGCCGCCACCTGGCTGCTCGTCACGCTGGCGCTGGTCGGCGCCAACCTGCCGTTCCTCAACGAGCGCCTGTTCGCGTTCGGCCCGCGTCGGCTGCCGCGCAAGTCGCTGGGGTGGCGCTTGCTCGAACTGGTGGTCTATGGCGTCGCGGTGGTGGCTATCGGTCGTTTGATCGAGGGCCGCATCGGCCAGGTCTCGGCGCAGGGCTGGGAGTTCTACGCGGTGATGGCCTGCCTGATGCTGACCTTCGCGGCCCCCGGATTTGTCTGGGCCCTGCTGCGGCGCCGGCATGTCTGATCCGGCCGTGCCGGCTTCCCCGGAGCGGACGCTCGCCGATCCCGACGCCCACCTGCGCGAGCGGCGCGTCGACAGCGAACAGGTCTGGCGCGGTGGCTTTCTCGAGGTCCGGCGCGACAGCGTGCGCCTGCCCGACGGCCGCGCCGCCAACCGCGAGTACGTCGTCCATCCGGGCGCGGTGATGATCGTGCCGATCTGCAACGATGACCGGCTGGTCGTCGAGCGCCAGTGGCGCTACCCGCTCGATCGAGCCTTCCTCGAGTTCCCGGCCGGCAAGCTCGATGCCGGCGAGCCGGGTTTCGATTGCGCGGTGCGCGAGCTGGCCGAGGAAACCGGCTACCGCGCCCGCGAGTGGGCTCGCGCCGGCGTGCTGCACAACGCGATCGCCTACTCGACCGAGGGCATCGAGATCTGGTTTGCGCGCGGCCTGGTGGCCGGCGAGGCCCGGCTGGACGCCGGCGAGTTCCTGGATGTGCAGTTCAGCACGCTCGAGGCGCTCGAGGCCCAGGCTGCCGCCGGCGAACTCACCGATGCCAAGACCCTGATCGGCCTGCTCTGGCTGCGCCATTGGCGCGAAGGCCGCTGGGACTTGAGCTGGCGACCTAACGCGGTCGAGGGCGGCTGCCCATAATCGCGTCGAAATGAAGGTGCTCAACCTCCAGTGCGATCAGGGTCATGGCTTCGAGGGCTGGTTCGGCTCCGAGGCCGACTATGCGCAGCAGTGCGAGCGCGGCCTGCTCGAGTGCCCGCTGTGCGCCAGTGCCACCGTGCACCGGCTGCCGAGTGCGCCGCGGCTGAATTTGTCGAACCCGCGACCACCGCGGGCTGCCGAGCCGGTGCCGGCGGCCTGCCACACGCCCGAGCAGCAGAGCGTGCAGGCTCTGTGGCTCAAGGCCGTGCGGCACGCGATTGCCAGCACCGAGGATGTCGGCGAGCGCTTCGCCGAGGAGGCCCGGCGCATCCACTACGGCGAGGGTGAGCAGCGCGGCATTCGCGGTCGCGCCTCGGCCGAAGACGCGGCTTCGCTGCGCGACGAGGGCATCGAGGTGATGAGCCTGAGCCTTCCGCCGGCGCTGAAAGAGCCGCTGCAATAGCGGCCGGGCCTTCAGGGCTCGGCGAGCACCCGCCCCGGGTTCATGATCCCCTGCGGGTCGAGCGCCTGCTTGATCGCTCGCATCAGCGCGAGCGCCACCGCACTCTTGCGCTGCGCCAACTCCTCGCGCTTGAGCTCGCCGATGCCATGCTCGGCCGAGATCGAGCCGCCATGGGCCACCACCGCGTCATAGACGATGCGGTTGACCGCCGGCTCCTGCTCGCGCAGGAAGGCGGCGCCATCGACGCCTTCGGGTGCCTGCACGTTGTAGTGCAGGTTGCCGTCGCCCAGGTGGCCGAAGTTGACGAAGCGGATGCCGGCGTCGTGGCGCAGCAGCGCCGCGTCGGCCGCGGCGACGAAGGCCGGGATGCTCGACACCGCCAGCGCGATGTCGTGCTTGATGTTGAGCCCTTCCTCGCTCTGCGCGAGCGGGATGCTCTCGCGCAGGTGCCACAGCGCGTGCGACTGCGCCTGGCTCTCGGCGACCACCGCGTCCGAGATCTCGCCCGCCTCGAGCGCCTGCTCGAGCAGGGCCTCGAAGGCGCTGCGCGCGTGTTCGGCGCTCTCGTGGTCGGAGAGTTCGAGCAGCACCGCCCAGCTTGCCGGTGGCAGCGGCTGCGCGAGCTGAGGGAAATGCCGCGCCACCAGCGCCAGCGAAAGCCGGTTCATCACCTCGAAGCCGCTCAGGCCGGCGCCCAGCGTCGCGCGGGCGCCCATCAGCAGCGCCACGCAGTGCTCGAGCGAGCCGCAGGCGGCCAGCGCGGTCATGCTCGCCGCCGGTCGCGGATGCAGCTTGAGCGTGGCGGCGGTGATGATGCCGAGCGTGCCTTCGCTGCCGATGAACAGGTCGCGCAGGTCGTAGCCGGTGTTGTCCTTGCGCAGGCCCGAGAGGCCGTGCCAGATCTCGCCGGTTGCCGTGACGACCTCGAGCCCGAGGCAGAGCTCGCGCGCGTTGCCGTAGCGCAGCACCTGGGTGCCGCCGGCGTTGGTCGCGAGGTTGCCGCCGATGGTGCAACTGCCCTCGGCCGCCAGGCTGAGCGGAAACAGCAGCCCGGCGCCGTCGGCCGCCTCCTGCACCACCTGGAGCACGCAGCCGGCCTCGGCGGTCAGCGTCAGGTTGGCGGGGTCGATCGCACGGATGCGGTTCAGTCGCGCCAGCGACAGCAACAACTGGCTGCCGCTGGCATCGGGCACGCCGCCGCCGACCAGGCCGGTGTTGCCACCCTGCGGCACCAGGGCCACGCCATGCGCCGCGCAGGCGCGTACCACGGCCGCCACCTCTTCGCTGTTGCCGGGCCGCACCACCGCCAGCGCGCGGCCGCGGTAGCGCTTGCGCCAGTCAATCTCCCAGGCCGAGAGATCGCCTTCGTCGAGCACGTGGGCGGCGCCAAGCAGCGTGCGCAGTTCCTGCAGCAGGGCGGGTTTGGAGTCTTGGGTCGGGGTCATTGCATCGATCTGAATTCGGGTCGGCCGCGCGCTCCGACCTCGGGGATTCAGCCGGCGGCGAGCGCCGCCCGGTTCTTGAACCGGGCTCGCACATGCCAGCTGCAGGCCACGAAGAGCAACACGCTCAGGGCCACCTCGACCAGCGCCAGGACCATGCCGATGCCGGTCTCGGTGCTGGCGCGCACCACGCCCTCGGTGAAGTAGAGCCAGACCAGCAGGCTGAGCCAGCGGTAGGTGTAGAGCCGCATCTTCAGCAACCCGGTCACGGCGAAGGCCAGCGGCAGCACCTTGAGCGCCAGCGTGCCGCGGCCGGTGGGCGACAGCCACAGTTCCCAGGCCAGGCCGAGCACGATCAGCGCCAGCACGCAGGAAACGGCGAGCGCACGCGAGGCGAGGGCCGCCCTGGAAGGGGCCGCGGCAGGCGTCGCGGAGGTGTCGGCAGGGGCAGGAGTGACAGTCACGGCTGGCATGATAGCCAGCATGACTTCCTCGCTCGCCCTGTCGCGCTCGCTGCTCGCTCGCCTGCGCGAGTTGCTGCGCACCCTGCGCACCTGGCCCTGGTTCGACACGCTGGCCACGCTGCGCAAGCGTTTCGGCGAGGACCACCTGAGCCTGACCGCGAGCAGCCTGACCTTCACCACCACGCTGGCGCTGGTGCCGCTGGCCACCGTGACATTGGCCGTGTTCACCGCGTTCCCGATGTTCGGCCGCATGCAGGCCACGGTGGAGAAGTACTTCGTGCAGGCGCTGGTGCCGGAGTACATCGCCAAGCCGGTGCTGGGCGCGCTGACCGGCTTTGCGCTCAAGGCCAACCGCATCGGCCTGGTCGGCTTGCTGTTCGTCGTGCTGGCCGCGCTGATGCTGATGATGACCATCGACCGCACGCTCAACAGCATCTGGCGCGTGCCGCACTCGCGGCGGATCGCGCAGCGGGTGCTGGTCTACTGGGCCGCGCTGACGCTGGGCCCGCTGGTGCTGGGGATGAGCCTGTCGCTGCCCACGTACCTGATGGCGTTGTCGGGCGGCCGCGCCGCGCCGAGCTCGGAGGGCCGCGCGCTGTTCTTCGACGTGCTGCAGTCGGTGCTGCTGGCTGCCGGCATGGCCGCGCTCTACCACTACGTGCCCAACACCGCGGTGCGCTGGCGCCACGCCTGGGCCGGCGGCATCTTCGTGGCGATCGGTTTCGAGATCGCCAAGTGGGGCTTCGCGCTTTACCTGCGCATGGCGCCGAGCTACACGACGATCTACGGCGCCTTTGCCGCGGTGCCGATCTTCCTGCTCTGGCTCTATTTCGTCTGGGTCATCGTGCTGCTCGGCGCGGTGATCGCCGCCTATGCGCCCAGCCTGTCGATGCAGGTGGTGCGGCGCGCCGACACGCCGGGCTACCGCTTCGATCTGGCGCTGGTGGTGCTGGGCCTGCTCGCGCAGGCGCGCGAGGGCAGCGCGCATGGGCTTAGTGCGGCGCAGATGGCGGCCACGCTGCGGGCCGACCCGCTGCAGCTCGAGCCGATCCTCGACACGCTGCTGCAGCTCGACTGGGTCGTGCGGCTCGACGAGGGCGACGAGCCGCGCCACGTGCTGCTGGTCGATCCGGCCCGCACGCCGGCGCAGCCGCTGCTGGCTGCGCTGCTGCTCGAACCCTCGGAGGCGGTGCGCGGCTTCTGGCAACGCGCCGGCTTCGAGACGCTGACGCTGCAGGACATGATCGACCGGCGCTGAACTCGCGGCCGGCACCCGGTCTTCAGCCGCGCTTGAGCGGCTCGGCCTCGGCGCAGTGAAAGGCGCGGTCCCGACCGAGCCGCTTGGCCGCGTACATCGCATCGTCGGCACGCTGGATCAGCCGCACCGACTCGAGCGCGTCGTCGGGCGCCAGCGCATAGCCGATGCTGGCGCTGACGCTAGGCTCGCCCGCCACGCCTGCGCCGCAGCGGCGCACCGCGGCGCGCAGGTGCGAGGCCAGCGCGTGGGCGCCGGCCTCGTCGCGCACCGAGGCCAGCACCAGGAACTCGTCGCCGCCGTAGCGGCCGACCACGTCGTCGGCGCGAACGGCCGACTGCAGCGCGGCGGCGGTGGCCACCAGCAACTGGTCGCCCGCGCGATGGCCGAGGCTGTCGTTGACGGCCTTGAAGCCATCGAGGTCGACGAAGAACAGCGCCAGCGGCGCCGCCCGGCTGGCATGCGGCAGCCGGCTCTCGAGCCGGGCCAGGACCGCGCCACGGCTCAGCACGCCGGTCAGCGTGTCTTCCTCGACGCTGCGCTGCAGCTGCTCGCGCGCCTGCGAGAGCTCGTGGACGTCGATGCTGACGGTGTAGAGGCCGACGACCTCGCCGTTGGCATCGAGGTCGGGCACGTAGCTGGTGCGCATCCAGCGCTGCTCGTGTTCCGAGAGCCGCACCAGGCGCGTGTACTGCACCGACTCGCCGGCCAGCGCGCGCTCGAAGTAGGGCCGGTGCTCCTCCCAGCGCTTGGGGCCTCGCACCTCGCCGATCGGGCGCCCGAGCAACTGGGCGGCATCCATGCCGGTGATCTGCTGGTAGGCCTTGTTGACGAACAGCAGCTTGAACTCCCGGTCGACGTAGGTCAGCGGGTAGGGAATGTTCTCGGTGAACCGGTCGAGCCGTCTGCGGCTGGCCTCGAGCTGCTCGCGCGCGAGCACGTCCAGATGGATGTCGACCGCGATCGTGTAGATCGCCTCGACCCGGCCCTCCTTGTTGCGGTCCGGGAAGGCGAGGATCCGTGCCCAGCGCGAGGGTCCGCCCTGGTGCGTCAGCTGCCGTTCGTAGCGGACGGTCTCGCCGGCAAGGGCGCGTGTGAAGGCGTCGCTGGCGGCCGCCCAGGCGGCATCGCCGAAGATCTCGGCCATCGTGCGGCCAATCAGCTGTTCGCGATCGAGGCCCGACCAGGCCACGTAGGGCTGGTTGCAGAAGCTCAGCCGCAACTCGCCGTCCCAGCGACCGATCGGCAGCTCGATCGCGTCGGCCAGCCGCGCGACATGATCGAAGGAGCCGTCCATCGGCGCAGCGTTCGGGTGAGGGGCTCAGAACCGGATCTTGCCGGTCCAGATGTCCTTGTACATCACCCAGTCGCCCATGAAGCTCCACAGCGGGCGCTTGAAGGAGGCCGGCTTGTTCTTCTCGAAGCCGAAGTGTCCGATCCAGGCAAAGCCGTAGCCGCAGAGCAGGGCGTAGAGGAAGTACTGCGGCCGGCCGGTGGCTACCAGCATCGCCAGGCAGACCAGGGTCAGCGTCGAGCCGACGAAGTGCAGCCGGCGGCAGGTGCGGTTGCTGTGCTCGCTCAGATAGAAGGGATAGAACTCGGCGAAGCTGCGCATGGCGCGGGGGTCGGGCTTGGCGGCGGAGGTGTCGGCGATGGTGTTCATGGCAATCGTGAAAAAGCGGCCTGGATCAGCTTAATGCGCTTCGCATCGCATTCAATACGGGCTCGGGCGCCTCGGCCATCAGTTGATGCCCTGCCGGCACCATCAGCACCCGCGCCTTGAGTGCCTGCGCCAGTTCGGCCGTGGCCTTGGGCGATGTCATCTGGTCGCGCTCGCCGAGGATGAACGTGGCCGGGCAGCGCACGCGGCTCGCGGCCTCGAGCCCGCCGGCGTAGCGGTCGCAGACCGAGAAGTCGTGGTGAAAGAGGGTCGGGTCATCCTGGCGTGCCAGCACCTGGTGCATCAGTGCCCGGCTGCCACCGCGCAACCAGTTGCCGGGGCCGGGAAAGCCCGGCTTGGGCGCCAGCGTCGAGAAGCTGAACTGGACCGTCATCTCGATCGCCCGCGACGGTTCGACGAGCGCGGTCTCGAGCAGCGCGGCCGAGACCGTCATCGGGTAGGCGGTGCCGAGCATCGCGAGGTGGGTGATGCGCTCGGGGGCGCGGCCGGCGGCCTCCAGCGCGATCAGCGAACCCATGCTGTGGCCGGCCAGCGCGGCGCGCTGCACGCCGGCGGCATCGAGCAGCGCCAGCACCCAGTCGGCCGCGGCCTCGACATCGGCCAGCGGCGGGCCGGCGCTGCGCATGTGGCCGGGCAGGTCGACCGCCAGCACCGAGCGGCCATGGTGGGCGAACCAGCGCGCCAGCAGGTTCCAGACGCCGTGGTCGTTGAGCGCGCCGTGGATGAAGACCACGCAGGGCAGGGCCGGGTCGAAGGGTTTGCCGCCGGTGTAGGCGTAGGCCTCGTGGCCGTCGACGATCAAATTCATGACAACCCCTCGTCCGACGAGTACGTCGGCCGGTCTTGCAGACCGCGCTGGGCCGGGAGGCCCAGCCCTTCGCCAGGCATGAACAGTCCACAGGACTGTCCATGTCCGGGCTCAGCCCCCGAGGGGAGCGAGTGGCGCGGCTCCAAGCCGGCCTGCGCCGACTTGGACGCCACGAGCGCCAGGCGCGTCTCGCGGCTGGCTGCGGCCGGCTTGGGCGCGGCCCGGCGCTCGGCCTTCATGGCACCGCCTTCTCGGCCACCTTCAGCGCCCGCTTCAGGTCGTCGATCAGGTCCGCCGGATCCTCGAGCCCGATGGACAGCCGGATCGACCCCGGCCCGATGCCGGCCGCGCGCAGCGCTGCCTCGTCCATGCGGAAGTGCGTGGTCGAGGCCGG
The DNA here is from genome assembly GCF_004217215.1 of Rivibacter subsaxonicus. GTDB lineage: Bacteria > Pseudomonadota > Gammaproteobacteria > Burkholderiales > Burkholderiaceae_C > Rivibacter > Rivibacter subsaxonicus. The sequence continues at coordinate 108,309 of NZ_SHKP01000008.1, forward strand.
GTGGATCACCAGCGAGCGACAGTCGCCGACGTTGGCCAGGTGCGAGAAGATCTTCAGCGCCTCGACAAAGGCCTCGCCCTGGCGGCGCGAGCCCTTCAGCTCGAAGCTGAACACCGCCCCGGCGCCGCGCGGCAGCAGCTGGCGCGCCAGCGCGTGGTCCGGGTGCGACTCCAGTTCGGGGTAGCCGACTGCCGCCACCATCGGCTGCGCAGCGAGGAACTCGACCACCTTGCGCGTGTTCTCCACATGGCGTGCCATGCGCAGCGGCAGCGTCTCCAACCCCTGCAGCATCAGCCACGCGGTGTGCGGGCTCATGCAGGCACCGAAGTCGCGCAGCCCCTCGCGCCGTGCGCGCAGCAGGAAGGCGCCGTCGCTGCTTTCCTCGCTGAAGACCATGCCGTGGAAGCCCTCGTAGGGCTCGGTCAGCTCGGGAAAGCGCGCCGAGAGTTCCCAGTCGAAGCGGCCGCCGTCGACCAGCACGCCGCCGACCACGGTGCCGTGGCCACAGAGGAACTTGGTGGCCGAGTGGAAGACGATGTCGGCGCCATGCTCGATCGGCCGCAGCAGCCAGGGAGTGGTGAAGGTGGCGTCGACCAGCAGCGGCAGGCCGGCCTCGTGCGCGATGGCGCTGACGCGCGGGATGTCGAGCACGTCGAGGCCGGGGTTGCCGAGCACCTCGCCGAACAGCAGCCGGGTGTTGGGCCGGATCGCGGCGCGCCAGCCGTCGATGTCGCGCGGCTTGACGAAGGTCGTCTCGATGCCGAAGCGTGGCAGCGTGTAGGCCAGCAGGTTGTGCGAGCCGCCGTACAGCGCCGAACTGGCCACGATGTGGCTGCCGGCGCCGAGCAGCGTGCTGATCGCCAGATGCAACGCGGCCTGGCCGCTGGCGGTGGCGATGGCGCCGACGCCGCCATCGAGCGCGGCCATGCGTTCCTCGAAGACCGCGTTGGTCGGGTTGCTGATGCGGCTGTAGACATGGCCGGGCCGCTCGAGGTTGAACAGCGAGGCGGCCTGCTCGCTGCTCTCGAAGACGAAGGAGGTGCTCAGGTGCAGCGGCGTCACGCGCGCGCCGGTGGCCGGGTCGGGGGCGGCGCCGGCATGCAGCGCGAGGGTGTCGAAACCGGGATCAGATGCTCCGGGCATCGGGCTCTCCTCTAGGGGTTTCGCGACGGCCGGCAGAGGTCCGGGCCCGATGCGATTGCGCGGCATTGTGGGCTATATTGGCCTTCAGTTTCTCTAGGAGCCGGCCATGAAAGTCAGTGACATCCTGCGTAGCAAGGGCGCCGGCACGCTCTACACCGTCGTGCCCGACCAGCCTCTCGCCGAGGCCCTGATCACGATGGCCGAGTTCGACATCGGCTCGCTGGTCGTGATGGAGCATGGCGACCTCGTCGGCATCCTCACCTTCCGCGAGGTCATCGCGGCGGTGGTCAAGGGCGGCGGCAGCGTCGGCGCGAGCCTGGTGCGCAGCGTGATGGACGACCACCCGCTGACCTGCACGCCCGAGGCCGAGATCGACGAGGTGCGCCGCATGATGCTCGGCCGCCATGCGCGCTACATGCCGGTGATGAACAGCGGCACGCTGCTCGGCGTGATCTCCTTCTACGACGTTGCCAAGGCGGTGGTCGACAGCCAGGACTTCGAGAACCGCATGCTCAAGGCCTACATCCGCGACTGGCCGGTCGAGGACGCGGCGCCGGCCGAGCAGCAGCCGCAACGCTGAACCGGCGCGCCGCCGCTGGCGACGATCCGGCCGCGGAGGCCGGGCCGGCGTGCCAGTTCTGACGATCTGCACGGGTCGGCACGAGCGCCGCGGCATCTGCGGCCGCGCGGGGCGGGAGGTCGGCGACAATCGCGGTCGTCCTCCTGCATCGCACGCTCATGTCCGGCAACACCCTCGGCCATCTCTTTCGCATCACGACCTTCGGTGAGTCCCATGGTCCGGCGATCGGCTGCGTGATCGACGGCTGCCCGCCCGGCATGCTGCTGTCGCAGGCCGACATCCAGCCCGAGCTCGACCGCCGCCGCCCCGGCACCTCGCGCCACGTGACGCAGCGCCAGGAGGCCGACCAGGTCGAGATCCTCTCCGGCGTCTTCGAGGGCCGCACCACCGGCACGCCGATTGCCCTGCTGATTCGCAACACCGACCAGCGCAGCAAGGACTACGGCAACCTGCTCGACACCTTCCGTCCCGGCCACGCCGACTACACCTACCACCACAAGTACGGGCTGCGCGACCCGCGCGGCGGTGGCCGCAGCTCGGCGCGGCTGACCGCGCCGGTGGTGGCGGCCGGCGCCGTGGCGCGCAAGTGGCTGCACGAGCAGCATGGCATCGCCCTGCGTGGCGGCATGGCCGCACTCGGCGCCACCGAGATCGCCTTCGAGGGCTGGCAGCATGTGGCGCAGAACCCCTTCTTCGCCCCGAACACGAGTCAGATCGACGCGCTGGAGGCCCAGATGGACGCGCTGCGCAAGGCCGGTGACTCGGTCGGCGCGCGCATCGTGGTCGAGGCCAGCGGCGTGCCGGTGGGCTGGGGCGAGCCGATCTACGACAAGCTCGACGCCGACATCGCCCACGCGATGATGGGCCTCAACGCGGTCAAGGGCGTCGAGATCGGCGCCGGATTCGCCAGCGTCGCGCAGCCCGGCAGCGTGCATGGCGACGAGCTGACGCCGCAGGGCTTCAGGACCAACCATGCCGGTGGGGTGCTGGGCGGCATCAGCACCGGCCAGGACATCCGCGTCTCGATCGCGATCAAGCCGACCAGCTCGATCCGCATCCCGCGCGACTCCATCGATCTCGAAGGCCGGCCGGTACAGGTCGAGACCCACGGCCGCCATGATCCCTGCGTTGGCATCCGCGCGACGCCGATCGCCGAGGCGCTGCTGGCGCTGGTGCTGATCGACCATGCGCTGCGCCACCGTGCCCAGTGCGCCGATGTTCGTGTCAGCATGCCTGCCATCGCGGCCAGCGCCGCCGCCTGAATCCCGACGGCTGCGCTTCGTCGGCGCCGGCGCCCGCTCGTCGGCCACCGGCGCAGCCTGCCTCCTCCGGCCTGCGCTTCGTCGCATCCGAGGGAACCCGTCACACCCCCAGCCCTACACTCGCGGCCCATGCAAGCAGACACCCCCCTCCTGGAAGTAAGCCGCTCACCGCGTCGCAAGCGCCTGATCCTGGCCGGCGCCGCCGTGCTCTTGATCGGCGCGGTCGCCGCCGGTGGTTATGTGATGGCCTCGCGCAAGAGCCCGGCCGCGGGCGACGGCAAGGGCAAGGAGGCAGCGCCGGCGCTGCAGTTCAACAGCGGCGAGGTGGCCTGGCCGCTGCGCGAGGCGATGCCGCAGCGCATCGAGTTCTCGGGGCCGCTGGTCGCGCCGCGCACGGCGATCGTGCGGGCCAAGGCGGCCGGCACGCTGCTCGACTTGAGCGTCGCCGAGGGCAGCCGGGTTCGCGCCGGCCAGTCGCTCGGCCGCATCGACCTGGCCGACCTGCAGGCCCGCGTCAGCGAGCGCAGCGCGATGCTGGAGTCGGCCCAGGCGACGCTGTTCGAGGCCGAGCGCCTGCATGACTCCAACCAGCGCCTGGCGGCGCAGAACTTCATCTCGCCGACCGCGCTGCAGGCTTCGAACGCCAAGCTCGAGGCGGCGCGGGCGCTGCTGAAGTCGGCCCAGGCCCAGCTCGACACGACCCGCATCGGGCTGCGCGAGGCGGCGCTGGTGGCGCCGATCGACGGTATCGTCGGCAAGCGTCACGCAGTGCCTGGCGAGAAGCTCGCAGCCGAGCAGCCGTTGCTGACCATCGTCGATCTCGCCACGCTGGAACTGGCCGGTACCGTCAGCACCCACGAGGTCGGGCTGCTCAAGCCGGGCCAGGCGGTGGTGCTGCAGGTCGAAGGCATGGCCGAGCCGGTCAAGGGCAAGATCGACCGCATCGCACCGGCGGCCGAGGCCGGCACGCGCGCGATCGGCGTCGTCGTCGCGCTCGCCAATCGCGACGAGAAGCTGCGTGCCGGCCAGTATGCGACCGGCGAGGTGAAGCTGGCCGATGCCACCGAGCGCCTGACGGTGCCGATCACGGCTGTCGGCCAGGCCTCGGGCCAGGACTTCGTCTGGACGGTCGAGAACGGCGCGCTGGTCCGACGCGTGATCGTCACCGGCCGCAAGGACGTGGCCGGCGGTCGCGTCGAGGTGCTCAAGGGGCTCGATGCGAAGGCGCCGGTGCTGGCGGCCCGCTTCGACAACCTGAAGGAGGGCGCGCAGGCGACGATTGCCGGCTCGGCGGCGAACCCGGGCGCCCCTGCTGCCTCCGCGTCGGCGCCACGGCCGGCGTCCTGAACCCGAGCGCACCCGGCGATCGGCGAGGAGCCGGTTGCCGACGCGAAGAATGAATTGACCCGTGCGGCGCGCCACGAGCGCGACCGTGCCTCACCTGCGACCGGCGCCCAGGCGTCGGTCGAATGCTGCGAAGGACCCACACCATGTGGATGACCCGCGTCTCGATCAACAACCCCGTGTTCGCCGCGATGATGATGATCGCGCTGTGCGTGCTCGGGCTGTTCTCCTACGCCCAGTTGCGCGTCGAGCGGTTGCCCGACATCGCGCCGCCGATCGTCTTCGTCAGCGTGCAGTACCCCGGCGCCTCGCCGGAAGCCGTCGAGACCGAGCTGACGCGGCCGATCGAGCTGGCGCTGAACGGCATCGCCGGCGTCAAGATGATCCGCAGCAACAGCCTCGAGGGCCGCACCGAGACGGTCGTCGAGTTCAAGCTCGACGCCGACATGGATCGCGCCGTGCAGGAAGTGCGCGACAAGATCGCCGTGCTGCAGCCGGGCTTTCCGACCGACGTCAAGGCGCCGCTCGTCAACCGCTTCGACGGCGACAACGCGCAGCCGGTGGCCTATCTCGCGCTGACCGGTCCCGACCGCAGCGCGCGCGAGCTCTCGTTGCTGGCCGACCAGGTGGTGCGCAAGCGCCTCGAGCGTGTCGGTGGCGTGGCGCGGGTCGACGTCGGCGGGATCACCGAGCGCCAGATCCGCATCGACCTCGATCCGCAGCGCCTGCGCGCCCACCAGCTCACGCCGGCCGATGTCGCGGCCGCGCTGCAGCGCGCCAACACCGACGTGCCGGTCGGCCTGCTGCAGGGTGCGCAGTCGGAGGCGATCGTGCGCGTCGAGGGCAAGGTGCGCGACGCCCGGGCCTTCGCCGAGACCGTGATCTCGACGCGTGGCGGCACAGTGGTGCAGCTCGGCGACCTCGGCACGCTGGTCGAGCGCGAGCGCGAGCCGACCACGCTGGCGCGCCAGAACGGCGTGCCGGCGATCAACTTCAACGTCTTCAAGCAACAGGACGCCAACATCGTCGAGACCGGCGAGGGCATCAAGGAAGCGGCCGAGGAACTGCGCAAGTCGATGCCGCCCGGCGTCGAGTTCAAGCTGGTCTACGCCGACAGCGAGTGGGTCAAGCAGTCGCTCGACGGCGTCAAGCGCACGCTGGTCGAGGGCGCGCTGCTGACGATCGCGATCGTTTTCCTGTTCCTGCACAGCTGGCGCAGCACCGTGATCACCGGCCTGACGCTGCCGATCGCGGTGATCGCCTCGTTCATCGCGGTCTACGCCTTCGGCTTCACGCTGAACTTCATGACGCTGATGGCGCTGTCGCTGTGCATCGGCCTGCTGATCGACGACGCGATCGTGGTGCGCGAGAACATCGTGCGCCACGTGCACCTGGGCGAGAGCCACAAGGTCGCGGCGATGAAGGGCACCGACGAGATCGGCGTCGCGGTGATGGCCACGACCTTCGCGATCTGCGCGGTGTTCGTTCCGGTGGCCTTCATGAAGGGCATCGTCGGCAAGTTCTTCTTCCCCTTCGGCATCACGGTCGCGGTGGCGGTGCTGGTGAGCCTGTTCGTCAGCTTCACGCTCGACCCGATGCTCTCGAGCATCTGGAAGGATCCGCCGACGGACAAGCTCCTCAAGATGCCGGTGATCGGCTCGCTGATGCGCGGTACCGACCGCGTGATGGACGTCTTCCATCGCATCTACGAGCGCCTGATCCACTGGATCTTCAGTGGCAGCCGCTATCGCGTGTGGCTGCCTTCGGTGCCGGTGTGGACGGCGCTCAAGACCCGCGACTGGCGCGCGCTGCGACCGCGCATCGCCACGCTCTCGCCGCGCGGCATCGTGCTGTGGGTCGGCGCGCTCAGCTTCGTCGGCGCGATCGCACTGGCGCCGGTGGTGGGCAGCGAGTTCATCCCCGAGACCGACCAGGGCTACATCCAGCTCAACGTCAAGCTGCCGGTGGGCGTGAGCCTGGAGCGGGCCAGCGACAAGATCGCCCAGGTCGAGGCGGTGGTGCGTGAGTTCAAGGAGGTCAAGAACCTCTCGGCCACCGTCGGCAACCCCTGGAGCGGCAGCCGCAACGCTTCGGAGATGGGCGTCCAGCTGGTCCCGCGTGCCGAGCGCAAGCGCAGCCAGAAGGAGATCGAGGGCGCGATCCGCGAGGCGCTGCGCCCGATCCCCGGCATCGACATCTCGCTCGGCCAGCGCCCGATCTACATCGCGCTACTCGGCCCGGACCCGCAGGTGCTCGAGGCCGAGGTGCTCAAGCTGGCCGAGAAGGTCAAGAAGGTGCCCGGCATCGCCGACGTCGAGACCTCGGTCACGCCCGGCCTGCCCGCCTACGCGGTCCGGCTCAAGCACGACGCGGTGCGTGAACTGGGCCTGACGCCGCAGCAGCTCGCCGGCAGCCTGCGCGCCTTCGTCAACGGCGATGTCGCGACCTACTGGACCGCGCCCGATGGCGAGCAGGTCGAGGTCGAACTGCGCCTGCCGCGCGAATCGCGTCAGAACATCGCGCAGCTCGAGCAATTGCCGGTGGCCTACTCGAAGGACGGCACGCCGATCGCGCTCGGCCGCGTGGCCGAGATCCGCGAGGTCTTCAATCCCGAGGTCATCAAGCGCCAGGACCTGCAGCGGCGCCAGGCGATCTATGCCGGGGCCCAGGGCCGGCCCTCGGGCGACGTCGGCGCCGACGTGCAGAAGCTGGTCAAGGCGACCACGCTGCCGCCGGGCTATCGCTTCGACGTCGGCGGCCAGACCAAGGAGCAGGCCGAGGCCTTCAGCGGCATGCTGGCCGCGCTTGGCCTGTCGGTGATCTTCATCTACATCGTGCTGGCCTCGCAGTTCGGCAGCTTCATCCAGCCGATCGCGATCATGGCCTCGCTGCCACTGGCGCTGATCGGCGTGATGCTGGCGCTGCTGGTGACCGGCAGTACGCTGAACCTGTTCTCGATGATCGGGCTGGTGATGCTGATGGGCCTGGTGACCAAGAACGCGATCCTGCTGGTCGACTTCGCCAACCATGCGCGAGCGCGCGGTGCCAGCGTGCCCGAGGCGCTGCTCGAGGCGGGAATGGTGCGGATGCGGCCGATCCTGATGACGACCTCGGCCATGATCTTCGGCATGCTGCCGCTGGCGATGGCGCTCAACGAGGGCGGCGAGATCCAGGCGCCGATGGGCCGCGCAATCATTGGCGGCGTGCTGACCTCGACCCTGCTGACGCTGGTGGTGGTGCCGGTGATCTACTCGTACCTAGTGCGCGAGAAGAAGCCCAGGCTGGCCGCCGAATCGCAGTTCGGCACGCAGGGCGGCAGCGCGCAGCCCGGGACTCCGGCGATTGCCGAGTAGCAAAGTGGCGCCCCGGAGCCGAAACTCCGGGGCATGACGCCGCTGTTCACCAAGCTCAACCTGGGTGAGGCCACGCGCGCACTGGTGCTCGACGCGCCACCGAGTTTCGAGCCGGAGATCGACGCGCTGCTCGCAGCGCGGCCGGCGCTGAAGCTGCGCCGGCGCGTGCCCTCGAGTCCCAAGCTCGACTTCGCGCTGGCCTTCGTCACGACGCTGGCACAGGTCGAGCAGGCGGCACCGGCGCTGGTCGCGGCCGGCATCGGCGACATGGTGCTGTGGTTCGCCTACCCCAAGAGCACGTCCAAGCGCTATCGCTGCGAGTTCAACCGGGACACCGGCTGGGCCGCGCTCGGCGCGCTCGGCGCGCTCGGCTTCGAGCCGGTGCGGATGGTGGCGATCGACGAGGACTGGTCGGCGCTGCGCTTCAGGCGGGCCGACCAGATCGGGCAGATGAAGCGCGACCCGAAGCGGGCGCTGAGCGCGACCGGGCGGGCCAAGGCCGGCGCCGGGCGCGGCTCCTCCGACCTCACTTCTTGATCTTCGTGATCTTGTTGCCCTGGATGCCGAGCGCGGCCATCGCGCCCTTCTGGTCGAAGATGAAGGCGTAGATCTTGTCCTTGGCGGTGGTCGTCGTGGTCGACTTGGCGAAGCTCTCATCGGCCACCACCAGCGAGGGTCCGACGCCTACTTCGAAGCCCTCGGACTTGTCGAGGTACTTGAGCGTGTCCTCGCTGAGGAAGAAGATCGCATAGCCGTACTTCTGCGCACCGGCCTGCAGCCCGACCGAGGCGCCGGCAGTGTTGTAGTAGCCTGCTGCCTTCCCGCCCCGGTACAGCACGCCTTCGCCGAACTGCCCGCCCACCCCGAGGCCGGCCTTCACGATCCCGGGAAACACCAGCACGCCCACCGCGTCCTTGCCGAGCGAACGTGCGCCCGGGTTCTGGGCATAGAGCCGGTCGAGCGCAGCCTTGGCCTCGCTCTCCAGTTCGGCGGCACTGGCGGCGGCCGCCGGGAGTGGGGCAAGCAAAGCCAGGCAGGCGGCCAGCCACAGGGCCGGGCTGCAGCAGCGGAGCAGGAGCTTCATAGGGCGATCCTTCGACCGTGCGAAGCACGCCAAACCGGACCGGCGGCCCGTTTGCGAACCTCGGAACGCGGGCGCGTTCGGATCCGGATTCTGCTCGCGAGGCGGCCGCGCCGGCCGGGCGCGAGCCCCCCTGATAGCGTTAGCGGGCCCCTAGAGCGTCAGCCTGAAGCCCTCGACCAGCGCCGCAGGCGTGGTCACCGAGCCGAGCTGGCGGCAGCCGTAGGTGTCGCTGTTTGGCGTGAACTCGGGTGCATCGGTCAGTCCGACCAGGCCGCTTCCGAACAGCCGCAGCGCATCGTCGTCGAAGCGCATCACGTTGACCGGCGCCACCAGTTCGCCGCGCTCGACCCAGAAGCAGGCGTAGCGCGTCATGCCGGTCATGCGGCAGGCCTGGCGGTCGCTGTAGTTCAGGTACCAGAGGTTGGAGACGAACAGGCCGGTGTCGAGCGCCTTCAGCAGATCGCCGTGCGGGACGGTTCCTGCGCCCAGGCGCAGCGCCTCGGGCGACTCCTGCGCGCCGGCGCCGTTGGCGGCCACGCCGTACTCGGCCGCCGAGCGCGGCGAGTTGAGCGTGCCGCCGCCAGCCGGCAACCTGCCGGACTCGACCAGCGCCACCCGCCCGGGCCGCACGAAGCCTTCGGCGGTGAAGCAGGGTGCGGTGCCGTCGGCGATGGCCTCGTCGAGATTGATGCGGGCGTCGAAGGCGGCCTCGCCGCGCTCCAGGCGCATCAGCGAGCTGACGCCGGTGCGGCGCGACTTGAGCGAGAAGCCGCTCCAGCCCAGCGTGCCGAGCAGCTCGACCATCGCGCTCGGCGAGAAGGCGGCGCGGTAGGCACCGGGCTGCAGCGTGTGGGCATCGCGTTCGAGCAGCGGCACGCGCCGCGCGGCCTCGTCGAGCCGGGCGGCGAAGGCGGTGTCGTCCCAGCGCGTGCCGGCGTAGGCGGTCTTCACCGCCTTGTCGGCGCGGTGGTACAGGCACCAGTCGAAGTGGAAGCTCTCGACGCGGTGCCAGTGGCGCGAGCCCAAGCTGTCGGCAAAGGCATGCACCACCGGGCCTCCGGCATAGAAGCCGACCAGGTCCTGCTTGAGCCGCACGCCGGCCAGCTCGTGCACCAGCGCGATCACATGGCTCGCCTCGGGCAGGGCGCCGCGGTCGTCGCGCGTGCTGTGGGTCGCGGCCTGCGGGCGCAGCAGCCAGGGGTCGTCGGAGATCAGGTCGAGCTGGCCGACCAGCAGGCTGCGCTCGGCCTGCAGGCGTTGCGCGTCGAGCGCCGGCTCGCCGCCGAGCGTCAGCGTGCTCTCGGCGCGGCGCAGCCCGCGTTCGACCGCGATCGTCACGTAGGCCTGCTGCACGCTGGTGGCCTGGCGCAGCGCGGCCTTGTTGAAGCGCAGGAAGTCGCTGGCTTCGGCGCGCAGGTAGAGGCTGGTGCGGTCGACCGCGGGGTCGGTGCGCAGCAGCGCGTCGGCGAGGGCCTCGAAGCGGGCCGCTTCGGTGTAGGAGCGGGAGTTCATGTTGAGGGCGGCGTCCATGGTCAAACTCCGCCGAAGACGTCGATGCTGCTGAACTTGCACGCCGGCGACGCATGGCCGACGCGAATCACCTGCGAGGGCTCGCCCTTGCCGCAGAAGGGCGTGCCCATCACGTCGACGGTGCCGGCGTTGCCGACCATCGACAGCGAGCGCCAGAAGGTGGCGCTGATGCCGCGGTAGTTGGGGTTGCGCACCACCTCGGCCAGTCGGCCGCCGCGCACCATGCGCGCGTACTCGCAGCCGAACTGGAACTTGTTGCGCGAGTCGTCGATGCTCCACGAACAGTTGGTGTGCATCACGACACCGAGCTCGATGCTGGCGATCATCTGCTCCAGGCTGCTGTCGCCCGGCTCGACGTTGAGGTTGCTCATGCGGTCGATCGGCGCGCGGTTCCAGCTACTCGACCGGGTCGTCGCCACGCCGCCGACGTCGATGCCCTGCGCGCGGGCGCGGGCCTGCGACAGGCTGCCGCCGAGCGGACGCCTGAGCAGCCCGCGCTCGATGAGGAGCGCGCGCTCGGCCGGGGTGCCGTCGTCGTCGAAGGCGAAACCGGCGAATTCATGCTCATGGCCGGGATCGAAGCTGACGTTGAGCAGTTCGCTGCCGTACTGGTACTGGCCGAACATGTCGAGCGTGACGAAGCTGGTACCGGCGAAGTTGCGTTCGTCGCCGAGGATGCGGTCCAGCTCCAGCGGGTGGCCGATGCTCTCGTGGATCTGCAGCATCATCTGGTCGGGCATCAGCAGCAGGTCCATCCTGCCGCTGGGGCAGGGCGCGGCGCCGATCAGCTCGAGCGCCTCGCGCGCGACGCGCGGACCCTCGGTGCTGCGGAAGCCGGCGCGCTCGAGCACCTCGATGCCACCCTGCTGGCAAAAGCCGTTGTACTGGCCGGCGCTGGAGCGGATCTGGGTCACGCCGCTCGCGCTGGCGGTGACCTGCACCGAGGGCGTCATGAACTCCCACTGCTGCTCGGTGCGGGCGCCGTCGCTCGTCAGGTAGAGCTGCTCGGTGCGCACGTTCCAGAGCGTCGCGTGGCGGTCGACGATGCGCGCGTCGCCGCCGGCGCCGGCGCAGACCTCGCGCAGCCACTCGAGCTTCTCGGGCAGCGTGGCGCTGGACGCCGGGCGCTCGACGCGGCTTGCGTAGCGGCCCGAGGCGGGCGCGCGCGCGATCTGCTCGTAGTCGATCACGGTGCGGCCGGCGCTGGCACGTGCCAGCGCATGCGCGCGTTCGAAGGCGGCGGCGAGGCCGGCATCGGAAAGATCGGAGGTCGCGGCATAGCCGAGGCCGCCGTCGACCACGGTGACCATCGCGCCGTCGTCCTGCGAGCGCTTGGGCGCCTCGGCCACGTCGGCGCGCACGCTGAGTTGTTCGGAATGTTCGCGTACGCCGCGTACCGCCCAGTGGCGGGTGCTGGCGGGCAGGCGGCCCGCGGCGCGGCGGGCGTGGTGTTCTAGGGTGTCGAGCATGGTGGCTGCGATTGGGGTTGAGCGGTCTCGTGGACCGCGTCTCGATTCTGCCCGGTCGGCCGTGGAATCCACGCTCGCGGACTCAAGCAGAAACGAGCGCGTCGTGAGCTTGCTCGCGGATTTCGCGCGCCGCGGTCTTCAGCACTCGACGATGTGTACCGCCAGACCGCCGCGCGCGGTCTCCTTGTACTTGGTCTGCATGTCGGCACCGGTCTGGCGCATCGTCGCGATCACCTTGTCGAGGCTCACGTGATGCGTGCCGTCGCCACGCAGCGCCATGCGCGCGGCGTTGATCGCCTTGACCGAGGCGATCGCGTTGCGCTCGATGCAGGGAATCTGCACCAGGCCGCCGACCGGGTCGCAGGTCAGGCCGAGGTGGTGCTCCATGCCGATCTCGGCCGCGTTCTCGACCTGTGCCATCGAGCCGCCGAGCACCGCGCACAGCGCGCCGGCCGCCATCGAGCAGGCCACGCCGACCTCGCCCTGGCAGCCGACCTCGGCGCCCGAGATCGACGCGTTCTCCTTGTAGAGCAGGCCGATCGCGCCGGCCGTCAGCAGGAAGTCGATCACGCCGGCGTCGGAGGCGCCCGGCACGAAGCGCGTGTAGTAGTGCAGCACCGCCGGCACGATGCCGGCCGCGCCATTGGTCGGCGCGGTGACGACTCGGCCGCCGGCGGCGTTCTCCTCGTTGACCGCGAGCGCGTAGAGGTTGACCCAGTCGAGCACCTGCAGCGGGTCGCGCAGCGCGGCGTGCGGGTCGGCGGTCAGGTCGCGGTAGAGCTTGGCGGCGCGCCGCTTGACCTTGAAACCGCCGGGCAGCACGCCCTCGGTGCGGATGCCGCGCTGCACGCAGGCCTGCATCACGCGCCAGATCTCGAGCAGGCCGGCGTCGATCTGTTCGTTGCTGCGCCAGTGGCGCTCGTTGAGCCGCATCACGCCGGCGATCGAGCAGCCCAGCGATTGCGTCAGCGTCAGCAACTCGGCGCCGCTGTGGAAGGGATGCGGCAGCACCGTAGCATCCGGCGCCACCACCTTCTGCTTGCTTCCATCGGCCGCCACTTCCTCGCTGACGACGAAGCCGCCGCCGACCGAGAAGTAGGTGCGATCGGCGAGCAGTTCGCCGGTCGCATCGAAGGCGCAGAAGCGCAGACCGTTGGGGTGGAAGGGCAGGGTCTTGCGGCGCAGGAACAGCAGGTCGGTGGCCTCGTCGAAGCCAATCTCGTGCTCGCCGGCCAGGCGCAGGCGCCGCCCGGAGCGGATCGCCTCCAGCAACGCCGGCACCGCGTCGACATCGACGGTGTCCGGCTCATGCCCGGCCAGGCCGAGCAGGACCGCGTCGTGCGAACCATGGCCCTTGCCGGTGGCGGCCAGCGATCCGTAGAGCTCGCACAGCACGCGGCTGGTGCGCGGCAACAGTGCCTCGTTGGCGAGCCGGCTGGTGAAAAGCCGCGCGGCCCGCATCGGGCCCACGGTGTGCGAACTCGAGGGGCCGATGCCTACCTTGAAGAGGTCGAAGACGGAGACGGCCATCGAAGCTTCTTCTTCAGCGCAAGGCGGCGCAGACCGTTGCGATATCGGCGGCAAAGGCGTCGACCGACTCGACCTTGGTGTCCCAGGCGCACATCAGCCGGCAGCCGCCGCCGGCGATGAAGTCGTAGAACTTCCAGCCCTTCTCGTTCTGCAGCACCTTGATCGCCGGCTCGGGCAGGTAGGCGAAGACCGCATTGGCCTGCGGCTCGTGCATCACGCGCACGCCGGGCACGCTGTTGATGCGGTGGTAGAGCCGGCGCGCCATCTCGTTGGCATGGCGTGCGTTGGCGAGCCAGGTGTCGCCTTCGAGCATGCCGACCCAGGGTGCCGAGATGAATCGCATCTTCGAGGCCAGCTGTCCGGCCTGCTTGACGCGGTAGGCGAAGTCTTCGCTGAGCGTGCGGTCGAAGAAGATCACCGCCTCGCCGACCGGGATGCCGTTCTTGGTGCCGCCGAAGCAGAGCACGTCGACCCCGGCGCGCCAGGTGATCTCGCTCGGGTGGCAACCGAGGTGCGCCACCGCGTTGGCAAAGCGCGCGCCGTCCATGTGGACCTTGAGCTGGCGCCGCTTGGCGATCGCGGCGATCGCGCGGACCTCCTCGACCGAGTAGACCGTGCCGAGCTCGGTCGACTGCGTGATCGAGACGACCTTGGGTTTCGGGTAGTGGATGTCGCTGCGCTTGGTGACCAGGCGCTCGATCTCGTCGGGCGTGAGCTTGGCCAGCGCGGCGCCGGGCGCAGCGGGGTCGGTGGTGAGCAGCTTGGAACCGTTGGAGAAGAACTCCGGGCCGCCGCATTCGTCGGTGTCGATGTGGGCCTGCGGCGTGCAGATCACCGAGTGGTAGCTCTGGCACATCGAGGCCAGTGCCAGCGAGTTGGCGGCGGTACCGTTGAAGACGAAGTAGACGTCGCAGTCGGTCTGGAACAGATGGCGCAGGCCTTCCGAGACGCGCTGGGTCCAGATGTCGTCGCCGTAGGCCGGCTGGTGGCCGGTGGCATCGGCCTCGAGCAGCCAGTGGCGCGCCTGCGGGCACATGCCGGCGTAGTTGTCGCTGGCGAAGTGCTGGCGCGGCGCGTCGTTGTTCATCCTGGTTCTCGCTTACTGATACTCGCTCACCGGCAGGCAGCTGCAAAACAGGTTGCGGTCGCCGTAGACGTTGTCGACCCGGCCCACCGGCGACCAGTACTTTGCAGCCTTGAGCGCCGCCACAGGGTACGCCGCCTGCTCGCGGCTGTAGGCATGCGGCCAGTCGGCCTTGAGCAGCGCAGCGGCGGTGTGCGGCGCGTTCTTCAACGGGTTGTCCTCGCGCGGCCAGGCGCCGGACTCGACCTGGCGGATCTCCTCGCGGATCGCCAGCATCGCTTCGCAGAAGCGGTCCAGCTCCTCGCGCGGCTCGCTCTCGGTCGGCTCGACCATCAGCGTGCCGGCGACCGGGAACGACAGCGTCGGCGCATGGAAGCCGTAGTCGATCAGGCGCTTGGCGACGTCCTCGGCGCCGATGCCGCTGCTTTCCTTGAGCGGGCGCAGGTCGAGGATGCACTCGTGCGCGACGCCGCCGCCCTTGATCGCGGGCAGCTCGCTGCTGAAGTGGATGTCGTAGGCATCGGCCAGCCGCGCCGCCACGTAATTGGCGCTGAGGATCGCGGTCTCGGTCGCATCGGTCAGGCCCTTGGCGCCCATCATGCGGATGTACATCCACGAGATCGGCAGCACCGCGGCATTGCCCAGCGGCGCGGCGCTGACGGCACCGACGCCGCCCGCGGCCACGTCCATGCCGCCGCTGGCGTGCTTGGGCAGGAACGGCACCAGATCGGCCACTACGCAGACCGGGCCGACGCCCGGGCCGCCGCCGCCGTGCGGGATGCAGAAGGTCTTGTGCAGGTTCAGGTGGCTGACGTCGCCGCCGAACTCGCCGGGCGCAGCCACGCCGACCATCGCGTTCATGTTGGCGCCGTCCACGTAGACGCGGCCGCCATGGCGGTGCACCGTCTCGCAGACTTCCTTGACGCCGGTCTCGAACACGCCGTAGGTCGAGGGGTAGGTGATCATGATCGCGGCCAGCTCGGTGGCGTGCTTCTCGCACTTGGCCTTGAGGTCGGCCATGTCGACATGACCGTCGGCATTGCACTTGACGACGACGACCTGCATCCCCGCCATCTGCGCCGAGGCCGGGTTGGTGCCGTGGGCCGACTCGGGGATCAGGCAGATCGTGCGACCGGCATCGCCGCGCGAGGCGTGCCAGGCGCGGATCGCGAGCAGGCCGGCGTACTCGCCCTGCGAGCCGGCGTTGGGCTGCAGGCTGATGCCGGCATAGCCGGTCGCCTGGCACAGCCAGTCGCGCAGCTGCTGGTCGAGCAGCGTGTAGCCGGCGCGCTGCGCGGCCGGCGCGAAGGGGTGGATGTTCGCGAACTCGGGCCAGGTGATGGGAATCATCTCGCTGGTCGCGTTGAGCTTCATCGTGCACGAACCGAGCGGGATCATCGTGCGGTCGAGCGCGAGGTCCTTGTCGGCCAAGCCGCGCAGGTAGCGCAGCATCGAGGTCTCGCTGCGACGGGTGTTGAACACCGGGTGCGTGAGGAAGGCGCTGCTGCGGCGCAGGCTCAGCGGGATCAGCGGCTCGACACCGGCTTCGAAGTCGGCGACCGCCGGCAGCGTGGCACCGGCCGGTGCGAACCAGGACCAGATCGCCTCGATGTCGGCACGGGTCGTGGTCTCGTCGAAGGCGACGCCGAGCAGCGTCGGCGCAACACGGCGCAGGTTGGCGCCGGCCGCCACCGCCTTGGCGGCGATCTCGTCGGCGCGGCTGCCGACCTCGATCGTCAGCGCGTCGAACGCACTGGGGTTGAGCACCTTGAAGCCCAGCTTCTGCAGCCCGGCATGCAGGATCGCGGTGTACGAGGCCACGCGCTGCGCGATGCGGGTCAGGCCGATCGGGCCGTGATAGACCGCGTACATGCTCGCCATCACCGCCAATAGCACCTGCGCGGTGCAGATGTTCGAGGTGGCCTTCTCGCGCCGGATGTGCTGCTCGCGCGTCTGCAGTGCCAGCCGGTAGGCCGGGTTGCCATGCGCGTCGACGCTGACGCCGACCAGGCGGCCCGGCATCGAGCGCTTGAACTCGTCCTTGCAGGCCAGATAGGCCGCGTGCGGGCCGCCGTTGGCCATCGGCACGCCGAAGCGCTGCGTGTTGCCGATCACGATGTCGGCGCCCCATTCACCGGGCGGCACCAGCAGCGTCAGCGCCAGCAGGTCGGCCGCGACGATGAAGGCCGCGCCCTTGGCATGCGCCGCCTCGGCAAAGGGCCGCATGTCGTGCAGCATGCCGGTGGTGGCGGGGTA
Source organism: Rivibacter subsaxonicus (assembly GCF_004217215.1). Lineage (GTDB taxonomy): Bacteria > Pseudomonadota > Gammaproteobacteria > Burkholderiales > Burkholderiaceae_C > Rivibacter > Rivibacter subsaxonicus. Next base: position 124,944 of record NZ_SHKP01000008.1, read on the forward strand.
CTGGGCGACCACGGCAAAGTAGTCGTGCTGCGCCATCAGATCCGGCGCCATGCCGACCAGAACCTCGATGCCCAGCGGCTCGGCGCGGGTGCGGATCACCTCGATGGTCTGCGGGTGGCAGTCGCCAGCCACGATGAGGGTGTTGCTCTTGCTCTTGACGCCGCGTTTTGCCAACGTCATTGCCTCCGCGGCGGCGGTTGCCTCGTCGAGCATCGAGGCGTTGGCGATCGCCATGCCGGTGAGCTCGCAGACCATGGTCTGGAAGTTGACCAGCGCCTCCATGCGGCCCTGCGAGATCTCGGCCTGGTAGGGCGTGTAGGCGGTGTACCAGGCCGGGTTCTCGAGGATGTTGCGCAGGATCACGCCCGGCACGTGGGTCCCGTGGTAGCCCTGGCCGATGAAGCTCTTGAGCACCTGGTTCTTCGAGGCCACCGCCTTGATCTCGGCCAGCGCCTGCGCCTCGGTCACTGCCGCCGGCAACTCCATCGGCAGGCCGCGGCGGATGTTGGCCGGCACCAGCGCGTCGATCAGCGCCGCGCGCGAGGCCGCGCCGATCACCGACAGCATGTGGGCTTCGTCCTCGGCGGTCGGGCCGATGTGGCGGGGCAGGAACTCGGCGGCGTTCTCGAGTTGGGCGAGCGGGGCGGTGGCGGGCTTGAGCATGGCGGGGCGTCGTCGGTGGCGGGCACGAGGCCCGCCGCGATTGAGAGTCAGGCGGGGATCAGAGCGTCGTGAGCAGCTTGTCGTAGGCCGGCGGATCCATCAGCTGGTCGAACTCGGCCATGTTGGTGATGTGCACCTTGAAGAACCAGCCGTTGCCGAGCGGGTCGCTGTTGGCCAGCGAGGGGTCGGCGCGCAGTTCCTCGTTGACCTCGACCACCTCGCCGCTGACCGGCATGTAGAGGTCCGCCGCGGCCTTGACCGACTCGACCACGCCGGCGATTTCGCCCTTGGCGTAGGTCTTGCCGACCTCGGGCAGGTCGACGAAGACCACGTCGCCCAGCGCGTCCTGCGCGTGGTGCGTGATGCCGACGACGGCGGCCTCGTGGTCCTCGATGTTGATCCACTCGTGGTCGGGGGTGTACATGGTCGTCATGGGTCGAGCTCCTCGGGTCGAAGGGTGGTGATTGATTCAGCCGCGGAAATAGCGGTGCGGTGCGAACGGCATCGGACTCACCTGCATCGCGATCTTCTTGCCGCGCACCAGAGCGTAGACGGTGCCGCCCGGCTCGGTGAAGTTCATCGGCAGGTAGGCCATCGCGACCGGCTCGTTGACGGTCGGCGCCAGCGTGCCGCTGCAGACCTTGCCGAGCGGATTGCCCTCGGCGTCGACGATCTCGGTGCCCTCGCGCACCGGGATGCGCTCCAGCCCGCGCAGGCCGACCCGCTTGTTGCTCGCGCCGCCGGCGAATTGGGCGTCGATGACCGCCGCCCCCGGATAGCCGCCGGCGCGCGCGCCGCCGGCACGGCGCACCTTCTGGATGGCCCAGGTCAGGCCGGCCTCGACCGGCGTGGTGGTCTGGTCGATGTCGTGGCCGTAGAGGCAGAGGCCGGCTTCCAGGCGCAGGGTGTCGCGCGCGCCCAGGCCGGCCGGTGCCACCTCGGGCTGGGCCAGCAGCGCGCGCGCCAGCATCACGGCATCGGCCGCCGGCACCGAGATCTCGAAGCCGTCCTCGCCGGTGTAGCCCGAGCGGGTGACGAAGCAGTCGCTGCCGGCCAGCTTGAAGCTGCCGCCGGTCATGAACACCAGCGCCCGCACCTCGGGGTTCAGCCGTGCCAGCGCCTCCACCGCCTGCGGGCCCTGCAGGGCCAGTAGCGCCCGGTCGGGTAGCGGCTGCACCTGGCAGCGCATGCCGATCTGCGCCGTGAGGTGAGCGATGTCGGCGTTCTTGCAGCCGGCGTTGACGATCACGAACAGGTCGTTGCCATGCTCGGCGCCGCGGCGCGTGATCATCAGGTCGTCGAGCAGGCCGCCGTTGTCGTTGGTGAAGAAGGCGTAGCGCTGCTTGTTGGCGCCGAGGCCGATGACGTCGACCGGCACCAGGGTCTCGAGCGCGGCGGCGGCGTCGGCGCCGAGCAAGCGCAGCTGGCCCATGTGCGAGACGTCGAAGAGCGCGGCCTTGGCCCGGCAGTGCCGGTGCTCGGCCATCAGGCCGGCCGGGTACTGCACCGGCATCGCGTAGCCGGCGAAGGGCACCATGCGGGCGCCGAGTTCGAGGTGCAGGGCGTGCAGCGGAGTCTGCAGCAGGTCGGTGTCGGTGGACATACGAGCGCGGCCTCGGGGGCCGGAGGGCAGGAAGTCATTGAGCGGTCGATGCTTGCACCGGCCGTTCTCCTTTGCCCTCGCTGTCCGCTTTACCTGAGAGATTGGCGTCGGCGGGCTCTGCCCGACTTCGCTTGCCCCTTCGGTGGACCGCCTCGGGGGCGGCCTCTCTCCAGTGAGGAAACGCAACCTCGTGGCTGCGTGTGCCAGTCCTTTTGCCTGAGCGTTCGGGAACGGGTCCCTGCGCCTTCGGCGGCCCTGTTCACCGGGGTGTGCGGGCTCTCTCCTGACGGTCGCCAGTGTAGCCGAGCGTGCCTGCGGCCGGCCCGCTGTTCGTCGTCGGCGCCGTGCGCTACAACCGGGGTTGCATGCAGCCGGAGCCTGAAGCGATGTCCAGCATCTACGACCGTGATCTCGAACGCAACGCGGCCAATTTCGTCGCGCTGTCGCCGGCCAGCTTTGTCGAGCGCAGCGCCGAGGTCTTTGCCGACCTGCCGGCGGTGATCCACGGTGCCCGCCGCTACGACTGGGCGCAGACGCGCGATCGCTCGGCCCGGCTGGCGGCGGCGCTGCGGGCCTTTGGCATCGGCCGCGGCGACACCGTCAGCGTGATGCTGCCGAACACGCCCGAGATGGTCGAGGCGCATTACGCGGTGCCGGCGATCAACGCCGTGCTCAACACGCTGAACACGCGGCTCGACGCGCCGCTACTGGCCTGGCAGCTGAACCACTGTGAGGCCAGGGTGCTGATCACCGATCGCGAATTCGCCCCGGTGATCGGCCCGGCGCTGCGGTTGCTCAAGGAGGAGCACGGCCGCGAGCCGGTCGTGATCGATGTCTGCGACAGCGAGTACGCCGGCCCGGGCGAGCGGCTCGGAGGCCTCGAGTACGAGGCGCTGCTGGCGGCGCATCCGCCGCTGGCGCGGCTCGAAGGCCCGGTCGACGAATGGGACGCGATCGCGGTGAGCTACACCTCGGGCACGACCGGTGACCCGAAGGGCGTGGTCACGCACCACCGCGGCGCCTATCTCAACGCGGTGTGCAACGCGGCAACCTGGACCATGCCGGCGTTTCCGCGCTACCTCTGGACGCTGCCGATGTTTCACTGCAACGGCTGGTGCTTCCCGTGGACGGTCGCCATGCTGGGCGGCACCCATGTCTGCCTGCGCAAGGTCGAGCCGCGGGCGATCTTCGATGCGATGCGCGAGCACGGCGTCGACCACTACTGCGCGGCGCCGATCGTCCACAACCTGCTGATCAACGCGCCGGCCGAGCAGCGCGCCGGCATCACGCAGCAGGTGCGCGGCATGGTGGCTGGCGCCGCGCCGCCGGCTTCGATGATCGAGGGCATGGCGCAGATCGGCTTCGACCTGACCCATGTCTACGGCCTGACCGAGGTCTACGGTCCGGCGGCGGTGGCGGTCAAGCGGCCCGGCTGGGCCGGCGAGAGCCTGTCCGAGCAGGCCCGGCTCAACGGCCGTCAGGGCGTGCGTTACGCGCTGCAGGAGGGCATGACGGTGCTCGATCCGCAGACGATGGCCGAGGTCGCGGCCGATGGCCAGACGATGGGCGAGATCATGTTCCGCGGCAACCTGGTGATGAAGGGCTACCTGAAGAACCCGGCAGCGACCGCCAAGGCCTTCGAGGGTGGCTGGTTCCACACCGGCGATCTCGCGGTGCTCGAGCCGGACCGCTACGCCAAGATCCGCGATCGCAGCAAGGACGTGATCATCTCCGGCGGCGAGAACATCAGCTCGCTCGAGGTCGAGGACGCGCTGTACCGCCATCCGGCCGTGCTGGCCTGCGCGGTGGTTGCGCGGCCCGACCCCAAGTGGGGCGAGACGCCGCTGGCCTATGTCGAACTCAAGCCCGGCTCCGAGGTGACGGCCGAGGCGCTGATCAATCATTGCCGCAGTCTGCTGGCCGGCTACAAGCTGCCGCGCGAGATCCGCTTCGAGGAGATCCCGAAGACCGCGACCGGCAAGATCCAGAAATTCGTGCTGCGCGAGCGGGCTCGCTCGGCGGCCGCGATCGAGTGAGGAGTTGGCGGATATGAATGCGATCGACACCGACGCGTTGGTGCTGCACGAGCGCGACGAGCGCGGCGTGATCAGGCTGACGCTGAACCGGCCGCAGGCCTTCAACTCGCTGTCGCAGGCGCTGCTCGAGGCGCTGCAGCGCGAGCTCGATGCAGTCGCCGGCGACGCCGGTGCACGCGTCGTCGTGCTGGCCGCGGCCGGCAAGGCCTTCTGCGCCGGTCACGACCTGCGCGAGATGCGCGCCGAGCCGTCCCTCGACTACTACCGCGAGCTGTTCACGCAGTGCGGTCGGATGATGATGACGCTGCAGCGGCTCCCGCTGCCGGTGATCGCCAGGGTGCAAGGCGTTGCTACCGCCGCCGGCTGCCAGCTGGTGGCGATGTGCGACCTCGCCGTGGCCGCGACTGACGCACGCTTCGCGGTGAGCGGCGTCAATCTCGGGTTGTTCTGCTCGACGCCGAGCGTGGCGCTGTCGCGCAACGTGCCGCGCAAGGCGGCCTTCGAGATGCTGGTCACGGGGGCATTCATCTCGGCCGCCGAGGCGCGCGAGCGAGGCCTCGTCAACCGCGTCGTCGAGCCGCAGGCCCTCGATGCCGAGATCGAGGGGCTGGTCGCGAGCATCGTCGCCAAGCCGCGCGAGGCGATCGCGCTCGGCAAGCATCTGTTCTACCGCCAGCTCGAGACCGGCATCGACGCGGCCTACGCCGATGCCGCCGAAACCATGGCCTGCAACATGATGGACGCGAGCGCGCTCGAGGGGGTGCAGGCCTTCATCGAGAAGCGGGCGCCGGATTGGGGCTGAGGCGCTCCGGCTCTCGCACTGCGGGCATCGAGCCCGCAGCGCTCGCCATCGCCTCCGCTGTCGATCCCCGCGCTGCAGAACCGAGTTGCGCCACCTCTCACGTTTCGGGCATTGAGCCCTCAACGTTCGCCATCGCCTGCGCTGGTCGATCCCCCTGCGGGGGCCCCTCGCCCTTCGCTTCGGCTCTTACATCCCCGCGTAGTTCGGCCCGCCGCCGCCCTCGGGCGTGACCCAGACGATGTTCTGGGTCGGGTCCTTGATGTCGCAGGTCTTGCAGTGCACGCAGTTCTGCGCGTTGATCTGCAGGCGCTCCTCGCCGTCGTCGTTCTTGACGAACTCGTAGACGCCGGCCGGGCAGTAGCGGCTCTCGGGGCCGGCGTACTGGGTGAGGTTGACCGTGACCGGCACGCTGGCGTCCTTGAGCGTCAGGTGTGCCGGCTGGTTTTCGGCGTGGTTGGTGTTGCTGATGAAGACCGAGCTCAGGCGGTCGAAGGTCAGCTTGCCGTCGGGCTTGGGGTAGGTGATCTGCGCGCACTCGGCGGCCGGCTTCAGGCGCTGGTGGTCGGCCTCGGTGCGGTGGATGGTCCACGGTGCCGACTTCATGCCGAGCTTGGGCAGCAGCCACTGCTCGATGCCGGTCATCAGCGTGCCGATGGTGTTGCCCTTCTTGAACCATTGCTTGAAGTTGCGCGAGGCGTCGAGCTCCTCGAACAGCCAGCTTTTCTCGAAGGCCGCCGGGTAGGCGACGAGTTCGTCGTGGCGGCGGTCGGCGGCCACCGCCTCGAAGGCGGCCTCGGCGGCCAGCATGCCGGTCTTGATCGCCGCATGGCTGCCCTTGATGCGCGCCGCGTTGAGGTAGCCGGCGTCGCAGCCGATCAGCGCGCCTCCCGGGAACACGGTCTTGGGCAGGCTCAGCAGGCCGCCGGCAGTGATCGCGCGCGCGCCGTAGCCGATGCGCTTGCCGCCCTCGATAACGCTGCGGATCGCGGGGTGCGTCTTCCAGCGCTGCATTTCCTCGAAGGGGCTGAGCCAGGGGTTCTGGTAGTCCAGCCCGGTGACGAAGCCGAGCGTGACCTTGTTGCCCTCGAGGTGGTAGAGGAAGCCGCCCCCGTAAGTGCTGCTGTCCATCGGCCAGCCGGCGGTGTGGACCACCTTGCCGGGCTGGTGGCGGGTGGGGTCGACCTCCCACAGTTCCTTGACGCCGATCGCGTAGCTCTGCGGATCCTTGTCGGCATCGAGCTTGAAGCGGGCGATCAACTGCTTGCCCAGATGGCCGCGCGCGCCTTCGGCGAAGAAGGTGTAGCGGGCGTGCAGTTCCATGCCGAGCTGGAAGTCACCGGTCGGCTCGCCATCCTTGCCGACGCCGAGGTTGCCGGTGGCGATGCCCAGGACCGAGCCATCGTCGTTGTAGAGCACCTCGGCCGCGGCGAAGCCGGGAAAGATCTCGACGCCCAGGCCCTCGGCCTGCTCGGCCAGCCACTTGGTGACCGCGCCGAGGCTGATGACGTAGTTGCCTTCGTTGTGGAAGCAGCCCGGAACCAGCCAGTCGGGCGTGCGGCGCGAGCCGGTCTCGCTGAGGAACAGCACGTCGTCGCCACTCACCGGCTGGTTGAGGGGCGCACCGAGCTCCTTCCAGTTCGGGAACAACTCGGTGATCGCGCGCGGGTCCATCACCGCACCGCTGAGGATGTGGGCTCCGGGCTCGGAGCCCTTCTCGAGCACGCAGACCGACAACTCGCGTTCCTGCTTGGCCGCCAGCTGCTTGAGGCGGATCGCCGCCGACAGCCCTGCAGGCCCGCCGCCGACCACGACCACGTCGTACTCCATCGACTCGCGCGGACCGTACTGTTCAAGGATTGCTTGCGGTGTCATCTCGGGCTGCCTCTGGTTCTTGTTGGGCGAAGAAAAAGCAGGCCATTCTAGAGGGCCGGACAACAAAATAGAACGATCGTTCGATAGGTGGCCGAGCCGGGGCTGCGTGCTATCGTGATTCGCGCAACGAGGAGCGAGCATGAGCTATTCGATCGACCTGTCGGGGCGCGTGGCCCTGATCACCGGCGCCTCCAGCGGCCTGGGCGCGCAGTTCGCCCGCACGCTCAGCCAGGCCGGCGCGGCCGTGGTGCTGGCCGGGCGCCGCGTCGAGCGGCTCAAGACCCTGCGCGCCGAGATCGAGGGCGCCGGCGGCGACGCCCACGTGGTCGGCCTGGACGTGACCGACATGACCAGCATTCGCAGCGCGGTGGCGCATGCCGAGACCGAGGTCGGCGCGATCGACATCCTGGTCAACAACTCGGGCGTCAGCACCACGCAGAAGCTCACCGACGTCGGCGAGGAAGACTACGACCACATCTTCGACACCAACACCCGCGGCGCCTTCTTCGTCGCGCAGGAGGTCGGCAAGCGGATGATCGCGCGCGCCAAGGGCGCGGCACCGGGCACCTTTACCGGCGGGCGCATCGTCAACATCGCCTCGATGGCCGGGCTCAAGGTGCTGGGCCAGATCGGCGTCTACTGCATGAGCAAGGCCGCGGTGGTGCACATGACGCGGGCGATGGCGCTCGAATGGGGCCGCTACGACATCAACGTCAACGCGATCTGTCCCGGCTACATCGACACCGAGATCAACCACCACCACTGGAGCACCGAGCAGGGCCGCAAGCTGGTCGAGATGCTGCCGCGCAAGCGCGTCGGCCAGCCTCAGGACCTCGACACCGCGCTGCTGATGCTGTGCGCCAAGGAGAGCCACTTCATCAACGGCGCGGTGATCCAGGCCGACGACGGCTTCAGCGTCTGAGGAGCGGGCCGACATGCCGAGGTTCGAACTGCCCGCCGACAAGCGCTTCACCAACGAGGTTCGCATCCCGATCCGCTGGGGTGACATGGACGCGATGGGGCACCTGAACAACACGCTCTACTTTCGCTACCTCGAGATCGTGCGCATCGCTTGGTTCGACGAGATGGGCTGCGGCCCCAACCCGAAGGGCGAGGGGCCGGTGATCGTCAACGCCTACTGCAACTTCATCCGGCAGCTCGAGTACCCGGGCGAGGTGATCGCGCGCCACTACGTCGGCGCGGCCGGCCGCAGCAGCCTCGAGACCTACGTCACCCTCGAGCGTGTCGACCAGCCCGGCACGATCTACGCCGAGGGTGGCGCCAAGCTGGTCTGGGTCGACTTCCCGAGCCAGCGCTCGGTGCCGCTGCCGGACTGGCTCCGGCAGCGCAGCGGCGCATGAGGCCGGTCGACCGGGCTCGGCAGCACGAGGCGGTTCATCGCATCCGGCCCTTGCCCGGATCAGGCTGAACGCCGCCCGCGGCCGGCTCGATCGGCCTTGCTCCGCATCCCCAAGTTGACGCTTGCCGCGTCCGCCTCTGGCGGCGCATTCTTTTCGAGGCGCCGCCCGGCCTGGTCGGTGCCTCTACGAGGAGACGAACATGGCAACTGCGAAGAAGGCGGCGAAGAAGGCGGCCAGGAAGACCGAAGCGGCAATGAGCAAGGGCGCGGCCCGCAAGCGGCGCGGCATCGGGCTGCACATTGGCCTCAACACTGTCAGCGCCAGCCACTACGGCGGCTGGAGCGGCCCGCTGCAGGCCTGCGAGTTCGATGCCAACGACATGGCGGCCCTCGCGGCCGAGCGCGGAATGAGTTCCTCCGTGCTGCTGACCAAGAAGGCAACCCGTAGCGCGGTGCTCGACGCCATCCGTGCCGCCGCCAAGCAGTTGCATGGCGGCGACTTCTTCTTCCTGAGCTACTCGGGCCACGGCGGCCAGGTGCCCGATGTCTCGGGCGAGGAGCGCGACGACAAGCTCGACGAGACCTGGTGCCTCTACGACGGCCAGTTGATCGACGACGAGCTCTACCTGGAACTCGCGAGCTTCATCACCGGCGTGAAGGTGCTGGTGCTCTCGGACAGCTGCCACAGCGGCTCGGTGGTGCGCGCCGGACCACCGCAGGCGGGCGTCACGCCGCCCGAGATGCGCTCGAAGGCCATGCCGGCGGCGGTGGCGCTGCGCACCTACCGCGACAACCGGCGCTTCTACGACAAGCTGCAGGAGGGGGTCGCCGCCGCCTCCGAGAAGGCCGGCATCGTCGACCCCGACGCGGCGCTTGCCGCAGTGGCTGCCACCAGTGCCAGGCTCACCAAGATCGCGCGGCGCATGAAGCCGCGCGTGATCCTGATCTCGGGCTGCCAGGACAACCAGAGCTCCTACGACGGTGACCACAACGGTGCCTTCACCGAGCGCATGCTGACGGTCTGGAACAACGGCGGCTTCAGCGGCAACTACGCCCAGTTCCACGCCACGATCAAGGCCGGCATGCCGGCGGTGCAGACGCCGAACCTGTTCACGATGGGCACGGCGAGCAAGTTCCTGCTCGAGCCGCCGTTCAGCTTCTAGCGGCGGGCCAAACTCTGGGCCGTGCGCCGGGCCGCGCTCAGATCTCGGGCAAGGCCATGATGTAGCGGTTGGTGTGCGCCGCCAGCCGCTGCTTCAGGCCCTCGCGGGCGCTGGCCAGCACGTGGGTGTCGATCGTCACCTTGGCCGAGCAGTGGCGCAGCGTGGCCTCGCTGGCGCGAGCCTTGAAGAACAGCACCTGGGTCATGCCGGTGCGCGCCTCCAGGCCGAAGGCCATCAGCGAGACCACGATGCCACCGTCGGCGGCGGTCTCGGCCAGGCTGATCTGGAAGCTCGCGGTCTGCGCGCTCTGGCTCTCGCGCGAGAACAGCGTGATCCACGGGCTCGAGGCATCCATCGAATGCAGCGCGTCGAGCGTGCCGGTCACGAGCGCCAGCGACGAGGTGGCCGGACCGAGCAGCATCGCGGCCACGTTGACGATCGCCTTGTGGGCCTCGAAGTTCTGGCCGCTCTCGGTATAGATCGCGAAGTCTTCCTTGAGCATCACCCAGCCGACGTTCTTGAGCACGTCGAAGTGCGCGTCGTAGCGCTCGAAGATCCGACTCGCATCCGGAACCCGCTTCTTGGCCACCAGCTGCGCGAGCAGCGAGCTGTGGATCAGGTCCTGGCGCCACTCCGGCGCCACGTCGGCGGCGAAGGAAACAACCTCGGAGCCGACCACCGCCGCCTGCGCGCGGCCGGCCTCCAGCGCGAGCGTGGCGGTCGGTGCCGGGTCGCCGCGCATGCGCGGCGGTGCGGCGGGCAGGTCGGCATCGGCCACGTAGGCACGTGCGCTCTCGGCAGTCACCTTTTTCATGAGGGCTCCTCGGCAGCTTCGAGAAGCGAAGATCAAAGCACGCGCGTCGCAGGCCACGCATCCCTAGTTGAGACGAGTGCCGTCGCCTTGCGGCGCACGGTTTCAGCTTCGTCCGGCGAGCAGCTTCTGCACAAGTTCCGGCGTCGTCGAAGCGGCGTACTTGCGCAGCAGCCGGGCGCGGTAGATGTCGACCGTGCGATGGCTCAGGCCGAGCGACTTGCCGATCTGCTTGCTGGTGCGGCCCTCGATCAGCAGCGCGGCGACCTCGCGCTCGCGCGCGGTCAGGCCGGCCCGACCGGGCGTGGTCAGCGGGCGTCGGGCCGACAGGTCCTCGAAGCTCCAGATGCCGGCGGCGTGCGGCAGGTCGCGCTGCAGCGCGCGGCCGGCGACATGACACCAGAAGAGCTCGCCGGCCGGATTGCCGGGGCTGCGCTTCATGATGCGGTCGTCGGCGTAGCGGCCGTCGTCGAGGAGCTCGGTGACGATGCGCTCGCCGGTGCGCTCAAACTCGTCGAAGCTCGGGTAGAGCACCTGGAAGGACTCGCCGATCAGCGCATCGCGCGTGCTGCGAAACATCTGGGCCAGTACCTCGTTGCAGTCGACGATGACGCGCTGGCGCGAGACCACCAGACCCACCGGGGCGAGCTCGAAGGCGGTGCGGTAGTCGGGCTCGAAAGCCGCGGTCGGGGCGAGGAGGCGATTGCGGGCGTTGTTCACTTGACCATGCTTGGCTGTGCTTAGGCGATTCTACGTAGCTGTGTACGTAGTACGCTTCATGGCAAATTGAAGGACTGCGGATGCCGGTGCGCCTCCGCAGGTCTGACCCTCAAGCAAGGAGACAAGCGCCATGAACAAGGTCTACCCGAGCGCCGAGGCGGCGCTGGCGGGAATCGTCAAGGACGGCCAGTTGCTGGCCGTCGGCGGCTTCGGTCTGTGCGGCATCCCGGAGGCGCTGATCGAGGCGCTCAAGGACTCCGGCGCAAAGAACCTCACGGCCATCTCCAACAACGCCGGGGTCGATGGCTTCGGCCTCGGCAAGCTGCTCGAGACGCGCCAGATCAAGAAGATGATCTCGAGCTACGTCGGCGAGAACAAGGAGTTCGAGCGCCAGTACCTGGCCGGCGAACTCGAGCTCGAGTTCACGCCGCAGGGCACGCTGGCCGAGAAACTGCGCGCCGGCGGTGCCGGCGTCCCGGCCTTCTTCACCAAGACCGGCGTCGGCACCATCGTGGCCGAGGGCAAGGAGACGCGCCAGTTCGACGGCGAGACCTACGTGATGGAGCGTGCCCTGGTGCCCGACGTGGCGCTGGTCAAGGCGCACAAGGCCGACAAGAGCGGCAACCTGGTGTTCCGCCGCACTGCGCGCAACTTCAACCCGGCCTGCGCGATGGCTGGCAAGCTCACGGTCGTCGAGGTCGAGGAACTGGTCGAGACCGGCGAGATCGATCCGGACGACGTCCACCTGCCCGGCATCTACGTGCACCGGATCGTGGTCAACGCCCATCCGGAGAAGCGCATCGAGAAGCGCACCATCACCGAAGCGAAGGGAGCCTGATCATGGCCTGGACTCAAAACCAGATGGCGGCCCGCGCGGCGCAGGAACTCGAGGACGGCTTCTACGTCAATCTCGGCATCGGCATTCCGACGCTGGTCGCGAACTTCGTGCCGGCCGACAAGGAAGTCTGGCTGCAGAGCGAGAACGGCATGCTCGGCATCGGTCCGTTCCCGACCGAGGACCAGGTTGACGCCGACCTCATCAACGCCGGCAAGCAGACCGTCACGACGATCCCGGGCTCGAGCATCTTCGGCAGCCACGACAGCTTCGCGATGATCCGCGCCGGCAAGATCAACCTCAGCATCCTCGGCGCGATGCAGGTCAGCGCCAAGGGCGATCTCGCCAACTGGATGATCCCCGGCAAGATGGTCAAGGGCATGGGCGGCGCGATGGACCTGGTGGCCGGCGTCAAGCGCGTGGTGGTGCTGATGGAGCACGTGGCGCGCAAGAAGGACGGCAGCGAGGATCTCAAGATCCTGCCCGCCTGCACGCTGCCGCTGACCGGCGTCGGAGTCGTCAACCGCATCATCACCGACCTCGCGGTGATGGACGTGACGCCGCAGGGCCTGAAGCTCGTGGAACTCGCCGACGGCGTGACGCGCGAGGAAGTCCAGGCCAAGACCGGCGTGCCGCTGGTGGGATGAACGATGAAACGGCCACGGCTTCGCCGTGAGCCATGAACGATGAAAAACGGGGCCGCTGGCCCCGTTTGCATTTCATTCATTGTTCATGCAAAGCACGGCGAGCGTTCATTGTTCATTGCGCCGCCACTCGCCGTCGACCAGCACTTCGTTCGGCCCGAACTGCGCCTTGTAGGCCATCTTCGGGCTGGCGCCGATCCAGTAGCCCAGGTAGACGTTGGCCAGCCCGAGTTGGCGCGTCTGCTCGATCTGCCACAGCACGCTGTAGGTGCCGTAGCTCGTGCGCGGCTCGGGGGCGTAGAAGGTGTAGACCGCCGACAGGCCGTCCTCGAGGATGTCGAGGATCGACACCATCTTCAGCGCGCCCCCGGGGCCGCCATCAGCGGCCGGCTCGCGAAACTCCACCAGCCGTGAATTGACCCGGCTCTGCAGCAGGAACTGGGTGTACTGGTCGATCGAGTCGTGGTCCATGCCGCCGCCGGCGTGGCGCCCGGCCTGGTAGCGCAGGTAGAGCTGGTAATGCTCCGGCAGGAAGCACAGCCGCAGCACCCGCGCCTGCAGGCCCGCATGCTGCTGCCAGGCGCGGCGCTGGCTGCGCGTCGGCTCAAAGCTCGCCGCCGGCACCCGCAGCGGCACGCAGGCGCGGCAGCCGTCGCAGTAGGGTCGGTAGGTGAACATGCCGCTGCGGCGAAAGCCGCCCGCCACCAGGCCCGAATAGGCGTCGGCGTGGATCAGGTGGCTCGGCGTCGCCACCTGCGAGCGTGCCAGCCGCCCCGGCAGGTAGCTGCAAGGGTAGGGCGCCGTGGCATAGAACTGCAGCGACGCGAGCGGGAGTTCCTTGGGATGGGTCACGGTGCGGGCGCGGCCTTCATGCGGCGGGCGCGTTCACTGCAAGCTGCGCCCATAGCGACGGATCATAGGACCAGCGCCTTGGCGGCAGAAGCCGCACGGTCTTCGCCAGGTGCGCCTCGAAGTCGATGCGCGCCACTTCGCGCGCGCCGAGCGAGGCCATGTGCGGCGTGTTCTGCTGGCAGTCGATCCAGTCGATGCCGTTGGCGCGGCAGAAGGCCACCAGGCCGGCCAGCGCGATCTTGGAGGCATCGGTCGCATACGCGAACATTGACTCGCCGAAGAACATGCGGCCGAGGTTGACGCCGTACAGACCGCCGACGAGTTCGCCGCCGATCCAGGTCTCGAAGGAGTGCACTGCACCGGCCCGGTGCCAGCGGCCGTAGGCGCGGCGCAGTTCCGGCACGATCCAGGTGCCGCGCTGTCCATCGCGCGGCGTGGTGGCGCAGGCCTCGATCACGCGCTCGAAGGCGCGGTCGATGCGCAGTTCGCAGCGCGGATCGGCGGCAAAGCGGCGCACGGTCTTGCGCAGCGAGTGCGAGAGCCTGAAGTCCGCGGTGCGCAGCACCATGCGCGGGTCGGGACTCCACCAGAGGATCGGCTGGCCATCGCCGTACCAGGGAAAGATGCCGCGCGAATAGGCGGCGCTCAGGCGGGAAATCGTCAGTTCGCCGCCGGCGGCCAGCAGGCCGGGCGCCTCGCTGTCCAGGCCGAGTGCCAATGCCGTGTCGGGGAAGGGGCTGCGGTCGGAGTCGAGCCAGGCAATCACGCCGGCATTGTCGGGTCTGCTCGATCCGCGCTCGCCGAGGTGCCTGGTTTTCCGAGGTAGGGGTTGCGATGGCCTGACCCGGTTTGTGACGATGTCATGAAACTGTCACAACCCTGTGTGTCGGCGCCCCCGCGCCAGCGCGCATCACCGGGGTCTCCGATGCCACCTGTTCGTAGCGGCGCCTTGACGGCCGGCATGCACCTTCCGTCGACCAGCCGCCGCCGGATCGATGCCGTCGCGCTGGCCTTGCTCCTCCTGGTGCTGTGTTGGGTCATCGACCTGCGGATCCTGGGCCAGCCGTTGCTGGCCGAGGGGAGGCCACTTTTCGACAATCCCCATCTGCTGCGATCGCTGCTGCTGGCGCTGGCTGCCGGGACCTTGGTCTGGGGCTTTGCCGTGCCCGACCAGGCTGCCGGCGCTTCCGGCGACTGGCCGCGGACGCCGGCCTCGGCGACCTGGCCAGGACCCGGTCGCCTGCTGCTGGCGGCCCTCATGATCGACCTGCTGTTCGTCGCGCTGTTCCTGATCTCGCCGCAGTACTACTACAAGGCCGGCCGGGAGGATCGACCGATCGAGGATGCCTCGGCCATGCTGCTCTTCGCCTCCGCGGCGTTGATGGCGTTGAGCGCCTGGCGACTGCACCGAGCGAAGCGGCAGCATGGCGCCTGGCTGGTGCGAGGCGCGGTGGCGCTGGCCGTTGCGTTCCTGCTCATCGGCATGGAGGAAATCTCCTGGGGTCAGCGCATCTTCGGCATCCGCAGCCCGGAGGTCTTTCTCGAGCACAACCTGCAGCGCGAGACCAATCTGCACAACTTCGTCACCGACGAAGCCGAGAACGCCTACTACCTGGGCGCCTTCCTGCTGCTGACGGCCTGGCCCTTCTTCGTGCCGCGCATTCCGGCGCTGGCGCGGCAGCCGATGTTCGCCTTCTTCACGGCAAGTGAGCCGCTGATGGTGGCCGCGGCACTGAGTGCGGCCTTCAGCTACGACCTGTGGAACGTCTCGTTCACGCAGTTCGCCTTCTTCTGCACCGTCTTCATCCTGCTGGCCACCGCATGG
This sequence comes from Rivibacter subsaxonicus, assembly GCF_004217215.1. Taxonomy (GTDB): domain Bacteria; phylum Pseudomonadota; class Gammaproteobacteria; order Burkholderiales; family Burkholderiaceae_C; genus Rivibacter; species Rivibacter subsaxonicus. The sequence goes on from NZ_SHKP01000008.1 coordinate 140,130, forward strand.
CGGCGCCGTCACAGCAACCGGTCGCTGGCGCGCTGGGCGCTGCTGATGGCGATGATCTGCGTCGCGACGCAGGCTGCGCACCTTGCCTTCGGCTACCGCACGGTGCGGCTGTGGGACGTGTCCGAGTACAAGGAATTCCTCGTGCCGTTCTTCCTGGCGGCCTACGCCGTCGAGATCCTGCAGCGCAGCGGAGGCGGACCTGAGAGCCGCGCCGTGTAGCGGCGCTGACGCGACCCGCTGGGCTTTTTCGAGCCCGTCGATCGTGGATGACGGCTCGGTCGGCAGCGGGGTGACGTTGGTGCTTGAACTCGTGCGTGGTCAAGCAGTCCAGGCTGCAGCGTGTTTCAGCCTCGCCAAGCTGTGGAGCGACGCGATGCAGCGGGACAAGAACCTGGCGAATGCGCAGACGCAGGGAGGTGCGCGTCACCGCGCTCCGCAGCCGCTGCGGCGCAGCAGATCGTCGGCCCCGATTGACGACAAGCTGGACGGCCCTAGCCTGAGCTCAAGCGGTTGAGCGGTCCGCCCTCGTTCATTGGCACAGGATATGGAGGACGACATGCCCGATACCGAGCGCCCCGGATCCAATGTGTTCGACGACCTTGTGGCGGCGCGTATCAAGCGTCGCGAGTTGCTCGGGGGCTCGCTCGGTGCGGCCGCGCTGGGCTTTCTGAGCGGTTGCGGCGTCACGCCCAAAGCAGAGCCGACAGGACCGCTGATCGGGTTCACCTCGATCCCGATCTCTCGCGCTGACACCGTGGTCGTGCCGGAGGGCTACACGTGGCAGGTGGTCAACGCCTGGGGCGACCCGATCATGGCCGGTGCGCCAGCCTTCAAGATCGACGCGAGCCAGAGTGCCGCGGAGCAGGCCATGCAGTCGGGCATGTTCCACGACGGCATGCACTACTTCCCGTTGCCCAAGGGGTCCGGCTCATCCACCCACGGCCTGATCGGCATCAACTACGAGTACACCGACGACAACCTGCTGACCACCGACGGCATGGCCACCTGGTCGGCGGAGAAGGTGCAGAAGTCCAAGAACGCGCATGGCCTCGGCGTCTACGAAGCCAGGTTCGAAGGCGGTCGTTGGCGCACCGTGGCCGACTCGCGCTACGGCCGGCGCATCACCGCCGACACGCCGTTCCTCATCAAGGGGCCTGCGGCCGGCCATGCCTTGATGCGTACCACCGAGGACCCGACCGGCACCCGCGTGCGTGGCACCTTCCAGAACTGTGCCAACGGCTACACGCCCTGGGGAACCTATCTGTCCTGCGAGGAAAACTTCACTGCCTACTTCGTCAACGACTCCGGCAGCATCCCGCGGCTTCAGGACCGCTACGGCATCCCGACGACGAAGGACGGCTGGGGCTTCCGCTGGCACGAGCACGACGCGCGCTTCGACGCCGTGAAGCACCCCAACGAGTCCAACCGCTTCGGCTGGATCGTCGAGTTCGATCCGTACGACCCGACGAGCGAGCCGGTCAAGCACACCGCGATGGGTCGCATGGCCCACGAGGGTGCGGCGCTGTCGATCGCCAAGGACGGCCGCGTCGTCTACTACATGGGAGACGACGACTACCGCTCGAAGTTCGAGCACATCTACAAGTTCGTCAGCAGGCGTCCCTACGTGAAGGGCGGCAGCTACGCGGACAACAAGGACATCCTCGACGAAGGCACCCTCTACGCCGGCCGCTTCAACGCCGATGGCAGCGGCGAGTGGATCGAGCTGACGCAGGGCAAGAACGGCCTTACCGCCGAGCGCGGCTTTGCGTCCCAGGCCGAGGTGGTCATCGATGCCCGCACCGCGGGCGACGTGGCCGGAGCCACCTACATGGACCGCCCCGAGTGGATCGCCGTGCATCCGCGCAGCCAGGAGGTCTACGTCACGCTGAGCAACAACACCGCGCGCGGCACCGGCAAGCCGCTGCACCAGCCGAATGCCTTGGGCGCCGACGCCGCGAACCCGCGTGCGCCGAACCTGATGGGCCACATCGTGCGCTGGCGCGAGGCCGCCGGCGACGCCGCCTCCACCAACTTCACCTGGGACGTCTTTCTGCAGGCCGGCGAGCCCACGCATGCCGACGCGCTCAAGCGTGGCAACGTCAAGGGCGGCGTGGCCTTTGCCCAGCCCGATGGTTGCCATATCGACCAGCGCGGCGTGCTGTGGATCCAGACCGACTCGTCGGCGCAGAACATGGCGCACGCCGACTGGAAGCTCATCGGCAACAACCAGATGGTTGCGGCCGACCCGTCGACCGGCGAGGTACGGCGCTTCCTCACCGGCCCGGTCGGCTGCGAGGTGACGGCGGTGCAGCTCACGCCCGACCTGCGCACGATGTTCGTCAACATCCAGCACCCCGGCGAGGCACCCCTGCCGCATCCCGGGCGCAATGATCCGGGCAAGCCCAAGGCGATCAGTTCCTGGCCCGACGGAGAGGCGGGAGGTCGGCCAAGGTCGGCGACGATTGCGATCAGAAGGGCTGATGGAGGCGTGATCGGAACCTGAGGGCGGTCATGCCACGGTCAGTCCTTTCTGAGGGCTGGCTTGGTCCATCTTCTGTTGTGCCGACTTGTGCCAAGCAGGCGCTTTGGCGCCGCGCCAACAAAAAAAGGCCCTGGCGCATTGCGCCAGGGCCTTGATCTTTCGACGATATCTGTGGCTCCTCGACCTGGGCTCGAACCAGGGACCTACGGATTAACAGTCCGGTAGAATGCCGAATCAGGCAACCACAGATCGCGGGCTCCCCTAGGCAAGGCTTGATATTGCTAGCTTCCACGCGATACGTGTTGGTATGCTTTCTGCCTACACGGTTGCCTACATGGAAGATTCGCACTCATGCCAACTCTCGATCGACGACTAACGGACACCCTGGCGCGAGCGCTCCCGATGCCCGACAAGGGCTACGAGCTTCACTGGTGCCCGAAGACACCTGGCTTCGGCGTGCGGATCACATCCAACGGTGCCAGGGCTTGGATTGCGGAGCGGCGTCTAGACGGCAAGACGGTCCGGCGCACGCTCGGAAAGGCGTCAGGGCCGGCGTCGATCTCAGGCGAAGCCGCGCGCCGGCTGCAGGTCGACGTTTCGAGCGAACTGCAGCAGGGCGTGGATCGCGCGGTCGAACGGCGTCAGGAGCGCCGCGCCATCAAGGACGAGGCCGCGGCCGATGCACTGACGCTCGACACGAGCCTTCGCAGCTACGTCGAGAAGAAGCGCCGCGGAAAGGATGGCCTGCCGCTCAAGGATCGGACGAAGGCTGACTACCTCGCGATGATCGAGCCAGGGGGCACCACTAAGACGGGTCGGCCGAAGGTGGACGGTGAACTGTTCGTCCTCGCACAGAAGCCCCTGGCAAAGATCACCGCTGACGACATGCGCAAGCTGCACGCGTCGCTTCAGGATCGCGGCGAGCGCCGTGCCGTGTACGCGATGCAGGTTCTCCGAGCCGTGCTCAACTGGCACGGCATCAAGATACCCGGCAACCCGCTGAGCAGGGATGTCGCCGGCCGTGATCGCATCGTCTTGCGCCAGGCTGCGGGCAAGCCCAATCCGATACCGCCTGAGCGTCTCGGCGCGTGGTGGCGCGCAGCCTGCAAGGCGGGCAGCGAAGAGATCGGGGGCAGCGCGGTCGCCGGGGACTACTACCGCTTTCGACTGCTCACTGGAACGCGTGGCGTCGAGGTGTTGGGCGACGACTTCGGCAACCCGCCAATTCGTGTCCGGGACCTCGACGCTGCGGCTGGTCGGATCGTCTTACCCGACACAAAGAACAGGTCGTCGCACGTGCTGTTGCTCTCGAAACAGGCTCTCGCCATTGCCTCGCGCAACGCCGAAGGAAAGAAACCGAAAGACGCGCTGTTTCCCGTGATGGACCCCCGCAAGACCTTGCAGGCGATCAACCGTGCGGCCGGCGTCGCGGTGGCCGGGCACGAACTGCGAGACACCTTCGCCAGCGTCGCCGAGGAACTGGTCAGCGCGTACACGGTCAAGCGCATGGTCAACCACGCCGACGTTGGCGACGTGACAGGCGCCAGCTACATCGGCAAGAGCGAAGCGCAACTGCGCGCCGGGTGGCAGGCAGTCGCGGACTTTGTCGAGCAAACGTCGGTCGTCGAAGGCTAGGCAAACGCTTCGACGCGCGCGCTGCGGCACTTCGCAAGGTGCGCATCGTCGTCGAGCAGTAGATCGGCCGAGTCGGCGTCGGCCAGGTCGTAGACAGCGGCGTCAATCGCAATGCTCACGCGCTCGCGCAGCGTGGCGGCGCGCTTTGCCGGCCCGTGCTCGAATTCCATGCTGACGAGGTCGGCGAAGCACGGGTGTTGCAACGCTCGCTGCAGGCGGGCTTGTTCGAATGATGCGGTCGATGCCAAGATGCAAGTAGCCAATGGATTACCTCGTGCGATGGGGTAGTTCTACGGTCAGGCCGATTGGGTGTTAGCGCACCCGATCGGCCGCTTTGTTTGTGGCGCCGAACTGCGCCGCGAACACAAGGACTGTCCCATGCCACCGCAGGACCGAGCAACGATCGCCCATCGCCGTGCGGGGCTATCGCAAAGTTTGCGAAATTGCGAAACGCGCCTGCGACCACAAAGAAGTTGGTCTCGTGATGCACTTCATGTGCAGTCCGTGTGCACCCCGTTTGCCAGCGAAAAGCGGGTGGCGCTCTTGCCACACCGGTTCGCATTTGCGATACTGAGCGCGAAAGCGAGTCACGCAATGTGATTCGCTCGATCGGATCACATTGCGAGTCACGCAATGTGATACGCACACCCGGTGGAGTTACCGGGCGCGCGATAAGGACTGCTGGTCGACACACCGCCGACCGCGCCTATCGAAGACGCGAGTGAACACGCCCGTGCATGGGCGGGGGCGGTGGGGTTCCAGAACTCCGTCCCATGACTAATCAGATTGCCGTCAATGAGCGCGCTTGCGCTCAAGCCATTGGCATGTCCGTCCCCTGGTTGCGCAAGGATCGTCGCACCAAGCGGCTCATTCCGTTCTTCCGCATCGGCACGGCCGTCCGCTACAACATCGATCGCGTTCGCGAAGCACTTGCCACGATGGAAGAGGGCGGACAAGCGTCGACGACCTCTCGGTCTCGACGCGCTGTGGGGGTAGCCACAGCATGACGGCCGCCGCGACCGGATACCGCCCGCCCGCCACGCTCCCCGAAGAACTGAAGGCCCTAAAGGGCTGGCTCGTGTGGCGCCTGGTGCAACTGCCCGGCGAGTCGAAGCTGCGCAAAGTGCCGTACTACGTCAGCGGCAAGCCGCGCAAGAACCACGGCACCGAAGAGGACCGCGCGCAGCTTGCGACGTTCGACCAGGCGGCCGGCGCATGCGCGAAGGGCGGGTACAGCGGCCTCGGCCTGGCGATCCTGCCCGACTTCGGCGTCGTCGCGCTCGACTTCGATCGCGTGGCCGCGGGCGGCGACATCGACCCCCGCGTGGCCGCCCTGGTCGACGGCACCTACGCCGAGTTCAGCCCGAGCGGCACAGGCGTTCGCGCGTTCTTTAAGGGCAGCCTGCCGAGCCGCAAGAACAACGACCCGGCGCCCGGCGAGTTCGAGGTCGAGGTGTTCGGCACCTCGGGGTTCGTCACGGTCACGGGCAACGTGCTCCCTGACTGCGAACTGTTCGGCAACGACACCACGCTCGCACCGATCACGCCGGCCGTGCGCGCCCTGTTCGCGCAGCGGTTCGGCGCCGCAGCGATGCCTGGCGCAACGGGCGACGATGACGCCGATTGGTTGCTGAGCGTGTCGCCGAAGGTCGGGCTTTCGATCGACGACGCGCGCCGGTTGCTCGAAGGCGTCAGCGCCGACTGCGGCTATGACGACTGGCTCGGCGTCGGCCAGGCGCTGCACCACGAGTTCGACGGCAGCGACGAGGGCCTCGCGCTCTTTCGCGCATGGTCGAACACCGGAGCGAAGCCCGCGGCCGACAAGACGATCACCGGCAAGTGGGCCAGCTTCGGCCGCTACACCGGGCAACCGCGCTCGATGGCATGGGTGCTCAAGGCCGCGAAGGAACAGCGCGCGGTCAATCCGGAACTGGAAGACTTCTGGGCCTACTTGCCGCAGCACAACTACCTCTTCGTTCCTACTCGCGAACTGTGGCCGGGCGGCTCGGTCAATGGTCACGTCAAGAACTGGCCTACAAACCCGGTGAACGGGAAGCCGATCAGGCCCTCGGACTGGCTCGACAAGCATCGATCGCTGCAGCAGATGACCTGGTGGCCTGGTGCTTCTGAGATCATTGAGAACCGCGCGGTGTTCGACGGCGGTGTCGTCGACAAGGACGGCGTTCGAGTCTTCAATCTCTACCGCGAGGCCGAGCCGTTTGAGGGCAATGCATTGCAAGTGGCCCCTTGGCGAGATCACCTTCGCGCCGTGTACCCCGAGGATGCCGACCACATCGAGAGATGGCTCGCGCATCGAGTCCAGCGTCCCGGCGAGAAACTGAACCACGCGCTAGTTCTGGGTGGCGTGCCCGGCATCGGCAAGGACACTCTGCTCGAACCTGTGAAACGCGCGGTTGGCGCGTGGAACTGGCAGGACATCGGGCCGCAGCAGGTGCTCGGCAATTTCAACGGATGGGCAAAGGCAGTCGTCGTGCGGCTGAGCGAAGCACGCGACCTCGGCGACGTGAGCAGGTATGCGCTTTATGAGGGGACGAAAACCTACATTGCTGCGCCCCCAGATGTGATCCGCGTGAACGAGAAGAACCTGCGCGAGCACTACGTCGTCAACGTGCTTGGTCTCGTCATCACAACGAACCATCGCAGCGACGGCCTGTATCTGCCCGCGGATGACCGACGGCACTACGTCGCATGGTCGGACCGCACTAAGGAAGAGTTCGGCGACGCCTACTGGCGCTGGCTGTGGGCCTGGCTCGACGACGGTGGCGCTGCGAACGTCGCAGCCTACCTCCGCTCGCTCGACCTGTCGGGATTCAACCCGAAGGCGTCACCGCCGAAGACGCCCGCGTTTTGGGTGATGGTGGCTGCCGGAGAAGCACCCGAGAGCAACGAACTGCGGGACGCGATCGGTGCTCTCGAATTTTGCGACGCCTTCACGCTGAGCGACCTCGTCGATGTCGCCGGCACGTCGGGTCTCGCGTACGAACTGAACGACCGCAAGCATCGGCGCTCCCTGCCGCACAAGTTCGAGCGCGTTGGCTACGTGCCTGTTCGCAACCCCGACGCAAAGGACGGCGCCTGGGTGATTGGGGGTCGACGCCAGTCGGTCTACAGCAGGGCCGATCTTGCCTATTCGGACCAGGTGAGAGCCGCGAGGGCTCTTCGCGGAATCGGTGGAATCGGTGAAGTCGGTGAAGTTCCACCCGGAAGGTTGAAGGTGTAACTGACATGGAAGGCACCAGTTACAGATATTCCGGTGGGAATGGTTATTCACCGATTTCACCGACAGCACCTACGGCCCGGCGAGACGACCGTGCAGAAACAGTCATGACAAACGAACAGCTTGCACAACGCGCCCTTGACCGCATCGCCACGCGGCACGCCCTGGCCGAGATCGCGGAGCTACCGCTATTGCGAGGCGCCGAGCCCTACGCCTACGTGCTAGCAGTGGCGACGCACCTCGCGGTGCGCTGCGCGCTCGTGGGCGCGTCGGGCGCTCGACCCTGCGATTTATCACGCGCCGGGGGCCCCGAGGCGTCAGCGAGCCCCGCGGGGGCGAAGAGGCCTGCTCGACGAGAGTTTTTGGGACTTGGGAACCTGATTGCCTATCAACAGGATTGCCACACGCGCCGCGCTGGCGTCCATGACTCGACTCGCGTCACGCGTTGGCAGGGAGTCACTGGATGGAGACCCGATGACCCGGTGCTAAGTGTCAAACAGGCCGGTGCCGGTAATAACTGACGCATTGAGCCTAAGCACTTGCGAGGGCGACAAGTAGGATGTGAATCAACAACCAAGCGTCCAGTCGGGGGAGTTAATGACAACAGTCGCTGCAAAGCTCGTGGGGAAGATTCCGCAGTTCGTCGTTGGAGTCGAGTACGGGAGACGAGATGACATTCACCTGAACTATGGTGGTAGCCGGCAGAGCGGCATTTCTTCATCGGCCGTATGCCCAGCAATCTTCTTGTTCACCGGTGACTCCGGTGAGCAGTACGGCTACCGCGACGGGTTCGATTCAGCGGGAGTGTTCTCGTACTGCGGTGAAGGCCAGCTTGGAGACATGGAGTTCAAGGCCGGAAATCGCGCTGTTCGCGACCACGCGCAGGACGGGCGAGCCCTGCATTTGTTCGAGTCTCTCGGCAAGGGGAAGCGGCACAAGTACATCGGCGAGTTCGTGTTGGCGAATCACTCAACGAGAAGAGGCGCCGACCGCAACGGCAACGATCGCAACATCATCGTCTTCCACCTGTTTCCTGTCGGGGCGGAACTCGACCAGGCGGCAGACACGTCGGCGCCGGCCTCGCCTGCTCCTGGTTCGTTGGCTGAAGCTAGACAACGCGCTGTAGAGGCCTGCACTGGAGCTCAGGGATTGGCGGGCAACGCGGCGGTGCAGACGGTCTATCAACGAAGCCGAGCGGTACGCACCTACGTGCTCATGCGTGCAAATGGCAGATGCGAGGGGTGCGCGACCCCAGCACCGTTCGTTGGATTGGACGGCAGACCGTACTTGGAGGCGCACCACACCACACGTCTTTCAGACGGCGGCATTGACCATCCGCGCCACGTTGCAGCCCTGTGTCCAACCTGTCATCGCAACGTTCATTGTGGCCGGGAGGGCCCCAAGTTGAATCTGCGACTAGTTGAATGGCTGACCAGCAGAGAGAGTCCTCAGTTGCCTTCATGAAGACTGAGCTTTTCGCGAGGTTTTCGCAGAGGCATCGCTTCGCCGACTGGCCTTGTGCCGATGTTCCTGCTGTTGCTGCAGGGGTCTATGCGATCTGGGAGGGCCAGGAGCTGATCTATTGCGGCATGTCAGGGAGGCAGTTCGAGGTGGTGGTGTCCTCAAACAAGCAACGCTATGGCCTCTGTACTCGACTTGCCAGCCACGCCTCAGGTCGATTGAGTGGCGATCAGTTTTGCGTGTACGTCGCCAACCGGCTCGTCATCCCGGCCCTTTCGCATGACCAATTGCATTGCTTCAAGTCCGGAGATCTCAATCTGGATGCCCTGACTAAGCACTATGTCCGCGAGCGCCTTGACTATCAGTTCACAGTCGTCACTTCGAGTGGGGAGGCCTTCGCTCTTGAGCGAGAGTGCCGAGCTGGCGTGGTCTTCGGCATGAGGCCAACACTGAATCCTCTATGAAACATGGTTCCACTGGCTGACCATGGCGGCGACCGCAGTCCTCATCGCATGCTTAGTGGTTGGCATCGCTGACGGAGATACGTTGACGGTTCGCTGTGAAACACCTGTTGGACCGACAAGTATCAAGGTGCGGCTTGCTGAGATCGATGCGCCGGAGAAGGCTCAGGCCTTCGGTGAGCGAAGCAAGCACAACCTGTCTGACCTCTGCTTCAATCGGTCGGCAGTTGTCGTTCCACAGACCACTGATCGCTACGGCCGCACCGTTGCGCACGTTGCATGCGGTGGCCGTGATGCCAATGTCGAGCAGGTGCGGGCGGGCATGGCCTGGGTCTACGACAAGTACGTTGGCGATCAATTGCTGTACTCGGTGCAAGAAGATGCTCGTTCAGCTCGCCGGGGCCTGTGGAGTGACCCCCAGCCAATCCCTCCTTGGGAGTGGCGCAACGCGCGGCGCGAGCGCCCATAGAGGCGGCCTCCCCATCGTCGATCGCCGGTAGCGTGGTACTTGGACGAATTCGCGCACATGCGTCTCCGTAGTCGGCGCGACTGCTTTCCTGCTCTGGCCACCACCGCTTGAGCCCACACCGATTCACGTGCAACGGCCACAACGGGTGCGCGATTGTCCGACGACGGCCCTTGTTGACTGAGCCGCGTCAGACGTCTACGAGGTTGGATGCTCCTATCGTGCAGCGCGCCGCCGCGATCATCGGTTCAGCGATCTTCCTGGTCATCGCTCCGGGCACGCTCGCCGTGTACGTCCCTTGGTACCTCACGCACTGGCACTTCGCGCCTCCGCTATTCCCGATCGCGCGCGTGCTCGGCGCCGCCCTGATCGTCGCCGGGTTGCCCATCTTGCTCGATTCGTTCGCTCGCTTCGCGTTGCATGGGCCTCGGCACACCTGCGCCCGTGATGCCTCCCAAGCGCCTCGTCGTCACCGGGTTCTATCGCTACGTCCGCAATCCGATGTACGTCGCCGTCACGGCGTTGATCGCCGGCCAGGGCCTCCTGTTCGGGAGCGTCACGGTGCTGGAGTACGGCGCGATCTTGTGGGCCGGATTCTTCTTGTTCGTTGTCGCCTACGAAGAGCCTGCGCTGGGCGAGCAGTTCGCCGACGAGTACAAGCGCTACCGGGCGAACGTGAGGCGATGGTTACCGCGCATCACCCCATGGCGCGGGTAGGTGGTAAGAACGCTGCGTGCGCGTCGTCGTCCAGCATCGCAGCCGCTACCACTATCCGAGACTCTACGAGGTGGTGAAGCAAGCCGAAGGCAACGCGCCAAGTCTGGCTCTCGCAGTCGAGCGTTGCCGTTCGCTGGTTGATGCGCACGATGAGGCCGACGCGTCGCTGCAGTTGCTGGTCGGTGAAGGTCACTCGGTCAGATGCTGCCCACGGCGCTCAGGTTAGGCAAGGACGGCCTTCGTCGGACTATTGCGCGGGTGCACGAGGCCCGCGATGCCCAAACGTGGCGGCGGCGCGAACGGCACGTGACGGCGCGACTGGTGGCGCCCATGGCACAGCTGCAAGACCCAACGGGACGGCCCCAAATGGCTCAAAGCGCGCCAGACGGCAACTAACAACCACTGTAGTTCTTGCGACCACTCGCTGTGATGGTGTAGGTGCCACCGCGGGGTCCAACGAAACATTGCTGACCGTTGACTGTCTGAACCTGGTCGGCGCGAGGTTGCGCTGTTACTTGACTCGCAGCCGGCGGGTTGTGAACTGCCGGCAAGTGCGGTTGCTGAGGTGTTGGCGATACCGGCTGCACGACTGGGGTTGGTGCTCGGTGGCAGTGATAGTCACCCGTCTTGCGGTTGTTGTGGCATCCATCGGAATTGAGGCCTCCGCCGTGCGCATGTGCTGTCGCCATGTTCACGCAAGCGATGAGGCCTGCAACGAAGAATTGAAGCTTCATGTTCTGTCCATCCCTGGCAGAACGGTACCTACGGAGGGAGGCGTGCTTCGGTAGGGCTTGCCCTCGGATGGCGTCACGATTGCTCATCTCCTTGTAGCTTCTATACTGTATAAACGTACAGTACTGGAGGTGAATCAATGGACACGCTGGAGTGGATCTTTAGATGCGCAATGAGGCTACGTGAGCAGTGGCCACGAGCCGACGAGGTTGAACTCGCCGACACAGCACGCGACTTGTCGCTACAAGAACACTTGCGAGCGCTGGAGCCTGAAGACGCAGCAGTTGCCTGGCTGCGCCAGGGCATCCCATCGGCAGCCTGAGGGCAGCATGTGCTGTTCGATGCGATCCCTGCGCGCCGAAACGGCGCCATCCTTCCCAATTGGATGCGCCACGCTGCACTTGCGCGCGGGCGGCTCGTCGTGGAACAGGCGCATGACCCAGACCTCAACCGATGGGTGCGAACAGCCAGGCTCAGGCGTGAGCAGGACGGCCAGGTGATCGACGCCTTGCCTCCGCTACGCGACGTGCAGATCGTCGCGGTGATCGAAAACAGGATGACGCTGACCGGCTTCGAGATCGGCACCGGTCACGTAACCGAGAAGGCGCACTACCAGCAAAGCTGGTTGCTTGAACTGGTGACGCACGAGACGCTGCGGCGTGAGGCAGAACTCACCGAGCAATGGGTCGCAGACGCCGAACGAAGCCGCGCGTTCAGTCGACACGTGGCAGAGTTCGTCGGACCGCGGAAGCCGATTCCGAGCCACCCGCGCCACAGGCATCGATAGCCGTCGTGGCCTTCATCCAGGAGCATCGCCTAGCTATGGACTCATTCGAGTGGATCGGCCGTTGTGCCCGCCGGATCTTGGAGCTTGACTGCCGGCTCGCGCACGACGATGCCGAAGAGATGGCCCATGCCTTTTGGGCCGCACACGGGGACAAGGATCCGATCGAAGTCGCCAATGGGGACGATCCTGAGGCTGCGGCTGACCGCGGCGAGCCGCTGTCCGAACTGACTGAAGCGCAGTGGGTCGATCGCTACGTCGCGCGCGTCGGCCAGATCACGCTGCCGGCCCAGGTGATCCCGGAGGCCGCAGTCGCCCAAGCGCGTCGCCTATGGCTTGGCTTGTGCCAGTTTGAACCGGAAACGATGGCCGACATCAACTACGGTAACTGGCCAAAGACGTCCGCGCCGTTCTAGCTCGCCGCTCCGCTTTGGGTTTGAGGGCTCTTGCCTAGGCCGCGAGGCGATGCTCGTAGTACGGCCGCTCCCGGTCGTCGAGGATGGCGTACAGCGCCTTGAGGTCGGACGGGTCGGGGTTCAACCAAGCGTCGATGTTCTCGGGCTTGATCGGGATGATGCAGCGGTCGTGACCGGCCGCAGCAACTTCGGCTGGCGGCTCGTCGGTGATGGCGGCGAAGGACAGCAGGTCGGGCTCCCCCGGTGCAGACCACCTTGACCACAGGCAGGCGACCAGCATGTCCTGGGTCGGGCGCGGCCGAAACTCAAGCACGGCATTGCTGCCACCGCGATCCACGTTCTCGTAGAACGCATTGACGACCATGATCCCGTGCGAGTGGCCGAACTGGCCTTTCCAGAAGCCCTCAAGGTTGTCGCGCCGAGCGTTGTAGGTGCCCGGGAATTTGGCGTCGTAGAAGGCTGGCTTTCCCGCTGGCCGGCACTGGTAGCGCATCGGCTTGACGACGCGCCGGCCGTTCTCGATCACCATGACGGGGGCATACCAACCGGGGAAGATCCGCGAGTCGCGGTCCTTGAGTTCGGTGCGGCGCAGGTCAGTCAGCTTGCCGAGCAGCCAGTCGACCTTGTCGGTCGCGATCCGCTTGCTCTCGACGGCGGCCTTGGTGGTCTTGGTCTGCAAGGTGCGCTCGGCGTCGGCAAGGCGCTTGCGCTGCTTGAACAGTTCCTGCTCCCACTCGGCCGCCTGCTGTGCGTTGAACTCGTCGATCACCGCCTTGATGCGGCGCTCGGCATCGTCCTGAGGATCAGCGAAGGCCGCCTCCATCGACTTCGGCAGCTTGATCTTGCGGTCCGAGCATCGCAGCCAGTACCGCTCGTAGTAGTCGAGCAGGCTGATGTCCGCCTTGAACACGCGCTTGAACTTTTTCCACTCGGCGACGATCTGGGCTGAGTAGCACATGGGCGCATCGTAGCTCCCCGGCTGGTAGGCCTACTTCGACGGGATGGAATGAGCGGGCAGCACTTGTTGCCCGCACTTGCCGCTGAAGACTCTCATCAACGCTAGCTGAACCGAGTCAAGGGTGCAGCAGCTAGTGTGACCTGCCGGGCCACACGTGATGTACGGCCTCGACGCCTTGATGCGAGACGGCGCCGATGGACTTGCGCTTGGATCGTGACAGAGGTGCGATCAGTCTCGTACGTGCTAGTCGCTAGACGGATTGATCGGCGCCCTTGACTGGCCAACGCTCCTGACCCTTAGGACTGCAGCTTGGCCCGTGGCAGCCCTGCTTAGATGGCTGCACTCAACGCGACCCGGAACGTAGGGGTAAAAACCCACCAAATCGCTTGCCTCATGACATTTGGCCAAAAAATATCAGCGAAACATGCGTTAATGGCTTCTGAATTCTTGGGGTCTTAAGATTTCGCTGTTTTTTTCGGGTCTCGCAATGCTGCTTAAGTACTCTGCCCAGAACTTCCACTGCTTCGCTGAGAAGGTTGAGGTCTCGTTCCTGCTGACGCAGCGCGACGTTGCTCCAGGTTGGAACCGAGTTTCGCCCTCTGGCCAGCGTGTAACGACCGTCATCGCGGTGCTTGGCGCCAACGGTGCAGGCAAGACAACGCTTGCAAAGATCGGTCCGTTCATCGCCTGGTTCATTCGCGACTCGTTCACGCTCACCCCAGACGCGAAGGTGCCGTGTATGCCGCATCCCACGATGGGGAACGAACCGTCCATGTTTGAGATTGAGGGCGATGACGAAGAAGCCTCTTGGCGGTACAGCCTGACCGTGCGGCCGACCCGAGTCATTCACGAGTCATTGCGCCGGAAGGGCCGCGCGAGCGGCGCTCGCTGGACGCCTTCCTTCACGCGTGATTGGAACGAGAACACCCAAGCCTACGATGTGAAGCAGTACGGCTTTGGCCTTGCGGACACCGAGGCGGCGAAGGTTCGCCAGAACGTTTCGTTCATCTCTTGGGCGAAGCAGTACGGCGTGGCCACCGCAATTGAAGTGTCGGACTTCTACGTCAGCACCAACGTGACCACTGGTGGCTTGGCGGTCCAAACGGACGCGAACTTGTGGGACGCAGCGGCCTACTTCAGCGAGAGCGCCGAGCTGTACGACCAGATGCGGCTACTGCTGCGCGGCTGGGACCTCGGACTCAGCGATGTTCGCCTACACAAGGTCGAGCCCATGTCGCCTGAAGCCGAGACGGCTAGACGCTGGTATCCCATGGGTGTGCACAGCGCCCGCGGTCAACGCTTCGAGTTGCCCTTCGGCTTGGAGTCGAGTGGCACCAAAGCAGCGTTCGTGCTGTTGTGGCGCCTGTTGCCAGTGCTAAGAACAGGCGGCGTGGCTTTCATTGACGAACTTGAGAGCCATCTGCATCCACACATGATCGAGCCCATCCTGCGTCTGTTTCATGAACCGACGACCAACCCGAGGAACGCGCAGCTCGTATTCACCTGCCAGTCACCCGAGGTGCTCAGGCTGTTGCACCGGGCACAAGTCATGTTCGTGGAAAAGGTTGACTGCGAGAGCGCCGCCTACAGAGGCGACTCGATCGCTGGTTTGAATAGTTCGCACAACTTGTTCGCAAAGTACAACGCTGGCGCCCTCGGCGCAGTGCCTCAGTTCTGATCCGCTAGCGCTACTGGTCATGAGGTTGCTCTCCATCTGCGCTGCCGTCGCCATCGGTGAGGGAAAGGGCGAATACGAGTTCGTTTGCCACACCAAGAGCCTCTATCTGCCGCGCGCCTGCGGAACGACGTTGAAGGTGAAGCAGGCCTTCGGCAAGGGGGGGCGCGGCGTGCTCGACTACGCCATCCAGGTTAAGAAGGCCAACGACTTTGATCGCTGCATTGCGGTGCTGGACACAGACACTGACTGGGACGATAGGCAGCGAAAGCGAGCTCGACTTGCCGACATTCTCGTAGTCGAGTCGACGCCGTGCCTGGAAGCTTGGCTGCTTCAGATTCACGAAGTTGGCGGCGTACGCAGCAGCACCGGGCACAAGGAGGAATTTGAGCGGCGCTTCGGTGCACCTGCTCACGACGCCGGTGTCTATGGGCGCCACTTCCCGCGAGCCGTGCTGGATGCTGCTCGCCACCGCGTGGGGCCACTCCGTGAGTTGCTGGCTTCCCTCAATGTGCCGTGAACCGCGCCATCGAACTCAGCTAGGGACCAGGTTCCTGACGCGAGAAGCGGCCATGTTGAGGTCAGCCCCCAACAGCATCGGCGGCAAACGCAGTGCCAGTACGCGCGTCGTCTCTGCA
This sequence comes from Rivibacter subsaxonicus, assembly GCF_004217215.1. Lineage (GTDB taxonomy): Bacteria > Pseudomonadota > Gammaproteobacteria > Burkholderiales > Burkholderiaceae_C > Rivibacter > Rivibacter subsaxonicus. The sequence goes on from NZ_SHKP01000008.1 coordinate 155,793, forward strand.
CCTTCACAGGTGCCTACATAGCGCCAGACGAAGGAAAGGCCTGCAAGACAAATTGCCTTGCAGGCCTTGATTTCTGTGGCTCCTCGACCTGGGCTCGAACCAGGGACCTACGGATTAACAGTCCGGCGCTCTACCGACTGAGCTATCGAGGAACAGAGCCTGAAATTCTAGCAGGCTTTTGGATCGCTTTACAAGTCGGCCTGCACCGACAGCCAGAAGGTGCGCGGCGCCATCGGGTAGAGGTAGATGTGGCCGAACTGGTAGGGCGCTTCCTGCCAGGCGCGACGGTCGAAGGCGTTGTCGATGCCAGCGCGCCAGACCAGGCGCTGGCCGCCGACGAGGCTGTGCTCGTAGCGCCCACCCAGATCGATCCGCGCCCAGCCGGGCACCGTGGGTGCATCCGCGCCGGGCATGACGGCGCGATCGCCCTCGGCCGTCAGTGCGGCGTAGACACGCAGACCCGGAATGGCCGCCGCGTCGTAACCCAGGTACGCCCGCGCACTGCGCTCCGGCACGTTGGCCGGGCGGCTGCCGTTGAGTGCAGGGTCGATGCTGCCTTCGCGTCGCGCGCGCAATAGCATCGCGCTGGCGCCCAGGGTCCAGGCTTGGAGGCGTGCCTGGGCGTTGGCCTCGATGCCGCGATGCACGGCATCGCCGTCGTTCTGGCGGGTGCACGTCGCGTCCAGATCGCAGGCGCCGATGTCGGCGCTCGTCGGCCGGCGGATGTCGAAGGCGGCGATGCCCCAGTTCAGATCGGCGGTGCTGGCCTTGAAGCCCAGTTCGGCCTGGCGGCTCTTGAGCGCCGCGAGTGGCTGGCCGGGGTTCGTGTAGCGCGCCCGATTGGGCGCCACGTCGCTCTCCACGCCTTCGCCCCAACTCGCGTAGAGCAATTGGCCGGGGACCGGCGCCCAGCTGGCAGCAATCCACGGTGTGGTGAAGCTCTGCTCGATGTCGGTCGCCTCGTCGCCCGAGGTCCGGATGCTCTGGTGCCGCAGTCGCGTGTGGCGCAGGCCGAGCCACAGACCGAGGCCATGGCCGAACTCGATCGCATCGTTGGCATAGAGCTCGGTGCGGCGCTCGTCGCGGTTGGTGTTGTCGTAGTTCAGCGCGGGATCCGCCGGCAGCACCGTACCGCCGTCGATGGTTCCCTGGCCGACGAAGTTGTAGGCCTGCTGCTGGAAGCGCGTGCGCAGCTTCGAGCCCTGCGCGCCGAAGCGCAGCTGGTGCGACACGCCGCCGGTGTTCAGTCGGCCGCTGACCGAGGCGTCGACGGCCGCCGTATCGCGCTGCTCGTTCTCGCTGCGGTAGTCGTAGAGATCGAAGCGGCCGTCGGGGCAGTAGCGATCGGCGTAGTAGATGTCTGTGCCGGCGTCGTAGCAGCCGAAGGGAAAGGCGATGCGATCGTCGGTGCGTGCGCGCTGCACGCCGGCATGCAGCTGTGCACGCCAGTCCGCGTTCAAGCGCTGCTGCCAACGCAGGCTGGCGTAGTCGGCGCGGAACACCACCGGCAGCGCCCAGGCCTGGTTGTTGAGGTTGATGCGCGGGTCGCTATCGTCTGCCGATGGCACCGTGTCGCCGAGCAGGCTGAAGCCCGGCTGGCTCGGCTGGCTGCGGCGGCCGGTCTCGAGCTCGGCCTCGATCAGCGTGTCCTTCGAGACACGCCAATCGCCTGCCAGCGCGAGCAGGCTCCGCTCGCCGCGCGCCGCGCGCAGCGGCGGATCGAGCCGCTCGGCGGCCGCGTTCACGCGCAGGCCGAAGACGCGCTCGTCGCCGAAGCGGGTCGACCAATCGATCGCCCCGAGCACGCTGGCCGAGCCGCGCGCTTCGACCGAGGCCGAGAGCCGGTCCTCGTCGGGCCGCTTGACCGCAAGGTTCATCAAGCCGCCAGGCGCCGAGATACCGGCTTGCAGGCCGCTGGTGCCCTTGAGCAGTTCGACGCGCGACTTGTTGTCCAGCGGCAGGAAGGTCTCGCCGGTGATCGGCAGCCCGTCGCGGCGGACGTTGTTGCGCAGGTCGAGCGCGAAGCCGCGCACGGTGAGCGCGTCCCAGTAGCCGATGCTGTTGTAGGCGTCGCCGACGCTGGCGTCGAAGCGAGTGAGCTCGCGCAGCCCCTGGCCGCCACGGTCCTTGAGCGCCGATTCGGGCACGCCGACCGCCGACAGCGGCAGGCGCTCGAGCGGGATGTCGCCGAAGCCGGCCACATCGACCGGCGCCGCCGTGCTGCGGGCCGAGACGACGACGCCGGACAGGGTCGTGGTCGGCGACGCCGGTTGCTGTTGCTGCTGCGCGCATGCGGCAGTGGCGGCGAGCAGCAGCGTGCACGCCACGACGATCGGAGCGAGAGGAAAGTGAAAGGAAGTAGATGCCATCGTCGGATCCGTTCGATGGCAGGTGGGCGCTGCAGCGAACGAGACGGCCTTCGCGTCCGATGAGGATGGCGGGTGGCGGCTTCGTGCCATGACGCTTCCCTGCGCGAGGATTACCTCAATCAGGTTCAAAGGGACTTTCTCAGTCGGCGCTTCAGTGGAAGCGTCAACACCCCTAGCGAGGCGGCATGCCGGGTGCATGCCGCGATCGAATTATGACCGACGCAATGGCAACGGCCCGCGCATGGCGGGCCGTCTTGCGAATCGCAGTTGTCGTGCTCAGTCGAAGACCGGCGTCTCCACGCCGAGCACCTTGTGCAACTTCGGGCTGGTGGTCGTGTACTGCAGGTGGATGCGCTTCTCGGGGAAGATGATCGGCGCGGCACCGAAGGCCGCGAGCGCCGCCTCGTGGAAGCCGCTCAGGATCAGCTTCTTCTTGCCCGGGTAGGTGTTGATGTCGCCGACCGCGAAGATGCCCGGCACGTTGGTCTCGAACTTCTCGGTGTCGACCGTGAGCTGCTTGCGGTCGATGCTCAGGCCCCACTCGGCGATCGGGCCGAGCTTGGGGCTGAGGCCGAAGAAGACCAGCAGCATGTCCAGCGGAACCACGCGCGTGACGCCGTCGCCGCCGGTGACCTTGATCGCGCTGAGCTTGCCGTCGGTCTCGTCGATGCCGGTGACCTGGCCGACGATGAACTGCATCTCGTAGGCCTCGCAGAGTTCCTTCATCTTGGCCACGCTGGCCGGTGCGGCGCGGAAGCCGTCGCGACGATGGATCAGGATCACGCTTTCGGCCTTGTTGGGGCCGTCCTGCGCGAAGTTCAGCGCCCAGTCGAGCGCCGAGTCGCCGCCACCGACGATCACCAGGTTCTTGCCGGCGAAAGTGCTCGGATTGCGCACGCGGTAGTGCAGTTGCGTGCCGTCGAACTTGTCGAGCCCCTCGATCTTGAGCAGGCGCGGCTGGAACGAGCCCACACCGCCGGCGATGAAGATCGTCTTGGTCAGGAAGCGGGTGCCCTTGCTGGTCTGGACGAAGAAGCGGCCGTCGTCCTGCTTCTGCACCTGGCTCACTTCCTGGCCGAGATGGAAGGTGGCGCCAAAGGGTTCGATCTGCTTGAGCAGGCTGTCGGTCAGCTCCTTGCCGGTGCACATCGGCACCGCCGGGATGTCGTAGATCGGCTTGTCCGGATAGAGCTCGATGCACTGGCCGCCGGGGTAGGCCAGCGAGTCGATCACGTGCGCCTTGACCTCGAGCAGGCCGAGCTCGAAGACCTGGAACAGGCCGACCGGGCCGGCGCCGACGATGACCGCATCGGTCTCGATCGGGCCTTCATGCGCACCGGCGGTGCGGACGATTTCTTCGTTGAGTTTGGGATCCATCATGCGGGCAGGGCAGGCTCAGCGCTTGAGTTCGGGGAGCTTGCCGGTCTTGTCTTTCCATTCGTCGGCATCGGGCAGCGCGGGCTTGCGCTTGGTGATGCTGGGCCAGCCGCGCGCCAGTTCGGCGTTGAGCTTGATCATGTGCTGCTGGTCGCCGGGCACGTCTTCCTCGGGCACGATCGCGTTGACCGGGCACTCGGGAATGCAGACCGCGCAGTCGATGCACTCGTCCGGGTCGATGGTGAGGAAGTTCGGCCCTTCGCGGAAGCAATCGACGGGGCAGACATCGACGCAGTCGGTGTACTTGCAGCGGATGCAGGCTTCGGTGACGACGTGGGTCATGGCGCGGTGCGCGGCGGCTTGAGTTGGAATGGGTGGGCGCCGCAAGCGGCACCGGAATCGGCGATTTTAGAGGCTCAGCGCCGGTCGAGCCGGGCAACGGCCGCACGCGGCGTGGGGTCGGGCGCGGCTCGCGCGGCGACTGGAGCCACGGCGGGCGAGGGCAGGGCCTCGGCGCCAACGCCCACCGTCACCACGGTCGGGCGACCGGCGTGCAGCACCGCGGCCTCGGCCAGCGTGTCGACGCGGTGACTGCTGCCCAACGCGTCGACACAGCCGGCACGCGAGACCACGGCGACCGCCGTCTCGGGCGCCCAGCCGGCCTCGCGCAGGCGACGGCCGAGCGCGCCGAGCTGGCGTCCGGCCATGTAGAAGACCTCGGTGTCGGCACTGCGCGCGGCGCGCAACTCGCCCTCGCGCGACATCGCGGTGGTGAGGCTCACGCTGCGGCCGCGACCGCGCCGCGTCAGCGGGCGCTGCATCTGCGCGGCGCCGGCCAGCGCCGCGGTCACGCCGGGCACGACCTCGGCCTCGAGGCCGGCGGCGGCCAGCGCTTGCAGTTCCTCCTCGAGTCGGCCGAAGACGCTCGGATCACCGCCCTTGAGGCGCACGACACGGCGGCCGCTACTGCCCAGCTTGACCAGCAGCGCGTTGATGCGGGCTTGGCCGGTGGAGTCACAGAAGCCGCGCTTGCCGACGTCGATCCACTCCGCGCGCGGCGCGAACTGGTGGAACGCGGCCTCATCGATCAGCGCGTCGTGCAGCACCACCTCGGCCACGGCCAGGCGCTGGGCACCGCGCAGCGTGATCAGGTCGGCCGCACCCGGGCCGGCACCGATGAAGACGACGGGTGATCTCAAGATGCTCGCTCCACCAGCAATGCTCCGCTGGTGCGGTGCGTCGCCGGATCGACCACGATCAGCGCGCCGGCCATGCGGTTGTCGGCGTAGGGCTCCAACGGCAGCGGCGCCTGCAACTGCACCGTGACGCGGCCGATCTCGTTGACGTCAAGTTCGTGGGCGTCGGTCGGCTGCAGGCTGTGGATGTCGAGCCGATGCTCGATCGCGCTGATGCGCGCCTGCACCCAGCGCTGGCCATGGCGCAGCCAGTACTTGCGGCCAAGCTGGGCCGGCTCGGTGTCGAGCCAAGCCAGCGTCGCGCTGAAGCTCTGGGTCGGCCGCACGCTGCCGGGCGTCGCGAACCAGTCGCCGCGCGAGATGTCGAGTTCGCGGTCGAGCACCAGGCCGGCCGATTGCCCGGCCTCGACGCTGCGCGCTGGTTCGCCGGCGCGGTGCAGCGCGGCCACGGTCGCGGTCTCGCCGCTCGGGAAGGCCTGGACCTGGTCGCCGACATGGACGCTGCCGTGGGCGATGCGGCCCCAGAGGATGCGGGTCGGGTTGGCGCCATCGCCGACCTTGGCCACGTACTGCACCGGCAGCAGCAGCGCGCCGTCGTGTCGTTCGTCGGTGGCGGGCAACTGGTGCAGCAGTTCGAGCAGCGTCGGACCGGCGTACCAGGTCCAGCGCGCCGAGTGCACGATCACGTTGTCGCCGCGCAGGGCCGAGACCGGCACGACGGCGGCGACCTCGATGCCGGCCTGGGTGGCAAAGCCTTCGAGCGCGGCCTTCACGGCCGCGAAGGCGGGCTGCGCATCGGCATCGATCGCATCGAGCTTGTTGACCGCGAACACGATGCTCGGCACCCGCAGCAGCTTCGCCAGCAGCGCGTGGCGACGGGTCTGCGGCAGCAGTTGCACCTCGGCCGCGCGCCAGTCGATCTTGGTGATGTCGACCAGCACCACCGCGGCATCGCTGCCGGCGGCAGCGGTCACCATGTTGCGCGTGTACTGCTCGTGGCCGGGGGCGTCGGCGATGATGAACTTGCGGCTGCGGGTCGCGAAGTAGCGGTAGGCGACGTCGATCGTGATGCCCTGTTCGCGCTCGGCTTCCAGCCCGTCGGTCAGCAGCGAGAGGTCGATCGCCTCGCCGGCGGCGCGCTTCTCGAGCGCATCGAGCTGGTCGGCCAGGATCGCGCGCGAGTCATAGAGCAGGCGCCCGATCAGCGTGCTCTTGCCATCGTCGACCGAGCCGGCGGTGAGGAAGCGCAGCGCCTTGTGTGTGAGGGCGTCGATCGGCGCCTCGAGTTCTTGCAACACGGCGCTCATCAGAAATAGCCTTCCTTCTTGCGGCGCTCCATCGAGGCCTCGCTGGTGCGGTCGTCCATGCGGGTGGCGCCGCGCTCGCTCACGGTCACGGTCAGCGTCTCGGCAACGATGTCGGCGGCGCTCGCGGCGTCGCTCTCCACCGGGCAGGTGCAGGTCATGTCGCCGACGGTCCGGAAACGCACCGTCGCGGTCTCGACCGTCTCGCCAGCCTCGGGCGGCGTGACATCGGTCAGCGGCACCAGCAGGCCCTTGCGCCGGATCACCTCGCGCTCGTGGGCGAAGTACAGGCCCGGCAGCGGGATCGTCTCGCGCGCGATGTAGAGCCAGACGTCGAGCTCGGTCCAGTTGCTGATCGGGAAGGCGCGGAAATGCTCGCCCGGGCGGATGCGGGTGTTGAACAGCGTCCACAGCTCGGGCCGCTGCTCCTTGGGCTGCCACTGGCCGAAGCTGTCGCGGTGGCTGAAGATGCGCTCCTTGGCGCGCGCCTTCTCCTCGTCGCGACGGGCGCCGCCGATCAGGCAGTCGAAACGGTGCTCGTCGATGGCTTCCAGCAGCGTCACGGTCTGGTGGCCGTTGCGCGACTCCAGCGGGTGCGCCAGCCGCACGGTGCCGCGCTTCATCGAATCCTCGAGATGGCCGACCACGAGTCGCTCGCCCATCTCGGCCACGCGCTGGTCGCGGAAGTCGATCACTTCGGGGAAGTTGTGGCCGGTGTCCACATGCAGCAGCGGGAACGGCAGCTTGCCTTCGAAACGGTTGCGGTCGCCACCCGGCTGGCGCTGCTTGAAGGCCTTCTCGGCCAGGCGCAGCACGACGCAGGAGTCCTTGCCGCCGGAGAACAGCAGCGCCGGGCGCTCGAAGCTGGCGGCGACCTCGCGCAGGATGAAGATCGCTTCCTCTTCCAGCGCGTCGAGGTGGCGGTGGTCGAGTTCGGGCAGCAGGCGGTCGAGGTTGACGGGGGCGTTCATCGAGCGGATCCGATCATCGAGACGGCGGCCGTCTCGTCTTCTTCGTGTTTGACGTGCAAACCGCACTCCTTGGCTATTTCGTCCTCCCACCACCAGCGTCCCGCACGGAACGGTTCGCCGACGGCGATCGCGCGGGTGCAGGGCTCGCAGCCAATGCTGGGCATGAACTCGTCGTGCAGCGGGTTGTAGGGCACCTCGCGCGTGGCGACGAAGTGCCAGACATCGCCCCAGCTCCAGTCGGCCAGCGGGTTGAGCTTCAAGCGGCCGGCATCGTCGCGATCACGCTCAGGCACCTCTCCGCGGGCGTCGCTCTGCTCGCGGCGCAGGCCGGTGACCCAGGCGGTGCGGGCGGCCAGCATGCGGCCCAGCGGCTCCATCTTGCGCAGGCCGCAGCAGGCCTTGCGCAGCGCGATGCTCTCGAACATCGCGCGCTCGCCATGGTCGCGGACGAAATGGATCACCGACTCGGCCTGCGGGCGGAACAGTTCGACCGCGAGGCCGTAGCGCTGCTCGATGGTCGGGATCAGCGCCAGCGTCTGCGCGTGCAGCTTGCCGGTCTCGAGCGTGGCGATCGCGATCGGCAGGCGCTGCTCGGCGATCAGGTGCGTCAGCACCATGTCCTCGACGCCGAGGCTGGTGGCCTGGACGATGGTGCCCGGGTGCTCGGCGGCGGCGGCACGCAGCAACCCGAGCGTGTGCTCGAGCTTTGCATCGAAGCCGGCACTGGCGCGTGCGTACAGGGCGATGGCACTCACGCGTGCGCTCCCGTCCGCGCAAACAGCGGCCTGGTCGCCTCGACGTCACCCTGGTAGTGGCCCGTGGCTTCGAAGTCCTTGAGCAGCCGCTCGGCCGTCGCCGGTCGCTGGTCACCACGCAGCAGCGCCTCGGAAAAACCGGTGCGGGCCAGCAGCGGCACCATGTCGACCACCACGTCGCCGGCGGCACGGACGATGCCCGCGAAGCGATAGCGCGAGCGCAGCAGGTGCGCTTGGCTGTAGGCGCGGCCGTCGGTCCACTTCGGGAAATTCAGCACCACCAGCGCGATGCGCGGCAGGTCTTCGGCCAGCGACTCGATGTCGGCGTCGTTCGGCACCGAGACGCCCAGCCGCAGTCCGGCCGGCCATTGCTGGCGGATCGCGTGCCACTGCGCCAGCGTCAGCAACTGGTGATCAGCCGGGGTCAGCGTGACGAGCGGGCCGTCCTCGCCCTCGGTCGTGTGCCAGGCGTCGCGCTTGGGGTCGATGAAGCTGAGCGCGCTCATGCCGCGGCCTCTTCCGTACGCGCGGTCGTCTTGCGCACCGCGTTGGCCGCGCCCTTGAACGGCTCGATGCCGATACGTCGCACGGTGTCGATGAAGCGTTCGCTGGCCGCCGTGCGCTGGCCGCGATAGGTCTCGATCACCGCCTCGATCACGTCGGCCACTTCCTCGGCCGCGAAGCTGGGCCCGATCACCTTGCCCGGCACCGAGGCGCCCGAGAGCGTGGAACCGTCCGAGCCGCCGAGCGAGACCTGGTACCACTCCTTGCCGTCCTTGTCGACGCCGAGGATGCCGATGTGGCCGCTGTGGTGGTGGCCGCAGCTGTTGATGCAGCCGCTGATATGGAGGTCGATGTCGCCGATGTCGTCGAGCTCGTCGAGGTCCTCGAAGCGCTCGGTGATGTCGGCCGCGATCGGGATCGAGCGCGCATTGGCCAGCGCGCAGAAGTCGCCGCCGGGGCAGGCGATCATGTCGGTCAGCAGGCCGATGTTGGGCGTGGCGAAGCTGCCCTCGCGCGCGGCCTGCCAGACGGCGAACAACTCGTCCTCGCGCACCCAGGGCAGCAACAGGTTCTGGTCGTGCGTGACGCGCAGTTCGCCCTGGCTGAAGCGGTCGGCGATCTCGGCGGCGGCGTCCATCTGGGCGTCGGTCACGTCGCCCGGCGCCTGACCGACTCGCTTGAGCGAGAGCGTCACTGCGCGGTAGCCCGGCACGCGGTGCGGGTGCACGTTGCGCTCCAGCCAGCGCTTCATCGCGGCCGGCGTTTCGGCCGCCGGCTCGCGTGACTCGCGCGGCGCCACGCCGGCCGGATCGCGGAACGAGGCCGCGACGCGGTCGAGCTCGGCCTGCGGAATCAGGTGCGCATCACCGTCGGTGTCGTGCGCCAGGATCGCCTTGAACTCGGCGTTGACCGCGTCGAAGAACTTCTGGCCCTCGGCCTTGACCAGGATCTTGATGCGGGCCTTGTACATGTTGTCGCGCCGGCCGTAGCGGTTGTAGACCCGCACGATCGCCTCGATGTAGACGAGGATCTGCTGCCACGGCACGAAGGCGTTGATCAGCGCGCCGATCACCGGCGTGCGGCCCATGCCGCCGCCGACGAAGACCTTGAAGCCGACCTCGCCGGCCTCGTTCTTGAGCAGGTGCAGGCCGATGTCGTGCCACTCGGTGGCCGCGCGGTCCTCGGCGGCGCCGCTGACGGCGATCTTGAACTTGCGCGGCAGGAAGGCGAACTCCGGGTGCAGCGTGCTCCACTGGCGCAGGATCTCGCAGTAGGGCCGCGGGTCGACGATCTCGTCGGCCGCGATGCCGGCCAGGCCATCGCTGGTGATGTTGCGGATGCAGTTGCCGCTGGTCTGGATGCCGTGCATGTCCACGGCCGCCAGCAGGTCCATCACGTCGGCGCTCTTCTCAAGCGGGATCCAGTTGTATTGCAGGTTCTGGCGCGTCGTGAAGTGGCCGTAGCCACGGTCGAACTCGCGCGCAATGCGCCCGAGCTGGCGCAGCTGGCGGCTGCTCAGCTCGCCATAGGGCACCGCGACCCGCAGCATCGGCGCGTGGCGCTGGACGTACCAGCCGTTCTGCAGCCGCAGCGGGCGGAAGTCGTCGCCGCTGAGCTCGCCGCTGAGGTGGCGTTCGAGCTGGTCGCGGAACTGGCGGGCGCGTTCATGAACGAAGGCGCGGTCGAAATCGGTATAGGCGTACATCGGGCCGGGAAGGGCTCAGGAGCGACGAATGCTAGGGAACCCTTATATGTTTGGGAACGATTTGTTTATCCGCAGCTAATGCTCAAGACGTATATGCCTAGACGCTCGGCGCGCTTCGAACCCTAGAATTGCCGGCAATGAACCGACTCTCCCCGACGCGCCGGGCCTGGCTCCTGCGCGCCATGGCCGGAGCGGGCGGCGTGGCAATGGCGGGCCTGGGTGCCGGCTGTGCGAGCACGCCGGCCCCGGCTCCCGTGGCCATCCAGCCCTCGCCATCCATCCCGTCGCCGGTGCCGCCTCCACCGGTCGCACCGCCACGACCGCCGCGCGTGGGCCTCGCGCTCGGCGGCGGCGCCGCACGCGGCTTTGCCCATATCGGCGTGATCCAGGTGCTCGAGGAGCAGGGCATCAAGGTCGACCTGGTCGCCGGCACCTCGGCCGGCAGCCTGGTGGCGGCAATGTGGGCCTCGGGCAAGAGCGGGGTCGAGCTTGGCTCGCTCGCGGCCTCGATGGAGGAAAGCTCGATCACCGACTGGACCTACCCCGGCCGCGGCCTGCTGCGCGGCGAGGCCCTGGCGCGCTACGTGCGCGAGCACACCGAGGGTCGCTCGATCGAGAACATGGTGCGCCCGCTCGGCATCGTCGCCACCGATCTCGCCAGCGGCGAGCCGATCCTGTTCAGGCGCGGCGATCCGGGCGTGGCGGTGCGCGCCTCGAGCGCGGTGCCGGCGGTCTTCCAGCCGGTGAAGATCGGCAGCCGCGAGTACGTCGACGGCGGCCTGGTGGCGCCGGTGCCGGTGCGCTTTGCCCGTCAGATGGGGGCCGAATTGGTGATCGCGGTCGACATCTCGCAGGTGCCCGACGGCCAGCCCACTGGCGACGCTTTGAAGATGCTGCTGCAGACCTTTTCGATCATGGGCAAGAGCCTGAACCAGTACGAACTGCGCGAGGCCGACATCGTGATGCGGCCCAAGTTGCAGGGCGTCTCGGGCGCGGACTTCGGCGCCCGCCGGTTGGCCGTGATGGCCGGACGCGAGGCGGCGCTGACGATGCTGCCGGACCTCAAGGCGCGCATCGCGGCCGGGGTCCGCTAGGCGTGCAAGACCCGAGCGGACAAAAAAATAGGCCCGAGCCGTGAGGCTCGGGCCGAAGGTACCTGGACCTTGCGGCGCGCGAGGTACCGAGGAGACAACCTTTGCAGGAGGTATGCCGGTCGCCCGGCACACACGGTAGATGGCTACCGCCTGCAGAAGTTCAAGGGGGCCGACCCTAGAAGGGCCGGCGCCGGCTCGGTACCCGTGCGGCGATCAGCCGCGGCGCGAGGCCTTGGTGGCGGCCTGGGTCGCCTTCACCGCGCTGGTGTTGATCGCCTGGAAGTTGGCTTCGGCCACGTCGGCAGCCTGCTTGGCGGCCTTGTGCACGCTCTCGAGCGCGTTGTTGGCGGCAGCCACAGCCGACTTGACGAGGGCGGCGGCGTTCTCGGTGCCGGCCGGCGCGTTCTTGACGGCGGTGTCGACGAAGGCCGCGAACTTCTTCTGCGACTCGGCGAACTGCGCTTCGGCGACCTGGCTCACCTCGGCGCCGGTGGCGGAGGCGATCTCGTACACGTGGCGGCTGTAGGCGGCGGCCTTTTCGGCGCTCGGCTGCAGCAGGCTGGCCTGCAGGGCCAGCAGTTCCTGGGCATCCTTGACCGACAGCGTGGCCTTGGCATGCTCGGTGGCTTCGGTCAGGCTGGCCTTGGCGACTTGGAGGTTGAGCTCGACGAGCTTTTCCACGCCTTCGAAAGCCTTGTTGGTCAGGCCGAAGAAGGATTCGAGGTTGGTTTTCTGGGCGGCGATGATCTGGTCGGCGGTCAGCATGGTGCGTCTCCTGAGGAAAGTTGGGGCAAGGGATGAAGCGGGTTCGTCGTCTGTGCCACCGTGTTGTTGCACTGCAGCATGTGACGAAGTATACGGATGATCCGCGCGGGATCAAGCGTTTGTTGCGCCGCAGCAAACGATTCGAGTGGCGACTCTAGACAAGGCCGGCATGCAGGGCTTCTACAGCGATCAGTTCGTCCTGCCCTTGCCGGCCGGCCATCGTTTCCCCATGGCCAAGTACCGTCTGCTGCGCGATGCGATCCTGGCCGAACTGCATGACGTGCGCTTGACGCAGGCGCCGCTGGCGAGCGAGGGCGAGCTCGCGCTGGCCCATGGACCGTCCTACGTCGGCGACGTGATCGAGGGTCGGCTTTCCGCAGCGCAGCAACGCGAAATCGGCTTCCCCTGGTCGCCGGCGATGGCCGAGCGCGCGCGCCGCTCGGTCGGCGCCACCATCGCCGCCGCCCGCGCCGCGCTGGCCGAGGGCGTGGCCGGCAACCTGGCCGGCGGCACCCACCATGCCTACGCTGACAAGGGTTCCGGCTACTGCGTCTTCAATGACATCGCGGTCGCTGCCCGGCTGATGCAGGCCGAGTGGCACCGGCGCCAGCGCCGGTTGCTGCGCGTGGCGGTGATCGATCTCGACGTGCATCAGGGCAACGGCACCGCCGCGATCCTGCGCGACGATCCGACGGTGTTCACGCTCTCGCTGCACGGCGCCAGGAACTTTCCGTTCCGCAAGGAGGCGAGCGACCTCGATGTCGACCTGCCCGACGGCACGGGCGACGAGGCCTATCTCGCGGCGCTGGACGGCGCGCTCCACCGGCTCTGGGCGGTGCACGAGGCGGCGTTGCCGGGCCTGGTCTTCTATCTCGCCGGCGCCGACCCACACGAGGGCGACCGGCTCGGCCGACTGCGCCTGACGGCGGCCGGTCTCGCCGAGCGCGATCGGCGGGTCTTCAGCGCCTGTCGCGAGCGCGGCATTCCGGTCGCGCTGGCCATGGGCGGCGGCTACGGGCACCGGATCGAGGACACGGTGGCGGTGCAATTGCAGACCTGGCGCGAAGCCCGCCGCTGCTGGCGCGACTGGCGCGGTGGCGACAAGGCCGGTGCCGGCGCCTTCGCATAATCGGCGCCATGAGCAGCGACACCGCCACCGACCGTCCGCAACCGCGCCCGCGCGGCGACTTCCGCGTCTTCCGCACGATCCCGACCCGCTGGGCCGACAACGATGCCTACGGCCACATCAACAACGTCGTCTACTACGCCTGGTTCGACACCGTGGTCAACGCGCACCTGGTCGAGCGCGGGGCGCTCGACATCGAGCGCAGCCCGGTGATCGGCCTCGTTGTCGAGACCCAGTGCCGCTACTTCGCGCCGCTGGCCTTTCCGCAGACCGTCGAGGCCGGACTGCGGGTGGCGCGGCTGGGCAACTCGAGCGTGCGCTACGAGATCGGGCTGTTCGCGCAGGGCGCGCCGCTGAGCGCCGCCCACGGCCATTTCATCCACGTCTATGTCGACCGCGCCTCGCGCCGGCCGGCGCCGCTGCCGGCGCCGCTGCACGCGGTACTGTCCGAGCTGCTGTAAAGCACTTGCCAACCAGGGGAACGCCACCATGAGCAACGCCGACATCGTCGATGCCGCGATCACCTCGCGCCGCTCGATCCGCGCCTTCCTGCCGACACCGGTGCCGCGCGAGCAGGTCGAGAAACTGCTCGAGGTCGCCGCGCGCGCGCCCTCCGGCACCAACACCCAGCCGTGGAAGGTCCATGTGCTGACCGGTGCCGCGCTGGCGCGGCTGAGCGAGGCCATCATGGCCGCCTACGACGACCCGGCCGAGGCCGAGACCCACCGCGAGGAATACGCCTACTACCCGCGCGAGTGGAAATCGCCCTACATCGACCGGCGCCGCAAGATCGGCTGGGACCTCTACGGCCTGCTCGGCATCGGCAAGGCCGACAAGGAGCGCATGCACGAGCAACACGGCCGCAACTACGTGTTCTTCGACGCGCCAGTCGGGCTGATCTTCACGATCGACCGCATCCTCGAGCAGGGCAGCTGGCTCGACTACGGCATGTTCCTGCAGAACATCATGGTCGCCGCTCGCGGTCACGGGCTCGACACCTGTCCCCAGGCGGCATTCACGCCCTTCCACCGCGTGATCGAGCGCGAGCTCGGGCTGCCCGCCAACGAGATGGTGGTCTGCGGCATGGCGCTCGGCCATGCCGACCCCGATGCGCTGGCCAACCGGCTCGTCACCGAGCGCGAGCCGGTGGCTGGCTTCGTGCAATTCCACGACGCCTGAGCGTGGCGGCCGCCTTCGCGCTGCACGACGCCACCGCCACCCGCGAGCTGCTGCCGGCGGCGGCGCTGGTCGATGCGGTGGCGGCGGCGATGCGCGCGCGCCGCGCCGGCACGCTGCAGGCGCCGCCACGCCTGGTGCTGCCGTTGGCGGGCGGGCAGGGCAGCTATCTGGCGATGCCGGCCGCCGATGCGCGGCTGGCGATCTGCAAGCTGGTCAGCGTGCACCCCGACAACCCGGCGCGCGGACTGCCGACGATTCACGGCCAGGTGCTGGTCAGCGATGCCGCCAATGGCGTGCCACTGGCGCTGCTCGACGGCCCGACCGTCACCGCGCGCCGCACCGCGGCCGTCAGCCTGCTCGCCCTGCGGCTGTTCGGCACGCCGGGTGTCGGCAACCAGGTAACGCTGATCGGTGCCGGTCCGCAGGCGCTGGAGCATGCGCGGATGCTGGCCGAACTCGGCTGGGCCGGCCGCCTGCATCTCGTGGCGCGCCAGCCGGGGTCGGCGCAGCGGCTTGCACAAACCTTGCGCGACGAGGGCCAACCGGCCGAGTGCGTGGTTCACGCCAGCGTTTCCGGCGCGCTGGCCGGCTGCGAGGCCGTGATCTGCCTGACCACCGCCACCGCCCCGGTGCTGCCCGAGCAGTTGCCGGCCGCGACCCTCGTCATCGGCGCCGGCGCCTTCAAGCCGCAGATGGCCGAAATCTCTCCGGGGCTGCTGGCCATGCGCACGATCGTGGTCGACGACCTCGACGGCGCGCGCCACGAGGCCGGCGACCTGCTGCAGGCCGGCGTCGACTGGCAGCGTGTCAGCGAACTGGCCGACTGGCTCGATGGCGGGGTGGCGCGCTCGCCGCACGGTGTGGTGGTCAAGACGGTCGGCCAGGCGGCCTGGGACCTTGCGGCGGCACATGTCGCGATGGCCTCCCTAGAATGCCGCGCATGAGTTCGCCGCCCGACACCGCCGAAGCCCGCCTCCGCATCCTCGAGCGCATCCGCAGCCGCCAGCGGCGCCCGGCGCAGTTCAAGCCGGCCGAGGAACTCGCCGCGCAGGAGTGGCTGCGAAGCCATCCGCGCGGGCCGCTGCCGGCAGTCGACGCCGATCGCGTCGCGCACTTCACCCGCCGCGCCAAGGAGCTCAGCAGCACCGTCGAGCGCATCGGCTCGGCGGCCGAGGCGCCGGCGGCGCTGGCGCGCTACCTCGATGCCAGCGGCCTGTCGCGCCGCGGTGTCTGCTACGACGAACTGCTGCCACTCGACTGGGCCGGCGCCGGCATCGCGCTCGAGGCGCGCCCGCCGCGCGACGAAGACCTGCTCGGCGTGACCGGCTGCTTCTGCGCGATCGCCGAGACCGGCTCGCTCGTCTTTGCCTCCGGCCGCGCGACGCCGGCCTCGAGCCACCTGCTGCCCGAAACCCACGTGGTGCTGGTCGGCGCGCAACGCGTCGTCGCCCACCAGGAAGACGCCTTCGATCTGATGCGGCGGGAACTGGGCCAGATCCCGCGCGGCTTCAACACCGTCAGCGGCCCCTCGCGCACCGGCGACATCGAGCAGACCATCGTGCTTGGCGCGCATGGCCCTTACCGGGTCCATGTGCTGATCGTCGATGCGGGCTGAGCGCGTCTTGCGGCTCGCACTCGCACTGACGCTGGCAGTCGCGCCCCTGAGCGGTCATGCGGCCGAACTCGATGGTCGCGGATTGGGCGCCTGGTGGGGCCTGCCCTTTGCCGGGTTGTTGCTGTCCATCGCGCTGATGCCGCTGCTGGCCACGCGTCTCTGGCACCACCACTACGGAAAGATCACGGCCGCATGGGCGCTGGCCTTCCTGCTGCCGGCCGCGGCGGTATTCGGGCCATCGCTCGCCGGGGCTGCCCTGGTACATGCGGCGCTCGCCGAGTACCTGCCGTTCGTGATCCTGCTGACAGCGCTTTTCACGGTGGCGGGTGGCATCCACATCCGCGGCAACTTCCACGGCAGCCCAGCTTTCAACTGCGGGCTGATGGCGATCGGCGCGGTGCTGGCCAGCTTCATGGGCACCACCGGAGCCTCGATGCTGCTGATCCGGCCGCTGATTCGCGCCAACGACAACCGGCGCCACAACGCGCACGTGGTGATCTTCTTCATCTTCATCGTCAGCAACGCCGGAGGTTCGCTGACGCCGCTCGGCGATCCGCCGCTGTTCCTGGGCTTCCTCAAGGGCGTTGACTTCTTCTGGACGCTGAGCCACCTGTGGCCGCAGACCCTGTTCCTGGTGGGCTCGCTACTGGTCATCTTCTGGCTCGTCGACCGCCATTGCTATCGCAAGGAGGGTGTGCTGCGCGTGGACCCGACTCCCGATACCCCCGGATTCACGATCGAGGGCCGCGCCAACTTCGCGCTGCTGCTGGTGGTCGTCGGTCTGGTTCTGTTCAGCGGCACCTGGCGACCGGGGGTGGCGTTCGACGTGTTCGGCACCGAGGTCGGCCTGCCGCAACTGGTGCGCGACGGCGCGCTGCTGGTCGTCATCGCCCTGTCGCTGTGGCTCACGCCGGCGGCGGCGCATCGCGCCAACCAGTTCAGTTGGGCACCGATGGCGGAAGTCGCCAAGCTCTTCGCCGGCATCTTCCTGACGATCGCGCCGGTGCTTGCGATGCTCAAGGCCGGAAGCGAGGGTGCCTTCGCGCCGGTCGTTGCGCTGGTCACGGGTCCTGGCGGCGAGCCGATTCCGGCCGCCTACTTCTGGGCCTCGGGCCTGCTGTCGAGCTTCTTGGACAACGCGCCGACCTACCTGGTGTTCTTCAACCTCGCCGGTGGCGATGCCCAGGTGCTGATGACGACGCTGGCTCCGGTGCTGGTCGCGATCTCCGCCGGCAGCGTGTTCATGGGCGCCAACAGCTACATCGGCAATGCGCCCAACCTGATGGTCAAGTCGATCGCCGACGAGCGCGGCGTGCGCATGCCCAGCTTCTTTGGCTACATGGCCTGGAGCACGGTGGTGCTGCTGCCGCTGTTCGGCCTGATGACGCTGATCTGGTTCCGTTAGGAGACTCGCCATGCAAGCCGTGCTCGTCGCCCGCGCCGCCTTTTCCGACATCGTCGACCGCCTGCGCGCGCACTTCGAGGTCGACGACAACCCCGAGGACCGCGTGCTGTCCAAGGCCGAGTTGATCGCCCGCCTGCAGGGCAAGGCCGGCATCTTCGCCACCGGCAGCGAGCGCATCGACGCCGAAGTGCTGGCCGCCTGCCCGCAGCTGCGCGCGGTCTGCAACATGGCGGTCGGCTACAACAACATCGACGTGGCGGCCTGCCACGCACGCGGCATCGTCGTCACGAACACGCCCGACGTGCTGACCGAGACCACCGCCGACTTCGGCTTCGCGCTGATGATGGCGGCGGCCCGGCGAATCGCCGAGTCGGAGCACTCGCTGCGCCGCGGCGAGTGGACCAAGTGGAGCTTCGACCAGTTCACCGGCCCCGACGTCCACGGCGCCACGCTCGGCATCCTCGGCATGGGCCGCATCGGCCAGGCCATCGCGCGTCGTGGCGCGCTCGGCTTTGGCATGCCGGTGATCTATCACAACCGCTCGCGGCTCGAACCGGCCATCGAGCAGGCGCTGGGCGCCCGCTATGTCGACAAGCCCACGCTGCTGCGCGAGGCCGACCACCTGGTGCTCGTGGTGCCCTACAGCGCGGCCTCGCACCACACGATCGGCGCCGCCGAACTGGCGCAGATGAAGCCGACGGCGACGCTGACCAACATCGCGCGCGGCGGCGTGGTCGACGATGCTGCGCTGGCCGAAGCCCTGAAGCAAGGCCGCATCGCCGCCGCCGGGCTCGATGTCTTCGAGGGCGAGCCCAAGGTCCATCCGGGCCTGCTGGCGGTGCCCAACGTGGTGCTGACACCGCATATCGCCAGCGCCTCGATCGCGACCCGTCGCGCGATGGCAAGCCTGGCGGTCGACAACCTGATCGCCTCGCTTGGCTGCGGTCCCAACGCCGGCCGCCCGCCGACGCCGGTACCGGGCTGAAAGGCACGATGAAGCGCACGCTGGCACTGTTGCTGCTGGGTGCGCTGGCCTGGACTGCCGCGCAGGCCGCGCCGGTCCAGGTGGGCTCCAAGCGCTTCACCGAGTCCTACGTGCTCGGCCAGATCGTCGCCGAGACGCTGGCGCAGCAGGGCATCGCGGCCGAACACCGGCCCGGCCTGGGCAACACCGCGGTGCTGGAACAGGCGTTGGCCAGCGGCGCCATCGACGTCTACCCCGAGTACACCGGCACCATCGTGCGCGAGCTGCTCAAGCGCGAGGGCAAGCCCACGCCCACGCTCGACGAACTCAACCGCTGGCTCGCGCCGCGCGGGCTCAAGGCGGCGGTGCCGCTCGGCTTCAACAACAGCTACGCGCTGGCGCTGCGCGAGGCCGACGCGCAGCGGCTCGGGCTGGACACGCTCTCCGAGCTCGGTGCGGCCAAGGCCGGCGGCCTGCGCCTGGGGCTGTCGCACGAGTTCCTCGGCCGCGCCGACGGCTGGCCGGCGTTGAAGCGGGCCTACGGGCTGCCCTTCGACAAGCCGCTCGGCCTCGACCATGGCCTGGCCTACGCGGCGCTCGAGCAGGGCCAGGTCGATCTGATCGACATCTACACCACCGACGCCAAGATCGCGCGCGCCGGCATCCGCGTGCTGCGCGACGATCGCGGCTTCTTCCCGCGCTACGACGCGGTGCTGCTGATGCGCGCCGGTCTGGACGAGGCTCCGCTGCGCCAACTCGCAGGCCGCCTCGACGAGGCCAGGATGATCGCGCTCAACGCCGCGGTCGAACTCGACGGGCGCACCTACGCCGAGGTCGCGCGCGAGTTCGTCGCCGGGCTGGACGGCAGTGCAGGCGCCGCCGCCACGCGGCCGGGCTTCATGGCCCGCCTGTTCGGCGAGGACTTCTGGCGACTCACCCGCCAGCACCTGCTGCTGGTGTTCGGCTCGCTCGCGCTGGCGGTGGCGGTCGGCGTGCCGCTGGGCGTGCTGGCCTGGCAACGGCCGGTGCTGGCGCAGCCACTGCTGGGGGCGGTCGGCCTGATCCAGACCATCCCCTCGCTCGCGCTGCTGGCCTTCCTGATCGCGCTGATCGGCACCATCGGCTTCTGGCCGGCGCTGGCGGCCTTGTTCCTCTACGCGCTGCTGCCGATCGTCGCCAACACGCACGCCGGTCTGGCCGGCGTCGGCCGTGGCCTCCGCGACGCCGCCACGGCGCTGGGCCTGAGGCCGGCGCAGCGCCTGCGCCATGTGGAACTGCCGCTGGCGCTGCCGGTGCTGCTTGCCGGCGTTCAGACCGCGGCGGTCATCAACGTCGGCACCGCGACGATGGCGGCCTTCGTCGGTGCCGGTGGCTACGGCGAGCGCATCGTCTCCGGGCTCGCGCTGAACGACACCGCGGTGCTGCTCTCCGGCGCGGTGCCGGCGGCGGCGCTGGCCGTGCTGGTGCAGGGCGGCTTCGGACTGCTGCGGCGTCGCCTCGGCGCGGTGGCCGGCCAACGGGCTGAGACAATCCCCGCACGATGACAGACTGGCTGCTTCCACTGCTCGCGGCACTCGCCGCGCTCAACCTCCTTCTACTGCTCTGGCTCGCGCTGCGACGCCGCGACGACGCCGCAACGCGTGAACTCGGTGCCGGCCTCGACCGCGTCGAGCGCACCCTGCGCGCCGACCTCGCTGACAGTGGCCGCGGCACGCGCCAGGAACTCAGCGCCTCGATCAGCCTGTTCCAGCAGACGCTGCTGGCGCAGAGTGGCGACGTGGCGCGCACCCAGAACGAGCAGATCGACAGCTTCCGCACCCAGCTCGCCGCGATGCAGCAGGCGATCGCCGACACGCTGCGCAGCAGTACCGGGACCTTGACCCAGTCGCAGCAGGGCGCCCGCGAGGCCCAGGACGCCGCGCTGCAGCGCTTCGGCGCCGGCCTGACCGAGCAGCTGCGCGCGATGTCCGAGGCCAACGAGAAGCGCCTCGGCGAGGTCCGCAACACGGTCGAGGAGCGCCTCACCAAGCTCGCCACCGACAACGAGACCAAGCTGGAGCAGATGCGCCAGACGGTCGACGAGAAGCTGCAGACCACGCTCGAGACGCGCCTGGGCGAGAGCTTCAAGCAGGTCGCCGAGCGGCTCGAGCAGGTGCACCGAGGCCTGGGCGAGATGCAGACGCTGGCCACCGGCGTCGGCGACCTCAAGCGGGTGCTGAGCAACGTCAAGAGCCGCGGCGTGTTCGGCGAGGTGCAGCTGGCGCTGCTGCTCGAGCAGGTCTTCACGCCCGAGCAGTACGCCACCAACATCGCCACCGTGCCGGGCAGCAACGAACGGGTCGAGTTCGCGCTGCGCATGCCGGGCCGCAGCGACGATCCGGCCCAGGTGCTGTGGCTGCCGATCGACGCCAAGTTCCCGCGCGAGGACTACGAGCGCCTGCTCGACGCCCAGGACCGCGCCGACCGCGCCGAGGCCGAAGCCGCCGGCAAGGCGCTCGAGCAGCGCATCCGCGACGAGGCAAAGACCATCGCCGCCAAGTACGTCTCGCCGCCGTTCACCACCGACTTCGCGCTGCTGTTCGTGCCGACCGAGGGCCTCTACGCCGAACTGCTGCGCCGGCCCGGCCTGGTCGAGCTGCTGCAGCGCGAACACAAGGTCACGCTGGCCGGCCCGACCACGCTGCTGGCGATGCTCAACACGTTGCAGATGGGCTTTCGCACGCTGGCGCTCGAGAAGCGCAGCGCCGAGGTCTGGCAGGTGCTGGGCGCGGTCAAGACCGAGTTCGGGAAATTCGGCACCGTGCTCGGCAAGATCCGCGACCAGACCCAGTCGGTGATCAAGACCCTCGACGCCGCCGATACCCGCACCCGCGCGATGACCCGCGCGCTGCGTGGCGTCGAGTCGATGCCCGAGGCGCAGGCGCAGGCGCTGCTGCCGGGCGCCGAACTGACCGAACTCGACGACGAGGCATCGGCCTGAGCACGCCCGTCGCCACTGCCGAGTCTTCGCGCGGGCCGCTCGCCGCGGTGCTGGTGCCGCTGGTCGGCGGCCAGCTCTTCCTGCATGCGGCGATGGCCGGCCTGCGTCTCGGTGCCCCACTGTGGGCGCTGCAGAGCGGCCACGCGCCCTGGGTCGCCGGCCTGCTGATGGCGCTGTTTGCCGCGGCGCCGATCCTGCTGGCGCTGCGTGCCGGCCGCATGGCCGACCGTCATGGCTATCACCGGCCGGTGCGGCTGGCGGTGGTGCTGGTCGTCGCCGGCTGCAGCGTCGCCGCGCTCGGCGCGCTGCTCGACAGTGGGGTCGGCTGGGCCATCGCGCCGATCGCGCTCGGTGCCACGCTGGCCGGCGCCGGCGCCAATTTCGGCCTGATCGCGATCCAGCGCAGCGCCGGCCGGATGGCGCGCGATCCAACCGAGCTCAAGCAGGTCTTCAGCTGGCTGGGCCTGGCGCCGGCAATGTCGAACATGCTCGGCCCGGTCCTGGCCGGGCTGCTGATCGACGCGGCCGGCTTCGGCGTCGCCTTCGGCGTGCTGGCGCTGCTGCCGCTGGCCACCGCCTGGTGGGCACGGCGGGTACCGGCCGAAGCCGCGGCGCCGAGCGGCGCGAGTCCCAAGCGCGGCGCCGCCTGGGACCTGCTCGCGGCGCCGGCGATGCGTCGGCTGCTGCTGGTCAACTGGCTGGTGTCGAGCAGTTGGGACGTGCACAGCTTCGCGGTACCGGTGCTCGGCCACAGCCTCGGCTTCAGCGCCTCGGCGATCGGCCTGATCCTCGGCGTCTTCGCGACCGCCGTGGCCGGCGTGCGGCTGGTGATCCCGTGGCTGGCGCACCGTCTGCACGAGGGCACGGTGCTCAGCGGCACGATGGTGCTGACCGCGCTCGCCTTTGGCCTCTATCCCTTGCTGGGCAACGCCTGGGCAATGGGTGCCTGCGCGGCGATGCTCGGCATCGCGCTCGGCGCGGTGCAGCCGATGATCATGAGCACGCTGCACCAGATCACGCCCGAGCCGCGCCAGGGCGAGGCGATCGCGCTGCGCTCGATGACGATCAACTTCTCGAGCACCGTGATGCCGCTGGCCTTCGGCCTGGTCGGCAGCGCGCTCGGCGTGGCGGCGCTGTTCTGGGCGATGGGCGCGATGGTCGGCGCGGGCGCGTGGCCGGCAAGACGACTGGGCAGTACCGGCGCCTAGCCGGGTGGTCGGTGAGTCGCCGACAGCGCAGCGGACATCATCGCCATGACGTGGGCGGGGGCCTTGCTGCCGACCGTCGGCGCCAGACCGAGGTGCGCCATCACGCCGGATTGACCGATGCTGGCCAGGCCGTGCATGTTGACCCAGATGAACATCGCGTCCAGATCCACCCTCGCGCGCTGGGCGGCAACGCTGCCATGCACCCGGCGCAACACGCCACGCAGGATGTCGAAGGCGTGGACCGCGTCCCTGACCAGGCCCGTCTCGACTGCCGGGCCCGGCCAGGGCGTGCCGAACATCAGTCGGTACTCCAGCGGGTGAGTGGCGGCGTACTCGAGATAGCGCTCACCCAGCGCGCGCAACTCGAGCTGAGGGTCCTCGGCATGTGCGCGTCCGTCAAGGTAATGCGCAAAGCTCTCGAAGCAGCGCCGTACCACCTCGGCCAGCAGATGCTCCCGGCTCGGATAGTGCTTGTAGGGCGCCTGGTGCGAGACCTTGAGCCGGCGCGCAACGTCGCGCAGGCTGAGTTGCTCGACGCCACGCTCGGCGATGACTTCGTGCGCGGCCCGCACACAGGCTTCCTTGAGATCGATCGCCTCCTTTGGCCCCTGTTTGGTTCCTGGCATGGTCAGTCGTGGTATTCGTTGCGATGCGATTGACGCCGGTGGCGACGAATGGCATCCTCGGACATCAGGTAGACACTGTCAACCAAAAGGATGGCTTATGCCGCGTCCGATCGACATCGACGAGTCGCGCCGCCGCCTGCTGAGCCTGGCCGGCCTGACCGCCTTGCTTTCGGGATGTGCAGCGTTCGACTACCGCGAGCCCGATGCCCCCGGAGCTCTGACGCAACTGCAGCCCATGCAGCCGAAGCCCCAGGTCGCGCTGGTCCTCGGCAGCGGCGGCCCGCGCGGCTACGCCCATATCGGGGTGCTGCGGGTGCTCGAGGAAGCAGGCATCGAGCCGGATCTGGTGGTCGGCAGCAGCGTCGGAGCGCTGATCGGCGTGTTCTGGGCCAGCGGCCTCGATGCCGAGCAGATCGACGAACGGTCGATGCAGGGCGGGCCTCTGACGCTGTTCGACCCCAACCCGTTTGCCGATCGCGGCTGGATTCGCGGCCAGAAGCTGCAGGACTACGTGAATGACAGCCTGGGCGGTCGGCGCCTGGAGGATCTGCCTCGCCGCGTGATCGTCGTGGCGACCCGGCGCGACGACAAGCAGCCCCGATTCTTTGCCAACGGCAACCCCGGCGTGGCGGTGCGCGCGTCGGGCGCGATGCCCGGCATCATCTCGCCGGTCGGCATCGACGGCGTCGAGTACGAAGACGCCGACGAGTCGTTGCCGGTAGCGGTGTCGGTCGCGCGCTCGGCCGGGGCCGGCTTCGTCATCGCGGTGGACGTGTCGGCGCGCGCCGGCAGCACGCCAGCCGATGCGCCGGCGTCGATGCGCCTGCGCGATCAGCGGCGGCGAGCACGGATCGAGCCTGAGGTGGCGCGCGCCGACTTCCTGATTCACCCGGATCTGCCCTACTGGGCCGGACCGCGAAGGAGCTACTTCATCGAGTCGCGCGCCGCGGGCGAGGCCACCGCACGAGAGCGCCTGCCGGCCTTGCGGGCCCGGGTCGCCAGCGCTCAGTAGACCAGCCGATCGGGCCGGATGTCGCGCAGGATCGTCGTCGCGATCTCCTCGATCGACTTGGTGGTCGACGACAACCAGGCGATGCCCTCGCGGCGCATCATCTGCTCGGCCGCCGCCACCTCGAAGCGGCAGTTCTCGATCGCCGAGTACTTGCTGTTCGGGCGCCGCTCGTGGCGGATCTGGGCGAGCCGCTCGGGCGCGATGGTCAGACCGAAGCATTTCTTGCGGTGTGGCGCCAGCCCCGAAGGCAGGGCGCCACGGTCGAAGTCTTCCGGAATCAGCGGGTAGTTGGCGGCCTTGATGCCGTGCTGCATCGCCAGGTAGAGCGAGGTCGGCGTCTTGCCGGAGCGGCTGACGCCGACCAGGATCACCTCGGCGTCGGCCAGGTTCTTCGAGGACTGGCCGTCGTCGTGCATCAGCGAGAAGTTGATCGCCTCGATGCGGTCGTCGTACTCCTGGCTCTTGGAGGCGTCGGAGAAGCGGCCGATGCGGTGGTTGCTCTTGATGCCGAGCTCGGCCTCGAGCGGCTCGACGAAGGTGCGGAACATGTCCATCACCATCGCGTTCGCGTTGACCACGATGTCGCGGATCTCGGTATTGACCAGGGTGACGAAGACGATCGGCCGCTTGCCCTCGCGCAGTGCGGTCTCGTTGATCTCGCGCACCACCTGGAAGGCCTTGTCGGGGGTGTCGATGAAGGGCCGCCGCACGTGGCGCGGCTTGGCGGCGAACTGGGCCAGGATCGAGTTGCCGAAGGTCTCGGCGGTGATGCCGGTGCCGTCGGAGACGTAGAACACGGAACGGTTGGGCATGGTGCTGCAAGGCGCTGAGGCGAGGGCCCTGCGGGGCAGGGGCGATCCGTACAATCTAAAGCAATTTCCTCGCCGTTCCGCGGCCGGGGTGCGTGAACAAGAACAACAAGAGCACGCACCACGACCCGCGGGTGCCCGCTGCGAGCGCCGGTTTTTTCACTTCCTGGAGTCTTCCCATGGCCCTCTTTGATGCGACCGCGCTGGTCGTGCCCTTCGAGCAATTGCGAATGAGCGACGTCGAGTCGGTCGGCGGCAAGAACGCGAGCCTGGGCGAAATGATCAGCCAGCTCGCCGCCACCGGCGTGCGGGTGCCGACCGGCTTTGCGACCACCGCGCACGCCTTCCGCGAGTTCCTGCATCACGGTGGTCTGACCGAGAAGATCAACGCCCGCCTGAGCGCGCTCGACACCGAGGACGTGCGCGTGCTGGCCGCGGCCGGCGCCGAGATCCGTGGCTGGGTCGAGAACGCGCCATTCCCGGCCGACCTCGAGGCCGCGATCCGCGGCGCCTTCGCCACGCTCGCCGGTGACAACACCGGCGCCTCGTTCGCGGTGCGTTCCTCGGCCACTGCCGAAGACCTGCCCGACGCCAGCTTCGCCGGCCAGCAGGAAAGCTTCCTCAACGTGGTCGGCATCGAGACCGTGCTGCACAAGGTCAAGGAGGTCTTTGCCTCGCTCTACAACGACCGCGCGATCAGCTACCGCGTGCACCAGGGCTTCGCCCACTCCGAGGTGGCGTTGTCGGCCGGGGTGCAGCGCATGGTGCGCAGCGACCTCGGCGCGGCCGGCGTGATGTTCACGATGGACACCGAGAGCGGCTTCAAGGATGTGGTGTTCGTCACCTCCAGCTACGGCCTCGGCGAGACGGTGGTGCAGGGCGCCGTGAACCCCGACGAGTTCTACGTCCACAAGCCGATGCTCACCGCCGGCAAGCAGGCGGTGATCCGCCGCAACCTGGGCAGCAAGCTGATCAAGATGATCTTCGCCTCGCCCGAGGAAAAGGCGGCTTCGGGCAAGCTGGTCAAGACGGTCGACGTGCCGGCCGAGCAGCGCAACCGCTACTCGCTGAGCGATGCCGAGGTCGGCGAACTCGCGCACTACGCGCTGATCATCGAGAAGCACTACGGCCGCGCGATGGACATCGAGTGGGGCCGCGACGGTGGCGACGGCAAGCTCTACATCCTTCAGGCACGGCCCGAGACGGTGAAGAGCCAGGCCGAGGGCAAGGCCGAACTGCGCTTCAAGCTCAAGGGCGACAAGTCCAAGAGCACGGTGCTGGCCGAGGGCCGCGCGATCGGCCAGAAGATCGGCACCGGCCCGGTGCGGCTGGTCAGCAGCATCGCCGAGATGGACAAGGTGCAGCCCGGCGACGTGCTGGTCACCGACATGACCGACCCGAACTGGGAGCCGGTGATGAAGCGCGCCAGCGCGATCGTCACCAACCGCGGCGGACGCACCTGCCACGCGGCGATCATCGCGCGCGAGCTCGGCATCCCGGCGGTGGTCGGCTGCGGCGACGCGACCGAGATCCTCAAGGACGGCGCGCTGGTCACGGTGGCCTGCTCCGAGGGCGACACCGGCTACATCTACGACGGGCTGCTCGAGACCGAGATCACCGAGGTCCAGCGCGGCGTGCTGCCCGAGAGCCGCGTCAAGATCATGATGAACGTCGGCAATCCGCAGCTGGCCTTCGACTTCTGCCAGATGCCCAACGCCGGCGTCGGCCTGGCGCGGCTCGAGTTCATCATCAACAACAACATCGGCATCCACCCGAAGGCGATCCTCGACTATCCGAACGTCGATGCCGACCTGAAGAAGGCGGTCGAGAGCGTGGCGCGCGGCCATGCCAGCCCGCGCGCCTTCTATGTCGACAAGCTGGCCGAGGGCATCGCGACCATCGGCGCTGCCTTCTGGCCCAAGCCGGTGATCGTGCGGCTCTCGGACTTCAAGAGCAACGAATACAAGAAGCTGATCGGCGGCAGCCGCTACGAGCCCGAGGAAGAGAACCCGATGCTGGGCTTCCGCGGTGCCTCGCGCTACATCAGCGCCGAATTCGGCGAGGCCTTCGCAATGGAATGCGAGGCGCTCAAGCGGGTGCGCAACGAAACCGGCCTGACCAACATCGAGATCATGGTGCCCTTCGTTCGCACGCTCGGCCAGGCGGCCAAGGTGGGCGAGTTGCTGGCGGCGCGTGGCCTCAAGCGCGGCCAGGACGGGTTGCGCCTGATCATGATGTGCGAGGTGCCGAGCAACGCGATCCTGGCCGAGCAGTTCCTCGAGCATTTCGACGGCATGTCGATCGGCTCGAACGACCTGACCCAGTTGACGCTGGGCCTCGATCGCGACTCCGGCCTCGAGTTGCTGGCGGCCGACTTCGACGAGCGCGACCCGGCCGTCAAGGCGCTGGTCAGCAAGGCCATCGCCGCCTGCCGCGCGCAGGGCAAGTACATCGGCATCTGCGGCCAGGGTCCCAGCGACCACCCGGACTTCGCGCAGTGGCTGGCCGACGAGGGCATCGCCTCGATCTCGCTGAACCCCGATACGGTGATCGATACCTGGCGCCTGCTTGCCAAGTAGGGTTCAGAACGAGCCGAAGCGGGTGCCGAGCCCGATCACGACCACCAGGGCGATGATCGGGCCGACGATGCAGGCCACCACGATGTCGCGATAGCTCTCGCGGTGCGTGGCGCCGCACAGCGCCAGCAGCGTGACCACCGCGCCGTTGTGCGGCAGGCTGTCGAGGGTGCCGGCGCCGATCACCGCGACCCGGTGCATCAGCGCCGGGTCGATGCCCTCGGTGGCGGCCATTTTCAGCAGGTCGGCGCCGAGCGCGTCGAGGGCGATCGTCAGTCCGCCCGAGGCCGAGCCGGTGAGCGCCGCCAGCGTGTTGGTGGCGATCGCCAGCGTGACCAGCGGGTTGTTGCCGACGCCGAGCACCGCGTCGCGCACCACCGCGAAGGCCGGCAGCGCCGCCACCACGGCACCAAAGCCGACCAGGCTGGCAACGCTCAGTATCGGCAGCACCGAGGCGTTGGCACCGGCGTCCATCGTGGCGCGCAGATCGGGCAGGCGGCCGCGGTTGAGCAGCAGCAGCGTGACGATCGCCGCCAGCAGCGCGACGATCACCGACCACACGCCCGCCACCGCGGCCAGCGTGACGCCACCCCAGCGCGGCTCGGCCAGGAAGGCGGTGTCCAGGCGCGGCAGGACCAGCAGCGACATCGTCAGGTTCACCAGCACGACCACCGCCAGCGGCGCGACGGCCACCGCCAGCGGCGGCTGCCGATCGTGGCGATGGCCGCGGCCGGTCTCGGCCGGGTCGAACTCGCGCGAAGCCACGCTGCGCTCGCGCACCAGGCCCTGGTCCAGGGCCGGGGTCTGAAGCGGTGCCGCGAGCGCCGTCTCGCCGGCGCTGCGCGCCGCGCGCTCGGCGCGCGCCAGCCACCACAGGCCAAAGCCGAGCATGATGGCCGAGGCGATCAGGCCGAGCCCCGGTGCTGCGAAGGCGGTGGTGCCGAAGAAGGGCATCGGGATCGCGTTCTGGATCGCCGGCGTGCCGGGCATCGCCGACATCGTGAAGGTCATGCTGCCGAGCGCCACCGCGGCCGGCAGCAGCCGATTCGGGATGCCGGCGCTGGCGAACAGCGCCTGGCCCATCGGCACGATGACGAAGATCGCGACGAACAGGCTGACGCCGCCGTAGGTCACCAGCGCACCGGCCAGCACCACCGCGAGCACCGCACGCCGCACGCCGAGCCGCTCGGTGAACCAGCGCGCGATCGCAGCGACCGAGCCGCTGTCCTCCATCAGCTTGCCGAACAGCGCGCCGAGCAGGAACAGCGGGAAGAACTGCGCGACGAAGCCGCCGGCCGCGACCATGAAGGTCTGGGTCCAGTGCGCCAGCAGCGGCTCACGCGACAGCAGCGCGGCCACCATCGCGGCGGCCGGCGCCAGCAGCAGCACGCTCCAGCCGCGGTAGGCCAGGCCGATCAGGAGGGCCAGGCCGAGAAGGATGCCGAGCAGTCCCATGATGCTCAGGCCCTTGTCGACATGGCGCCGAAGCGCGGAAGGGGCGGCGACGGCTGGGAGTGCGGCATCGGTGACGGAGGGTTCATGGCGGGTGGGAGCTTTGCAGGATTCGGGCCATTGGGCGCCACGGCCGCCATGGCATGATGAAACCACAACCATTCTCAGGGGTCCCGATGCGCCACCGGCGTCTTCGAACTGCGCTGCTGGTACTTGCGCTGGCCGGCCAGGCTGGCGCGGCCTTCGCGCTGAACATGAACTTCCTGCGCACCAGCCCGGTCTCGCGCTTCAACAGCAAGGACCTGGCGCTGATGCAGGTCGCGTTCACGCAGGCCATGGATTCAAGTGCAGATGGCGTGGCCGTCGACTGGGCCAACGAACGTACCCGCAGCGGCGGCACGGTCACGCCCCAGCAGAGCTTCGAGCGCGACGGCCGCAAGTGCCGCAGTGCCAGCATCTCGACCTGGCACCGCAATGTGCGGGCCGAAGGTGTCTACAGTTTCTGCCGCGACGCGCAGGGCGAGTGGCGGCTCCAACCGTAGGAACCCGGGCCCCGGTGTGTTGAGTCCGTCACGTTCCGCCGGCAATGGCGGGTAGTCCCTGATGGGAACAGCGAGCATGCGGGCATCGATTGTCAGAATCGAGTAAGCCGGCCGGCAATGATCACGGCAACTCGTTTGCCGTCTCATGCTCAACGCGCTCAACATCGCCCAGCTCGTGCTCTACATCGCCCTGTTGGCGTTGCTGGGGCAAGGCGCGCTTTACGTACTCGCGGGCGCCAAGCGCGACCAGAACCTGTTCTACCAACTGCTGCAGATGGTGTCCAAGCCGTTCACGGTCGTGGTGCGCAAGCTCACGCCGGCCAAGGTGGCCGATCGCCAGGTGCCGATCGTCACCTTCTTCCTGCTGCTGTTGATCTACGCGGTCGTGACCCTCGAGAAGATGAGTCTGTGCGTCTCGCTCGAGATGGTGGGGTGCCGATGACTCGCGTTCGTTATCACTGGCTCAAGCTGTGCGTCCGTGCGGCCTTGCTGTTCGGCCGCAACCAGCAGGCCACCGCACTCTTCGACGAGCTGCTGCTGCTGGCGCCGGGTGACGCCTACACGCTGGCCAGCCGCGGCCACATGAAGGCGCAGCTGGGCGACCGTCCGGGCGCGATCGCCGATTTCCGCGCGGTCACGATCGCCTCTCCCGACCGGGCGGAAGCGTGGTTCAACCTCGGATTCCTGCTCGAGCAGGAGGGCGCGATCGATGAGGCGGAAACCGTCTTTCGCCGCGCCATCGCACTCGACGAGCGGCTCGACAAGGCCTGGTACGGCCTTGGCCTCTGTCTGATCCGCCAGCATCGATTCGACGATGCCGTGGCAGCCCTCAAGCGCAACACCGAATTGCAACCGATGAGCCCGTTCGGCTGGTATCAGCTGGCACGGGTTCATGTCGATCGCCAGCAGCCCGAAGAGGCGAAAAAGATCATCGATCACCTCAAGGGCTTCGAGCCAAAGGTCGCTGCCCAGTTGGAGCGGGAGACGGGCCTTGTGTCGGCTTCGGCTCAGGCTTGAGCCCGACCAGTCCGAGGCCCGGAGGAACCGTGCCGTGGTTGGTACTTTGTTGTAGGCGCAAGAAGGTGTTGGTGGGGCCCGCACCGGGTCGATGAGACATTGACAGGAGACAGAAGATGCAACTGACCGAGACCCAGCGTCACTACTGGCAGAGAAACCTCAGGATCACCGCGATCCTGTTGGCGATCTGGTTTGTGGTGACCTTCGTAGCCACGTTTTTTGCGCGTGAGCTCAGCTTCACGTTCTTCGGCTGGCCGTTCAGCTTCTGGGTCGCGGCCCAGGGCGCGCTGGTCGTCTATGTGCTCATCATCTGGTTCTACGCGCGGTACATGAACCGCCTCGACCAGGAACACGGCGTCGCCGAGGACGAATAAAAATGGCAAACCTGAACACAGCCCCGAGCTCCGGCGCGGCCGCCAACGCCGCGTTCAAGCAGCAACTCACCAAAGCCTACAGCTGGTACACCGGCGGCTTCATCATCTTCATCCTCGCGCTCGCCGTGCTGGAGCAAATGGGGATGCCGAAGGCCTGGATCGGCTTCACCTTCCTGCTGGCCACGGTCGGCCTGTATGCCGGCATCGGCATCATGAGCCGCACGACCGACGCCTCCGAGTACTACGTGGCCGGGCGCCGCGTGCCGGCGCTCTACAACGGCATGGCGACCGGCGCCGACTGGATGAGCGCCGCCTCGTTCATCGGCATGGCTGGTACGCTCTACCTGACCGGTTTCGGAGGCAATGCCTTCATCCTCGGCTGGACGGGCGGCTACGTGCTGGTGGCACTGTTCCTCGCGCCCTACCTGCGCAAGTTCGGCCAGTTCACGATTCCGGACTTCCTCGGTGAGCGCTACGGCGGCCACGCGGCGCGCTTCGTCGGCATCTTCGCCGCCATCCTGTGCTCGTTCACCTACGTGGTGGCGCAGATCTACGGCGTCGGCCTGATCACCGCCCGCCTGACCGGGCTCGACTTCCTCGTCGGCATCTTCGTCGGCCTGGGCGGCATCCTGGTCTGCTCGTTCCTGGGTGGCATGCGTGCGGTGACCTGGACCCAGGTCGCGCAGTACATCATCCTGATCATTGCGTACATGGTGCCGGTGGTCTGGCTGTCGGTGAAGCAGACCAGCTTCCCGGTGCCGCAGGCGATCTACGGCTTCCAGCTCGACAAGGTCACGGCCAAGGAGAAGCTGCTCCGGGCCGACCCGAAGGAGCTCGAGGTCATCGCTGTCTTCAAGCAGCGCGCCGAAGCGGCCGAGGCCAAGCTCAAGGACGTGCCGGCCGCGATGGCGGCCGACCGTGCCGCGGCCGAGCAGAAGGTGGCCGACCTGAGGGCCAAGTCCGATGCGCCGGTGGCCGACGTGCAAGCTGCCGAAAAGGCGCTGGCCAGCCTGCCCAAGACCGAGGCCGAGGCCAAGGACGCGTACACCAAGGCGCGCAACGCCAACGCGGACCGGGCCAAGCCGCTGGCCGGCATGCCGGCCCATGGCACGGCCTTCGCCGGCGACCCGAACGGCGACGAGAAGGCACAGAAGACCTTCAACGATTCGCGTCGCAACTTCCTGGCGCTGGTGTTCTGCCTGATGGTGGGTACGGCCGCGTTGCCGCACATCCTGATGCGCTACTACACGACGCCGTCGGTCAAGGAAGCGCGGGAGTCGGTGAGCTGGTCGCTGTTCTTCATCTTCCTGCTCTACTTCACGGCGCCGGCCCTGGCGGTGCTGGTGAAGTACGAGATCTTCAACGTGCTGGTGGGCACGCCCTTCGATCAGTTGCCGGCCTGGATCGGCGCCTGGGCCAAGGTCGACCCGGGTCTGCTGTCGGTGGCCGACGTCAACAAGGACGGCATCTTCCAGCTCGGCGAGATGAAGATCGGTGGCGACATCATCGTGCTGGCCACGCCTGAGATCGGCGGCCTGCCGTACGTGATCTCGGGCATGGTGGCCGCGGGCGGCCTGGCGGCGGCGCTGTCGACCGCCGACGGCCTGCTGCTGACGATCGCCAACGCGCTCAGCCATGACCTGTACTACAAGATGATCGATCCCAACGCGTCGACCGCGCGCCGGGTGACGATCTCGAAGATCCTGCTGCTGGTGGTGGCGCTGTGCGCGGCCTACGTTGCGGCGCAGAAGCCGGCGGACATCCTGTTCCTGGTCTCGGCGGCGTTCTCGTTCGCAGCGGCATCGTTCTTCCCGGCTCTCGTGCTCGGCGTGTTCTGGAAGCGTGCTTCCAGCATCGGCGCGGTGCTGGGCATGATCTCGGGCCTGGGCATCACGGTCTACTACATGGCGATGAACCATGTATGGCTGCGTGGCGTGTTCGGCGTTACTCAGCCAGTCGACCTGTGGTTCGGCATCCTGCCGATCTCGGCCGGCGTGTTCGGCGTGCCGCTGGGCTTCGCGGTGATCATCATCGTCAGCCTGTTCACCCCGGCACCGAGCAAGAAGGTGCAGGAGCTGATCGAGCATGTGCGCTACCCGAACCTGCGCGGCGACACCGTGCGTTCACTGGGTACCTGAGCCCTGAGCGGCTCCCTCGGGGCGCTGCCCCGAGGCGGCTCCCTTGAGACGGCCTCTGCCTTGGCAGGGGCCGTTTTTCTTTGTCGGGCTATAATCGCCGGCTTTCCCCCTTGCTGCACTCGCAACCTGACGCTGCGGGGCGGCTTACCCGCTTGAAGCTTTGAGCAATCGAGGCACCGGCGGAACCCACAAGGAGCATCAATGCGTCACTATGAAATCATTCTGCTGATCCACCCGGATCAAAGCGAGCAGGTTCCGGCCATGCTGGAGCGCTACAAGGGCACCATCACCGCCTCCGGCGGCAAGGTGCACCGTCTGGAAGACTGGGGCCGCCGCCAGCTGGCCTACCAGATCCAGAAGCTCGCGAAGGCCCACTACCTCTGCATCAACATCGAGTGCAGCAAGGAGACGCTGGTCGAACTCGAGACTGGCTTCAAGTTCAACGACGCCGTGCTGCGCCACCTGACCGTGGCCAAGAGCAAGGCCGAGACGACTCCGTCGATCATGATGAAGTCGGTCGAGCGCGAAGAGGCCCGCAAGTCGTCGGCACCGCAGCAGGAGGTCGCGGCCTGAGTTCATTGATGCTGCGGTCGCTTGCATGAACCGCGTGGTACTCACCGCGCAGATCGTCGAGCGACAGGCATTGCGCTACACACCCGCCGGACTGCCGGCCCTCGATCTGCGCGTTGCGCACGATTCGGTGGTGCAGGAGGCCGGAGCCAGCCGCAAGGTGTCTTTCGAGATGCGCGCGGTCGGTATCGGAGCGATGGCCGAGCGGCTGAACCGGATTGCGGTGGGAGACACCGCCCGGATCGCCGGATTCCTCGGACCCATTGCCCGCGGCAAGAGCGTGGTGCTGCACATCACCGAGCTTCAGAGCATCGACCCCCAAGCCCCAGAGCCCGCGGCAACTGTTCGCGAGCCTTGATCCGGATTCAAGTTTCAGGAGATTCAATATGCCCCCGCCCCGTGGTAAAGGCCGTTTCGGCAAAGACAACAAGCGCCCCAAGCGCAATACCCAATCGCTGCTGTTCCGCCGCAAGCGTTTCTGCCGCTTCACCGTCGCCGGTGTCGAGGAGATCGACTACAAGGATGTGGACACGCTGCGTGACTTCATCGGCGAGAACGGCAAGATCGTTCCGGCGCGCCTGACCGGCACCCGCGCGATCTACCAGCGCCAGCTGACCACCGCGATCAAGCGCGCGCGCTTCCTCGCGATGCTGCCGTTCAGCGACCAGCACCGCGTCTGAGAAGGAGCCTCACATGCAGATCATCCTTCTGGAAAAAGTCGCGAACCTCGGCAACCTCGGTGAGGTCGTCAAGGTCAAGGACGGCTACGCGCGCAACTTCCTGATCCCGACCGGCGCCGCGCGCCGTGCGACCGCCGCCGCCATCGAGCAGTTCGAAGCCAAGCGCGCCGAACTCGAGAAGGTTGCCGCCGACAAGCTCGCCGGCGCCAGCGCGCTCGGCGAGAAGCTGGCCGGCAAGACGATTCGCATCGCGCAGAAGGCCGGCGTCGACGGCCGCCTGTTCGGTTCGGTCACCAACGCCGACATCGCCGACGCGCTCAAGGCCCAGGGCTTCGAGATCGCGAAGTCGCAGGTGCGCATGCCCAACGGCCCGCTGAAGGTCGTCGGCGAGCACGCCGTGAGCGTGGCGCCGCACACCGACGTCGTGGTCGACATCACCGTTGCAGTGGTGCCCGAGGCCGACTGATCGGCGACCAGGCCGCAGGGCCTGGACCTCGAAGGCCGGCTTCATGCCGGCCCTCACGAAGACCGGCAGATGCCGGTCTTTTTCATTGCGGCGGCGATATTCCCAGCGCGCCCCCAGCATTTCCACAGCTCTGTCCACAGGCGCCAGTCGCCGCGCCGCCTAAGATTGGCGATCATGTCCGCACTCCTTCCCGGCTCCGACCAGGCCGCACGCCCCGATCCCCGCGTCGACGACGAAGTCGCCCGCCTGCGCATCCCGCCGCACTCGATCGAGGCCGAGCAGAGCGTGCTCGGTGGCCTGCTGATCGACAACACGGCCTGGGACCGCGCCGGCGACCTGCTCAGCGACAGCGACTTCTACCGCTACGAGCACCGGCTGATCTACGCCGCGATCGGCGCGCTGGTCAGCCAGACCCGGCCGGCCGACGTGATCACGGTGCACGAGCAACTCACCAACCTCGGCAAGGCCGACGAGGTCGGTGGCCTGGCCTACCTCAACGCACTGGCGCAGAGCGTGCCGAGTGCGGCCAACCTGCGCCGCTACGCCGAGATCGTTCGCGAGCGCGCGGTGCTGCGCAAGCTGGTCGCGGCCAGCGACGAGATCGCCACCGCCGCCTTCAACCCGCAGGGCAGGGCGGTCTCGCAGATCCTCGACGAGGCCGAGGGCAAGATCTTCAAGATCGGCGAGGAGGGCTCGCGCACCAAGCAGGGCTTCCAGAGCATGGACCAGCTGGTGGTGGCGCTGCTCGACCGCGTGCAGGAGCTGGCCGAGAACGGCGCCGAGGACGTGACCGGCGTGCGCACCGGCTTCTACGATCTCGACCGCATGACCGCCGGCCTGCAGCCGGGCGACCTGATCGTGCTGGCCGCGCGGCCGTCGATGGGCAAGACCGCGTTCGCGCTCAACATCGCCGAACACGTGGCGGCCCAGGAAGGCCTGCCGGTCGTCGTGTTCTCGATGGAAATGGGCGCTTCGCAGCTGGCGCTGCGGGTCGTCGGCTCGCTCGGTCGCATCGACCAGAGCGGGCTGCGCACCGGGCGTCTGCGCGACGACGAGTGGGGCCGGCTCAGCGATGCGGTCGAGAAGCTGCGCAGCGTCAGCCTGTTCATCGACGAGACGCCGGGCCTGAACCCGGCCGAACTGCGCGCCCGCGCGCGGCGCCAGGCGCGCCAGTGCGGCAAGCTCGGCCTGATCGTGGTCGACTATCTGCAGCTGATGAGCGGCAGCAGTTCCAACGAGGAGAACCGGGCCACCGTGCTGGGCGAGATCTCGCGCGGCCTGAAGGCGCTGGCCAAGGAACTGCAATGCCCGGTGATCGCGCTGTCGCAGCTCAATCGTTCGGTGGAAACGCGCCCCGACAAGCGGCCGATGATGAGCGACCTGCGCGAGTCGGGCGCGATCGAGCAGGACGCCGACGTCATCATGTTCATCTACCGCGACGACTACTACAACAAGGAGTCGAAGGAGCCGGGCGTGGCCGAGATCATCATCGGCAAGCAGCGTAACGGCCCCACCGGCACCTTGCGGCTGACCTTCCTCAAGCCGCTGACCAAGTTCGACAACCTGGCGCCGGGCAGCGGCGGCGGAGAGTACTGAGCCCCGCGGCTCCAAGCCCGAGAGTTCGGACCTGGACGGGGTGAAGGACCCGAGCTCCGCGAGTGGCATGGTCTAGTGAAAGTCGCGTGAGCTGGTGCCCAGCGGCCCCAGCCACGCCGTCACATCGACCAGCCGCCGCGCGACCAGATGGCTCACGCCGTCCGTGGTCTGCCACTGCCCGGCCACCGCCAGCAGTCGCGAGGCCAGCAGCGCCTGGCGCTGCGTCTCGCGCACCCGTTTCCAGACGATCACGTTGACGCTGCCGGTCTCGTCCTCGAGCGTCACGAAGATGGTGCCGTTGGCGGTCTCGGGCTGCTGGCGCGTCACGACGATGCCGCAGGCCCAGGCAAAGGCACCATCGTGCAGGCCGATCAGTTCATCGGCGCTGCGCCAGCGACGGCGTGCCAGCCGTGGCCTCAGCAGCGCCAGTGGGTGGCGGCGCAGCGTGAGCCCCGTGGCGGCGTAGTCGAGCGTGATCTCCTTGCCCTCGGGCGCCGCCGGCAGCTCGAGCACGGCCTCCGGCGCTGGCGCCTCCTTCAGCAGGCGCGTCGAGCGCTGCTCGCCGGCCGCACCCCAGACC
Organism: Rivibacter subsaxonicus; assembly: GCF_004217215.1. GTDB lineage: Bacteria > Pseudomonadota > Gammaproteobacteria > Burkholderiales > Burkholderiaceae_C > Rivibacter > Rivibacter subsaxonicus. The sequence continues at coordinate 192,748 of NZ_SHKP01000008.1, forward strand.
TGCTGGCGGCGATGGCCGGCCAGCGACTTCAGCGCATCGGCGCGGGCCAGCGTCTGTAGCTCGGCTGGCTCGAGACCGGCACGCTGCGCCAGTTCGGGCAGCGAGGCAAAGGATCCAGCCTCGCGTGCCTGCACGATGCGCTCGGCCACCGTCCGCGAAAGGCCGCTGACCAGGCGCAGGCCAAGGCGGACCGCAGGCTGAGTCCCGCTGTCGTCGGGTGCCTCGAGCGTGCAATCCCAGTCGCTGGCCGCCACGTCCATCGGCCGCACCTCGATGCCATGGCGACGGGCGTCCTGCACCAGTTGCGAGGGCGAGTAGAAGCCCATCGGCTGCGAGTTGAGCAGCGCGCAGCAGAAGATCGCCGGCTCGTGGCACTTGAGCCAGGCGCTGAGGTAGGCCAGCAGCGCAAAACCGTAGGCATGACTTTCCGGAAAGCCGTAATCGCCGAAGCCCGTTATCTGCTTGAAGATCTGCTCGGCAAAGGCCAACTCGTAGCCGTTGCGAACCATGCCGCCGATCACCCGGTCCTGGAAGTGGTGCACGCCGCCTTTGCGCTGCCAGGCCGCCATCGAGCGGCGCAGTGCATCCGCCTCGTCGCCGCTGAAGCCGGCGGCGATCATGCAGACCTGCATCACCTGTTCCTGGAAGATCGGCACGCCGAGCGTGCGCTCGAGGGCCGGGTCGAGTTCAGGCTTGGGTGATTTCGAGGGCTCCAGCTTCTGCCGACGCTTCAGGTAGGGATGCACCATGCCGCCCTTGATCGGGCCCGGCCGCACGATCGCGACCTCGACCACGAGGTCGTAGAACTTCTCGGGGCGCAGCCGCGGCAGCATGCTCTGCTGGGCCCGGCTCTCGATCTGGAACACGCCGGCGGTGTCGGCCTTGCAGATCATCGCGTAGGTGGCCTTGTCGTCACGAGGGATGTCCTGCAGCGTCCAGCGGCGACCGCGCCAGGTGTTGATCAGGTCGAGCGAGCGCCGCAGCGCGCTCAGCATGCCCAGCGCCAGCACGTCGACCTTGAGCAGGCCGAGCGATTCGAGGCCGTCCTTGTCCCACTGGATGACCTTTCGGTTCGGCATGCTCGCGTTCTCGATCGGCACCATCCGCGAGAGCGCGTCGCGCGCGATCACGAAGCCGCCCACGTGCTGCGAGAGATGGCGCGGAAAGCCGAGCAACTGCGTGGTGAGTGCGAGCCACAGGCGCGTGACCGGCGAATCGATGTCGAAGCCGGCCTCGGCCAGGCGTTCGTTGAGCTGCTCGCGGCTGTCGAACCACTGGTGGCTGCGTGCGAGGCGGTCGATGCGCTGCTCGTCCATGCCGAGCGCCTTGCCGACGTCGCGCACCGCGCTGCGCACCCGGTAGGTGGCGAGTGCCGCGGCCAGCGCGGTACGGCTCGCACCGTACTTGCGGTAGATGTACTGGATGACCTCCTCGCGCCGCTCGTGCTCGAAATCGACGTCGATGTCCGGCGGCTCACGGCGCTCGCGGCTCAGGAAGCGCGCGAGCAGCGGGTGGGACTGTTCGGGATCGACCTCGGTGATGCCCAGGCAGTAGCAGACCACCGAGTTGGCGGCCGAGCCGCGGCCCTGGCACAGGATGCCCTCGCCGCGCGCGAAGTTGACGATGTCGTGGACGGTGAGAAAGAAGGCCTCGTAGCCCAGTTCGGCCACCAGCGCCAGCTCTTGCTCGATCTGCGCCCGCACCTTGTCCGGCAGACCCTGCGGATAGCGCCACTGCGCGCCGGCCAGTGTTTGCGCACGCAGGTAGCTGGTGGGCGTGGCGCCGGCCGGCACGATCTCCTGCGGGTATTCGTAGCGCAGCTCGGCGAGCGAGAAGTTGCAGCGCCGCGCGAAGTCCACGCTGGTCTGCAGCCATTCGGGTCGGTAGAGCCGCGCCAGCGTGAGCAGCGGGCGCAGGTGCTGCTCGGCGTTGGGCATCAGCGCCAGACCACAGTCGACCAGTGGCGTTTTCAGGCGGATCGCCGTCAGCGTGTCTTGCAATGCCTTTCGCGAGCGCAGGTGCATCAGCACGTCGCCGGCGGCAGCCAGGGGCAGGGCAGTGACCTGGCTGGCCGCTTGCAGCCGCTCGAGCAGCGGCCCGTCGTCGGCCCGCAGCAGCAACTCGACGGCAATCGCGGCCCGCTCAAGGCCAAAGCGGGCAGCCAGCCAGCGTGCCTGGGCGATCAGGGTGCTCGCATCATCCTCACGGCGCGGGATCAGCAGCGCCAGACAGTCGGGCAGGGGGCTGGTGTCGATGTCGGCCAGCGACAGCCGGTAGCTGCCCTTCTCGCTGCGGCAACGGCCGAGCGTGATCAGCGCGCCGAGCTGGGCGTAGCCCTCGCGATTCATCGCCAGCAGCACCAGGCGACAGCCGGGTGATTCGCCATGGCCCGCGAGGCGGAATTCGCTGCCGATGATCAGTTGCAGGGCGGGGTCTGCTTCGCCCTCCGCGATGGTCGCCGCGCGCTGCTGCTTGACCTCCTCGTGCGCACGCACCACGCCGGCCAGCGAGCATTCGTCGGTGATCGCCAGCGCCGCATAGCCGAGTTGGGCCGCACGCGCGACCAGTTCCTCCGGATGCGAGGCGCCGGTGAGAAAGCTGAAGTTGGAGCGGCAATGCAACTCGGCGTAGGCCGGCAGGCCGGACGGCACGGTGGCCACCGGCGGCAGTACCGGCGCGACCGGGCGCGGCTCCTTGGGATGGGCGGGTTGCGGCATGTCGGCTTTGGCGAAATCAGGCAAACCAGCCGTGCAGGAACCAGCCGCCGTTGCGCGCTGACGCGACCACGTCGCGCCTCTCGCGGTAGACCCAGCACAGCCGATGCCGCGCGGTGAACGCCACGTGGTAGTCGCGCCGCACCGGCGCACCGTCGAACCAGCCGGCCTCGATGCGCTCGGCACGCGAGAGCAGGTGCAGGGCGCCGCCGTCGAGCAGCGGCCGCTCCTGCGCGTCCAGCGCCAGCGGTTGCGGCGGGTCGAGCAGCCACAGCGGGCGGGGCGGGGCGGTGGTGCCGGTCGATGTCCGCGCCGGCACTGCGGCCAGCGTGGCCTCGACCCAGCGCTGCGCCCGCTCGGGCCGGTGATCGGCCAGCGGCTCCAGGCGTCGCACGCGCTCGGCACCCAGGCGCGCACGCAGCCGGTCGAGCAGCGCCGAGCGCGCTTGCGCATCCTGCGTCACCGAAGGCAGCAACTCGCCCGCCACGCCCGCATGCTGCACCGATTCGTCGAGCGCCAGGCCGAGCCGGTAGACCGGCGCCGCCAGCGCCTGGCGCTGCAGCCGCTCGCGCCACAGCAGCGCCAGGTGCGCCGCATCGCGCACCGGGGCACCCAGTTGCAGCCGCAGTTCGGTATCGGGCCGGGCGTGGCGGCCGCCGTCGTGCACCAGGCGCAGCCGCAGGACGCTTGCCGCCTGCCAACGCAGATGCAACCAGCCGACCAGAGCCTGCAGCAACGGCGCCAGCGCCGCCTCGAGCGCGTGTGCATCGTCGGCCCGATGCGGCAGTTCGACCTCGAGCGAAAAGCGTTCGGGCGGCTCGAACCAGGTCCGTGGATCGGGCGCCTCGCCATAGGCCCGGGCCAGGGCATCGACCAGCGGCGCGCCGATCCGCTTGCGCAGGCCGGCGCGCGGCAGGGCGCGCAATTCGCCCAGACGGTCGCAGCCGAGCATCTGCAGCAGATCCTGCTGCTGCGGCGTCAGTTCGAGCAGACGCGCCAGTCGCTGCGCCGGCAATGCGTCGAGCAGGCGCACCATGCTGCTGGCGTGGAGGCTGCGGCGACGTCCGGCGCCCTGTCCAGCCAGCAGCCAAGCTGCGCCGGCGGTGGGCGCCAGCGCCATCACGGGATGCAAGCCGCAGCTTTCGACCAGTTCCTGCGCCCGCCACAGCAGGCGCCGGATGCCGCCGAACAGGCGCAGCGAGCCCTGCACCTCGACCAGCACGCCGCTCGCCTGCAGGTAAAGCCGCGGACTCAGGGCGCCCAGGGCCAGCGCCAGGCGCTCGACACAGGCCGACTCCTGTTGCGGACTGCGTTCCCGCACCTGCAGCGTCGGCGCCAGTGCCAGCGCGGCCGCCAGGTTCGCGCCAGGACTCACCCCGAGTCCGTGCGCGCAGCGGTTGGCCGCGAGCACGCGCCTGTGCTCGACCACCGCCAGCGGCAAGGTCGCCGCCGCCTCAAGCCCCGGTTGCGACGGCCAGGGCAGGGCTTGCAGCGGCAACAGTGGCAGATCGACGGCCAGCCACAGCATGGGAAGCAACCGGAAGAACGGTGGGATGGATGCGCGGCGGCAGCGCCGCCGGCCGCTTGGCACCGACCGGCCAAGGCAGGTCGAGGGACAGCGGCTTGCCCAGCGGCGGCCCGCGGCGCTTGAAGATGTCGAGCGCGAGCCGTCCGTCGGCCTCGGCCCGGCAGGCGATGCGCAACGGCGCCGGGCTGCTGCGCTCGCGCCAGGCAGGTGGCCCGAGCAGGAACAGCGGTACGTCCTGGGCGGCCAGGTGCAGGCGTCGCAGCGTGGCGGTGGTGGCTACCTGGCACCACCACAGCACGAGCGCCGCCGCACCGCCACGCAGGGCCTGTTCGACGGCCCAGGCGGCGTCGGCACTCGAACGCGGCTCGACCCACAGCAGCGAGGCCAGGGGCAGACCGAGCGCCTCGAAGGCCGCAGCGCTGGGCAGCAAACCGGGCGGCGCGATCCAGAGCAGTTCGCGCTGCTGCTGCGCGGCCAGCTTTTGCATCAACGGCCTCAACAGGCGCAGTTCACCGAGGCCGGCTTCGCCCAGCAACTCGCTCAATCCGGTGGCTGGCCAGCCGCCTCCGGGCAGTTGCGCATCGAGCGCGGCGTGACCGCTGGGCAGGCCGGGCGGGGCGTTCATCACCATCCGATCGGCACGCCACAGCGGCGCCATGGTCGGCGGGCCGTGATGATCGAGGAGCGCAAGGGAGGACGACATGGACTCGCTGGTGCCGCGTCCATGGGTGGACCGGAGTAGTACTGTATTTATATCCAGTACGCCAGTCAAATCGACCTTCTTCCCTGGAAGCAGTCTCTTGTGGTTCCAGGAGAACTTACCTGTTTACTGACAGTGACTTACTCGATCTTCAGAAGGTACTTTCTCGCCTTCTCCTGATCCGCGTTCCATCTCAATGCTGATTTGAGGCCCCTGCAGCGTTCTGGATGGGCCGCCCGCCCTCGACCAGTGGGAGCACTCTGCAGAGGGAGGGTGGCTACCCCGACGCCTTCAATGCGTTCTCGCTCTCTTCTGCATTATTTAGTTAACATAATATACATTAGCGCGGTATTAAATGGGTCATGATCCAGCAAGAAGGCTCCCACCCGAAGCCTCAGCGCTTCTTCGCTCTTGCCTCGAGTCGATCGGCCAGGTTGTCGCGACCGACCGATCGCGCGCCATCGATGGCGCTGCTGCCAGCTTGGTCAACGAGTTTCAGGTCCGCTCCCGCCGCCAGCAACTCGTCGACGATCTGTTCGTCGGCGAAGCGTGTCGCCTGCATCAGCGGCGTGCGGCCGTTGGGCGCGCGCGGATCGACCGCCACGCGCTGGCTCAAGAGCCAACGCGTCGCTTCCGGCGCATTGCCGGAGGCCGCGTAATGCAGTGGTGTCCAGCCCTCCGGCTGCAACACGCCGCCGCGTGCCACGAGCGCCTGTAGCACGGACAACTGATTGCGCAGCGCTGCCCACAGCACCGGCGTCTCGCCGGCCCGGTTGCGCACGTTGGGGTCGACGCGCGCGTCACGCGCCAACGCGAGCGCCGCATCGTCGGACTCGGCCCGCAGCGCCACGATCAGTCCCGGCTGGCCATCCTCGTAGCGTGCGTTGGCATCGAAACCGCGGTCGATCAGTTTGATCGCCGCCGGCCCGTCGTTGCGGATCAGGGCCCGAAAGAAATCCTCGTAGGAACCAGCCGCTGCCGAAAAAGACGCTAGAGCGACAACCAGATAGAGCACTAATCGCATGCTTCGCTTTCAGTTGTGGAGCATTGCTACAAGTCCGTCGCCTGCCCAAGCGGCCGTGGAGAATCACTACACGCTCGGCGGCACCCGAAACAGCCGGTGGAAGTTGTCCGTCGTCGCGGTGGCGACCTCTTCCACGCTCAGGTTCTTCAGTGCCGCCAGCCGAGACGCCACATGGGTCACGTAAGCCGGCTGGTTGCTCTTGCCGCGATACGGCACCGGCGCCAGGTACGGGCTGTCGGTCTCGATCAGGCAGCGATCGAGCGGCACTTCGCGGGCGACTTCATGCAACTCGAGCGCGTTCTTGAAGGTCAGGATGCCGGAGAAGGAGATCATGAAGCCGAGTTCGAGCGCGGCGCGGGCCACTTCGCGCGTCTCGGTGAAGCAGTGGAAGACGCCGCTCACCGCCCCGCCGCCCTCCTCGCGCAGGATCGCCAGCGTGTCGTCCGAGGCGCTGCGGGTGTGGATCACCAGCGGCAACCCGGTCTGGCGGGCGGCGCGGATGTGGACGCGAAATCGCTCGCGCTGCCATTCCATCTCGGCCACCGAACGGCCGTTGAGCCGGTAGTAGTCGAGCCCGGTCTCGCCGATGCCGACCACCTTCGGGCGCGCCGCCAGCCGCAGCAGATCGTCGAGCGAGGGTTCCTGCACGCCCTCGTTGTCGGGATGAACGCCGGCAGTGGCCCAGAGCCGAGGGTGCACGGCGGCCAGCGCCTGGACCTGGTCGGCCTCTTCGAGCGTGGTGCAGATCGTCAGCGCGGTGTCGACGCGCGCAGCGTGCATCGCGGCCAGCACCGCAGGCAGATCGGCTTGCAGTTCGGCGAACGTGAGGTGGCAGTGGGAGTCGACGTACATCGCGGGGCGGGCTGCGGATCGGGCCGGGCGGGCGCCGTCTCTGCGGGTGCCCGCGGAGCCGAACTCAGATGGTCTGGGTCGGCTTCGACGAGGAAATCGAGGTACCGAGGATCTCTTCGATCTTCAGCTTCAGGATGCGCGTCTTCTCGTCGTTCGGGAACCGCACGCCGACGCCCTGGGTGCGGCCGCCGGAGGCATTGGCCGGGGTGATCCAGCCGACCTTGCCGGCCACCGGGTAACGCTGGGGGTCTTCGGGCAGCGACAGCAGCAAGTAGATGTCGTCGCCGAGCCGGTACTCGCGGGTGGTCGGCACGAACAGCCCGCCGTCGGCGAACAGCGGGATGTAGGCGGCGTAGAGCGCACCCTTCTCGCGGAACACGAGCTGGATCACGCTCGGCCGCGCAGCGGCGGCCGAGCCGGAAGCGGCGGCACGCACATTGAGTTCGCTCATGGCCGGGCAGACGAATGAAGGCTCATGGGTCAAGTGTAGCCAAGCGCCTGCGCGGACCGCCCTGTGATGTCGAATCACCGTACAGCGCATGTCGCGCCTGCAACACGAGCGCCTCGGTCGCCAGGCCCGCGTGCCATGGGTGTTCGGCGCGCCGGGCAGCCTCGCGCAGCGCCGTGGCCCAGGCGTTGAGCCGGTCCAGATCGCCGCCGGGCGGCAGCAGTTCGGCCTCGAAGAAGCGCGGGGCGGCGCCGACCGCGACCCGCAGCGCGTCGTCGCAGAGCTTGGCGAGCGCGTCGATCAGCACCGGCAGCGGCCAGTCGGCCGCGGCGCCGGCCCGGCCGGCGCGGATCTCGCCCGGCAGCGCACGCCAGGCCGCGGTGCTGACGCCAATCGCGTGGCGATCGAGCGCCTCCAGCGGTTGGCCGCCGGCCGCGGCCAGCAGCACCGCCGGAGCATCGATGCCCTGCCCGCCCAGCCAGGCCGCGGCCTGATCGCCCGGCGGCACCGTCAGCGGCAGCGCATGGCAGCGGCTGCGCACGGTCGGCAACAGGCGCGCCGGCGCCGCGCTCGACAGCACGAAGCGCAGCCCGCCGGGCGGCTCCTCGAGCGTCTTCAGCAGCGTGTTGGCGGTGATGCCGTTCATGCGTTCGGCCGGGTGGATCACGACCACCTTGGTGCGGCGATCGAGCCCGCCGCGCGCCGGTGTCTGCTGCGAGAAGGCAACCACCCGGCGCAGCGCCTCGACCTTGATCTCCTTGCTCGGCTTGGCGCTCTTGGCGCTGCCGCCCTCGCCCGCCGTCTCTGCCTCGTCGCCGGTCCAGCCCAGCGCCTGCTGCAGCACCTCGGGCACCAGCACCAGCAGGTCCGGGTGCGTGCGAGAGGCGATCAGCCGGCAACTCGCGCAATGGCCGCAGGCCAGCCCGGGCGGCGCCTCGGCACGCTCGGCAAGCGGCGTCTCGCACAGCCAGGCAGCGGCCAGCGCCAGCGCCAGCTCGAACTGGCCGACGCCGGCCGGACCATGCACCAGCAGTGCCGATGCGCGTTCCAGCGCCAGCGCGCGCGCGAAGGGCGCCGCCAGCCAGGGCAGCAGGGAGGGGCTTTCGGTCGTCTCGCTCATCGCCGGTCCGGGCTCACCAGCCACGCGCCGCCAGCGCCTGCTGCACCTGGGCCGCCACCGCGTCGCGCGGCTGCGCGGCGTCGATCCGCACGAAGCGCTGCGGCGCGGCCGCAGCGCGCTCGGCATAGCCGCCGCGCACGCGCTCGAAGAAGGCGCCGTCGAGCCGCTCGAAGCGATCGGGAACGCGCGCCGCCGCCAGCCGCTGCGCGGCCAGCGCGGGATCGATGTCGAACCACAGCGTCAGCTGCGGCTCGCGCAGCCGGCCCTGGGCGTCCTGCTGGACCCAGCGCTCGAGGACGGCCAGCACGGCGGGGTCGAAGCCGCGCCCCGCGCCCTGATAGGCAAAGGTGGCGTCGGTGAAGCGGTCGCACAGCACCGCCGCGCCGCGTGCCAGCGCCGGCTCGACCTGGCGCTGCAGGTGGTCGCGCCGGGCGGCAAAGACCAGCAGCGCCTCGGTCAGCGCGTCCATCGGCTGGTGCAGCACCAGTTCGCGCAGCGTCTCGGCCAGTCCGGTGCCGCCCGGTTCGCGGGTGCACAGCACCTCCAGGCCTTGTGCGCGCCAGCGTTCGGCCACCGTTTCGATGTGGCTGGACTTGCCGGCGCCGTCGATACCCTCGAAGCTCAGGAAACGCCCGCCGCCCGCCTCTGCTTGCCTGCCACTCACTTGCCCTGCCCTCGCTGATAGCGGTTGACGGCGCGATTGTGCTGCTCGAGCGACTCGCTGAATTCGCTGCTGCCGTCGCCGCGCGCCACGAAGTACAGGGCCCGGGTCGGATCCGGCTTCAGCGCGGCCTTCAGCGAGGCCTCGCCCGGCATCGAGATCGGCGTCGGCGGCAGCCCGCCGCGGGTGTAGGTGTTGTAGGGGCCATCGGCGAGCAGGTCGCGCTTGCGCAGGTTGCCGTCGAAGCCCTCGCCGAGGCCGTAGATCACCGTCGGGTCGGTCTGCAGCGGCATGCCGATGCGCAGCCGGTTGGCGAACACGCCGGCCACCTTGCCGCGGTCGGCCGCGGCCCCGGTTTCCTTCTCGACGATCGAGGCCAGGATCAGCGCCTCGTCCGGGCTCTTCAGCGGCGTGTCGGGTGCGCGCTGGGCCCAGGCGGCATCGAGCCGTTGCTGCATCGCGCGGTGCGCGCGCTTGAGCACCGCGAGGTCGCTCGTGCCCTTGCTGTAGGCATAGGTGTCGGGAAAGAAGCGGCCCTCGGGCGACTGGCCGGGTGCGCCGATCGCGGCCATCAACTCGGCCTCGCTCATCGCCGCGGTGCTGGCCTTCAATGCCTCGGCCTTGGCCAGTTCGGCACGGAACTGGCGAAAGTTCCAGCCCTCGATCAGGCGCACCGTGGCCATGGTCTCGTCGCCGCGCACCATCTTCTGCAGCAACTGGCGCGGCGTCGTGCCGCGACCGATCTCGTAGCTGCCGGCGCGGATCTGGCGCGCCTGCCCCGACCAGCGGAACCACTGGTACAGCAACTCGGGCGATGTCTGCACGCCGGCAGCGACCCAGCCGCGGGCGATCTCGCGCGGCGCGGTGCCGGGGGCGATCGAGAGCTCGACACTGTCGGCAGCCAGGTCGAGCGGGCGCTGCAGCCACCAGGCGCCGGCCGCAACCAGCCCGGCGGCCAGCGCCAGCAGGATCAGCAGCAGCGTCCGCACACCACCGGCCGCACGCGGTCGGTTCAGTCTTCGCATCGGTGGGATCGCCCTGCTGTTCTTGGTCCTTGCATGGGCTGATCATAATTTGCGGATGAACCCAAGCCAGCACGACCTTGACCAAACGCTCGCCGCAACGCTTTCGGGCGCCCTGAAACTCGACGCGCTTGGCGTGATCACGGTGCGCGGCGCCGACGGTGCCGCCTTCCTGCACGGCCAGCTCAGCAACGACTTCACGCTGCTCGAGCTGCAACGCGCCCGGCTCGCGGCGTACTGCAACGTCAAGGGCCGCATGCTGGCCAGCCTGGTCGGCTTCAAGCGCGGGCCCGAGGAACTCTGGCTGAGCCTGCGCGCCGACCTGCTCGCGAGCACGCTCAAGCGCCTGTCGATGTTTGTGCTGCGCGCCAAGGCGAAGCTCGAGGACGCCGGCAGCACGCTGGTCACGCTGGGCTTGGCCGGCTCGGCGCTGGCGGTGGTCGAGGCCCAGGCCTTGCCGGCCTGGGGCAAGCGGGATCTGGGCGAGGCCAGCGTCGTGCGCCTGCCCGATGGTGCCGGCCAGCCGCGCGCGCTGTGGATCGGCCCGCCGACGCAGGCCGAGGCGCTGCTCGCCGCTTTGCCCGCGCTGTCAGCTCAGAACTGGGCCTGGCTCGAAGTCGCCAGCGGCGTGGCGCCGGTGATGGCGGCCACTGCCGAGGCCTTCGTGCCGCAGATGCTGAACTACGAGCTGGTCGGCGGCGTGAACTTCCAGAAGGGCTGCTATCCGGGCCAGGAGATCGTCGCTCGCAGCCAGTACCGCGGCACCCTCAAGCGCCGCGCGCAGCGGCTCGACGGCGCGGCCGAGATGAAGGCCGGTGACGAGGTCTTCTGGTCCGCCGATCCGCTGCAACCGAGCGGACTGGTGGCCTGCGCCGCGCCACGGCCCGATGGCAACGGCTTCAGCGCGATCGTCGAGCTCAAGCTGGCGGCGCTCGAAGGCGGCACGCTGCACCTGCGCGCCGCCGATGGCCCGCAGCTGGAACTGCGCGCCCTGCCCTATGCGTTGCCACAGGCGGAAGGCGCGGCGGCGTGAGCACGGCACCCGCCGTCGAGCTCTACCTCTACTACCGCGCGCCAGTGGCCGAGGCAGCGGCGGTGCAGGCCGGCTTCGGCCGGCTGTGGCAGGCGCTGCGAGACAGCGCGCCGGGACTGGACTCGCGCCTGCTGCGCCGGCCCGAGCCGCGCGCGGGCGAGCACACCTGGATGGAGATCCACACCCGCGTCGGCGGCATCGACGCCATGCTCGAATCGCGGATCGAGGCCGCGGCAGCCAGCGCCTTCGCAGGCGTGCCGATCGGCCCGCGTCAGCGCGAGCACTTCATCGCATGTGCCTCGTAGCGCTGGCCCTGGGCGCCAGCGAGCGCTTTCCGCTGGTGCTGGCGTCCAACCGCGACGAGTTCTTCGAACGCCCGGCGCTACCGCTGGCCTGGTGGTCGCCGCGGCCCGAGGCGGGGCCGCTGCTGGCCGGGCGCGACCTGCTCGGCGGCGGCACCTGGCTTGGCCTCAACGCCAGCGGACGGCTCGCGCTGGTGACCAACATCCGCCGACCCGGTGCGCAGCGCACCGATGCCGAGTCACGCGGTGCGATCGTGCCGCACTGGCTCGCCAACGACGCTGGGGCCGACGCGTTCTGGGCGCGGCTGCAGCCGGATCGCTTCAACGGTTTCAACCTGATCTGCGCCGATCTTCCGCGCGACGAGTTCAGCTGGATGGCGAGCGACCTGGCTCGGCCGCGATCGCTGGCGCCCGGCATCCACGGGCTGTCGAACGCCGCGCTCGATGCACCGTGGCCCAAGGTCGAAATGCTGAAAGCGCGCCTTGCACAGGCCGCAGCCGGCGCCGACGGCGTCGAGCGACTCGAGGCGGAGCTGTTCGAGGCCCTGGCCGATCGGAGCCTGGCCACCGACGCCGAGCTGCCAACGACCGGCGTGCCGCTGGACGTGGAGCGCTGGCTCTCGGCCGCCTTCATCCGCTCGCCGGACGGCCGCTACGGCACCCGTTGCTCGACGCTGCTGATCGCCGAACGCATCGCCGGCGGCGGACTGCGCGTCGCCGTCGTCGAGCGCAGCCACGCGCATCCCGGCCAGGCCGCTGGCGAGCGGCGCGAGCAACTGCTGCTTCAGGCCGGCGACGAGCGCAAGCCGTAGGCCTTGCCGTCGAGGAACAGGAACTCGACTCGTATGACTGGCGCCCCTTGCTCGCCGGGCGCCGCGTAGCCGACCAGCGACACCGCGTCGCCCACCTTGGGCGCCTTGACCTGCCACGCGTCCAGGCGCGACAACGGCGCCAGCTCGATGGTCCAGCGCGGCGCCGACTTGGCGGGCAGCCTGGCCTTGCCCAGGATCGCCGCCCCGTCGACCGCCGACTGCTGTGCCGGAAGGGGACGCGCCGCCAGGTCGGCCGGCAGCACCAGGCCCGGACGTGGTTCGACCTCGAGCGTGGCGTGCGGATTGGCCCAGTTCACGACTGCGATGCGACCCTCCAGGTAGAGCGGCTTGGCGGTATCGAAGCCACTCCAGCCATGGTGGGCGCGGCTGAGGCCGGGCGCCAGCAGCGCCAGCGAGCCGGTCAGGAATGTGCGTCGGCAGATATTCATGTTTCACCCTCCAGCAGTTCGAGTTGCAGCGCCACGCGCGCCTGCCAGGGCGTCAGCGAGACGGCCGGAATGCGCTCGTCATGCACGATCACCGGCCCGGCGCCGGTGCGACTGCAACGCCAGACGCGAACGCCGGCGGCCTGGGCGCGCCAGAGCGCGGCCTCGAGTTCGGCGTGCAGCGTAGCGTTGCCGGTGCCGGCCACGACCAGCCCGGCCAGCGGCGTCGGCTGCGGCTTGGCGAGCACGGCGTCGACGATCGCGCCGTCGCTGCCGGCGTGGCTGGCGATGATCTCGACCCGCGGCCAGCCCGAAGACTCGCGCTCGATGCGCGCCAAGCCCAGCGGTGCACCGGCCGGCATCGGCCGCCAGAGCCGGATCCGGCCGTCCTCGACCGCGCCGATCGGGCCGGCATCGCCGGCGTCGAAGGCGTCGAGTTGCAGCACGTGCACCTTGCGCAGTTCAAGTCCGCTCCAGATGCGGCCGGCCACCACTGCCAGCACGCCGCTCGTGCCCGCCGTGGCGGCGACGATGATCGCGTCGAGCAGGTTCTGCGGACCGTCGGCCTGCAGCGAGGTGGCCGGGCGCATCGCCGCGGTCAGCACCACCGGCTTCGACGGCGCCAGCACGCGCTGCAGCAGGTACGCGGTCTCCTCCAGCGTGTCGCTGCCATGGGTGACGACGATGCCGCCTACTTCGGGGCGGGCCAGATGCATGGCCAGGACCCGCGCCAGCCGCTGCCAGATCGCGATCGACATGTTCTTGCTGTCGATCTGGGCGACCTGCTCGGTCTCGATGCGCAGGCCCTCCAGCGCCGGCAAGGCGGCGATCAGCTCCTCAATGCCGCGCTCGGCCGCGCGATAGCCGGTGGCGTCGGTGGCGGATGCGGCATTGCCGGCAATGGTGCCCCCGGTTCCCAGCACGACCAGTTGTTGCGGTCGACTTGAATCAGCACTTGGCAAAGTCATGGAACTGGATGAAAATACAGGTACTGGATAAAAGCTCAGTTCAACGTTGCCTGATTGGGCGCGCCGAACCGGCCACTGGAGACCCCGTGGAAGATAGCCCGAAACTCACCGCCCGCCAGCAGCAGATCCTCGATCTGATCCAGAGTGCCATCGAGCGCAGCGGCGCCCCGCCGACCCGCGCCGAGATCGCGGCCGAACTGGGTTTCCGCTCTCCCAACGCGGCCGAGGAGCATCTGCAGGCGCTGGCGCGCAAGGGCGTGATCGAGCTGATTGGCGGCACCTCGCGCGGCATCCGGTTGCGCGGCGACACGCTTCGAGCGCTCAATGCTTCGCGCCTGAGCGGCCTCGGCCGTCAGTTCACGCTGCCGTTGCCGAGCCTGGCGCAGCTCACGCTGCCGCTGGTCGGCCGGGTCGCTGCCGGCAGTCCGATCCTGGCCCAGGAGCACATCGACCAGAGCTACGTGGTCGAGGCCAGCATGTTTCCGCGCAAGCCCGACTTCCTGCTCAAGGTGCGCGGCATGAGCATGCGCGACGCCGGCATCCTCGACGGCGACCTGCTCGCGGTGCAGAGTGCGCGCGAGGCCAAGAACGGGCAGATCGTCGTGGCGCGCATCGGCGACGAGGTCACCGTCAAGCGCTTCCGTCGCACCAAGGCCGGCATCGAGCTGATCCCCGAGAACCCCGACTTCCAGACCATCCACGTCACCGCCGACAGCGAGCCCTTCGAACTCGAAGGACTCGCTGTCGGCCTGATCCGCAACACGATGCTGATGTGAGGTGGCTGTGGCGCTGCGCAAGGCTTCCCGCGCCGAGGACTGCTCCGTGCTCGAGCAGATTCCCAACATCGGCGCCTCGCTCGCGGCTGACCTGCGGCTGATCGGCGTGCACGAGCCGGCGCAACTGCGCGGCTGTGATGCCTTCGGGCTCTATTGCGATCTGTGCTGTGCCAGCGGTCAGCGCCAGGATCCCTGCGTGCTCGATACCTTCATGGCCGCCACCGACTTCATGAACGGCGCCGAGGCCAGGCCCTGGTGGGCCTACACGGCGCGACGCAAGCAGACCTTCGGGCAGGTGCCCGATGCCGAGACGCGCATGAGCCCCGCCCGGCCGCCCGAAGGGGCGAACTCCCTCTCGGAGGGACGGCGCGCAGCGCCAAGGGCGCACCCGATGAGCGGCAGCGGCTGAATCCACATGCCGGTCGCCGCGGGTGGCGGGCATCGGCGTCGAGCCTTCGACGCCGCATCCTGCGCAGCGGCCGGCGTCGTGACGACGATCAATCCTGCCGAAGCTTCAACGGAGATTCGGAAATGGGCATGAGCTTGATGGTGAATCAGATGCAGCGCTGGATGCGGACCGCGTTGCTCGGCCAAGGGCCGGCGGTGGCGCCGATCGGTGCTGGCGTGCGATGGCAGCCGGGCGTGCGACCGGGGTCGGCGGTGGCGCGAACTGCCCGGGCCGCGGTGACGCCGTTCAAGGTGCCGGCGTTGGCGCAACGACCGGCTGCGCCGCGGCGCAGCTATGTGCGGGTCGATCCGGTGGATCGGCGGCGGGCGGTGATCTGCGGCAGCCCGGCGCAGGTGTGTGCGGTGCTGGAGATCATGGCGAGGGCGGAGGCGGGGCGATAGTCGGTCGGTTGGTGGACACGGCTCGCTGACACTCCACCTCTCGCAAACGGGGCCGAAAGGCCCCGTTCGCTCGCCCGGTCCCTGCGCTGGTCGATCCCCGCCGCAGAGCGGCGGGGTCCCTCGCCCGGACGCTTCGGCACCTCACCCCATGTGCAGCCCGCCGTTGCACGAGAAGTCGGCGCCGGTCGTGAAGCCGGACTCGGTGCTCGCCAGCCAGGCCACGATCGACGCGATCTCTTCCGGCTCGCCGAGGCGCTTGACCGGGATGCCGGCGATGATCTTGTCGAGCACGTCCTGGCGCACCGCCTTGACCATGTCGGTGGCGATGTAGCCAGGGCTGATGGTGTTGACCGTCACGCCCTTGGCCGCGACTTCCTGCGCCAGCGCCATCGTGAAGCCGTGCATGCCGGCCTTGGCCGCCGAGTAGTTGGTCTGGCCGAACTGGCCCTTCTCGCCGTTGACCGAGCTGATGTTGATGACGCGGCCCCAGCCCTTGTCGAGCATGCCGTCGATGACCTGCTTGGTCACGTTGAACATGCTGTCGAGGTTGGTCGACATCACGGCCTGCCAGTCGGCCTTGCTCATCTTGCGGAACTGGCCGTCGCGGGTGATGCCGGCGTTGTTGACCAGCACGTCGACCACGCCATGCTCGGCCTTGACCTTGGCAAAGGCCTCGACCGTCGAGTCCCAGTCGGCCACGTTGCCGACCGAGACGTGGAATTCGTAGCCGAGCACCTTTTGCTCGTCGATCCACTTCTTGAAGTCGCGGCTCGGGCCGCAGCCGGCGATGACCTTGAAGCCCTCCTTGGCCAGCCGCTGGCACATCGAGGTGCCGATGCCGCCCATGCCGCCGGTGACGTAGGCCAGCTTTCCGTTGCCTGCACTCATTTCGTGTCTCCTTTGTGGTCGTTGGTCCGGTCTCAGCGCTCGACGGTGAGCGCGACGCCCATGCCGCCGCCGATGCAGAGCGAGGCGATGCCCTTCTTCGCGTCGCGCTTGATCATCTCGTGCAGCAGCGTCACCAGGATGCGGCAGCCGGAGGCGCCGATCGGGTGGCCGATCGCGATCGCGCCGCCGTTGACGTTGACCTTGCTGGTGTCCCAGCCCATCTCCTGATGCACGGCGCAGGCCTGCGCGGCGAAGGCCTCGTTGATCTCGAGCAGGTCGAGGTCGGCCGGCTTCCAGCCGGCGCGCTCGAGCGCCTTGCGTGCCGCCGGCACCGGGCCCATGCCCATGAAGGCGGGATCGAGCCCGGCCGAGGCATAGCTGGCGATGCGCGCCAGCGGCTTGAGCCCGAGCGCCTGCGCCCTGGCGGCGCTCATCACCACCACGCCGGCGGCGCCGTCGTTGAGGCCCGAGGCGTTGCCGGCGGTCACGCTGCCGGCCTTGTCGAAGGCCGGGCGCAGGCCGGCCAAGGCCTCGAGGCTGGTCTTGCGGTTGATGAACTCGTCGGCGGCAAAGACGATCGGATCGCCCTTCTTCTGCGCGATCGAGAACGGCACGATCTCGTCCTTGAAGCGCCCGCCTTCCTGCGCCGCGGCGGCCTTCTGCTGCGAGGCCAGCGCCAGCGCGTCCTGCTGCTCGCGCGTGATGCCGTACTTCTTGGCGACGTTCTCGGCGGTGATGCCCATGTGGAACTGGTTGTACACGTCCCACAGGCCGTCGACGATCATCGAATCCACCAGCTTCCAGTCGCCCATGCGCTGGCCGTCGCGCGAGTTCGGCAGCACGTGGGGCGCCAGGCTCATGCTCTCCTGGCCGCCGGCGATCACGATCTCGGAGTCACCGTCGCGGATCGCCTGCGCCGCCAGCATCACGGCCTTCAGGCCGGAGCCGCAGACCTTGTTGATCGTCATCGCCGGCACCGCCTGCGGCAGGCCGGCCTTGATCACCGTCTGGCGCGCCGGGTTCTGGCCCGAGCCCGCGGTCAGCACCTGGCCGAGGATCACCTCGCCGATCTGCTCGCCGGTGAGGCCCGAGCGCTCCAGCAGCGCCTTGACGACGGCCGCGCCCAGCTCCGGCGCCGGGGTCTTGGCCAGCGTGCCGCCGAACTTGCCGACCGCGGTGCGGGCTGCGGCGACGATGACGATGTCTGTGCTCATGGTGTGCTCCTTCTGCTTCAAACGATCAGGGACTCAAGGATTCAGGCGCGCTGCTTCACGTAGCGACCGGGGGCGGGTTCGATGGGCTTGTGGTTGCGGTCTCCGGCGGTCTTGGGTGCCGCGACCAGCGGGCCGGCCTGTGCGGCCAGCCACTTGTCCCAGGCCGGCCACCAGCTGCCGGGATGCTCGGTGGCGCCCTTGAACCAGTCGTCGGCCGTGGCCGGCAGCTTGGCGTTGGTCCAGTGGCTGCGCTTCTTGGCGCCCGGCGGATTGATGACACCGGCGATGTGGCCCGAGGCCCCGAGCACGAAGCTGAGCTTGTTGCTCAGCACCTTGGTGTTCAGGTAGGCACTCTTCCACGGGACGATGTGGTCCTCGCGCGAGGCGTACATGAAAGTCGGCACGTCGATCGCGCCAAGGTCCACCGGCTGGCCGCAGACCTTGACCTTGCCCGGCTCGACCAGGTTGTTCTCGAGATAGGTGTTGCGCAGGTACCAGCAGTACATCGGCCCCGGCAGGTTGGTCGAGTCGGAGTTCCAGTACAGCAGGTCGAAGGGCGGCGGCGTCTCGCCCTTGAGGTAGTTGCCGACCACGTAGTTCCAGACCAGGTCGTTGGAACGCAGGAAGCTGAAGGTCGAAGCCAGTTCCTGGCCCTTGAGCAGGCCGCCCTGGCCGAGGCTCATCTCGCGCAGCGCGACCATCTGCTCGTCGACGAAGAGGTCGAGCACGCCGGTGTCCGAGAAGTCGAGAAAGGCCGTCAGCAGCGTCATGCTCTGCGCCGGCCGCTCGCCGCGCGCGGCCTGCACCGCCAGTGCGGTGGCGAGGATCGTGCCGCCGATGCAGAAGCCCAGCGTGTTGATCGTCTCCTGCTTGCTGATGGCGCGCACTTCGTCGATCGCGCGGATCGCGGCGTCCTCGATGTAGTCGTTCCAGGTCTTGTGCTCGATCGATTCGTCGGCATTGACCCAGCTCAGCAGGAAGACCCGCTGGCCCTGCTCCAGTGCATGGCGCACCAGCGAGTTCTGCGGCTGCAGGTCGAGGATGTAGAACTTGTTGATGCAGGGCGGCACGATCAGCAGCGGCCGCGCATGCACCTTGGCCGTCAGTGGCTTGTATTCGATGAGCTGGAACAGCTCGTTCTCGAACACCACCGAGCCTTCGGTCGTGGCCACGTTGCGGCCGACCTCGAACAGGCTCTCATCGGTCTGCGACATGTGGCCCTGGCGCAGGTCGTGCAGCAGGTGCTGCATGCCCTGGGCAATGCTCTGGCCCTTGGTCTCGATCGCCTTGCGCTGGGCTTCGGGATTGAGCGCCAGGTAGTTCGACGGCGAGGCTGCGTCGATCCACTGCTGCACGGCGAAGCGCAGCCGCTGGCGCGTCTTCTCGTCGGCCTGGACCTCGTCGGTCATGGCCAGCAGGGTACGAGCGTTGAGCAGGTACATGCCGGCCAGGAAGGCCGAACTCGGATGACCGGCCCAGTCGGCGGCAGCAAAGCGGCGATCGGCGGGCGCCTTCGGCGGCTCCTGGTCGGCGGCATGGGTGGCCTCGTTCCAGAGCGCGGCCGCGTCGCGCAGGTAGTCCTGCTGCAACTGCAGCAGGCCGCTGCCGGCGAAGCCCAGGCCGGTCATGGCCTGCAGCATCTGCGGCAGGCTCTGCGCCGCCATCTGTGGCAAGGCGCCGAACTCGGGCGGCGTCCATGGAGATTTCGCGTCTGGCATAAGCTTGTCTCGGGCTTGGCGACTCGGCGGTGGTCGCGTCTGTGGTGCATTATCCGCGCCGAACGTGACGAGCTTCACGTCTTCCTGCGCAACGCCCGATCAGACCATCGAGTGCATGCGAACCCTTTGCGAAATCACAACCGGCGCTTCGCGCATCGACGATGTACCTGGTGGCGATTGCCTGGCTCTATGTGGCGCTGATGATGGCGGTGGTCGAGGCCACCAGTGTTCAGGGCAGCCTGCTCGGCGCGGTCTTCACCTTCCTGCTCTACGGCCTGGCGCCGGTGGCGCTGCTGATGTACCTCTTCGCCACGCCTGCGCGGCGGCGGGCGCGCAAGCTCGCCGAGCGCGAGGCGGATGCGGCGGCGGCTTCACCGACCGGCCCGGCGGTCGATCCAGATCGCGGCGGCGAGGCGGCCGCTGTTGCCGAAGCCGGGCCGGTCGCGCCGGAACGAAAAGAACCTTGAGTCGTCCTCGACGGTGCAACTGCCGTCGGCCTGCACCGTCGTGAGGCCGAGTGCCGTCAGCCGATCTGCTGCCAGCCCGGCCAGGTCGGCCAGCCATTTGCCAGGCTCCTGCGGCCGCGCGACGAAGCGCGGATGCGCCTGTCCCGAATCGACGCCGAATCCCGCCAGCACGTCGGCACCGACCTCGAACTGGCGCGGCCCGATGCACGGCCCGAGCCAGGCCTGCAACTCGCGCAACTCGCAGCGGCTGGCCGAGGCCAGTTCGGTGGCGCAGGCTTCCAGCACGCCGGCGCTCAGGCCACGCCAGCCGGCGTGCGCGGCCGCCACGCCGCGTTGCCCTGGCGCCGCCAGCAGCACGGGCAGGCAGTCGGCGATCTGGACCACGCAGGCAATGCCGCCTTCCGTGGTGAAGCATGCATCGGCCTCGATAGCTGCCGCGCCCTCGCGCGCGGCCTCTGCCTCGGCCGCGCCGAGCCGCACGACGCGGGTGCCATGCACCTGGCTCAGGAAGATCGGTACGCCCCCGAGCGCGCGCGCAAAGCGGCGCCGGTTCTCCGCAACCGCGTCGGCGTCGTCGCCGACCGCGGTGCCGAGATTGAGCTCGGCCAGCGCGCCGCGGCTGACGCCTCCGGCCCGCGTGCTCATCAACGCACCAACCCCGGCGATGCCGAAATCGGGGCGCAACCACTGCGGATGAGCCGCTCCGGGCAACGCCATCTTGCTGCGCCGGACAACCAATCAGGCCTCCGCATCCGGGCAAGCCGAGGGCTGCGCCGCCTGGAAGGCGGGCAGCGCCATGCAGTTGGCGAAAACGCGCATCACGGTCGGCATCGAGCCGAGTTCGCAGTCGAAGCGCTGCGCGTTGAAGATCTGCGGCACCAGCGTGCAGTCGGCCAGCGTCGGCGTGTCGCCGTGACAGAAGCGGCCGGTCTGCGACTCGCCGGCGAGCCGGCGTTCGACCGCAGCCAGGCCGCTCTCGGCCCAATGCCGGTACCAGGCGTTCTTGGCCTCCTCGCTGGCGCCGATCTCCTTGACCAGGTAGCGCAGCACGCGCAGGTTGTTGAGCGGATGGATCTCGCAGGCGATGTCGAGCGCCAGCGAGCGGATCCGGGCCCGGTCCGCGGCATCGCCCGGCAGCAGGCTGGGTTCGGGGTACTGCTCGTCAAGGTACTCGATGATCGCCAGCGACTGGCCGATCGAGGCCTCGCCATCGATCAGCAGTGGCACCAGACCGGTCTTCGACAGCGCCCCGAAGGCCGCGCCGAGCTGCTCGTTCTTCACCAGGTGGACCGGGCGGTAGTCGAAGGCCAGGCCCTTCAGCGCGAGCGCGATGCGCACCCGGAACGAGGCCGACGAGCGCCAGTAGCTGTAGAGCTCCATCGCGGACCCGCTCAGATGATGTCGACCACCAGCGGCGCCAGCCCGTCGATGCGTGCCTCGAGCCGGTTGCCGGCCACGACCGCCGCGACACCCTCGGGCGTGCCGGTGTAGATGAGGTCGCCCGGCGCGAGCGCGAAGGCGGCCGAGAGGTGTTCGATGATCTCGGGCACGCTCCAGATCATGCGGTCGATGCCGCTGGCCTGGCGCGGCTTGCCATCGACCGTGAGCGTGATCGCTGCACGCTGGATGGCAGGCACCGCCGAGGCCGGACTCAGCGCGCCGATCGGCGCCGAATGGTCGAAGCCCTTGGCCACGTCCCACGGTCGGCCTTCCTTCTTGGCCTCGGCCTGGCGGTCGCGGCGCGTCATGTCGAGGCCGACGGCGTAGCCCCAGACATGCTCGAGCGCGCGGGCAACGGGGATGTCGCGGCCGCCCTGTCCGATCGCAACCACCAGCTCGACCTCGTGATGCAGGTCGGCGGTCTGGCTCGGATAGGGCATGCGCGCGACTTCGCCCTCGGCCGCCGGCAGCAGTGCGTCGGCCGGTTTGCCGAAGAAGAACGGCGCCTCGCGACCGGTACCCCCCATCTCCACCTGGTGCGCGGCGTAGTTGCGCCCGACGCAGTAGATGCGGCGAACCGCGAAGCGCTCGGCACTGCCGCTGATGGGCACGCTGGCAGGAACGGGTGCAGGCAGGACGAAGCTCATGAAGACCGAACGGCCCGTTTCGGACCGCGCACGTGAACGATGACGGATCGATGATGCCACGCGTCGAAGCATGAGTTCGCGGCTTGCCGCGCGGCAGGGACGAAAGGCCCCGGCCGCTACACTGGACGCATGCTTTTCAACCCGCGCGCGATCCAGCATTGCCGGGCTTGCGGCACTGCGGTCGAGTACCGGGTCCCGGCCGACGACAACCGCGAGCGGGCGGTCTGCCCGGCCTGCGCAACCGTCCACTACCAGAACCCGATCAACGTGGTCGGCACGCTGCCGGTATGGGAGGACCGCGTGCTGCTCTGCAAGCGCGCCATCGAGCCGCGCTACGGGCTGTGGACGCTGCCGGCCGGATTTCTCGAGCTCGGCGAGACCACCGAGCAGGGAGCACTGCGCGAAACCGACGAAGAGGCCGGCGCGCGCATCGATCTGCAGGGGCTCTACACGGTGATCAACGTCACGCGGGTCGGCCAGGTCCACCTTTTCTATCGCGCCCGCCTGCTCGACCCGAACTTCCTGCCGGGGGCCGAATCGCTGGAGGCGCGCCTTTTCAGCGAAGGCGAGATCCCGTGGGACCTGCTCGCCTTTCGCACCGTGCGCGAGACGCTGCGCTGCTTCTTCGACGATCGAAGGCGCGAGCGATTTGAGCTGCACTGCCTCGACGTGGGCTGAATCCGCTGACCACGGCGTTGGCCGCCGGCCGACCGCTCAGGTCGCCGAGGTCGGTTGCAGGCTACTCCACGCCGCGCTGATCTCGCGATGATGCGGCACCAGTTGAAGGAAGCCACGCCGGGCGACGGGATCGGTGATGCGGTCGGCCTGGAGCAGCAACTCGGCATGAGCAGCCGCGAGCAGTTCGGCGGCACGCGGGTCGCCAGCCGCTGACAGCGCCTGGTAGCAGCTCAGCGGAATCAGCAGCGGCTCCTCGGTGCCGTCGAGGCTGCCACCGGCCGTCAGGTGAGCCACGATCGGTTCGGCCAGTTGGCGCGCTTCCTGTGGCTTGCCCTCGGCCAGTGCGACCCGAACCAGGCCCGAGAGCGGATCGAGCGCCTGCTGGCTGCGAATCTTCAGCGCGCCCAGCCGGTCGTGCGAGTCGCTGTAGGCGGCCCGCGCCGCGTCGAAGCGGCCCAGGCCGAGCTCGGCATGGCCGGCCACCAGCCGGGCGTAGGCCTCGAGGTCGGGCTGGACGGTGGCCTTCGCGGCGTCGAAGGCGGCATTGGCGTAAGCCAGCGCGCTGGCGTCGTCGCCCTGCAGGTGGGCCACCGACGCGGTGTTGAGCAGCACGCCGGCTTCGACCTCGCGCCGGCCGACGGCACGCGCGAGCTTGAGGCCATCGGCCAGGTGTTGGCGGGCCTTGGTGTAGTCGCCCAGGCGCGGATAGACCGAGCCGAGATTGTTGAGACGCAGCCCTTCACGTGCCCGGTTGCCGGTTTCGCGCTCGAGCACGAGGCTGCGTTCCAGGGACTGGGCGGCGACCGTCAGATCGCCCTGCTCCATCGCCATCACACCGATGGCGTTGATCAGGCTGCTTTCGCCGGAGCGGTCGCCGAGCTTGCGGGCAAGCTCCAGGCCTTCCTCGGCCACCTGGCGTGCACCGGCGTAGTCACCCTGCACGCGCAGCGCGGTCACCAGCGTGCTGTGCAGCTGCACTGCGACGGCACCGTCGGGCCCGCCCATCGCCAGCGCCTGCCGCACCACCTGTTCGGCCGCTGGGTAGTCGCTGGTACTGTTGAATGCGCGGCCCCGGCGCAGGGCGACCTCGCAGCGCCGCGCGTCATCGTCCAGGGCTTCCGCCAGGGACTGCAACGCGTCCAGATCGGCGTCATGCGCGACGCGGTCGCCCTTGAACAGCAGCACGCCTTCACGCACCAGCAGCAGGCGCCAGCGGATCGCGCGATCCTCGGCCGGCGCCAGCGCGAGTGCGCGTCCAACGTAGTCGAGCACGGCCTCGTTGGCAAAGCGCGCGGCGGCGTGCTCGGCGGCCCGGGTGTAGAAGAGGCAGGCGTTGACGGGGTCGGCGGCGCGCTCGTAGTGCTCGGCCGTCTGGCCGAGGATCTCGCCGGTGCGGTCGCCGCCAAGACTGGCCAGCCAATGGGCCACGCGTGCATGGCCCTCACGGCGGTCGCGCTTGAGCACGCTGTCGTAGGCCACGTGGTGCAGCAGTTGGTGCTTGAAGCTGTACTCGCGCAAGCCGTCGAATGTGGTCTGGTCGCGTGGCACGACCAGCCCGCGCTGAACCGGCGCCTCGAGCGCGTCTGCCGCCAGCGGATCGAGCGCCGCCAGGGCCTGGTCCCAGAACACGAAGCCGATCACCGAGGCCAGTTGCAGCGCCTGGCGTTCGGCGGCCGGCAGGCGGTCCAGCCGGGCCTGGAGGACGCCGGTGAGCGAGGGCGGCACCTGGGTCGCCAGCAGCTTCTCCGGCATGACCTGCCAGCGCTCGCCGGAGGTCTGGATCGCGCCGTGGTCGATCAGCATCCGCAGCAGTTCCTCCATGTAGAAGGGGTTGCCTTCGGCGCCGCCGGTGAGGAGTTCGCGCAGCACAGGCGGCACCCGGTCAAGGCGCTGCAGCAATACGCCGGCCAGCTCGCGACTGGCGCGCTGGTCGAGCGGCTCGAGGTCGATGCGCGCGTGGCCGGCGCCCCCGACCTCGGCCCAGCCCGGTCGCCGCTCGAACAGCGCCGGCCGGGTCAGGCAGACCATCAGCATCGGCACGTCGCGGTCGACCTGCATCAGGTAGTTGATGAAGTCGAGCGAACCGTCATCTGCCCAGTGAAGGTCTTCGAGCAGCAGCATCACCGGCGAGCCGTCGAGCGCGGCGGTCAGGCGCAGCAGCTGCGCCGCCGCGTGGAAGCCGCGATTACGGATCTGCCGGGCGTCGTCGAGGATGCCGCGCACATGCGGGCTGCCCGAGAAGTCCAGTCCGATCAGTTGCCCCAGCAGATGGGCCTGAGCCTCGCCGTCCTCGGTGAACATGCCGGACACGCCCGCGCAGAGCTTGGCGCGCGCTTCGTCGGCGTCATCGTCGTCGGCAATCTGCAAGCGCCATGCCAGCACGTCACGCAGCAGGCCATAGGGTTGGGTCTGGGTCTGAGGATGGGCGCGGCCGCGGAAGAAGTAGAAGCTTTCGGGGTGCGCCTCGGCCCAGTTCTCGAACTCATAGAGCAGACGGCTCTTGCCGACACCGGCGTCGCCGACAACGGTGACGACCGCCAGCGTGCGTTGCTGGTAGAGCGAGTCGAAGATCTCCTGCAGTTGCTCGAGTTCGCTCTCGCGCCCAACCATGCGCGTCTCTACCCCTTCAATGCCCCGGCTCTGGACGCGAAACGCGCGTGGCTTGACCCCCTGCACCAGATAGGTGACGAGCGCCTCGTCGCGTCCCTTGACCTGCAGCGGCGGCTGCTCGGCGACGGTGAACACGCCGCGCACGAGCCTGTAGGTTGCGTGGCTGATACGCAGGCAGCCGGGGGGCGCGCTCTGCTCCATGCGCGCGGCGGTGTTCACTGTGATGCCACGGATGCTGCTTTCGGCGTCGACGCCACCGCCGAGCAGCACCGGTCCGGTGTCGATCCCGACCCGCACGTTGAAGCCCGCGTGACCGGTCTGTTGCAGGACCTGCTCGCCCTGGCGCCGGCCCTCGTCCAGCACCTCGAGCCCGGCCCGCACGGCGCGCTCGGCGTCGTCTTCCTGCGCTTCGTCGGCACCGAACACGGCCAGCACGCTGTCGCCGGCGTACTGGAGGACACGCCCGCCCCGGTCCTGGACGATGACGGTGAAGCGCTGCAGCGCGCCGTCCATGATGGCGTGGATGTCCTCCGGATCGAGGTGCTGGCTCAGCGAGGTGGAGCCGACCACATCGGTGAACAGTACGCTGACCTGCTTGAGGGCCTGTTCGGGACGTGGCTGCACAGCCTCGCCCAGGGCTGCCAGCCGGGCGCGCAACGGTGCGACCGCAAGATCCACCAGCGCATCGCCGAGCACGCCTCGTTGCGCTTCGAGCGCAGCGATGCCAGCTTCGATCTGCTGGTGCTCGGTCATCCGTTCATTGTGCGGCCTGCCTCCCGTACGCGCAGGCACCCTGCCCGCTAGCCGTCGCACTATGGCGGCCCCCCGCGAATCAGGAGGTTGAGCGATGCGGCGTGCCTCATAGACTCAAGTGGCATGTAGATCTGGCATACGCCACAACTCAACTCCGGGAACTGCAATGAACGTCAAGTCGCTTTGGGTGGCAATGGTTCTCGCAGCTTGCGCGTCGAGCGGTTTCGCTGCAAAGCCGGTGGTCACAGAACGAACCGCGACCTTCGTCGCCGCCACCGGAGTTCCGGGCAAGTTCGAGTTGAATGGCTTTGGACGCACCGACAGCGGCGCGTCTGCACTGCGCGGCGGGCCGATCCTCGCTCTGGCCGAAGATGTCAGCACGTTCACGCCGTTCCACGATCGGTGGTTCCTGACCGGATTGCTGGCCGGTGACTACATCTTCTCGACGGTGATCGAAGCGACGGGTGGACTGCGATTCGACTACGTCACCTTGAACTGGACGACGTTGAGTGGTCCGGCGTTCGCCGACTTCGATGTCAATGCCGACGGAACCATCGCAACCGGCAGCGGTGTGTTCAGTGTCCTGAGCGACGGTTGCGTGAAATGCGTCTGGCTCGACATCTACGGCGTCGAAGGCGTCAGCCGCGAGCGCGGCTACGGCGGCCCCTTCACCGCCGTGCCGGAGCCGGGAAGCTATGCGCTGATGCTCGCAGGGCTGGGTTTGGCCGCCTTCATGGCGCGCCGGCGTCGGCCAGCGCCGACCCTCATCTGACGGAGCCGCACGCCGGCTGACTGGCAGACGCCCAGTCAGTCGGTCGTATTTGCGATCGCTCCAGAGGCCGGAACGGGCGCCTTGGGCGCGACAGAGCGGCTGGCATCACGCATGAGCCGCGCAACGACCAGCCTCATGACGTGGAATCCCAGCTTCGGGTTCAGGTAGTAGAGCTGGGCCATTCCGTCCGCCGACAAGCTGTAGAGCTCGCAGTCCGTCTCGCAGACGATGGTGCGGGTACGTCGGCTGTCTGGCGAGAACAGGCCGATCTCGCCGACCAGGGAGCCCGGCCCCAGAAGCTCGTCGTACTCGACCAGCTTCAACTTGCCGGTCTCCACGTAGATCATCTCGGTGGCACGGTCACCCTGGCGCCATAGCAGTTCACCCGCCTTCGCCTGGCGCGGCTTCATATGGGGCAGCAGCCATTCGGCAATCGGCGAATCCTCCTTCGCACGCTCGATGTCTCGCACCAGCCGGCGAATGTCCCACGCCTTCTTGGCATTGATCGGGATGAGCGTCGCGTACAGCACGAGCGAGGGGATCGCCCACTCGATGAAGCCATAGATCACGAAGAAGAAGTTGCTTGCCAGCGCGACCAGTCGCAGCGGCAACATGCTCTTCATCGTGTA
The DNA here is from genome assembly GCF_004217215.1 of Rivibacter subsaxonicus. Classification (GTDB taxonomy): domain Bacteria; phylum Pseudomonadota; class Gammaproteobacteria; order Burkholderiales; family Burkholderiaceae_C; genus Rivibacter; species Rivibacter subsaxonicus. Next base: position 219,819 of record NZ_SHKP01000008.1, read on the forward strand.
GCTCAGCAAGGTGAGCCCGGCACCGATGAAGCCGCACACGTATCCAACCGTCGTCATGCTTCAGTCCTCCGCGCGCCTGCTGCGGCGACACCCCATGGCGGCCTGTGCGGCAATCGAGTGTATGCGAGCCCACCGCGCACTGCTGCGGCGCAGCCAGGCCGAGCGGGTCGGCAATGACTACGGACCAACCACCTCGGAAATCCGGATCACGACGCCGCTCGCTCCCGGTGTCACCACCGCTGATTGACCTGCCAGATCGCCTGGTCGCGCCAGCGCGTCGCCACTCTTGCTGATGCGGGCGCTGAGCACGACCTGCGCGTGGTCGGACAGTTTCGCGCCGGCCGCCATCGCCATGCTGTCGTCGAGAGTGAATCGCAGAGGAAGGTCCTTGACCTGCTTGCGCAGCACCGCCAGCGGCATGCGAGGTCCTGAGGCAGCGCGCGCCAGCACGAAGACGGTGTCGTTCGGGCTCGCCTTCGAAGCCAGACCGGCATCGAGACTCACCGTGCCACTGACCGCGCCCAGCTTCGCCGCAGCCGCCGTGGTGGAACCTGGCTCGGCCTTGGCCGGCGCCGGTCCGGTAACCGGGGTAGCAGGCAGCCCACCGAGCGATCGCGCCTGCGCGATGCTCGCTCGCACCTCACCGAGGAACGGACTCGCCGGCGGCAATATCCGCTCGACCCGCTCCCATTGGCGTACGGCGCCCGCATAGTCGCGCCGATCAAAGGCGGCGCTGCCCGACAGGGCCAGCGCCTTGACGTTGTCGGGTTCGAGCTCGAGTGCCCGCGCGATCAGCCGACCGGCCTCGCCATCGAGCTTGCCGTTGTTCTGTGCCGCCAGCACGTCCGCGAAGTCGGCCAGCAAGCTGGCGTCCTCGCCGGCCAGCGCCAGCGCCTTGCGGAAGGCCGGCTCGGCTTCGGCGTAGCGGCCCAGCGCCGCATAGCCTCGCGCCAGCAGCGCCCATCCGGTGGAATCCTCTGGCTGCTCCTTGAGGCGCTGGGCGACACGGTCGACGAGCACGGACATCTCCTCGGCGCTCGCTGCCGAACCACCATCCGCGCCGGCCGTCGCCGCGGCCTCGGCGTTGCCGCCGGTCGGCTGGCGGAACACCCCGCCAGGCGAGCCGGTCAGCGCATAGCCAACGACGGCCAGCGCCAATACGCCCAGGCTCAGGCCAAGCCGCAGGCGGCGTGACGCGCTGGAAGTCGACTGCTCGCCGGTGCTGGCTGGCTTGGCCACGCGTTCGGATCTCTCGGCGTGCCCATCGCCGCGCATCACCGCTTCCACCAACTCGGCCTCCAGGCGGCTGCGCTCTCGAGCGTAGGCCTCGGCGTCGATGCCCCCACCGTCGCGCAGGGCCTGGAGCTGCTGCAACTTTCGGCGCCGGCTCTCGATGGTCGGGGTCATGCAGTCGGCCCCGGCTCGCGCTCCGCGCCCGCCGTCGGTCCGTCCTCGTCAGGATCGGCCTCGAATCGATCGGCGTCCATCCGGTTGCGACGGCGCAGGACGATGAGCAACACGGCCACGCCGCCGACCAGCAGCACGCCGGGGCCGAACCAGAGCAAGGCGGTGGTGGACTTGAGCGGTGGCCGATAGAGCACGAAGTCCCCGTAGCGCTGCGTCATGTAGGCAAGGATCTGCGCTTCACTGTCGCCACGCTGCAGCATTTCGCGAACCTGCTGGCGCAGGTCGACGGCGAGTTCGGCGTTCGAGTCCGCGATGGTCTGGTTCTGGCAAACGAGGCATCGCAACTCGGCGGCGATGCGCGCCACCCTGGCTTCGAGCACCGGGTCCGCGCTCACCGGCGCCGCCTCCTTGGCACCCAGGCTGGCCGATGCAGCCAACACCAGCCCGAGAACAATCCGCAAGGCTACTGCCCGAGCGTGAGCCAAGGTGCGCATCGACATCCCCTCAGCCCCGGGCATCGAGTTGCCTGAGCAGCGGCTCAATGCGGTCATGGATCACCTCGGGCGTGAGCGGCCCCACGTGCTTCATGCGAACGATGCCTTGCTTGTCGATGACGAAGGTCTCGGGTACTCCGTAGACGCCGAAGTCGATGCCGGTGCGACCGTCGGCATCGAACAGGACGGCGTGGTAGGGGTTGCCCAGGTTGGCCAGCCACTTGTTCGCGGCGACGCGGTCGTCCTTGTAGTTCAGGCCGATCACCGGGGCCAGCTTGCGCCGGGCGAGATCTACAACGAGTGGATGCTCGGTGCGGCAGGGACCGCACCATGAGGCCCAGACATTGAGCACCCACGGCTTGCCGAGCAGATCGTCGCGGCGCATGGCCTGCGACGTGTCGTCGAGCTGGGGCAGCTTGAAATCTGGCGCCGGCTTGCCGATCAGCGGCGACGGCACTTCCCTGGGGTTCAAGCCGAGCCCGACGCCCAGGAAAGCCAGCAGCACGGCGAGAATCCCCAGCGGCAGCAGGAAGCGCAGGCTCTTCATCGTCAGGCGCCGGCCCCGCTTGCGGCGGCGCCGTCAGCGCCAATCGCGGCCCTGCTGCGCGAACGCTCCCGATAGCGCCGGTCGCTGATCGCGAGCAAGCCGCCGAGGCCCATGATCAGGCAGCCCAGCCAGATCCACGCGATGAAGGGCTTCACGTACACGCGCACGACCCAGGCGTCGCCGTCGACCACCTCGCCGAGCGACACGTAGAGATCGCGATCGAGGCGCGTATGGATCGCCGCCTCGGTCATCGGCATGCGCTGGACGAGGTAGAGGCGCTTCTCGGGGTACATGTCGGCGACCTTGCGCTCGCCGCGCGTGACCTCGACATGGCCGCGCGCTACCTCGAAGTTCGGCCCCTGCCCCGCCTGCGTTCCCTTGAAGGTGAAGGTGTAGCCATTGACGGTGGTGCTGTCACCGGCGCGCATCTTCACATCGCGCTCGACCTCGAAGCTGCGCACCATGGTGACGCCGAAGACGAACGCCGCCACGCCGAGGTGCGCCACCATCATGCCGACCATCGCCCGCGGCAACTGGCGCATGCGGCGAAACACGTTCGTGCGCACACCGCCTACGGGCCGAACGCGCTCCCAGACATCGACCGCCAGCGAGGCGACGATCCAGAACGTCATCAGCAGCCCGAGCACCGACATCGGCGCCAGCGTGCCCGCCGTCCAGGCAGCGAGCAGGGCCGAGACCACGGCCACCGCCGCCGCCCATCGCAGCCGCCGGCCCAGTTCGGGCAGTTCGGCCTGCTTCCAGCGCGTCAGCGGCCCCACCCCCATCAGGAACACCAATGGCGTCATCAGCGGTACGAACACCGTATCGAAGTACGGCGGTCCGACCGAGATCTTGCCGAGGCCGAGCGCGTCGAGGATCAACGGGTACAGCGTGCCCAGCAGCACCGCAGCCGTCGCCACCAGCAGCAGCACGTTGTTGCCCAGCAGCATGGACTCCCGCGAGACCAGGGCGAAGCGGGCACCGAGCCCGATGGTCGGCGCGCGCCAGGCGTAGAGCGAGAGCGCCGAGCCGACCGCGAGCGCCAGGAAGCACAGAATGAACAGGCCGCGCGTCGGGTCGGAGGCGAAGGAGTGCACCGAGTTCAGCACGCCGGAGCGGACCAGGAAGGTGCCGAGCAGCGACAGCGAGAACGCAAGAATCGCCAACAGCACCGTCCACGACTTGAAGCTGCCGCGCTTCTCGGTGACGGCCAGCGAATGAATCAGCGCCGTGCCAACCAGCCACGGCATGAACGACGCGTTCTCGACCGGATCCCAGAACCACCAGCCGCCCCAGCCGAGCTCGTAGTAGGCCCAGCCACTGCCGAGCCCGATGCCGAAGGTCAGGAACATCCAGGCCACGGTGGTCCATGGCCGGGTCCAGCGTGCCCAGCGTGCGTCGAGGTCGCCGCCGATCAGCGCCGCCACGGCAAAGGCAAACGCGACCGAGAAGCCGACGTAGCCCATGTAGAGCATCGGCGGGTGGAAGATCATGCCCGGGTCCTGCAACTGCGGGTTCAGGTCCCGGCCGTCCATGGGCGCCGGAAACAGGCGCTCGAAGGGGTTGGACGTGAGCAGCACAAACAGCAGGAAACCGATGCTGAGCAGGCCCATCACCGACAGGATTCGCGCCAGGACCGGCAGCGGCAACTGGCGGCTGAACAGCGCCACCGCAAGCGTCCAGCCCGCAAGCATGAGCAGCCAGAGCAGCATCGAACCCTCGTGGCTGCCCCAACTGGCGGCAACGCGGAACCGCAGCGGCAGCGCCGTGTTCGAGTGGGTTGCCACGTTGAGCACCGAAAAGTCGTTGGTGACGAAGCAAGCCACCAGGCAGGCGAAGGCGAGCAGCACGAGCGCGGATAGCCACCCTGCCGCCGGCCGCGCCAGCGACATCCAGTCGCTGCGACCGCGGTGGGCGCCCATCAGCGGGACGGTGCCGAGCACCAAGGCGGCGCCAAGCGCCAGCCAGAGTGCGAAATGACCGAGTTCGGCGATCAGGGCTGCTTCTCCGGCTGGGACTTCTGCACCACGGACTCCCCAAGCTTCGAGCGGCCCTGCTGGGCTTGCTTCAGGGCCTCGGCAGCCTCGGGCGGCATGTAGTTTTCGTCGTGCTTGGCCAGCACCTCGCGTGCGACGAAGACACCATCGCGCAACTGCCCCTGCGCCACGACGCCTTTGCCCTCACGGAACAGGTCCGGCAGGATGCCTTCATAGCGCACTGGCGTCGATTGCGCGGTGTCGGTGACGACGAAGTTCACCTGCAGGCCGTCGCGCTTGACTGTCCCCGGCTGCACGATGCCGCCGAGGCGGAAGGTCCTGGCCTGCGGCGCCTCATGGGCCGCGATCTGCGACGGCGAGTAGAAGAAGACGAGGTTGCTGCGAAAGGCATTGAGCACCAAGGCAACGACCGCGCCGATTACCAGCACCGCGCCGACGGCGAGACTCAAGCGTTTGTGGCGGGGTTTCATTGCATCGGTTCCTTCAGGTGCAGAGGCGCAAGCCCACCGCCTGCGTCGCTCGTTGCGTGCCCATGCCAGTATCCGTCACCCGGCGCTGCGCGCCGGTCGGGCGCGCAGTTACCGAAAGCAAGAAGCCCGGTACCTTGCGATACCGGGCTTCTGATCTTCTTTTGGTCGGGACGGCGGGATTCGAACTCGCGACCCCTTGCACCCCATGCAAGTGCGCTACCAGGCTGCGCTACGCCCCGACTGAGCCTCGCATTATAGACAGCGAATCACGCATCGCTCCCGCTCAGAGGGACAACAGGCTTCGAATCGACAGCAGTTCCTCGCGAATCGGCGCATAGGCATCGTTGCCGGACAGCGGCATTGCACGTGCCACGGCCACCGGAGCGTCCTTCTTCAGCAAGGCAACCGACATCTGCTCGTCGGCCTCGACGTCGAACTCCTCGTCGTCAGCCAGCAGCGCCGGGTCGATCACGCGCGCGGCAATACCGGCGTCGGCCAGTCGGTTGCGCGCGCCGCTGATCGTGAAGCCCTGGTCGTAGAGCAGATCGCGAATGCGACGGATCAGCAGCACCTCGTGGTGCTGGTAATAGCGCCGGTTGCCGCGCCGCTTCATGGGCTTGAGCTGGGTGAACTCCTGCTCCCAGTAGCGCAGCACGTACGGCTTGACGCCGCACAGTTCGCTCACCTCGCCAATCGTGAAGTAGCGCTTGGCAGGGATCGGCGGCAGCGGCAGCGCTCTATCCATTGCAAATAAGCCTTGAGAATCAACACGATCGGAGGGTTTATCTCAGACTTTACTCGAAGTCTCCTTCAACCGGTGTCTCGCCTTGCACCAAGCCCTTGAGCTTGTGGCTGGCATGAAACGTAACCACGTTGCGTGCCTTGATCGGGATTGCCTCGCCGGTGCGCGGGTTGCGCCCGGGCCGCGGCGCCTTGCGCCGGATCTGGAAGTTGCCGTAGCCGGAGAGCTTGACATCGGCGCCATCGACCAGCGTGCCGTGAATCAGCTCGAAGAAGGCCTCGACCATGTCCTTGGACTCGCGCTTGTTGAGGCCGAGGCGGTCGAACAGCAGTTCGGCCAACTCGGCCTTGGTCAGCGTCGGCGTCTCGAGGCTGGGCAGGATTGCACGGTCCATGTTGTTATCTCCCCTTGTGCTTGCAGTTGAGCCTTATCCGCGCAGCCGCACCGCCAGCGTCGACTGCAGATGACCGAGCACCGCACGAACCGCTCCATCAATGCGCTCGTCGGTCAGTGGCTCGTCGTCATCGAGCAGTTCGATGCGTACCGCCAGGCTACGCTCGCCGGTTGCGATCTCGGCCGTGGCGGCCTTGGGCCGGTAGACGTCGAAGAGCTGCGCAGCGCGCACCAGGCCGCCGTGCGGCGCAGCCAGGACGGCGGCGATCAACGCATCGTGCCGCACCTCGTCGCCGGCGACCAGCGCCAGGTCGCGGGTCGCCGGCAGTTGGCGCGGCAGCGCCTGGACGGTCGGCAGCATGCCGTCCATCACCAGCCCGGCATCCAGTTCGAACAGCACCGGCGCCAGCGGCAGCTCGTAGCCCTGGCGCCAGCGCGGATGCAACTCGCCCAGGTGGCCAATGACGGCACCATCGATCTCGATGCGGGCGCAACGCCCCGGATGCATCGCCGGGTGCTCGGCCGCCACGAAGCGCGGCCGGCGCGGCGCCAGGAGCGCCTCGATGTCGCCCTTGAGGTCGAAGAAGTCGACCGGCCGTTCGGCCTGCCCCCATTGCAACGGCTGGGTACCGCCGTAGGCCAGCCCTGCCACGCGCAGCGGCTGGGCGATGCCAGCCACCGTCGCATCGCTCTCGACGACGCCCGCGTCGCGCAGGAAGACTCGTCCCAACTCGAATACCCGAACCCGGGAAGCCTTGCGCGCCAGGTTGTAGCGCAGCACCTGCACCAGGCTGCCGAGCAGGCTGGTGCGCATCACGTCGAGGTGGCTGGTGATCGGGTTGAGCAGCTTGATCGGGTTGCCGCAGCCGGCCAGCTCGCGTTCCCAGCGCGCGTCGACGAAGCTGTAGTTCAACGTTTCCTGGTAGTCGAGCGCAGCCAGCGCGTGACGCAACTGGTGCGGGCCACGGCGCGACTCGGAGCGCATCCGCGCCGTCACCGGCGCCAGCGGCGGCGTGTTCGGCAGCGTCGGGTAGCCGAGCACGCGGATCACTTCCTCGATCAGGTCTTCTTCGAGGTTCAGGTCGAAGCGCCAGCTCGGCGGCGTGACGGTGAGGCTGCCCTCGCCCTCGCTGAACGCCAGGCCGAGGCGCTGGAACACTTGCGCGCACTGCGCCTGCGTGACCGGCATGCCAATCACCTTGGTGGCCCGCGCCACGCGCAGCGTCACCGGCCTGGGCTGCGGCAGCGCCAGCACCTGATCGTCCATCGGACCGACCGTGCTGGCCGCGCCACCACAGATCTCGAGCACCAGGGCGGTGATGCGCTCGATGTGCTCGACCGTCTGCGCCGGATCGACGCCGCGCTCGAAGCGATGCGCCGCGTCGGTGCTGAAGTTGTAGCGCCGGGCGCGACCGGCCACCGCCTTCGGCCACCAGAACGCGGCCTCGACGTAGACGTTGCGGGTTTCGTCGCCGACTGCCGTGGCCTGGCCGCCCATGATGCCGGCCAACGATTCGACCTGCTGCGCGTCGGCGATCACGCCGACCTGCTCGTCGACCGTGATGGTGTTGCCGTTGAGCAGTTCGAGCTGTTCGCCGGCGCGGCCCCAGCGCACCTGCAGGCCGCCGTGGATCTTGTCGAGGTCGAAGATGTGCGAGGGCCGGCCGAACTCGAACATCACGTAGTTCGAGATGTCGACCAGCGCGCTCACCGGGCGCTGGCCGCAGCGCGCCAGGCGCTCGACCATCCAGGCCGGCGTGACTGCCTGCGGGTTCACGCCGCGCACGATGCGGCCCGAGAAGCGACCGCACAGATCTGGCGCCTCGACGCGCACCGGCAGCCGGTCGTCGATCGTCGCAGCGACGGGCGGGAAGGACGGCGTCTTCAGTGGCGCCCCGGTCAGCGCCGACACCTCGCGCGCGATGCCGTAGACACTCAGCGCATGTGCCAGGTTCGGCGTCAGCTTGAGCGTGAACAACGTGTCGTCGAGCTGCAGGTGGGCACGGATGTCGACGCCGATCGGCGTGTCTGCGGCCAGCACCAGAAGACCACCGTGGTCTTCGGAAAGCTTGAGCTCGCGCGCCGAGCACAGCATGCCCTGGCTCTCGACGCCGCGCAGCTTGCCGAGCTTGATGCGGAAGGGCTCCCCGCCCTCCTCGGTCGGCGGCAGTTCGGCACCGACCAGCGCGCACGGCACCTTGATGCCGGCCTGCACGTTGGGGGCGCCGCAGACGATCTGCAGGATCTCGCCGGTGCCGGCATCGACGCGGCAGACGTTGAGGCGGTCCGCACCGGGATGCTTCTCGACCGAGAGCACCTGCGCGACGACGATGCCGGTGAACGGCGGCGCGACCGGCCGCAGTTCCTCGACCTCGAGGCCGGACATGGTGAGCAGTTCGGCCAACTCGGCAGTGGCGATCGGCGGGTTGCAGAACTCGCGCAACCAGGACTCGGGGAATTGCATGGTCTTGTTCGAATGTCTTGATCGGTGCTTCGGCGGGCTTCAGCTCACTTGAACTGCGACAGGAAACGCAGGTCGCCGTCGAAGAACAGGCGCAGGTCGCCAACGCCGTAGCGCAGCATCGCCAGCCGGTCGATGCCCGAGCCGAAGGCGAAGCCGATGTAGCGCTCGGGATCGAGCCCCATGTTGCGGATCACCTGCGGATGGACCTGGCCCGAGCCCGAGACCTCGAGCCAGCGCCCCTTCAGCGGGCCGCTGCCGAACATCATGTCGATCTCGGCGCTCGGCTCGGTGAACGGAAAGTAGCTCGGCCTGAAGCGCACCTGCAGGTCGGTGGTCTCGAAGAAGGCGCTGATGAAGTCGATGTAGACCGACTTCAGGTCCTTGAAGCTGATGTTCTCGCCGACCCACAGACCCTCGACCTGATGGAACATCGGCGAGTGCGTCGCGTCGCTGTCGACGCGGTAGGTGCGGCCGGGCGCGATGACGCGGATCTCGGGCATCGGCAGCCCGGCGTCGATCAGCTGCCGGTGGCGCTTGACGTGCTGCACCGCGTAGCGGATCTGCATCGGGCTGGTATGCGTTCGCAGCACATGGCCGCCCTCCACGTAGAAGGTGTCGTGCATCGACCGCGCCGGGTGATCGGCCGGCGTGTTGAGCGCGGTGAAGTTGAACCAGTCGCTCTCGATCTCGGGACCGTCGGCGACGTCGAAACCCATCGAGCCGAAGATCGCCTCGATGCGCTCCATCGCCCGCGTCACCGGATGCAGGCCGCCAACGCCGCGGCCGCGGCCCGGCAGCGTCACGTCGAGCGCCTCGGCGCGCAACTGCTGCTCGAGCTCGGCGTCGGCCAGCGCCTGGCGGCGGGCATTGAGCGCGGCCTCGATACGCTGCTTGGCCTCGTTGATCAGTGCGCCCATGACCTTCTTCTGGTCCGGCGCGGCCTGCGCCAGACCCTTGAGCAGCTCGGTGATGCGACCGGCCTTGCCAAGGTAGCGCGCCTTCGCGTTCTCCAGCTCGGCGGGCGCGGCGGCGGCGGCGAAATCGCGGCTGGCCTCCTGCACCAGGGCGTCGAGGTTGTCCGGACTCGGGGACGTGGCGCTGTCGTTCATGTCTTGTTCTGTGACGCTAAAAAAAAGGCCTGCACCAAGGTGCAGGCCTTTCACGCTTGCTGCAAGCAATGCCGGCTCAGGCCTTCATCGCACGCAAGGCAACACTCAAGCGAGCTGGGCCTTCACCTTGTCGACGATGCTGCCAAAGGCAGCCGGGTCGTTGACGGCCATGTCGGCCAGGACCTTGCGGTCGAGGGCGATCTCGGCCTTCTTCAGGCCCGCCATGAAGCGGCTGTAGGTCACGCCGTGGCTGCGGGAGGCCGCGTTGATGCGGGCAATCCACAGACGACGGAACACGCGCTTCTTGTTGCGGCGGTCACGGTACGCGTACTGACCGGCCTTCATCACCGCCTGCTTGGCGATGCGATAGACGTTCTTGCGGCGACCGCGGAAGCCCTTGGCAAGGGCGAGGATCTTCTTGTGACGAGCGCGGGCTGTTACACCACGTTTGACGCGAGGCATGGATGACTCCTTCTACGTTGACAGACCGCGGCTCAGAGGCCGGCGAACGGCAGCATCTGCTTCATGCCGCCCATATTGGTCTCGTGGACCTGGACAGCACCACGCAGCTGGCGCTTGTTCTTGGTGGTCTTCTTCGTGAGGATGTGGCGCTTGAACGCCTGACCGCGCTTGACGGTGCCACCCGGGCGCACGCGGAATCGCTTCTTCGCGCTGCTCTTGGTCTTCATCTTGGGCATGACTGCTCCTTCTGCTTCGTTCCCGCAGGCGTCACAGCGGTCGCTGTGAACTTAGGGGGCCTGCCGGGCACTGCGCACCTCGGGGCGGGACCAACCACCTCGAGGGCATCCTTGCCGCGGGAGCCTTGGCTCCCGCGTTCAAACCACTTACTTCTTTCGCTTCGGCCCGAGCACCATGATCATCTGGCGCCCTTCGAGCTTGGGCATGTTCTCCACCACCGACACATCGCTCAACTCGTCGCGAATGCGCTCGAGCAACCGCATGCCGATGTCCTGGTGGGTGATCTCGCGGCCGCGATAGCGCAGCGTGACCTTGCCCTTGTCGCCGTCTTCCAGGAACTTGCGCAGATTGCGCATCTTGATCTGGTAGTCGCCTTCGTCGGTACCGGGACGGAACTTGACTTCCTTGATGTCGATGACGTGCTGCTTGGCTTTCTGCTCGGCCGCCTTCTTCTGCTCCTGGTACTTGAACTTGCCGTAGTCCATCAAACGACAGACTGGCGGGTTCGCCGCAGCAGAGATCTCGACCAGATCGACATCGGCCTCACCGGCGAGTCGCAGCGCTTCCATGATCGGCATGATGCCCAGGGGCTCGTTGTCCGGTCCGCTCACGCGCACCTCCGGGGCCATGATTTCCCGGTTCAGACGGTGCTTGCGCTCGTCGTTGCGCATCCGACGCTCAAAGAAATTAGCGATGGTCAGGGTCCTTTCGTCGAGCCGCGAGGCTCCATGTTCATCTTCCGCGCGTCACAAGGACAAGGAGCGCGACGCAAGCCAAATGGCTCATGTCACGCCTTGCTGGCGATGTCACCGGTGATCTTCTGAATGAAGGCTTCCAGGGGCATCGCGCCGAGATCCTGATTGCCCCGTGCGCGCACCGCAACGGCCCCAGACGCTCGCTCCTTGTCGCCGACGACCAGGATGAACGGAGCCTTTTGCATTGAATGCTCGCGGATTTTATACGTGATTTTCTCGTTACGCAAATCGGTCACTGCTCTAACTCCTTGTTTTGAAAGAGTTTTCGCAATCTCCGCAGCGTAATCAGCCTGCGCATCGGTGATGTTGAGCACCACCGCCTGCACCGGAGCGAGCCAGGTGGGCAGCGCGCCGGCGTGCTGCTCGATCAAGATGCCGATGAAACGCTCGAGGCTGCCGAGGATCGCCCGGTGCAGCATCACCGGCGCATGGCGCGCGCCATCCTCGGCCACGTACTCGGCGCCCAGGCGCTCGGGCAGCGAGAAGTCGACCTGCATCGTGCCGCACTGCCATTCGCGGCCGAGCGCGTCCTTGAGCGTGTACTCGATCTTCGGACCGTAGAAGGCGCCATCGCCGGGCGAAACCTGGAACTCGCAGCCCGAGTTGCGCAGGCTCTGCATCAGTGCATCCTCGGCCTTGTCCCAGAGTTCGTCCGCGCCGATGCGCTTCTCGGGGCGCGTCGCGACCTTGTAGAGGATCTCGCTGAAGCCGAAGTCGGCGTAGACGCGCTTCAGCAGCGCCGTGTAGGCGTCGCACTCCGGCAGGATCTGGTCCTCGGTGCAGAAGATGTGGCCGTCGTCCTGCGTGAAACCGCGCACCCGCATGATGCCGTGCAGGCCGCCGGTGGGCTCGTTGCGGTGGCACTGGCCGAACTCGCCGTAGCGTAGCGGCAGGTCGCGGTAGCTCTTGATGCCCTGCTTGTAGATCAGGATGTGGCCGGGGCAGTTCATCGGCTTGAGCGCGTAGTCGCGCTTCTCGCTCTCGGTGACGAACATGTTCTCGCGGTACTTGTCCCAGTGGCCGGTCTTCTCCCACAGGCCCTGGTCGAGGATCTGCGGACCCTTGACCTCGTGGTAGCCGTTGTCGCGGTAGATCGCGCGCATGTACTGCTCGACCTGCTGCCACACCGTCCAGCCCTTCGGGTGCCAGAACACCAGCCCGGGGGCGTGTTCGTCGAGGTGGAACAGATCGAGTTCGCGCCCGAGCTTGCGGTGGTCGCGCTTCTCGGCTTCCTCGAGCCGCGTCAGGTACTGCTGGAGATCATCCTTGCTGGCCCAGGCGGTGCCGTAGATGCGTTGCAGCATCTCGTTGCGGTGGTCGCCGCGCCAGTAGGCGCCGGCCAGCTTCATCAGCTTGAAATGCTTGAGCTTGCCGGTACTCGGCACGTGGGGGCCGCGGCACAAGTCCTCGAAGCCGCCCTCGCGGTACAGCGACACGTCCTCGCCGGCCGGGATGCTGGCGATGATCTCGGCCTTGTAGTGCTCGCCCAGGCTCTTGAAGTAGGCCGCGGCCTCGTCGCGCGGCAACACGCGCCGCCCGACCTTCTCATCCTTGCGGGCAAGCTCGGTCATCCTGGCCTCGATCGCCGCCAGGTCCTCGGGCGTGAACGGGCGCTTGTACGAGAAGTCGTAGAAGAAGCCGTTGTCGATGACCGGACCGATCGTGACCTGCGCCTCCGGAAACAGTTCCTTCACCGCGTAGGCCAGCAGGTGCGCCGTCGAGTGGCGGATCAGTTCGAGCCCGTCAGCGTCCTTGTCGGTGACGATCGCCAGCCGCTCGTCGGCCTCGATCCGGTAGCTGGTGTCGACCAGGCGTGCATCGGCGCCGCTGCCGATGCGTCCACCGAGCGCCGCCTTGGCCAGGCCGGTGCCAATGGATGCCGCCACCTCGGCCACCGTGACTGGGCCGGGAAACTCGCGACGTGAACCATCCGGAAGAGTGATCGCAACCATGAAAACCTCGGGGAACGCTGAAACGAAAAAAGCGCGGGACTCGCCGCGCTTTGAGTGATTGACGGCCGAAACCGTGCAGACGTGCTCAGACCGCGGTCTGGAAGACCTCGATGAATGGGCTCGTAGTTCGCGGTGTCATAACCCGTCGCGCCTTTCCCGTTTCTTGCTGAAAACCAGTCACTTCTACAGCCGAATGGTACCAGCGCGACCTCCGGCACGCCGCTGCGCTGGTGCTTGCCCTGCCGTCGGAGTACCGTCCGACATCAACGCCGACGGAGACTTCCGCATGAACAGACGCCCGCTCGCCTCGCTCGCTGCATGTGCCGCGACGGCATGCATTGCGAACGCCGCAGCGGCCGCCGGTGGCTACCGGGTCGCCGACGGCGCGACCGACATCCCTCTCAGCGCCAAGCTGCGCCTGACCTTCAGTTGCGCGCAGAGCGCGACCGGCGTCTGCCACAACGCCCTGATTGCGGACAACGGCGCGGTGGTCGAGAAGTTTGCGATTCCCGTCGGCCAGAAGCGCTATCTCTACGATGTGCCCGATTCGATGCAACTGTGCGTCACCGACGCGCCGCTGACTGACCTTGCGGACTGCAAGAGCCGGCAGCGGGTCGGCGAACTGGTCGCTCCGATGCGCAGCCAGTAGGCCCGCCCCAAGGAACAAGGCCCGTGCGTCTGTCGACGCACGGGCCTTGTGCTTTTCTGTGGCGCCTTGCGGCGCCACCATCGATCAGGCGTGCTTGGCGTCGAAGAACTGTTCGTCTTCGGTGGAGCCCTTCAGCGCGGCGGTCGAGGACAGCGCCTCGATCGTCGTCGTCACCGCGTCGAAGTAGCCGGTGCCGACCTCGCGCTGGTGCTTAACGGCAGTGAAGCCACGCGCGGCCGCGGCAAATTCCTTCTCCTGCAGTTCGACGAAGGCGCTCATGTTGTTGCGCGCATAGCCGTAGGCCAGGTCGAACATCGAGTAGTTCAGGCTGTGGAAGCCGGCCAGCGTGATGAACTGGAACTTGTAGCCCATCGCGCCCAGCTCGCGTTGGAACTTGGCGATGGTCGCGTCGTCGAGGTTCTTCTTCCAGTTGAACGACGGCGAGCAGTTGTAGGCCAGCAGCTTGCCCGGGAACTTGGCGTGGATCGCGTCGGCAAAGGCCTTGGCGAAAGCCAGGTCCGGCTTGCCGGTCTCGCACCAGATCAGGTCGGCGTACGGCGCGTAGGCCAGGCCGCGGCTGATCGACTGATCGAGGCCGTTGCGAGTCTTGAAGAAGCCTTCGACGGTGCGCTCGCCGGTCATGAAGGGCTTGTCGTTGTCGTCGACGTCGCTCGTGACGAGGTCGGCGGCTTCGGCATCGGTGCGGGCCAGCAGAATCGTCGGCGTGCCCATCACGTCGGCCGCCAGGCGTGCGGCGACCAGCTTGGCAACGGCTTCGCGCGTCGGCACCAGCACCTTGCCACCCATGTGGCCGCACTTCTTGACCGAGGCGAGTTGGTCCTCGAAGTGCACGCCGGCGGCGCCGGCGTCGATCATCGACTTCATCAGTTCGAAGGCGTTCAGCACGCCGCCGAAGCCGGCCTCGGCATCGGCCACGATCGGCGCGAAGAAGTCGGTGTCGTTCTTGCCTTCGCTCCACTGGATCTGGTCGGCGCGCTGGAAGGTCGCGTTGATGCGCTTGACGACCTTGGGCACCGAGTCCACCGCGTAGAGCGACTGGTCGGGGTACATCTCGCCGTTGCTGTTGGCGTCGCCGGCGACCTGCCAGCCGGAGAGGTAGATCGCCTTCAGGCCGGCCTTGACCTGCTGCATCGCCTGGTTGCCGGTCAGCGCGCCGAGCGAGTTGACGAAGGGCTCGGTGTTGATCAGGTTCCACAGCTTCTCGGCGCCGCGCTTGGCCAACGTGTGCTCGATGGGCAGCGAGCCGCGCAGGCGCACGACGTCGGCGGCGCTGTAGCCGCGCTTGATGCCCTTCCAACGCGGGTTTTCGGCCCAGTCCTTTTCGAGGGCGGCAGCTTGTTGTTCGCGGGTCAGTTGGCTCATGGATGCACTCCGTAGGAAAGTCGATTGGCAAGGGTGAAAGCTGGCCCCTAGCGTAGACCCGTAGTCGCGTTATCGGAAGACTTATGTCTTATAGAAGACTTAATTTTCATCCTTTAAAAAACAATAGCTTAGACGCCACTTGCCGTATTGTGGAATCCCGTTCACCACAATGGGAAATTCTTCCGCGCTGCAGCAAGCCTACTTTTCGCATTACGCAACGCTTTCCTCCAACGATGAAAAAACTGATCTGGCCGCAGACAAGGCTCGCCACAACTGCGCGTCAAGCAAGGGTCGTCCCCGAGTCACGGGCTCGCAGTTGCCTACGCGCGTCGGTGCAGCGTTCCCGCGACGGCTGCTTCGAGAGGCCCCTGCTTTAATCCGCTGGACGCGGATTCATTCGGCCCCGCGCCGGCGACCGCGGAGTCGCTTCATGCCGTGGCGTCACTGTCCCTCATGTATCCCATCGAAGCGAAGCACCTGCCGAGTCTGCGCGCACGCCACCGCTGGTCGGGCATCGGCCCCAACGTCTTCCTGCTTGGCATGACGAGCATGGTGACCGACATCTCATCGGAGATGGTCACTGCCGTGCTGCCGATCTACCTCGCCTTTGCGCTCGGGCTCACGCCGCTTCAACTCGGTCTGATCGACGGCCTGACTCACGCCGCGGCCGCGGCGGTGCGCCTCGGCGGAGGCTGGTTGGCCGACCGCTGGCGCCGGCATCGCGAACTGGCCGCGTTCGGCTACGCGCTCTCCGCCGTGTGCAAGCTCGGCCTGCTCGCTGCAGGCCAGGCGTGGATAGCGCTGGCTGCCGTGCTGGCGCTCGACCGCGTCGGCAAGGCGGTGCGGACCAGTCCTCGCGATGCCCTGGTTTCGCTGAGCTGCGAGCCGCGACACGTCGGCCTTGCCTTCGGCATCCACCGGGCGCTAGATACCGCAGGAGCACTGATCGGCCCGCTGGTTGCCTTCGCGATTCTGGCCCTGCTGCCGCAGGCCTTCGACGTGGTGTTCGCCACCAGCTTCTTTGTCGCCGTCATCGGGCTCGCGATCATTGTGCTGTTCGTGCGAAACGTGGCGGACCGCGACGCGCCCTCGACGTCGCGGCGCGCTTCGCTGTCGGCGGCGGCCTCGCTGCTGAGGCCGGGGCGCTTCCGAAATTGTCTGCTGGGTGGTTTCGCGCTGGGCCTGGTCACGGTTCCCGACGCGTTCTTCTACCTGGTACTCCAGCGTCGAACCGACCTCGATCTGCACTTCTTCCCCCTGCTCTACACCGCCACCGCGCTGGGCTACCTGCTGCTCGCGGTGCCGGCCGGACGGCTCGGCGACCGGATCGGCCGCGGACGCGTGTACCTCCTCGGCCACGGCTTCCTGCTGGCAGCTTGCTTAGCGCTGTTCGGCCTGCAATCGGGCACAGCGGCCGCGGCGACGGCACTGCTTCTTCTGGGGGCTTACTACGCCTGCACCGACGGGGTCTTGATGGCGGCTGCCAGTGCTCTCGTACCGGCGCCGTTGCGTGCCACCGGCCTGGCCGTGATGACGACAGCGACGGCGCTGGCGCGCGTGGCGGCGTCGCTATGCTTCGGGCTGCTATGGACTCGCTGGGGCATCGAGGTGGCAATTGGCGTTTTCATGCTCGGGCTGACCGCGGTGATGCTGGCAAGTTCGATGTTCTGGCTGAGCCTGGAAAGCGACCCCGCGCGATGACCACGACCGTCACCCCGCGCAGCACTGCCCAGCCCGCGGCCGCCTGGCGCTGGGGGGTGTTCGCGCTGGTGCTCGCGCTGTGCATCGCAGGTGTCGTCGGCTACGCGCTCAGGGCCGCCGGGCGCGGCAGCCAGACATCGGTGACGCCGGTCCAACCGGCGGCGGCGACCCGGCTGGCGGCGTTGCCGGCAGCGCTCGATGCCACAGCCGCACGCCCGTATCTGTTGTTCCGCAGCACGGCGCTGGACGAGCGACACGGCCTGGTCGGCCTGGTCCGTCTCGACGCACTCGACGAGCCGCCTCAAGTGGCGGTAACGCTGCGTTGCGAACGGGTCCATTTCGCCGTCGACCGCGGCATCTGCCTCGAGGCACGGCGTGGCGTGCTGACGAGCTACAGCGCACACGTCTTTGATCGCGAGCTGAAGGTACTGCACAGCCAGCAACTTGCCGGCTCGCCAAGCCGGGCACGGATGTCGCCCGATGGCCGTCTCGCCGCGATGACCGTGTTCGTCAGCGGGCATGCCTACTCCAGCCCGGGCTTTTCCACCCGAACCTCGATCCTCGACACGCACACCGGCCGCTGGGTCGTCGAGGACCTCGAGAGCTTCGAGGTGCTGCGCGACGACAAGCGGTTCCACGCCACCGACTTCAACTTCTGGGGCATCAGCTTCACCCGCGACGGGCACCGCTTCTACGCGACGCTGGCCAGCGGCGGGACACCCTTCCTTGTCGAGGGCGATCTGCAAACACGCCGCATGCGCGTGGTGCAGCGCGATGTCGAATGCCCCTCGCTGTCGCCTGACAACCGACACGTGGCCTTCAAGCGCCGCGCGGCACAGGGCGAGGCCGGCTACCCCGGATGGCACATTGGCGTGCTCGAACTCGACACCGGCGCGATCCGCTTGCTCAAGTCGGAGCCGCACAGCGTCGACGACCAGGTCGAGTGGCTCGGCAACGACGAGATCGCCTACGCCCTTCCCTCCGACGGCGCGCAACCCGGCGTGTCCACCAACCTGTGGGCGATGAACATCGGCGGCAGCAGCGCGCCGCGTCGCCTGCTGAGCTCCGCTCATTCGCCTTCGGTCGTCCGCTGAGCCCGACAGCCGCCGAGCCCACCCTCCATGAGCAGTTTCGCCTTCCTCTCCAACAACGCCTTCATGAAGGTCGCGCCGGCCGACGCGGCGATGCCCTACGCCGTGGCCGGCGTCGCCTGGGACGGCTGCGTCACCAACCGTCCCGGGGCGCGCTTCGGCCCGCGCGCGATCCGCGAGGCCAGCCACATGCTGTGCGATGGCGTGCATCCGCATTTCGACGCCACGCCCGAGGGCCGACTCACCGACCTCGGCGACCTGGTGTTGCCCAACACCAGCCTCGAAGGCATGCGCGCCGCGATGGGGGCGCTGGTCGACCGCATGGTCCGCGCCCACCACATGGCCTGGCTCGGTGGCGACCACAGCATCACGCTGCCGCTGCTGCGGGCCTACAAGGCCTGGCTGGGCCGGCCACTGGCGGTGATCCACTTCGATGCGCACTGCGACACCTGGGAGGATCACTTCGGCGAGCCGAGCGGCCACGGCACCTGGGTCTACGAGGCAATCCAGGAAGGCCTCGTCGTCCGGGAGTGCTTCACCCAGTTCGGCATCCGCTCGGCCGGCCTGCGCGAGGCACGCGAGTACGTCGCCGACCAGGGCGGCCAGATCTTCAGCGCGCGCCAGTTGCGCGGCCTCGATGGGCCAGCCCAGTTGCAACCCCTGCTCCAGCGCGTGCGCGAACGCCTCGCAGCACACGGCAACCCGCCGCTCTACCTGAGCCTCGACATCGACTGCCTCGATCCCGCCTTTGCACCCGGCACCGGCACGCCCGAACCCGGCGGCATGACGACCAACCAGGTCCTGACGATTCTCGAGGAGTTGGCCGACCTGCCCTTCGTCGGCATGGATTGCGTGGAAGTGGCGCCACCCTACGACCACGCCGAACTGACCAGCTACGCGGCGGCCAGCTTCGTCTGGACCTATCTCTGCGGCCGGGTCGCCGCCGATACCCGCGGTCCGCGCTGAAGCAGCCGCTGAGCCTGCCTGCCCAGCCACGCCTGCGCACGGACCAGATCCTCCCGCAGATAGAGCAGCAGCAGGCCGACCAGGGCAGCCGCAGCGAACCATGGCGCCAGCGGCAGGCGCACCGGCACCGTCCGCGCGAGCCCCGGATCGGTCAGCGCAGTCACCAGGCCCGGCACGGTCTCGAGCCGCGCGTAGCGCAGGCCGGTTTCGCCGGCGAGCAGGCGCAGGTAGTCCTCGCGCAGCGCCGACAGGTGCTCACGGCCCGGCGTTGCGCCCGGCAGCGGGACGGTCTGGCTCGAAGCTGCATCTTCGCCTCCATCGACCATCGCCTCGCCGGCGACGCTGCCGCCGCGGCCGAAGCTGCGCGGGTCGGTCTGCAGCACGTCGTCGGCACCCCAGACCCCGATCGGGCGCCCGAGCGGATCGGTGCGCGGGATCGGCAGCGGCACCGACCCGCCGACGCCGATCAGCGCGCCGGCCACTGCGCCGCGCTCGCCGTTGAAGACGGGCCGAAAGCGCGGGCTCAGCGGCGGCGCCTCGTGGCCGTCAGTCAGGAACACGAGTGCCGGGTGGCTGGGCAACGCGGCGGCGATGCCGATGCCGCTGTAGAGACCCTTGGCCACCTCACTGTTGCCGGCCCAGGCCATGCGGCTGTCCAGGCGCCCGATCAGGCCCGCCAGTTCGCTGCGATGGGCACAGACCTCGACCGGCGTGATCAGCAGCAGGCTGCGGTATTCGCTGAAGATGCCGATGCCGAGCCGGCTTTCGCATGGCAGTTCGTTCAGTGCCGAGCGCAACAGCGCCCGGCTCAGCGCGAGGCGGCTGAGCGCTTCGACGGAGGCGCCGGCCGCCTTCGGCAGGTGCTGGTCCGGCACGTTCATGCTCTGCGTGATGTCGACGATCACCAGCCACTCGTGGCGCGGCGCCGTGCCGCCAACGCCCGGATTCCGGAGTGCCAGCGCGGTCAGCAGCGCCACGAGCGCCAGTGCCAGCAGGTGCCGGCGCGCCCCGGCCCAGCGCAGCAGTCGCTTCATGGCAATCCCTGCGCCGAGCCGCGCGCCGTGGTGGCGGCGCGCTCCGCGTCCAGCGGCGGGCTGGGCGGCGCCGTCTCGTCGGGTTCGGCATCGGGCTGCAGGCGCAGCGCGCGCTCGAGGTTGTAGCGAGCGTCCCAGTGCTGCGGATCGGCCCGCAGCAGCGCGCGGTAGCCCTCCTTCGCGAGTTCGAGCAGGGCCAGCGCCTGCCCCGGCTGGCTCGACTCCCGCAGCCGCAGGCCCTGGCGCAGCAGCAGGTTGGCGCTGTTGAAGCGTGCCGCCGCGGCCAGCGCCGGATCGTCGAACAGGCCGCGATAGCGCGCCAGCGCGGCCTCCTCCTGGCCGTCGGCGGCGAGCGCGACGGCCTGCGCGAAATGCCAGTGCGCCGGCGCATCGCCCTCCGGCAGCGGGTGCGATGCCGCGCTCGCCGGGCTGGCGGCGGCCGTGGCCTGGATCGCGTCGTTCCAGGCCTGCTTCTGGTGCAGCGCGCGCCATCCGCCGAGCGCCAGCAGCAGCACCAACAGCAGCGCGACCCAAGCGCGGTGGCGGCCGATTGCAATCTGCCGGCTCATCGACTCGGCTCCAGCGCCGGTTCGAGCGCGCGCGCCAGCAGCAGCAGCAGCAGCGCGACCAGCGCCAGCGCCAGGCAGTGCGGCACCAGCGACTGGCGCGGCACGGTGTCGATCGAGGTGATCGGCAGGTTCTCCAGGCGATCCACGTCGTCGATCGCGCGCTGCAGCGCCTGCGGGTTCTCGGCCTCGTAGGCGCGGTAGGGAATGCCGAGCGAGCGGAAGAACCGGTGCAGGAAGACCTCGGGCACCGTGTCGGCCTCGGCCGCCGTGGCACCGGCTTCGGCTGTCAGTGCCGGACTGCGCAGCGAGCGGATGTAGATCCAGTAGAGCGAGACCCGCTGCAGCCGCATCTGGCGCTCCAGGCGCTCGCGCGCGTCGGGGTCGATGTGATCGCCACCGTCCGACACCAGCAACAGGATGCGCGAACCGGTGTAGGCGCGACCCTCGAAGAACGACAGCCCTTCGAACAGCGCCGAGCCGATGTCGGTATCGGCAAGTCCGCGGCCGATGTCACCGGCGAGGATCGCCGCCTGCACGGCCGCGGGCTTGGGCGTGAAGTCGAGCACCCGCACCGGTTGTGCGCTGAACAGCAGCATGCCAAAGCGGTCGGCATCGCGGCGCGAGGCAAACTCGGCCAGCACCCGGCGCGCCGTTTGAGCCTTGGTTTCGCGGCCATCGCTGAGCCCGCGTTCGTCGCCGATGCTCTTGTAGTAGTTCGGACTGGCGCTGCCGAGCGCGTCGCGACTGACGAAGCCCTGGTCCATGCTGCGGCTGCGATCCAGCAGCAACACGATCTCGGCGCCCTTGCCCTGGCGCTCGACGATCTGCTCGGTCCGTTGCAGCCCGGCCAGGCCGAGCACCAGGGCGGCGATCGCGAGCGAGCCGAGTGCATCGAGGCCCAGTTGCAGCAGGCGGGCCGCGCGATCGGGCGGCAGCAGCAGGAGGCTGGAGAAACGGCGCGCCGGCGCCAGCCCGCGCCACCAGGGCAGCACCGCCAAGGGCAGCAGTACCAGCAGCCACGGGTGCTCGAAGACGATCGGCGCGGACGTCATGGCAGGCTCCCGGCCCGCCCCGCAGCCTGGCGTTCGGCGGCACTCAGGCGACGTGCCAGATCGCGCAGTTCGGTCGCACCGAGGCCGGGCTCGCGGCCCGCGAGCGAATCGCCGACCGAGCCGAAGAAGTGGCGACTCGAAGCCTCGAAGAAGCGCGTCACGTCATCGGCCAGCGGCACAGGCCAGGCGCTGGCACGCGCCTGCGCCGCCGCGTCGGTCGCCAGCAACACGCGCCCGGCATGGGCGTCGAAGGCGGCGTGCAGTGCGTGCATGGCCGCCTCGATCCGGGCCGGCTCCTGACCACCGCGCAGCGCAAGCCGCACGGCACGTTCGGCGCGAGCGAAAGGCCGGCGCCGACGCATCAGCCACGCCTGCATGCGCGGCCACAGCAACAGCCAGCCGAGCAGCAAGGCCGCGACCACCGCGCAGCCGAGCAGCAATGCGCGCTCGCGCGCCACCGGCAGCAGTTGCGGTTCGGCGTCGGGCCGCAATTCGCCCAGGCCGCTGCGCTGCGGCGCCTCGATCGGCGTCATTGGCTCCACCAGCAGCGGCATCGCATCGACGCGCAGGTCGATAACCCGTGCCTCGGCGCCGGGTGCCAAGACCCGCAGGCGCACCGCGGGCAGCTCGTACAACGCGGGTTGCGGCGCCGACCTCAGCACCTGGTAGTGCAGGTGCAGCGTCTGCCGGGCGTCGTCGGCCGCGCCATCGCGCTCGACGCGGCGCAGCTCGATGGCGCTGCCCTGCGCCGGCGTCGGCAGCGACTCGAGATCGAGCCGATACCCGGGCGGCACCAGCAGCACCAGCCGGCGCTCGAGCTTGTCGCCGATCTGCCAGCCGAAGGCACGCGGATCCTCGACCGCCAGCGTCGGTTGCGCACGCGCCAGCGCCGCCAGCGCCAGCAAGCCGGCGGCCAGCGCGCTCCGGATCGCCATGCGGTGCAGCGGGCGCATCTGCGGGCCCCGCCTCAGCCGCCGAGGAAGTGCGCGTTCAGCGCATCGGCATCGAAGCCATGCTCGAGGAACACCGGGCGCAGGCGGTGCGGTGCGCACAGGTCGCGCAGCGCCTCGCGCCGCCGCTGTGCCAGCGATGCCCAGTGCTCGCGAGTGGCACGGCGGCCCCAGACCAGGCGCGTGCGGCCGGTCTCCGGATCGACCAGGGGCCACAGCAGTTGCCCGAGCCAAGCTGCAGCCGGTGCGGGCAGGCTGAACTCGGCGGCATCCCACAGCACGACCGGCACCACCTGGTGGCCGGACAGCGAGTCGAACAACGCGCGGACCAGCCGGTCCGGCAGGTGGAAGTCGGAGGCCACGAACACCAGCGCCCGCCGCCGGCCAAGCCAGCGGTGCGCCTCGAGCAAGCCGCCGGCGTCGCGCGCCGACCCGGTGCCGAAGCTCAGCCCGCGCAAGGTTGCCGCCAGCTCGTAGCCGATGCCGCGCTGGCGCGTGCAGGGTCGCAGCAGGTCGGTGCGCAGGCTGGCATCGGCGCCGATGAAGCCAAAGCCATCGCCATGCCGGTGCGCCGAGCGCGCGACCGCCGCTGCCAGATCGGCCAGCGTTTCGAGCTTGGACCGAACGCCCTCGAAGCCCATCGACGCCGACAGGTCGGCCAGCAGCCAGACCGGCACAGTGCCGCGCTGGGCGTGCACGCGCACCTGCCACTGGCCGAAAGGATCGCGCAGGCTGGCCAGCAGGTCGACCCGGCGCGCATCGCGCGCCTGCGGCAACGGCACATGGCCGCGGAACTCGAAGCCCGACTCGCCCTGGCGGCTGCGGTGCGCGCCCGGGAACAGCCCGGCCGCGGCGCGGTCGACGCGGTAGTGAAACTCGCCCGGCGCGGTGCCGGCCGGTGTGCTCACGGTGCTGCGACCTGCCGCAGGATCGCCGTCACCAGCGCCGGCACGATCGCGCCGCGGCGCAGCTCGTGCACCGGCTGCAGGCACAGCCGGTGGCCGATGCACTCGGCAAACACCGCACGCACGTCCTCGGGCCGGACATGGTCGCGGCCGTCGATCCAGGCCGCCACGCGCGCCGCGCGCAGCAGCTGGCTCATGCCGCGCGGACTCGCGCCCGCGAGCACCAGGCCGGCGCTGTCGGCCTCGGCCAACTGCACGCCCGCGGCCTGCGGCTCAGCCGTGGCGCGCCACAGCCTCAGCACGTAGTCCTGCAGCGCCGGACTGGCGCTGACGCCGCGCTGGATCGCCACCGCCACGTCGCCCAGCAACTCGGGCGGCGCGAGATCGGTCGGCAGCGCGGCGATCAGCTCGTCGGTGTCGTGGAAGCGCGGGTCGAACACCAGCGCGCGCCGCGCGGCGTCGTCGGCCGGCGGCTCGATCGTGACCTCCATCATGAAGCGGTCGAGCGCGGCCTGGGCGATCTCGAAGGTCTCCTCGCGCTCGAGGCGGTTGCGATCGGCAAAGACCTGCAAGTGCGGCAGCCGCCATTCGCGGTTGAAGGCCATCACGCTCTTCTCGGCCATCACCCGCAGCATCAGCGCGTGCACCTGCGGCCGGGCCCGGTTGATCTCGTTGAAGAAAAAGATCGCCAGCCGCTCGCCCTCGCAGGTCAGTGGCCCCGGCTCGACCGCCGGTCGGCCCTCGGCCGTGATGTAGGTGTGATACAGCAGGTCGCCCGGCATCAGGTCGACCGTGCCCTCGATGCGGCCGAAACAGCCACCCATCGCGCGTGCAAAGGCGCGCAACAGCGTGGTCTTGCCGACGCCTACATCGCCCTGCAGCAGCGCATGGCCGCGCGCGAAGACGGCGATCGTGATGAGCCGGATCGCCGGCGCCTGGCCGACGATCGCGCCGGCCACCGCGTGCTCGAGCGCCAGGGCACGCGTTCGCCAATCGGCCAGCAGGGCATCAGGGGCGCGGTCCATGCGGCATCGACCAGGTTGAAGGCGCTCGGGGCGCGGGTGTGGCAGCCCCGAGCATCGCCGCAAACCGGAGCCATTGGCAATCGACGGGATTCGCTCGCCGCCTCAGGCACCGGATGGAGCGCGTCGCGTCGCGTGCCGACCCGCCAACGCAGCCAGCCCGACGCAGAGCATCAGCCAGCCGGGGGTCTCAGGCACCGGGCTGGCATAGCGATTGCCCGAAGCCGTCGTGAAGCTCACGGCGTGCGGCAAGCTGATCGTGATCGGATTGCCGATGCGGACACGGCCGCCATCCACGCTCTGGGCGTAGACGCCGGCAAAGAAGCTGTAGCTCTCGCCGTCGGCCACGTGCCACAGCGCGTCGACCGCGTAGTTGCCGAAATAGCCATTCACGGCGTCGCCGCTGCGAGCGAAATCGGCTTCGCCCGGCGACTCGTCGGCGGAACCGACCCCGGCGTGAAATGCCATCGGCAGGTCGCCGCCGAGCCCGAGTCCGAGCGTGGCCCGGACGCTGCCGCCCAGTCCGCCCCAGTCCCCTGTCATGCGGATCGGCACCAGGGTCGAGCCTCCGCCGACGACCGAGAAGGTGAAGGTGTCGAACAGATAGGCATGAGCCGTCGCACCGATGCCTGGGGGGCTTACAACGTTGACGTGGATCGACGGCACGCCATTGAAGATGGCCGCGCCTTCGGTCAATGCGGAGCCGCCGACACCGCTGCCGATGCGGCCACTGGCCGCGACCTGCCCCTCGAAGACGCGATGCCCGGGGTTGAACATCTCGACGGTGGCGCCGTAGCGCGGGTCGGGCACGGTGGCGACCGCGGGCGTTGCCGCCGCGATGGCGGCTCCAGCCACCAGCGCTCGACCAAACGTCTGCACGGGAGTGGAATCACGATAGCTGCTGCGATTCATCTTCTGCCGCCACCTGAACATCAAGGACGACAACGCATGGCGCGACATCGGCACCCGCGTCCACTGCAATCCTTGAGCATGGGGTCGAGCATTGACGGCGAGCGCGCACGCGACAACACGTGAAAACCGCAGCCCTAGAACAGGCAGCGGCCGTTGACAGCCGGTCCCGCGATCGTGCCAAGGCCGCGCCGGCCTACACCTCCAGCGCCGTCGTCCGCTTGACCGTGCGCAGCACCAGCATCGAGTTCGAGCGCACCACGCCCGGCAGCCGCATCAGCACCTCGCTGTGCCAGCGCTCCAGGTCTTCCGCGTCGTTGTAGGTGAAGCGGATCAGGTAGTCGTTGCTGCCGGCGACGTAGAAGCAGTCGAGGATCGCCGGCAGATCGCGCACCGCGCGCTCGAAGGCCTCGATCGCCGCCGCGGTCAGGCGCTCGAGATTGACGATCGTGTAGCTCGTGCCTGGCTGGCCGATGGCCTTGGGGTTGACCAGGGCGACGTAGCGGTCGATCACGCCGCGCTCCTCGAGCGCCTTGACGCGCCGCAGGCAGGCCGAGGGCGACAGGTGCACGCGCGCCGCGAGCTCGTTGTTGGCGACCCGGCCGTCGCGCTGGAGCTCGCGCAGGATGGCGCGGTCGGTAGGATCCAGATTGGCATTCAATTGCAGACAAGCCCCGTTGATTGGTTGAATATTCGATGATTCCGATCATAGAAAGAATCCAATTCGACAAACAGGGGTCTGTCCCGAGGCATTGCGCAATCCCATTGCGCGCCGGGACGACTAGACTGACGTCACCTTGATCACACGCGGGGCGTGAACCACGACACGCGCCGGAAAGCCAGCGATGGACAAGCCGCACGAAAACCCGGTTGACGCCTACTGGATGCCGTTCACGGCAAACCGCCAGTTCAAGAAAGCGCCGCGCCTGCTGGCCCGAGCCGAGGGCATGCATTACTGGACCCCCGAAGGCCGGCAGATCCTCGACGGCGTGGCCGGGCTGTGGTGCGTCAACGCCGGCCATGCGCGGCCGAAGATCGTGCAGGCGATCCAGGAACAGGCCGCCGAGATGGACTTCGCGCCGCCGTTCCAGATGGGCCATCCCAAGGCCTTCGAGCTGGCCGAGCGGCTCGTGCAGCTGACGCCGGCCGGGCTCGACAAGGTCTTCTACACGAACTCCGGTTCCGAGTCGGTCGAGACCGCGCTCAAGATGGCGCTGGCCTACCACCGCGTGCGCGGCGAGGGCCAGCGCACCCGCCTGATCGGCCGCGAGCGCGGCTACCACGGCGTCAACTTCGGCGGCATCTCGGTCGGCGGCATGGTCGCCAACCGCAAGATGTTCGGATCGCTGCTGGCCGGCGTCGACCATATCCGCCACACCCACGACCCGGCCCGCAACGCCTTCAGCGTCGGCCAGCCGGCGCATGGCGCCGAACTCGCCGACGACCTCGAGCGCCTGTGCGCGCTGCACGACCCGAGCACGATCGCCGCGGTGATCGTCGAGCCGGTGGCCGGCTCGACCGGCGTGCTGATCCCGCCCCAGGGCTACCTGCAGCGGCTGCGCGAGATCTGCGACAAGCACGGCATCCTGCTGATCTTCGACGAGGTCATCACCGGCTTCGGCCGCACCGGCACGCCCTTCGCGGCGCAGCGCTTCAACGTCACGCCCGACCTGATGACGGTGGCCAAGGGCATCAGCAACGGCTGCGTGCCGATGGGTGCCGTGTTCGCCAAGGGTTCGATCTACGACACCTTCATGAACGGCCCGGAGCACCTGATCGAGTTCTTCCACGGCTACACCTACTCGGCCCACCCGCTGGCCTGCGCGGCCGCGCTCGGCACCCTCGACACCTACGCCGACGAAGGGCTGCTGACACGCGCCGCCGAGCTCGAGGGCTACTTCGCCGACGCGCTGCATGCGCTGCGTGGCTTGCCCAACGTGATCGACGTACGCAACATCGGCCTGGTCGGCGGCATCGAGCTGGCGCCACTGCCCGGCGAGCCGGCCAAGCGCGCCTTCTCGGTCTTCCTCGACTGCTGGGAACAGGGCCTGCTGATCCGCACCACCGGCGACACGATCGCGCTGTCGCCGCCGCTGATCGTCAGCAAGGCGCAGATCGACGAGATCGTCGGCACGATCGCGACGGCGCTCAAGCGCGCGGCCTGACCGACGACCCACCCCAAGCGCTGCAACGACACAAGGACCGCCTAGCGCCTACCTCATGAGTCTCCTTCGCGCCGACCAGGATCTCACGCGAGCCTCTTATTACGCTGCCAGCGCGCCGCGCGAGATGAGCTTTGCAAGGCTGGAAGGAGCGACCGAGACCGATGTGGCGATCGTCGGCGGCGGCCTGGCTGGGCTGTCGGCGGCGATCGAACTGGCCGACCGCGGCTTCTCGGTGACGCTGCTCGAGGCGCGCGAGATCGGTTGGGGTGCCTCGGGCCGCAACGGCGGCCAGGCGATCCACGGCCTGGCCTGCGACCAGGACACGATCGAGCAGCAGCTCGGCCTCGACGAGGCCAGGCGCGTGTGGGCCATGTCGATCGAGGCACTCGACCTGATCCGACAGCGCATCGCGCGCTTCGGCATCGACTGCGACTGGCAGGACGGCTATCTCGGGCTGGCCGTCAATGCGCGCAAGGCCGGCGAGTTGCGCGCATGGCGCGATCGCATGCAGCAGATCTACGGCTATCCGCTGAGCTGGATTGACCAGGGCGAACTGCCGCGCTGGATCGCGAGCCCGCGCTACGTGGGTGGCGTGCACGACCCGCGCTCCGGCCACCTGCACCCGCTGAAGTACAGCTTCGGCCTGGCCCGCGCCGCGGCCTCGCTCGGCGTGCGCATCCACGAGGGCTCGGCGGTCACCGCGCTCGAGCAGGGCCGCGCCGGCCAGCCCTGCACGGTGCGCACCGCCGGCGGCAGCGTACGCGCCCAGCAGGTGCTGCTGGCCGGCAACGTCTACCTGCCGGAGTTCGGCCCTGCCCTGGCGCCGGGCCTGAGCGCCCGCATCATGCCGGTCGGCACCTACATCGTCTGCAGCGAGCCGCTCGGCCGCGAGCGTTGCGATGCGCTGATCCCGTCGCGCTCGGCGGTCTGCGATACCAACTTCGTGCTCGACTACTTCAGGCCGACGCGCGACCACCGCCTGCTCTACGGCGGCCGCGTCAGCTACTCGTCGGTGACGCCGATGAACCTCGCCGACAGCATGCGCCGGCGCATGGTCGGCTCCTTCCCGCAGCTCGAGGACGTGAAGATCGAGCATGCCTGGGGCGGCTTCGTCGACATCTCGATGAACCGCGCGCCCGATTTCGGGCGCCTGCCCGCGGCCGGTGCATCGAAGGGATCGGCCGCCTCCAGCGTCTACTACCTGCAGGGCTTCTCGGGCCACGGGCTGGCGCTGACCGGCCTGGCCGGCAAGCTGGTGGCCGAGGCGATGGCCGGCGACGCGAGTCGCTTCGACACCTTCGCGCGCCTGCGCCATCGCCCCTTTCCCGGCGGCCGGTTGTTGCGCACCCCGGCGCTGGTGCTCGGCATGGCGTACTACCGGCTCAAGGACGCGCTGTGAGGTCCGGCTTCTCCCCTGCAAACCTCGGACCGCGTGGCATGCCGCTTGCTGCCACGCTGTTCGACCTGCCCCGCGCGAACGGCGCCCCCGCTCGCTTCGCGTCGCAAGCATCATGACCCCAGCAGTACCCTCCCCCTCCACCACCCGGCGTCCGCTGGTGCTGGTGCCGGCCTGCAACCGCTTGGTCGGGGCCCATCCCTTCCACATCGCCGGCCAGAAATACATCGACGCGGTGCGCCTGGCCGGCTGCCTGCCGCTGGTGGTGCCGGCAGCACAGCCACACGAGGTCGACGAGTTGCTCGACCTGGCCGACGGCGTGTTCCTGACCGGCTCGCCGAGCAACGTCCATCCGCGCCACTTCGACGAGGTGGTGCACGACCCGGCGCTGCCGCTCGATCCAAGGCGCGACGACTGGACCCTGCCGCTGATCCCGCGCGCGCTCGAGCGCGGCATCCCGCTGTTCGCGATCTGCCGCGGCTTCCAGGAAGCCAACGTCGCGCTCGGCGGCGCCCTGCACCAGGCGGTGCAGGAACAGCCCGGGCTGATGGACCATCGCTCGAGGGACGGCGACCCGGTCGACCTGCAGTACGGCCCGGTCCACCCGGTCATGGTCGAGCCGGGCGGCGTGCTCGAGACGCTGCTCGGGCACATGGAATTTCCGGTCAACAGCCTGCACGGACAGGGCATCAAGCGCCTTGCGCCGGGTCTGCGCGTCGAGGCACGCGCACCCGACGGCCTGGTCGAGGCCTTCAGCCAGCCGGCCGCCAACGGCTTCAACCTTGCGGTGCAGTGGCACCCCGAATGGCAGGCCCAGAGCAACCCCATCTCGGTCAAGCTTCTGCGAGCCTTCGGCGACGCCTGCCGCACCTTTCGCGAGCGCAACCGCGAGTCGGTCCGTGAACGACCGCGCGTACCCTAGGTCGTCGACGTCCTCATCCCAGAGCGCGCGCGTCCGCATTCGGACGCCGCTGGCGACAACACTAGAGGTGACTTATGGTGGTCCGCGACAACTTCACATTCAGCGAACTCGAGAACTGGCTCAACGAGAACCGGGTGACCGAGATCGAGTGCCTGGTGCCCGACCTCACCGGCGTGGCGCGCGGCAAGATCCTGCCGCGCGTCAAGTTCACGGAGGACCGCGGCATGCGCCTGCCCGAGGCGACCGTGGCGATGGGCGTGACCGGCGAGTTTCCCGAGGAGGGGCCGTACTACGACGTGATCAGCCCCAACGACATGGACATGCACCTGCAGGCCGATCCGTCGACGGTGCGCATCGTGCCCTGGGCGACCGACCCGACCGCGCAGGTGCTGCACGACTGCTACGACCGCAACGGCAAGCTGGTGCCCTTCGCGCCGCGCTCGGTGCTGCGCCGCATCTGCGGCCTGTTCGATGCCGAGGGCTGGGACCCGGTGGTCGCGCCCGAACTCGAGTTCTACCTGGTCGCACGCAACACCGATCCGAACCAGCCGCTGCAA
Source organism: Rivibacter subsaxonicus (assembly GCF_004217215.1). Classification (GTDB taxonomy): domain Bacteria; phylum Pseudomonadota; class Gammaproteobacteria; order Burkholderiales; family Burkholderiaceae_C; genus Rivibacter; species Rivibacter subsaxonicus. Next base: position 250,119 of record NZ_SHKP01000008.1, read on the forward strand.
CCGCCGATCGGCCGCAGCGGCCGCGCCGAGACCTCGCGCCAGGCTTACTCGATCGACGCCGTCAACGAGTTCGACCCGCTGTTCGAAGACGTCTACGAGTACTGCGAGAAGATGGGCCTCAACGTCGACACGCTGATCCACGAGATCGGTGCCGGCCAGATGGAGATCAACTTCTTCCACGCCGCGCCGCTCGGCCTGGCCGACGAGGTCTTCTTCTTCAAGCGCACGCTGCGCGAGGCGGCGATGCGCCACGGCATGTTCGCCACCTTCATGGCCAAGCCGATCGCCGGCGAGCCGGGCAGCGCGATGCACGTGCACCAGAGCGTGGTCAGCAAGCTGACCGGCAAGAACATCTTCAGCAACCCGGACGGCACGCCGAGCAAGGAGTTCTTCTGGTACATCGGCGGGCTGCAGAAGCACATCCCATCGGCGATGGCGATCTTCGCGCCCTACGTCAACAGCTACCGCCGCCTGGCGCGCAACACGGCCGCGCCGATCAACATCCAGTGGGGCACCGACAACCGCACCGTCGGCATCCGCTCGCCGGTGGCCGGGCCCGAGGCACGGCGCATCGAGAACCGCGTGATCGGCGCCGATGCCAACCCCTACGTGGCGCTGGCGGCGACGCTGGCCTGTGGCTACCTCGGCATCAAGAACCGGATCGAACCGAGCGCGGAGTGCAAGGGCGACGCCTACCTCGGCGAATACCAGCTGCCGCGCAGCCTGGGCGAGGCACTCGACCTGCTGCGCGCCGACAAGGAACTCGCCTCGGTGCTCGGCGAGGAGTTCGTCACCGTCTACACCGAGGTCAAGGAGATCGAGTACTCGGAGTTCATGACGGTGATCTCGCCGTGGGAGCGCGAGCACCTGCTGCTGCACGTATGAGCGATGACGCTCGGCTTCGCCGTCGCATGAACGATGAACCGAGCCGCCATTCATGGTTCATTGGCAGGCGTGTAGCGCCGCCTTCATCATTCATCAGAGAGATCCAATGAGAACCACCGCCCAATGGCAGGCCGCCGACGCCAGCCATTTCCTGCACCCCTTCACCGACTTCGGCGCGCTTGCCAGGAAGGGCTCGCGCATCATCACCAAGGCCGAGAACATCTATCTCACCGACAGCGAGGGCCAGCGCATCCTCGACGCGATGAGCGGCCTGTGGTGCGTCAATGTCGGCTACGGCCAGCAGGCGCTGATCGATGCCGCGACCCGGCAGTTGAAGGAATTGCCGTTCTACAACGCCTTCTTCCAGACCGCGACGCCGCCGGCGATCGAGCTGGCCGAGCTGCTGGCCGAGGTCACGCCGCCGCAGTTCCAGCATGTGTTCTTCGCCGGCTCCGGCTCGGAGGGCAACGACACCATCGTGCGCATGGTCCGCCGCTACTGGGACATCCTCGGCCAGCCCGAGCGCCAGGTGATCATCAGCCGCAAGAACGGTTACCACGGCTCGACGATGGCCGGCGCCTCGCTCGGCGGCATGAGCTACATGCACGCGCAGGGCGGGCTGCCGATTCCGAACATCACGCACATCGACCAGCCCTACTGGTACGAGAACGGCCGGCCGCAGGGCTTGAGCCGCGAGGACTTCGGCAAGGTGGCCGCCGGCTGGCTCGAGCAGAAGATCCTCGAGGTAGGGCCGGAGAAGGTGGCCGCCTTCATCGGCGAGCCGATCCAGGGCGCCGGCGGCGTGATCGTGCCGCCCGAGACCTACTGGCCCGAGATCCAGCGCATCTGCGACAAGTACGGGATCCTGCTCGTCAGCGACGAGGTGATCTGCGGCTTCGGCCGCACCGGCAACTGGTGGGGCTGCGAGACCATGGGCTTCAGGCCCGACCTGATGACCTTCGCCAAGGGCGTGACCTCGGGCTACATCCCGCTCGGGGGCGTGATGGTCGGCGACCGCGTCGCCAAGGTGCTCATCGAGCAAGGCGGCGACTTCAACCACGGCTACACCTACAGCGGCCACCCGGTGGCCTGCGCGGTGGCGCTGGCCAACATCAAACTCATTCGCGAACTCAAGCTGGTCGAGCAGGTTCGCGAGAACACCGGCCCCTACCTGGCCGCGCAGTTCAAGGCGCTCGAGGACCACCCGCTGGTCGGCGAGCAGCAGACCAAGGGCCTGATGGGCGCGCTGCTGCTGGTCAAGGACAAGGCCCAGGGCACGCCCTTTGCTTCAGAGCTCGAGGTCGGCATGGTCTGCCGCGGCCACTGCTTCGGCAACGGGCTGATCATGCGTGCGGTCGGTGACCGCATGATCATCGCGCCGCCGCTGGTGATCACGCGGGCCCAGGTCGACGAGATGATGGCGCTGATCCGGCGTGCGCTCGACCTGACGCTGACAGATGTCCGCGCCAAGGGTTGGCTCTGATCGCCGGCCCGTCGGCGCGACGATTGAATTGAAGACGTTCCCTGCAAACTTCAAACACGGAGAAGACTCGATGAAGCACATGTCGTTGCGCCGCGCCGCCGGCATCCTGGGCCTGGTCGCCGCGGCCGGCCTGCTGGCCACCGCGCCCGCTCGTGCCGAGGAAGAGAAGGTTCTCAACGTCTACAACTGGTCGGACTACATCGCCGAGGACACGCTGAAGAACTTCGAGAAGGAAACCGGCATCAAGGTTCGCTACGACAACTTCGACAACAACGAGATCGTCCACGCCAAGCTGGTGGCGGGCAAGACCGGCTACGACGTCGTCGTGCCCTCTTCCTACTGGGCCAAGCTGCAGGCCGACGGCGGGCTGCTGCAGAAGCTCGACAAGTCGAAGCTGCCCAACATGAAGAACCTCGACCCGGCGCTGCAGGAACAACTGGCCAAGCTCGATCCGGGCAACCAGTTCCAGTCCAACTGGCTGTGGGGTTTCACCACGGTCGGCATCAACGTCGACAAGGTCAAGGCCGCGCTCGGCAGCATGCCGATGCCCGACAACGTCTGGGACCTGGTCTTCAAGCCCGAGTACATCAGCAAGCTGCAGGGCTGCGGTGTGAGCTTCCTCGACTCGGCCACCGAAGTGGTGCCGGCCGCGCTGCACTACCTCGGCAAGCCGCCCTACTCGCGCAACCCGGCCGACTACGCCGGCGTCGCGCCGCTGCTCAAGAGCATCCGCCCCTACGTGACGCTGTTCAGCTCCTCGGGCTACATCAACGACATGGCCAACGGCTCGATCTGCCTGGCACTGGGCTGGTCGGGCGACATCAACATCGCGCGCCAGCGCGCGATCGACGGCAAGACCGGCCAGAAGATCGAGGCGCTGATCCCCAAGACCGGCGGCATCCTGTTCTTCGACGTGATGGTGGTGCCGGTCGACGCGCCGCACCCGGACAACGCGCACAAGTTCATCAACTACATGATGCGTCCCGAGGTCGCGGCCGGCCTGACCAACAAGGTCTTCTATGCCAACCCGGTGGCCGACTCCAAGAAGCACATCAAGCCCGAGGTCGCCAACAACCCGACGGTGTTCCCGCCGCCGGCGGTGATGGCGACGATGAAGGCGCCGGATGCGATCAACAACGACATCCGCCGCACGATGACGCGCATCTACACGCAGTTCAAGACCGGCCTCTGAGCGGAACGCGTTCCACGGCCGGGACCACCGGGTCACGGCGCCAACCCTGGGAAGCCTCATGAGCAGCACGCAGCCGGCGTACTTGCAGATTCGCGACGTGGTCAAGGACTTCGGCGGCGGTGCCGTCGCGGTCAACCACGTCAGCATCGACATCGCCAAGGGCGAGATCTTCGCGCTGCTCGGCTCCAGCGGCTGCGGCAAGACCACGCTGCTGCGCATGCTGGCCGGATTCGAGACGCCGAGCTCGGGCCGCATCGTCCTCAACGGCCAGGACCTCGCCGGCCTGCCGCCCTACGAGCGGCCGATCAACATGATGTTCCAGTCCTACGCGCTGTTCCCGCACCTCTCGGTGTGGGACAACATCGCGTTCGGGCTCAGGCGCGACGGCATGGCCGGCGACCAGGTCGGTGCCCGCGTCGAGGCGATGCTCAAGCTGGTGCAGCTCGGCAAGTTCGCCAAGCGCAAGCCGCACCAGCTCTCCGGCGGCCAGCAGCAACGGGTCGCGCTGGCGCGCAGCCTGGCCAAGAGCCCGCAGCTGCTGCTGCTCGACGAGCCGCTCGGCGCGCTCGACAAGAAGCTGCGCGAGGAAACCCAGATCGAGCTGGTCAACATCATCGAGGACGTCGGCGTCACCTGCGTGATGGTGACCCACGACCAGGAAGAGGCGATGACGATGGCCTCGCGCATCGCGGTGATGAGCGAGGGCCGCATCCTGCAGGTCGGCGCCCCGGGCGACATCTACGAGACGCCGGCCACCCGCTTCGTGGCCGACTTCATCGGCAACGTCAACCTGATGGACGGCACGCTGGTCGAGGACCACCCCGACCGTGTCGTCATTCAGTGCGCCGACTGCACCCACTACGTCGGCCACGGCATCACCGGCACCGAGGGCATGCCGGTGTCGGTGGCGCTGCGGCCCGAGAAGATCCGCATCTCGCGCCACGAGCCGGCCGACGGCCACGCGCCGCACAACCGCCTGCAGGCCAAGGTGCGCGAGCTGAGCTACTTCGGCAGCTTCACCGTCTACCAGCTCGAGACCGCCAGCGGCCGTCGCCTCAAGGTCAGCCAGAGCAACGTCGAGCGCCATCCGCAGGACCAGCTCAGCTGGGATGACACCGCCTGGGCGAGTTGGACGCCTCAGTCGCAGGTCGTGCTGACGCAGTAGCCGGACCGAGACACTCCGCGACGCCGACGCCGACGCCCCAATGGCCGCCCTGCCCTCCTCGACCCCGGTGCCGTTGCCCGCCAGCTCCGCCAGCACGCGCCGCGCGCCGGCCTGGTGGCGCGGTCGCAGCGCGGTGATCGGCATTCCGTACCTCTGGCTGCTGGTCTTCTTCCTGGCGCCGTTCCTGATCGTGCTGAAGATCAGCGTCTCCGAGATGGAGAACGTGAGCTTCAAGAACCTGATCGCGATCCAGGACGGCGTGGTGACGCTGTCGCTCAAGTTCAGCAACTACCTGTTCCTGCTGCAGGACGAGCTCTACTTCGCGACCTACCTGTCGAGCCTGAAGTACGCCGCGGTGACCACGCTGCTGTGTCTGCTGATCGGCTATCCCTTCGCCTACTTCATGGCGCGCGCCCGACCCAGCCTGCAGCCGGCGCTGCTGATGGCGGTGATGCTGCCGTTCTGGACCTCCTTCCTGCTGCGCGTCTACGCCTGGAAGGGCCTGCTCGGCGAGAACGGCTGGGTCGCCAACGCGCTGGAGCTGCTGCGCATCGATCACCTGCTGCTTGCCGCCAGCCTGATCCCCTCGCTCGGCAAGTTCATGAACTCGCCGTTCTCGTTGGTGGTGGGCATGGTCTACACCTACCTGCCCTTCATGATCCTGCCGCTCTACGCCAACCTCGCCAAGCTCGACCTGCGCCTGCTCGAGGCCGCGGCCGACCTCGGCGCGACGCCGGCGACGGCGTTCTGGAAGGTCACGGTGCCGCTGTCCAAGGCCGGCATCATCGCCGGCTCGATGCTGGTGTTCATTCCCTGCATCGGCGAGTTCGTCATTCCCGAACTGCTCGGCGGCCCGCGCACGTTGATGATCGGCCGCGTGCTGTGGGACGAGTTCTTCAGCAACAACGACTGGCCGATGGCCTCGGCGGTGGCGGTCGTGATGATCCTGCTGATCCTGGTGCCGCTGGCGATCTTCAATCGCTACCAGGCCGAAGCGCAGGAGGCACGCCGATGAGCGCACTTGGCGAGGGGCCCCGCCCAGCGGGGATCGACACAGCGCGATCGGCGTTGGTGCCCGACACACCGGTCGCACGCGCTTGCACGGCCGTCCGGAGGGCGCCGCGATGAGCGCCCACAAGACGCTGTTCGACGCGCGCTTCGCGCATGGCTTCAGCCGCTTCTGGCTCGGCGCCGGCTTCCTGTTCCTGTACCTGCCGATCGTCTCGCTGGTGATCTTCTCGTTCAACGACTCGGCGTTGCCGAGCGTCTGGAACGGCTTCACGCTCAAGTGGTACGCGGCGCTGCGCACCGACACCGAGATGCTGACCGGCCTCTGGCTCAGCCTGAAGATCGCTTTCTTCACCGCCTGCGGCTCGGTGGTGCTCGGCACGCTGGCGGCCTTCGCGCTGGTCAAGTACCGGCGCTTTCGCGGCCGCACGCTGTTCTCGGGCATGGTCAATGCGCCGCTGGTGATGCCGGAGGTGATCGTCGGGCTGTCGCTGCTGCTGTTCCTGGTGTCGGTGCAGCGCGCGCTCGGCTTCCCCGAACGCGGCATGCTGACCATCTGGCTCGGCCATATGCTGCTCGGCATGGCCTACGCCGCGGTGGTGGTGCAGGCCCGGCTGCAGGACCTGAACCCCTCGCTCGAAGAAGCGGCGCAGGACCTCGGGGCGCGTCCCTGGCAGGTGTTCTACCTCGTCACGCTGCCGATGATCTCGCAGTCGCTGGCCTCGGCCTGGCTGCTGACCTTCACGCTCTCGCTCGACGACGTCGTGCTCTCGGCCTTCCTTTCCGGCCCCGGCTCGACCACGTTGCCGCTGGTGATCTTCTCGCGTGCCCGCCTCGGCGTGAACCCGAGCGTCAACGCGATGGCCACCGTGATCATCGTCGTGGTCGCCATCGGCGTGCTGACCACCAGCTACCTGATCGCCCGCGCCGAGCGCGAACGCCAGCGCCAGATCGCGCAGGCCCAGCGCGCCGGCGGCTGAGGCCACGAATCCGATCCTGAATCCATACAAGCAACCGCAAAGAGAGGAGCGAGCCGAATGAAGCACTGGAAACTGAGCGCACTGGCGCTGGCACTGGGGGCCGCGTTCCCGGGCCTGGCGCTGGCGCAGACCACCAACGACGAGTTGTTGAAGGAACTGCGCGAGCTCAAGGCGCGGGTCGGCCAGCTCGAGCAGAAGCTCAAGGAGGCCGAGACCAAGGCGGCGACCGCCCCTGCGGCTGCGGCCGCTGCAGCTGCCGCTGCCGGCGCCGCCGGTTCGGCCCAGTGGGGCATGACGCCGGAGCAGGTGCAGGAGTTCAACCGCATCGCCGTCAAGACCGAGGCCACCGAGGACAACCTCGAGGCTTGGGGCCTGAAGGGCCTGACCATCAGCGGCTACATGGATCCGGCCTACATCTACAACCAGCGCCAGAGCCGCTCCGGCTTCCAGTTCCTCAACAGCGTCGGCGACGACGGCTACAACTACGACAACTCCTATTTCGGTACCGCGATGATCGATTTCCAGAAGGAAACCGAGAGCGGCACCAAGTGGCGCCTGACGCTGGCGCCCAACCGCGGCGCCGGCGCGGTGTTCGACGGCAGCTCGATCGTGCACGAGGCCAGCGTCTCGATCCCGCTGACCGACCTGCAGACCCGCATGATCGCCGGCCAGATCCCCGACTGGTCGGGCTACGAGTACCTGCCGGCGACGCAGAACAAGCTGATCACCCACAACCTGCTGTTCGACTTCACGCTGCCGACCGCCTACACCGGCGCCGGCCTCGAGGTCACGCGCGGCAAGTGGCTCGTCAAGGGCATGCTGGCCAACATGAACTCCAGCAAGAACCCGCAGGGCGAAAGCTCGCCGGTGTTCGCCTACCGCGTCGACTACTCGCGCGGCGAGTTCCAGGGCTTCGGTTTCGCCGGCGTGCACGGCAAGGCGGCCAACTTCAGCGAGAACGTGCTGACCCCGGAGATCATCGACCCGATCACCGGTGACGTGCTCGATCCGGGCGGCGAGGTCGTGTCGCAGCGCAACTCGCACCTGGACCTGTTCGAGTTCGACGCCTACTTCATCCGTGGCGACTGGACGGTGCAGGGCCAGCTCAGCCTCGGTCGCCAGCGCCGCGCATCGATCACCGCCGACCCGGTGACCGGCGCGTTGCGCGACGCCGAGTGGTACGGCGCCTCGGCGCTGGCGGCCTACAAGTTCACGCCGCGCCTCGAGGGCATCGTGCGCGGCGACTACCTGCACAACCGCAAGAACGGCGGCGGCCTGCTCGGCTTCACCGCCAGCGACGACCGCAACGGCATCGGCCCCGGCTGGAGCTACGACGAGACACTGGGCACCTGGTTCCAGGCCGACCCCGAGCGCGGCGTCAACCGCACCGCGGTCACGCTGGGGCTGAGCTATCTGTTCAACCTGAACACCACCTTCAAGGCCGAGTACCGCTTCGACCAGGCCAGCGAGGCGGTCTTCCTCGATGTCAAGAGCGGCAGCTACAAGCGCTCGAACAACCTGCTCGGCGCCTCGGTCGTCGTGTTCTTCTGACCGAACCCGCGCGCCGGGCCTCAGGGTCCGGAGCCCGCACGGCGAGCGGGGGCCACGAGGCCCCCGCCGCGTTTTCGAATCATGAGCCCCGGTCGCTGCATGGGCACCAGGGTCATGTGCAGCGCGACGCACCGGCGCTGCGCGATCATGTGCCTGAAGGAGCCTCGTCCATGAGCACATCCACCCCCGCCAAGGCCGCCATCGACTGGCGCGCCCGCGCCACCGAGGCACGCATCGATGGCCGCTGCCTGATCGGCGGCAAGCGCGTCGACGCCGCCGAACAGTTCGAGAAGCGCTCGCCGATCGACGGCCGCGTGCTGGGCGCGATCGCGCGCGGCGGCAACGTCGAGATCGACGCCGCCGTGGCCAGCGCGCGTGTCGCCTTCAGCGATGGCCGCTGGGCCCACAAGCCGCCAGCCGCGCGCAAGCGCGTGCTGCAGCGCTTTGCCGAACTGATCCTTGTCCACAGGGAAGAACTCGCGCTGCTCGAGACCCTCGACATGGGCAAGCCGATCAGGTACGCGCTGAGCGTCGACGTCGCCTCCACCGCCAGCTGCATCCAGTGGTACGCCGAGGCGATCGACAAGGTCTACGACGAGATCGCACCGACCGGCCGCAATGCGCTGGCGCTGATCACGCGCGAGCCGATGGGCGTCATCGGGGCGATCGTGCCCTGGAACTACCCGATGATCATGGCCTCGTGGAAGCTCGGGCCGGCGCTGGCCACCGGCAACAGCGTGGTGCTCAAGCCGAGCGAGAAGAGCCCGCTGACCGCGCTGCGGCTGGCCGAGATCGCGCTCGAGGCCGGCCTGCCCGAGGGCGTGTTCAACGTCGTGCCGGGCTTCGGGCACGAGGCCGGCGAGGCGCTGGCGCTGCACCCGGGCGTCGACGCGATCGGCTTCACCGGCAGCACGCGGGTCGGCCGCAAGATGCTCGAGTACAGCAGCCGCAGCAACTTGAAGCGCGTCTTCAACGAACTCGGTGGCAAGAGCGCCTTCGTCGTCTTCCCTGACTTCGACGATCTCGACCGCTGCGCGCAGACGCTGGCCGGCTCAATCTTCTTCAACCAGGGCGAGAGCTGCAACGCGCCCTCGCGCCTGTTCGTGCACGAGAGCATTGCCGACGACTTCGCGAAGAAGCTGGCGGCCGAGGCACCCAAGTACCAGCCGGCCGACCCGCTCGACGCCAAGACCGTGATGGGCGCGCTGGTCGACGAGACGCAGCTGCGCACCGTGATGGGCTACATCGAGTCCGGCAGCGCCGAGGGCGCGTCGGTGCTGGCCGGCGGCCGCCAGGCGCGCAGCGAGACCGGTGGCTACTACGTCGAGCCAACCATCTTCGACGGCGTGCGCAACGACATGAAGATCGCGCGCGAGGAGATCTTCGGCCCGGTGCTGTCGATGATCCGCTTCAAGGACGAGGCGGACGCCGTGCGCATGGCCAACGACTCGGCCTACGGCCTGCAGGCCAGCGTCTGGAGCAGCCATATCGACCGCGCCCACCGCGTGGCGCGCGCGCTGCACGCCGGCACCGTGCACGTGAACCAGTACGACGAAGACGACATCACCGTGCCCTTCGGCGGCGTCAAGCAGAGCGGCAACGGCCGCGACAAGTCGCTGCACGCCTTCGAGAAATACACCGAGCTGAAGACCACCTGGCTGCGCATCAACGGCTGAGCCTGTTGCCGCGCTTGAGGAGTACGCCATGAACCACTCGAAGAACGAACAACTGATGGCCCGCAAGGCCGCCGCCACCCCGCGCGGCATCGGCGTGATGGCGAGCTTCTTCGCCGATCGTGCGCAGGGCAGCGAGCTGTGGGATGTCGAAGGCCGCCGCTTCATCGACTTTGCCGGCGGCATCGCGGTGATGAACGTCGGCCACGGGCACCCGAAGGTGGTGGCCGCGGTGCAGGCCCAGCTCGAACGCTTCAGCCACACCTGCTACCAGGTCGTTCCGTACGAGAGCTACATCGCGCTGGCCGAGAAGCTCAACCAGCTCACGCCGGGCACGCATGCCAAGAAGACCTGCTTCTTCTCGACCGGTGCCGAGGCCATCGAGAACGCGATCAAGATCGCGCGTGCCCACACCAAGCGCTCGGGCGTGATCGCCTTTGGCGGCGCCTTCCACGGCCGCTCGATGTTCGCGGTCGCTTTGACCGGCAAGGTCGTGCCCTACAAGCTCGGCTTCGGACCCTTCCCGCCCGAGATCTACCACGCGCCCTTCCCGGCCGAGGGTACCGACCTGGCGATGGTGCAGAAGGCGATCGAGCACATCTTCAAGACCGAGATCGAGCCGGCCCGGGTCGCCGCGATCATCTTCGAGCCGGTGCAGGGCGAAGGCGGCTTCAACGCGATCACCACCGCGGCGGTTCAGTGGCTGCGCGAGTTGTGCGACGAGCACGGCATCGTGCTGATCGCCGACGAGGTGCAGACCGGCTTCGGTCGCACCGGCAAGCTGTTCGCGATGCAGCACTTCTTCGACTCGACCGGCGTGGTGCCCGACCTGATGACGATCGCCAAGTCGATGGCGGCCGGCACGCCGCTGTCGGCCGTGACCGGCAAGGCCGAGATCATGGATGCCCCGGCGCCCGGCGGCCTCGGCGGCACCTACGCCGGCAACCCGCTGGCGATTGCCGCCGCGCATGCGGTGATCGAGGTGATGCAGGAGGAACAGCTGCCGCAGCGCGGCGCCCAGCTCGGCCTGCGCCTCAAGGCCACGCTCGAGGCGATGCGCCCGCAGGTGCCGCAGATCGTCGATGTGCGCGGGCTCGGCGCGATGGTCGCGGTCGAGTTCAACCGCGCCGGCTCCGATGAACCCGACGCCGACTTCACCAAGCGCGTCCAGGCCGAGGCGCTGGCGCGCGGCCTGATCCTGCTCAGCTGCGGCGTCAACGGCAACGTGCTGCGCTTCCTGTTCCCGCTGACGATCGAGCTTGAGATCTTCGACGAGGCCCTCGCCATCCTGCAGGCTGCCCTGGTGGCAGCACGGACCTGAACCGATGCTCGACCCTCAAGACGCCGGCCCGCACCACCGCATCGACGCCGGCTACCTCGAAGCCACCCGCGAGTCGCTCGCCTCGCAGGGCGTGCACACGCTGCTGGTGCAGTTCACCGACGTCCATGGCACGGCCAAGGGCAAGTTCGTGCCGCTGGCCCAGATCGGCACCGTGCTCAGGACCGGTGCCGGCTTTGCCGGCCCGTCGATCTGGGGCACCGCGCTGCCGCGCACCGGGCCGCGCTCCGAGTACTACGCGCGCGGCGACACCCGCACGCTGCGCGCGCTGCCGTGGATGCCGGGCGTGGCGCTGATCGTCGGCAACGGCTTCGTCGACCGAGCGCCCTTCGACGCCTGCCCGCGCCAGGTGCTGCGGCGCGCCACCGCGCGGCTGGCCGAGCGTGGCTGGATGCTCTCCACCGGCATCGAGCCCGAGTTCTTCCTGCTCAGGCGGGGCGAAGGCGGCCGCTACGAGCCCTTCGACGGTGCCGACCGCCTCGACAAGCCAAGCTACGACCTGAAGAGCCTGCCGCGCCAACTGCCCTTCCTGCACGCGCTGCGCGCTGCGCTCGAGGCGGCCGGGCTCGAGGTCGAGCAGATCGACCATGAAGACGCGCATGGCCAGTTCGAGCTGAACTTCCGCTTCGACGAGGCGCTGCGCAGCGCCGACAACCTGATGCTGTTCAAGCTCGCCGCCCATGCGCTGGCCGAGCAGCAGGGCGCGGTGTTCTCGATGATGCCCAAGCCCTTTGCCAACCAGCCGGGCAGCGGGCTGCATTTCCACGTCTCGCTGTGGCGCGGCGGCCAGGGTCTGTTTGCCGGCGAGGGTGGCCGACTCTCCAAGCTGGCCGAGCACTTCATCGCAGGCGTGCTGGCACACAGCGCGGCGCTGTCGGCGCTGGCCGCGCCCACCGTCAACAGCTACAAGCGGCTGGTGGTCGGCGAGTCGCTGTCGGGCACGACCTGGGCGCCGGCCTACGTGGCGCATGGCCCGAACAACCGCACCGCGATGATCCGCACGCTGGGCGATCGCTTCGAGTGGCGCACGCCCGACGCCGCGGCCAACCCCTATCTGGCCACGGCCGGCCTGATCGCCGCCGGCCTCGACGGCATCGACCGCGAACTGCCGCTGCCGCCGGCCTGCGAAGACGATCTGTTCGCACTGCCGCTGGCGGCTATCCGCAGCCGGGGCATCGGCCTGCTGCCGCAGTCGCTGGGCGAGGCGGTCGATGCGCTCGAGGCCAGCGAAGTGATGCACGGCGCGCTCGGCGACACGTTGCACGCCGAGTTCGTGCGCCTCAAGCGCGCCGAGTGGATCGAGTACGCCCGCCACGTCAGCGACTGGGAACATGCGCGCTATGGCGCGCTGTTCTGACATGCCGGCATGTCGCGGCTAGGCCGGGCCGCACCGCCGCCCTGGTGGGCCTACGCGGCGCTCGCCGCCAGCATGGCGCTGGTCGGCAGCTACGTCGGCCTGTCGCGCACGCTGGTGGCGGTGTTCCCGGTGCTGCTGCTGGCCTGGCTGCGCTTCGGCATCGCGGCCGTGGCGATGCTGCACTGGCTGCCGCGCGCGCCGGGCGAGGCGCCGCTGTCGCGCCATGACCGCGTGCTGCTGTTCTGGGAGAGTTTCCTCGGCAATTTCCTGTTCTCGATCTGCATGCTCTACGGCGTCAAGCTCACCTCGGCGCTGGCGGCGAGCATCACGATGGCGGCGATCCCGGCCGCGGTCGCGCTGCTGTCCTGGGCCTTCCTGCGCGAGCGCATCGGCCGCGCGCAGCTGGCCGGCATCGGCTGCGCGGTGGCCGGCATCGCGCTGCTGGCCCTTGCCGGTCACGGCGACGCTGCCGGTGGCGGCGGCTCGCTGCTCGGACAGGCCCTGCTGCTGGCCGCGGTGTTCTGCGAGGCCAGCTACGTGGTGATCGGCAAGCGGCTGACCGGCAGCGTCTCGCCCAAGCGCATCAGCGCGATCGTCAATCTCTGGGGCCTGGCGCTGGTCACGCCCTTCGGCCTGTGGCAGGCGCTGAGCTTCGACTTCGCCGGCGTGACGCCGCCGCTGTGGACGCTGCTGCTGTTCTATTCGATTGCCGCCAGCATGGTCACGGTCTGGCTCTGGATGACCGGGCTGCGCCATGTGCCGGCGGCCTCGGCCGGGGTGTTCACCGTGATGCTGCCGGTCGGCGCGGCGGCGGTCGGCGTTCTGGTGCTGGGCGAGCCGGCCGGCTGGCTGCACGGCGCGGCCTTCGCGCTGGCGCTGGCCGGCGTGGTGCTGGCGACGCGGTCAGGCGCGGCCGCGTCGGTTCACCCCTGAGCACCGGCCCGCGCCCTTGGCGCTACTTCCACTCGTAGAGCTGCGAACGCGTCGCACCCTGCGCGTCGAGTTCGTACTCGTAGACGCAGGCGATGCTGTTGAGTCCGGCCCACTTGGGCGAGGCCGTCTGCACGTACACCGCGCCCCGGTAGCTCGCCGAGCCGTCCTTCTTCAGTGTTCCGACGCCCTGCCCGACCCAGGTGGCGGCGTCGCCCTCGGCGCTCATCACGATGCCCTGGCCCTCGCCGTACAGCGTGCCATCGGGGCGCAGCCGGGACCAGTAGGTGCCGGTCTCGCTGGTCCCCACGCCGAGCAGCGTGCCCTGGGTGCGGAAGCTGGTCTCCATCTTCGGGCCGCCGTCGCTGGGCAGCACCCGCTGCGAAATGACCTGGCCCTTGCTTTCACCGATGCGTTCACCAAGCATGATCGTCCCCTCGTGCCATGGCCGTGCGGACGAGGGCGGCACCCGGGCCGGGGCCATGTCAGTTCAACTTAGCCCGCGCACCGGGAAGATCAACCGGTCGAGGTCTCGGCCAGTGCCTGCCGCATCGCCTCGGCCGCGCGCTGCTGCACGGCGCGCGGCGACTCCCCACGCAGCCGGTGGTCGGACCAGACCTGACGCCACCGGCGCGCACCCGGCACCCCGTTCCACAGACCCATCGCGTGGCGCATCGCGCTCATCCAGGGCTGTCCGGCGCGATGCAGCGAGTCGAGGTGTGCAACCCAGGCCTCCTCGACAGCCGATCGCGAAGCGGCGGTCGCCGGCGCGTGCCCGGCGCCGAGGAAGCCCGCATCCCATACGGCCAGCGCCCACGGCTCGTGATAGGCATGGCGGCCGAGCATCACGCCGTCCACATGCTGCAGGTGCTCGGCAATCTGCACATCGGTCGTGACGCCGCCGTTGAGCACGATCGCGAAGTCCGGGAAGTCGCGCTTGAGCCGGTAGACCATCTCGTAGCGCAGCGGCGGGATCTCGCGGTTCTCCTTCGGGCTCAGGCCCTTGAGCCAGGCGTTGCGGGCGTGGACGATGAAGACGCGGCAGCCACCCTCGGCCACGGTGCCGACGAAGTCGCGCACGAACTCGTAGCTCTCGCCCTGGTCGATGCCGATGCGGTGCTTCACGGTCACCGGCAGCGCCACCGCATCGACCATCGCCTTGACGCAGTCGCGCACCAGCGCCGGCTCGGCCATCAGGCAGGCGCCGAAGGCACCGCGCTGCACGCGCTCGCTCGGGCAGCCGCAGTTGAGGTTGATCTCGTCATAGCCCCATTGCGCGCCCAGCCGCGCCGCATGTGCCAGGTCGGCCGGCTCGCTGCCGCCGAGTTGCAGAGCCACCGGATGCTCCACATCGTGGAAGTCGAGATGGCGCGCCACGTCGCCGTGGATCAGTGCGCCGGTCGTCACCATCTCGGTGTAGAGCAGCGTGCGCTGCGTCAGCAGGCGATGGAAGACGCGGCAGTTGCGGTCAGTCCACTCCATCATCGGCGCGACCGAGAGGCGCCAGCCGGGAAACTTCTTCTGTGTGGTGTCGGTCATCGCGATCGATCGTCGGGCGGGAACGGGGCGCTGTGAGGCCAGCGCGCCCTCGACTGCGGGCAGCGCGAACTCGCATTCTCCCCGTGCCGCCCTTGCATTCTTCGAGGCCGCCCGCGACGACGCTTCGGCATAGCTGCCGCGAACCGCCACAAGGCACGCCAGCGTGCTCAGGTCGACGCAGGGAACTGGGTCAAGCCTCAAGCAGGCGGACTCGATGCCCGGGCGATGGCCGGTGGCGACTCTGAGGGGTTCGGTAGCGAGCGGCGGCGTAGGACGGTGGGCGAGCAACCGAACCAGCGCCGACAACTGCGGGTGAGCGCCGCCTGCTCCGAATAGCCCAGCAGCAAGGCCAGTTGGGTCAGGCTGAAGGCGCCCGATTGCGCCACCAGTTCAAGGAAGCGGTCGCGCCGGACCTCGTCCAGGAGATCCTTGAATTGATGGCCTTCGGCCAGCAGGCGGCGTTGCAGCGTCTTTGGGTGAATTGCCAGGTCGTCGGCAATGACCGGCAGGGTCGCGGACTGGCTGTCCAGGAATCGGCGGATCAGCAGCCGGACCCGATCGGAGAACAGTTGCTGCGGCGAGCCAAAGCATTCCTCGATGTAGGTCTGTGCCATCTGCTGCAGCAGCGGGTTGTGTTCGGGCAGCGGGATGGCAAGGTCGCTGGCCGCGATCCGGATACCGGCGACCGGCGTGTCGAACTGGCATTCGC
Organism: Rivibacter subsaxonicus; assembly: GCF_004217215.1. Taxonomy (GTDB): domain Bacteria; phylum Pseudomonadota; class Gammaproteobacteria; order Burkholderiales; family Burkholderiaceae_C; genus Rivibacter; species Rivibacter subsaxonicus. Next base: position 265,930 of record NZ_SHKP01000008.1, read on the forward strand.
AGCCCAGCACCTCGGCGTAGCGCCGCAGCGAACCGAGGCGGCTGTGTGGCACTAACGCCAGCAACGGCCGGACCCGGCCCTGCGTCACCAAGCGCAGCACCTGGACGATGAACCCGAGTGACTGCTCGACGATCTGCGCGCGGGCCGTCAATTGCCGCACCGCGATCTCGAATGTCAGGTCGACCAGATGTCGGTCCGATGCGACGGGCGCGACCGCGAAGTGAATCTCGGGGCTCAGGACGAAAAGATGGCGCGAGCCAGCGAGCAGCGCCTGCTCGAGCGTCGGCGCGTGGCGCATCAGCGCGGTCAGCGGGCCGAGGACGCCTGACTGCTGCGCCTGGATGAGCCTGAGGCCCAGGTCCGGGCAATTCGCGGTGCTCGCCGTGTGCTCCAGGACCCGGATGCACGCAATGAACGAGATGAAACTGTCCGGGTTCTTCAGCGCCTCCAGCGACAGGCCGACGCGCTTCAACTCATGCGCCGGGTCGGCGCCGATCGATCGCGCCAACTTCTCATAGCCATGCAGAACCGTGGTGCGAACGAGCGATGTCATCCGGTGTCAGGCGCGCTGAGTTCTTACCCTGATGTCTTTTACCCTTATGTCCTTAAGAGTCAAGCAAATGTCCTTTGAAGTCAAGGGCTCAAGTGACGAGTGTCGCACCATTGCCCTTGTTCAGATGCCGCACTGGCGCCGGCGAGCCATGTTCCCGGCGGACGGTCTGTGCAAGCTGGCCATTCGACATCCACTCATCGACGTTCTCCGGAGATCAAGCATGCGTTTCGCTCGGACCCTGCCCTCGGCCTTGCTGGTGGCCATGACTCTGGTGGCCTGTGGCGGCAGTGACAGCGACACGCCGGCAGCGCCCGCAGCGCCGGTTGCCCCCGTTGTTCAGGGAACGGTCGTGACCGCGGCCCAGATGAACGACATCGACCTGAACGCGATCTTCCAGGCAGCCAAGGAAGGCGACACCATCACCTTGCCGGCCGGCAAGTACAGCTTCAAGGGTCCTCTGCAGATCACCAACAAGAAGCGCATCACGATCCTGGGTGCCGGCAACGGCACGGACCCGACGTCCAACACCATCCTGTCCTTCGCCAAGGCGTTGACGCAGAACGGCATGGACACCTCGGGCCTGGAGACGGCGGTGTTCCGCAAGTTCGCCATCGAGGACGCATCGGGCAACGGCATCTTCGTCAACCAGTCGCGTGACATCGTCATGGACACCCTGCGCGCCGAGTGGACGATCAACCCCTTCGGCACGTCCAGGATGGCCTATGGCCTGTATCCGGTCAGTAGCGACAACATCAAGATCGTCAACAGCAAGGTGGTCGGCACGCGCGATGCCGGCGTCTATGTCGGCCAGTCGACCAACATCCTGGTGGCCGGCAACGAAGTGGCCAACAACGTGGCCGGCGTGGAGATCGAGAACTCGCACAACGCGATCGTCGAGAACAACCTGGTGCACGACAACACCGGTGGCATCCTGATCTTTGCGTTGAAGGCGCCTCCCCGGTTCAAGGACACCAAGAACATCCTGGTGCGCAACAACACCATCGTCGACAACAACACGCCGCCGTTCGCCAATGCAACGGGGCTGGTGCTGACCATTCCGCCGGGCACCGGCGTGATGGTGCTGGCATCGCAGAACGTCGAGATCACCGGCAACATCATCAGCCGCCACCAGACCACGGGCGTCCTGCTGATCACGGCCTACGCGGCCGGCGAGCAGGACACCAGCGGCACATTGGACAGCCAGGGCAAGCCGTACGACAACTTCGGCCGCGGCGCCTACGTCCACCACAACACGATCTCGGACTTCGGCTACAACCCAGGCGGTGCGTTTGCCCAGCCATCGAGCGCAGGCGGGCTGCAGGACTTCGCCGACCCCTTCATGGCAGGCTACAAGAGCTTCCCGGCAGTCATGTGGGATGGCATCGTCGATCCGGCAACCGGCACCGGCGTCGATCTGTCCACCGGCTACCCGATCGGTGGCGACTACACCGGCAACCAGAAGATCTGCTCAAAGAGCAACGGCGTGACACCGCCTGCCGCCAGTGTCGGCGTGAGCTACGAGAACCTCGCCCTGAACCTGTTCGGCATGCTGACCGGCACGGCAAGCTTCGACTTCCCGAACCCGACCCGCATGGATTGCACGATCACGCTGCCCCCCGTGACCGGCTATCCGTCCTGATCCATCACGTCCGAGCCGAGCGCAGGGCCCATCGGTGGTGGGCCCCTGCGCCGAACCGAAAGTCATCCCATGCCAGCCAAGTCGCTGATTCGAAGCCTGCAGTGGGGCCTCAGCTCTGCCCTGAGTGCCCTGATCCTGGCCGCCTGCGGCGGCGGTGACAGCGACACGCCAGGCGCGCCCCCCGCACCGCCCGCGGCGACCCTGCCGGTCGTGTTCCGCGCGGCCGAGGCGCCGCCCAAACTGTCGCAATGGAATGCAGTGCGCAGCGACGGCAGCAAGCTGTCGCACCACACCGCCGTAGTCCCCTATGACCTGTCCTCCGCCCTGTTCAGTGACTACGCGCTGAAGATGCGCGGGCTGTACGTGCCGGCCGGCAAGAAGATCAACTACACGACCACGGGCACGCTCGACTTCCCGGTAGGCACCGCGATCTACAAGACCTTCTACTTTCCCAGGGCCCAGGGGACCGATCCAGCCAACTACCTGCCGGTCGGCAAGGCGAGCATCAGTCCGCAGGGCAGCACCATCGACCTGACCACGCATCGCCTGATCGAGACCCGCATCCTGGTGCTGGAGGCCAGCGGCCAATGGACCGGAACAACCTACGTCTGGGACGCTGACCAGAAGGACGCGTCGCTGAACACCAGCGGCAAGTACGTGGAGATGGAGTTGGTCGCGCCGGTCGGCGCCCCTGAGAAGTTCACCTATGTGGTGCCCAACGCGCAGACCTGTCAGAAGTGCCATGCCACCGAATCGGGTGGTTCGGGTCCGACGCTGCCGATCGGACCGAAGGTGCGCAATCTGAACAAGGACTATGAATACGCCAAGGGCGTCGTTCAGAACCAGCTCGTCCACCTGGACGAACTGCAACTGCTGGCCAGCTTCCCGGGCCTGTCGGGTGCACCGGTCAACGTCGACTGGGCCGATACCGCCAAGTCGCTGGGCGACCGTGCCAAGGCCTATCTGGATGTGAACTGCGCGCATTGCCACAACGGCAAGGGCAACGCATCCCAGTCGGGACTTAGGCTGACCCATGAGGACATCGGCTCCTCGGCCACGAACCTCTGGGGCGTCTGCAAGAAGCCGCTGGCCTATGCCGGAACCGGCCTGCCGGGCTACACCTATGACATCAACCCGGGCAGCCCCGAATCGTCCATCCTGCTGTACCGCATGGCCCATACAGAGGCCGGCCAAACCATGCCGGTGGTCGGGCGCCAGACGGTTCACAAGGAAGCCACGTCGATGGTGAGCGACTGGATCCGGCAACTCAGCTCGGCTCCGTCCGCGCTGACCGCCTGCTCCGAGTAATTCGGTCGCCCGGACCGGCTGCTGCGCGAGGGCTGCGCCGTGGGCGTGACCCTCGCGTCAGCGTCGGAGGCCGGCCACCACCGGCGGCATCCGCAACCACACGGTCAACGCAACCGGCGCCGAACCGGGCCGTCACATCGGCAAGCTGGCGGCGCTGCGGCTGCCGTGGCCGCAAACACCGTCTGCCATGGCCACGCTGAGCGCTGAAGACCCTCGTTGAGCGAGCCGTTGCGGCACGCCCGCGCCAATGAAGGCGCGGCGAACCCTACTCGCGCCCGGCCGTCGCCATCGCGCTGTCGGCGCGCCAGACCCGGTAACGCAGCTCGACCCCGTCCGGCACGAACACCACCACCGGGATCTTCGGGTTGTAGCGCAGCAGCCCGGCCTCGGCCCTGCCGTGCGGGGTGCGCAGGTTCGCGCGCACGAACTCCTCGCGCTTGGGCATGTCCGGCGGGCAGGCCATCATCGTCGAGGCTCCACCACCGACCGGGCCGACCACGAAGTAGTCGAAGCCCCAGCCCTGCGCCGTCTTGGTAGTGACGGTGCCGCCCATCATGTGGCGGTTGCAGTCGACCTGCAGGGTCTTGCCGACGATCAGCTCGAGCCGGTGCTCGTCGGGCTTGTCGACCTCGGGCAGGCGGATGACGAAGCGCTGCTGTCCGGCCTTCGCGGCCGGGAATGGCTTCAGGTCGTCGGTCGCGGCACCGGCAACACCCTGGACGGCCAGCCCGAGCAACATGCCCAGGCCACAGATCACCTTCTTCATCGACGCTGCTCCGTTGTCGTGAGCCTCGACTCTATCCGGCGCCGAAGGCTCCCGCGCGCAGCGCCGTCTCGTGGATTCGGTCGACGAAACGCGGCCACAGCGGTGCCGGCAGGTCATGGCCCATGCCGGGGATCATGTCCAGTTGAGCACCGCCGATCGCCTGTGCCAGCTGCGAGCCGTTGGCCGGTGGCACCAGCGGGTCGGCCGCACCGTGGATCACGCTGGTCGGCACCTTGATGCGTGCCAGCAGCGGCGTGCGATCGCCATCGCCGGCAATGGCGGTGAGCTGGCGCGCGACACCGGCCGCCGAGCGCGGGCCGGCACGTTGCACCACGCCATGCAGGAAGGCGCGCAGCTCCGGCTCCGGCGCCGGATATTGCGGGCTGCCGATCAGGCGGAACAGCTTCACGTAGTGCTCGACGATGTCTTCTGCGCTGCCCGAGGCCGGACGCGACAGCAACGCACCGCGCACCCTGGCGCTGGCCTGCGGCAAGTGGCGCGCGCCGGAACTGGTCATCATCAGCGTCAGGCTGCGAACCTTCTGCGGATGCTCGGCCGCGAGGCGCTGGGCCACCATGCCGCCCATCGAGGCGCCCCAGACATGCGCACTCGAAATGCCGAGTGCCGTCAGCAGGGCCGCGCCGTCGGCGGCCATGTCGCGCAAGGTGTAGGGCGCGCTCACCGGAAGGCGCAGTGCGTAGCGCAGGCCCTGCCACACCACGTTGGGCGTGCCGAGTTCATCGAAGCGCTGCGACAGCCCGATGTCGCGGTTGTCGAAACGGATCACCCGGAAGCCGCGCGCCGCCAGCTGCTCGACCAGGCCCTCGCGCCAGGCGACGAGCTGCATGCCCAGGCCCATGATCAGCAGCAAGGGCTCGCCGTCGGCTGGCCCGTCGATCTGCACCTCGAGGCGGGTGCCGCCGGCCTGAACCTGCATCGGAGGATCAGGCCGCGTTGCTTGCCTGGGCGGTCTCGGGCCGCGCCGGCCCGTGATCCATCAGCCAGCGCAGCGCCGCCGGGCGGTCGAAACGGCGCCAGCGCCTGGGGTCCTGCGCCAGCCGGTCCAGCATCGCGTAGAGCGCGAGCGGATTGACGCCAAGCCCGGTGTGGCTCGCGACGACCTCGATGTTCTCGGTGTGCGGCGCCGCCTCGTTGAGGCTGCAGGGCCAGGACACGATGCCGTCGCTGCGCGAGTAGATCGAGGTCGTCGGCACCGTCGGCGCCACGTGCAACTGCGCGCGCAGTTCGTGCTCGTCGTCGAGCTTCTGCCGGCTCACCAGCTCGTAGAAGCGCCAGGCGTTGTTGGCGCGCGGCGGCCCCGCGAAGGGCGTGCCAAGCGTGACCACGCAGCGCACCTCGGCCGGCAGCAGCTTGGCGACCTCGCGGGCGTAGACGCCACCCAGGCTCCAGCCGATCAGGCTGACCGGGCGGCCATGGCGCTCGTGCAGTTCGCGCACATGCTCGACGCAGCCGCGCAGCACACCCTGACGTGGCCCGAAGTTGAAGCCGAAGTTCCAGGGCTGCGGCGCATAGCCGAGCTGGCGCAGCAGGTTGCGCAGCGGCAGCGTCGAGACATCGTTGGCGCCGAGGCCGGGGAAGACCAGCACCGGGTGGCCATCGCCGCGCCCCAACTGGCGCAGCCACGGTGCCGACAACCACAGTGCCGCCAGCTCCCAGGGCGCGCGCGCCTCCATCATCAGCAGCAATGGCGACGGCGCCTTGACCTCGGCCGGAACGGTGCGGGCGGAGCGGTTGAACAGGCTCATCGACGACAGGGTTTGTGGCATGAGCGGATGCTAGCGGCCCACGCCTGCAACCAATGGTGAGCGCGGCTTGCGGCGCGACTTCGTTCGCGCTTCTTCGGCAACTGATTTCGCCGTCGACTTCTGCGCCCTCTTCCTCGCCACCGGCGCTGGCTGCCCCTTGGCCAGCTGCCGCTGAGCCAGCTTCAACAACTCGGCATGGCTGGTGTGGATCGCCTCGGCAAAGGTGGCGACGTCGGGCATCGCCTTGGCGCAGGCCATCAGCCCGAAGTCGAGCGCGCCGGCGTAGGTCTGGACCGTGATGTTGAGCGCCACGCCGTGGACGACGATCGAGCTCGGGTGATTGGTCAGCATGCGGCCGCCGGCCATGTAGAGCGGGACCAAGGGGCCCGGCACGTTGGAGATCACGACGTTGGCCAGCGGGGGAATGCGGTCGGCCAGCCTGCCTCGACCGTAGAGTGCGGTCAGCCCGGTCAGCAGCCAGGGCACGCCGAGGGTCGGGAAATCGGTCGGCATCACGCTCTTGAGGTTGAGCAGCGCGGTCTTCATGGCCGCGGTCGCCTCCTTGATGTGAGCCACGCGACGGGCCGGCGTACTCAGATGGGTACCGAGACTGACCACCGACATCGAGGCCTGGTTGCTGGCGCTGGTGTCGCCCTTAGCCCGCAGCGAGACCGGCACCGCGGCGATCAGCGGCGCCTTGGGCAGCGCGTCATGGGCCTGCAGATAGCTGCGCAGCGCGCCGCTGCAGATCGCGAGCACCACGTCGTTGAGCGTGGCGTCGAAGGCCTGGCGCAGCAGCTTGAGTTCGGCCAGCGGCAGGCTGACCGTCGCGAAGGCGCGCTTGCGGCCGACGGTCGCGTTGAACGGCGTGCGCGGCGCGATGGTGAGGTTGCGCGTGCTGCCGGCGAGCGCCCGTCCCTTGGCGTCGCGGACCTCGATCCCTTCGATCCACTTGTGCGCCGCGCGGGTGGCGGCCTCGAGCATCGCGTCGCGCGCGCTGGCGGCGCCGTCGAGTGCACTGCTGGCCGCCTTCTGACCGAGCGCGCCACCGACCGCCTTGGCGGTGCCGGGCAGTGCCTTGGCCAGATCGACGACCTGGCGCATCTGGTAGGCGAGCGCGCCACCGAGCTGCTGGGCCAGGCCCTGCCGCGCGCTCCTGGGCAGCACGATCGGTGCATCGAGCTGGCGCCCCGTGGCCTGCAGGTCGAGGGTGGCCTGCGCCAGCGCCACCGCGGCCTGGCCGTCGACGGCCGCGTGGTGCAGCTTGGTGTACAGGCCGAACACCGACGAGCCATCGGCCAGCGGCTTGAAGCCGCTCAGCACGTAGAAGCGCCAAAGTGGCCGGTCGCGCTCGAGCAGGACGGAGTGAAGCTTGGAGACCAGTGCCTCGGCCTCGGCCATGCCATTGCTGCCTCGTGCCAGCCGCGGCAACTTGACCGCGGTCACGTGCTTGTCGAAATCGACGCGGGCCGAAACCCACGAGGGCGTGGCCAGGTTCAGCGGCAGCGCCAGCAGCTTGCGCCCGAGCGGCGCCGCCAGGTGCGCGCGCGCCATCATGTGCTTGCGCACATCGGCCACGAAGTCGCCGCGGTAGCCCGGCGGCAGTGCGAAGGTATGGAGTGCGCCCACGTGCATGGGCATCTGCGGCGTCTCGAGGTAGAGAAAGGCCGCGTCGAGGCCGCTCAGTGGTACCGGCAAGTTCGCCATGCTGTCTCCCGCCTCCAGTGGCGGAGTCATGCTAGCCGGCGCCCGCACGCGGCGGGCCGGGGTTTGCGCTAGCGACTAGGCGGCATGGCGCCGGGCGCAGCATTCCCTGCCGCCGCCACCGGACCGCCACCGGCTTCGGCCGTCGGCGACTGCGGATTCGGCAGGCGATGCGCGATGCCCTTGTGGCAGTCGATGCAGGTCTTGCTGCGGTCGGCCAGGTAGGTCGAGTGCATGGCCTGCGCGCGCGGGCTCTGGCGCGTGAAGTCCATGTGCTCGTAGTTGTGGCAGTTGCGGCACTCGAGCGAATCGTTGGCCCTGAAGCGAGCCCACTCGTGCTGGGCCAGCGTGAGTCGATGGGCCTCGAACTTCTCGGGCGTGTTCACCGTGCCGAAGATCTTGGCCCAGACCTCCTTGGAGGCCTGCATCTTGCGCGCCATCTTGCTGGTCCAGCGATGCGGCACGTGGCAGTCGGAGCACAGCGCGCGCACGCCGGTGCGGTTGCTGTAGTGGATCGTGCTCTTGAGGTCGGCGTAGACGTTGTCGCGCATCTCGTGGCAGCCGGTGCAGAAGGCCTCGGTGTTGGTCGCCTCCATCGCCGTGTTGAAGGCGCCCCAGAACACGATGCCGGCGACGAAGCCGCCGATCGTGAGAAAGCCCAGGCTGTAGTGCAGGCTCGGACGATTGATCGTCTTCCAGTAGCGTTTGATCAGCAACCACATGGTGGCGCCCCGCTACTTCTTCTTGGGCGCCGGCGCGGCGTCACGGGCACGCATCACGGCGGTGGCGTCCTTGAAGTCGTTGACCACCAGCGCCTTGCCTTCGACCTGCGTGACGTGGCATTGCAGGCAGAAGTAGCGGCGCGGCGAGATCTCGGCCAGCACGTTGCCCGAGCGATCCATGTAGTGGGTGACGCTGAGCGGCACCGCCTGCGTCTCGGCGGTGCGCTCGCGGGCGTGGCAGAACAGGCAGCGGTTGAAGTTCTTGTCGAGCTGGTAGCCGTCGATCTTGTGCGGGATCGTCGGCGGTTGCATCGCGAAGGCGCGACCGCGCCGCTGGTCGCGGTTCTCGACCGGAGGCATCGGCGGCGGCGAGGTCGGCTCGCCGACCGGTGTGGCCCCGCGCATCGCGTCGACCAGCGGCGCCGCATGCGCCGGCAGCAGCGTACCCAGCAGACAGGCGGCCAGCACCATCCATGCAAAGCGGAGTCTCATGGCGGCCTCCTACGCGGTCTTGCGCGCCGGCACGATCTTGACCGCGCACTTCTTGAAGTCGGTCTGCAGCGAGATTGGATCGGTGGCGTCGAGCGTGACCTTGTTGATCAGCTGGCTGGCGTCGAACCAGGGCACGAAGACCAGGCCGCGCGGCGGCTTGTCGCGGCCACGGGTCTCGACCCGGGTGCGCATGCTGCCGCGCCGCGAGACCACGTCGACCGCGTCGCCGCGCCGCACGCCCAGCGCCTTGGCGTCGTCCGGGTGCATGAAGCAGACCGCGTTGGGGAAGGACTTGTGCAGTTCGGGCACGCGCCGCGTCATCGATCCGGAGTGCCAGTGCTCGAGCACGCGCCCGGTGGAGAGCCAGTACGGGTACTCCTTGTCGGGCGACTCGGCCGCCGGCTCGTAGGGCAGCGCGAAGATGATCGCCTTGCCATCCGAATGGCCGTAGAACTGCACGCCGGTGCCGGTCTTCACATACGGGTCCTCGCCCTCCATGTAGCGACGCCGGGTCTCCTTGCCGTTGACCACCGGCCAGCGCAGGCCGCGCGTCTGGTGGTACATCTCGAAGGGCGCCAGGTCGTGGCCATGGCCGCGACCGAAGGCGGCGTACTCCTCGAACAGGCCCTTCTGCACGTAGAAGCCGAAGGCCTTGGACTCGTCGTTGGCGTAGCCGGCCTGGATCTGCGAGACCGGGAAGCTGTCGACCTTGCCGTTGCGGTATAGCACTTCGAACAGGGTCTTGCCCTTCAGGTCGGGCCGCTTGGCCAGCAACTCGGCCGGCCAGACCTCGTCGGTCGTGAAGCGCTTGCTGAACTCCATCAGCTGCCACAGGTCGGATTTCGCCTCGCCCGGCGCCGGCACCAGTTGGTGCCAGAACTGGGTGCGCCGCTCGGCGTTGCCGTAGGCGCCCTCCTTCTCGACCCACATCGCCGAAGGCAGGATCAGGTCGGCCGAGATCGCGGTGACGGTGGGATAGACCTCGGAGACGACGACGAAGTTCTCCGGATTGCGGTAGCCGGGCAGGCCTTCCTCGTTGAGGTTGGCCGCCGCCTGCATGTTGTTGTTGACCTGGACCCAGTAGGCGTTGAGCTTGCCATCCTTGAGCATGCGGTTCTGCAGCACCGCATGGAAGCCGGGCGTGGCGGGAATCGTGCCCTCGGGCAGCTTCCAGATCTCTTCGGTGTGGGCCCGGTGCTTGGGGTTGGCGACCACCATGTCGGCCGGCAGCCGATGCGAGAAGGTACCGACCTCGCGCGCCGTGCCGCAGGCCGAAGGCTGCCCGGTCAGCGAGAACGGCGTGCTGCCGGCCTGGGCGATCTTGCCGGTCAGCAGATGGATGTTGTAGACCATGTTGTTGCACCAGACGCCGCGCGTGTGCTGGTTGAAACCCATGGTCCAGAAGGACATCACCTTGGTCTTCGGGTTCGCGTAGAGCTCGGCCAGCGCCTCGAGCTGCTTCTTGGGCACGCCGCTGAGCTTGGCCGTGCTGTCGAGGTCGTACTTGGAGACGAAGGCCGCGAACTCGGCATAGCTCATCGGCGTCGCGCCGCCCGGATTGGCCGCGTTCTTGGCCGCCTTCTGCAGCGGGTGTTCGGGACGCAGGCCGTAGCCGATGTCGTCGTTGCCGCGCTGGAACTGGGTGTGCTTGTCGACGAAGGCCTTGTTGACGCGCCCGGTCTTGATGATGTGGTGCGCGATGTAGTTGAGGATCGCGAGGTCGGTCTGCGGCTCGAAGGTCAGCTTGAGATCGGCCAGGTCGTAGGAGCGATGCTCGAAGGTCGACAGCACCGCGACCTTGACGCCGGGAGTGCCCAGGCGCCGGTCGGTGACGCGGGTCCAGAGAATCGGGTGCATCTCGGCCATGTTGGCGCCCCACAGCACGAAGGCGTCGGCGGCCTCGATGTCGTCGTAGCAGCCCATCGGCTCGTCGGCGCCGAAGGTGCGCATGAAGCCGGCCACCGCCGAGGCCATGCAGTGGCGCGCGTTCGGGTCGAGGTTGTTGGTGCGAAAGCCGCCCTTCATCAGCTTGAGCGCGGCATAGCCTTCCCAGATCGTCCACTGGCCGGAGCCGAACATGCCGACCGCGGTCGGCCCCTTGGCCTTGAGCACGCGCTTGAACTGCTCGGCCATCACGTCGAAGGCCTTGTCCCAGCTGACGCGCTCGAACTCGCCGTCCTTGGCGTACTGGCCGTTCTTCATGCGCAGCAGCGGCGTGGTGAGCCGATCGCCGCCGTACATGATCTTGGAGAGGAAGTAGCCCTTGACGCAGTTCAGGCCCTTGTTGACCGGGGCCTCCATGTCGCCGTGGGTGGCAACCACGCGGTCGTCCTTGACCGCCACCATCACCCCGCAGCCCGTCCCGCAGAAGCGGCATGGCGCCTTCGACCACTTGAGCTGGGTGGCGCCGGCATCGGTGGTGATGTTCTGCGCCACGCCCGGCAGCGGGATGCCGGCCACCGCCGCCGCGGTGGCGGCAGCGGATTGCTTAATGAAGATCCGTCGTGCCGTCGTCGCCATCGGGTATCTCCTCGTTCATTCGAGCCAGAGATTCGGCGTGCTGGTAGACCAGCACCGCCGAGATCACGCCGTCGATGCCTTGCAGCTCCGCGACGCGGGCCATGATCTGCTTGGCGCTCGGCGCCTCGAGCGTGACGACGAGCTTGCCGGTCGGTCCCGTCGCGTGCAGTTCGGCGCCCGGCACCGCGGCGATCGCGCGACTCACGCGCTGCAGATGGCGCGGCAAGGCGTGCAGCACCAGGCTCGTGATGTGGAGTTCGCCGAAGTCTTCGATCGGCGCGTGCGAGGTGGAGCGCATCGCGGCCTTCAGCGGATCGGTGGCCCGGCGAAGAGCTGGATCATCCAGACCGCGAAGCCGTAGCCGGCAACGATGATGACGCTGAGCACCGGCGCCATCACGACGGTCAGGAACAGGAAGCTGCGCAACTCTTCCTTCTTCCGCATCTCGGGCGATGTCTCTGCCACTGAGAACCTCCGTCCATCGAAGACGGAATGGTTCTAGCAGCGGCAGCGGGGCGCGTCAACGCGCCCGATCCCGTCCCTAGTTCAGCTCGCGCAGCGGGTGTGCGTGCGCCGGCCACGGGCTGGCGAAGAAGGCAGCCAGTTCAGCGGCATCGATGTCCTCGACCCGGGCCGGATTCCAGCGCGGAGCATGGTCCTTGTCGACTGCGAGCGCGCGGATGCCTTCGATCGTCTCGCTCCGTGCCACCGGTCGCAGCGCAAAGCAATGGCGGACCAGGTCGCGTTCGAGCCGCAGGTCCTCGGCCAGGGTCAGGTCGCGGGCGCGCCGCACCAGTTCGAGCGTGACCGCCATCATCAGCGGCGAGCGCTGCTGCAGCGTGACCAGCGTCTGCTGCGCGAAATCGGATGTGTCGGCGCGCAGCGACTCGATGATCGCCGCCAGCGTCGGCGCGGCGAAGTGGCGATCGATCGCGGCGACATGCGCCATCAGCTTCGGCGCGGTCGACGCCACAGCATGCGCCTTGACGGCCGCGAGCGCGGCAGCGGCCGATTCGATCGGCTGGTCGGCCAGGACCTCGACCAACATCGGCAGTTGCGCCGACGCAATCTGCACGTCGGCCAGGCCGACCGCGATCGCCTCGGCCGCGTTCAGCACCGCGCCGGTCAGCGCGAGGTACTCGCCCATCGATCCGGCCAGGCGCGAGAGGAACCAGCCGCCGCCGACGTCGGGGAACAGGCCAATGTGCGTCTCCGGCATCGCCAGCTTGCTGTGCTCGGTGACCACGCGCAGCGCAGCGCCCTGGCTGATCCCCATGCCACCGCCCATGCAGATGCCGTCCATCAGCGCGATGCAGGGCTTGGGATAGCAATGGATCAGGTGGTTCAGCGCGTACTCCTCGCTGAAGAAGTCCTCGATGCGCGGATCGCCGGCGAGTGCAGCCTGGTGGAAGAAGCGGATGTCGCCGCCGGCGCAGAAGGCCGGCGCCTTGCCCTCGCGCCCGGCGCCGCGCACCAGCACCGCGGCCACCGTCTCGTCGTGCCGCCAGTGCAGCAGCAGCGCGGTGAGGTCGCGGATCATCGGCAGCGACAGTGCGTTGAGCGCCTGCGGCCGGTTGAGCGTGATCAGGCCGAGTTGGCCGCGCAGCTCGGCGCGGATGTGCCCCTCGCTGACGAGCGTTAGCAGGACGGTGTTGGCGTTCATGGGCGGATGTCCCTGGCAAGCAATTCGACAGAGCGGCCCCGGCCGGCCACGAGCGCCAGCGCCTCGTTGGCAATCAGCGCGCCAAGCACCAGCAGGCCGCCGAACAGCGTGGCGCGGGTCGGCACCTCGCCGGCACCGAGCCAAACCCAGGCCACCCCGAACAGCACCTCGAGCAGGCACAGCAGCGCGATCTCCGGCGCCGGCAGCACCCGCGCCAATCGCACCGCCAGCAGGCAGGGGATGGCGAGCTGGAACACGCCCAGGAAGGCGAGCAAGGAGATGTCGCGCGCCGAGGCTTGCAGCGGCCAGGCCAGCGGCAGCGTGACCAGCGCCGAGATCACGGCGCCGATGAGGACCGCCGGCAGCATGTCGACGGCCTCCGAGTCCGCATCCCGCGCGCTGCTGCCAACGTGCTGCAACAGCGTCCAGTTGATCGCCCCGGCAATGGGGACCGCAAGTGCCACCAGCACGCCGCCGAGTTCGGCGCCGCCCTCCATCGCCTTGTGGCCGAACATCCAGCCGATGCCGATGCCGGCCACCGCGATCGCGGACCAGGTCCGCGTCGGCAGGCGGTGATGCAGGAAGAAGCGCGCGAACAGCGCCGTCAGCAGCGGCCCGATCGCCATCGTCACCAGCACCGCCGCGACCGTGGTCAGCGTGATCGCGACCATGAACGCGGTGTACATCACCGCCCAGCACAGCCCCGACCACCACAGCACTGCGGGCGCCGAGCGCAACTCGGTCCATAGCCGCGGTCCGCACAAGCAACCCAGGCCGATCGCCAGCGCCAACGCGTTGAAGGCGCTGCGCCAGAACGTCACCTCGAAGCTGGCCGCCGACTCCAAATGGCGCGTCACGACCCCGGCCACGCTCCACAGGAGCGTTACCAGGATCATCAGCGCGACGGCGCGGCGGTGGGTCATCGGGATTGAAGAGGGCCGCAAAGCGGCCCGCAAAAGCTTCTGAAGGAGCCACCCGCTTGGCGGGGGGGCTGGGGGTGCCCAACGTTCATCGGGCACCGAAAGCGCGCAAAGCGTGTGACGGCCGTTCAGGCCGCTTCCACACGCGAAGCACGCTTGCGGTCATGCTCCTTCAGGTGCCGCTTGCGCAGCCGGATGCTCTTCGGCGTGATCTCGACCAGTTCGTCATCGTCGATGAACTCGACCGCGTACTCCAGCGAGAGCTGGATCGGCGGCGTGATCTTGATCGCGTCTTCCTTGCCGCTGACGCGGAAGTTCGTGAGCTGCTTGGCGCGCACCGCGTTGACCACGAGGTCGTTGTCGCGGGCGTGGATGCCGACGATCATGCCCTCGTAGACCGGGTCGCCGGCCTTGACGAACATGCGGCCACGATCGTCGAGCTTGCCGAGCGCGTAGGTCACGATCTCGCCATCGTCCTGGCTGATCATCACGCCGTTCTTGCGGCCCTCGATGTCACCCTTGTGCGCCTCGTAGCCGTCGAAGATGTTGCTGATCAGGCCGGTGCCGCGGGTCAGGTTCATGAACTCGTTGGAGAAGCCGATCAGGCCGCGCGCCGGAATGCGGTACTCCAAGCGCACGCGGCCCATGCCGTCCGGCTCCATGTTGACGAGGTCGCCCTTACGCATGCCCAGCGCCTGCATCACGCCACCCTGGTGCTGCTCCTCGACGTCGGCCGTGACCAGCTCGATCGGCTCGTGCTTCTCGCCGTCGACCTCGTGGAACACCACGCGCGGCTTGGAAACGGCCAGCTCGTAGCCTTCGCGCCGCATGTTCTCGAGCAGGATGGTCAGGTGCAGTTCGCCACGGCCGGAGACCTCGAAGATGCCGTCTTCATCCGTGTCCTTGACGCGCAGCGCGACGTTGCTCTGCAGTTCGCGATCGAGGCGGTCGCGGATCTGGCGGCTGGTGACGAACTTGCCTTCGCGGCCGGCCAGCGGGCTGGTGTTGACGCAGAAGTTCATCGTCAGCGTCGGCTCGTCGACCTCGAGCATCGGCAGCGGCAGCGGATCGTCGATGTCGGTCAGCGTGACGCCGATGCCGATGTCCTCGATGCCGTTGATCAGCACGATGTCGCCGGGGCCGGCCTCGGTGGCCTGGACGCGCTCGAGACCATCGAACTTGAGCACCTGGTTGACGCGCGCCTTGAACGGGATGCTGTCCTCGCCGGCGAAGACCGAGACGTCCTGCATCGGCTTGAGCGTGCCCTGGTTGATGCGGCCGATGCCGATGCGACCGACGAAGGTGCTGTAGTCGAGCGAGCAGATCTGCAGTTGCAGCGAGCCGTTGGGATCGCCCTCGTGCGGCGGCACATGCTCGACCACGGCGTCGAACAGCGGCGCCAGGTCGGTGCCGGTTTCGCCCTGCGTGAGCGTGGCCCAGCCGTTGAGGCCGGAGGCATAGACCACCGGGAAGTCGAGCTGCTCCTCGGTGGCGCCGAGCTTGTCGAACAGATCGAAGGTGGCGTTGACCACGTAGTCGGGGCGCGCGCCGGGACGGTCGACCTTGTTGACGACGACGATCGGGCGCAGGCCCAGCGCGAGCGCCTTCTTGGTGACGAAGCGGGTCTGCGGCATCGGGCCCTCGACCGCATCGACCAGCAGCAGCACCGAGTCGACCATCGACAGCACGCGCTCGACCTCGCCGCCGAAGTCGGCGTGGCCCGGGGTGTCGACGATGTTGATGTGCTTGCCCTTCCAGTCGACGGCGCAGTTCTTCGACAGGATCGTGATGCCACGTTCCTTTTCGATGTCGTTGTTGTCCATCACGCGCTCGGCGACCTTCTCGTTCTCGCGGAAGGTGCCGCTCTGGCGCAGCAGTTGGTCGACCAGCGTGGTCTTGCCGTGGTCGACGTGGGCAATGATGGCGATGTTGCGGATCTGGGTATTCATGCTCTTCTTGCTCTCTCAGGCGCCAGCCGGGGCCTGTACTGCGAACGCGGCCGCGACGGCCGGCTCAAGATTCGGGCCGATCAAGGCCTGGACTTCGATCGGGCTCAGGAGTCGATCTGGAATGAGTTCGCCGGCGGCGACGTGGGCCATGCCCAGCAACGCGGTCGGCTCGGGGCCGCCCGGCACCCGCACGGGTGCCGGTCCGTAGACGCGCACGGCGGCCCGGTCGGGCTCGGCCGGCACGCGCCGCCGCAGGCCGGTCAGGAAGCGGGCCGCCTCGCTGGCGTCGAGCACGATCTGCGGCCAGTCGGCGAGCAGCACGTCGGGCGACAGCAGCAGTTGCTCGCGCGCGCTGCCTTCGTCGAGCGCGGCCAGCGCTTCGAGCGTGATGGCGTGTTCGAGGTTCAACGCGCCGCTGGCGGTGCGCCTGAGCGCCGACAGGTGGGCGCCGCAGCCGAGCCGCTCGCCGATGTCCTCGGCCAGCGTGCGGATGTAGGTGCCCTTGCTGCAACGAACGTCGATCACGAGGCGCTCGGCCTGCCACTCGACGATGGCGATCGAGTGAATCGTGATGCGGCGCGGCGCGCGCTCGACTTCGATGCCGGCGCGGGCGTACTTGTAGAGCGCCTTGCCGTCGACCTTGAGCGCGCTGTGCATCGGCGGCACCTGGTCGATGGTGCCGGTGAAGGCGGCGCAGGCGGCGTCGATCGCGGCGCGGTCCAGGCCATCGACCGGGCGGTCCTGCAGGATCTCGCCCTCGGCGTCGCCTGTGCTCGTGCTGCGGCCGAGATGCAGCGTGGCGCGGTAGCTCTTGTCGGCGTCCAGGCTGACCTGGGAAAACTTGGTGGCGGCACCAAAGCACAGCGGCAGCAGTCCGCTGGCCAGCGGATCGAGCGTCCCGGTGTGGCCGGCCTTCTCGGCGCGCAACAGCCACTTGGCCTTCTGCAACGCATCGTTGCTCGACAGGCCGACCGGCTTGTCGAGCAGCAGCACGCCGTGCAGGGCACGACGCTGGATGCGTTGACGGGGGGCGCGCATGAACTACTACTTGCTCTCGTCGGTCGACGGCTCGTCGCTGTCGAGCGCGCGGGTGGCGTTGGCCTTGGCGATCAGCGCGTTCATGTCGGACGCGCGCTCGGTGGTGCGATCGAAACTGAAGTGCAGCGTCGGCACGGTATGGATCTGCAGCCGCTTGAACAGCCCGTTGCGCAGGAAGCCGGCGGCCTCGTTGAGCGCCTCCTCGCAGGCGGCCGGATCGCCGACCAGCACCGAGAAGAACACCTTGGCATGCGCGTAGTCGGGCGTGACCTCGACCGCGCTGATCGTGCACATGCCGATGCGCGGATCCTTGAGCTCGCGGATCAGCTCGGCCAGATCGCGCTGGATCTGGTCGGCGACGCGAAAGCTGCGGTTGGGAATGGAACGCTTGTGCTTCATGGTGGGTGCTCCTGCGCGGCCCTCAAACGACAAACCCCGCCTCCTTGCATCGGAGGCGGGGTTCGCTTGCCGGGCAAGCGCCGCCTCTTTACAGCGAGCGGGCGACTTCCTTGATCTCGAAGACCTCCAACAGATCACCTTCCTTGATGTCGTTGTAGTTCTTGAGCTTGATGCCGCACTCGAAGCCTTCCTTGACCTCGCGCACGTCGTCCTTGAGGCGGCGCACCGAGTCGATGTCGCCGGTGTAGATGACCACGTTCTCGCGCAGCAGGCGGAAGCGCGCATTGCGCCGCACCAGGCCCGAGGTGACCATGCAACCGGCGACGGTGCCGATGTTGGAGGCGACGAACACGGTGCGGATCTCCGCCGTGCCGAGCATCTCCTCGCGCTGCTCCGGCGCCAGCATGCCGCCCATCGCCGCCTTGATCTCGTCGACCGCGTCGTAAATGATGTTGTAGTAGCGGATGTCGACGTCGTTGCCCTCGGCCAGCTTGCGCGCCAGCACGTCGGCCCGCACGTTGAAGCCGACGATGACCGCCTTGGAGGCGATCGCCAGGTTGACGTCGCTCTCGCTGATGCCACCGACTGCCGCGTGCACGATCTGCACCTTGACCTCGTCGGTGCTGAGCTTGAGCAGCGAGGACGCGAGCGCCTCCTGCGAACCCTGCACGTCGGCCTTGATGATCAGCGGCAGCGTCTGCGCGGCGCCGGCACCCATGTTCTCGAACATGTTCTCGAGCTTGGAAGCCTGCTGGCGCGCCAGCTTGACGTCGCGGTACTTGCCCGAGCGGAAGGTCGCCACCTCGCGCGCACGGCGCTCGTCGGGCAGCACCATGAACTCGTCGCCGGCACCCGGCACCTCGGTCAGGCCCTGGATCTCGACCGGGATCGACGGACCGGCCTCGAGGCACGGCTTGCCGTTCTCGTCGAGCATCGCTCGCACCTTGCCGTAGGTTCCGCCGGCCAGCACGATGTCGCCGCGCTTGAGCGTGCCCGACTGCACCAGTACCGTCGCGACCGGGCCGCGGCCCTTGTCGAGCTTGGCCTCGATCACGATGCCCTTGGCCGGCGCCGCTTCCGGCGCCTTGAGTTCGAGCACCTCGGCCTGCAGCAGCAGTTGCTCGAGCAGGGCGTCGATGCCCTCGCCGGTGCGCGCCGAGACCGGAACGAAGGGCGAATCGCCACCGAACTCCTCGGGCACCACCTGCTCGGCCACCAGCTCGCCGCGCACGCGCTCGAGATTGGAGTCGGGCTTGTCGATCTTGTTGATCGCCACCACGATCGGCACCCCGGCCGCCTTGGCGTGGTGGATCGCTTCCTTGGTCTGCGGCATCACGCCGTCGTCGGCAGCCACCACCAGGATCACGATGTCGGTCGCCTTGGCGCCGCGCGCGCGCATCGCCGTGAAGGCCTCGTGGCCCGGCGTGTCGAGGAAGGTGATCACGCCACGCGGCGTCTCGACGTGATAGGCGCCGATGTGCTGCGTGATGCCGCCCGCCTCGCCGGCCGCGACGCGGCTGGTGCGGATGTAGTCGAGCAGCGAGGTCTTGCCGTGGTCGACGTGACCCATGACGGTGACCACCGGCGGACGCGGCAGCGCTTCGCCGGCAGCGGCGTCGCTCTGCTCCTCGAGCAGGAAGGCATCGGGATCGTCGAGCTTGGCGGCAAAGGCCTTGTGGCCCATGTCCTCGACGAGGATCATGGCCGTTTCCTGATCGAGCTGCTGGTTGATCGTGACCATCTGGCCCAGCTTCATCAGCTGCTTGATCACCTCGCTGGCCTTGACGCTCATCTTGTGGGCGAGGTCGGCCACCGAGATCGTCTCGGGCACGTGCACCTCATGGACCTGGGCCTCGGCCGGCGCCACGAAGGAGCTTTCGCCGCGCTCGCCACGGCGACCACCGCGCGGGGCCTTCCAGCCGTCGCGGCCACCACCGGCGCCCGGACGGCCACGCGCCGCGGCGCGCTTCTTGGCCGCATCGTCGGCCCAGCTCGACGAGAGCTTCTCGCTCTTGACGGCCTTCTTGTCGCCCGGCTTGGCGGCAGCACCTGCCGTCGCGCCCGGCGCGCCCGGCTTGGCGGTCGGCTTGTGGATCGTGCCCTTGATGCCTTCGGCAGGCTTCACTTCCTCGGGCTTCTTGGCGACCATCACGCCGCGCTTGGGGCCGGCCATCATGGCGCGGATCGCCGCGGCCTCGGACTCGGCGGCCTTGCGACGCTTCTCGATCTCGCCCAGCTTCTGGGCTTCCTCGGCGGCGATGTCGGCGGCGCGAACCACGCGCACGGTCGGCTTCGGTGCCACCGGTTCGGCGGCCGGGACCGCAACCACCGGCGCAGCCGGGGGCGCGACCGGCGCCGGCGCCGGTTCGGCCACAGGCTCGGCAGCGGGTGCAGCAGCGGCTGCGGCTGCGGCCGCACTCTTGCCGGTCTTGCGCTTGCCGGCCGCGTTGAGCGCCGCGGTGGCCGCGTCGGCGGCGGCACGACCGCTGGGGGCGGCAGGCGCCTCGGCAGCGGCTGCAGCCGCTGCGGCAGCAGCCTCGGCCGCCGCGCGTTCGGCCGCAGCCGCTGCGGCAGCCGCCGCTTCGGCAGCGGCCCGCTCCTGCTGGGCCTCGCGTTCGCGCTTCTGCTGCGCGATGGCCTCTTCCTCGCGTCGCAAGGCCTCGGCCTGCCGATTGGCCTCGTCCTCGCGACGCTGCAGGTCGGCCTCGTCGATCGTCGACTCGACCACCGCCTCGTCACCGGCGGGCGCTGCCTCGTCGCGCTTGATGAAGGTGCGCTTCTTGCGGACCTCAACCTGGATCGTGCGTGCCTTGCCCGAGGCGTCGGCCTGCTTGATCTCGGAGGTCGACTTCTTGGTCAGCGTGATCTTCTTGCGCTCGGCACTGCCGGTGCCGTGGGCATGGCGCAGGTAGTCGAGCAGCCGCTCCTTGTCGCCCTCGCTCAGCGCGTCATCGGTCGAGGCCTTGACGACGCCGGCGGACTGCAGCTGTTCGAGCAGGGTCGCGGCCGGGCGATTGAGCTCGGCGGCAAGTTGGGCGACGGTGGTCACGGCCATTGGTGGGGATCCTGTATTTCGTGCGTGCGGGGTGACGAGCGGCGGCCAGATCAGACGGTGAACCAGTGTTCACGGGCCTTCATGATCAACGCCTTGGCCTGCGCCTCGTCGACACCGGTCATCTCGGTCAGTTCGTCGACCGCGAGGTCGGCCAGGTCGTCGCGCGAATGCACGCCGCCATCGGCCAACCGGGCGATCAGGTCGGGATTGATGCCTTCGAGGTCGCGCAGGTCCTGCGAGACCTCTTCGACCTTCTCTTCCTTGGCAATCTCCATCGTCAGCAGCGCGTCCTTGGCACGGGTGCGCAGCTCGTTGACGGTGTCCTCGTCGAAGCTCTCGATCTCGAGCATCTCGGACAACGGCACGTAGGCCACTTCCTCGAGGCTGGTGAAGCCTTCGGCGATCAGGATGTCGGCCACCTCGGCATCGACGTCGAGCTTGTCGACGAAGATCGCGCGAATCGAGTCGCTCTCGGTAGCCTGCTTGGACGCCGATTCCTCGGCGGTCATGATGTTGATGCGCCAGCCGGTCAGCTCGGAGGCTAGGCGCACGTTCTGACCGCCACGGCCGATCGAGATCGCGAGGTTCTCCTCGTCGACGACCACGTCCATCGCGTGCTTTTCCTCGTCGACGACGATCGAGCTCACGTTGGCCGGCGCCAGCGCGCCGATCACGAACTGCGCCGGGTCCTCGGACCACAGCACGATGTCGACGCGCTCGCCGGCCAGCTCGTTGGTGACCGCGGTCACACGCGAGCCGCGCACGCCGACGCAGGTGCCGATCGGATCGACCCGCTTGTCGTGCGAGACGACGGCGATCTTGGCGCGGCTGCCCGGGTCGCGGGCGCAGCTCTTGATCTCGAGCAGGCCCTGCTCGATCTCCGGCACTTCCTGCGCGAACAGCTCGATCATGAAACCCGGAGCACTGCGCGAGAGCAGGATCTGCGGGCCTCGCAGCGTCGGGTCGACCTCTGCGATGTAGGCGCGAACGCGGTCACCGGTACGCAGGTTTTCCTTCGGGATCATCTCGCTGCGGCGCAGCCGACCCTCGACGCGACCGCTCTCGACCACCAAGTCGCCCTTGTCCAGGCGCTTGACGGTGCCGACGAAGATCTTGTCGCCGCGCGACAGGAAGTCGTTGAGGAGCTGCTCGCGCTCGGCGTCGCGGATCTTCTGCAGGATCACCTGCTTGGCGGCCTGGGCACCGATGCGGCCGATCGGCACCGAGTCGACCGACTTCTCGATGAAGTCGCCTTCTTCCAGGTCGGAGAGTTCCTCGCGCGCCTCGCTCAGCAGCTCTTCGGAATCGGGGTTCTGCAGGCCGGCGGAATCAGGCACCACCAGCCAGCGGCGATAGGTCTCGTACTCGCCGGTTTCGCGGTCGATCGTGACGCGGATGTCCACCTCGCCGCCATGCAGCTTCTTCGTCGCCGAGGCGAGCGCGAGCTCGACGGCACCGAACACCACCTCGCGGTCCACGCTCTTCTCGCGCGAGATCGCATCCACCAGCATCAACAGTTCGCGGTTCATTCTTCGAGACCTCCGATTTCCTGCGCAGGCACCTGGGCCTGCGGCTGCGCGCCGGGCTTCGTGGCCCTGCGCCCCTTGAAATCCACCACCGGCACCAGTCGCGCCTCGCGGATCTCATCGAGCGTGAAGCCCAGCACCTGCTCTTCCTTGCCATCGTGGAAGACCAGCTCCCACTGACCGTCGGCCGCGCCCTCGCGCAGCCGGCCGTCGTATTTCTTGCGCCCCTGGAACGGCAGCTTCAGCGTCAGCGCCACCTGCTCGCCGGCAAAGCGGGCGAAATGCTCGGGCTTGGTCAGCGGCCGGTCCAGGCCGGGCGACGAGACCTCGAGCCGGGCGTAGTCGACGCCTTCGACCTCCAGCACATACTGCAACTGCCGGGTGACGACCTCGCAGTCATCGACCGTCACGAACTCCGAGGGCCCGCTCGGGTAGACCGCTCCGGGCAGCCGGTCGATGTAGGCACGCAGCAGCCCCTGCGAGCTGCGCTCGCAGTCCACCAGCTCGTACCCGAGCCCGGTGACGGTCTTCTCGACGGCGGCTTGCCAATTCATCGTTCGTAGCGCGGCAATGGAATCCGGAACAGTTTTCGAGATGCGGTATGAAAACGCTTCGACCAAAAAAAAAGGGCTGGAATCTCCCGCCCGATCAATGATTTGGTGAAAGCGGGATTGTACCGTGTCGGCGCCGTAGCGGCAAGCCGCCCGACTGTCAAGGTGACGGGGCGGCGCCCCCTGCGTGCCAGAATCGCGCGCTGTTCGACGCCCCGCCGCACATCGCACGCGACGGCCGGGCTTTCTGATACGGAGACACCATGGGATTCCTCGCCGGCAAACGGTTGCTGATCACCGGACTGCTGTCCAACCGCTCGATCGCCTATGGCATCGCCCGCGCCTGCCATCGCGAAGGCGCCGAACTGGCCTTCAGCTATGTCGGCGAGCGCTTCAAGGGCCGCATCACCGAGTTTGCCGCCGAGTTCGGCTCGAGCCTGATTTTCGACTGCGATGTGGCCGATGACGCCCAGATCGAAGCCCTGTTCGCCGACCTGGCCAAGACTTGGCCCACTTTCGACGGCTTCGTCCACTCGATCGGCTTTGCGCCGCGCGAGGCGATCGCAGGAGACTTCCTGGACGGGCTGTCGCGCGAGGCCTTCCGCATCGCGCACGACATCTCGGCCTACAGCTTCCCGGCGCTGGCCAAGGCGGCGGCACCGATGCTCACGCCCAAGGCCGCGCTGCTGACGCTGAGCTACCTCGGTTCCGACCGGGTCGTGCCCAACTACAACACCATGGGCCTTGCCAAGGCCTCGCTCGAGGCCAGCGTGCGCTACCTGGCCAGCAGCCTCGGCCCCAAGGGCGTGCGGGTCAACGGCATCTCGGCCGGCCCGATCAAGACGCTGGCAGCTGCCGGCATCAAGGGCTTTGGCGAGATCCTGAAGGTGGTCGAGACCAGTGCGCCGCTGCGCCGCAACGTCACGATCGACGACGTCGGCAACGTCGCCGCCTTCCTGCTCAGCGACCTGGCGGCCGGCGTGACCGCCGAGATCACCTATGTCGATGCCGGCTTCAGCCAGGTGATGAGCGGCATGGGCTGGGCCAGCGCCGAGAGTTGAGCCCCAAGCGCAGCAGGACAAACGGCGCCCGCGGGCGCCGTTTGTCATTTGGGGCGGGACCGCTCAGTTCGCCCGCACGCAGTCCACGTAGTAGCGCTTGACGCCCGCCTCGTCGACCTCCTCGACCAGGCCGTGGACGTCGGTGTCGAAACCCGGGAAGCGGGCGTTGAACTCGCGCGTGAAGCGCAGGTAGTCGACGATCCGCTTGTTGAAGCGCTCGCCCGGGATCAGCAGCGGGATGCCGGGCGGGTACGGCGTCAGCAGCGAGGTGGCGATGCGGCCCTCGAGCGCGTCGATGGCGACCCGTTCGGTCTGGCGGTGGGCGATGTGGGCGTAGGCATCGCTCGGCTTCATCGCCGGGTGGATGTCGGACAGGTACATCTCGGTCGTCAGGCGGGCGATGTCGCCCTCGGCATAGGCCTCGTGGATCGCCTGGCAGAGGTCGCGCAGGCCCAGCCGCTCGTACTTGGGATGGGCCGCCACGAACTCCGGCAGGATGCGCCACAGCGGCTGGTTGCGGTCGTAGTCGTCCTTGAACTGCTGCAGCGCGGTGACCAGCGTGTTCCAGCGGCCCTTGGTGATGCCGATCGTGAACATGATGAAGAAGGAGTAGAGCCCCGTCTTCTCGACCACCACGCCATGCTCGGCCAGGAACTTGGTGACGATGCTGGCCGGGATGCCGGTCTTGGCGAACTTGCCCGACATGTCCAGGCCCGGCGTGATGATCGTGCTCTTGATCGGGTCGAGCATGTTGAAGCCCGGCGCCATGTCGCCGAAGCCATGCCACTTGTCGCTGGCCTTGAGCATCCAGTCGGAGGCTTCGCCGACACCGTCGGCGGCCAGCTTGTCCGGGCCCCAGACCTTGAACCACCAGTCCTTGCCGAACTCCTTCTCGACCTTGCGCATCGCGCGCCGGAACTCGAGCGCTTCCTTCAGGCTCTCGTCGACCAGCGCGGTGCCGCCGGGCGGCTCCATCATCGCCGCCGTCACGTCGCAGCTGGCGATGATCGCGTACTGCGGCGAGGTCGAGGTGTGCATCAGGTAGGCCTCGTTGAAGAGGTGACGGTCGAGCTTGACCGTCTGCGAGTCCTGCACCAGCACCTGCGAGGCCTGGCTGATGCCGGCCAGCAGCTTGTGGGTGCTCTGCGTCGCGTAGACCATCGCCTCCTTCGGCCGCACGCGGTACTTGCCCATCGCGTGGTAGCCGCCATAGAACTTGTGGAAGGCGGCATGCGGCAGCCAGGCCTCGTCGAAATGCAGCGTGTCGACATAACCGTCGAGCATGCTCTTGATGGTCTCGGTGTTGTAGAGCACGCCGTCGTAGGTGCTCTGCGTCAGCGTCATGATGCGCGGCCGCACCGCCTTGGCATCGACGCCGGCCAGCAGCGGGTTGGCGGCGATCTTCTTGCGGATCGTCTCCTGCTCGAACTCGCTCTGAGGGATCGGGCCGATGATCCCGTAGTGGTTGCGCGTAGGTGTGAGGAACACCGGCACCGCGCCGGTCATGATGATCGAGTGGAGGATGCTCTTGTGGCAGTTGCGGTCGACCACCACCACGTCGCCCGGCGCCACCGTGTGGTGCCAGACCATCTTGTTGCTGGTGCTGGTGCCGTTGGTGACGAAGAAGCAGTGGTCGGCGTTGAAGATGCGCGCCGCGTTGCGCTCGCTTTGCGCCACCGGGCCGGTGTGGTCGAGCAGCTGGCCGAGCTCCTCGACCGCGTTGCAGACGTCGGCGCGCAGCATGTTCTCGCCAAAGAACTGGTGAAACATCTGGCCGACCGGGCTCTTCAGGAAGGCCACGCCGCCACTGTGGCCGGGGCAGTGCCAGGAGTAGGAACCGTCCTGCGCGTAGTCCATCAGCGCCTTGAAGAACGGCGGCGCCACCGCGTCGAGATAGCTGCGCGCCTCGCGGATGATGTGGCGCGCCACGAACTCCGGCGTGTCCTCGAACATGTGGATGAAGCCGTGCAGCTCGCGCAGGATGTCGTTCGGGATGTGCTGCGAGGTGCGCGTCTCGCCGTAGAGGTAGATCGGGATGTCCGGGTTGCGCAGCCGGATCTCCTCGATGAACTTGCGCAGGTTCAGCACCGCCGGGTCATCCTCGGGGCCGGCGGTGAACTCCTCGTCGTCGATCGACAGGATGAAGGCGCTGGCGCGGCTCTGCTGCTGCGCGAACTGGCTCAGGTCACCGTAGCTGGTAGCGCCGAGGATCTCGAAGCCTTCCTTCTGGATCGCGTCGGCCAGCGCGCGAATGCCGAGACCGGAGGTGTTCTCGGAGCGGAAATCCTCGTCGATGATGACGATCGGGAAGCGAAAGCGCTGCATGGCCAGGGGCTCCGAGGGCGGGCGGGGGAAGTCGGAAAGCGCGCAAGTGTAGGGCCGTCGTCGGCACCGCGGCGTGACATCCTGCCAAGCGACCACCCGGACACCGCGACGTAGACTTGTGTACCGTATCTGGGCGCTGTGCGCGGAGTGAGGCCGATGAGCGTTTCGTATCCGACGATCTGGTGGGTCATCGCCGGCCTGCTGGTGGCGGCCGAACTCTTCAGCACGACCTTCTACATGCTGGTGCTGGCGCTGGGCGCCGCCGCTGGCGCGATCGCGGCCCACTTCGGCCTGTCGCTGCCGGCGCAGATCGTGGTCTTCTGCCTGGTCGGCGGGGGCGGCACCGCGCTCTGGCATTTCAAGCGCGCCCGCGCACCGCGCTCGGCCCCGGTTGCCTCCAACCGCGATGCACAGATGGACATCGGCGGACGCGTGCGGGTCGAGCGCTGGGAGGCCGACCGCAGCAGCGCGGTGCTGTACCGCGGTGCCACCTGGACCGCGCGCCTGCGCGCCGACGGTCCGGCCGAGCCCGGCGAACACGAGATCGTCGCCGTCGAAGGCAACCACCTGATCGTGGCCCGCGCGCAGCCGCGCTGAGGCAGCGGCATCGCCCGCCCCTTCCTTCCCTCACTCGTCGAAAGCCTGCATGGAAGTCGCCCTCGTCCTTGCGTTCATCACCATCGTCTTCGTCGCGCTGACGATCAAGACCGTGCCGCAGCAGCATGCCTGGATCGTCGAGCGGCTCGGCCGCTACGAGCGCACGCTGACGCCGGGCCTGAAGTTCGTGATCCCCTTCATCGAGCGCGTGGCCTACAAGCATTCGCTGAAGGAGATCCCGCTCGACGTGCCGAGCCAGGTCTGCATCACGCGCGACAACACCCAGCTGCAGGTCGACGGCATCCTGTTCTTCCAGATCACCGACCCGATGCGGGCCAGCTACGGCTCGTCGAACTACATCCTCGCGATCACCCAGCTGGCGCAGACAACGCTGCGCAGCATCATCGGCAAGATGGAGCTCGACAAGACCTTCGAGGAGCGCGCCACCATCAATCAGGCCATCGTCAGCGCACTCGACGAGGCCGCGCTCAACTGGGGCGTCAAGGTGCTGCGCTACGAGATCAAGGACCTGACGCCGCCGGCCGCGATCCTGCACTCGATGCAGGCCCAGATCACCGCCGAGCGCGAGAAGCGCGCGCTGATCGCCGCCTCCGAGGGCCGGCGCCAGGAACAGATCAACATCGCCACCGGCCAGCGCGAGGCCTTCATCGCGCGCTCCGAGGGCGAGAAGCAGGCCGAGATCAACAAGGCCCAGGGCGAGGCGGCCGCGATCGAGGCGGTGGCCACGGCCACCGCCGAGGCGATCCGCAAGATCGCCGCCGCCATCGAGCAGCCGGGCGGGACGCAGGCGGTGCAGTTGAAGGTGGCCGAGAAGGCGGTCGAGGCCTACGCCCAGCTGGCGCGGCAGAACAACACGATGATCGTGCCCGGTAACATGAGCGAAGTGAGCACGCTGATCGGCACCGCGATGGCGCTGATGAGGCACGGCGGCTCGACGCCAACGACGAAACCGACGACTCCTTAAGTTCGACCTGCCTCGCCAAGGCGGGCCGTGCGACATCGCTCGGCTAGAATCTTAGTCTTTGCTCGATTGCATTCCCGTGGAGGGATGGATGAGCGGTTTAAGTCGCACGCCTGGAAAGCGTGTGTGGGTTAACAGCCCACCGCGGGTTCGAATCCCGCTCCCTCCGCCAAGCACAACGCCCCGCTCGACGGGGCGTTTTGCTTGGTGGTGGGGGTTGGGTGAGAAGCCGCGCCCGGGTTCGCTCACTTCAAGTCCGGGGGACTTGAAGTGGACGCGACGCAGTCGCGGGCCTGCAGGGCCGAGTGATCCGCCCAAGCGGATCGCGAGCAGGACCGCTCCCTGAGCCAAGCACCAACCCGCCCGACGGGGCGTTCTGCCTCGTGGCGGGTGCCTCAGCGCGCCGGGCAGCCCAGGCCGATGCAGCGGCGGACCTCGCCGCTCATCGGATCGACGCGCAGGTTCATGCGGGCACGATCGCCGCGAATATCGGCCTCCCAGTGCGGATCGTCGTAGTCGAGGTCGGAGATGTCGCCAAGCTTCAGGTCTTCGAGCGCACGCGCGACCTGCGATGCCATCTTGCCGTTGGGCGGCGGCCGTACGTCGCTGTTCCACTCGGCGTTCGATCGCCGCTCCTGCCCGCTGCGCGGGTCGACATAGATCTCGCGGCAGCGTCGGCTGCTCGGTTCGCACACCACCACCTCCCAGCGACCATCGTCGATCTCGGCCGACACGACGACGCCAGGATTGCTCTTCTCGACCCCCTGCAGGATCTCGGACAGCGGCTTGCTGCCGGCCGGCGGGCGCTCGGCGGCAGCGCCGCCAGCCACGGCCAGCAGCAGTGCGCCCAGCAGCCAGGGAATCGATCGTTGAATCAGCATGCGGAACTCCTCGGGGTGATTGCTGCATGACGGCCACCCTGGCCGAACATTGGCCGCGAGCCTAGCGGCGGGCCAGCAGCGCACCAATCCCCTGCCTCCGCGGCGTCAGCCGCGAACTTCGCGCCGCTGTCGCCGCCACTCCCACGGTGGCACCGGCCCGGCGTCCTGCCACAGCCCGCGCCGTTCGCCGCGCGCGAGTTCCTGGTCATCGCGCAGTTCCGGGTCGCGGGCGTAGCGTTCGTAGACCCACGCCATGCCCGCGCGCACCTGCTCGGCGTTGGCATCGACACCACCGCATCGAACCCGCGCCACCGTCCGTCCGTAGCGATCGAGCGCCTGCGCCCTCACCTGCGCCTCGCGGCCGAAGCACAGGGCGGCCAGGTGGGCCCGGCTGCGGGCGCCGAAGGCCTGCGCCTTCTCCGGTGCATCGATCTCGGCCAGCCGCAGCCGCAGCGTCTGTGGTGTCGCGTCGGGGGCGGCGCGACAGCGGGCGCTGAGCGTGTCGCCATCGCTCACGCCCACGACCAGGCACAGCAGCAGGCTGCCGCCCGTGATCAGTACAGGCATTCTTCATCCCCAACGACCCGCGCACCCGGTCTTGGCCGGACGTCGCGGCAACCAACAAAGAAAAGGGGCGCCGAAGCGCCCCTCTTTCAAGCCGCGGAACTCAGTTCAGCGCGACCTTCTTGCCGTCCTTGTACGTGTACAGGGTCATGGCCGGGTTCTTCAGTTCACCGTCGGCCTCGAAGGCCACGTTGGCGGTGACACCCTTGTAGTTGGTCTCAAACAGCTTCGGGCCGTAGACCTTCGGGTCGACCGAGTTGGCGCGCTTCATCGCGTCGACCAGAACCATCGTCGCGTCGTAGACGTACGGCGAATAGATCTGGAACTGACCAGGGAACTTGGCGTCGTACTTGGCCCTCCAGGCCTTGCCGTTGGGCATCTTCTCGAGCGAAGCGCCACCTTCGGCACAGACCACGTTGCCAAGCGCCTTGGCGCCGGCCGACAGTTCAGCCAGCTTCGGCGTGCAGATGCCGTCGCCGCCGAAGAACTTGACGTTGCTCATGCCCAACTGGTCCATCTGGCGCAGCATCGGGCCGGCCTGCGGGTCCATGCCGCCGTAGAACACGCCGTCCGGCTTCTTGGACTTGATGGCGGTCAGGATCGCCATGAAGTCGGTCGCCTTGTCGGTGGTGTACTGCTCGTCGACGATGTTGATGCCGCGTGCCTGCGCCGTCTTCTTGAAGACCTCGGCCACGCCCTGGCCGTAGGCGGTGCGGTCGTCGATGATCGCAACGTTCTTGAGCTTCAGGTTGTTGGCAGCGTGCAGCGCGAGACCGGCGCCGAGCGCGTTGTCGTTGGCCAGCACGCGGAAGGCCGTCTTGTAGCCTTGCTGCGAGTACTTCGGGTTGGTCGCCGACGGCGTGATCTGCGGAATGCCGCAGTCGTTGTAGATCTTCGAAGCCGGGATCGTGGTGCCCGAGTTCAGGTGACCGACCACGCCGGCAACCTTGGCATCGCACAGCTTCTGGGCAGCGGCGGTGCCTTGCTTCGGGTCGGCTCCGTCATCTTCGGCCAGCAGTTCGAACTTGATCTTCTTGCCGCCGATCACCAGGTTCTGGGAATTCAGTTCCTCGACCGCCAGGCGGGCGCCGTTCTCGTTGTCCTTGCCGTAGTGGGCCTGGGCGCCGGAGACCGGGCCGACGTGGCCGAGCTTGACCACTTGCACGTCCTGCGCCGATGCGGCGCCGGCAATGCCCAGCAGGGCAGCGGCAACGATCACATTCACTTTTGCTTGCATGGATTGACCTCCAAAGTAGGCGAATAGTTGAGCGGAAATATTGTCCTCAACGCAGCGAACGTTACTCGAAAACAAGCACGCCGCAGCGATGCGAAACCCGGGGTTAACACCGTCGTCTGAATCCGACCGGCCAAACGCGCCGCGGTTCCCCGACGTCACTGTCTAGCAAGCGGCGGGCCGCGGACCATCGCCCGAGCGCCGATCCGGCGCGCTGCCGACGGCGCATCCGCGCTCAGCGCCGTCGCGCCACTTCCTGCTCCACCACCTGGGCGAGCAACTCGCGCAGGGCCGTCGCAAGTTCGTCGCGGGCCTCGGCGACGACCGTCTGCGCCGCCCGCTCTAGCACCGGCGCCAGGATCTCGCGCAGCCGGGACTCGATCACCAGGTCGACCTGGCGCTGGAGTTCGGGCAGCAGGCGCTGCACCAGTTGTTCCTCGTCGAACCCGGCCTCTGCCAGCTGCACGGCCACCGCCTCGACGACCTCCAGACCCGGTTCGACCGCTCCGGGCACGGGCGACCCGGCTGCAACCGTACTGCCGTCCTCGCCCGCCGGCGCGGGCAGCTCGAAGGCGTCGATGACCTCGGTCAGCGTCGGCACCGCCGACGGCGGCAGGCGGCGCGGGCCGGGCTGCGAAGGCGTGGAATCCACCATCCGGGGTCAGCCGCCGCGATCGGGCTGGCCGGCCGCGCCGGCGCGATCGTGATGAAGCAGCGTGTAGCCGCGATCGGCGTAGTGCTTCCAGCGTTGGCGCCCGGCCAGGCGCTCCTCGGCCGCGTCGCCGACCACCTCGATCAGCCGCTCGAAGCTCTCGAAGCCTACGGCCACCTCGGGGCCGAGGTTGACCAGGACAGGGACCGCGGGCGCATCGGCCGCGTGCTCGACCAGCCAGATCGGCGTCGCCGCGCGCTGGGCCGGCGTCGGCTGCGCGCCGGCGGGCAGCCGCACATGGGCAACGAAGGCCAGCGGGTCGAAGCTCCAGAGTGCCCGGTCGAGTTCGGCCAGGCTTGAGGCTTCGCCGGTGACCGCGATCCGGGCCCCGCCGCGCTGCGCCTTGCGCAGCAAGCGGCAGGCGTAGGCCAGGCGATCGCCGACGCCGGTGTGGAACGTCACCTCGGTCATCGTGATCCCCGCCGCCGCCGCCGCTCCCGCTCAGCCGGCCAGCGACAGCAGGAAGTGGGTCAGCAGCGGCACCGGGCGGCCGGTACCGCCCTTGGCCGCGCCGGACTTCCAGGCCGTGCCGGCGATGTCGAGGTGGGCCCAACGGTACTTGGTGGCGTACTTGCTGAGGAAGCGCGCCGCGGTGATCGAGCCACCGGCGCGACCGCCGACGTTGCCCATGTCGGCGAAGTTGCTCTTGAGACCTTCGTCGTAGTCCTCGTCGAGCGGCATGCGCCAGGCCGGGTCGAGTCCGGCGTCGCCCGCGGCGAGCAGGCCGGCGGCCAGCTTGTCGTCGGCGCTGAACAGGCCCGAGCGATGGTGGCCGAGCGCGATCACGCAGGCGCCGGTCAGCGTGGCGATGTCGACCACCGCCTGCGGCTTGAAGCGCTCGGCGTAGGTCAGCGCATCGCACAGGATGAGCCGGCCCTCGGCGTCGGTGTTGAGGATCTCGATGGTCTGGCCCGACATCGAGGTCACCACGTCGCCCGGCTTGACGGCGCGGCCGCTCGGCATGTTGTCGCACGAGGGAATCAGGCCGACCACGTTCAGCTTGAGCTTGAGTTCGCCGATGGCACGGAAGGTGCCCAGCACGCTGGCGGCGCCACCCATGTCGAACTTCATCTCGTCCATCTCGGCCGAGGGCTTGATCGAGATGCCGCCGGTGTCGAAGGTGATGCCCTTGCCGACCAGCACCACCGGCGCCTGGCTCTTGGCCGCACCGTCATGGCGCAGCACGATGAACTTCAACGGCTCGTCGGAGCCCTGCGCCACGGCGAGGAAGGCCCCCATGCCGAGCTTCTCGACCGCCTTGCGGTCGAGCACCTCGACCTTGAATCCGTACTGCTTGGCCAGTTCGCGGGCGCGATCGGCCAGATGCGAGGGCGTCGCGTGGTTGGCCGGACGGTTGCCGCACTCGCGCGCCAGCGCGACGCCGGATGCGATCGCCTCGCCGCGGCTCAGGCCCTGCTGCGCGGCCTTGAGCGAGCCCGCCGCCACCAGCAGCGAGACCTTCTTCAGCGCCGCGTCGGCCGGCGCGCTCGGCTTGGTGTGGCGATACACGTAGGTCGCATCGCCGACCGCGGCCACCAGGGCCTCGGCATGCGCGGCCTCGGGTGCCGCCAGGCCTGCATGCAGCACCGCCGCGTGCTTGGCCCCGCCCTGCTTCAGCGCAGCCAGCGCCGCGCCGACGGCCGACTTGAAGGCCTTGGCGCTGCCGTCGGCCGCCACCGCGAACACCAGCCGCGGTGCCTTGACGCCGGCCGGACGATGCACGTACAGCGCGCGGCCGGCCTTGAGCGCCAGGTCGTCCGAGGCCAGCGCCTCCTTCAGCAGCGCGGCCAGCGGCGCGTCCAGGCGCTGGCTCTTGGCCTCGCCGGCGAGCACCACGACGAGCGCGTCGCAGGCAATCTTGGAAGGCGCATCGGCGCCGGCACTGAGGGCACGGAAATCCATCGTCGGGTCCTTATACGATCTCTAGAATAAGCCGCAGATGTTATTCGATTCCACTCTCCGCCGAGACCTCTCGCGCAGCTTCGGGGCGACCCTGATCGTGATCCTGACCATCGTCATCACGATGTTCATGATCCGCACGCTCGGCCAGGCCGCCGGTGGTTCGGTCGACCCGCGCGACGTCGCGCTGCTGCTCGGCTACATCACGCTGGAGAACCTGCCGACGATGCTCAGCCTGTCGCTGTTCATCGCGGTCGTCACGACGCTGACGCGGATGTACCGCGACAGCGAGATGGTGATCTGGTTCGCCAGCGGCGTGAGCCTGATGCGCTTCCTGCGCCCGGTGCTGCGGCTGGCGATGCCGGTGATCGTCATCATCACGCTGCTGGCCTTCGTCGTCTGGCCCTGGGGCAACCGACAGGTCGCCGAGCTCAAGGACCGCTACCAGCGGCGCTCGGACCTGGCCCGCATCGCGCCCGGCCAGTTCCAGACCTCGAGCGACGGCAAGCGCGTGTTCTTCATCGACAAGGACACCGGCGACGGCAGCAACGCGCGCAACGTCTTCCTGCTCGAGCGAAATGCCGATGGCGAGTCGGTCACCTCGGCGCGCAGCGGCCGCGTCGTGGTCGAAGGCAACGACCGCTTCGTCGAACTCGAACGTGGTCAGCGCAGCGAGCTGAACCCGGTCACGCTCGAGCGCCGCCAGGCCAGCTTCGACAGCTACCGGGCGATCGTCGGCGAGCGCCTGGTCAGCCCCAACGAGAACCTGCCGCCAAAGGCGCTGGGCACGATCGCGCTGCTGCTCGATCCCACGCCGCGCCACCAGGCCGAGCTGGTCTGGCGCACTGGCCTGGCGCTCGGCGCCTTCAACCTGGTGCTGCTCGGCATCGGACTGTCGGCCGGCAACCCGCGCCGCGCCAGCAGCTGGAACCTGCTCTATTCGCTGCTCGCCTTCGTCGTCTACTTCAACCTGCTCAACCTCAGTCAGGCCTGGGTCGCGAGCGGCCGCCTCGGGCCGTGGACGACGCTGCTCCTGGTGCACGGGCTGACCCTGGCCGGAGCGCTGGCACTGCTGTGGTGGCGCGAGCGTGGCACGGCACTGTCGCTGCGTCGCAGACGCATGCCGGTACCGGCCGCCGGCGACGCAGCCACGCCGGCGGCGCGCTGAGGACCGACGGCCGATGCGCACCGTCCGACGCCTGCTCTACAGCGAGATCCTGGGGGCGGTGCTGTTCGTCACCGTCGCCTTCCTGGCACTGTTCTACTTCATCGATTTCGTCGAGGAGATCGATGACGTCGGCCAAGGCAGCTACAGCGTGGCCAAGGCCGCGCTCTATTGCCTGATGCTGGTCCCCGGCCATCTCTACGAGCTGCTGCCGATCGCGGTGCTGATCGGCTCCATCTACGCGATGGCCAAGCTGGCCCAGTCCTCCGAGTTCACGATCCTGCGCACCGCCGGGCTCGGCCCGGGGCGCGCGCTGTCGCTGCTGGCCGTGCTCGGCATCGGCTTCGGCGCGCTCAGCTTCGCGCTCGGCGACGTCGTCGCACCCTGGTTCGACCAGCACGCCAACCAGTTGCGCAACAACGCGCGGCGCGGCGACCCGGTCGCACCGGCCGGCGCCCAGACCGCCGGCGCCGGCGCCTGGCTCAAAGATCGGCGCGAAGCGCCGGCCGGTGCGATGCCGCCGGGCGAGCGCCTCGACACGATCCGCGTCGGCCGCGTGCTGGCCAACGGCACGCTCGAGGACGTGCAACTCTTCGAGTTCGATGCCGACGGCCAGTTGCTCACCCGGGTGCAGGCCACCGGCGCGAGCGTCGACGGCAGGCGCCTGCGCCTAGTCGACGCCCAGGTGGCGCGCTGGCGCGCCGACGCCGACGGCAACCTGCCGGCGATCGAACAACTGGCCCAACTCGACTGGCCGAGCACGCTGACGCCGGCGGTGGTGGCGGCGGCGGTGTCGCCGGTGAAGAGCATGTCCACGCTCAACCTCTATCGCTACACCAGCCACCTGTCCGACAACGAACAGGCGGCGCAACGGCACGAGATCCAGTTCTGGAAGAAGGCGCTCAACCCGCTGGCGCCGCTGGTGATGCTGGCGCTGGCGCTGCCCTTCGCCTACCTGCACGGGCGCTCGGGCGGGGTCAGCCTCAAGGTCTTCGGCGGCATCCTGCTCGGCATCAGCTTCGTGCTGCTCAACAACGTCTCGACCCATCTCGGACTCCTGCGCGACTGGACGCCCTGGATCGCGGCCGCCGCGCCGAGCGTGCTCTACCTGATGATGTCGATGGCGGCCTTCAGTTGGCTGGTGAGAAACCGATGAGCGCCGCACGGCCGCTCCGAATGCGCTCGTTCCCCCACGGGGGGACGGCGCGCAGCGCCTTGGGGGCAGCATGAGCGCCGCCGCACGCACGCCCTCCTCCCCTGGCATCCTGCTGTTCGCCCACGGCGCGCGCGACCCGAACTGGGCGCTGCCCTTCGAGGCGGTGGCCGCGCGGGTACGCGCGCTGCGGCCTGGCGCGCAAGTTCGGCTGGCATTTCTTGAGCTGATGAGCCCCGGGCTGGCCCAGGCTGGCGAGGAGTTGGTCGCCGCCGGTTGCGTCGAGATCACCGTCGTGCCGCTGTTCCTAGGCGCCGGCGGCCATGTGCGCAAGGATCTCCCAGCGCTGGTGCAAGCCCTGGCCACGGCGCACCCCGGCGTGCAGGTCCGCCTGCGCAGCGCCGTCGGCGAGGACCCGATCGTCATCGAGGCCCTGGCCGCTGCGGCCGCGCAGGATCCGACACCCGCCTTCTTGCCCGCCGCCACGCCATGAACCTGCACCAGTTTCGCTTCGTCCAGGAAGCGGCCCGCCGCAACCTCAACCTGACCGAGACGGCCAAGGCGCTGTTCACCTCGCAGCCCGGCGTCAGCAAGGCGATCCTGGAACTCGAGGAGGAACTCGGCGTCGACATCTTCGTGCGCCACGGCAAGCGCCTCAAGCGCATCACCGAGCCCGGGCTCGAGGTGCTCAAGGCGATCGAGGTGATCCTGCGCGAGGTCGCCAACCTCAAGCGCATCGGCGAGGAGTTCAGCCAGCAGGACACGGGAACCCTCTCCATCGCCACCACCCACACCCAGGCCCGCTATGTGCTGCCACAGCCGGTGGTGGCGCTGCGTGCGCGCTTTCCGAAAGTCGCGGTCAGCCTGCACCAAGGCACGCCCGAGCAGGTCGCGCAGATGGTGCTCGACGGCCAGGCCGACGTCGGCCTGGCAACCGAATCGCTGGCCGCCTTCGAAGGCCTGGTCACGCTGCCCTGCTACGAGTGGCAGCACATGGTGGTGCTGCCGGCTGCGCACGCGCTGGCCGGCGTCGAGCGCCTCGGCCTCGACGCGCTGGCGCGCGAACCGATCGTCACCTATCACGCCTCGTTCACCGGCCGCACCCGCATCGACCAGGCCTTCGCCGTCAAGGGACTCACGCCGAACGTGGTGCTGGAGGCGATCGACTCCGACGTCATCAAGACCTACGTCAAGCTCGGCCTCGGCATCGGCATCGTGGCCGAGATGGCGGTACGCGACGACCCCGCCTTCGCGCCTGGCGGCGAGCTCGTCGCGCGGCCCGCGGCGCAGCTCTTCGGCCACAACGTGGCTCGCCTGGCCTTCAAGCGCGGCGCCTATCTGCGTCATTTCGTCTACGCCTTCGCCGAACTCCTTAGCGACCGGCTCGATCGCGGCCTGATCGAGCGCGTGATGGCGGGTCACGGCGAGCACTTCGATCTTTGAGGCCAGCCGGCCGGGCGATCATCGGACGCACTCTCGGAGGACACGGCGTTGGACCTCAAGGACATCGGAACGCTCGTCACGGCCCTCGGCGTGCTGCTCGGCGCCGTGATCGGCGTGCTCAAGTACCTGTCGTTCCGCGACAAGCAGCTCGCGGCCCAGACGGCGTTCCGCACGGTGGTCGATTCGCTGTCCTCGTCGGTTGAAGGCCAGCGCCTGGGTGGCGCGATCCTGCTGCGGCGATTCTTCGATCCGAAAACCGAACTCGGCGAAGGCAGGATGCCGTATGCCCGCGAGGCCGTCGACGTGATCGTCGCGCTGCTGCGCGAAACCGAGCCCGGAAACTTCCAGAAGCTGCTCGCCGACGGGCTGCTCTACGCCCCGTCTCTCGAAGGCGCGGACCTGCAGCGCACCAACCTGCAGAACGCGTACCTGGGTCGCAAGGACGGCGGCAAGGCGCCGAAGCTGAGTCGCGCCGACTTCTACCGTGCGGACCTCTCCGCGGCTTCGCTGAAGGGCGCGGATGCGTCGCGCGCCGTCTTCTACCAGGCACGCCTGCACAACACGATCTTCAGGGGGGCCGACCTGCGCGAGGCCATGTTCTTCGGGGCGGACCTGCTCGGTGCCGAGTTCAAGGGCGCCCGGCTGACGGGCGCCAACTTCGATCACGCGCGCAACGTCCCGCCGCAGATTGCAGAGCTCGTCGACAAGACGGGGGTCTACAACGGGCCAGAGGTCTTCGAGGCGTCGACCCAATCGCGCGCGGCAGATCGTCCGCAGATCTTCCTGAGCAAGCCAGGAACGCTGAGCGTGCTGCAGCAGGAGTTCGTGCGCCAGGTGACGACCTTCCTCGACGCTGAGCAGATCGATGTGGCGACCGTCGACCGCAGCGACTATCCGAATGTCGGCGCCGTCTCGGAAGTCCGGCGCGTGCTGAGCGGTTGCTCGGGCGCGCTGGTGCTCGGCTTTCGGCAGCTCGAAGTGAGCAAGGGCGTCTGGCGCGCCGGCACCGAGGAAGCGCGGGAGGTGGAGCACGTGGCCCTGCCGACGACCTGGAACCACGTGGAAGCCGGCATGGCCGCGATGGCGGGACTGCCGACGCTGTTCCTGGTCGAGCGCGGCGTGATCGACGGCGTCTTCGCGCTGGGCGACGTCGGCCACGTGATCACCGATGTGGACCTGGCCCGGCCAAACCACCCCGAGATCCGCAGACGCGTCGCGGCATGGTGCAACTCGGTGCGCGAAGCAGGCCCGGCGTCGACCCGGCACCAGCCTCCAGGGCCCCCTCCCGATCCCAACCCGTTGCAGCAAGCTCGTTCATGACCGCCACCAAGCCTCGCCTCACCAGCCGCCTGCCGGCCGTCGGCACCACGATCTTCAGCACCATGAGCGCGCTGGCGCAGCAGCATGGTGCGGTCAACCTCGGCCAGGGCTTCCCCGACTTCGACTGCGACCCGCGCCTGGTCGACCTGGTCACGGCCGCGATGGCGGCCGGCCACAACCAGTACCCGCCGATGCCCGGCGTTGCGGCGCTGCGCGAGGCGGTCGCCGCCAAGATCGAGCGTCTCTACGGCCACCGCTACGACCCCGATCGCGAGATCACCATCACCGCCGGTGCCACGCAGGCCATCCTGAGCTCGATCCTGGCCCTGGTGCATCCGGGCGACGAGGTGATCGTGCTCGAGCCCTGCTACGACAGCTATGGCCCGGCCATCGCGCTGGCCGGCGGCATCATGGTGCCGGTGGCGCTGACGCCGGGCAGCTTCAGTCCGGACTTCGCGGCGATCGCCTCGGCGCTGACGCCGCGCACCCGCGCGATCATCGTCAACACCCCGCACAACCCGAGCGGCGCGACCTGGAGCGCGGAGCAGATACGCGCGCTCGAGGCGCTGCTGGCCCCGACCGACGTGATCCTGATCGCCGACGAGGTCTACGAGCACATGGTCTTCGACGGCGCGGCGCACCAGAGCGCCTCCCGCTTCGCGAGCCTGGCCGCGCGCAGCGTCGTGATCTCGAGCTTCGGCAAGACCTTCCACGTCACCGGCTGGAAGGTCGGAACCGTCGCGGCACCGGCCGAGCTGACGGCCGAGTTCCGCAAGGTGCACCAGTTCAATGTGTTTACCGTGAACACGCCGATGCAGCACGCGCTGGCGGCCTACCTGAGCGACCCGGCGCCCTACGAGACGCTGCCCGACTTCTACGCCGCCAAGCGCGATCACTTTCGCGCCGGGCTGGCCCGGAGGACGCCCTTCGAACTGCTGCCGGCCAGCGGCACCTACTTCCAGTGTGTTCGCTACGGCGGCCTGCCCGAGCCGATGGCCTCGATGCGCGAGCAGGACTTCTGCCGCTGGCTCACGACCGAGATCGGCGTGGCCGCCATTCCGCTGTCGGCCTTCTATGCCGAGGGATTCGAGCAACAGCTGGTGCGCTTCTGCTTTGCCAAACGCGAGGCCACGCTCGACAGCGCACTGGAACGGCTGGCCACGCTGGGCGACCGGCGCTCCTAGTCCCGCGGCAGCGCGGCGGGACTAGCGCGTCCGCCCGGCCTCGGAAGGCTGGTCGTCGTCGCCGAGCTCTTCGATCGTCGTGCTGCGAAACGCCACCGGCGCGGCAGCCGCTTCGACCGCGCTCGGCAGCGGCAGGTCCAGCGGCAGGTCGACATGAAGTGCCTGCTGCGCGCCCGGCTGCGCCGGGACGGCCGCCGTCGCCGTCAGCCGTTCGACGACCGGCTCCCTCCATTCGAGGCTGATCGGTTCGAGCTCATCGCCGATCGGCAGCAACAGGTCGACACCACTGCGGGTGTCGATCGGCTCGCCTTCGGCCAGCTCGCGTGCCACCGAGTACAGCAGCATCAGTTCGCGGTACGCCGGCAGCTCGAAGCTCTCGCTCGCCTGAGGTTCACCCTCGGGTCGCGCCAGCGTGAGCTGCAACACTTCGAGCGCACGCGACGGGGTCGGCCACAGCGCCTGCAACCGGCCGATCACCGACGGATAGTCCTCCAGCGCGCGGCCGTCGTTGAGATCGAGTTCCCAGTCCGGCGCATAGGCGCTGAAGCGCATGTTGAAGCGCTCGCGCACGCGCTCGTACTCACGCCGGTTGCCGCGCTTGCGATAGAGCTCGAGCAGCTTCAGGTACGGCAGCGGGCTCGTTCCCGAAGTACTGCGCAGGTGCCCCATCAGCAGGTCGATCGCGGCCTCTTCCTGGCCAAGCACGATGAAGAACTCGGCCTGCTGCTCGAGATCGATCAGCTCTTCGGCCGAGACCGCTCGCCGGGCCGGCTCGCTGCTCTGGAGAGTGGCCACCGGCGGCGACGACCGCGGCAGCACCTGGGTGGTCTCGGCGTCGAACTCGCCAGCCCGGGTTGCCGCTGAACGCACGGCGGGAGCCTCGGCGGCCTCGAGTGCCGCCGTCGGCAACGAAGCCGGCGCGAAGGCGATCGCCTCGGCGGTGTCGACCTCGGTGCTGCGCTCGCGCTCCCGCGTCGCGTCGCCGAGCCAGGCGGCCGCGGCGCGGTCCTGGATGCGCAGCCGCCACAGCCAGACAAGGCCGAGCAGCAGCATGCCGATCAGGAACAGCAACATGAACACCAGCGGGTTCGAGAAACGCGCGGCCTCGGCCGACTGCACCTGCGCCTGCAGACCACGCATGGTCTGCTGGGTTTGCGCGGTCTCGGCACGCAGCCGTTGCAGGGAGGCCTCGAGCTGCTCGACCCGGGTCCGGTCCTTCCGGGCCTGCTCGGCGGCGCTGGCCGCTTCTGCGACCTGGCGCGCCTCGGCCTCCGCACTGGCAGCAGCCTCGGCGGCCAGGCTCGACTCACGCTCCTGGCGCGGCGCCGGACGCGCGCTGCGATCGAGCGGCGTCAACTGCAGCCGCGGGCCCGAGGGAGCCGCTGCGGCAGTGCGCGACCCGGGCCGCGCGCCGGCCGCGGCAGGTGCCGCAGGCACGCCCCCCGTGGCTGCCAGCGTGCCTCGATCGTCGCTGGCCGCTGCACGCCGCGCCCGACGCACAGCGGGCTGCGCTGGCGCCACCGCCGCGGGCGCCACCGCACGCG
Organism: Rivibacter subsaxonicus; assembly: GCF_004217215.1. Classification (GTDB taxonomy): domain Bacteria; phylum Pseudomonadota; class Gammaproteobacteria; order Burkholderiales; family Burkholderiaceae_C; genus Rivibacter; species Rivibacter subsaxonicus. The sequence continues at coordinate 306,565 of NZ_SHKP01000008.1, forward strand.
CCGCCTCGTTCGGCCCGGTGGCGCGCGACGCAACGCCGGCGGTCGCGCCGACCGGCGGGGTGAACAAGGGCGGATCGGCAAACAGCGTGAAGCGACGCGCAACCTTGGACTGGCACCCGAGCGCCAACTCGACCGTCACGTAGGGTTCGTCGATGCGCGTATTGGTGAGCACGCGCAGCACCCGCTCGCTGGCACCCGGCAGCGCCGGCTCGAGCGCGAGGCTGACGACGCCCGGCTGCTGCCGGTTGTCGCCGAAGTGGATGTCGGCGCTGATGCACTCGGTGCTGAGCGTCTCGCTGTCGTCGAGGCGAATCGGGATCGACAGGTCGAGCGGCTGGCCCAGCGTCGCCTGGCTCGGCAACTGGCCTAGACCGAGTGCATGAACATGACCAACGGCAATACAGGCCAACGCCGCCAACAGGGGCTTCAGTCGATGGTGCGGTGCTGCTGCGCGTTGACCGGGCGGGCGATTCATGCGTCTTGTTGGTCCAAGCTCAAATGACTCTAGCATGAAGGCAGTGCGCGGCCGGCCCGGATCCGGGCACCGCGCGACGTGCTGTAGAGCGTCCGCCACGGGCCCGACGCGGTGCGCGTGACGCATGACACAATTCTTCGCGACAGCCCCCCGCCCGCGGGGTCAACGCGGCCTCAACAACACCCGAAGCCATGAGTTCCGAATTGCGAACCGAGCGCCGCGAGCACTGCCTCGTGCTCACGATCAGCGACCCCGGGGCACGCAACGCGCTGTCGCCGCAGATCTCGGCGGCCGCGGTCGAGGCGCTCGGCGTGGCCGAGGGCGACCCCGAGATCCGCAGCGTCGTGCTGACCGGCGATGGCGCGCACTTCAGCGCCGGCGGCAATCTGCAGCGGCTCACGCGCAATCGCGAACTCGGGCCCGATACGCAGCGCCGCAGCATCGATGCCCTGCACCAGTTCGTCGAGGCACTGCGTGCCTTCCCAAAGCCGGTGATCGCCGCCGTCGAAGGTGCTGCCGCCGGCGCCGGCTTCTCGCTGGTGCTGGCCTGCGATCTGGCCGTCGCCGCCGAGGATGCGCGCTTCTCGATGGCCTACGGTCGCGTCGGCCTCTCGCCCGATGGCGGCGGCAGCTGGCAACTGGCGCGCGCCCTGCCGCGCCCGCTGGTGATGCAGAGCATCCTGTTCGGCGAGACGCTGACGGCGCAGCAATTGCTGGCCTTCGGTCTTGTCAATGAGGTGACAGCGCCGGGCCAGGCTCTCGCGCATGCTCTGGCCAGTGCAGCCCGGATCGCGCAATGCGCACCGAACGCGGTGGCGAGCGCCAAGGAACTGGTCAATCGCGCGCGTGACGGCGGACTCACCGATCACCTTGCCCTCGAGCGCAGCCACTTCGTCGAGAACCTGTTCCATGCCAACGCCGGCGAAGGCCTGCGTGCCTTCTTCGACAAGCGCGCCCCGAATTTCCGCTGAATGACCCGCTACCAAGCCCCCACCCGCCGCCGGCTCTACCTGATGCGGCATGGCTCGGTCGACTACTTCCGCGCTGACGGCAGCCCGGTGCCACCCGACACCGTGCCGCTCAACGCCGAGGGCGAGCAACAGGCCGACGCCGCCGGCGCCCTGTTTGCCGACAGCGGCGTTCGCTTCGACCGCGTGCTCGTCAGCGGCCTGCCGCGCACGGTCCAGACCGCGCAGCGGGTGCTGGCCGCGGCCGGCCAGCAACTGGTGCTCGATACCGAACCCGAGTTGCAGGAGATCCGCGGCGGGCGGCTGGCCGACATCGCGCCGGAACAGGTCGCGCAAGCCTTTCTCGGTGCCTTCGGCGGCGCCGGCGCGGGCGCCGAACACGAGCGCTTTCTCGGCGGCGAGTCGGTGGCCGAACTGCTCGACCGGGCCTTGCCAGCCTTCGAGCGCTGGCGCGCGCGGGCCGACTGGCAATGCGCGCTGGTGGTGCTGCACGGCGGCGTCAACCGCGCGCTGCTGTCCAACCTGCTGGCCGGCGGCCGTGCCTTCTTCGGCGCGCTCGAGCAGCAGCCGGCCTGCATCAACGTGATCGATCTCGGCGACGACCACGCGGTCGTGCGCGCGATCAACCTGGCGCCGACCCAGTGGCTGCAGGCACGCGAGCAGCGCACCACGATGGAGAAGCTGCTCGCGCTCTACCAGCGTGGCATCGCGCCGCTCTGAGCGCCGTGGTCCCCGACGCTTGCCGCCTGGCGGCAGCGCTTCCCCCGTGGGAGCGCAGGCCGGCGGCCGGCCTCAGCTGCGGTAGCTCGGATCGATCCGATCCAGCCGCCGCAGCAGACCCGGCCAGGTCAACTCGCCCGGACCCATGCCGCGCGTGACCGTGCGTGCCTGCGAGGCGGCACCTTCGATGATGCGCGGGTCGACCCGGGTCAGTTCGCCGCCGGCCTGGGCCCGCACCTGGATCGCGCAGCAGGCCTCGAAGAAGTACATCGCGACCCAGGCATCGGCCACGCTGCGACCCACCGTGAGCAGCCCGTGGTTGCGCAGCATCAGGTAGGTCTTGTCGCCGAGGTCGGCCACCAGCCGCGGCTTCTCGTCGTCGCGCAGCGCCACGCCCTCGTAGTCGTGATAGCCCAGGCTCGACAGCACGAAGATCGACTGCTGCGAGATCGGCAGCAGCCCGCCCTTCTGCGCCGAGACCGCGACGCCGTTGAGCGTGTGGGTGTGCAGCACGCACTGCGCGTCGTCGCGCGCCGCGTGCACCGCGCTGTGGATCGTGAAGCCGGCCGGGTTGACCGGGAACGGCGAATCGTCGAGCTTGTTGCCATGCAGGTCGATCTTGACCAGCGAGGACGCGGTGATCTCGTCGAAGGTCAGCCCGTAGGGGTTGATCAGGAAGTGATGGTCGCTGCCCGGCACGCGCGCCGTGATGTGGGTGAAGACCAGGTCGTCCCACTTGAACAGCGCCACCAGCCGGTAGGCCGCGGCGAGGTCGACGCGAGTGCGCCACTCCTCGGCGCTGACCTCGGACTGGCGCGAGGGAATGAGCAGATCGGGTGCGTTCATCGCGATGTCTCCTGGTTCACGGCGCCCACGCTTGAGCCCACGGACCGGCTCGGGCGCGAGGTGGACAATAGGCTTCGAACAATAACGCCGTTGTCGCCCCAGAGACATCATGCCGAACCCCGCACTGACCATCGAAGAACAGCACCACGTCGACACCGGTCCCTGGTTCAGCAAGCTGTCGCCGGGCCTGCGCGGCGCGATCCTGGCACGTGCCGTCGTGCGCCGCCTGCCCGACGGGGCCTCGCTGGCCTCGCGCGGAACGATCGCCGAGGACTGGTGCGGCGTGGCCAAGGGCGCGGTGCGCATCAGCTCGGTATCGCTGTCCGGCAAGCAGATCGCGCTCACCTACTGCGAACCCGGCGTCTGGTTCGGCGACATCGCGCTCTTCGACGGCCTGCCGCGCACCCACGATGCCGATGCGCATGGCGAGACCACGCTGCTGACGGTGCGCAAGGCCGACTTCAAGCACCTGCTGTCGCAGCACACCGAGCTCTACGAGGCGCTGCTGCGCCTGAACTGTCGCCGCCTGCGGCTGATGTTCGATGTCATCGAGGACCTCAACACCAAGCCGCTGGCCTCGCGCCTGGCCAAGCAGATCCTGCTGCTGGCGCGCAGCTACGGCATCGCGCAGGGCGAGGAGATCCGCATCGGCCTGCAACTGGCGCAGGAAGACATGGCGCAGCTGCTGGGCGCGTCGCGCCAGCGCGTGAACCAGGAACTCAAGGGCTTCGAGCGCGACGGCGCGGTGCGCGTGGAGCCGACCCGGCTGGTCGTGCTCTCGCGCGAGAAGCTGATGGCGATCGCCGAACGATAGGTCCCGCCGCGCGGCGGGCAGCAACCAGAGCAACGGAGACAGCAAGCAGATGGATGCCTTTACCGGAACCCGCCCCGTGGCCGACGGACACCGTTTCGACACCGAAGCGCTGGCGGTCTACCTGCAACAGCACCTCGCCGGCTTTGCCGGCCCGCTGACCGTCGAGCAGTTCAAGGGCGGGCAGTCGAACCCGACCTACAAGCTCGTCACGCCGGACCGCGCCTACGTGATGCGTGCCAAGCCCGGCCCGGCGGCCAAGCTGCTGCAGAGCGCGCACGCGATCGACCGCGAGTACCGGGTGATGGACGGCCTGGCCGGCAGCGATGTGCCGGTGCCGAAAATGCACCTACTGTGCGAGGACGAATCGATCATCGGCCGCGCCTTCTACGTGATGGGCTTCGTCGAGGGCCGCGTGCTGTGGAACCAGGCGCTGCCTGACTTCAGCAACGCGCAGCGGGCCGAGATCTACGACGAGATGAACCGCGTGATCGCGGCGCTGCACAGCACCGACTTCCGTTCCCGCGGCCTGGCCGACTACGGCAAACCGGGCAACTACTTCGAGCGCCAGATCGGGCGCTGGAGCAAGCAGTACCTGGCCTCGACGGCGACCGAGCCGGGCGCCGAGCCAGCGCCGATCGAGGCGATGCAGCGCCTGATGGAGTGGCTGCCAGCCAACATCCCGGCCAGCGCGCGCGACGAGTCGCAGGTCAGCATCGTCCACGGTGACTACCGGCTCGACAACCTGGTGTTCCACCCCACCGAGCCGCGCGTGCTGGCGGTGCTCGACTGGGAGCTCAGCACCCTCGGCCATCCCCTGGCCGACTTCAGCTACCACTGCATGAGCTGGCACATCCCGCCCGGATCGTTCCGCGGCATCGGCGGGCTCGACGTGGCCGCGCTCGGCATACCGAGCGAGGCCGACTACATCCGTCGCTATTGCACGCGCACCGGCCGCGACCAGGCCAGCGTTGACGCTTTGGTGACGGACTGGAACTTCTACATGGCCTACAACCTGTTCCGTATCGCCGGCATCCTGCAGGGCATTGCCCGGCGGGTCGTCGACGGTACGGCATCGAGCGCGCAGGCCAAGGCGGCCGGCGCCGGCGCCCGGCCGCTGGCCGAGCTGGGCTGGGCCTTCGCCCAGCGCGGTCGCTGACGCAAGCACACAGGCACGAGGAGCCACGCCATGGATTTCGACTACTCGCCCCGGACCCAGGAACTGCAGGCCAAGCTGCTGCGTTTCATGGACCAGCATATCTACCCGGCCGAGGCCGAGTACTTCGCCGAGATCGAGGCCAACACCAAGGCCGGCAAGCGCTGGACGCCGCTGCAACTGATCGAGCGCCTCAAGCCCGAGGCCCGCGAGCAGGGGCTGTGGAACCTGTTCCTGCCGCCCACCGCGGGTGGCGCCAAGGCGGCCCACAGCGGGCGCGACTTCGGCCTGTCCAACGGCGACTACGCGCCGCTGGCCGAGATCATGGGCAGGGTGCCCTGGTCGAGCGAGGTCTTCAACTGCTCGGCACCCGACACCGGCAACATGGAGACCATCGAGCGCTACGGCTCGCCCGACATCAAGGCGCGCTGGCTCGAGCCGCTGCTGCGCGGCGAGATCCGCAGCGCCTTCGCGATGACCGAGCCGGCGGTGGCCTCGAGCGACGCGACCAACATCGAGGCGCGCATCGAACGCGATGGCGACCACTACGTCATCAATGGCCGCAAGTGGTGGACCAGCGGTGCCGGCGACCCGCGCTGCGCGCTCTACATCTTCATGGGCAAGACCGACCCCGAGGCGGCACGCCACAGCCAGCAGTCGATGATCGTGGTGCCGGCCGATGTGCCCGGCATCACCATCCTGCGCCCTCTGACGGTGTTCGGCTACGACGACGCGCCGCACGGACACATGGAGGTCGACTTCAAGAACGTGCGGGTGCCGGTCGACAACATCCTGCTCGGCGAGGGCCGCGGCTTCGAGATCGCGCAGGGTCGCCTTGGCCCCGGCCGGATCCACCACTGCATGCGGTTGATCGGGCTGTCCGAGCGTGGGCTCGAACTGATGTGCAAGCGTGCCTCTTCGCGGGTGGCCTTCGGTCGTCCGGTGGCCGACCAGGGCGTCACCCGCGAGCGCATCGCCGAGGCCCGCTGCCGCATCGACATGGCGCGTCTGCTCACGCTGAAGGCGGCCTGGATGATGGACATGTCCGGCAACAAGAGCGCCCAGGCCGAGATCGCGATGATCAAGGTCGTGGCACCGACGATGGCCTGCCAGGTGATCGACTGGGCGATGCAGGTGCACGGTGGCGGCGGCATGTGCGACGACTTCCCGCTTGCCTACTACTACACGTTGGCGCGCACGCTGCGCTTTGCCGACGGTCCCGACGAGGTGCATCGCAACGCGATCGCCAAGCTGGAACTCGGCAAGCACGCGCGACGCTAGGTTCCGCGGCCCCGACACGAAGGCCGCCGGCATGCTGGCGGCCTTTGTCTTTGCGGCGCAGGCCTAGCGGGAGTCCTCGTCGTCGGCCGCGTCGAGCGGGTACTGGCTCTGCCAGGCGGTCGACATGGTCGCCGGCCAGCCATGTTGCGCGCCGTGCTCGTCGACCACCGTGACCGCGCGCCGGGCGGCGGTGTCGAACAGCGCCAGCACGCCGTCGAGCATCGCCTCCTGCGGTCGCAGCGCTTCCATGCGCAGGTAGGCACGACCGCGCAGCGTCATCAGCACGAAGGGATCCTCGGCGCCGAGCCACTGAGTAGAGGCGACCTCGAGCCGTTGCGCGAGTTCGCCCTCGAGCCAGGCGTTGAGCGGCTCGGGCATGCTGGCAATCGCATGGAAGCGGTTGCGCAGTCCCTTGAGCGCCGGCACCGGCACCTTGTCGAACATCGACAGCCAGCGCATTTCCTCGGGCATGCCGGAATCGAGCCGGGTCTGCATGCCGTCGGTGAACATGGCGTAGGCCGCCTGCTCGAGTTCCTCGGCCAAGGTGCGGGTCGTGACCAGCATCTGCAGCGCGGGCGGCAGTCCGAGCTCCATGCGCAGGCGCAGTTCGCGGTCGAGGATGTAGCTGCGCTGTGGCGCACCCCATTCGAGGCGCCACGGGTTGCCTTCGATGCGGCCCTCGACGACGAGGCCGTCGCCTTCTCGTACGTGCTTCAGTGCATGGCCGCGCGCCTGGGCCCAGGCCACCAGGCCGTCACCTTGCGGAGCCTCGGGACGGGCCCCGAAAAGTCGCTTGATCGAGGAAAGCATGAGACCGGGAGAATCGACTAGAGTGCCATCGCGCTGCCAAGGGCCGCGCAGTCCATATCGTTGCTAGGAGCCGCGCGATGATCGAAGTGTATTCCTGGGCCACGCCCAACGGCCACAAGGTACACATCATGCTCGAGGAGTGTGGCGTGCCGTATCGCGCGATCCCGGTCGATATCGGCAGTGGTGACCAGTTCAAGCACGAGTTCCTGGCGATCAGCCCGAACAACAAGATTCCGGCGATCGTCGACCCCGACGGGCCGGACGGCAGGCCGATCAGTCTCTTCGAGTCGGGCGCGATCCTGCTCTACCTCGCCGGCAAGACCGGGCGCTTCCTGCCCCAAGGCACGCGCGAGAAGTACGAGGTGCTGCAGTGGCTGATGTTCCAGATGGGCGGCGTCGGCCCGATGCTGGGCCAGGCGCACCATTTCCGCATCTACGCGCCGCAGAAGATCGACTATGCGATCGAGCGCTACACCAACGAGGCACGCCGGCTCTACGGCGTGATGGACAAGCGGCTGGCCAACAGCCGCTACCTCGGCGGCAGCGAGTACTCGATCGCCGACATCGCGGTCTATCCGTGGCTGCGCTCGTGGAAGAACCAGGGCATTTCCTGGAACGACTTCCCGCACCTCAAGGGCTGGTTCGACGAGATCGGCAAGCGCCCGGCGGTGATGCGCGGGGTCGAGGTGCTGGCCGATCGCCGCAAGCCGATCACCGGCGACAAGGAGCGCGAGATCCTCTTCGGCAGCGAGCAGTACAAGCGCCACTGAGCCCATGCGTCGGCGCCCGCGCTTCGATCTCGCGGCGCTCGCCGTCTCGCTGTCGCTCTGGGGCCAGCCGGCGTCGGCCGCCGAGGCGACCCCTGCTGCCGCACCTGAGCCACGACCCAAGATCGGCCTCGTGCTCTCCGGCGGTGGCGCACGGGGCGGCGCCCACATCGGCGTGCTCGAGGTGCTCGAGGAACTGCGGGTCCCGGTCGACATCATCGTCGGCACCAGCGCCGGCTCGATCGTCGGTGCCGCCTACGCCAGCGGCATGTCGCTGCAGGAACTCGAGAAGCAGATGAGCGGCCTGTCGACCGCGACGCTGTTCCGCGACGTCGACCGCACCGCGGTGCCGCTGCGACGCAAGGTCGACGATTACGGCAACTTCATCGGCCCCGAGGTCGGCGTCTCGCTCGACGGGCTGGCCCTGCCCAAGGGCGCGGTGTCGGGCGTCTCGCTCGAGGCCGTGCTGCGGCGGCTGACGCGGCTGCAACGCAGTTCCAACTTCGACCAGTTGCCGATCCGCTTTCGCGCGATCGCGACCGACCTGGCCAGCTCCGAGATGGTGGTGATCGACCATGGCAACCTGGCGCAGGCGGTGCGTGCCAGCATGGCGGTGCCGGCGGCGGTCACGCCGGTCGTGATCGAGGGGCGGTTGCTGGTCGACGGCGGGCTGGTACGCAACCTGCCGGTCGATGTGGCGCGCGCGATGGGCGCCGACATCGTGATCGCGATCAACATCGGCACGCCGCTGCTCAAGCGCGAGGAGATCTCGTCACTGGTCTCGGTCTCGGACCAGATGCTGCGCATCATGACCAACGCCAACGTCGAGCGCTCGCTCAAGGAGCTCAAGCCCGACGACGTGCTGATCACGCCGACGCTGGACCACATCTCCTCGGCCGACTTCGACGAACTCGGCGAGGCCAGCGCCCAGGGCGCGGCCGCGGCGCGCGCGCTGGCGCCGCGGCTGGCGGCGCTCTCGCTGGCGCCGGCCGAGTACGCGGCGCTGCAGCAGCAGCGCGTGCTGCGCGCCGCGGGCAACGCAGAGACGCTCGACGACGTTCGCGTCGTCGGCACCCGGCGCGTCAACCCGGAGGTCATCCAGGCCGCGATCGACACCCGCGCCGGCACCGAGTTCGACGCCGCGGTCGCCGACGCCGATCTCAAGCGCATCTACGGCCGCGGCGACTTCGAGGCCGTCAACTACACGATCGTCGACGAGCCCGGCACCGGCAAGGTCTTCACGGTCGAGGTCGAGGAAAAGGCCTGGGGTCCCAACTACCTGCGCTTCGGGCTCGGGCTGTCGTCCGACTTCGAGGGCAACAACTTCTTCCGCCTGCAGGCCTCGCATCGCTGGACCTGGCTCAACGCGCTCGGCGCCGAGTGGCGCAACGACATCCAGATCGGCCAGACCGACCTGCTGCGCAGCGAGTGGTACCAGCCGCTGACGCCGCGCCAGCGGCTGTTCGTCGCCCCGCGCCTGGAGCTGTGGCGCGACCCGCTCGATGTCTACGACGAGGATGGGTTGCGCCTGGCCCGCTTCCGGCGCGAGGTCTACGGTGGCGGCATCGACCTCGGCGTGCCGCTGGGTACCAGCGCCGAGTTGCGCGCCGGCCTGCTCCGCGGCCGCGTGCGAATGCTGACCGATACCAGCCTGGTTCCGGGCTCGGTCCTGATCCCCGACGCCGAGCTCGGCGGCGTGCTGGCCCGGCTGCGCTTCGACACCCTCGACAACGCGAACTTTCCACGCTCGGGAATGGCCGGCGAGATCAGGCTCTACCGTTCGGAGCCGGGCCTGGGGGCCAGCGACACCTATACCAAGGCCAACCTGCTGTTCAACGCCGCGCTCGCCCGCGGGCCGCATTCGCTGCAACTCGGCCTGCGCGCCGGTGGCAGTGTCGATGGCAGGGACCTGCCCGACTACGAGACCCACTCGCTCGGTGGCTTCCTGCAGCTCTCCGGCTACAAGACCGGCCAGCTGGTCGGCACCGAGCTGCGCTTCGCCCGCCTGGTCTACAACTACCGCCTCAGCGGCCCGGCCCTGCTCGACGGCGGCTACGTCGGCGCCTCGGCCGAGGTCGGCAAGATCGGCGACTCCAGGCTGACGCTGAGCGGCAACCCGCAGCGCCAGGGCTATTCGCTCTATGTGGCCTACGACACGCCGCTGGGTCCGGTCTACCTGGCCTACGGCCGCAGCGGCAGCGGCGATAGCGCGCTCTACTTCTACCTCGGCCAGCCGTAGCGGGATCGCGGCACGACGCCCCGCGCAGGCTTTTCGGGCCGTGCACGATTCGTGCATGCCCGATGGGCGCGCCGCGCCGCGCTGTCTAGACTCGCCACCTTGTCCCCCAGCCCGCCTCCTGCCGTGACCAAGCTCCAGAACCTGCGCCGCGATGCCGGCACCTTCGCGCTGCTCGCCGCCCTCGCCTGCGGCGCCCAGGCCGCTACCACGCTGATCTACTGCTCCGAGGGCAGCCCCGAGGGCTTCGACCCGGCCCGCTACACCGCCGGCACCACCTTCGACGCCAGCTCGCAGCCGATCTTCAACCGCCTGGTCGAGTTCGAGCGCGGCGGCACCCGCATCGAGCCCGCGCTGGCCGAGAGCTGGAGCGTCAGCGCCGACGGCCTGGTCTACAGCTTCAAGCTGCGCAAGGGCGTGAAGTTCCATTCGAGCGACAGCTTCAAGCCGACCCGCGCGCTGGGCGCCGAGGACGTGCTGTTCAGCTTCGACCGGATGATCAGCAAGGAGAACGCCTTCCACAAGGCGGCGCCGGTCTCCTACGAGTACGCCAACGACATGGGGCTGCCGAAGAACGTCGCCAGGATCGAGGCGGTCGATCCGATGACGGTGCGCTTCACGCTCAAGGAGGTCGACGCCGCCTTCCTCGCCAACCTGGCGATGGACTTCGCCTCGATCCAGTCGGCCGAGTACGGCGCCCAGCTGCTCAAGGCCGGCCAGGCCGCCGAGCTCAACAACAAGCCGGTCGGCACCGGGCCCTTCGTCTTCAAGCGCTACGAGAAGGACGCCCAGATCCGCTACACGGCAAACGCCGACTACTGGCGCGGCAAGGCCCAGATCGACAACCTGGTCTTCGCGATCACCAAGGACTCCGCGGTGCGCATGCAGAAGCTCAAGGCCGGCGAGTGCCAGGTCTCGGCCTACCCGAAGCCGACCGAGGTCGAGTTGCTGCAGAAGGAGCCCAGGCTCAAGGTGCTCTCGCTCGAGGGCCTCAACGTCGGCTACCTCACGCTCAACGTCAAGAAGCCGCCGCTCGACAAGCTCGAGGTGCGACGCGCGATCAACCTCGCCATCGACCGCAAGTCGCTGGTCGACGCGGTCTACCAGGGCGCCGGCGTGATGGCGCGCAACCCGCTGCCACCGACGATGTGGTCGTACAACAAGAACCTGCCGCAGTGGGAGCACAACCCCGAACAGGCCAAGGCACTGCTGGCCAAGGCCGGCTTCCCCAACGGCTTCGAGACCACGCTGTGGGCGCTGCCGGTGCAGCGGCCCTACAACCCCAACGGCCAGCAGGCGGCCGAGCTGATCCAGTCCGACCTCGCCAAGATCGGCATCAAGGCGCGCATCGTCAAGTACGAGTGGGCCGAGTACCTCAAGCGCGGCAAGGCCGGCGAGAGCGAGATCGGCATGTTCGGCTGGACCGGCGACAACGGCGACCCGGACAACTTCCTCGGCAACCTGCTGAGCTGCGCGGCGGTCGGCGGCTCGAACTACGGCCAGTGGTGCGACAAGGAGTTCGACGCGCTGGTCACCAAGGGCCGGCGCACGATCGCCGTGCCCGAGCGCACCAAGATCTACGAGCAGGCCCAGGCGGTGTTCAGGCGCGAGGCGCCGTGGGTGCCGATGGCCCACGCGCGCGTCTTCACGCCGATGAGCGTGCGGGTCGAGGGCTACAAGATGAGCCCCTTCGGCACGACACAGTTCCATGGTGTGAGCCTCAAGTGAGGCGCGCTGCTTGCGCCACCGCGGCGCTGGCGCTGGCGCTGTCCGCCCACGCCGCCGGCACCCTGACCGTCTGCACCGAAGCCTCGCCCGACGGCTTCGACGTCACGCAGTACACCTCTGCAGTCGTCAACGACGCCGCCGGCAACACGATCTACGAGCAGCTGTTGATGAACCGGCGCGGCAGCGCCGAGCCCGGGCCTGGCTTGGCCGAGCGCTGGGGAGTCAGCGCCGACGGGCTGCAGTACACGCTGCACTTGCGCAAGGGCGTGAAGTTCCACACCACGCCCTGGTTCAAGCCCACGCGCGAGATGAACGCCGACGACGTGATCTTCTCGATCCGCCGGTTGATGGACCGCGACAGCCCATGGCGCAAGGCCACCACCAACGGCTTCGTCGCCTGGGATTCGTATGGCATGGCCGAGCAGGTCAAGGCGATCGACAAGATCGACGCGATGACGGTGCGCTTCACGCTGCACCGGCCGAGCGCACCGTTCCCGACCCAGCTGACCCAGTTCAACACCTCGTCGGTCTACTCGGCCGAGTACGGCGCGCAACTGCTCGCCAGCGGTCGGCTCGACGCGCTCAACACGCAGCCGGTCGGCACCGGCCCGTTCGTCTTTCGCAGCTACCAGAAGGACGCGGTGCTGCGCTTTGCGCCCCACCCCGGCCATTGGGGCGGCCCGCCCACGCTGGACCACCTCATCTTTGCCATCACGCCCGATGCCAGTGTGCGCGTGCAACGGCTCAAGGCCGGCGAATGCCTTGTCGGCGCCAACATGAGGGCCGAGACGATCGGCGAGCTCGCCGGCACGGCGATCGAAGCGCCCGGCAGCCTGGCACTGATGACCGGCTACATCGCGCTCAACCACAAGCGGCGCTTCCTGTCGGACCAGCGCTTTCGCGACGCGCTGCGGCTGGCCTTCGATCGCAAGAGCTTCATCCAGGCGGTCTACAACGGCAAGGCCGAGCCGGCGGTCAGCTTCCTGCCGCCGATGCTGTGGAGCTTCGACGCCTCGCTCGCCAACCGCTTCGACCCCGAACGCGCCAGGGCCCTGGTCAAGGCGGCGGGCTACGACGGTACCGAGCTGGCGATTGCCACCCGCATCGGCGGCAGCATCGACGGCAAGCGCGCGGCCGAGCTGATGCAGGGGGACTGGGCGCGGATCGGCGTCAAGGTCCGCGTGCACATGATGGAATGGGGCGAGATGCTCAAGCGCAGCGGCCGCGGCGACTACGACATCACCTTTCTCAACTGGGTTGGCAACGGCGACCCCGACGCCTTCTTCACGCCCAACCTGAGCTGCGCCGCCATCGACGGCGGCAGCAACCGCAGCCAGTGGTGCAACAAGGCCTTCGAAGCGGCGATCGACGAGGCCCGCGTCAGCTCCGACCGCAAGCGCCGCACCGAGCTCTACCTGAAGGCGCAGCGCATCGTCTTCGACGAGGTCGGGCTCATTCCGACGGTCTACCCGCTCTACTTCACCGCCGTGAATCGCAAGGTCAAGGGCTTCGTGCACAGCCCGCTGACGGATCTCAACTTTCGCGGCGTCAGCGTTGGAGCCAAGGATGCGAATTGATCTCCGGAGCCGGCTCGCGCTGCTGGCCGCGCTGCTGCTGGCTGCCCCCGCCCATGCCGCCGGCACGCTGACGGTCTGCGCCGAAGGCGCGCCCGAGGGCTTCGACATCGTCCAGTACGAACTGGCCAACACCAACGACATCGCCGGCCTGCCGATCTACGACCAGCTGCTCCGCTTCAAGCCCGGCACGACCGAGCTGATGCCCGGCATCGCCGAGCGCTGGGACATCAGCGCCGACGGCCTGGTCTACGACCTGCACCTGCGCCGCGGCGTCAGGTTCCACAGCACGCCCTGGTTCAAGCCGAGCCGCGAGCTCAATGCCGACGACGTGCTGTTCTCGATCAACCGGATGTTCGACAAGTCGCACCCGGCCCACGGCTCGGCCCGCAACGGCTATGTCTACTGGGCCGGGATGCAGATGTCGGCGCTGATCAGGAGCGTAGAGAAGCTCGATCCGTACAAGGTGCGCTTCACGCTGACGCGCCCGAACGCGCCCTTCCTCGCCAACCTGGCGATCGCGAACATCGGTTCGGTCTACCCGGCCGAGTACGCCGGGCAACTGCTCAAGGCGAACCGGCTCGACCAGCTCAACACGCAGCCGGTGGGCAGTGGCCCCTTCGTCTTCAGGAGCTACCAGAAGGACGCCATCGTCCGCTACGACGCCAACCTCGACTACTGGGCCGGCCGCCCGCCGGTCGATCGGCTGGTGTTCGCGGTGACCATCGATCCCGATGTCCGCGCCCAGCGCCTGCTGGCCGGCGAGTGCCTGGTCGGCGACCTCAAGTCGCAGAGCGTGGCCAGCCTCAAGCCGGGCGGTGTGCTCGAGGTGCTGCGCTTCAACCCCCTGGTCACGAGCTACCTGGCGCTCAACACCCAGCACAAGCTCCTCGATGACGCGCGGCTGCGGCGCGCGCTGTGGCTGGCGATCGACAAGAAGGCCTACATCCAGGCGGTCAACGCCGGCTTCGCGACGCCGGCGGCGAGCTTCCTGCCGCCCGGCATCTGGAGCCACGACCCGACGCTGAAGGATCGAGCCGACCCGCAGGAGGCGCGCGAGCTGGTCAAGGCCGCCGGCTACGACGGCAGCGAGCTGCAGCTCTTCATCGGCACCGGCAGCGACCGCAAGCGCGCCGCCGAGATGCTGCAGGCCGACTGGGCCAAGGTCGGCATCAAGGTCCAGGTGCGGGTCATGGAGCTCGGCGAGCTCTACAAGCGCACCGGTGCCGGCGAGCACGACATCGCGCTGCTGAGCTGGTTCGGCGACAACGGCGACCCGGACAACTTCTTCAGCCCGAACCTGAGCTGCGTCGCCGCCGCAAAGGGCGGCGGCAACAAGGCGCACTGGTGCGACAAGAGCTTCGACGCCCTGCTCGATGCCGCCAACCGCAGCACCGACCGCGCCCGCCGCAGCGAGCTCTACCGCCAGGCCCAGCGCAAGGTCCACGAGGAGGTGCCGGTCATTCCGCTGACCTACCCGGTCGAGCTGACGGGGCTGAACAAGCGGGTCGGCGGATTCGTCCCCAGCCCCTTTGCCAACATGGACTTCCGGGCCGTGAGCCTGAAGCCCTGAGTCCGGTTCAGGCGTGAGCATCGTTCGACGGCTCGGCCGCCTCGCGGCGCTGGTCCTGCTGGCGTCGGGTGCCGGCGTCGGCCTGCCGGCGCATGCCGGGGGCACGCTGACGGTCTGCACCGACGGCTCGCCCGAAGGCTTCGACACCGTGCAGTACGAGAGCATCGTCACCGGCGACGCCACCGTCGGCATCTACGAGCAACTGCTGCACTTCAAGCCCGGTGGCAGCGAGGTCGAGCCCGGCCTGGCCGAGCGCTGGGAGGTCAGCGCCGACGGCCTCGCCTACACCCTGCACCTGCGGCGCGGCGTCAGCTTCCACGGCACGGCCTGGTTCAAGCCAAGCCGCGAATTCGACGCCGACGACGTGCTGTGGTCGATCAACCGCGTCAACGACAAGAAGCATCCGGCCCACGGCGTGGCGCGCAACGGCTATGTCTACTGGGCCGGCATGCAGATGCCCTCGCTGATCGCTTCGCTCGAGAAGCTCGACCGCCACACCGTGCGCTTCAGGCTGACGCGGCCCGAGGCGCCGTTCCTGGCCAACCTGGCGATGGCGGCGATCGGCACCGTCTACTCGGCCGAGTACGGCGAGCAGTTGCTCAAGGCCGGCAAGCTCGAACAGCTCAACACGCTGCCGATCGGCACCGGCCCCTTCGCCTTTCGCAGCTACCAGAAGGGCGCAGCGATCCGCTACGTGGCCCATCCGAAGCACTGGGCCGGCCCGCCGCAGGTCGAGCAGCTGGTCTACGCGATCACGCCCGACCCGAACGTGCGCGCGCAGCGGGTCAAGGCCGGCGAATGCCTGGTCGGCATCGGCATGAAGCGCGAGTCGATCGGCGGCTTCGCCAGCCGGCCCGAGATCCGCATCGAGCGCAGCCAGCCGCTGCAGACTTCGATGATCTCGCCCAACACCGAACGTCCGTTCCTGTCCGACCGCCGCTTCCGCCAGGCGCTGCGGCTGGCCTTCGACGCCCGGACCTTCGTCGAATCGGTCTATGGCGGACTGGCACGCCCGGCCGGCAGCTTCCTGCCGCCCGGCATGTGGAGCTTCGACGCCACCCTGCAGCCGCGCTTCGATCCCGAGGCGGCGCGCAAGCTGGTGCAGGCCTCGGGCTACGACGGGCGCGAGCTGACGATCTTCATCAACAGCGGCGGCAGCTACGACGGCAGGCGCGCCGGCGAGCTGCTGCAGGCCGACTGGGCCCGCATCGGCGTCAAGCTGCGGCTGCGGCTGATGGAAGGCGGCGAGTTGCTGCAACGCGCCGGCCGCGGCGAGCACGACCTCGTGATGTTCGCCTTCTATAGCGACAACGGCGATCCCGACAACTTCTTCACGCCGAACCTGAGTTGCGCGGCCTTCGAGGGCGGCGGCAACAAGAGCCGGTGGTGCAATCCGGTCTTCGACCGCTTGCTCGACGAAGCACGCCGCAGCAACGATCCACGCCACCGCAGCGCGCTCTACGTCAAGGCACAGCGCATCGTGTTCGACGAGGTGGCGCTGATACCAACCGTCCATGCCCAACTCGTCACGGCGTTGAACCGGCGAGTCCAGGGCTTCGGTCCCAACCCATTCGGCACCGTCGACCTGCGCGGCCTGCGCCTGAACTGAGAATCCGACGATGCTTGCCTTCTTCCTCAAGCGACTGGCGCTGGTGATCCCGACCTTCGTCGGCATCACGCTGCTGGCCTTCTCGCTGATCCACCTGATCCCCGGCGATCCGGTGCAGGTGATGGCCGGTGAGCGTCGGCTCGACCCCGAGTTCTATGCCGAGACGCTCAAGCGCCTCGGCCTCGACCGTCCGCTCTACGAGCAGTACGGCGCCTACCTCCTGAAGGCGGTGCAGCTCGACCTCGGCGAGTCCTTCGTGACCCACGAGTCGGTCTGGAGCGAGTTCCTGAAGCTGTTCCCGGCCACCGTCGAGCTGGCGCTGTGCGCGATGCTGTTTGCCACCGTGCTCGGCCTGTTGGCCGGGGTGCTGGCCGCGCTCAAGCGCGGCTCCTGGCTCGACCATGGCGTGATGGGCCTGTCGCTGACCGGCTTCTCGATGCCGATCTTCTGGTGGGGCCTGCTGCTGATCATGTTCTTCTCGGTCCAGATGCGCGAGATCGCGCCGGCGCTGGCGCTGCCGGTCTCGGGCCGCATCGGGCTCGAGTTCGACATCGAGCCCCGCACCGGCTTCATGCTGATCGACACCTGGCTCGCCGGCGACGGCGATGCCTTCCGCTCGGCGCTGTCGCACCTGGTGCTGCCGGCCATCGTGCTCGGCACGGTGCCGCTGGCGGTGATCGCACGCATGACGCGATCGTCGATGCTCGAGGTGCTGCGCGAGGACTACGTGCGCACCGCGCGCGCCAAGGGCCTGGCGCCGGCGCGGGTGGTCTTCGTGCATGCGCTGCGCAACGCGCTGGTGCCGGTGATCACCGTGATCGGCCTGCTGGTCGGCAGCTTGCTCGGCGGCGCGGTGCTGACCGAGACCATCTTCTCCTGGCCCGGCGTCGGCAAGTGGCTGGTCGATGCGATCGGCCGCCGCGACTACCCCGTGGTGCAGGGCGGCATCCTGATCTCGGCGGCGCTGGTCATCCTCGTCAACCTGGCGGTCGACCTGCTCTACGGCCTGGTCAATCCGCGCATCCGCCACGCCCACTGAGCCGAATCCGATGAGTGCCGTCCTTCCGATCGAAGAACCGGTCGCGCCCGCGCCACCCTCCCCGCTGGCCGAGTTCTGGCGCAGCTTCTCGCACAACAAGGGCGCCGTTGCCGGGCTGCTGTTCATCGCCTTCGTCACGCTGTGCGCGCTGCTGGCCGACGTGCTGGCGCCGCACAGCCCGATCGAGCAGTTCCGCGACGCGCTGCTGGTGCCGCCGGTCTGGGCCGACGGCGGCAGCACGCGCTTCCTGCTCGGCACCGACGACATCGGCCGCGACATGCTCTCGCGCCTGCTGCACGGCGCCCGGCTGTCGCTGATGATCGGCCTGGTCTCGGTGGTGCTGTCGATGCTGCCCGGCATCGTGCTGGGATTGATCGCCGCGTTCTGGCCGCGCGGCATCGGCACCCTGATCCTGCGCGCGATGGACGTGCTGCTGGCGCTGCCGAGCCTGCTGCTGGCGATCGCGGTGGTCGCGGTGCTCGGCCCCGGTCTGCTCAACACCATGCTGGCGATCGCGATCGTCTCGATCCCCGGCTACGTTCGCCTGGTGCGCGCCTCGGCGCAGGCCGAGCTCGGGCGCGACTACGTGATCGCCTCGCGCCTGGCCGGCGCCGGCAAGCTGCGGCTGATGTTCGACACCGTGCTGCCCAACTGCATGGCGCCGGTGATCGTGACCGCGACGCTCGGCTTCTCGGACGCGATCCTGACCGCCGCCGCGCTCGGCTTCCTCGGCCTCGGCGCGCAGCCGCCGACGCCCGAGTGGGGCACGATGCTGGCCTCGGCGCGCGACTACATCGAGCGCGCGAGCTGGGTCGTCACCCTGCCCGGCCTGGCGATCCTGTCGACCGTGTTGTCGATCAACCTGATGGGCGACGGGCTGCGCGACGCGCTCGACCCCAAGCTGAAGAAGCTGAGCTGAGTCGCGCATGAGCCTTCTGGAAATCCGCAACCTCAGCGTCGAGTTCGGCAGCGCCGAGCGCCCCTTTGCCGCGGTGCAAGGCCTCGACCTGGACCTGTCGCAGGGCGAACTGCTCGGCGTCGTCGGCGAGTCGGGCTCGGGCAAGAGCGTCAGCATGCTGGCGCTGATGGGCCTGATCGACGCCCCCGGCCGGGTGCGCGCCGACGTGATGCGCTTCGACGGCCACGACCTGCTCACGCTAATGCCGCGCGAGCGGCGCCAGATCGTCGGCCGCGACATCGCGATGATCTTCCAGGACCCGGTGGCCAGCCTCAACCCGAGCTTCACCGTCGGCTTCCAGATCATCGAGACGCTCAAGGTGCACCAGCGCGCGAGCAAGCAGCAGATGCGCGACCGCGCGCTCGAACTGCTGCAGCTGGTGGAGATCCCCGACCCGGCCTCGCGCCTGCAGGCCTACCCGCACCAGCTCTCGGGCGGCATGAGCCAGCGCGTGATGATCGCGATGGCACTCGCCTGCAAGCCCAAGCTGCTGATCGCCGACGAGCCGACCACCGCGCTCGACGTGACGATCCAGGCCCAGGTGCTCGACCTGCTGGTTGCTTTGCAGCGCCGGCAGGACATGGCGCTGATCCTGATCACCCACGACCTGGCGCTGTTGGCCGAGCATGCCAGGCGCATCGCCGTGATGTACGCCGGCGAGGTGGTCGAGACGCAGCCGGTGCCGGCGCTGTTCGAGCGCCCGCATCACCCCTACACCGAGGCGCTGCTGGCCTCGATCCCCGAGAGCAGCCGCGGCAAGTCGCGCCTGCCGACTCTGCCTGGCGTAGTGCCGGGCCAGCGCCAGCGGCCACCGGGCTGCCTGCTCGCGCCACGTTGCCCCTACGCCGAGGCGCCCTGCCACGCCACCCATCCGCCGCTGGCGCCCTTGCCCGGCGGCGCCCTGGTGCGCTGCCTGCTGCCACGCAACCTCGAAGCGGAGGCCACGGCATGAGCGCCGCCCCCAACGTCCTCCTGGCGCGGGATCTTGCGCGGCACTATTCCGTCTCGCGCGGCCTGTTCAAGGCGCCGGCCACCGTCAAGGCACTCAACGGCGTGAGCTTCGCGCTCGAGGCCGGTCGCACGCTGGCGGTGGTGGGCGAGTCGGGCTGCGGCAAGTCGACGCTGGCGCGCGCGCTGACGCTGATCGAGAAGCCCAGCGCCGGCCACCTGCATCTGGACGGGATCGACATTGCCACCGCCAGCGACGCGCAACTCAAGCAGCTGCGGCGTCGCGTGCAGATGGTGTTCCAGAACCCCTATGCCTCGCTCAACCCGCGCAAGCGCATCGAGCAGATGCTCGACGAACCGCTGCTGCTCAACACCGGGCTGTCGGCCGCCGAACGGCGCGAGAAGCGCGGCGCAATGCTGCAACAGGTCGGCCTGCGCCCCGAGCACGCGGCGCGCTACCCGCACATGTTCTCGGGCGGCCAGCGCCAGCGCATCGCGATCGCGCGCGCGATGATGCTCGAGCCGAAACTGCTGGTGGCCGACGAGCCGACCTCGGCGCTCGACGTCTCGATCCAGGCCCAGATCCTGAACCTGTTCATGGACCTGCAGCAGCAGCGCGGCATCGCCTACGTCTTCATCTCGCACAACCTCAGCGTGGTCGAGCACATCGCCGACCGGGTGCTGGTGATGTACCTCGGGCGGGTGGTCGAGTCGGCGCCGAAGAGCTCGCTGTTCACGCGCGCGCTGCATCCCTACACGCGGGCGTTGCTGTCGGCCACACCGAGCACCGATGCAGCCCGGCGCGCCATCAAGATCCGCATCACAGGCGAACTACCCTCGCCGCTCGACCCGCCGCCGGGCTGCAGCTTCCATCGGCGGTGCCCGCATGCCACCGAGCGCTGCAAGATCGAGGTGCCGGAGTTGCGCCCGCTGGGCGGGCACGAGGTGGCTTGCCATCACGCGGAAACGCTGGCCGGCTGAAGGACAGAATGAACGGCATGGATGCGCCCACGCCGAACAACGGCCCACGTGCCGGTGAACCGACCATCTCGACCGGCAGCCTGCCCGCGGCCGAACGCGTGCGCACGCTGGTCGACGAAGCCTGGGATCGCTATCGCCATCTCGACGAAGGCCGTCTCGCCGACTACATCCCGGCCCTGGCGCGGGCACAGCCCGCGTGGTTTGGCATCTGCGTGGCCGGGGTCCACGGCGCGCTCTACGCGGCCGGCGATGCCGACCGCGAGTTCTCGATCCAGAGCGTGTCCAAGCCCTTCGTGTACGCCCTCGTCTGCCAGGCCCTCGGCGGCGACGAGTTGCGAGCACGTGTCGGCGTCAACGCGACCGGCCTGCCGTTCAACTCGGTGATGGCGATCGAGCTCAACGAGGCGCGGACCATGAACCCGATGGTCAACGGCGGCGCGATCGCCACCACCAGCCTCGCTCCAGGCGACACGCCCGACGAGAAGTGGGAGTTCATCCACGAGGGCCTGTCGCGTTTTGCAGGCCGCCGGCTCAGCGTCGACCCCGAGGTCTACGACTCCGAGCGCGCCACCAACCAGCGCAACCAGGGCATCGCGCGGTTGCTGCAGGGCTACGGGCGGATGTACTGCGACCCGGTCGAGGCGACCGATCTCTACACGCGGCAATGCGCGCTGAACGTGACCGTCAGGGATCTGGCGGTGATGGGCGCCACGCTCGCCGACGGCGGCGTGAACCCCGTGACTCGCGAGCGCGTGATCGATTCCGACCGCTGCCAGCGCGTGCTCGCGGTGCTGGCCACCGCCGGGCTCTACGAACGCAGCGGCGACTGGCTCTTCGACACCGGGCTGCCGGGCAAGAGCGGCGTCAGCGGCGGCATCGTGACGGTCGCACCCGGCAAGGGCAGCATCGCCACGTTCTCGCCACTGCTCGACGCCGCCGGCAACAGCGTGCGCGGCTGCCACGCCACCGGCTTTCTATCGGAACAACTCGGACTGAACCTGTTCGCGTCGGCCCCAGCGGTCTGATGCGGACTCGGCTTCGAGCCTTCGCCGGCTGTGCCTGCGCTGTACCCGTGACAAAAAGACCAAGGCCCTGACAACCGTTGAAGCTCAACGACTGATCAGGGCCTGAAATTTTTCGGGTGGCTGATGGGAAACCGAAAGAGCCACCCAAAGCAAGCATTCATGCGGGTTCGCGGCCGGTTGATACACAGACTTGTGTAGCAGCTCGCGTACCAAAGAAAGCCTCTACAGCTTCATTAGAGCGCCGACCGCGCCCTCCGCACCATCAGTGCACACCCAGATGCCAGCGATCCACGCTGACAGCCTATCGCGGAATCCGAGCAAGCCCTGCATCACCTCACCGGGGAGCGCGACAGTGGGCGAGCGCAGGTGCACGAGTTCGAGGTCAGGCACGCAGCAAGCGACGCCGAGCCCCTCACCCTGCTGTTTGAGCTCGATGCATTGAAAGCTGCAGGGGCTGACCCGATGGTTTGTCACCTCCGCGGGCGGCCGGACCAGCGCGCCTGCTGACCAGATTCGACCCAGGGACCTTTGGTGACCGCGCCCGAATGCTGGCCGACTCCAGCGAAGCCAAAGTTGCGGGCACGCCTGAGTTTGCGAAGTACGTCGATCATCGGCGCGCTCATGAAGCCGCGCTCGGTGCCTCCCGAGTTCGAGGCAAATCGTACGCCGCTAAAGCCCGTAGCTACAGCTCCAAGAGCTTGCTCGCCGAGTTTCCGTGAGGGCTTGGAACACAAGCCGGCAGGGGCTTCATTGCCGAGCCAGGGATCCCTTTCTCCGTTTCCCAGCTTCGACGACAAGCCGGCTATCTGCCAGCCGCTGATCAAATGCCAGAACTGCGTCCTGCGAACGGCGGTCAACGCTGGCGCGTGGAGGGAACAGCTGCCTTGGCATCCACGCCGCTGCCGCGGCGGACCACTTCCAACTCCAAGCCGTAGCGTGCGTCCATGTCGGCACGATCAGTGGCGATAGGACTTCAGCCATGCACCACGGCGACTTCTGGGCCGGTGCGCATCGGACTTTCTGCTCGGCCAGCGAGAGGCCGTCCCAGTGAGCCGAAGCTTCAGGCCACAGCTCGTGGACGGGACCCAGGTGCATGAACATCTGCGGGTCGGACCCACCCTGCCGCGCGGCGAACCGCGCGCCCTTCAGTCGTTGAACGAGTGCCAGAGTTCTGTATCGACGAACCACCGCGGCAACGTTGCCGCCTCGATCTCCATCTCGTCGCCGCCGACGACCTGGACCAACAGCTTGTGCTTCGATCCCGAGTTGTCGAACACGTAGGCTCGATGGGCGATCCAGCAGGCCTCGGTCATCAGGCCGATCGACCTGGCGTAGCGCTCGCGGACCTTCTTCGCAGGCACGGAATGCCCACCCTGCTTGACCCGGCGTCGCACCCGATCCACGTTGATCGCCGGATCATCGGTCGCCACAAAGTACAGGTACACGCGGTATCCGCGCTCCCGCGCCTCCTTCATGAAGTCGACCTTGTCGCGCGAGGACATGACGGTCTCGAAGGTGAACGTGCGCCCTTCATCCAGCAGTTCTCGCCGGATGGCTGTCTGCCAGCACGGATGCGAGATAGGAGTTGTACGGCTCAGGTACGCGCAGGTGCAGGGACGCGTCGATCGTCATGTTGCCAAGCAGGCCATGCAGCCCGAGCCCCTGCGCGAACGTCGACCTCCGGATGCGCCCTTCCAATCTGCCCAGAACGTCTGCAGGTTCGCCCGCCATCCCCAGGCTCTGCAAGTCGAGCGTGCCGCCGGTCTCGCGCAGACCGCGCTCAATCTCATCGGCGTTCACGAAGACGCCGATCCAATCCGGCTTGAGCTCGCACTTGATGGTGCTCTTGCCCGATCCGTTCTGACCGGCCAGAACCCTCAGTCGCGGCTGGGCGGCCTTCTTGCTGTCAGGCCGCGACTTCTTGCTTGGCACGCCTGAGCACAAGCCCGACCTTGACGCGCTTGCCTGGCGGCAGGATCTTGATCACCGTCGACGTTCCATCGGCCTTGCGCTCGACCAGGATACCTTTGCTCGTCTTGACCACCACGGCACCGGTCTTGGCTAAGGCCAACTTGTAGGCTGCATGGCCAGACTTCGCCGCGAGCTCGGGGATGCGTCGTGGCATTTCGCTGGTCGTTCGCGTGAACAAGGCTCAGCTTACCGGCGAGCGGGAATGAAGCGGGTTGCCCCAAAGCTGCATTGGCATAGCGCAGGCCCTACCTCTGGCCGCCGCCTGCTGATCATCGCCGCGACTACCGATACGTCATCAACGCAGCGAGGCTGTGTGATAACGAGTCGGAAGGTGGCGGTGTCCAACGAGAAGCCCCGGCTTTCGAAGGTTCAACCGGCAATTCGGATTGATTGCCGCCAA
>NZ_SHKP01000009.1 GCF_004217215.1 Rivibacter subsaxonicus
TTGGCGGCAATCAATCCGAATTGCCGGTTGAACCTTCGAAAGCCGGGGCTTCTCGTTGGACACCGCCACCTTCCGACTCGTTATCACACAGCCTCCAGCGGTTGCGGTCTTTCTGAGCCGCATCGTGAACTCACGCTCTCCGCCGAATCGCTGGCATCCAAGCGGACACGCTTGCGCAGTTCCAACGACGTGCTTCACGGTACTGCCGACGTAGCGGTTCGACGCAGGTGACCGCGACTCTCGAACGCAGTCCCGCGGACGTCGTCGCTTCCGCACGGCAACCAAGCCTCGCCGAAGGTCGGCTGATCCAGCTCGGTGGTGAGAAGTCGTTCGGCCCAAGCGGCTCAATCGGCATCGCCTACATGGGGTTGGTCGAGAGCCAGGGCTCTGGCGCCCTGCTTCAAGAGTCGTCGCGGTGTCACGCCGTGAGATGCGGGGCGTCGCTGCTGGCTCCTCAGAAGCTCGAAGGCGAACTCAGGCCACCGATCCCGGCGCCTGGATTGTTTGCGGGACGCAAACGTCAGCTTGACGCAGGTCGCGTTTTTCTCAGAGGTGGTGGCACCTACCTTTGTGTTCGTCAACGCGCAACTTTTCAACAGCGATCGCGTTGCAAACCCTGACCATCACCCACTTGGAGATTCAAATGAACGGCATCACAGAAGCACTGGCATCGATCGTCCTGGTTCACGGCGGCTTCGTCGACGGATCCGGCTGGGAAGACGTGCATCGCATCCTGACGAAGGATGGCTACTCGGTCACCGTCGTGCAGAACCCGACGACATCCCTGGCGGACGACGTCGCGTTCACGAAGCGCGCGATCGAAGCGCAAGGCAAGCCGGTGATCCTCGTCGGCCACTCCTACGGTGGCGTGGTCATCACCGAGGCCGGCAACCATCCGGGCGTCAAGGGCCTCGTGTACGTGGCGGCCTTTGCTCCCGACCGTGGCGAGTCGGTGTCCTCGCTGATCAAGGATCCGGTTCCCGGCGCGCCGGTGCCGCCGATCCTGCCGCCGCAGAACGGCTTCCTCGCACTCGACAAGGCGAAGTTCGCCGCGTCCTTCGCGGGCGACGTCAGCGCCGAGAAGGCGGCCTTCATGGCCGACTCCCAGGTGCCCTGGGGTGTCGACGCCCTGACCGGCGCGATCAGCGAGCCGTCGTGGCGCACGAAGCCGAGTTGGTACCTCGTGGCCAAGGACGACAGGATGATCCCGCCCGCCGCCCAGCGCGCGATGTCCCAGCGCGCTGGCTCGACGGTTGTTGAGGTTCCCGGCAGCCACGCGGTCTACGTCTCGCGCCCGAAGGACGTGGCCGCGCTCATCGAGCGCGCGGCCAAGGAGGTGGCAGCCAAGGAAGCCGCTGGCAAGCAAGTGACGGCCAAGCAGTAACGACATCGCCGGTCGAGGCAACGGCCTCGAGTGGGCGGCCGCGGGCACATCGCCCGCGGCCGCCCACTACCGTTGTCGGAGGTGTCAAACATATGCTTGACAGCTAAACTATGCACTCCTAAAGTGAATTCAGTGCCCTGACTTCTCAACAGCGAAGGATCCGGCGATGAACGAGCTGAAGGCGATGCGCACATTCGCGCAGGTTGCAGATTCCGGCAGCTTCATCAACGCGTCGCGAGCGCTCGACGTGGCGCCCGCGGTCGTCACGCGGGTCGTGGCAGAGCTGGAACAGCACCTCGGCGCTCGCCTGATGACGCGTACGACCAGGCGGGTGACACTGACGGAGGTTGGCGAGCGCTATCTCGATCGCGTACGCGGCATCCTCGAGGACGTCGAAGAGGCCACGGGCTTGGTTCGCCAGACGCAGTCCGAGCCCGACGGCGAAGTGCGAGTCGCCGCCTCGCCCGAGTTCGCGGCGCATCAGTTGGCGCGCCGCCTGCCGCGATTCCATGCGGTCTGCCCAAAGGTCGTGGTCAAGGTCACCGCTGCCGGTCCGGTCAGATCGCTCGATCCGGGCCAAGACATCACCATCGTGGTCAAGCAGTCGCCGCTCGATGGGGACTTCATCGCGCGACGGCTGGCGCGCTCCGAGGTCATCGGCTGCGCGACGCCCGAGTACCTGGATCGCTTCGGTCGCCCCTCCCATCCCAGCGAGCTCGTGGGACACCGACTGTTGACCCCGCCGCTGCAGGGCGCGATCACCTTCAGTCGTCGGCCCGATGACGACTGTTCGGCGGGCGAATGTGTGACGGTCATCCCGACGCTGTCACAGCTCCACAGCATGAATCCGGATCTCCATCGCGCCAGCGCGCTGGCCGGTCTCGGCATTGCCGGCCTGCCTTCGTTCTCGATCGACGGGGACTTGCGCAACCACAGTCTCGAGCAGGTCCTGCCCGCCTGGCACGTCGCGGACCTGTCGATCTGGGCCTGCATGCCGACCCGTCGGCATGTCCCGGCCAGCACTCGTGCGTTCATGGAGTTTCTTGTCGACGAGTTTGGCGGCGTCGAGGACGATCCATGGATCCCGAGTGCAGATTTCGTGCGCACCTTGGTGCAGTGACGTTCGCCGGCCGAGGCTGCGTGCGAACGCCTCGAGGCCGATCGAGCCAGGCATTTCTTGCCGTTGCGGGCGCTTAGGTCCAGCGCCGCCAGACCCAGTTCTTCGACGAATGCGTCGATGACCCGGACCGGCTTGTCTTCAGCGATGTAGTCGTCCAGGCACTCCGGCACCCGCGTCACTTGCTGCCGATCCTCGCCTTCGATGAATCGCGTCATCTCGCCACCTCGAGGCAACGCGCTGCCTCAATCTAGGCGACAGGGATGAGGTTTTCACACAGCCTGGACCCTGAACGGTCGGTCAAACCAGGTGCAAGCAGTCGTTCGGGGAATGCTCAGGTCGAGCAGGGCGGTTCTCGCGACCTCAACCTCAGCTCGCCACCGGGGACAAGGTGTTGGCGTCGCGGGCCAGGAGCCAGCGGCCGTCGGGCTGCTTGCGGTAGATGGTGATCCGATGACCGGCCAGCTCCGTTGTTTCTCCGCCGGCGTGCGGTGTCACGGACAACGAGTCCCGGCACAGTGTGTAGGCGACAAGGCCCGAGACCACGACCTCTTCCAGCTCGCTGATGCAACGGATCCGGGATTGTTGGTGGGCGCTCGAGAAGCGGGCGGGAAACTCATCCCGGCCGATCGGCGCGTGGCCCGGATGCAGCAACGCGACATCGTCAGCCATCAGGGTGAGCAAGCGCGCAAGGTCGCCGGCGTTGACTGCGTCAATCCAGGTGGTGTGCAGCTCACGGATGGTTCGTTCATCAGGTCCCATCTGCAAGCTCCAATGCCCAAGGGTCTGACCACGCGATACAGCCAGGGCGATTCTCAAGGCCCCATCTGTCCGTACTCCGGCTTCCCGCTGCGCTCGAAGCGGTGGTAGGTCGCCCCCTTGCTGCTCGTGACGGCCTCCACCTGCTTGAGCGCGAGCGGTACCGTGCCAGTGCCAAAGAGCCGCTTGCCGGAGCCGAGCACCACCGGGAAGATGAACAGCCGGTATTCGTCGATCAGGTCGTACCGGTGCAGCGTCTGGAGCAAGTCGGTGCTGCCCCAGGTCTGCAGGGTCTGGCCGGGCTGCTCCCGCAGCTTGCGGAGTTCTGCGATCACGTCGCCCTTGATCAGGCCGGAGTTGTTCCAGCTGACACCTTCGAGGCTGCGCGACACCACGTACTTGGGTCGCGAGTTGAGCGCGGTCGCTATCGGGTTGTCGGGGTCGGTGACCTTGGGCCAGTAGTTGGCGAAGATGTCGTAGGTCTTGCGCCCGAGCAGGAAACCGTCGGCGTCGGCAAAGCCCTGCGTGACCAGCCGCCCCATGACATCGTCGACATAGGGGGCCTGCCAGCCGCCATGCAGGAAGCCACCCTCGCGGTCCTCGTCGGGGCCACCGGGAGCCTGCATGACGCCATCCAGGGTCAGGAATGCATTCGCGATGATCTTGGGCATACGTTGGTCCTCCACCAACACGACGAACCACAGCGGCCCGAATCGACATGCCGGGCACAAAAGAGGACCTCGCCTTCGAACTCGGCCGGTGCTTCAGGACCATAGCCTTGATCAGCTACCCCTGACTCGGTCCCGGTTCAAGCGGCCTTGGCCGCACCCACAAGTCATGGGCCGCCGATCGCGCCACGCCGGAGACCGGTCTCGCCACTGCCGATAATTGCGCCCATGGACATCGTTGCCTTCCTCATCGACTTCATCCTCCACGTCGACGTGCACCTCGCCACCTTCGTGCAGAACTACGGTGCCTGGGTCTACGCGCTGCTGTTCACGATCATCTTCGTCGAGACCGGCGTCGTCGTGATGCCCTTCCTGCCGGGCGACTCGCTGCTGTTCGTGGTCGGCGCGCTGTGCGGCGTGGGCCTGATGAACCTGCCGCTGTCGATCGGGCTGCTGACGGCGGCGGCGATCCTCGGCAACCAGACCAACTACACGATCGGCCGCATGGTCGGGCCCAAGGTCTTCGGCTGGGAGCAGTCGCGCTTCTTCAACAAGCGCGCCTTCGACTCGGCCCACGCCTTCTACGAGAAGTACGGCGGCATCACGATCGTGCTGGCGCGCTTCATGCCGTTCCTGCGCACCTTTGCCCCCTTCGTTGCCGGCGTGGCCGAGATGACGCGGCGCCGCTTCACCTTCTACGACGTCACCGGCGGCACGCTGTGGGTTGGCAGCCTGGTGATGGCGGGCTACCTGTTCGGCAACATCCCGTGGGTGCAGAGCAACCTCAGCAAGATCATCTGGGCCATGATCCTGATCCCCGGCCTGATCGTGCTGGTCGGTGCGATCCGGGCCCGCCGGCGGCCGACGGCCGCCGCCTGAGGCAGCGCACCCAATCCCACCTGCGCTGCGCAGGGCTTTGGCCCGCGCTTGCATCGATGGCGCGGGCAGCCTGACACTGCGCATTCCGGTCTGTCACCGACAAGGAGCGCGGCGATGAGTGATGCCACCCAAGCGGTCAAGTCCTGGCTCGCCGCGTTTGGCGCCGCCATCGAGCGCGGCGACCATGCCGCCGCAGCCGCGCTGTTCGACGAGGACTGCTACTGGCGCGACCTCGTCTCCTTCACCTGGAACATCAAGACGATGGAGGGCCGCGCCGCGATCCGCGCGATGCTCGACGCGGTGGCGGCCCAGGTGCGGCCCTCGGCCTGGGCCATCGACGGCGAGGCCAGCGCGGCCGACGGCGTCACCGAGGCTTGGATCACCTTCGAGACCGCCGTCGCGCGCGGCAAGGGCCACATCCGGCTCAAGGGCGACAAGTGCTGGACGCTGCTGACGACGATGGTCGAGCTCAAGGGATTCGAGGAGCCGCGCGGCGCGGCGCGCCCCAAGGGCGTGGAGCATGGCGCGCTGCAGGACCGGAAGAACTGGGCCGAGCGGCGGGCCGAGCACGCCGACACGTTCGGCATCAGCGAGCAGCCCTATGTGCTGATCGTCGGCGGCGGGCAGGGCGGCATCGGCCTGGGCGCGCGGCTCAAGCGGCTTGGCGTGCCGGCCTTGATCGTCGAGAAGAACGAACGGCCGGGCGACTCCTGGCGCAAGCGCTACAAGTCGCTGTGCCTGCACGACCCGGTCTGGTACGACCACATGCCCTACCTGCCGTTCCCCGACCACTGGCCGGTGTTCAGCCCCAAGGACAAGATCGGCGACTGGCTCGAGATGTACACGCGCGTGATGGAGCTCGACTACTGGGGCTCCACCGAGTGCAAGAGCGCGAAGTACGACGAGGCCGCCGGCACCTGGGAAGTGCAGGTCGAGCGCGGGGGCAAGCCGCTGACGCTGAGGCCGACGCAGCTGGTGCTGGCCACCGGCATGTCGGCGGTGCCCAACGTGCCGCACCTGCCCGGTGCCGGCAGCTTCAAGGGCGAGCAGCACCACTCGAGCCGGCATGGCGGCGGCGAGGCCTATCGCGGCAAGAAGTGCGTGGTGATCGGCTCCAACAACTCGGCCCACGACATCTGTGCCGACCTCTGGGAGCATGGCGCCGACGTGACGATGGTGCAGCGCTCCTCCACCCACATCGCGCGCTCGGATTCGCTGATGGAGCTGGCGCTTGGCGGCCTCTACTCGGAGGAGGCCATCAGGAACGGCATCGACCACCACAAGGCCGACCTGATCTTTGCCTCGGTGCCCTACAAGATCATGGCCGGCTTCCAGATCCCGGTCTACGAGGAGATGAAGAAGCGCGACGCCGAGCTCTACGCGCGGCTCGAGAAGGCCGGCTTCATGCTCGACTTCGGCGACGACGGCTCTGGCCTGTTCATGAAGTACCTGCGCCGCGGCTCGGGCTACTACATCGACGTCGGCGCCTCGGAACTGGTGGCCAATGGCCAGGTCAAGCTCAAGAGCGGCGTGGCGATCGAGCGCATCAAGGAGCACTCGATCCTGTTTGCCGACGGCACCGAGCTGCCAGCCGACCTGATCGTCTATGCCACCGGCTATGGCTCGATGAACGGCTGGGCCGCGCGGCTCATCTCACAGGAAGTCGCCGACAAGGTCGGCAAGTGCTGGGGCCTGGGCTCCGACACCCGCAAGGACCCGGGGCCGTGGGAGGGCGAGTTGCGCAACATGTGGAAGCCGACGCGCCAGCCGGCGCTGTGGTTCCACGGCGGCAACCTGCACCAGAGCCGGCACTACTCGCAGTTCCTGTCGCTTCAGCTCAAGGCGCGCAAGGAAGGCATCCCGACGCCGGTGTACGGGCTGGCGGAGGTGCATCACCTGAGCTGAATCGATGGCCGGCGAGCAGGCTTGACGACCTTGATTGATCTCGTGGAGCTTCGGCTCTACGAGATCACCGAGCCCTGGTTTGCGCTCGACGCCCAGGCATCACGCTCCCCCTAGAAGTCCGCGCGAACCGACGCGCACACTCGGCGCTCACTCCGTGGAGCCAAGCATGGACTTCGTTGCCTACCACCACCGCAGCGGAGCAGAGCACCAGGCCCAGTTCACCAACCTGTACCCGCAGGGCTACCGGCTGATCTCGCTGAGCGTCTACCAGCCGAACAATCCGCTCTACGCGGCGGTGTGGGTGCGGCGCGGCGGGCCGGACTGGTCGGCGGTGCACGGGCTCGATGCAGCCGGGTACCAGGCGGCCTTCAACAATGCGGCGGCGGCCGGATTCCATCCCGTCATCCTGAGCGTCGCCGGCACGCTGGCCAACCCGGTGATCGCGGGCGTGTTCGAGCAACGCCCAGGCCCGGTGCCGCTGACCCGAGTCGGCCTCAGGAGCGGCAGCGAGACCGACGCCGGCACCATCCAGCACTGGGACAAGCAAGCCCACGACAACCGCTGGATCATGACCAGCGGAGCGATCTACGGCGACGCCGCCACGCCGGCCTACGCCGGCATCTGGCCCGCCAACAGCGAGCGTGTCGCGTGGAGTGCCGACGGGATCGGCGACGACCACGCCACCTACCAGCAGCGCTTCGACGCACAGCTCGGCGGCCACGCCCGGCTCGCCCATGCGGCGGTCTCGGGCAACGAGCGCTACCTGTCGATCTACCGCGACGACCAGATCGGACCGGTGGTCGCGCGGCACGGACTCACGAGCGCCGGCTACCAGGCCGAGTTCGATCGGCTGGTCCCGCTCGGCTACTACCCGATCTGCGTGCAGGGCGGCGGCAGCGGCGCCGGCATCCGCTTTGCCGCGATCTTTGCCAAGCAGGAGGCCGTCCTGCAGCGGCAATGGACAGTCAGCGGCGCCGGCACGGCACAGAGCGTCGACGATGCGATGCGCGGCGTGCTCGAGGCCGCCGGAGTGCGCAGCGCCTCGCTGGCGGTGGTCCGCAACACGCGGCTCGTGTTTGCGCGCGGCTACACCTGGGCCGAGCCAGGCTATCCGGTCGCACTGCCGACCACGCTGTTCCGCCTTGCCAGCGTCTCCAAGAGCTTCGTCGCCGTGGCGGCGCACCAGCTCATCGACGAGGGGCGCCTGCGGCTGACCGACACCGTGCAAGGCATCCTCGGCCTCACCACGCCGGCCGGGCTGCCGCCCACCGACCCGGGCTTCGCCGCCATCACGGTGGAAGACCTGCTGCTGCATCGCAGCCGGCTGGTGCCGGACTTCTACTGGTCCGACGCGGCCGTCGCTGCCGCCTTCGGCACGAAGCTGCCAGTCAGCGAGGCGCAGCTCGCGTCCTTCAAGTGCAGTCAGATGCTGCAGGCCGCCGCACCCGACTACAACAACTGGGGCTACGCGCTGCTCGGCATGGTCGTGGCGCGCGTGCGCGGCGCGGCGTCCTTCTTCGACGCGCTTCGCACGAACCTGCTCGAGCCGCTGCAGATCACGCGCATGCGAACCGCGACCTCGCTGGCGGGCGCGAGCTTTGCCGACGAGGCGCGCTATCACCGCAGCGGCGAAGCCGCGTTGAGGCTGGCGGTCGGACGCAGCGTGATGACGGCCGACCAACCGCTGGTCGCCGACGTCTACGGCAACATCCATCTCGAGAACGGCGCCGCCACCGGCGGGCTGTCCTGCGCCGCCGTCGACCTGGCGCGCTTCATCGCGGCCTTCAACGTCAATCGCAAGAACCCGATGCTGCGTCGCTCGGCCATCCTGGCGATGCTGGGCCTGGCAGCCACATCGGGGCGACCGCGCTCCGGCCACGGCTTCGACAGCGTCGTCGCGGTCGGCAGCAGCTTCACCTGCGACAAGGGCGGCTATCTGTGGAGCTCGCAGAACGCGATCCACTTCGACCTCGACGGCCTGGGCATCGCCGTCTGCTACGCCGGAGTCCATGACACCGCGCTGTTTGCCACCGGCTGGCCCGTCATTCGCGCGGCGATCGAGGCCTTTGCCTGGCCGGCGCGCGCGAATCACTTTTCCAAGTACGGCATGCCGGCGTTTGGTTGATGGGCCGGGCTCGGACCTTGGGCCCGAGCGGTCACGCTCACAGGTGCTGGTCGACGAGGATCGGATTGCCATCCGGGTCGATCGCGACAAAGCTGGCCGGCCCGGTGCCGCTCTCGTCGGCCTCCTGCTGCAACTGCACTCCCTGTGCCTTCAGCTGGCGCTGCAGATCGCGCACGTCGGTGAACGAGGCGAGCGGTTGCGCGTTGCTGTCCCAGCCTGGGTTGAAGGTCAGCATGTTGCGCTCGAACATGCCCTGGAAGAGGCCGATCACGTGATCGCCGTTCTTCAGGATCAGCCAGTTCTGCGCGGCGTCGCCGGCAAAGACCGTGAAGCCGAATTTTTCATAGAAGCTTCGCGAGGCGGCGAGGTCCTTGACGGCGAGGCTGATCGAAAAGTTGCCGAGTTCCATGCTGTGCTCCTTTCGGTACGAAGGCGTTGCCCGCCTGCCGGCTCCAGCCTGCGTTCGATCTGAGCCGCCCGCTGAGGGCCGTTCGAGCGAAGGATCAGACCTCGACTTCGCCGCGGGTGAGCGAGTAGTCGATCCTGTACATGGCGACGACCACGCCGGTGGCCCCATGTTGCGCGAGATGGGCCGGTCCGACCACCTCCCGCACCAGTCCTGCCAGGGCTTCTTCGCTGTACCCCGCCAGAACCAGGGCCCAGTCGACTCCAGCGTCGGCGCCGCGGATGCTCTGCTCCGCCGTCATGCTCGGTGTGACCGCGCCTTCCAGGAGGTGCACGCTCCCGAGTCCAGGCCGGTTCGGCAGATCAGGCAACACGTCCCGCAGGAGCCAGTCGCGCAGCGACGCGGCGGAACCCGGCTCCACCCCGAAGCGGAGCAAGGCCGCGACGTGCCCCATGCCGAGGCCGAAACTGCCGCTGACCGAGCAGAACCCCCTGCTCATGCCACGGTAGTGCGGCATCATCTTCGAGGTCCACGCGCTCGGACTGTTCAAGCGCTCGAGGTACGCGGCAGACGTCAGGGTTGCGAGTTCGGCGACCTCGTACAGGACGAAGTAGCGCGGCTGGTCGCGCAGGGCGACCCACCGGGTGCCCCGGAGAAAGCCGGGGATCGACAGGCGTTCCGCCAGGTGCTCGTGGGTATGCCAGTCGTCGTGCTCCGCGATGGCCTCGGGGGCGACGTCGAAGGACAGGAGCATGGCGGCCGATCCGAGCAGGGGCATGGTGCAGGTCCTTCACGCGGGGTGGAGCGGGGCTGGGTGCTCGACGTTCGAGCTCAGCCCGCTCGCGGAGCATTCTGCAAGCCGGCCGCCGCCTCAACAAGCGACCGGGCCGGCGCTGCCCTGCTCACAGCGACCGGTTGCGCGCCAGCGGCGGGTTCTTCGCGAAGTAGCGTTCGATGCCGCTCATCAGCGCCTCGACCAGCCGGTTCTGGTAGCCCGCGTCGCGCAGCCGCGCTTCCTCGTCGGGGTTGGAGATGAACGCGGTCTCGACCAGGATCGACGGGATGTCGGGCGCCTTCAGCACCGCGAAGCCGGCCTGCTCGACGCGCACCTTGTGCAGGTTGCCGACGCGGCCGAGGTTGCCGAGCACCTCGCTGCCGAGCTTGAGGCTGTCCTTGATCTGGGCGCTGGTGCTCATGTCGAGCAGGGCGCGGTTGAGGGCGGCGTCCTTGGTCTTGGCGAGGTTGACGCCGCCGACCGCGTCGGCCGCGTTCTCCTTGTTGGCCAACCAGCGCGCCGCCACGCTGCTGGCGCCGGTGTCGGACAGCGCGAACACCGAGGCGCCGCGCGCCCGTGGCGTGAAGAAGGCGTCGGCGTGGATCGAGATGAAGAGGTCGGCCTGCACGCGGCGCGCCTTGCGCACGCGGTCTTGCAGCGGCACGAAGAAGTCGGCGTCGCGCGTAAGGAAGGCGCGCATGTTGGCGCGGGAGTTGAGGCGGTCGCGCAGCTTCAGCGCGACCTGCAGCACCACGTCCTTCTCGCGCAGTCCCGAGGGGCCGACCGCGCCCGGGTCCTCGCCGCCATGGCCGGGGTCGAGCGCGACGATGATCAGGCGCTCGGTGCCGCGTGGCGCGGCCGGTGGCGGGGTTGCCGGCGCCGAGGGTGCAGTGGGCGCGGCGACGACCGGGGGCGCCGAGGCCGGTGCCCCCGGCCGCGCGGCGGGCTCCTTGCCGACCTTGCCGATGAACTCACCGAGCGCGTCGTTGACGCTAGCGGCCGCGCTGTCGCTGGCCATGGCGCCGGCCGCGGTCTGGCGGTCCTCGGAGCGCTTCTCGTTGATCAGCGCCAGCAGCGGGTCGCGCTCCACCGTCGGGTAGAGGTCGAACACGAGGCGGTGGCCATAGGCCGCGACCGGATCGAGCGAGAAGAGCTGTGGCGCGATCGGCTGCTTGAGGTCGAGCACCAGGCGCACCACGCGCGGCTGGTTCTGGCCGACGCGCACGCCGGCGATGTAGGGGTCGTCGGGTCGCACCTTGCCAACCAGCTCGCGCAGCTGCGGGCTCAGTTCGAGGCCCTCGATGTCGATCACCAGCCGGCTCGGGTTCTCGGCCAGGAAATGCCTGGCCGTCAGCCGGGCATCGGATTCGAGCGTCACACGGGTGTTGTCGGCCGCCGGCCAGACCCGCACCGCGAGCAGCGTGGCACCGAAGGCGAGCTCGCCGACGCCGAGCATCAGCACCAGCGCGCCGCCCTGGCGGCCGATCCGGGCCAGCGCCGCGCGGCGCTCGGGTCTGGTCGCGCTCACAGCATCAGCGGCCGGCAGCCGGCCTCGAGCAATGCGAGCCCGCGCGGCGTGAGCGCGCTGTGGACCACGCGCCGCGAATCATCGGCGCCGGGCTCGATGGCAAGCAGCAGATCGGGCTGCGGCCGCTGCGGGCCGGCGTTCTGTGCCCATTCGACGAGCTTGAGGCCTGGGCCGGCGAAGGTCTCGCGAAAACCGGCGTCGAGCCACTCGCGCGGGTCGCCGAAGCGATAGAAGTCGAAGTGCCAGGCCGATTGCGCCGCGCCATGCTCGTTGCGCCATTCGTGCGGCTCGAGCACCGCGTAGCTCGGGCTCTTGATGCGGCCCTCGATGCCGAGGCCGCGCAGCAGATGGCGCACGAAGGTGGTCTTGCCGGCGCCGAGCGGGCCGTCGAGCTCGATGCAGGCATCGCGCAGCGACGCATCGCGTTGCAGCGCATGGGCCATGGCGTGGGCCCGGGCGGCGCAGGCCGCCTCGTCGGGCCAGTGTTCGTGTCGCGTTCCTAGAATCGGCTCATGCATGCGGTACCGCTCGCGCCATCGCCCCGCGACTTCGACCCCGCCACCAACGGCGAAGTCCTGGTCGCGCAACTGCGCCTGTGGGCCAGGTCACTCGGATTTTCACAGATCGGCATCGCCGGAGTCGACCTCGCCGCGGCCGAACCCGGATTGCAGGCCTGGCTCGAGGCCGGATTTCACGGCTCGATGGACTACATGGCGGCCCACGGCCTCAAGCGCGCGCGCCCGGCCGAGCTGGTACCGGGCACGCTGCGGGTGGTCACGGCGCGCATGGACTACCTGCCGGCCGCCATGCCCGAGGGCTGGCAGGCCATCGGCTTCGAGCGCCTGCAGCGACCGGATGCGGCCAGCGTCTCGCTCTATGCGCGGGGCCGCGACTATCACAAGGTGCTGCGCTCGCGCCTGCAGAAGCTGGCCGACCAACTGGCCGACGTCGTCGGCCCCTTCGGCCACCGCGTGTTCACCGACTCGGCGCCGGTGCTCGAGGTCGAGCTGGCGCAGCGTTCGGGCATCGGCTGGCGCGGCAAGCACACGCTGGTGCTGTCGCGCGAGGCCGGCTCGATGTTCTTCCTCGGCGAGATCTACGTGGATCTCGCGCTGCCCGAGACCGCGCCGGTCGTTGCCCATTGCGGCACTTGCAGCGCCTGCATCGATGTCTGCCCGACGCAGGCGATCGTGGCGCCCTACCGGCTCGACGCGCGGCGCTGCATCTCGTACCTGACGATCGAGCACGACGGGCCGATCCCCGAACCGCTGCGCGCAGCGATCGGCAACCGCATCTACGGCTGCGACGATTGCCAGCTCGTCTGCCCGTGGAACAAGTACGCGCAGCGCGCCACGCTGGCCGACTTCGACGTGCGCGAGACGCTGGCCGAGCCAACGCTGCTGCAGCTCTGGGCCTGGAGCGAGGCAGACTTCCTGCGCCTCACCGAAGGCAGCGCGATCCGCCGCATCGGCTACGGCCGCTGGCGGCGCAACCTGGCGGTGGCACTGGGCAACGCCTGGCGTGACAGTGGTGACGAGCGCATCGCGCAGGCGCTGACCGGTGCGCGCGATGCGGCCACACCGCTGGTGCAGGAGCACATCGACTGGGCGCTTGCGCAGCGCGAGGTCGACTGAACGCAAGGCATGGACGCTAGTGCCCTGGAGGCCGCCGAGCAGCTTCGATCCCGCAGAAGCGCCGCGATGGCGCAGACCACCTGCCTGCCGTTGATACGCTAGCCGGCTGGGTTCGAGCATGAGCAAACCACGACGACGCCTTGACCTGGACGAGATTCCATCTGGCCCTCGGCCGCCCTTGGGAACGGAGGCCGCCTGCGAGTTGCTCACTGGCACCAATGCGCGCGCGGTGATCCTTGTCGAAGGCTGGAGTGATCAAGCCGCTCTTGAATCACTTGCTGTGAAACAGGGGCGGGACTTGACGGCCGAGGGGATTGGCGTCGTGCCCATGGGCGGCATCACGAACATCGGCAAGTTTGCGCAAGCGCTAGGCCCGCGAGGCCTGAGGTTGCGCCTGGCGGGTCTTTACGACGCGGCCGAGGAGCCGTATGTGAGGCACAACCTGCAGCGCATGGAGCTTGGCAGCGCGCAGACACGCGAAGAGCGGGAGGCGCTCGGCTTCTTCGCGTGTGAAGCCGACCTGGAGGACGAGCTGATTCGAGCCTTGGGCTCAGCAGCGGTCGAGCGCGTCCTTGAAGGCGAAGGCGAACTGGCGTCCTTTCGCAGGTTTCAGGACCAGCCGGCGCAACGTGGGCGCAGCACGCACGCTCACCTTCGGCGCTTCATGGGCACCCGTGCACGACGAAAGATCCGCTACGGGTCCTTGTTGGTGGACGCGCTGCAGCTCGAGTGCGTACCGCGCGCCCTCGACCTCGTGCTCACCCATCATCGAAGGTGATTCCCGAGGGCATGCGACTCCGCGTGCTCCTGCTTCCTTCCGACACCGTGTCCTGCGGCGACTGGAGCGGCCCCCGATTCAGCGCAACTGCATCCACAACGGCAGCGTCAGCATGCCGATCAGCGTCGACAGCGTCACCAGCCCGGCGACGAAGGCGCCGTCGCCGCCCATGCGGATCGCCAGCACGTAGGCGCTGGAGGCGGTCGGCATCGCGGCAAAGGCCAGCAGCACCGCGGATTGCGCCGGCGGCAGCGACAGCAGTGCGATCAGGCCGAGTGCGGCCAGCGGCAGCAGCGCATGGCGGATCGTCAGCAGCGCCGCGGCCAGGCGCGGCGAGGCCGTCACGCCGCCGAGTTGCAGGCCGGCGCCGACGGCCATCAGCCCGAGCGGCAGCGCCGCGGCGCCGATGCGTTGCAGCGTCAGCGCCAGCGGATCGGGCAGCTGCAGTCCGGCGAGATTGGCCAGCAGGCCGCCGACGGTGGCGATGATCAGCGGGTTGCGCAGCAGCTCGCGGCCGACCCGGTGGCCGCCGTGGCGCGCCAGCGGCCAGACCGCCGCGACGTTGCAGACCGGCACGCAGAAGGCCACCAGCAGCGCCATGCCGGCCACGCCGGCGGCGCCGCCAAAGCGCTCGGCCAGCGCCAGTGCGACGTAGCTGTTGAAGCGGAACGCGGTCTGCGCGCCGGAGGCGTGTAGCCGGGCGTCGATGCCGGGCAGCAGCCGCAGCGCGTAGGCCAGCGCGATGCCGACGCCGACCACGGCCAGCCCGCCGCCGATGAGCTGCGCGCTCGGGCCGAGTTCGAGCGGGCTGCGCGCGATCGAGCTGAACAGCAGCACCGGGAACAGCAGGTAGTAGACGAGGCGCTCGACCGCCTCCCAGACCGCGCGGTCGAGCGCGGTGTGGCGGCAGACGAGGTAGCCGATGACGATCAGCAGGAAGTCGGGCAGCAGCAGCAGGATGTCGCGCATGCGCCTAGGGCCTGTTAACGCTACCGGAGGGCTCGCGCCCGGGTCGCGCAGGCCGCAGGGGTAGGCGCGAGAAAGGACGCGTGCTCTTGCACGCAACGACCGAGCAACGCCGCCCTGCGGCCTGCGCGACCCGGGCCCGAAGGGTGATCCCAGGAAACTGCGGCCCTCGGCGTTGCAAAGCTCGCCGGGGGCTGAGCCCGGACATGAACAGTCCTGAGGACTGGTCATGCCTGGCGAGGAGCCCGAGCTCTGCGAGGGCGCGGCCTGCAAGGCCGACCCCGGCTGCGCTTTGCGCCTTGATGGCCTTTGTTTCCTGGGTCACGCGATCCCTCCGGTAGCGTTAACAGGCCCTAGCCTAACCGCCGAAGCGGGCGCCGTCGGGGGCCGACATCGGGCTTTCCATGAGTCGGGGCACTTGCGCGGACGTGGCAGAGTCGGAGCATCGCGCTGCGCGGCTTGCACGCGCCCCACCATCGTCACCAGGAGCCTCGTCACATGCACCGACTGCCCCGCCGCCACCTCGTCGCCCGGCTGCTGCCTCCCGTCCTTGGCCTGATGGGCCTGCTCGCCGCCCCGGCTGCCGTGCTGGCCCAGGCCTATCCGGCCAAGCCGGTGCGGCTGGTGGTGCCCTTCGCGCCCGGTGGCACCACCGACATCATCGCCCGCGTGCTGGCCGAGAAGGTCAACGCGCCGCTCGGCCAGACCCTAGTGGTCGAGAACAAGAGCGGCGGCGGCGGCTCGATCGGCGCGCTCGAGGTGATCCGCGCGCAGCCGGACGGCTACACCCTGGGCATGGCGACGGTCTCGACCACCGCCTCGAATCCCGCGATCAATCCGAAGATCGGCTACGACCCACTGAAGGACTTCACGCCGATCATCAACATCGCTGCCACGCCGAACGTGATCGCGGTGCACCCGAGCTTCCCGGCGCGCGACTACAAGAGCTTCGTCGCCGAGCTCAAGAAGAATCCCGGCAAGTACAGCTACGCGAGCTCGGGCACCGGCGGCATCGGCCACCTGCAGATGGAGCTCTACAAGAACCTGTCGGGCACCTTCGTCACGCACATTCCGTATCGCGGCGCCGGCCCGGCGCTCAACGACACGGTGGCCGGCCAGGTGCCGGTGATCTTCGACAACCTGCCCTCGGCGCTGCCCTTCATCAAGGACGGGCGCCTGATCCCGATCGTGGTCGCGGCGCCGCAGCGCCTGGCGACGCTGCCGAACGTGCCGACCTTCAAGGAAGTCGGCCTCGAGCCGGTCAACCGCATGGCCTACTACGGCGTGCTCGGCCCGAAGAACCTGCCCAAGGACGTTGTCGACAAGATCCACTCGGCGGTCAGGCAGACCGTGGCGCTGCCCGACGTGAAGAAGCGCATCGAGGACACCGGCTCGCTGATCGTCGCCAACACGCCGGCCGAGTTCACGAGCCAGATCGATGCCGAGTACAAGGTCTACAAGGACGTGGTCGACAAGCAGAAGCTCAAGCTGGAGTGATGCCGCTCCGGCGCGATCCGGGGCATCGCCAGGGGGCCGCCGAGAGGCGGCTCTTTTCATTGGCACACTGGCGGCCCAGATGAGCAACGCCGCGCCCGAACCTCAGCCCCTGCCGCCCGCTAGCGCGGCGCTGATCGATCGCTTCATCGACGCGCTCTGGATCGAGGAGGGGCTGAGCGGCAACACGCTGGCCGCCTACCGCCGCGACCTCACGCTGTACGCGCGCTGGCTGGCGGGCGAGGCCGGCGGCGGCAGGGCGATCGACACCAGCACCGAGACCGACCTGCGCGGCTATGCACTGGCGCGCCATGCCAAGACCCGCGCCACCACCGCCAACCGCCAGCTCACCGTGTTCAGGCGCTTCTTTCGCTGGACGTTGCGCGAGCACCTGACCAGCACCGACCCGACGCTGCGGCTGACGGCGGCACGCCAGCCGCTGCGGGTGCCGAAGAGCCTGTCTGAGGCGCAGGTGGAGGCGCTGCTGGCGGCACCCGACGTGGAGCAGCCGCTCGGTCTGCGCGATCGCGCGATGATCGAGTTGATGTACGCCAGCGGGCTG
This sequence comes from Rivibacter subsaxonicus, assembly GCF_004217215.1. Classification (GTDB taxonomy): domain Bacteria; phylum Pseudomonadota; class Gammaproteobacteria; order Burkholderiales; family Burkholderiaceae_C; genus Rivibacter; species Rivibacter subsaxonicus. The sequence continues at coordinate 16,981 of NZ_SHKP01000009.1, forward strand.
CGCGTGAGCGAGTTGGTGACGCTGAAGACCGCCTACGTCGGGCTGAACGAGGCCGCGCTGCGCGTGACCGGCAAGGGCAGCAAGGAGCGCATGCTGCCCTTTGGCGAGGAGGCGCACGCGTGGCTGACGCGCTACCTGGCCGGGGCACGGGCCGAGATCCTGGCCGGGCAGGCGAGCGACGCGCTGTTCGTCACCGCGCGCGGCGGGCCGATGACGCGCCAGGCCTTCTGGCTGCTGGTCAAGAAGCACGCGCGGGCGGCTGGCATCACGGCGCCGCTGTCGCCTCACACGCTGCGCCACGCCTTTGCAACGCACCTGCTCAACCATGGCGCCGACCTGCGCGCGGTGCAGATGCTGCTCGGCCACGCCGACATCTCGACGACCCAGATCTACACCCACGTGGCACGCGAACGGTTGAAGCAGTTGCACGCGCAGCACCACCCGCGCGGCTGAGCCGGGCCGGCCACGACAAGGGGATGGCGCGGCCTCCCGACGGCACCTCCAATCGACGCCGTCGAAGCCTCGAAGGAGTACCCCGTGGCACGCAACGACCCCCTGCGCAACTTCCGCTTCCGGCTCGAGATCGACGGCCTGCAGCAGGCCGGCTTCAGCGAGGTGGTGATCGGCGAGACCGCCACCGCGGCGATCGACTACCGCGAGGGCACCGACCCGACCCATGTGCGCAAGCTCTCCGGGCTCACGCGCTACGGCAACATCACGCTCAAGGCCGGCGTCACCACCGAAGGCGCCTCGCGCGAGCTCTATCTGTGGCATGCCGCGATCACCGCCGGTGGGCTGCGCAGCAACCGCCGCAACGTGGCGATCGTCGTGATGACCGAGGCTGGCGAGGACGCGGTGCGCTTCGCGGTCAGCAACGCCTGGCCGGTCAAGTACGACCCGAGCGACCTCAAGGGCCAGGGCAACGAGGTCTTCATCGAGCTGCTGGAACTCGTCAACGAGGGCATCGAGCGGGTGCAATGACATGACCCGATCGACGGGTAAGCCGCGCGCGAGCGAGCGCGGGCCCTTCCTCAACATGCGCTTTCGGGTCGAGATCGAGGGCATCGAGGCGACGGGCTGCACCGAAGTGCTGTTGCCCGAGAGCCGGCTCGATGGTGCGGGCGCGGCGCCGGATGCGAAGCCGACGCTGCGCTTGGGCACGCTCGTGCTGCGGCGCGGCCTGAGCGGCTCCCCGCTGTGGTTCGACTGGTGGCAGCGCGCCACCCGACCGCGACTGAAGTCGGCGCGCAGCGTGACGGTGGTCCTGCTCGACGAGCGCGGCGCCGACGCCAATCGCTGGGTCTTCGGCGGTGCGCGGCCCTGCGCCTATCACGTCTCGAGCCTCAACGCGCTCGGCGCCGAGGTCGTGATCGAGACGCTGGAGCTGACGGTGGAGTCGTTGCAGGCCGACTACGGGCTGCGCTGAGCGATGAGCGCCGCGCGCCGATGCGGCTGAGACAATCGGTGCATGGACCACAGTTTCATCTCCGCGCTGGTGCTGCTGCTGCTGGTGCTCGACCCCTTCGGCAGCCTGCCGATCTTCATCTCGGTGCTGCGCAAGGTGCCGGCCGAACGACGCACGATGGTGGCGGTGCGCGAGGTGCTGATCGCCTTCGGCGTGCTGGTCGCGTTCATGTTCGGCGGCCAGGGCTTCCTCAACCTGATGCACCTGTCGGAGCGCTCGCTCGAGGTGGCCGGCGGTGTGATCCTGCTGATCATCGCGATGAAGTTGATCTTCTCCAGCGGCAGCGAGATCTACGCCAACGACGATCGCGGCGGCGAGCCCTTCATCTTTCCGCTCGCGGTGCCGCTGCTGGCCGGCCCCTCGGCGATGGCCACGGTGCTGCTGCTGGCCTCGCGCCAGCCCGAGCGGGTGCTCGACTGGATCGGCGCGCTGACGGTGGCGATGCTGATCAGCGGCATCGTGCTGTTGTTGGCCGACCGCATCCGGCGCTGGCTCGGCAGTTCAGTTGTAGCGGCGATCGAGAAGCTGATGGGCCTGGTGCTGACCGCGGTGGCGGTCGAGATGATCCTGGCCGGCCTCAAGCGCTACTTCATGGCGCCGCTCTAGGAGTTGAGCCAGTCCAGTTCGGCCTGGCTGAAGCCGGCCGCACGGCGGGCCTCCATGTTGAGCGGTGGCCGCAGCCGAGGTGCGGCGTAGCGCTCGACCAGTTGCGGATAGAGCGCAAGCGGATCGAGGCCCTGGAGTTCGCAAAGGTGGCGGTACCAGCGGTTGCCGATCGCCACGTGGCCGATCTCGTCGCGCAGGATGATGTCGAGGATCTCGACCGCGCGCAGGTCGCCGGCGCGCCGCAGCTTGGCCTGGATCGGCGGCGTCGCGTCGAGCCCGCGTGCCTCGAGCGTGCGCGGCACCAGCGCCATGCGGGCCAGCACGTCGGCTGCGGTGCGCTCGCACATCTGCCAGAGGCCGTCGTGGGCCCCGAAATCGCCGTAGTCGCGTTGCAGCGAGCCTTGCAGGTGCTCGCGAAGCAGCGTGAAGTGCAGCGCCTCCTCGGCCGCGACCTGGAGCCAGTCGCGGTAGTAGTCGTCCGGCATGCCGGCGAAGCGCCAGACCGCGTCGAGCGCGAGGTTGATCGCGTTGAACTCGATATGGGCGATCGCGTGCAGCAGCGCCGCGCGGCCCTCGGCGGTGAAGGGTGAGCGGCGCGGCACCCTGTCGGCCGGCACCAGGCGCGGCAGGGCCGGACGGCCGGGCAGGGCACCGGGGTCGGACAGCTCGGTCGCCGCGTCCAGCACCAGGCCATCGCGCGCGGCCCAGAGCGCGCGCGTGCCGGCCGCCTTGGTGGCCGGATCGGGCTCGCGCAGCAGTTGCAGCGCGGCGGCGCGCAGTTCGGGCATGGACATTCCTAGAATTCTCGCTCCCTGACCCCATCTGGACGCTCCATGGCCCTCTACCAGCTCGACGACCGCCGCCCCGAAGTTCACGCCAGCGCCTACGTCGCCGAGAGCGCCGAGCTGATCGGCGCGATCCACATCGCCGAGGGCGCCAGCGTGTGGGGCCAGGTCACGATGCGCGGCGACAACGAGCCGATCCGCATCGGCAAGGGCTCGAACGTGCAAGAGGGGTCCGTGCTGCACACCGACTTGGGCTTCCCGCTCACGGTCGGCGAGGGCGTCACCGTCGGCCACCAGGCGATGCTGCATGGCTGCACGGTCGGCGACGGCGCGCTGATCGGCATCCAGGCGGTGGTGCTCAACGGGGCACGCATCGGACGCGACTGCCTGGTCGGCGCTGGCGCGCTGGTGACCGAGGGCAAGGTCTTCGAGGATGGCCAGCTGATCCTTGGCAGCCCGGCCAAGGCGGTGCGGCCGCTCAACGAGGCCGAGCTGGCGCGACTGAAACTCGGCGCGCTGAGCTACGTCGAGCGCGGCAGCAGATTCAACAAGGGCCTGAAGCGGGTCGGCTGAGCGCCGGACGACCTTGATTCTTCGGCCGTGACGAGCATGACATGAGCGAACTCCACAAATTCATCTTCGAAGGCCTGCCGGTGCGCGGCATGCTGGTGCGCCTGACCGAGTCGTGGACCGACCTGCTGGGCCGGCGTGCCGCGGCCGGCGGCTATCCGCCACCGGTGCGCGCGCTGCTTGGCGAGATGGCGGCGGCCGGCGTGCTGATGCAGTCGAACATCAAGTTCAACGGTGCGCTGGTGCTGCAGATTCACGGCGACGGCCCGGTCGGACTGGCGGTGGTCGAGGTGCAGCCGGATCTCGCGTTTCGCGCCACGGCCACCGTGCGCTCGGCGGCGGAGGTGGCCGACGAGGCGCGCCTGGCGGCGATGGTCAACGTGCACGGCAAGGGCCGCTGCGCGATCACGCTCGATCCCAAGGAGCGTCTGCCCGGCGTCCAGCCCTACCAGGGCGTGGTGGCGCTGCACGGCGACCGGGGCGAGCCGCTGCAGGAGATCGGCGCGGTGCTCGAGCACTACATGCTGCAGTCGGAGCAACTCGACACGCGGCTGATCCTGGCCGCCGACGACAAGGTCGCGGCCGGCCTGCTGATCCAGCGCCTGCCGGTCGAGGGCGAGGGCAACCTCGAGCGCGCCGCGCGCGAGGACCGCATAGGCCTCGACGAGGCCTACAACCGGATCGCGATCCTGGCCGCTTCGCTCAAGCGCGAGGAGTTGCTGACGCTCGACGTCGACACCATCCTGCGCCGCCTGTTCTGGGAGGAGCGGCTGCAGCGCTTCGAGCCGCAGCGCGGCGCCGACGGCCCGCGCTTTGCCTGCCGCTGCTCGCGCGAGCGGGTGAGCGCGATGCTGCGCGGCCTGGGCCGGGACGAGGTCGAGTCGCTGATCGAGGAACGGATCACGGCCGACGTCGGTTGCGAGTTCTGCGGCGCGCACTACCGCTTCGACGCGGTCGACGTGGGCGAGCTGTTCACGCCGAGCAGCAACCAGCCGCCGTCGACGGGTACGGTGCAGTAGAGCAAGGCCGGGTGCCGGGTGATACAGTCTTGCCCGACTTCATTTGTCCTTCCCGACCCTTCCTGAATTAACGCGACATCAGCGCGAAACAGCAAGGCGGGTCGCTTGTCCGCCAGCCGGTGTAGCCGAAAAGCGGAAGGTTCAGCAACCAGCCATGAGCCCCGGAAACCTGGGCGAAAGGTCAGCGAAATGATGCAGCAGTACCGCTCGAACTCCTATCTGTTCGGGGGCAACGCTCCGTACGTCGAAGAGATGTACGAGGCCTACCTCGACAACCCGGGCTCGGTGCCCGACAACTGGCGCTCGTACTTCGACGCGCTCCAGCATGTCCCGGCCACCGATGGCTCGACCAGCCGCGACGTGGCGCATGCCCCGGTGGTCGAATCCTTCGCCCAGCGCGCCAAGGCCAATGCCTTCGCCCTCAAGGCCAGCGCCAGCGAACTGGCGGTCGCACGCAAGCAGGTCCATGTCCAGTCGCTGATCGCCGCCTATCGCTCGCTCGGCGCGCGCTGGGCCGACCTCGATCCGCTCAAGCGCACCGAGCGGCCCAAGATCCCCGAGCTCGAGCCGGCCTTCTACGACCTGTCGGAAGCCGACCTCGACATCACCTTCAGCGCCACCAATACCTACTTCACGACCGCCGAGCAGCAGACGCTGCGCGAGATTGTGCAGGCGCTTCGCGAGACCTACTGCGGCAGCATCGGCGCCGAGTTCATGCACATCACCGAGCCGGCCGAGAAGCGCTGGTGGCAGGAACGGCTCGAGAGCATCCGCAGCAAGCCGAATTTCTCGGCCGAGGACAAGATCCACGTGCTGGATCGGCTGACCGCGGCCGAGGGCCTGGAGCGCTACCTGCACACCAAGTACGTCGGCCAGAAGCGCTTCTCGCTCGAGGGTGGCGAGAGCTTCATCGCGTCGCTCGACGAGTTGATCCAACGCGGCGGCGAGCGCGGCGTGCAGGAGTTCGTGATCGGCATGGCGCACCGCGGGCGACTCAACGTGCTGGTCAACACCCTGGGCAAGGCGCCGGGAGACCTGTTCAGCGAGTTCGACCACACCGCCAAGGAAGATCTGCCCTCGGGCGACGTCAAGTACCACCAGGGCTTCTCGAGCGATGTCACGACCCCTGGCGGCCCGGTCCACCTGAGCCTGGCCTTCAACCCCTCGCACCTGGAGATCGTCAACCCGGTGGTCGAGGGCAGCGTCAAGGCCCGCATGGACCGCCGCGGCGACAAGACCGGCTCGCAGGTGCTCGCGGTGCTGGTGCACGGCGACGCCGCCTTCGCCGGCCAGGGCGTGGTGATGGAGACGCTGGCGCTGGCGCAGACGCGCGGCTACTACACCGGCGGCACGGTGCACCTGGTGATCAACAACCAGATCGGCTTTACCACCAGCGACCCGCGCGACTCGCGCTCGACGCTGTACTGCACCGACGTCGTCAAGATGATCGAGGCACCGGTGCTGCACGTGAACGGTGACGATCCCGAGGCGGTGGTGCTGTGCACCCAGCTCGCGATGGACTACCGCCAGCAGTTCAAGAAGGACGTGGTGGTCGACATCGTCTGCTTCCGCAAGCTCGGCCACAACGAGCAGGACACGCCGAGCCTGACCCAGCCGCTGATGTACAAGAAGATCGCGGCCCATCCCGGCACGCGCAAGCTCTACGCCGACAAGCTGGTGGCGCAGGGCGTGCTGCCGGCCGACGGCCCGGACGCGATGATGAAGGCCTTCCGCGCCGCGATGGACGCCGGCAAGCACACCACCGACCCGGTGCTCACCAACTACAAGAGCAAGTACGCGGTCGACTGGAGCCCCTTCCTCGGCAAGAAGTGGACCGATGCCGCCGACACCGCGCTGCCGGTGGCCGAGTTCAAGCGCCTGGCCGAGCGCATCACGACGATTCCGCCCAACTTCAAGGTCCATCCGCTGGTCGAGAAGGTCATCGCCGACCGCGCCGCGATGGGCCGTGGCGAGATCAACGTCGACTGGGGCATGGGCGAGCACATGGCCTATGCCTCGCTGGTGGCCTCGGGCTATCCGGTGCGCCTCTCGGGCGAGGACTGCGGGCGGGGAACCTTCACCCATCGTCACGCGGTGCTGCACGACCAGAACCGCGAGCGCTGGGACGAGGGCAGCTACATCCCGCTGCAGAACGTGGCCGACGGCCAGGCACCCTTCGTCGTCATCGACTCGCTGCTGTCGGAGGAGGCGGTGCTCGGCTTCGAGTACGGCTACGCGTCGGCCGACCCCAACACGCTGACCATCTGGGAAGCGCAGTTCGGCGACTTCGTCAACGGCGCGCAGGTCGTGATCGACCAGTTCCTCGCCTCCGGCGAAGTGAAGTGGGGCCGTGCCAACGGCCTGACGCTGATGCTGCCGCATGGCTACGAGGGCCAGGGGCCGGAGCACAGCTCGGCGCGCCTGGAGCGCTTCATGCAGCTGGCGGCCGACAACAACATGCAGGTCTGCCAGCCGACCACGGCCAGCCAGATCTTCCACCTGCTGCGGCGCCAGCAGGTGCGCATGTTCCGCAAGCCGCTGGTCATCATGACCCCGAAGTCGCTGCTGCGGAACAAGGACGCGACCTCGTCGCTGGCCGAGTTCACGCGCGGCGAGTTCCGCACCGTGATCGGCGAGCTCAATGCCGAGGTCGAGGGCGCCAAGGTCAAGCGCGTGATCGCCTGCTCGGGCAAGGTCTACTACGACCTGGTCAAGCGGCGCGAGGAGAAGAAGGCCTTCGACGTGGCGGTGATGCGCGTCGAGCAGCTCTATCCCTTCCCGCACAAGGCCTTCGCGGCCGAGATGAAGAAGTACCCGAATGCGACCGAGGTCGTCTGGTGCCAGGACGAACCGCAGAACCAGGGCGCGTGGTTCTTCGTGCAGCACTACATCCACGAGAACCTGATCGAGGGCCAGAGGCTCGGCTACGCCGGCCGCGCGGCCTCGGCCTCGCCGGCGGTGGGTTACGCCCACCTGCACCAGGAGCAGCAGAAGACGCTGCTCGACCAGGCCTACGGCAAGCTCAAGGGCTTCGTGCTGACCAAGTGATCCCTGCGCTGGCGCGCCGCCCGTGGGGCCGGCGCGCCGCCCGAACCGACAAGAAAGCATTCAAATGGCAATCGTAGAAGTCAAGGTTCCCCAGCTGAGCGAGTCGGTGGCCGAGGCCACCATGCTGACGTGGAAGAAGAAGGCCGGCGAGGCCGTCGCGATCGACGAGATCCTGATCGAGATCGAGACCGACAAGGTCGTGCTGGAAGTGCCGGCGCCGAGCGCCGGCGTGTTGGCCGAGATCGTGGTCGGCGACGGCGGCACCGTGGTCTCGGACCAGGTGATCGCCAAGATCGACAGCGAAGGCAAGGGCGTTGCCGCTGCGCCTGCGGCGGCTGCCGCAGCCGCGGCCCCGGCAGTGGCCGCCGCCGCAGCGCCCGCCGCCGGTGGCAGCAAGGGCGATGTCGTGATGCCCGCCGCCGCCAAGCTGATGGCCGACAACGCGTTGGCCGCCGGCTCCGTGGCCGGCACCGGCCGCGACGGCCGTGTGACCAAGGGCGACGTGCTGGGTGCGCTCGAAGGCGGCGCCAAGGCCGCGCCGGCCCCTGTTGCCGCGCCGGTGGCAGTGCCGCAGTCGGCGGCCGTGGCCAGGCCACTGCCGGCGGTGGCGGCGCCGATCGGCCAGAACCTGGGCGAGCGCCCCGAGCAGCGCGTGCCGATGAGCCGCCTGCGCGCACGCGTCGCCGAACGCCTGCTGCAATCGCAGGCCACCAACGCCATCCTGACCACCTTCAACGAGGTGAACATGGCGCCGGTGATGGAGATGCGCAAGAAGTTCCAGGAGAAGTTCGAGAAGGAGCATGGCGTCAAGCTCGGCTTCATGAGCTTCTTCGTCAAGGCGGCGGTCGCGGCGCTGAAGAAGTACCCGGTGCTCAACGCCAGCGTCGACGGCAACGACATCGTCTACCACGGCTACTTCGACATCGGCATCGCCGTCGGCTCGCCGCGCGGCCTGGTGGTGCCGATCATCCGCAACGCCGACCAGATGAGCTTTGCCGACATCGAGAAGAAGATCGCCGAGTTCGGCCAGAAGGCCAAGGACGGCAAGCTGTCGATGGACGACCTCTCGGGCGGCACCTTCTCGATCAGCAACGGCGGCGTATTCGGCTCGATGCTCAGCACCCCGATCATCAATCCGCCGCAGAGCGCGATCCTCGGCGTGCACGCGACCAAGGACCGCGCGATGGTCGAGAACGGCCAGGTTGTGGTGCGCCCGATCAACTACCTCGCGATGAGCTACGACCACCGCATCATCGACGGCCGCGAGGCGGTGCTCGGCCTGGTGACGATGAAGGAAGCGCTGGAAGATCCGGCGCGCCTGCTGTTCGACATCTGAGGCAAGGAGCTCGCATGCCAATCGCGGACGAACTGGAACGCCTGGAACAGCTGCGCTCGCGCGGCACGCTCAGCGACGAGGAGTTCGCGCGCGCCAAGGCCAGGCTGCTCGAACCCGAGCCGCTGGCCGAGGCGGCCGATGCCGTCAAGCGCTTTCGCCGCTCGCGCAGCGACCGCTGGATCGGCGGCGTCTGCGGCGGCCTCGGGGCCATCACCGGCATCGAAGCCTGGATCTGGCGCCTGCTGGCCTCGGTGCTGCTGGTCTTTGGCGGCACCGGTGCGCTGATCTACGTCCTGCTGTGGATCTTCGTTCCCGAGGAAGAGCTCGCCTGATCCATCTCGACGGGGCCGTTGGCCGCCGTCGCCCCAACAGCTTCGGAGTGATCCCATGAGTCAGAGTTTCGACGTCGTCGTCATCGGCGGCGGCCCTGGCGGCTACATCGCCGCGATCCGTGCCGCGCAGCTCGGCTTCAACACCGCCTGCATCGACGAGTGGAAGAACGACAAGGGCGGCCCGGCGCCCGGCGGGACCTGCACCAACGTCGGCTGCATCCCGAGCAAGGCGCTGCTGCAGTCGAGCGAGCACTTCGAGCATGCCGGCCACCACTTTGCCGACCACGGCATCGGGCTCAAGGACCTGAGCATCGACGTCGCCAAGATGCTGGGCCGCAAGAACACTGTCGTGAAGCAGAACAACGACGGCATCCTCTACCTGTTCAAGAAGAACAAGGTGGCCTTCTTCCATGGCCGTGGCTCCTTCGTGAAGGCAGTGGATGGCGGCTACGAGATCGCGGTCGCCGGCGACAAGCCCGAGACGCTGATCGCGAAGAACGTGATCGTCGCCACCGGCTCCAACCCGCGCGCGTTGCCGGGTGCGGCCTTCGACGAGGAGAACATCCTCAGCAACGACGGCGCGCTGCGCATCCCGGCGGTGCCCAAGAGGCTCGGCGTGATCGGCTCCGGCGTGATCGGCCTCGAGATGGGCTCGGTCTGGCGTCGCCTCGGTGCCGAGGTCACGGTGCTCGAGGCGCTGCCCACGTTTCTCGGCGCGGTCGACCAGCAGATCGCCAAGGAGGCGCACAAGGCCTTCACCAAGCAGGGCCTGAAGATCGAGCTCGGCGTCAAGATCTCCGAGGTGAAGAGCGACAAAAAGGGCGTCACAGTCGCCTACGCCGATGCCAAGGGCGCGGTGCAGACGCTGGCGGTCGACAAGCTGATCGTCTCGATCGGGCGCGTCGCCAACACCATCGGCCTGAACGTTGAGGCCGTGGGCCTCAAGCTCGACGAGCGCGGCATGGTGGTGGTCGACGACGAATGCCGCACCAACCTGCCCGGCGTCTGGGCGGTGGGCGACGTGGTGCGTGGCCCGATGCTCGCGCACAAGGCCGAGGAAGAGGGCGTCGCGGTGGCCGAGCGCATCGCCGGCCAGCATGGCCACGTCAACTTCAACACCATCCCGTGGGTGATCTACACCAGCCCCGAGATCGCCTGGGTCGGCCAGACCGAGCAGCAGCTCAAGGAAGCCGGACGCGAATACCGCGCCGGCACCTTCCCGTTCATGGCCAACGGCCGCGCGCGCGCGCTCGGCGACACCACCGGCATGGTCAAGATGCTGGCCGATGCCAAGACCGACGAAATCCTCGGCGTCCACATCGTCGGCCCCTTCGCCAGCGAGCTGATCGCCGAGGCGGTGGTGGCGATGGAGTTCAAGGCCAGCAGCGAGGACATCGCGCGCATCTGCCACGCGCACCCCTCGCTGAGCGAGGCGACCAAGGAAGCCGCGCTGGCGGTCGACAAGCGGACGCTGAACTTCTGAACGAGGCGGCCTGCGTGTCTGCTTGCGGCGCGGCGCGGTCGTTCGGCCCTGCACTCCACCGCTCTGGCGAGCAACGCCCTGGACGGGCAGCCGGCTGCGCTTCACTGCGGCGGTCGGCCAAAGGCGCCGACTCCCCTGCGATGCTCGGGCGCATGGCCGCGTCGCGGAACTCACTTCGCTCACTGCGCTCGCTGCGTTCAGACAGCCGCGACGAGTCAGTTCACGATCCGCGCTGCGCGCGGGGCCACGCGCCCTGTGCTTCTCGGCGCCACAGAGGCGCTGCGCCGACTGCCCGCCCAGGGCGTTGCCAACGACGCTGGAGCGGCTCGACCGGGGGACACGCGTGCCGCCACTGTCTGTTGCCAAGCCGCGGCTGGGCGGCGGATGCAGCGCCTCTGCGGCGGCGAGGAACGCAGGGGCCGTGGCCAAGCGCGAAGCGCGGTACGTGCTCTGACTCGTCGCCGCTGTTTGAGCGTAGAGAGCGCAGTGAACGAAGCGAGTTCGGCGACGCGGCCACGGTCCCGAGTACCGCAGCGCAGTCCGACCGCAGGAAGGACCGCCGCAGTGAAGTGGAGACCGCCGCCCGGTCGCGGCGTGGTTCGCTCGAGTGTCACGCGCGACCAAGACGAACGACCGCAATGCGCCGCAAGCCGATGCTCCGCTGTTGATATGGGAGTTCGCCAGCTCTACGAGCAGGCCCTCGCCGAGCGGGGCTATCGCAGCGACGCCGCCCAGCTGGCGGCGGTCGACGCGCTCGAGCGCTGCGAGAACGGCTGGATCGACTACAAGGCGCGCCGCAGCAACGCCATCACGCGCGCACTGCGCTTTCCGCCGCTGCCGCGCGGCGTGTACCTGTGGGGCGGGGTCGGACGCGGCAAGAGCTTCCTGATGGACTGCTTCTTCCGCTCGGTGCCGTTGCAGCGCAAGTCGCGCCTGCACTTTCACGAGTTCATGCGCGAGGTGCACCGCGAACTGCACGAGCTCAAGGGCACGCCCGATCCTCTCGATGAACTGGCGCGGCGCATGTCGCGCAAGCACCGCTTGATCTGCTTCGACGAATTCCACGTCGCCGACGTCACCGACGCGATGATCCTGCACCGGCTGCTGGACGCGATGTTCGCGCACCGCGTCAGCATCGTCACGACCTCGAACTTCCATCCCGACGGGCTTTATCCGAACGGCCTGCATCGCGACCGCATCCTGCCGGCGATCGAGTTGCTGAAGGAGCGGCTGGAGGTGATCAATGTCGACGCCGGCAACGACTACCGCCGTCGCGCGCTGGAGCAGGCCCGGCTCTACCTGACGCCGGCCGATGCCGCGGCCGAGGCCGAACTCGCGGCGATCTTCGAGCGCCTGGCCGAGGCGGGCGACGAGCCGCCGCTGCTGGCCATCGAGCAGCGCCAGATTCGCGCCCGCCGGCGCGCCGGTGGCGTGGTCTGGTTCGACTTCGCCCAGCTCTGCGGCGGCCCGCGCTCGCAGAACGACTATCTCGAGATCGCGAGCCGATTCCACACCGTGCTGCTGTCCAACGTGCCGGCGATGCCACCGCGGCTGGCCTCTGAGGCGCGACGGTTCACCTGGCTGGTCGACGTGCTCTATGACCGCCAGGTCAAGCTGGTCATCTCGGCCGCGGTGCCTCCCGAGGCGCTCTACACCGAGGGCCCGCTCGCGCACGAGTTTCCGCGCACCGTCTCGCGCCTGGTCGAGATGCAATCCGCCGAGTACCTGGCGCGCGAGCGGCGCGAGGTCGACACACGACTCACATGAGAAGAGCACTGCTCTTGCTGCTGGGCCTGCTGCCCGCCCTGATGTCGAGCGTTCGCGCCGAGGATGGTGCCGACACGGTCGAGCGCCAGCGCCTGCAGGTCACGCGCGGCGAGGTCGAGGCCCGCTACCAGGGGCGGGTGCGCGAATGCGAGCAGCGCTTCTTCGTCACCGATTGCCTCGAGCGCGCACGCAAGGAAAGGCGCGAGGCGCTGGCGCCGATCGACGCGCGCATCGCCACGCTCGACGAGGCGGAGCGCTCGCGGCGGGCGCAGGAACGACTCGAGCGGATCGGGACCGGCAAGGCCGAGCGGGCCGTGCGCGCGGGCGAGGCGGCGTCGATGCCTGCAAGCCCGCGCCAGCCCAAGCCGGCGCCGACGGCGAGCGGCAAGTTGCCGCGTCAGCCGGCGCCGCCGCCGACCGCGGCCAGCGCGGCCGAGCGCGCCGCGCAGGAGCAGAAGGCGCGCGAGCGCCATCAGCGCAAGCAGGAGGAGGCGGCGGCGCATCGCGCCGAGGTCGAGCGGCGCAATGCCGGCGACAAGCCGCCGGCCGCGCCGCTGCCGCCGGCGTCGAAACCCTAGCTCAGCGCCTCGACACGCACCAGCGCCAGCGAGAGGTTGTCGCCACCGCCCCGGGCGCGGTGGCGCGCCTTGCTGATGAGCATCTCGCCGGCTTCGCGCGGCGACAGCGTGTGGACGATCGCTCCGAGCTCGCGCGGCGTGAAGTAGTGCCACAGGCCGTCGGAGCAGGCCAGCAGCGAATCGCCCACCTCGAGCCGCTCGATCCTCGTCACCGCCACCGGCGGGTCCTGGTTGGTGCCGAGGCAGCCGGTCAGCAGGTTGGCCTGCGGGTGGGAGTTGGCCTCTTCCTCGCTGATCTGGCCCTCGTCGACCAGGCGCTGCACGAAGGAGTGGTCCTTGGTGTGGAACATCATCTCCGGGCCGCGGAAGTGGTAGACCCGCGAGTCGCCGGCGTGGATCACGTGGCATTCGAGGCTGGCATCGATCAGGAACGCGGCCACCGTGCTGTGCGGTTCTTCCTCGGCGGTGATCGCGGTCAGCTTGATCATCAGGTGCGACTCGAGCACCAATTGCTTGAGCGCCTCGGCGCTGTCCTCGCGGCCCGGCGTGAATCGCTCGAAGAGCTGCTTGGCGGTCAGCTGCACCTGGTCGGCTGCCTTGCGGCCGCCGCTCTTGCCACCCATGCCGTCGGCGACCACCGCGAGCAGGCAACCGGGCACGCGCGGATGAGGCAGCAACTCGACCTGATCCTGCTGGTACTGGCGGTCGCCACGATGAAGCGCGGTAGCGGCGGCGAGCCGGTAGCCGGGAGGAGATGTGGTCATGTCGAAAACTATAATCGCTGCCTTCACTCCCACGGCCACGCGCCGTCGGCCCGCCGGGCCCGGGAGATGTGAGTGTGGTGTCGCTGCACCAGCCGATGGATCAAAACCTGCGCTCACCGCATCGCCTGCTGATCGAGCTTCGCATCGAGCACGCCGACCTCGACAGCCTGATCGACCAGGCCACGGCGCAACCGGGCGTCGACGAACTGATGCTGCGCCGGTTGAAGAAGCGCCGCCTCGCGCTGCGTGACCAGATCGCGGCGCTCGAACTGCAACTGCAGCCACCGGAGCCGGCGTGAGCGAAGTCACGCAAACGCCGTCGGTCGCGCTTCCCGCCAGCCCAGAACCCAGCGAACTCGCACTTGCCGTGGCCGCGGCCTTTGCCGAGGACGGCGCGCTGGCGCGTGCCAATCCGGGCTATCTGGAGCGCGTGCAGCAGCAGCAGATGGCGCAGGCGGTGGCCGAGATCATCGATGCGCGCGGCGTGCTGGTGGCCGAGGCCGGGACCGGCGTCGGCAAGACCTTTGCCTACCTCGTGCCGGCGCTGCTCTCGGGCCAGCGGGTGCTGATCAGCACCGCGACCAAGAGCCTGCAGGATCAGCTCTTCCTGCGCGACCTGCCGCGCCTGGTGCAGGCGCTCGGCGTGCCGGTGTCGATGGCGCTGCTCAAGGGACGCGCCAGCTACCTCTGCACCCATCGCCTGCAGCAGGCACGCGACTCGGCGCAGCTGCCGGATCGCTTCGCGGTGCGCGCGCTGGCGCGCATCGAGCAATGGGCGCAGCAGACCGCCAGCGGCGACCTGGCCGAACTCGAGGGCCTCGACGAGCGCTCGCCGGTGATCCCGCTGGTGACCTCCTCGCGCGAGAACTGCCTCGGCAGCGAGTGTCCGCAGTACCGTGGCTGCCACGTGATGAAGGCGCGGCGCGAGGCAATGGCGGCCGACGTGGTGGTGGTCAATCACCACCTGTTCTTCGCCGACCTGAGCCTGCGCGACACCGGACTGGCCGAGTTGCTGCCCTCGGTCGAGATCGCGATCTTCGACGAGGCGCACCAGCTGCCCGAGGCCGGCGTTGCCTTCCTCGGCCAGACGCTGGCGACGACGCAGTTGATCGACCTCGCGCGCGACCTGCTCGCCGCCGGCCTGCAACATGCGCGCGGCCTGCGGCCCTGGCAGGAGATTGCCGCCGAGCTCGATCGCGCCGCGCGCGAGCTGCGCCTGGCCTGTGCCGGGCCGATGCGCGAAGTGCGCGGCAGCGTGCGCCTGCGCTGGGAGGAGCGCGCCGTGCGCGAGGGCTTTGCCGCCGTGCTCGATGCGCTGTCGCAGCGCCTGGCGACCGCGGCCGAGGCGCTCGACGCGGTGAGCGAGATGCAGCCCGATTTCGATCGCCTCGCGCAGCGATCCACAGAACTGATGCGACGCGTCGACCTGTTCGCCGCGCGGGTGACGCCGGGGCGCGTGCGCTGGATCGACCTCGGCTCGTTGAGTGCGCGCCTGATCGAGTCGCCGCTCGACGTGCGCGAGGCGATGCAGGCCCAGATCGCGCTGGCACCCAAGGCCTGGATCTTCACCTCGGCCACGCTCGGCGCCGACGAGCGCCTGAGCTGGTTCACGGCGCAGGCGGGGCTGGAAGCGGCGCGCACGCTGCGCGTGGCCAGTCCCTTCGACTACGCGGCCAACGCGCGGCTGCATGTGCCGGCCAGTTTTGCGCGGCCCAACGAGCCGGCGCATCCGCTCGCGGTGGCGGCGCTGGCGGCCGATTGCGCACGCGCCGCCGGTGGTCGCACCTTCGTGCTGACCACCACGCTGCGCGCGCTGCAGCAGGTGGCCGATGCGCTGGTGCAGTCCTTCGCGGCCGATGTGCCGCCTATCGAGGTGCTGGTGCAGGGCACCGCGCCCAAGCGTTCCCTGCTGCAGCGCTTCCTGGCCGCGCCGCGCGCGGTGCTGGTCGGCTCGCAGAGTTTCTGGGAAGGCATCGATGTGCCTGGCGACGCGCTGCAGTGCGTGCTGATCGACAAGCTGCCCTTTCCGCCGCCGAACGATCCGCTGGTCGAGGCGCGCGTCAAGCGCATCGAGGCCGAGGGCGGCAACGCCTTCGCCAGCTATTTCGTGGCCGAGGCCGCGGTCTCGCTGAAGCAGGGCGCCGGACGCCTGATCCGCAGCGAGACCGACCGTGGACTGCTCGTCATCTGCGACCCGCGGCTGCGCGCCAGCAGCTACGGCAAGACGCTGCTGGCGGCGCTGCCGCCGATGAAGCGGCTTGGCGAGCCGCAGGAGGCGATCGCGTGGCTGCGCGAGATTGCCGCCGCGCGGGACCACCAATGAAAACGGGGCCCGCGGGCCCCGTGCACGAGTCGTCCGTCGCGTCGTCTACCAGACCTGCCACCACGGCTTGGAGGTGGCGCGGGCGGCGAAACCTTCCTTGACGTAGCGCGATTCCGGGAAGTTCTGCAGCAGCACGCGCTGCGCGTCGTCACGCAGCTGTGGCAGACCGAGCTTGTCGTAGCTCAGGGTCATGATGTAGAGCGCTTCCTCGGTGGCCGGTGCCTGCGAGAACTCCTGCAGCGTGTTCTTGGCCCGGTTTGCCGCCGCCACGTAGGCGCCGCGCGTGTAGTAGTAGCGCGCCACGTGAACCTCGTACTGGGCCAGCGAGTTCACGATGTAGTTCATGCGCAGCGTCGCGTCGGCTGCGTACTTCGAGGCCGGGAACTGCGTGACCAGTTGCCTGAACGACTGGTACGAGTCGCGCGAGGCCTGCTGGTCGCGCTCGCTCATGTCCTGGCGCGCGAGCGATCCGAGCAGGCCGAGGTTCTCGTTGAAGTTGATCAGGCCTTGCAGGTAGTAGGCGTAGTCGAGGCCGGGGCTCGAGGGGTTGAGCTTGATGAAGCGCTCGATCGTGGCCAGCGCCGCGGCCTTCTCGCCGGCCCGGTGCTGGGCGTAGGCCAGTTCGAGCGCGGCCTGCTGCGCCATCGGCGTGCCGGCGGCACGCGCCTCGAGCTTCTCGAAGAGCTTGGATGCACGCTCCCAGTTGCCCGACGAGGCTTCCTCGCGCGCCTCTTCATACAATTTGGCGGTGGCCATGCCCGACGTGTCATCCTTGGTGCCGCAGGCACCCAGCAGGGCCGCCGCCACCAGGCCCAGGGCCATTGCGGCGAGCCGCGTCCACATGCCGCGGGGCTCGCCCGCATTCCAACGCTCAGCCATCTGTTCTCTCTTCGCCCGGGCACCGGTCCCGATGATTCGCCTGAACTGCCTGTCCGAAGGCAGTGCCGAAGTATATGAGCCGCCCACGACCTGTTCCGCACCCCGACCCGCACGCTGACGCCGACGCCGAGCCGAGTCCGGCCCTCGACGCCGAGGAAGTCACGGCCGATCCCGGCGAGGACGAGGCCTGCGAGTCGCGCTCCGGCGTGGTCGGCAGCGATGCCAAGCTCGGCGAGCGCCTCGACAAGTGGCTGACCCGGCTGGCGCCGGAGTTCTCGCGCAACTACCTGCAGCAGCTCATCGAGGCGGGCGAGGTGCAGGTCAACGCGAGCGTGCAGCGCAGTGCCTCGCGCAAGGTCGCACCGGGCCAGCGCATCGAGCTGCGCCTGGTACCGACGCCGCAGAGCCGGGCCTTCGTCGCCGAGCCGATGGCGCTCGCCATCGTGTTCGAGGACGCGCATCTGCTGGTGGTCGACAAGGCGGCCGGGCTGGTGGTGCACCCGGCCGCCGGCCACTGGTCGGGCACGCTGCTCAACGGGCTGCTCGCGCACCATGCCGGCGCCGCCAGCCTGCCGCGCGCCGGCATCGTGCACCGGCTCGACAAGGACACCAGCGGCCTGATGGTGGTCGGCAAGACGCTGGAGGCGGTGACCGCGCTGACGCGTGCGATCGCCGCGCGCGAGGTCGGGCGCGAGTACCTGGCGATCGCGCACGGCGTGCCGCGCGAGCAGAGCTTCAGCATCGAGGCACCGATCGGGCGCGATCCGGTCTCGCGCGTGCGCATGGCGGTGGTGGTCGGCGGCAAGCCGGCGCGCACCGACGTCGAGTGCCTGGCGGCGGCCGGTGCCTTCAGCCTGCTGCGCTGCCGGCTGCACACCGGGCGCACGCACCAGATCCGGGTCCACCTGGCCTCGCGCGGCCATGCGCTGGTGGCCGATCCGGTCTATGGCGGCGCGTCGGCCCTCGGCCTGCAGCGGCAGGCTCTTCACGCGCGCCGGCTGGCCTTCGTGCATCCGATCGGCGGCCAGGCGATGCGCTTCGAGGCCGCGCCGCCGCCGGACCTGGCCGCGGCCTGCACGGCGCTCGCGCCGGGTGTCAATTGCTGAGCGCGGCGCGGCCCTGCCGTCGCGTGCCGGCTACAATGCGCAACAGCCGGGATAGCAAACCGGCTCGCACTGCATGACGATTGCAAGGCTGACGCGCCGGGAACGAGGCGGCGTCGGCGGGGTGGGCGAGGCGATTGGCCCGTCCGGGTTGCCGAGTACGGCGACTCCGCAGACCCCTTCGAGATCCCGTTCCTGATTGGACCCGCCCGCCGCGTGATGCGCGGGCCAGACCCGGACTCAATGAATACACAGGATGCAAAGCGCGTCCTCGAGACCGCGCTCATTTGCGCGCAGCAGCCCCTGCCGCTGCGCGAGATGCGCACCTTGTTCGCCGACCAGCTGGCACCGGACACCATCCGCGGCCTGCTCGACGAACTCGTGCGCGACTGGGAAGACCGTGGTGTCGAGTTGGTGGCGCTGGCCGGAGGCTGGCGCTTCCAGAGCCGACCCGAGTTGCGCGAGTTCCTCGACCGGCTCAACCCCGAGAAGCCGCCGAAGTACAGCCGCGCCACGCTCGAGACGCTGGCGATCATGGCCTACCGCCAGCCGGTGACGCGCGGCGACATCGAGGACATCCGCGGCGTCACCGTCAGCAGCCAGATCATCAAGCAGCTCGAGGACCGCGGCTGGGTCGAGGTGATCGGCCATCGCGAGGCGCCGGGTCGACCGGCGCTGTTCGCCACCACCCGCCAGTTTCTCGACGACCTTGGCCTGGCCTCGCTAGACCAGTTGCCGGCGCTCGAAGGCGATGCCGCCGGCGGCATGGCGGCGTTTGCCGAAGCGCTGCCGGCCCAGGCCTCGCTGCTCGAAGCCGATGCCGCAGGCGCGGCGCAGGACGGCGTCGCGGCCGAACTGCCGGCGGACGACCAGCCCGATACCGATCTCACGGCCGAAACCGACGTCAGCGTCGTGCCGGCACCTCTTCCCGAACCGGAGCCCAGCCTCGCGCTGGATGCGCCCCCGCAAGCATGAACAGCACCAACGACCCGTCCGACATCGCGGCCATGCCGCCGGCAGCCGACGCCGCCCCCGAAGCCTCCGCCGAGGCCGTGACGGTCGACAAGCCCGTCAAGCGTCGCAGCCGCAAGGTGGTGGCGGCCGAGGCGGCCACCGACGACGCGGCGCCGACCGAGGCGCAACCCGCTGCCGCGCAGGCCGATGCCGATGAGCAGGCCCCCAAGCGGGCTCCGCGTCGGCGCAAGGCGCCGGTGGCGGCTGAATCGGCGAGCGTCGAGGCCGTCGAGGTCGATCCCGGGGCGCCCGCTGCTGCGCAGGAGGCTTGGGTCGCCACCACCGGCGAAGCCAACGCGTCCGAGTCGTCGGCAGATGGTGCCGGCGCGGAGGCCGGTGGCGAGCGACGCGGGCGCAATCGTCGCCGCGGCCGTGATCGCGATCGCGAGCCGCGCGCCGCTGCCGAGGGCGGCGGTGAAGTGGTACGCCCTGCGCCCGTCGAACTGGCCGCCGAGCGTTTCGCCGAGGTGCTGTCGGCCGACTGGGACAGCGAGCCGGTGGCCGAGGAGGCCGCGCCCGACGTGCTCAGCGGCAAGCGCGTGCTGCGGCCCGAGCCGGAGGCGCCCAAGCTGCACAAGGTGCTGGCGCAGTCGGGCATCGGCTCGCGGCGCGACATGGAGCAGATGATCGTCGACGGCCATGTCACGGTGAACGACGAGGTCGCGCACCTGGGGATGCGCATCACCTTCGGCGACCAGGTCCGGATCATGGGCAAGCCGGTGCGGGTGCGCATCGCGCCGCCGCCGGCACGCGTGCTGGCCTATCACAAGCCGACCGGCGAGGTCGTGAGCCTTAGCGATCCGGAAGGGCGCCCGACCGTGTTCCGCGCACTGCCCAAGCTCAACAGCGGCAAGTGGCAGTCGGTCGGCCGGCTCGACATCAACACCGAGGGCCTGTTGCTGTTCACCACCTCGGGTGAGCTGGCCAACCAGCTGATGCACCCGCGCTTCGGCGTCGAGCGCGAGTACGCGGTGCGCGTGCTCGGCACTCTCGAGCGCGAGCAGCGCGACAAGCTGCTGAGCGGCGTCGAGATCGACGGCCAGCCGGCGGCATTCAAGAGCATCGAGGACGGTGGCGGCGAGGGCGTCAACCACTGGTACCGGGTCGTGATCACCGAGGGCCGCAACCGCGAGGTGCGCAAGCTCTTCGACTCGGTCGGCATGGCGGTCAGCCGGCTGATCCGCATCCGCTACGGCAGCATGGTGCTGCCGCGGGGCCTCAAGCGCGGCCTGTGCGTCGAACTCGGCGAAGAGGACGTGCGTTCGCTGCGCCGGCTGGCGCAACCTGGCGGCGGCGGCCGGCCCCAGCCCGCCGGGGCTGCCGAGGACGGCGGCGCGGCGCAGGAGGAGCGCGGTCGCGGCCGGCGCGGTCGAGGTCGCGAGCGCGGTCCCGAGCGGCCGGTGGGCGAGGGTGCCGATCGGGGCGCCGATCGTGGTGAGCGCCCGCCGCGTCCGCCGCGGCCCGAGCGCCCGCAGCAGCGCGCACAGGAGCCGCGTTCGCAGGAGCCAGGCGCGCCGCGCCCGGAGCGTAGCGATGAAGGTTTCGACGAAGACTTCCGGCGCATTCCGAATCCGCTCGAACAGACCTTCGACCGCCGCTTTGCCAGCAGCGGCAAGCGCGGACCGTCACAGGGCTTCGGTCACAACGCCGCACATCGCAACGAAGACAACGTCGGGCCGGGCGGATCGATTCCGAACCCGCTCGAGCAGACCTTCGACCGTCGCTTTGCCAAGGGTTCGCAGCGAATCTCCTCCGGCTTCGGGCGTCCGCAAGAAGAGGGCAGCGACCAGGGCCAGGGCCCGCGCGGCGGTCCCAAGCAGCCCGACCCGATGAAGACCTCGGTCGGCTACATCGGTGCAGATGCCTACTTCAACAAGGTCGGTGGCAAGGGCCGCGGTGGCAACCGTGGTGGCCAGGGTGGCGGTGGCGGCGGTGGCGGCGGCGGTGGTGGACAGCGCGGCGGCGGTCAGCGCGGCTCGGGCCCGCGCGGTGCCGGCGGCGGTGGAAACCCCGGAGGCGGCGGCGGGGGTGGTCGCGGTGGTCGCGGTGGCGGCCAGCGCGGGCGCTGAGACAGCCATTGTCGGATGGTGGCGTCATCCTTGATTGGTACAATCACAGGCTTTGCCAAAACCCTGATTCCCGGAGAAGAACATGGCCGTTGAACGCACCCTGTCGATCATCAAGCCCGATGCCGTCGCGAAGAACGTGATCGGACAGATTTACGCCCGCTTCGAAGGCGCCGGCCTGAAGGTCGTGGCGGCCAAGATGGCTCACCTGTCGCGCGGCGAGGCCGAGGCCTTCTACGCGGTGCACAAGGCACGCCCCTTCTTCAACGATCTCGTCAGCTTCATGATCTCGGGCCCGGTGATGATCCAGGCGCTCGAGGGCGAGAACGCGATCGCGAAGAACCGCGAGCTGATGGGCGCGACCGACCCGAAGAAGGCCGAGAAGGGCACGATCCGCGCCGACTTCGCCGACAGCATCGATGCCAACGCGGTGCACGGCTCGGACGCGCCGGAGACCGCTGCCGTCGAGGTGGCATTCTTCTTCCCCGGCATGAACGTCTACAGCCGCTGATCCAGCCTGAGACAGGGGGCCGGCATGTCCGGCCTCCCACCCAAGACATGACCGCGGTCAACCTGCTCGACTTCGACCTCGACGCGCTGGCCGCCTACTGCGAACAGCTCGGCGAGAAGCGCTTTCGCGCGACGCAGCTGTTCCGCTGGATCCACCAGAAGGGCGCGCGCGACTTCGCGCAGATGTCCGACCTCGCCAAGTCGCTGCGCGACAAGCTCGCCGGCCGTGCGCAAATCCAGGCGCTTGCGATCATCAGCGAGCATGTCTCGGCCGACGGCACCGTCAAGTGGCTGTTCGATGTCGGCGGTGGCGACGCGGTCGAGACGGTCTTCATCCCCGAGGATGATCGTGGCACGCTGTGCATCTCCTCGCAGGCCGGCTGCGCGGTCGGCTGCCGCTTCTGCTCGACCGGCCACCAGGGCTTCAGCCGCAACCTGAGCACCGGCGAGATCCTGGCCCAGCTCTGGCATGCCGAGCATGCGCTGCGGGCGCGCCTGGGCACCGGCTCCGAGCGCGTCATCAGCAACGTCGTGATGATGGGCATGGGCGAGCCGCTGCAGAACTACTCGGCCCTGGTGCCGGCGCTGCGCGTGATGCTCGACGACCATGGCTACGGTCTGTCGCGGCGGCGGGTGACGGTCAGCACCTCGGGCGTAGTGCCGATGATCGACCGCCTGCGCGAGGACTGCCCGGTGGCGCTGGCCGTCTCGCTGCATGCGTCGAGCGACGCGCTGCGCGACGAACTGGTGCCGCTCAACCGCAAGTACCCGATCGCCGAGCTGCTGCAAGCCTGCCAGCGCTACCTCGAGGCGGCGCCGCGCGACTTCATCACCTTCGAGTACTGCATGCTCGACGGCGTCAACGACAGCGAGGCGCAGGCGCGCGAACTGCTGGCGCTGGTCGGCCCGCGCGGGCCGGCCGGGCGCGTGCCTTGCAAGTTCAACCTGATCCCGTTCAACCCCTTCCCGGCTTCGGGGCTGGTCCGCTCCAAGCCGGCCCAGGTGCAGGCCTTCGCGAAGGTGCTGATCGAAGGCGGGCTGGTGACCACGGTGCGCAAGACACGTGGCGACGACATCGACGCCGCCTGCGGCCAGCTGGCCGGCGAGGTGCAGGATCGCACGAACGCCGCCCGGCGCCTGGCCGGGGCGCGCGAGCGGGCGGTGCAGATACCGCTTGTAGCCGCGCCGTTGCAGACGCCGACCTCGAGCGCGAACACAATGATGGCCAGCAGCAGCCCGGCAGATCGACCGGGTGCCACAAGGGAGACACGTCGATGAGTTGTTGGGATACGGCCGTTGGGGCCTCGGGACAGGTACGGCGGGTGCTCGCCGGCATGGCGGCGGCGTTGCTGATGGGGGCGATCTACGTCGCACCGGCGCCCGTCGCGGCGCAGGACGGGCGCGAGCGCACCACCGCGTCGGACGAGAGCGATGTGCAGCGGCGCGCCCGCATCCGCATGGAGCTGGCGGCCAACTACTACGCCCAGGGTCAGATGACGACCGCGCTCGACGAGGTCAAGCAGGCTCTGCAGGCCGTGCCTGACCTGGCCGAGGGCTACAACCTGCGCGGCCTGATCTACGCAGTGCTCGGCGACGACAAGCTGGCCGACGAGAGCTTCCGGCGCGCCTTGCAGCTCAAGCCGCAGGACGGCGACACGCTGCACAACTACGGCTTCTTCAACTGCGAGCGGCGCCGCTACGCCGAGGCAGACGATCTGTTCAATCGCGCGCTGGCGGTACCGGGCTATCGCAGCGCCAGCCGCAGCCTGCTGCTCCAGGGCGTGTGCCAGGCGCGCAGCGGCAACCTCGAGCAGGCGGAGAAGACGCTGGTCAAGGCCTACGAGATGGACGCCGGCAATCCGGCGATCGCGATGAACCTGGCCGAGGTCCTGTACCGCCGGGGCGACTACGAGCGTGCGCGCTTCTACGTGCGGCGCGTCAACAACCAGGCCGAGCTGAAGAACGTCGAGTCGCTTTGGCTGGCGGCCCGCGTCGAGCGCAAGTTGGGCAACGATTCCGGCGCAAGGGAGCTTGGCACCCAGCTGCGCGAACGCTATCCGACCTCGCGCGAGGCTGCGGCATTCGAGCGAGGCGCCTTCGATGACTGAGATGTCTTCCTCGTCAGATCTGCGTGACGGCGCTGCGCCGCGCGCCGAGTCCGGCGCGGCGGTCAGCCCGGTGGCAACCGCCGGCGAGTTGCTGCGCGCCGCGCGCGAGAAACAAGGCCTGCATCTGGCCGCGCTGGCCGCCTCGCTGAAGGTCACGCCGCGCAAGCTCGAACTGCTCGAGGCCAACCGTTTCGACGAACTGCCCGACGCCACCTTCACCCGGGCCCTGGCGCTGAGTGTGTGCCGGGTGCTCAAGATCGACGCGACGCCGGTGCTGGTTCGGCTGCCGCAGACCGTCGAGCATGGACTCGAGCATGTTGCGCAAGGGCTGAATCAGCCTTTTCGTGACCGCTCTGCTCATCAAGAGGGTGCCGACTGGGGGCGCATTCTGAGCCTGCCGGTGATCGCGGCGGTGTTGCTGCTGATCGGTGCCGCAGTCGTCTACCTGATGCCGGAGCGGCCAATGGCGCTGGCCTCGCTGAGTTCCATCTGGTCTTCGGCATCGGTTGGCGAGGCGGCCTCGGCGGTAGTCGTGGCTCCGGGGCCGGCGCCGGCCGCGATGGTCACCGAGACCGTGGTGCCGACGCTCGACGTGGCGGCCTCGGCGGTGGCTCCAGCAGCCAGCGCGGTGACCGAGACCGTGTTCTCGGCGCCGCCGGTCAGCACCAGCGAAGCGGCGACCACCGCGCTGGTGGAACTGCGGGCATCAGGCGCGTCGTGGGTCGAGATCCGCGATCGCGGCGGCCGTGCGCTGTTGTCGCGCACGCTCAACGCCGGCGAGACCATCGGCGTCGACGGCGCGCTGCCGTTGAAGCTGGTGATCGGCAATGCCGACGTCATGCAGCTGAGCTTTCGCGGCCAGCCGGTGCCGCTGGGCGCCGCCACCAAGGACAACGTGGCGCGACTGGAGTTGAAATGAAGCCCCCAAGCTCACTGCGTTCGCTGCCACTCGCAGAGCTCGTGGCGCTCGAGCCGTCCGAACCCGCGCAGGCGGGTTCGGAGCCGCGGCTCGTCGCCCCGCCCGAGGGGACGCCCGGCGGTTTCGGGCGGCCGGGCACCGCCGGTGTGAGCATCGATCCGGCAGTGCTGCAGGCCCTGGCCAACGAGCCGATCGGAGGCAGCCGGCCGGCTGCCCGCCGCAGCCGCCAGGCACGCGTGGCCTGGGGCTCGAATGTCGTGACGGTCGGTGGCGATGCGCCGGTGCGCGTGCAGTCGATGACCAACACCGACACGGTCGACGTGATCGAGACCGCGATCCAGTGCAAGGAGCTGGCGCAGGCCGGCTCCGAGATGGTGCGCATCACGGTCAACACGCCCGAGGCAGCGGCGGCCGTGCCGGCGATCCGCGAGCAACTCGACCGGATGGGCGTCGACGTGCCGCTGATCGGCGACTTCCACTACAACGGCCATCGCCTGCTGAGCGAGTTTCCGGCCTGCGCGGCCGCACTCAGCAAGTACCGCATCAACCCCGGCAACGTCGGCAAGGGCGACAAGCGCGATCGCCAGTTCGCGATGATGATCGAAGCCGCGCTGCGGCACGACAAGCCGGTGCGCATCGGCGTCAACTGGGGCAGCCTCGACCAGGAACTGCTGGCCGCGCTGATGGACGCCAACGCGCAGCGTCGCGAGCCCTGGGACGCCAAGCAGGTGATGTACCAGGCGCTGGTGCAGTCGGCGCTCGATTCGGCCTCGTATGCGGTCGAGCTCGGCATGGATCCGGCGCAGGTGATCCTGTCCTGCAAGGTCAGCGGCGTGCAGGACCTGGTGAGCGTCTACCGTGGTTTGTCCGCGCGTTGCGATCACCCGCTGCACCTGGGCCTGACCGAGGCCGGCATGGGCACCAAGGGCACGGTGGCGTCCGCCACCGCGCTGGCGCTGCTGCTGCAGGAGGGCATCGGCGACACGATCCGCGTGAGCCTGACGCCGCAGCCGGGCGAGGCGCGCACGCAGGAGGTGGTGGTCGCCACCGAGATCCTGCAGTCGCTCGGCCTGCGCGCCTTCAATCCCAGCGTGACAGCGTGTCCCGGCTGCGGCCGCACCACCAGCACCACCTTCCAGGAACTCTCCAAGCAGATCGACGACTTCCTGCGCTCGCAGATGCCGGTCTGGAAGCTCAGGTACCCGGGCGTCGAGAACCTGCGTGTCGCGGTGATGGGCTGCATCGTCAACGGTCCCGGCGAGAGCAAGCATGCCGACATCGGCATCAGCCTGCCCGGCACCGGCGAGGCGCCGGCGGCGCCGGTCTACATCGACGGCGAGAAGGCCGTGACGCTGCGCGGCGAAGGCATCGCGGCCGAGTTCCACAAGCTGGTCGAGGACTACATCGAGCGCCGCTTCGGCGCCTCGGTTCCCTCGCACTGAGCGGACGCGGGCCGCCAGCGGCCCCAACAACCCTGAATTTCCATGGCTGAGAAGATCCAGGCCGTCAAAGGCATGAACGACCTGCTGCCGCCCGATTCGGCGGCGTGGGAGTGGTTCGACGAAGCGGTGCGGCGCGTGATGCGCCGCCACGGCTACCAGTTCATCCGCACGCCGATCGTCGAGCCGACGGCGCTGTTCGTGCGCGGGCTCGGCGAGGTCACCGACATCGTCGAGAAGGAGATGTACTCCTTCGAGGACAGCATGAACGGCGACCGCCTCACGCTGCGGCCCGAGGGCACCGCTGGCGTGGTGCGCGCGGTGACCGAGCACAACCTGCTCTACGAGGGCGGCAAGCGGCTCTGGTACGCCGGCCCGATGTTCCGCCACGAGCGGCCGCAGAAGGGCCGCTATCGCCAGTTCCACCAGGTCGGTGCCGAGGTGATGGGCCACGCCGGCCCCGACGTCGATGCCGAGCTGATCCTGCTGCTGCGCGCGCTCTGGCGCGAACTCGGTCTGGTGGTCGGCGAGGGCGATGGCGCTTACCTGCGGCTCGAGCTCAACAGCCTGGGCGAGGTGGCCGAGCGTCAGGCGCACCGCGCCGCGCTGGTGGCGCACTTCGAGGCGCACGCGTCGCTGCTCGACGAGGATGCACGCCGCCGCCTGCACAGCAATCCGCTGCGCATCCTCGATACCAAGAATCCGGCGATGCAGCCCGTGGTCGAGGCGGCGCCGAAGCTGATCGACTTCCTCGGCGAGGCCTCGCTCGCGCACTTCAACGCGGTGCGCGCGGTGCTCGACGCGGCCGGCCTGCCTTACCGCGTCAACCCGCGCCTGGTGCGCGGCATGGACTACTACAACCTCACCGTCTTCGAGTGGGTCACCGAGCGGCTCGGCGCCCAGGGCACGGTCTGCGGCGGTGGCCGCTATGACGGCCTGGTCGAACAGCTCGGCGGCAAGCCGGCCCCGGGCGTGGGCTTCGGCATCGGTGTCGAACGCCTGATGCTGCTGCTGGCGGAGGCCGGGCTGCTGCCGGCGCCGCCGGCGCCCGACGCCTACGCCGTCGTGACCGAGGCTGGCGCGCTGCCGCAGGTGCTGGTCGCGCTCGACGCGCTGCGGGCGGCCGGCGTGTCGGTGCTGCTGCATCCGCTGGGCGCGGGCGGCCCGGCGAGCATGAAGTCGCAGTTCAAGAAGGCGGACGCCAGCGGCGCCCGCTTCGCGCTGATCTTCGGTGCCGACGAGATCGCCCGGGGCCAGGTGGCGCTCAAGCCGCTGCGCGCCGGCGCCGACGCCGCGGCGGCGCAGGCCCTGAAGCCGCTCGCAGGCATCGCCGACTGGGCCGGCGAACTGCTCCCCGCATAATTCCGGCTTGCCGCATTGGCAGCCGATATCGCAATCCCTGATCGAATCCCCGCATGGCCACCCATCTCGACCTCGAAGAACAAGAACAGCTCGATTCGCTGAAAGCGTTCTGGAAGCAGTACGGCAACCTCATCACCTGGGTGCTGATCATTGTGCTCGGCGGCTTCGCGGCCTTCAACGGCTGGAACTGGTACCAGCGCGATCGTGCCTCCAAGGCCAGCGTGCTGTTCGACGAACTCGAGCGCGCCGCGCAGGCCGGCGATGCCGAGAGGTCGGGCCGGGTGTTTGCCGACATCAAGGCGCGCTACGCCGCGAGCGCCTTTGCCGAGCAGGCTGGCCTGCTGGCGGCCCGGGTCCAGGCCGAGCAGGGGCAACTCGATGCCTCCCGCGCCAGCCTCGACTGGGTGGTGGCCAATGCCGGCGAGGCCGAGTACCGCGCGATCGCGCAGATTCGCCTGGCCGGCCTGCTGCTCGACCAGAAGAAGTACGACGAGGCCCTGAAGGCGACCGAGGGGCTTGCCTCCGATCTGCCCAAGGCATTGCAGGCGCTGGCGGCTGACCGCCGCGGCGACATCCTGCTCGTGCTGGGCCGCGCCGACGAGGCCCGCGCCGCCTACCAGCAGGCCTGGGACGCGATGGATCCGACGCTCGACTATCGCAACCTGATCGACGCCAAGCTGGGCGCGCTCGGCGCGCCGGCGGCCGCCGCATCGGCACCGGCCACGGGAGCCTCGCGTTGAGCGCGGCCCGCGCACGCGGCTTGGCGGCGGCGCTGTTCGCGTCGGTGCTGGCGCTGGCCGGCTGCGCCAGCAGCAACCGGCCGGACCCGACGCCGCTCAAGAGCTTCACCCCGCAGATCGCCGGCAAGGAAGTCTGGCGCGCCTCGATCGGCACGCTCAAGTTTCCGCTGCGGATCGAGGCCGGCGCCGACCGCTTCACCTTGTCGCAGAGCGATGGCACCGTGATCGCGCTGGCGCGTGACGGTGGCAAGGAACTGTGGCGCGCCGAGGCCGGCGGCTCACCGTCGGCCGGGGTCGGCTCCGACGGTCGCTTCACGGCACTGGTCACGACCAGCAACGAACTGGTCGTGCTCGATGGCACCAAGGCTGCGTGGCGCACGCGCCTGAACTCGCGCGTCGTGACACCGCCGCTGGTGGCGGGCGAGCGCGTGTTCGTGCTCTCGGTCGATCGCGCGGTGCAGGCCTTCGATGCGGCCGATGGCCGCCCGTTGTGGACCTTCAGGCGCCCCGGCGGCGACCCGCTGACGCTGCTGCAGCCGGGCGTGCTGATGGCCTGGGGCGATACGCTGGTGGCCGGGCAGGGCCCGCGCATGGTGGGCATCGACCCGCTGCTCGGCTCGTTGCGCTGGGACACGGCGGTCGCCTCGCCGCGCGGCACCAACGAGGTCGAGCGCCTGGCCGATCTGGTGGCACCCGCGGTGAAGGTCGGCGACATGGTCTGCGCGCGCGCCTTCCAGAGCGCGGTCGGTTGCGTCGCGGCCGAGCGCGGCGTGTTGAACTGGACCAAGAACGTCGGTGGCACCGAAGGCATCGCTGCCGATGCCGACTATGTGTTCGGCGCCGACGCCAGCGATCGCATCACCGCCTGGCGGCGCGCCTCCGGCGAGGTGGCGTGGAACAACGACCAGTTGCTCTACCGCGGCCTGTCGGCACCGCTGGCGGTGGGCCGCACGGTGATCTTCGGCGACAGCGAGGGCTACGTGCACTTCCTCGACCGCACCAACGGCACCGTGCTGCTGCGCCTGCCGACCGACGGCAAGGCGATCGTCAGCGCGCCGGTGGCCAGCGGCACCACGATCCTGGTCGTGACCTCGGGCGGCGGTGTCTACGCCTTCCGCCCAGAGTAGGCAGAACCTCTTGCCAGTCAGCAACCAGAACGGGCCCCGATGAAACCGGTGATCGCACTCGTCGGCCGCCCCAACGTGGGCAAGTCGACGCTCTTCAACCGGCTCACCAAGAGCCGCGACGCGATCGTGGCCGACTTTGCCGGTCTCACCCGCGATCGCCACTACGGCGACGGCAAGCTCGGCGCGCACGAGTTCATCGTCATCGACACCGGCGGCTTCGAGCCCACGGCCGAAACCGGCATCATCAAGGAGATGGCCAAGCAGACGCGCCAGGCGGTGGCCGAGGCCGACGCGGTGATCTTCGTGGTCGACGTGCGCGGGGGCTTGAGCGCGCAGGACCACGACATCGCCAGCTACCTGCGCACTTCGGGCAAGAAGGTGGTGCTGGCCGCCAACAAGGCCGAAGGCATGCAGGAGTCGCCGCTGCTGGGCGAGTTCTACGAGCTCGGCCTGGGCGAGCCGCACCCGATCTCGTCGGCGCACGGACAGGGCATCCGCAGCCTGGTCGAACTCGCGCTTGACGGACTGCTGCCGCAGGACGAGCCGGAGGATGAACTGGCCGACGGCAGCGAGGATCGCCCGATCCGCCTGGCGGTGGCCGGCCGCCCCAACGTCGGCAAGAGCACGTTGATCAACACCTGGCTCGGCGAGGAGCGCCTGGTCGCCTTCGACATGCCGGGCACCACGCGCGACGCGATCTCGGTGCCCTTCGAGCGCAACGGCCAGCGCTTCCAGCTGATCGACACCGCCGGTCTGCGCCGCAAGGGCAAGGTCTTCGAGGCGATCGAGAAGTTCTCGGTGGTCAAGACGCTGCAGGCGATCTCGGACGCCAACGTCGTGGTGCTGCTGGTCGACGCCCAGGAAGGCGTGTCCGAACAGGACGCCCACATCGCCGGCTACATCCTCGATGCCGGCCGCGCGGTGGTGATCGCGATCAACAAGTGGGACGCGATCGACAGCTACCAGCGCGAGATGCTCGAGCGTTCGATCGAGTCGCGGCTGGCCTTCCTGAAGTTCGCGCCGGTGCTGCACATCTCGGCGCTCAAGCGCCAGGGGCTGGGTCCGCTATGGCAGGCGATCGGCGATGCCTGGGCTTCGGCCACCAAGAAGATGCCGACCCCGCAGCTGACGCGCGTCCTGCTCGAGGCCGTGCAGTTCCAGCAGCCCAAGCGGGCCGGCGCCTTCCGCCCCAAGCTGCGCTATGCGCATCAGGGCGGCCAGAATCCGCCGCTGGTGGTGATCCACGGCAACGCGCTCGATCACATCACCGACGCCTACAAGCGCTTCCTCGAGGGGCGCTTCCGCGCCCATTTCAAGCTCAGCGGCACGCCGATGCGCATCGAACTGCGCAGCTCGAAGAACCCCTTTGCAGAGGGTGACTCGTAGTCGCCGCGGCGAAGAGTGTCGCGCGTGTGATACCTTTCGCCGAACTCTCTTCCAACACGGAGCATATCGTGAGCAACAAAGGGCAACTCCTACAAGACCCGTTCCTGAACCTGCTGCGCAAGGAGCATGTTCCGGTCTCGATCTACCTCGTCAACGGCATCAAGCTGCAGGGGCAGATCGAATCCTTTGACCAGTACGTGGTCCTGCTGCGCAACACCGTCACCCAGATGGTCTACAAGCACGCGATCTCGACTGTCGTACCGGGCCGCGCCGTGAACTTCCACGCCAGCGAACCGGTCGAAGGCGGCACCCCCTGAGGACTGGCGCTGCCGGTGCGCCCGCACCGGCAGCACCGCGTACGCCACCTTGAGCATTGCCCCGAACCCGGCCGATCAGGCCCGTACCGTGCTGGTCGGCGTCGACCTCGGCCCCGGGAGTTCTTTCGATCCGACGCTAGACGAACTGGCGTTGCTGGCCGAATCGGCCGGCGACACGCCGGTGGCGCGACTGACCGCGCGCCGCAAGGCGCCCGACGCCGCGCTCTTCGTCGGTTCCGGCAAGGCCGACGAGATCAAGGCGCTGGTCGCCGCCACGCAGGCCCACGGCGTGATCTTCGATCAGGCGCTATCGCCGGCGCAGCAGCGCAACCTCGAGCGCCACCTCGGTGTCGAGGTGCTCGACCGCATCGGCCTGATCCTCGAGATCTTCGGTGCCCGCGCCCAGAGCGCCGAAGGCAAGTTGCAGGTCGAACTGGCCCGGCTGCGCTACCTGAGCACCCGCCTGGTGCGACGCTGGAGCCATCTCGAGCGCCAGCGCGGCGGCGTCGGTCATCGCGGTGGTCCTGGCGAGCGCCAGATCGAACTCGACAAGCGCATGATCGGCGAGCGCATCAAGCAGCTCAAGGGTCGCCTGGTCAAGCTCAAGCGTCAGCGCGGCACCCAGCGCAAGGCGCGAGAGCGCCAGGGCACCTTCCGCGTCTCGCTGGTCGGCTACACCAACGCCGGCAAGAGCACGCTGTTCAATGCGCTGGTCAAGGCGCGCGCCTACGCCGCCGACCAGCTCTTCGCCACGCTCGACACCACCACTCGCCAGCTCTACCTGGAGGACGTGCAGACCTCGGTCAGCCTGTCCGATACCGTGGGCTTCATCCGCGACCTGCCGCACTCGCTGGTCGAGGCCTTCGAGGCCACGCTGCAGGAGGCGGTCGACGCGGACCTGCTGCTGCACGTGATCGACGCCTCGAGCCCGGTGCTCACCGAGCAGATGGCCGAGGTGCAGCGGGTGCTGGCCGAGATCGGCGCCGATGGCATCGGCCAGGTGCTGGTCTACAACAAGAGCGACCTGCTACCGGCCGACCAGCGACCGCGCGCGGCGCTCGACGTGCTCGAACTCGAGGGCGGCGTGCGGGTGCCGCGCGTGTTCCTCAGTGCGCTGACCGCCGAAGGCCTCCCGGCGCTGCGCGGCCTGCTTGCCATGGCCGCTGCAGGCCGGCTCGAACAGGCACTGGATGGCGGCGAACTGACACCGAATGCCGTTGCCGCCTCTTGTGACCTGGCTGCGGCGCCCCCACTTTGTACCCCGACCCTGCCGGATCAAGCGCCGATCGCCACGCTGCGCACCGGCACCAACGACAGCCACCTCCGATCATGACCATGCCCGACCCCGCCGTGGCCCTGCCGCCCGAGCCTTTCCCGCCGATGGCCCGCATCGGCGCGCTCGCCCGTGCCGCCGCTGCCTTGACTGCGGGGCTGATCCGCCGGTTGCGCCCGGGACGCGACTCGCTGGTGCTCAACAGCGGCGGCCGCAACGACGGCCCCCCCGACCTCGACGAACTCTGGCGCGACTTCAACCGCAAGCTCAGCGGCCTGTTCGGCGGTGGCGGCAAGGGCGAGGGGCCGCGTGGCGGCAACGAGCAGAGCCCGCAGCCTGACATGAAGAGCGCCGGCATCGGCCTCGGCGTGATCGGGCTGGTGGTGCTGCTGATCTGGGCTGGCAGCGGCTTCTTCATCGTCCAGGAAGGCCAGCAGGGCGTGATCTTGTCCTTCGGCCGCTACAACCGCACGGTCGACGCAGGCATCCAGTGGCGCGCGCCTTATCCCTTCCAGAGTCACGAGGTGGTCAACTTCACCCAGCTGCGCTCGGTCGAGATCGGTCGCTCGGCGACGGTGCAGTCGACCGGCCTGCGCGACTCCTCGATGCTGACCCAGGACGAGAACATCGTCGACATCCGCTTCACGGTTCAGTACCGGCTCAAGGACTCGCGCGACTTCCTGTTCGAGAACCGCAACCCGGACGAGGCCGTGGTGCTGGCTGCCGAGTCGGCCGTGCGCGAGATCGTCGGCCGCAGCGACATGAACTCGGTGCTCTACGAGCGGCGCGACGAACTCGCGGTGGAGCTTTCGAAGTCGCTCCAGACCCAGATCGACCGACTGCGATCGGGCATCCTGGTCACCAATGTCAATGTGCAGAGCGTGCAGCCCCCGGAGGCGGTGCAGGCCGCCTTCGACGACGCCGTCAAGGCCACGGCCGACCGCCAGCGCTTCCAGAACGAAGGCCAGGCCTACGCCAACGACGTGATTCCGCGCGCGCAGGGCACGGCGTCGCGACTGCGTGCGGAGTCCGAGGGCTACCGCGAACGCGTCGTCGCGCAGGCGGTCGGCGATGCCTCGCGCTTCAAGCAGGTGCTGGCCGAGTACCAGAAGGCACCCGTGGTCACACGCGACCGCCTCTACGTGGACACCATGCGCGAGGTCTACAGCAACGTCAGCAAGGTCATGATCGACGTACGCAACAACTCGAACCTGCTCTACCTGCCGCTGGACAAGCTGATCCAGGCCACCGGCGCCGGCACGCCGGTGACGGTGGCACCGGCGGCTCCCGAGAGCGTGCCGAGTCCGAGCGCGCCGGCCGCCGCGGCCGCGGCCGACGCGCGCTCGCGCGACAACCAGCGCGGTCGCGACCGCGAGGGCCGCTGAGCCGGCGCCGACAGGAGAACAACAACATGAACAAGATCGGCATGATCGTTGCAGGCGCGCTGCTCGCGCTGATGATTCTTGCGTCGACGCTCTACGTCGTCGACCAGCGGCAGTTCGCCGTGCTCTACCAGTTCGGCGAGATCAAGCAAGTGATCGACAAGCCTGGCCTGCAGTTCAAGGCGCCGCCTCCGCTGCAGAACGTGGTGTTCCTCGACAAGCGCATCCAGAGCCTGGACAGCCCCGACAGCAAGCCCGTCTTCACCGCCGAGAAGAAGAGCCTGGTGATCGACTGGCTGGTGAAGTGGCGCATCACCGACCCGCGCCAGTTCATCCGCAACAACGGCACCGACATCCGCAACGCCGAAACCCGGCTCAGCCCGATCGTGCAGGCCGCGCTCAACGAAGAGGTGACGCGGCGCAACGTGCAGGCGGTGCTGTCGGGCGAGCGCGAGAAGATCATGCAGGGCGTGATCCAGCGCGTCAGCGCCGATGCCAAGAGCTTCGGCATCGAGATCGTCGACATGCGCATCAAGCGGGTCGACTTCGTCTCCAACATCACCGACTCGGTCTACCGGCGCATGCAGTCGGAGCGCCAGCGCGTGGCCAACGAACTGCGCTCGACCGGCCAGGCCGAGGGCGAGAAGATCCGCGCCGATGCCGACCGCCAGCGTGAGGTCATCGTCGCCGAGGCCTTCCGCGAGGCGCAAAAGGTCAAGGGCGAGGGCGACGCCAAGGCCAGCGCGATCTATGCCGAGTCCTTCGGCCGCGACCCGGCCTTCGCCCAGTTCTACCGAAGCCTCGAGTCGTACCGCTCGGTATTCCGCAGCAAGAGCGACATCGTCGTCGTCCAGCCCGACAACGAGTTCTTCAAGGCGATGAACGGCAGCGCCGCGCCGGCGCCGCGCAAGTGAAGCTCCGGCGCTGACGGTTCGCGAATTCGGGCCCGGACACGCCGATGAGCGAGATCCTGTGGAGCGCGTTCGCGCTGGTACTGGTGATCGAGGGCCTGCTGCCCTTCTTCAGCCCGCGCCTGTGGCGGCAGGTGTTCGAGCAGGCGCTGCAACTCAGCGATGGCCAGTTGCGCTTCATCGGCCTGAGCAGCATGCTGCTCGGCCTGCTCGTGCTGGTCTTCGTCGCAGCCTGAGCCCGGTTCCGCGGCGCGCGGCCTGCGTCGCCGGTGAGGCTGACGCTTGGCCGCCCGTACAATGGTTCTTTAACCCGGCTTGTCTGCTTCATGACGTCTGCTTGGCTGCTGCCCGAGCACATTGCCGATGTGCTGCCGTCCGAGGCACGACGCATCGAAGAACTGCGTCGCTCGCTGCTCGACGCGGCTCGCGCACATGGCTACGAACTGGTGATGCCGCCGCTGCTCGAGCACCTCGAGTCGCTGCTCACCGGTACCGGGACGGCGCTTGATCTGCGCACCTTCAAGTTGGTCGACCAGCTCAGCGGCCGTCTGGTCGGCGTGCGCGCCGACACCACGCCGCAGGTCGCGCGCATCGACGCCCACCTGCTCAATCGCGTCGGCCTGACCCGCCTTTGCTACTGCGGCCCGGTGCTGCATGCGCGTCCGGCGGCACCGCACGCCACGCGCGAGCCGCTGCAGTTCGGCGCCGAGCTCTACGGCCATGCCGGGCTCGAGGCCGATCTGGAGGTGCTCGATCTGGCGCTCGACAGCCTGCGTCGGGTCGGCGTGCAGAAGCTCGTGCTCGACCTGGCCGACGCACGCATCGTGCGTGGCCTGCTCGCCGGCGCGGTGCTCGACACCGCTCGGCTGGAGATGCTCTACGCGGCGCTCGCTGCCAAGGACGCGGCCGAGCTGAAGCAGATCACGGCGCCGCTCGGCGCCGAACTGCGTGACGGCCTGCGCGCGCTGCTGTCGCTGTACGGCGGCGACGAGGTGCTGGACGCGGCGCGGCGCCTGCTGCCGGCGCGACCGCTGATCACGGCGGCACTCGACGACCTGGCCCGGCTCGCGCAGCATGCTCGCGCCGCCCACCCGGAGATCGGCGTCGGCTACGACCTGTCCGACCTGTCCGGCTATGCCTACTACAGCGGCGCGCGTTTCGCGCTGTACGCGCAGGGCGCCAGTGACTCGCTGCTGCGCGGCGGACGCTATGACGAGGTCGGCGCCGCCTTCGGCCGCAACCGGCCCGCGGTGGGCTTCAGCACCGACCTCAAGCTGCTGGTGCAGCATGTTCGCGAAGATGGTCGCAAGCGCGCCGTGCTGGCGCCATGGACCGGCGAGGGCGGGGCGCTGCGCGATGCGGTGCGGGCGCTGCGCCAGCAGGGCGAGACGGTGGTCTGCGTGCTGCCGGGCCACGAGCACGAGGTGCAGGAATTCGATTGCGACCGCGAACTCGCACTGGTCGACGATCACTGGCTCGTGCGGCCGCGCTGAGACCGCGGCACCAAGCCTCATCAGGAACATTCAGAAAGCAGTTTGACATGAGCAGCAGCAACGCAGGCCGAGGCCGCAACGTGGTCGTCGTCGGCACCCAGTGGGGTGACGAAGGCAAGGGCAAGGTGGTCGACTGGCTGACCGACCACGCCAGTGCCGTGGTGCGCTTCCAGGGCGGCCACAACGCCGGCCACACGCTGGTGATCAACGGCAAGAAGACCGCGCTGCAGCTGATCCCGTCGGGCGTGATGCGCACCGGCGTGCAGTGCTTCATCGGCAACGGCACGGTGGTCGATCCGACCCATCTGCTTGGCGAGATCGAACGCCTCGAGGCGGCCGGCCTGGACGTGCGCTCGCGCCTGTTCATCAGCGAGAGCTGCCCGTTGATCCTGCCCTTCCACAACGAGCTCGATCGTGCCCGCGAGGCGCAGCGCGAGAGTTCCGGCGCCGGCAAGATCGGCACCACCGGCAAGGGCATCGGGCCGGCCTACGAGGACAAGATCGCGCGCCGCGCGCTGCGCGCGCAGGACCTCAAGCATCCGCAGCGCTTTGCCGCCAAGCTGCGTGAACTGCTCGACCTGCACAACTTCGTGCTGCAGGGCTATCTCGGCGGCACGCCGCTGGCCTTCGAGCCGATCTTCGAGCTGGCGATGCGGGTGGCCGAGCAGATCAAGCCGATGCTGGCCGATGTCGGCGTGCGCATCGACGGCGTCAACCGCGCCGGCGGCAACGTGCTGTTCGAAGGCGCGCAGGGCACGCTGCTCGACATCGACCACGGCACCTACCCCTTCGTCACCTCCAGCAACTGCGTGGCCGGCAACGCCGCCGCCGGCTCGGGCGTCGGGCCGGACAAGCTGCACTACATCCTCGGCATCACCAAGGCCTACACCACGCGCGTCGGCTCGGGACCGTTCCCGACCGAGTTGCCGATGGACGAGCCGGGCACCGTCGGCCATCACCTCTCGACCGTCGGCCAGGAGCGCGGCACCGTGACCGGCCGCCCGCGCCGCTGCGGCTGGCTCGACGGCGCGGCGCTGAAGCGCTCGATCCTGATCAACGGCATCTCCGGCCTGTGCATCACCAAGCTCGACGTGCTCGACGGCCTGGCCGAGATCAAGATGTGCGTCGGCTACGAGCTCGACGGCCAGCGCACCGACATCCTGCCGCTCGACGCCGACGAGATCGTTCGCTGCAAGCCGATCTACGAGAGCTTCCCGGGCTGGACCGAGACCACCTTCGGCGTCACGCAGTGGGACGCGCTGCCGCTCAATGCGCGTCGCTACCTGGAGCGGGTGCAGGCCTTCATCGGCGCGCCGATCGACATGGTGTCGACCGGTCCCGACCGCGATCACACGATCCTGCTGCGTCATCCCTACCTGGGCTGAAGCCGGTCACGACACGGAGAAAGCAACATGCTCACCGACGACGGCAAGCACCTCTATGTGTCCTGGGACGAGTACCACCTGCTGACCGAGCGGCTGGCACTCAAGGTGCACCACTCAGGCTGGGCTTTCGACCAGATCCTGTGCCTGGCGCGTGGCGGCATGCGGCCCGGAGACATCCTCTCGCGGGTGTTCGACAAGCCGCTGGCGATCATGTCGACCAGTTCCTACCGCGACGACGGAGGCACGCTGCAGGGTCGCCTGGACATGGCCAAGTACATCACCATGCCCAAGGGCGAACTGGCCGGGCGTGTGCTGCTGGTCGACGACCTGGCCGACTCGGGCGTCACGCTCAGGGCGGTGGTCGAGCGGCTGCGCGGCATTCCGTCGATCGCCGAGCTGCGCTCGGCGGTGCTGTGGGTCAAGGGCGTGTCGAGCTACACGCCGGACTACTTCGTCGAGATGCTGCCGAGCAGCCCCTGGATCCATCAGCCCTTCGAGGACTACGACTCGCTGCGGCCCGAGGGTCTGGCCAGGAAGCTCGCGGTCTGAGGCTTGGTCGACAACTCTCGAGCCCCATCATGCGGCGCGCCTTGCGCGCCGCCGCATTCGATCTCTCGTCCGAGTCCGCTGCAAGCACACCGGGAAGCAAAAAGGGGCCAGCATTTTCATGCTGGCCCCTATCATCTTGCTACTTGTCTTGGTGCCCAGGAGAGGACTCGAACCTCCACGCCGTTAAGCGCTAGTACCTGAAACTAGTGCGTCTACCAATTCCGCCACCTGGGCAGGTACCGAAGCCGGAGATTCTAGCATCAAAAAAGATAACAACACAACAGCCGCCGCAGTCGCAACCGCTCTGACGAGTGAAGTCGACGGCACGGTGCAGGGCCATCGCGATGGACACGGCTTCGTGGTCCGCGACGACGGCGAATCCGACATCTATCTTTCGCCGCAGGAGATGCGCGCGGTGCTGCACCGCGACCGCGTTCGCGTGCGCGTGATCCGCTACGACCGCAAGGGCCGGCCCGAGGGCCGCGTGGTCGAGATCCTCGAGCGCAAGCGCGCGCCGATCATCGGCCGCCTGCTGCTCGAGGGCGGTGTCTGGCTGGTGGCACCGGAAGACAAGCGCTACGGCCAGGACATCCTGATCCCGAAGAACGCGACCGCGAAGGCGCAGACCGGGCAGGTGGTGGCGGTCGAGTTGACCGAGCCGCCGTCGCTTTACTCGCAGCCCGTGGGCCGGATCACCGAGGTGCTCGGCGAGATCGACGACCCCGGCATGGAGATCGAGATCGCGGTGCGCAAGTACGAGGTGCCGCACCGCTTCAGCGCCGAGACCATGGCTCAGGCGGCGAAGCTGCCCGAGCAGCTGCGTGCGGTCGATCGCAAGCATCGGGTCGATCTCAGCGACGTGCCGCTGGTGACGATCGACGGCGAGGACGCGCGCGACTTCGACGACGCCGTCTACTGCGAACCGGTCGCGATCGGCCGCGTCAAGAAGCCCAACGGCCATCGGCTGATCGTCGCCATCGCCGATGTCAGCCACTACGTGAAGCCGGGCGAGGCACTCGACGACGATGCCTACGAGCGCGCCACCAGCGTTTACTTCCCGCGCCGCGTGATTCCGATGCTGCCCGAGAAGCTCAGCAACGGCCTGTGCTCGCTGAACCCCAACGCCGACCGGCTGGCGATGGTCTGCGACATGGTGATCAACGCCGAGGGCGAGATTCACGCCTATCAGTTCTACCAGGCGCTGATCAACTCTCACGCGCGCTTCACCTACACCGAGGTGGCGGCGATCCTGGCCAACACGCGTGGCCCCGAGGCGCAGCGGCGCAAGGAACTGGTGCCGCATCTGCTGCACCTGCACGAGGCCTACCGCGCGCTGCTCAAGGCGCGCGGCAAGCGCGGCGCGGTCGACTTCGAGACCACCGAGACGCAGATCGTCTGCGACGAGAACGGCCGCATCGAGAAGATCGTGCCGCGCACCCGCAACGACGCGCACAAGCTGATCGAGGAGGCGATGCTGGCGGCCAACGTCTGCTCGGCCGAGTTCATTGCCGGTGCCGAGCAGCCCTCTCTGTACCGCGTGCACGAGGGACCGACACCCGAGAAGCGGACGATCCTGCAGACCTATCTGCGGGCGCTGGGCCTCGGCCTGTCGATCAGCGACGACCCCAAGCCGGGCGAGTTCCAGGCGATCGCCAAGGCCACCAAGGACCGGCCCGATGCGCTGCAGATCCACACCATGCTGCTGCGCTCGATGCAGCAGGCGATCTACACGCCGGCCAACAGCGGGCACTTCGGCCTGGCCTACCCGGCCTACACGCACTTCACGAGCCCGATCCGGCGCTATCCCGATCTGCTGGTGCATCGCGTGATCAAGGCGATCCTGGCGGGCAAGCGCTATCACCTGCAGGTGACCGAGCTCGCGACCTCCGCGGTGCACACGCGCCCGGCGCGGCGCGGCGACAAGAAGGCCGAGCGTGCCGACGGCAAGCCGCTCAAGCCGGCACTCGCCGAACTGGCGATGTGGGAGGGCGCCGGCGCCCACTGCAGCGCCAACGAGCGGCGCGCCGACGAGGCCTCGCGCGACGTCGAGGCCTGGCTTAAGTGCAAGTTCATGCGCGAGCATCTCGGCGAGGAGTACGGCGGCGCGGTCACCGCGGCCACCAGCTTCGGCCTCTTCGTCACGCTCGACGAGCTCTACGTCGAAGGCTTGGTCCACATCACCGAGCTCGGCGGCGAGTACTTCCGCTTCGACGAGGCGCGCCAGGAACTGCGCGGCGAGCGCACCGGCGTGCGCTACGCGGTCGGCAGCCGGGTGCGGGTG
This sequence comes from Rivibacter subsaxonicus, assembly GCF_004217215.1. Taxonomy (GTDB): domain Bacteria; phylum Pseudomonadota; class Gammaproteobacteria; order Burkholderiales; family Burkholderiaceae_C; genus Rivibacter; species Rivibacter subsaxonicus. The sequence continues at coordinate 57,301 of NZ_SHKP01000009.1, forward strand.
CAGGTCAGCCGGGTCGACCTCGACGGCCGCAAGATCGATTTCCGGCTCGTGCGCGAGGGCGGTGCCGAGCCGCCGCGTCCGGTGCGCGAGCGCCACAAGGCGGCTGCGGCGGGCTCGGCCAGCGAGAAGCTCGAGGCGGTGGAAGCTGCCGATCGGGCGCTCAAGAAGGCCGGCAAGCGCGCCACGGCCTCGCCGCGCGCGGTGCGCGAGGCCGGTGGCGCCAGCGCCAAGGGCGGGGGCAAGGGCGTCGGCAAATCGGCTGCCAAGGGCGCTGCGGCCAAGTCGGCCACGACGCGCGGCGGTCCGGGGGCCAAGCGCAGCCGGCGCTGAGCGCGTCCGCGCTCAGCGCGCGGCGGCCGCGAGTCGGCTGATCAGTGTCGAAGCGCTGATCGGCGTCGGGCCGCCATGATCGGCGGCCCAGGCATCGGCGATGGCGCCGTGCTCGTAGACGCCGAGCCGCGCGGCATCCGCCGCGCTCAGTCCCTGCGACCACAGCCCGCCGATCCAGCCGGCCAGCACGTCGCCGGTGCCGGGGCCGGCCAGCGCCGGGTTGCCGCTCGGGTTGATCGAGGGCAACTCGCCGGGTGCGGCGATCACGCTGCCCGAGCCCTTGAGCACGACGACGGTGCCAAGGCGATCGGCCAGGCGCTGCGCGGTGCCGAGCCGGTCGCGCTGGACCGCCGCGGTGTCGCACTCGAGCAGGCGCGCCGCCTCGAGCGGATGCGGCGTCAGCACCGTGGCCAGGCCTCGGCTCGCGCGTGCCGCCAGGCGGCGTTCGAGCGCCGGATCGGCCGCCACCGCGTTGAGCGCGTCGGCGTCGAGCAGCAGGCGGCCGGCGCGGTTCAGCAGTGCCGGCAACTCGGCGCCCACCTCGCTGCCGCCGCCGCAACCGCAGACCACGGTCAGCGCGCCCAGCGCCGCCGCCGGCGGCAGCGCGGGTCGGATCATCAGCTCCGGCTGCAGCGCGTCGACCGGCGGGGCGGCCGGATCGAGAGGGCGCAGGAACACGCGGCCGGCACCGGCATGCAGCGCAGCGCGCGCCGCCAGCAGCACGGCTCCGCCCATCGACGGTGCGCCGCCGACCACCCACAGGTCGCCGAAGCTGCCCTTGTGCTGGGCGTGGCGCCGCGGCAGCCGCAGGCCGCGCCAGTCGTCGCCGCCGAACCAGGCGCATGGCGCGACGCCGGCGACGTCGACGCCCAGACCGTCGAACCAGACCTCGCCTGCGTGGTCGCGGCCGCCGGCGGTGAACAGTCCGGGCTTGAGTGTCAGCAGCGACAGCGTCCAGCGTGCCCGCACGCAGCTTGCGGCTGCGAGCGGCTGGCCGCTGTCGCCGTCGAGGCCGGAGGGCAGGTCGGCGGCCAGCACCGGCGCTGCGCCACGGTTGAGTAGCGCCACCGCCGCGGCCAGCGCACCTTCGGGCGGGCGGCTCAGGCCGAGGCCGAGCAGGGCATCGATCGCGAGTTGACCAGGGCCGGGCGCCGTGGCCGGAAGCTCGGCCTGTATCCGCACGCCAGCCTGCTGCGCGCGCTGCAACGCGACAGCGGCATCGGCCGGCAGCGAGCTCGGCTCGGCCAGCAGGCTCAGCATCACGCGACGCCCGGCCCGATGCAGGCGCAGCGCGGCCTCGAGTCCGTCGCCACCGTTGTTGCCAGGACCGGCGGCGATCCAGATCTGCGAGGCATGCGGCGCCAGCGCCGCCGCCAGCCGCGCCAGCGCCTCGCCGGCGCGCTGCATCAGCGTGTTCGGCGGCAGCGATGCGGCGGCGGTGGACTCGATCGCGCGCGAGCCGGCGCCGTCGTGCAACGGCAGCTGGCGCCTGCCGTCGACAACGAAGGGGACGCGGGTTGGAGTCAGGGCCATGGCATCCAGACTAGCCGAACGCCCGGGCCGCGGCTCAGAAACGCGCCGCCGTCGGTGCGAAGGGATCGCTGGCCGGGTCTACCACGCCACGCCCGTCGAGGGCTTCGGCGATGCGCAGCGCGGCGCCGGCGGCCAGCGTCCAGCCGGCATTGCCGTGGGCGATGTTGAGCCACAGGCCGGCGTGGCCGGGGACGGCGCCGATCATCGGCAGTCCGTCCGGCAGACAGGCGCGTGCCGCATGCCAGGCCTGCGGACGCGCGAGATGGGCGCAGCCCGGCACCCAGGTGTCGAGCGCGCGGTAGAGCGGCTGCATGCTGCGCTCGCTCGGCTGCTTGCGCGCCGGACCGAGCTCGGAGCCGCCGCTGACGCGAACCCGCTCTCCGAGTCGGGTCAGCGTGACCTCGCGCTCGACGTCGACCAGCGCCGAGCGCGGGCCGCGCTCGGGCGAGCGCAGCGGCAAGGTCAGCGACTGGCCGGCCTGGGGTTGCAGCGGCAGCCGCAAGCCGAGCGGTGCCAGCAAGGCCGCGGCCTCGGTGCCGGCGCAGATGACGACGGCATCGAAGGTCTCGCTGCCCACCGGCGCGAGATAGCGCGCCGCGGCCAGCGCGCGCTGGCGCAGCAGCGCCTGCGCGCCGCCGCGCTCGGTACCGACGCCGCCGGCCCTGTTGCGCCCGGCCTCGTTGCCTTCGCGCGCAGGAGCAAAGCCGGTCGTCAGCGCGAGCTGTTCGAAGCGCACGGCTGCGCCGCCCGGGCCGCCTTCGATGGCCCGCACCGAGGTGCCGAAGCGGAACTCGGCGCCCAATTGCTCGGCGGCGTCGCGCCACAGGTGGGCGGCGAGTCGGCAGTTGCCGGCCTCGGCCTGCGGCAGCAGCAGGCCGCCGCTGATCGAGGCGGCGGCAGACAGCCCGGGTTCGAGGCGGCGGCAGGCATCGGCGTCGAGCGCATTGACGCGCACGCCGGCCGCGCGCAGCCGATCGGAGGCGGCCAGCGCGAGCTCGAAGGCGGCCGGCTCGCGCCAGAGGTAGAGCACGCCGTCGGTCCGTTCGTACTCGGCGGGCCAGCGGCTGCGCCAGTGGGCGAGGCGATCGATGCTGCGCCGGGCCAGCGCCCAGAAGGCCTCGTCGTGGGCGCTGCCGGCCGCCGCGGCCCGACGTGCTCGCAGCCACCACGAGCCGAGTGTCGGCATGCTGCGCCACGGCGGACGCGGCAGCGGGCGCGTCGCCCAGGGCGGGCGCAGCGCCGGCGACAGCACGCCGTTGGTGCCAAAGCTCGCCTCGGCGGCGACACCGCCGCGGCGCTCGAAGACGCAGACGCGATGCCCGGCGACCGCCAGCTCATGCGCGGTGGCCACGCCGGCGATGCCGGCTCCGATGACGGCGATCTTCATGCTGCGGCCCGCTCCGGCACGACCGTCGGCGCCAGCAGCGCCTCGATCTGCAGCGCGGTCGACAGCAGGGCGTCGTCGTGCATGGCCGGGGCCCACAGCATCAGGCCGACCGGCGGCGTGCCCGGCGCATGGCAGGGCAGCGACAGCGCGCAGCCGTCGAGCAGGTTGACCACGCTCGGGTTGCGCAACAGCAGCGCGTTGTGGCGGAAGAATGCCTCGTCGCTGGCCTGCAGCGGGGCGAGGGCGGGGGCGAGGATCGGCACGGTCGGTGACAGCACGAGGTCGTAGGCGGCAAGGCTGGAGGTCATGGACGCGATCCAGCGCGTGCGCTGGTGCTGCAGTTCTGCGTAGGCGGCGCTGTCGATCGCGGCGCCGCGGCGGATGCGCAGCGCCACGCGAGGGTCGTAGCGGGATTCGTGCCGCTCGATCAACTCGCGATGCCAGGACCAGGCCTCGGCCGCGCTGAAGCCGCCACGGGCGTTGATCCGAGCCACCTCGTCGAGTGCCGGCAGCGGCCTCTGGTCGATCTGCATGCCGGCGGTGCGCAGGGTGCTCAGCGCCTGCTCGAAGGCATGCGCGACGGCCGGTTCAAGCTCGTCGAGCATCAGCGTGGTGGGCACCAGCGCTCGCAGCGTATCCGGGGCACGCGGCGCGATGCGCACGCGGCGGGCCGCGAGGATCTCGTGCAGCAGCACCGCGTCGCGGACCGAGCGCGTGATCGCGCAGGCGGTGTCGAGCGTGGTGGACAGCGGCACCATGCCGGTGGTCGGCACCAGGCGCGCGGTGCTCTTGAAGCCGACCAGGCCCTGCAACGCCGCCGGAATGCGGATCGAGCCGCCGGTGTCGGAGCCGAGCGCGGCGAAGGCGATGCCGCCGGCCACGCTGGTGGCGGCGCCGGAACTCGATCCGCCGGGGACGCAGGGCCGGGCGGGATCGAGCGCGCGCATCGGCACGTTGGCCGGCGTGGCGTGATGCGGGTTGAGGCCGACGCCGGAGAACGCGAACTCGCTCATGTGGGTGCGGCCCAGCAGCGTCGCGCCGGCGGCGCGCACGCGGGCCACGGCCGGCGCATCTGCCGCCGCCGGCGCGGCGTCGGCGAGCACGGTCGAGCCGGCGCTGCTGACCTGGCCTGCCACGTCGTAGAGATCCTTGACGCTGATTGCCAGTCCGGCCAGCGGCAGCGTCGAGGCCGCGGCCGCTGCCGCCGAGGTGCGTGCCGCGGCCGGGTCGAGCTGGAGGAAGGCCGCTGCCAGGCCGGGGTCGCGCAGGCGCTCGAGGCAGTGTTCGAGTTCGGTGGGCGCGTCGGTGCTGCCGGCGGTGATGCGCTCGCGCGTGGCGATCAGGTCGTCAGGCATGAGCGGGCGGGGTCGGGGCGAATTGGGCCGGCACAGGAGGGCGTGCTATACTCTTTGGGTTTACCCGCAAGCACCGCTCGAGTCATCACGATCTGCGGCGCCTGCAGGGCGAGCAACAGTCGTAAATCGCGAGTTCGGCCACCAAAAGGTGTTGCAAGCGTCGCTTGCAATTCAGTGCCGAATTCTAGACCCAACCTTTTTGGAGATTTCTCTATGTCGAGCACGATGCGCGAGATGCTGGATGCCGGTGTGCATTTCGGCCACCAGACCCGCTTCTGGAACCCGAAGATGGCCCCGTTCATCTTCGGTCATCGCAACAAGATTCACATCATCAACCTCGAGAAGACGCTGCCGCTCTTCGACGAGGCGATGAAGTTCGCTCGCCAGCTGGCGACCAAGCGCGGCACGATCCTGATGGTCGGCACCAAGCGCCAGGCGCGCGAGGTCATCAAGGCCGAGGCGCAGCGCGCCGGCATGCCTTTCGTCGACCAGCGCTGGCTCGGCGGCATGCTGACCAACTTCAAGACCGTCAAGGGTTCGCTGAAGAAGCTCAAGGACATGCAGGCCCAGGTCGAGGCCGGCACCCAGCCTTCGCTGAAGAAGGAAGCGCTGATGTTCCAGCGCGACATCGCCAAGCTCGAGAAGGACATCGGCGGCATCGCCGACATGAACGCGCTGCCTGACGCGATCTTCGTGATCGACGTTGGCTTCCACAAGATCGCGATCGCCGAAGCCAAGAAGCTCGGCATCCCGGTCATCGGCGTGGTCGACACCAACCACTCGCCCGAAGGCATCGATTACGTGATCCCCGGCAACGACGACTCGGCCAAGGCCGTGGCGCTGTATGCCCGCGCGATCGCCGACGCGATCGTCGAAGGCAAGGCCAACGCGGTCAACGACACCGTGCTGGCCGTGCAGAACAGCGACGAATTCGTGGAAGTCAGCGACGCGGCCTGAAGCCGCTCGCTCGGCGCCCCGCCGAACGCACATCGAAAGGGGCTGATTCATCAGCCCCTTTCAGCATCCTTTTCCGCAAATCCCCCAGCCGGTTGCGCCGCCACCCGCGCGCAGCCGCATCCGAAAACGGAGTAAGCAATGTCCGCAATCACCGCCAGCATGGTCGCCGAACTGCGCGCCAAGACCGACGCCCCGATGATGGAGTGCAAGAAGGCACTCACCGAAGCCGCCGGCGACATGGTCAAGGCCGAGGAACTGCTGCGCGTCAAGCTCGGCAGCAAGGCCAGCAAGGCCGCCTCGCGCGTGACCGCCGAAGGCATCGTTGCCGCGCACATCGACGGCACCATCGGTGCGCTGATCGAAGTCAACTGCGAGACCGACTTCGTCTCCAAGAACGACGACTTCCTGGCCTTCGGCAAGAAGCTGGCCGAACTGGTCGCCGCGCGCAACCCGGCCGACGTGGCCGCGCTGTCGGCGCTCGAGATCGACGGCGCCACCGTCGAGGCGACGCGTTCGGCGCTGATCGGCAAGATCGGCGAGAACCTGGCGATCCGCCGCTTCAAGCGCTTCGCCGGCGAGGCCAAGCTTGCGAGCTATCTGCACGGCACGCGCATCGGCGTGGTGGTGGAGTACAGCGGTGACGACGTCGCCGCCAAGGATGTGGCGATGCACGTGGCGGCGATGAAGCCGGTCGCGCTGTCTTCGGCCGACGTGCCGGCCGCGCTGATCGCCACCGAGCGCAGCGTTGCCACCGCCAAGGCGGCCGAATCGGGCAAGCCGGCCGACATCGTCGCCAAGATGGTCGAAGGCTCGGTCCAGAAGTACCTCAAGGAAGTCAGCCTGTTCAACCAGAGCTTCGTCAAGAACGACAAGCAGACGGTCGAGCAGATGCTCAAGGAGCGCGCGACGACGGTGAAGGGCTTCACGATGTTCGTCGTTGGCGAAGGCATCGAGAAGAAGACCGACGACTTCGCGGCCGAAGTGGCGGCCCAGGTCGCTGCTGCCAAGGGCCAGTAAAGGCGCCGCGGCCGCGCCGCAGGCGCGGCCGCATCTTCTACACTTCGCCCCCAACTGAGGGCTGCCACTCGAGGCGGCCGGAGAACTGCATGCCCGCCTACCAGCGCATCCTGCTCAAGCTGTCCGGTGAAGCCCTGATGGGCGACGATGCCTACGGCATCAACCGCGCCACCATCGTGCGCATGGTGCGCGAGGTGCAGGACGTCACGCGGCTGGGTTGCGAGGTGGCGGTCGTGATCGGCGGCGGCAACATCTTTCGCGGTGTCGCCGGCGGCTCGGTCGGCATGGACCGCGCGACCGCCGACTACATGGGCATGCTGGCCACCGTGATGAACTCGCTGGCACTGGCCGACACGATGCGCCAGGAAGGCATGACCGCGCGCGTGATGAGCGCGATCAGCATCGAGCAGGTGGTCGAGCCCTACGTGCGGCCGAAGGCCTTGCAGTACCTCGAAGAGGGCAAGGTCGTGATCTTCGCCGCTGGCACCGGCAACCCCTTCTTCACCACCGACACTGCCGCTGCGCTGCGCGGCGCCGAGATCGGCGCCCAGATCGTGCTGAAGGCGACCAAGGTCGATGGCGTCTACAGCGCCGACCCGCACAAGGATCCGCTGGCCACGCGCTACTCGAAGATCAGCTTCGACGAGGCGATCGGCCGCAACCTGCAGGTGATGGACGCGACCGCCTTTGCGCTGTGCCGCGACCAGAAGCTGCCGATCAAGGTGTTCTCGATCAACAAGCCGGGCGCGCTCAAGCGCGTCGTGCTGGGCGAGGACGAAGGCACCCTGGTACACGTCTGAAGCGTGACCGCATCGCCGCATTGGGAGCAGCAATGAGCATTGCCGACATCAGGAAGAATTTCGAGCAGAAGACCGCCAAGTCGATCGAGGCGCTCAAGCACGAGCTGACCAAGATCCGCACCGGCCGCGCCCACGCCGGCCTGCTCGACCAGGTCCACCTCGACTACTACGGCTCGATAGTGCCGATCAGCCAGGTCGCCAACGTGACCCTGATCGATGCCCGCACCATCAGCGTCCAGCCTTGGGAAAAGGGCATGGGCGCCAAGATCGAGAAGGCGATCCGCGAGAGTGATCTCGGTCTCAACCCTGCCTCGCAGGGCGACCTGATCCGGGTGCCGATGCCGGCGCTGACCGAGGAGCGTCGCAAGGAGCTGACCAAGGTCGTCCGCCACACCGGCGAGGAAAGCAAGATCGCAGTGCGCAACCTGCGCCGCGATGCCAACGACCATGCCAAGAAGCTGGCCAAGGACAAGCTGATCAGCGAAGACGACGAACGGCGCTCGATCGACGAGATCCAGAAGCTCACCGACCGCACGATCGCCGAGATCGACAAGCTGGTGCAGGGCAAGGAAGCCGAGATCCTCGCGGTCTGAACGCCGTGCGGTTTCCTCGCCCCAGCAGCAGTAGTAGCAATAAGGTGACGCCCACCGTACCGCGCCACATCGCCGTCGTCATGGACGGCAACGGGCGCTGGGCCAACCGGCGCTTCATGCCGCGTTTCGTCGGCCACAAGCATGGCGTCGATGCGCTGGTGCGCACGGTGCAGGCCTGCGCCGACCGCGGCGTCGAGTACCTCACGGTGTTCGCCTTCTCGAGCGAGAACTGGAAGCGCCCCGAAGAAGAGGTCTCCGGCCTGATGGGTCTGGTGCTGGTGGCAGTTTCGCGCTACCTGCAGAAGCTGGCTTCCGAAGGCGTGCGCATCCGCATCGTCGGCGACCGTGCCGCGGTGTCCGACAAGGTGCGTGCCGCCTGGGACGAGGCCGAGGCCGCGACCCGCCACAACACGCGCATCACGCTCTCGGTCGCCTTCAACTACGGCGGCCGCTGGGACATCGTGCAGGCCTGCCGGCGCGCGATCGCCGCCGGCACGCCGGCCGCCGAACTCAGCGAGGAGCGGCTGGCCGAGTTCATGTCGCTGGCCCATGCGCCCGACCCTGACCTGTTCATCCGTACCGGGGGCGAGGTCCGCATCTCCAACTTCCTGCTCTGGCAGGTCGCCTACGCCGAGCTCTTCTTCACCGATTGCCTGTGGCCCGACTTCGATGGCGCCGAACTCGACCGTGCGCTCGCGGCCTACTCCGCGCGTGATCGCCGTTTCGGCAGCGTCAAGCCCGCCCCGGTGCCGGCACCGGACGTGCATGGCGTGACGTCCAGCAGCTGAGCGCGTCGATGCTGCGCCAGCGTGTGATCACCGCGGTCCTGTTGCTGGCGGTGCTGTTGCCGGCACTACTGGCCCCGATGGCCTGGCCCTTCGCGGCGCTGTCGCTGCTGGCGGTGGCCTGCGCGGGTTGGGAATGGGCGCGTCTGAACGGCCTGCAGGGCGCCGCCGCGGTGGCGCTCGGAGCAGCGGTGGCGGCACTCGGCCTGGCACTCGGCTGGGCCTTGCTCGGCCATGCCGAGGCCCACGCGCCGGCTGCGCAACGGCTGTTCTGGAGTGTCGCGACGCTGGCCTGGGTGTTCGGTGGCGCGCTGGTGCTGGCGCAGGGCGTGGCCGGCTGGCCGCAACTGCCGCGCGCGCTGCGGCTGCTGATCGGCGCGCTGCTGCTCGCGGTGGCCTGGCTGGCGATGGTCGGCGCCTGGCGTCAGGGCGTGAACCTGCTGCTGTCGACCTTCGCGCTGGTCTGGGCGGCCGACATCGCGGCCTACTTCGGTGGTCGCGCGTTGGGGCGGCGCAAGCTGGCGCCCGGTATCAGCCCCGGCAAGAGCTGGGAAGGGGTCTGGAGCGGCATGCTCGGTGCATTGCTGCTGGCCGTGGTCTGGATCGCGCTGGACCGCCATTTCTCGCTCGGCGCGCCGAGCCTCTATTCGCGGCTGCTGCTGGCCGGCGGTCCGGTGCTGCTGGTGGTGGCGGTGATCTTCCTCTCGTCCCTGAGCGTGGTCGGCGACCTGTTCGAGTCGTTGGTCAAGCGTGCCGCAGGCGCCAAGGACAGCAGCGCGCTGTTGCCGGGCCATGGTGGCGTGCTCGATCGCATCGACGCGCTGCTGCCGGTGCTGCCGGCCGCACTGGCGCTGCTCGCGACGCTGGAGTGGGCGCGATGAACGCCGTCGCGCGTCAACGCGTCTGCGTGCTCGGCGCGACCGGCTCGATCGGGCTCAGCACGCTCGACGTGATCGCGCGCCACCCGGATCGCTACGAGGTCTTCGCGCTGACGGCCGCCAGCCGTGTCGAGGAGCTTGCCGAGCTGTGCCGGCGCTTTGCACCACGCTTTGCCGCGATGCCGGACGCGGCGCGCGCGCGCCAGCTGCGCGAGCTGCTGGCCGGCAGCCGCACCGAGGTGCTCGATGGCAAGGCCGCGCTGGTCGAGCTGGCCGGGCACCCCGAGGTCGATTCGGTGATGGCGGCGATCGTCGGCGCAGCGGGCCTCGAGCCCTGCCTGGCCGCGGCCCGTGCCGGCAAGCGCCTGCTGCTGGCCAACAAGGAGGCGCTGGTGGTCGGTGGCGCGCTGTTCATGGACGCGGTGCGCGCCGGCGGCGCGACGCTGCTGCCGATCGACAGCGAGCATTCGGCGATCTTCCAGTGCCTGCCCGAAGACCGCAGCACCTGGCGCCAGCGCATCGATCACATCGTGCTGACGGCCTCCGGCGGGCCGTTCCGCGATCGCGATCCGGCCACGCTCGCCGGCGTCACGCCCGACGAGGCCTGCGCGCATCCGAACTGGGTCATGGGCCGCAAGATCTCGGTCGACTCGGCAACCATGATGAACAAGGCGCTCGAGGTGATCGAGGCGCGCTGGCTGTTCGACCTGGCGCCGGAGCAGATCCGCGTCGTGATCCATCCGCAGAGCATCATCCATTCGATGGTCGTGTGTCGCGACCAGTCGGTGCTGGCGCAGCTCGGCACGCCGGACATGCGGGTGCCGATCGCCTACGGGCTGGCGTGGCCGGAGCGCATCGAGAGCGGCGCTTCGACACTGGACTTCCTGCAACTGCGCGGGCTGAGCTTCGAAGAGGCCGACGCACGGCGCTTCCCCGGCCTGCAACTGGCCTGGGCCGCGCTGCGCGGCCCCGAGGGCAGCACGGCGGTGCTCAACGCGGCCAACGAGGTCGCGGTCGAGGCCTTCCTCGACGGTCGCATCGGCTTCGACCGGATCCACGCACTCAACCAGGCCACGATCGAGGCGTTGCAGCCGGGCGCTGGCGCGACCGCGTCGGTGGCTGCGCTGCTGGCGCTCGACGCCGAGGCGCGCCGCGTCGCCGGCGAACAGCTACGCAGGTTCCAGCGATGACCACGGTGCTTGCCTTCCTGCTGACGCTGGGCGTGCTGATCGTCGTCCACGAGTGGGGCCACTATCGCGCCGCGGTGGCCTGCGGCGTCAAGGTGCTGCGCTTCTCGGTCGGCTTCGGCCGTCCGCTGCTGCGCTGGCAGCGCGGCGAGACCGAGTTCGTGATCTCGGCGCTGCCGCTCGGCGGCTACGTGAAGATGCTCGACGAACGCGAGCTCGGACCCGGCGAGGCACTGCCGGCCGAAGACGCCGCGCGCGCCTTCAACCGCCAGAGCCTGCGCGCCCGCGCCTTCATTGTCTTCGCCGGACCGCTGGCCAACCTCGTGCTGGCAGCACTGCTCTACGCGGCAACGTTCTGGATCGGCATCGAGGAGCCGAAGTCCTTGCTCGGTGCCCCGGTGGCCGGCAGCATGGCCGATGCGGCCGGCCAGCGGGCCGGCGACTGGGTGCGCGAGCTGGCGCAGACCGGCGACGCGGGTGACGGCCTGACGACGCCGGACTGGGAGCCGATCGAAAGCTACTCCGAGCTGCGCTGGGCCTTGACCGATGCCGCGCTCGGCGAGCGCAACCTGCTCCTGCGGGTGAGCGACGTCAACGGCGCGCACCAGCGCGAGTTGATGCTGCCGCTGGGCACGCTCGGCGTGCGCGAGGTCGACGCCCAGTTACTCAGGCGGATCGGCCTGGGTGCGCCCTTTGCCGAGCCGGTCATCGGTCGCGTGATCGAGAACGGGCCGGCCAGCCGTGCGGGCCTGAAGGAAGGTGATCGCGTCATCTCGGTCGATGGCCAGGCGGTGGACGATGCGAGCCGGTTGCGCGAGCGCATCCGCGCCGCGGTCGACGCCGAGGGCCAGGCCCAGCCGCTGGGCTTCCTGGTCGAACGCAGCCAAGCGCCCGGTGCGGCGACGGAGCGAGTCGAGATCGAGGTGCTGCCCGGCGTGCAAGGCGAGCGCGGCCAGTACCTGGCGCGCATCGAGGCCTACATCGGGCAGCCGGCCGCCAGCGTCCTGGTTCGCCACGGACCGGTCAAGGGCCTGTGGCTCGGCGTGCAGCGGACCTGGGACGTTTCCGTGCTGAGCCTGCGCATGCTCGGCAAGATGCTGATCGGCGAGGCCTCGCTGAAGAACCTCAGCGGCCCGCTGACGATTGCCGAGGTCGCCGGGCAATCGGCCCAACTCGGACTTGTCTACTACCTCGGCTTCCTGGCACTCGTCAGCGTGAGCCTTGGCGTGCTGAACTTGCTGCCGTTGCCGATGCTCGATGGGGGGCACCTCATGTATTATCTTTTCGAAGCGGTGACGGGACGACCGGTGTCCGAGGTGTGGCTCGAAAGGCTGCAGCGCGGAGGCTTGGCGATCGTGGTCCTGATGATGTCGCTCGCTCTCTACAACGATCTGGCCCGCTTGTTCGGGCTGTACTGACTCCCGTCGCATGTTGCTCTCCAAAGCGCGCGCTGCCGCGCCGCGTCGCGCCTTTAGCCGCGTCGCCCCCTTCCGTCCCCATCTGCTGGCTGCAGCACTTGCCGGCCTGCTCGGTGCCCCGGCTTGGGCCATCGATCCCTTCACTCTCAAGGACATCCGCGTCGAGGGCCTGCAGCGCACCGATGCCGGCACCGTCTTCGGCGCGCTGCCGTTTCGCATCGGCGACTCCTACACCGAGGACAAGGGTGCCGCGGCGCTGCGTGCGCTGTTCGCGACCGGGCTGTTCAAGGATGTCCGCCTCGAGATCGTCGACGACGTCGTCGTCGTCATCGTCGAGGAGCGGCCGATCATCTCCAGCGTCGAATTCACCGGCCTCAAGGAATTCGACAAGGAAGCACTGCAGAAGTCGCTCAAGGAAGTCGGCATCGGCGAGGGCCAGCCCTTCGACCGCGCACTGGCCGACCGCGCCGAACAGGAGCTCAAGCGCCAGTACCTCGGCAAGAGCTACTACGGCGCCGAGGTCGTCACGACCATCACGCCGGTCGATCGCAATCGCGTGGCGGTGACCTTCAGCGTGGTCGAGGGCGAGGTCGCCAAGATCAACGAGATCCGCATCACCGGCAACAAGGTCTTCTCCGAAGGCACGCTGCTGGGGCAGCTCGAGAGCACGACCAGCGGCTGGCTGACCTGGTACACCAAGACCGACCGCTACTCGCGGGCCAAGCTCAACGCCGACCTCGAGACGCTGCGCGCCTACTACCTCAACCGTGGCTACCTCGAGTTCAACGTCGACTCGACCCAGGTCGCGATCTCGCCCGACAAGCAGAACATCTCGGTCACCGTCAACGTCACCGAGGGCCAGCCCTACACCGTGACGGCGGTGCGCCTGGAGGGTGACTTCCTCGGCAAGGACGACGAGTTCAAGCGCCTGATCACGATCAAGCCCGGCGAGGCCTACCGCGCCGAGTCGGTGGCCGACACGACGCGCCGCTTCCAGGAGCTCTACGGCCAGTTCGGCTACGCCTTCTCGCGCGTCGAGCCGCGAACCGAGATCGATCGCGAGACCGGGCAGGTGGTCGTGGTGCTGGTCGGCGACCCGACGCGCCGGGTCTACGTGCGCAAGATCAACGTCGCCGGCAACACGCGCACGCGCGACGAGGTGGTGCGGCGCGAGTTCCGCCAGTTCGAGTCTTCGTGGTACGACGGTCGCAAGATCAAGCTCTCGCGCGACCGCATCGACCGCCTCGGCTATTTCAGCGAGATCAACATCGACACCGCCGAGGTCGCCGGCGCCAACGACCAGGTCGACCTCACGGCCAACATCAAGGAAAAGCCCACCGGCAACATCTCGCTCGGTGCCGGCTTCTCGAGTGCCGACAAGCTGAGCCTGAACTTCGGCATCAAGCAGGAAAACATCTTCGGCAGCGGCAACTACCTCGGGCTGGACCTGAACACCAGCAAGTACAACCGCAGCTTCGTGATCAGCACGGTCGACCCGTACTTCACCAACGATGGCGTCTCGCGTGCCATCGACGTTTTCTACCGCACCCAGAAGCCGATCAACAGTCAGGGTCAGGAGTACACGCTGGTCACGCCGGGCGCCAACATCCGCTTCGGCGTTCCGTTCACCGAGTTCGACACCGTGTACTTCGGCATCGGCCTCGAGCGCACCGAGATCAAGGCCGGCAACACGATCCCGAACAACTACTTCCTCTATCGCGAGCAGTTCGGCGACACCAGCACCAGCCTGCCGCTGTCGGTCGGCTGGCAGCGCGACGGGCGCGACTCGGCGCTGGTGCCGACCTCCGGCTTCTACCAGCGCGTGTTCGCCGACTGGGGTGTCGCCTTCGACACCCGCTATGTGCGCGCCACCTATAACGTCCAGTATTGGCTGCCGCTGGGCAAGAAGTTCACCCTCGGCCTCAACGCCGACGCCGGCATCGGCAAGGGCCTCAACGACCGGCCGTATCCGATCTTCAAGAACTTCTACGGTGGTGGTCTCGGCTCGGTGCGCGGCTTCGACCAGGGCTCGCTGGGCCCGGTCGACGTCACCGGCGCCTACATCGGCGGCAACCGCAAGCTCAGCCTCAACAGCGAGTTCTACGTGCCGGTTCCCGGCACCGGCAACGACCGCACGCTGCGTGTCTTCCTGTGGGCCGACGCCGGCAACGTGTGGGGCGAGTACGAGAAGGCCTCGCTGTCCGATCTGCGTGCGTCCGCGGGCATCGGCCTGAGCTGGATCTCGCCGGTGGGCCCGCTCAAGCTCAGCTATGGCGAGCCCCTGCGCAAGTTTCCGCAAGATAGAATCCAAAAGTTCCAATTCCAGATCGGGACCGCGTTTTGAAGAAGCTGATTTCCCTTCCGTCGCTGCTCGCCGCGGGCGCGCTTGGTCTTGGCATGGCGGCCGCGTCGGCCCAGGAGCTGAAGATCGGCTACGTCAACAGCGAGAAGGTGCTGCGCGAGTCCAATGCCGCGAAGGCGGCGCAGTCCAAGCTCGAGGCCGAGTTCTCCAAGCGCGAGAAGGAATTGCAGGAGGTCGCCAGTCGACTCAAGGCGGCGTCCGACAAGCTCGAGAAGGACGCGCCGACGCTGCCCGAGGGCGAGCGCGTGCGTCGCCAGCGCGAACTGGTCGAGCAGGATCGCGAGTTCCAGCGCAAGCGTCGTGAATTCCAGGAAGACCTGAACCAGCGCAAGAACGAGGAGCTCTCGGCGGTGGTCGAGCGCGCCAATCGCGTGATCAAGCAGGTCTTCGAAGGCGAGAAGTACGACCTGATCCTGCAGGAAGCGGTGTTCGCCAGCCCCAAGGTCGACATCACCGACAAGGTGATCAAGGCGCTCAACGCCGCGCCGGTACCCAAGTGATCGGGGCGGGCCGCGCCAGCGACCCGCTCGAAGTTGCAGCCATGCGAGCCACCCTCGGCGAGATCGCAGCGGCCCTTGGAGTCGAATTGCTCGGCCCCTCGAACGTGGCCGAGCGGCCGATCGAAGGCATCGGCCCGCTCGAATCGGCCGACGGCGCCACCATCGCCTTCCTCTCCAACCCGCGCTACCGCGCGCAGCTCGCGAGCAGTGCCGCGGCTTGCGTGATCGTGGCGCCGGCCTTGCGCGAGGAGGCGCTGGCACGTGCCGGCGGGCGCGGCGCCGCGATCGTGGTCGACGATCCCTACCTGTGCTTTGCCCGACTGACGCAATGGTGGGCGCGGCGCGTGCGACCGGCGCCGGTTGCCGGCATCCACGCAAGCGCGGTGGTCGCCTCGGATGCCGTGCTCGCCGCCGACGTGAGCGTCGGGCCGCATGCCGTGATCGAGGCCGGTGCCGTTCTCGAAGCCGGCGTCGTCGTCGGTGCGCACGGTTTCGTGGGCCGCAATGCGCGCATCGGCGCCGGCAGCCAACTGGCGCCGCGCGCGACCGTGCATTTCGACTGCGTGCTCGGCGCGCGCTGCATCGTCCATAGCGGCGCGGTGATCGGCGCCGACGGCTTCGGCTTCGCGCCGACGAAGAGCGGCTACGTCAAGATCGAACAGCTCGGCGCGGTGCGCATCGGCGACGATGTGGAGATCGGCGCCAACACCTGCATCGACCGCGGCGCGCTCGAGGACACGCTGATCGGCAACGGCGTCAAGCTCGACAACCTGGTCCAGGTCGCGCACAACGTGCAGATCGGCGAGCACAGCGCGGTGGCCGGCGGGGTCGGCATCGCCGGCAGCGCGAAGATCGGTGCCCGCTGCACGATCGGCGGCAAGGCCGGCGTGGCCGGTCATCTGACGATCGGCGACGACGTGCACATCGGTGCCCACGCGACCGTGATGAGTTCGGTCACCGAGCCGGGTGTCTACAGCGGCTATTTCCCGCTCGACGAGGCAAAAAACTTTCAGCGCAACGCCGCCGTCGTGCGCCAGTTGCAGAAAATGCGGGAGCGCGTGCGCACGCTGGAAAAGCAGCTCGAGCGCCAGCCCGGTGCGCCCACCGGCCCGAACAACGACAACGAGGCGGCCTGAAACGGCACGTCACGACCATGATGGACATTCACCAGATTCTCAAGAAGCTGCCGCACCGCTACCCGATCCTGCTGGTCGATCGGGTGCTCGAGGTCGAGCCCGGCAAGCGCATCCGCGCGCTCAAGAACGTCTCGATCAACGAGCCGGTATTCATGGGCCATTTCCCGCACCGGCCGGTGATGCCGGGCGTGATGATCCTCGAGGCGCTGGCCCAGGCCTCGGCGCTGCTGTCGCTGGCCGAAGAGGGCAAGGGCATCGAGAAGGACGCGGTGATCTACTTCGTCGGCATCGACAACGCGCGCTTCAAGAAGCCGGTCGAGCCGGGCGACCAGTTGATCCTCGAGTCAGAGCTCGACCGGGCCCGTGGCGGCATCGTCAAGTACAAGGTGCGGGCACTGGTCGGCACCGACGTGGTGTGCGAGGCCGAGCTGATGTGCACGATGCGCAGCGTGGCCTGACTCCAAGACGGGTTCCGATGTCGAGCACCATCCACCCCACCGCGATCGTCGACCCGGCCGCCGAACTGGCCGACGGCGTCACGATCGGCCCCTACGCGATCATCGGTCCGCATGTGCGCATCGGCGCCGGCACCACGGTCGGCCCGCACACGGTGATCGAGGGCCGCACGACGATCGGTCGCGACAACCGCATCTTCCAGTTCGCCTCGATCGGCGCGATCTCGCAGGACATGAGCTATGCCGGCGAACCGACCGAACTGGTCATCGGCGACCGCAACACGATCCGCGAGTTCTGCACTCTCAACCTTGGCACGGCCAAGGAAGAGGGCGTCACGCGGGTCGGTTCCGACAACTGGATCATGGCCTACGTGCACATCGCGCACGACGTGCGTCTGGGCAACCACACGGTGCTCGCCAACAGCGCGACGCTGGCCGGCCACGTGCACGTGGGCGACTGGGCCGTGATCGGCGGCCTCAGCGGCGTTCACCAGTTCGTGCATGTCGGCGCGCACGCGATGATCGGCTTCCAGGGCCATGTGGCGCAGGACGTGCCGCCGTTCCTCACGGTCGACGGCAACCCGCTGGCCGTGCGCGCGGTCAACCTGACCGGCCTCAAGCGGCGCGACTTCAGCGCCGAGCGCATTGCCACGATCCGCCGGATGCACAAGCTGCTCTATCGCGACGGCCTGAGCCTCGAGCAGGCCGTGGCCGCGATCGAGTCACTGCGCGGCCAGGAGCCGCAAGCCGATGTCGACATCGACACGATGCTCGGCTTTCTCGCCGCCAGCACGCGCGGCATCGTTCGCTGAACGCGCACGACGACCGCGACACCCGCATGAAGCTCGGACTGGTCGCCGGCGAAGCCTCGGGCGACCTGCTCGCCGGGTTGCTGCTGCAGGGCGTGAACGCGCGCTGGCCGCAGGCGCGGAGCGTCGGCATTGGCGGGCCACGCATGGTGGAGCAGGGCTTCGAGGCCTGGTGGCCGAGCGACCGGCTCGCGGTGCATGGCTACTCCGAGGTCATCAAGGTCTACTTCTCGCTGCTCAAGTTGCGGCGTGAGCTCGGCGACCGCCTGCTGGCCGAACGGCCAGCGGTCTTCGTCGGCGTCGATGCACCGGACTTCAACCTCGGCCTCGAGGCGCGCCTCAAGGCGCAGGGGCTCAAGACGGTGCACTTCGTTTGCCCGTCGATCTGGGCCTGGCGCGGCGGCCGCGTCCACAAGCTCGCGGCCTCGGCCGACCACGTGCTGTGCCTGTTTCCCTTCGAGCCGGCGCTGCTGGCCAAGGCCGACGTGCGCGCGAGCTACGTCGGCCATCCGCTGGCCGATGCGATCCCGCTCGAGGTGCCGCGGACGCATGCGCGTGCCGCGCTCGGCCTTGGCGAGCGCGATGTCGTGCTCGCCGTGCTGCCCGGCAGCCGCCGCGGCGAGGTCACCCACATCGCGCCCGACTTCCTGCGCGCCGCCGTGCGCCTCAAGGCCGCGCGGCCCGAGTTGCGCTGCCTGCTGCCGGTGGCGCCAGGGGTGCGCGCGCTGGTCGATGCGGCCGTCGTGGTGGCCGGCGCCCAGGCCGCGGTCGAACTGGTCGACGGACGCTCGCACGAGGTGCTGGCCGCCTGCGACGTGGCGCTGGTCGCCAGCGGCACCGCCACGCTCGAGACCGCCTTGTTCAAGCGGCCGATGGTGATCGGCTACCGCGTTGCCCCGTTGAGCTACCAGATCATGCGTCACATGCGCTACCAGCCGTGGATCGGCCTGCCGAACGTGCTGGCCGAATCCTTCGTCGTGCCCGAGTTCGTGCAAGAGGCGATGACGCCCGAGGCGCTGTCAAACGCCGTGCTGGCCTGGCTCGACGATCCGGCCGCCTGCGAGGTGGTGGCGCAGCGTTTCCTCGCGATGCACCACGAACTCCGGCGCGACACGGCCCGGGCCGCGACCGCGGCGATCGCGGAGGTGGCCGGTGCCTGAACGTCGCTCGACGCGCCCGCGGGCACCCGAACAGCTCGGCCTGGTCTGGGACGTGCCCGGCCTGATTGCCGGCGTCGACGAGGCCGGCCGCGGCCCGCTGGCCGGACCGGTGGTGGCGGCCGCGGTGATCCTCGATCCCGACCGGCCGATCAAGGGCCTCGGCGACTCCAAGGCGCTGTCGGCGCGCACCCGCGACCGGCTGTTCGACGAGATCCGCGCGCGCGCACTGTGCTGCAGCATTGCGGAGGCAACGGTGGACGAGATCGACCGCCACAACATCCTGCAGGCCACGCTGATCGCGATGCGGCGCGCGGTCGACGGCCTGCGCCTGCGCCCGGTCAAGGTGCTGGTCGACGGCAACCGGTTGCCGGTGCTGGCGGTGCCGGCCGAGGCGATCGTCAAGGGCGACGCCAAGGTGGCGGCGATCTCGGCCGCGTCGATCCTGGCCAAGGTCCATCGCGACCGGCTCTGCGCCACGCTGCACGACGAGTACCCTGATTACGGCTTCGCGGTCCACAAGGGCTACCCGACGCCCTCGCATCTGGCGGCGCTGCGCGCGCACGGCCCTTGCGCCGCGCATCGCCAGAGCTTCGGGCCGGTGCGGGAGTCGATGACGAACGAGGAGCGCGCATGACGACGCACGAACCGGCGCACATCAGCTCGCGCGACAACCCCTTGCTGCAACGGGTGCGCAAGCTGGCTGCCGATCCGGGCGCTTACCGCAAGGAAGGCCTGGTCTGGCTCGAGGGCGACCATCTGGTGCGCGCCGCGCTGGCGCGCGGGCGGCCGCTGGCCCACCTGCTGCTGAGCGAGTCGGCCTGGAACGATCCGGCGTTGCGTCACCTGGCGCTGCAGACCGGCGCTCGCGCCGTGATCGTCGACGATGCTCTGATGAAGAGCCTGTCGTCGCTGGAATCGGCGGCCCCTATCGGCGCGCTGCTGGCTTTGCCGGCCGAGCGCGAGCCGATCCGCGCCGGCATGGCGAGCGTGGTGCTCGACCGTCTGCAGGACGCCGGCAACGTCGGCAGCATCCTGCGCAGCGCCGCCGCGCTCGGCGTCGGCCAGGTCATCGCGCTGACGGGCACCGCGGCCCTGTGGTCGCCCAAGGTGGTGCGGGCCGGCATGGGCGCGCATTTCGCGCTGCACCTGGTCGAGCAGGCGAGCGAGGCGCAGCTCGACGAGCTCGGCGTACCGCTGGTCGCGACCAGCTCGCACGCCACGCTGAGCCTGGCCGAGACGCCACCGCTGCCGCAGCCTTGCGCCTTCGTCTTCGGCCACGAGGGCCGCGGCGTCGGTGCCGCGCTGCTGGCGCGCTGCGCGCAGACCCGGCGCATTCCGCAGCCGGGTGGCGAGGAGTCGCTCAACGTCGCGGCGGCGGCGGCGATCTGTCTCTACGAGCTGGCGCGCAGGCCGGCCGCCTCCTGAGCAATGCGGGTTCGCGGCCTCGAGCTGGCGCGCCGGTGGGTCCTGCCTTGGTGCCTCGTCGGTCTTGGCGGCGCGGCGCTCGCTCAGTCGGCGGTGCGGCAGGGCCCGCCGCCCCTGGTGCCGCCACCGCTGGTGGTCGTCGAGCCGGGGCCGGATTACCTGGCCTGGTGGCGCCGCGCCCGGATCCAGCCCAGCGGTACCCGCGTGCGCGGCCTGCCGATCGAGCGGCTGCAGCCCGAGTGGTGCGCGGCCGACGAACTGAGCCGCGAGCGCTTTCCGGACGGCGTGTTCATCGACGCCGGCGGGCGTGACCAGCTCAAGGCTGGCGACTACCGCTTCACGCTCGAAGGCCCGCAGATCGCCAAGGGGCGGCGACTGATCGCGCTGGTGGGCGTGTCGATGCGCTGCGACGGCGAACTTGGCCATTTCCTGGTCGTGCTCGACCCGACGCCGCGCGGGCTCAAGCTGCGCTTCCTGCAGGAGCGACCCTTCGACGGCTCGGCGCTGACGGTGCTGCAGCCGGTCAGCGAGGACGTGTTCCGCTGGCTCGCCTGCCTGGGTTGCCGCGACGGCCTGAGCATTCGCTGGGATGCCGAGCAGCGCCTGTTCAGGGCGCGTCCGCTGCGCCCGGCGGAGCCGGACGAAGACTAGGCGGATAGCTCCTGCGAGAGCCGCCGCGCCCGCAGCGCAAAGCGCGCCGGATCGAGCGCATCGCGCAGGTCGGCCTCGAGCGGGCAGGGCACGCCGCCGATCCACGAGGCGAGCAGTTCGGCACCGATCGCCGCCGTCGTCAGGCCGCGTGAACCGAGGCCGGTGAAGACGTAGAGGCCACGGGCCTCGTCGCGCCAGCGCGGCACCAGGCGCGCAGCGTCGGCGCGCGTGAGCGGTGCCAGCGCGGCCAGGTCCGGCAGCGCGCCGACCATCGGCAGTCGATCCGGCGCGACCGCGCGCCAGCCGACGCGTCCGATCGCCGCGTCGATGGTGCCGACTGACTCGGCCCCGATGCCGGCCAGTTGCGCGAGGCGATCGCGGTTGTAGACGTGATCGGCGGCGCGCAGCTCGGTCGCCGCGTCGTGGTGCTGGCTGGTCGCGCCGGCCCAGAGCCAGCCGTCGAGCGGCGGCAAGGTGTAGCCGGCGCCCGAGACCGCGCAGCGCGGGTTCGGCATGCCCGCTTGCCAACGCCAGGCGCTGACCTGGCCGCGCACCGCGGCCAGCGGTCCGAGCGCGGTGACGGCCGCGTCGCCGAGGCTGTGTCGCAGCAGCGGCGCCGCGGCCAGTGCGTTTGCCAGCACGACCACCGGCGCCGAGGCAATGGCAGCGCCGTCGGCATCGAAGGCCGTCCAGCCCTCGGTCGTTGGCGCCAGCCGCGCGACCTGAAGGTCGCCGATGAAGCGCGCGCCGCTGGCACGCAGCCAGGCTGCGGCAACCTCGCCCGGCGCCAGCCAGCCGCCCTCGGGGTAGTACCAGCCGCCGGTGGCGAGCGCGAGCCCGCTACGCGCGGACGCGGCGTAGCGCCCGAGCCAGCGCACGAACTCCACTGGCAGGCCGCTGGCGCCGAGCAGGCCGGCCGCGCCCGCATCGTCGAGCCGCGGCTCCAGGCGCAGGAAGCCATCGAGCGCGCCGTGCACCTCGCCGCTGGCGAGCAGCGGCGCCATCGCGCGTGCCATCCTCAGCGCGCCGGCGCGCAGCAGCCGCGCGTGCGGGCCGTCGTCGGCGTGCAGCGTCGCGTGCATCAGCCCGGCCGCGTTGCCCGAGGTCGATCGGGCCGGCGCCGACAGCGCATCAAGCACGGTGCAGTGCCAGCCAATGCGCGCCAACGCCGCCGCCGTCGCGCAGCCGGCCAGGCCGGCGCCGATGACCAGCGCCGCATGTTCGTGGCTCGGCGCCGGCAGCAGGCCACCGGGCGGGGGCGGTGACTGGAAATGCGGCGCGTACTCGGCCACCGTCATCTCCTGCTTGCCGGCGAAGCCAGGGGCCGATTCGACCCGGAAGCCGGCCGCCGCGAGCCCCTTGCGCAGGCGATGGGCCGCGCTCCAGGTCGCGACGGTGGCGCCCGGTGCGGCCAGCCGTGCCAGTCGCTCCATCATCCGCGGCTCCCACATCGCCGGATTGCGCGCCGGCGCGAAGCCGTCGAGATAGAAGGCATCGACCCGCGCCAGCACTTCGGGCAGCAGGGCCTCGACGTCACCGAAGCCGAGCATCAGGCGCAGCGCGCCGCCCTCGAAGTCGAGCAGGTGCAGGCCGGGCGTCAGCGGTGGCCAGGCGGCCACGAGTTGGCGGGCGAGTTCGGGCAGCTCCGAGTCGGCGAGCAGGCGCTGCAGGTCGGCGCGAGTTGGCGGATGCTTGTCGATCGAGACGAAGTGCAGCCGCGTGCTGCGACGAGGATCACGACGCCAGGCATCCCAGGTCGCGAGGAAGTTGTGGCCGAGACCGAAGCCGGTCTCGAGCAGCGTGAAGTCCGCGCGACCGGCCCAGCGCGGCGCCGGCCCGAGCAGGCGGTTGCCGCCGAGAAATACATGGCGCGCCTGCGCGAGCGCGCCGCCGGCCGCGTGATAGCGATCGCCGAAGCCGGCCGACCACGGCAGGCCGTCGGCGCCGATCTCGACGGAAGCGGCAACGACCGGCGCGGTCTTCATGCCGGCGCCGGCCCTGCGCGTGCCGCCAGCCAGGCCAGCAGCGGCGTGCGCACCTCGCCCAGCGCGCGGTACTCGAGCACCGCCGGGCTCATCGAGGCCACTGCATCGTGCAGCGCGCGTGCGCGCGCCGGCGTGTCGACGGCTTCCTGCAACGGCCGCACCGCGACATGGATCGTGAAGATCGCCTGCGTGCGCTCGGGCAGCGGGATGAAGCTCTGGTGCTCGCTGCGGAAATGGACGCCGCGGCCGAAGTCGGCCGGTTCCGGCCAGACGCCTGGCGCGCGGCGCTGCGGATGCTGGTCATGGCCGCCGTGCGGGCCGAGGGTCCAGACGAAGCGCTCCCAGCGCGGTTCGCGACAGACCATCGCGCTGAGCTGGCGTGCGGCATTGACGATCAGCGCGTTGTCGGCGACCGGCGCATGGACCTCTGCAAAGGAGCGGCCCACCTTGGTGGCCGGCGCCCAGTGCGAGGGCAGGCAAACCGCCATCCACGGCAGCGCGGCAGCGGCGCCGTCGACGATGGCGAAGTCCTCGTGCAGCGCCAGGCACAACAGGCCGGCGCGGCGCCAGGACGGCGGCAAGGCGGCCAGTACGCGGAGTGCTTCATCGTGAGCGCCGACCAGCGGATGCAGCGCGGCGTCGGCATCGAGCGCGATGGCCAGCGCCGGCGCCAGCAGTCGCGTGCCTTCCCGGCGCAGCGCCTGCGGGCATTGCTGCTGCGCCGTTGCAACCAGTGCATCGAGCGCCGGGCCGGCATCGAAGCCATCGGCCTGCAGCAGGGCATCGAAAGGATGCTCGCGCAGCACCGACAGCTTCTCGGCAAAGGCCGGATGCGCCGGTGCCAGCGCCGTCAGCTGCGGCGCGCCGGGCGCGATCCGGCGCAGGCCGGGCTGCATGCGAAATGGGGCCGTGACGGCGCTGTCGAAGTCGAACATCGGGGTTGGCAGGCAAGAAAAAGGGGCGCCAGCGGCGCCCCTCGATCGTGCACGATCCGTGCGGCGTTTAGACGCGCTTGCGGTACTCGTGGGTGCGGGTGTCGATCTCGATCTTGTCGCCGTTCTCGACGAACAGCGGCACCGGGATCTCGAAGCCGGTGGCCAGCTTGGCCGGCTTCATGACCTTGCCCGAGGTGTCGCCCTTGACGGCCGGCTCGGTCGTCACTTCGCGCACCACGCTGGTCGGCAGTTCGACCGAGATCGCCTTGCCGTCGTAGAACACGACCTCGACGCCCATGTTGTCTTCGAGGTAGCTGATGGCATCACCCATGTTCTCGGCCTCGACCTCGAACTGGTTGTAGTCGGTGTCCATGAACACGTACATCGGGTCGGCGAAGTAGGTGTAGGTGCACTCCTTCTTCTCCAGCACGATCTGGTCCATCTTGTCGTCGGCCTTGAAGACGACCTCGGTGCCGGTGGCGTTGAGCAGGCTCTTGAGCTTCATGCGCACGGTGGCCGAGTTGCGGCCGCCGCGGCTGTATTCGGTCTTCAGCACGACCATCGGGGCGGTGCCGTGCATGATCACGTTGCCGGCGCGGATTTCTTGAGCAATCTTCATCTTCAGGCCTTTCAGATCCCGTTCGCGCCGTGCGCACTTTGCTGTGCCCACTGGATGCGCGCTGATCGCGATCCGTCAGGCGGCTCGCGCAAAGCCTTGGATTCTACCTTTTGGCAACCGCGAAAGCGTAGAGGCGGCTGCCGAGGTCGCCCAGCGAGACCTGCTGCGCGGCCAGGCGCTTGGCAGCGTCGGCCGCCAGGGCGCGGCCGGCGGGCTCGAACAGCGCGTCGCTGGTGGCGGCCGGTGCGCCCGGGTCGTTCCAGTGGCGCCAGGCCACGCGCAATCGCGCATCGGCCGTGGCGCCGAAGTGCAGATCGAAGAAGGCGTCCAGCTTGGCGAGGTGGGCGCCATCGTGCTGCGGGTAGATCTGCCAGACCAGCGGCCGCGCCGCCCACAGCGCGCGCACCAGCGAGTCTTCGCCGCGCACCAGGTTGAGGTCGCAGGACCACAGCAGGCGGTCGTAGTCGGGTTGCGGCAGCCAGGGCAGTGCGCAGAGCTCGAGCGGGCCGCGCCTGGCGCGTCGGCCTGGCTCGAGCGGTGCGCCGAGCCAGGCGATCGCCTGGCGCGTGGCATGGCCGGGCGTGAGGTAGAGCGTGGTCGTTGGCGCCCCTTCGGCGCTCCAGGCGTCGAGCCAGCCGGCCAGCGCCGGCTGCTCGTAGCAGAACAGGCTGACGCGGCGCGAACCCGGCAGCGCCGCCAGCCCTCGCTCGCCGAGCCAGGCCTGCGCATCGTGCGCCGCACGCGCCTCGGGCAGCCCGTCCTCGAGCAGCAGGCCGCCGGTGTCCGGCGTGAAGCCCGGATAGAAGAACCACTTCAACAGCCCGCGCGCCGGACCGCCCTGCTGCGGCGAGGCCAGGCCGTGGCTGCGAGCGACGTAAGGCTCGGCGCTCAGGTACTCGAGGTTGATCCAGACCGGCGGCCGCTCCCGAGCCGCCATCGCCGCCACGAAACCGGCCGGCGGGTCGCAGCCGAAGGCCTCGACGACCACGTCGCCGGCCACCTCGTGCGGAAGCGGCTCGCGCCAGCGCTCGACCGTCACGCCAGGCTCGGCGGTCGGCGCCATCCACACGAGCGCCGAGTCATCGTCGATCCACAGGCGCACTGAGGCGGCGCCGAGTGCGATCAGGCGACGCGCGAGTCGCCAGCAGACGCCGAGGTCGCCGTGGTTGTCGACCACGCGGCAGAAGAGGTCCCAGCGCAGCGGCGCCTGGCGTGAATTCATCGAGCGATTATCGAAGCCGGCCGGCGCGGCGCACCCGGCCGGCGCGCCACAATGCCGGCTGATGAGCCCGAGCGTCCTGTCGCTGCCCCTGTTGGCCACCGCCGTCGAGCAATGGCCGCTGGCGGTGTTGCTGCGCGAGTCGCGCTGGCTCTATCCGCTGGTCAGCGCGCTGCACATCAGCGGCATCGCGGCGCTGTTCGGCAGCCTGCTGGTGCTCGACCTGCGCCTGCTCGGGCTGCACCGCAACGTGCCGTTGACGGCGATCGCGCGCTGCGCCTGGCCCGTGGCCGTCGCGGGCCTGGCGCTGGCGCTGGTGACCGGGCCGCTGCTGCTGATCACCAAGCCGACCGAATACATCGCCAACCCCGCACTGGCGATCAAGTTCGTGCTGATCGCGCTGGCCTTTGCCAACGTGGCCTTCTTCCACGCCCGATTCCCCGGCGTGCTGCGCGGGCTGCGGCCGGTGAGCCTCGGCGTGCGCATCAGCGCCGCCGCCTCGCTGCTGCTGTGGTGGTGCGTGATGCTGGCCGGGCGCGCGATCGCCTTCCTCTGAGCCGGCGATGAGACCCGAGGAACCCATGATCGAGTCGCCGGCCGCCGCCGAAGCGCCGCCGGTCAACGAGCACTGGCAACGCCTGCTGGCCGAGGTCGCGGCGCTGCCGGGCCAGCCCGGCGTCTACCGCTACTTCGACGCCCAGGGTGGCGTGCTGTACGTCGGCAAGGCGCGCCATCTCAAGCGGCGCGTCTCGAGCTACTTCCAGCGCAACCACGACGGCACCCGCATCGGCCAGATGGTCAGCCGCATCGCGCGCATGGAGACCACGGTGGTGCGCAGCGAGGCCGAGGCGCTGCTGCTCGAGAACAACCTGATCAAGACGTTGAACCCGAAGTTCAACATCCTGTTCCGCGACGACAAGAGCTACCCGTACCTCAAGATCACCGGCACCGCTGGCATCGGAGGCAGCGCTTCCTCGACCTACCCGCGCATGGCCTACTACCGCGGCGCGGTCGACAAGAAGCATCGCTACTTCGGGCCGTTCCCGAGCGCCTGGGCGGTGAAGGAGTCGATCCAGCTGCTGCAGAAGGTGTTCCGGCTGCGCACCTGCGAGGACACGGTGTTCAACCACCGCACGCGGCCCTGCCTGCTCTACCAGAT
This sequence comes from Rivibacter subsaxonicus, assembly GCF_004217215.1. Taxonomy (GTDB): domain Bacteria; phylum Pseudomonadota; class Gammaproteobacteria; order Burkholderiales; family Burkholderiaceae_C; genus Rivibacter; species Rivibacter subsaxonicus. Next base: position 83,956 of record NZ_SHKP01000009.1, read on the forward strand.
CAAGCGCTGCTCGGGGCCTTGCGTCGGGCTCGTCGATGCCGAGGGCTACGCGCGCGACGTGGCCAACGCCGAGGCCTTCCTGCGCGGCGACAGCGAGGAACTGCTGGCCGCACTGCAGCAGCGCATGCTGGCGCACGCCGAGAGGCTCGAGTTCGAGCAGGCGGCCGAGTTGCGCAACCAGATCGGCGCGCTGTCGCGCGTGCTGCACCAGCAGACGATGGAGAGCAACGCCGGCGGCGCCTTCGACAAGGACGCCGACATCCTGGCCGTGGTGGTGCAGGGCGGCCGCGCCTGCGTCAACCTGGCGATGGTGCGCGGCGGTCGCCACCTCGGCGATCGACCGTACTTTCCTGCGCATGTGGTCGAGGCCGCGACGCTGGTGGAGGGCGGGGCCGAGGCCGTTAGCGAGACCGTTAGCGAGGCGCTCAGCAGCGAGGAGGCCGACGAGCGCGAGCTGCACCAGCCGATCGAGTTGCAGGTGCTCGAGGCCTTCATCGGCCAGCATTACCTCGACGCCGCGGTGCCGCCGTTGCTGATCAGCAGCCACCCGGTCGCGCCGGCGCTGCTCGAGGCACTGAGCGAACAGGCCGGGCTCAAGGTGCGCAACTTGGTCCAGCCGCGCGAGGAGCATCGCCACTGGCTCGACATGGCGCAACGTGGCGCCCAGCTCAAGCTGGCCCAGTTGCTGGCCGAGGAGGGCTCGCAGCAGGCGCGCACACGGGCGCTGGTCGATGCGCTCGACTTGGCCGTAGAGAACCTCGATACCTTCCGTATCGAGTGTTTCGACATCAGCCACACGGCCGGCGAGGCGACGCAGGCATCGTGCGTGGTGTTCGAGAACCACAAGATGCAATCGGCCCAGTACCGCCGCTACAACATCGATGGCATCACCCCTGGCGACGACTACGCGGCGATGCGCCAGGTGCTGACGCGCCGCTATTCGAAGCTGGCCGAGGCCGCCGCCAACGGCGGTGGCTCGGGGCGTGAGCGGCTGCCCGGGCTGGTCCTGGTCGATGGCGGTCGCGGGCAGGTCAGCATGGCGCGCGAGGTCTTCGAGGAACTCGGGCTCGACCTCGGGCTGATCGTCGGCGTCGAGAAGGGCGAAGGCCGCAAGGTCGGGCTCGAGGAACTGGTCTTTGCCGACGGCCGCCAGAAGATCTGGCTCGGCCACGACTCAGCGGCGCTGATGCTGGTGGCGCAGATCCGCGACGAGGCGCATCGCTTTGCGATCACCGGCATGCGCGCCAAGCGGGCGAGCGTGCGGGTCGGCGGCGGCCGGCTCGAGGAGATTCCCGGCGTCGGTCCGAAGAAGAGGGCCCGGCTGCTGCAGCGCTTTGGCGGCGTGCGCGGGGTGGGAGCGGCCAGCGTGGACGACCTGGCCACGGTCGAAGGCATTTCAAAAGAACTAGCGGAGGAGATCTATCGTGCGCTTCATTGAACGAACTAGCACTCGTGCTGCCGCGCTGACGGCGTCCGCCGCCCTGCTGGCCGGCGTGCTGACGAGCGGCTGCGCGCCGACCCAGGCGCCTGCGCCCCAACCGGCCCCGGCTCCCGCGCCGGCGCGGCCGGCCGCGCTGCCCGACACCGGCGCGCGCTGGATGGCGCCGGCGACGCCGAAGTCCCTGAGCGAGCTGCGCGCGCTGGCGGCCATGCGCATCCGCGCCGCCAATGCCGATCGCCACTACGACGGCACGGTGCCGGACATGCTGCTCGGCATTCCGGTGCTCGAGGTCGAGCTCAACGCCGACGGCAGCGTGCGTCGCATCGACGTGCTGCGCAAGCCGAGCAACCCGCAGGCGCAGGACACCATCAAGCTGGCGTCGGATGCGGTGCGCCGCGGCGCGCCCTACGGCGACGTGTCCAAGCTGCCGCGGCCCTGGAAGTTCACCGAGACCTTCCTCTTCACCGAGGATCGCAAGTTCAAGTTGCGCACGCTGGACCAGTGATCCGGGCATGCCGGGCCGGGGCCGCATCGGCAGGCACAATGGCCCCATGTTCTTCACGCTGCCGAACCTGCTGACCTGGGCCCGAATCGTCGCGATTCCGCTGATCGTCGGCGTGTTCTACCTGCCGATCGAGCCGGCCCTGCAGAACCTGCTGGCCACCGTGCTGTTCATCGTCGTCGCCATGACCGACTGGGCCGACGGCTACCTTGCGCGCAGACTCAAGCAGACCTCGTCCTTCGGCGCCTTCCTCGATCCGGTGGCCGACAAGTTCCTGGTCTGCGCCGCACTGCTGGTGCTGGTGCACCTGGGACGGCTGCATGCGCTGATCGCGCTGGTCATCATCGGTCGCGAGATCGCGATCTCCTCGCTGCGCGAATGGATGGCGCAGATCGGCGCGTCGTCGAGCGTCGCGGTGCACATGGTCGGCAAGCTCAAGACCATGGTGCAGATGGTGGCGATCCCGTTCCTGCTCTACGACGCCAAGCTCTTCGGGCTGATCGACACCCACCTGTGGGGCACGGTGCTGATCCTGCTGGCGGCGCTGCTGACGATCTGGTCGATGGTCTATTACCTGCAGAAGGCGCTGCCGGAGATCCGCGCCAGAGCCCGTTGAACCACGCCACCATGGCCGAGCGGCCGAGCCGCTGGCTCGCTTCGATGCCGGCGCTGTTCGTGCTGATCTGGAGCACCGGCTTCGTGGTCGCGCGCTACGGCATGCCGCATGCGCCGCCCTTCAAGTTTCTGGCGCTGCGCTTTGCGCTGTCGATCGCCTGCTTCGCGCTGTGGATGCTGCTGGCGCGCGTGCGCCTGCCGAGCGACCGGGCGCAACTCGGCCACCTCGCGGTGACCGGCGTCCTGATGCATGCCGGCTACCTGGGCGGCGTCTGGGCCGCGGTCAAGCTCGGTATCGGCGCCGGCACGGTGGCGCTGCTGGTCGGGCTGCAGCCCTTGCTGACCGCGGTCTGGCTCAGCGCCAGCCTGGGTGTCGGCGCGGTGCGCCCGCGCCAGTGGGCCGGGCTGGCCTGCGGCGTGGCGGGCCTGCTGCTGGTGGTCGGGCCTCGCCTCGGTGCGGGCGAGGTCAACGCGGCCAACCTCGGGCTGGCCCTGCTGGCGCTGCTGTCGATCAGCGCCGGCACGCTGTACCAGAAGCACTACCTGCACGCGTGCGATGTTCGCGCGGCGAGCCTGGTGCAACTGCTCGCCGCACTGGTCGTGATGCTGCCGCTGGCGTGGCTGGAGCAGGAGCCGATGCACTGGCATCCGGAACTGGTGGGCGCGCTGGCCTGGTCGGTGCTGGTGCTGACGCTTGGCGGCAGTTCGCTGCTCTACATGCTGATCCAGCGCGGCGCCGCCACCGAGGTGACGAGCCTGCTGTACCTGGTGCCGCCATGCACCGCGCTGATGGCATGGGCGCTGTTCGGCGAGTCGCTCGGACCGCTGGTTCTGGCCGGCCTCGCGCTGAGCGCGACCGGCGTGGCGCTGGTCGTGCGGGGTGCATCGACACGTTGAAGTGAGCGCCGTGTGTCATGTGTCACGAGCGGTGAAAGCGAACGCTCGGCTCGTGTTGTCAAGCGTGGAATTCACGTGGCGTGGTGCCCCGGCGCACGGCATCCGCGGGCATAGAATCCGCTTCCGCTTCGAGGTCGCGCAGTGATTGCTCCGAGTGCGGAAACCAGCAGTCCCGCCCGCTCGCATTCGCGTGACCGCTTTGTCGAGACCGCTCGAACCCGAACCGATACCATTTTTGAGGGGCCCCTACGTGAACAAGACTGATCTGATCGAACACATTGCCAAGGAAGCCGACATCTCCAAGGCCGCGGCCGGCCGCGCGCTGGAGGCGCTGATTGGTGGTGTGACCAAGACGCTCAAGAAGGGCGACAGCGTCTCGCTGGTCGGTTTCGGCACCTTTGCCGTGACCAAGCGCGCCGCTCGTACCGGCCGCAATCCGCGCACCGGTGCCACGATCAAGATCAAGGCGGCCAAGGTGCCCAAGTTCCGTCCGGGCAAGGCGCTCAAGGAAGCGCTCTGATCTTCTTGCGCGACTCTCGGGTACACATGGCACGTGGCGCGGGCGCTTAGCTCAGTTGGTAGAGCGGCTGCCTTACACGCAGTAGGTCGGGGGTTCGAGCCCCTCAGCGCCCACCACCGTCGCCGCACCCGCAGATCGCGCGTCGCTGCAGCCGGCCGATAGAATCACTGCCTTGCGGCGCTTGCCGCAAGCGCGCCGGCCCAGCAAGGCAACCCTACAAGGCGAACCCTGGTTCGCCTTTGTCGCATCTGGGTTGGTCGCTTCTGCCGTTTCGGCCCCCTGTCGTTTCGAGGCCCTCGATGTTTGATTTCGTTCGATCGCACAACAAGATCTTCATGTTCGTCCTGATGGTGCTGATCGTGCCGTCGTTCGTGTTCTTCGGCATCCAGGGCTACACCGGCTTCACCGAGGGCCGCCAGTCCGTTGCCAAGGTCGACGGCCAGTCGATCACGCAGGCCGAATGGGACGCGGCGCACCGCAACCAGGCCGAGCGGGTGCGCGCCCAGTCGCCGGGTCTCGACATGAAGCTGTTCGATACCCCGCAGATGAAGCAGCGCACGCTCGACGAGCTGGTGCGCGAGCGGGTCATGCTGGTCGCGTCCAACAAGCTACACCTCGGCGCCAGCGACGAGCGCATCGCGCGCCTGTTCCAGGACGACCCGCAGTTCGCCGTGCTGCGCAAGCCCGACGGCACCATCAACAAGGACCTGATCCAGGCCCAGGGCATGAGCGTGGCCCAGTTCGAGCAGCGCCTGCGCCAGGACATCGGCGTGCGCCAGGTGATGCTCGGCGTGGCCGGCACGCCCTTCGTGCCCGAGGCCAGCGTGGGTACCGCGCTCGACGCGCTGTTGCAGCGGCGCGAGGTGCGCGTGGCACGCTTCGATCCGACCAGCTTCGCGGCCCGGGTCCAGCCCACCGACGAGGAGCTCAAGGCCTTCTACGAGGACCCGGCCAACGCCCGCGCCTTCGAGGCCGCCGAGCAGGCCAGCGTCGAGTACGTGCTGCTCGACATCGACTCGATCAAGGGCGGCATCAACGTCAGCGACGAAGAGCTGCGCAGCTACTACCAGCAGAACGCGGCGCGCTTCATGGCGGCCGAGGAGCGGCGCGCCAGCCACATCCTGATCGCGGCCGACAAGTCCAAGCCGGCCGCCGAGCGCGACCAGGCGCGCGCCAAGGCCGAGAGCCTGCTCGCCGAGCTGAAGACCGACCCGAAGCGCTTTGCCGAGCTGGCCAAGACGAACTCCAACGATCCCGGCTCCGCGCAAAAGGGCGGCGACCTCGACTGGTTCGGCCGCGGCGCGATGGTCAAGCCCTTCGAGGATGCGGTGTTCGCGCTGAAGAAGGGCGAGATCTCGGGCGTGGTCGAGAGCGACTTCGGTTTCCACATCATCCAGCTCGCCGACGTGCGCGGCGGCGAGAAGAAGCCCTTCGAGGCGGTGCAGGCCGAGATCCGTGCCGAGGTCGCGCAGCAACTCGCGCAGCGCAAGTTCGCCGAGAGCGCCGAGACCTTCAGCAACCTGGTCTACGAACAGTCCGACAGTCTCAAGCCGGTGGCCGACAAGCTGGGCCTGCAGATCCGCACCGCCGCCGGCGTGCGCCGCAGCCCGGCGCCCGATGCGCAGGGCGCGCTGGCCAACCCGAAGTTCATCGAGGCGTTGTTCGGCGCCGAGACGCTCAAGAACAAGCGCAACACCGAGGCGCTCGAGATCGCGCCGAACCAGCTGGTGGCGGGCCGCGTGACGCAGTACGAACCGGCGCGCAAGCGCCCGTTCGACGAAGTCAGGGACCAGGCCCGCACGCTGCTGGTGGCGCAGCGCGCCGCTGCGCTGGCGCGCAAGGAAGGCGAAGCCAGGCTGGCCGAGTGGAAGCAGGGCGGCGACGCCGCCGCGCTCGACGCTCCGCTGGTGGTTTCGCGCCAGCAGACCGCCGGCCTGCCGCGCGCGCTGATCGACGCGGTGCTGCGTGCGCCGAGTCAGGCGCTGCCGGCCTGGGTCGGCGTCGATCTGGGCGCCGGTGGCTACTCGGTGGCGCGCATCGACAAGGTGCTGCCGCGTGACGCGACCGGCATCGACCCCAAGCAGGCGCGCGGACAACTGACGCAAGCCTGGGCCCAGGCCGAGGCGCTTGGCTACTACGAGGCCCTCAAGCAGCGCTACAAGGTCAAGATCGAGGCCAAGCCGCCGGTCGACCCGGCCGCTGCCGGCGGCGCGTCGAACTGATCGACATGGCGGCGGCGCGGCCCGAAAAGGGCCGCGTCCTCCGCTATACTCTCGCCTCTTCAGCGGTGGCTGTAGCTCAGTTGGTAGAGTCCCAGATTGTGATTCTGGTCGTCGTGGGTTCGAGTCCCATCAGCCACCCCACCTCTACGCCCCGGACAAGGGGCGTTTTTCATGGCGCCGGGGAAGAACCAGGGAAGAATCGGGGCCGATGGCGTTTTCCAGCTTCGCCATTTCCGCCGCATCGCCCGCCCCAGGGAGCCACTTCGCGTAGGTGCCCAGGAACACCTCGACGCTGTGCCCCATCTGGCCGGCGCAGAAGGCCGGCGCCATCCCGGCCATCAGCATCATCGTCGCGTAGGTGTGGCGCATGTTGTAGGGCCGCCGGTAGCGGATGCCCAGGCGCTTCAAGGTCGGGGTCCAGTGGCTGCGCCGAAACGCCCGCTCCTCGACCCACGGCTCGCCGTAGCGCGGATCGAGCCAGACGTGCCTGCCGGCCAGCGTGTGGTCATCAGATCCACATGCGGCTGATGCCACCAAGCGTGGACAACGCGAATTCCGCCCAGGTCCAACGCCGGCGGCAGGGTTCGGAACCAGCCAATCAGCTCCAGGTGCAATGCCGAACCTTCTCCAACCTGCTGCAGGAACTCGGCATGCTGAGTGCGGTTCTTGGCGCTGTGACGGCGCAGGAAGGCGCCAGACTCACCACGACGCTCGGTGACGAAGCCGATCGCATTGAACTCGTGGTTGCCCATGACGCATTGCGCATCGCCGGCCTCAACCATCGCGCGCACGGTGCGCACCACGGGGATCTGCTGCGGCCCCCGGTCGACGAGATCGCCGAGGAAGATGGCTTGACGGCCGGTCGGCGGGATCCAGCGCTCACCGCGCCTCGAGTAACCGAGGCGCGCAAGCAATGCGTCGAGCTTGGCCGCGTGACCGTGGATGTCGCCGATCAGGTCATAGCCCATTGCGGTCCTTTGCCTCGTGATGAATCGACTGGTGGCGCAAGGCCGTTCAATGCTTGCCGAAGAAGAACAGCCAGTCTTCGATGTCGAGTTGCATGCGTGCCTGCGGATTGGCCAGGAGCGCCTGGAGCCATCCGTCGTACTGCTGGATCAAGTCGCTGTGGTGCGAGAGCTTGGACAGGCACTCGTCGAGCCGGTCGCGCAAGTCGTTGCGCACCACCACCTTGGCACCTCGCTCCCAGTCGGCAGACTTCGGACTACGGTAGCCGAGGGCAAGCTTTTCGTCGATCTCCAGGCCCTCGGACCGGATCGTGGTCATCGTCTCGTCTTTGCTCTGCTTCCAGAACTCGAGCCGCTCGTGGTGAAACGCGAGCTTCTTGCTGGCGGCCTCGGCCAGCGTGCCGGCGGCGTAGTCGAAGGCCCATTCCTTGCGCATCATCTTCTCTCTCCCCAAAGCGGGCGGGATGCCCATGTCTTGAGCATCGTCGGTCTGGGGCTCGCAGAGTGAGCCATCGATGGCTGCCGGCAGCCGGCGGTGTCACAAAGAGCCGGTCGTGAGCGTTCAGCCGTCGTTCACTGAGGGCTGTCCGGGCGTCCAATCAATCAAGGCCGGCCGGACAGCTTCGATTGCCGTGCGCTTAGCCTGAAGGGCGGCTTCCGGGCGCGGCCGGGAATTGGCGCTCACGGCCATAGGCCGACGACCAGAGCCCCCTTGGCTAATGCCTGCTCCAGGCTGGGTGCGGCCGGTCAGGTTCGGCGGTCGAACGACTGCAGTCGCTCAGCTGGGGCGGGGTGTATATGCTGCAACGTTCTGCCCACAAGGCGATCTGCTCCACAGTTCGGTTCTTGACAACGATCCACTGGAGACAGAACCATGTCCAGCCAAGCTCATCGTCGGACACTGCTGGCGGCTGCGCTCACGTTTGCACTGTCCATCGCCCAGGCCGCTTCGCAGGCACCCGTCGCGGCGGAAAACGGCATGGTCGTCAGTGCGCAGCACCTGGCCACCAAAGTCGGCGTCGACGTGCTCAAGGATGGTGGGAACGCGGTCGACGCGGCGGTGGCAGTCGGTTATGCGCTGGCCGTTGTCTATCCTGCGGCCGGCAATCTCGGCGGCGGCGGCTTCATGACGATCCAGCTCGCCGACGGGCGCAAGACCTTCCTCGATTTCCGCGAGAAGGCCCCGCTGGCCTCCACCGCCAACATGTTCCTCGACAAGGACGGCAACGTCATCAAGGGTGCGAGCACCACCGGACACCTGGCCGTCGGCGTGCCCGGCACGGTGTCGGGCTTGGAGATGGCGCTGGCTAAGTACGGTACGCAAAAGCGCGCGACGCTGATGGCGCCCGCCATCAAGTACGCGCAGGATGGCTTCGTGCTCGAACAGGGCGACGTCGACATGCTGCACACCGCGACCGAGGACTTCAAGAAAGACGCGGCCACCGGCGCCATCTTCCTGAGCAAGGGCGAGCCGTTCGCACCCGGCCAGAAGCTCATCCAGAAAGACCTCGCCACGACGCTGAAGGTCATCAGCGACAAGGGCGAGGACGGCTTCTACAAGGGCGCGGTCGGCGCGGCGATCGCCGCATCCAGCCAGGCCGGCAAGGGCATCCTCACTCAGGCCGACCTCGACCAATACAAGACCCGCGAGCTCAAGCCGGTGGAGTGCAACTACCGCGGCTACGGCATCGTGTCCGCGCCGCCGCCGAGTTCGGGCGGCGTGATCATCTGCGAGATCCTGAACGTGCTGGAAGGCTATCCGCTGAAGGACCTCGGCTTCCGCTCGGCGCAGGCCGTGCACTACCAGATCGAGGCGATGCGCCACGCCTACGTCGATCGCAACAGTTACCTCGGCGACCCGGACTTCATCGACAACCCGCTCGATCGTCTGCTCTCGAAGGATTACGCCGCGAAACTGCGCGCCGTGATCGATCCGAACAGAGCTGGTGTGTCCAAGGACATCAAGCCTGGCGTCGCGCCGCACGAAGGCAGCAACACGACGCACTACTCCATCGTCGACAAATGGGGCAACGCGGTGTCGGTGACCTACACGCTGAACGATTGGTTCGGCGCGAAGGTGACCGCGGCCAAGACCGGCGTGATCCTGAACAACGAGATGGACGACTTCACCGCGAAAATCGGCGTGCCCAATCTGTACGGCCTGGTGCAGGGTGAGGCGAACGCGATCGCCCCGGGCAAGCGCCCGCTCAGCTCGATGAGCCCGACCATCGTCACCAAGGACGGCAAGCCTGTGATGGTTGTCGGCACGCCGGGCGGCAGCCGCATCATCACCGCGGTGCTGCACACCATCATCAACTTGATCGACTACGGAATGAACGCGCAGGAGGCGGTCGACGCGCCCAAGTTCCACCAGCAATGGCTGCCCGAGATCACCAACGTAGAGGCATTTGCTCTCAGCCCAGATACGCGCAAGATCCTCGAAGGCATGGGGCACAAGCTTGGCAACCCCCAACCGGCGAACCACCTGGCGGTGATCCTCGTCGGCGCGCCGTCGCTGGGTGGCCAGCCCGTGGGTAACAACCGATTCTACGGAGCGAACGATCCGCGCCGCAATTCGGGGCTGGCCCTCGGGTACTGAGCCGCGAATGTCTACGCAGGCGCGCCTCGGTCTGGCCGTGCTGCCGAGCACGGTGCTGGGGTGTCCCAGTGGCCGTTGCCGCCTTCTGCCCAGCCAGTCAGCGGCGATCTGAGCCTTGTGGAACGTCCGTTCACGGAGTCGCGCGAACGGCAGGTTTGCGGCTCTGCGGTCAGGCACGTCAGGTTCGGTTCGGATGCGTGAGTTCGGCGCCGTGAGCAGCGGCCATTGACAGGCCGTGGATGGTGCTGGGGGCGGCCCAGCGCCGACTTGCTATGTCAGCAGCACCTTGGATGCCGGGCGTTGGCGCCGCTGCAAGCTGAGTGGCTCAATGACCGCAATGGACCCGAGATTCAACCAGGGCAAGAGCGGACACCGGTGAGATGACCATGTGACGCTCCCGCCACGCCGCACGCTCAGTCGAAATGGACTCGGTCGTCAGTTGCGATGAGCGAGATGGGCACAGAGCGGCATCTAAGCACGGTGTGCATCCAACATCGCAACGAGCTGTGACTGATCAACGCAAACCAACCAGCTCGCCATGATGCGAACGGCAACGCTTGACTGCGAGGGCCAGACTTGGCGCGTTGCCTTCGGCTTGCTTCACCACCTCGTAGAGTCTCGGATAGTGGTAGCGGCTGCGATGCTGGACGACGACGCGCACGCAGCGTTCTTGCCACCTACCCGCGCCATGGGGTGATGCGCGGTAACCATCGCCTCACGTTCGCCCGGTAGCGCTTGTACTCGTCGCCGAACTGCTCGCCCAGCGCAGGTTCTTCCTGGGCGACAACGACCAAAAAGAATCCGGCCCACACGATCGCGCCGTACCCCAGCACCGTGACGCTCCCGAACAGGAGGCCCTGGCCGGCGATCAACGCCGTGACTGCGACGTATATCGGATTACGGACGTAGCGATAGAACCCGGTGACGACGAGGCGCTTGGGAGGCATCACGGGCGCCGGTGTGCCGAGGCCCTGCAGCGCGAAGCGCGCGAACGAATCGAGCAAGATGGGCAACCCGGCGACGATCAGGGCGGTGCCGAGCACGCGCGCGATCGGGAATAGCGGAGGCGCGAAGTGCCAGTGCGTGAGGTACCAAGGGACGTACACGGCGAGCGTGCCCGGAGCGATGACCAGGAAGATCGCTGAACCGATGATCGCGGCGGCGCGCTGCACGATGGGAGCTTACAACCTCGTAGACGTCTGGCGCGGCTCAGTCAACAAGGGCCGTCGTCGGACTATTACGGTTGACCTGCCGTGGAGAACGAAGCTGAGACGTCTGGTTCAGTCCTCCGGCTCGACTGGCCGCTCCTGGCTGTGAGCGTCACTCACCGATGGCCGCGGAAAGCCGCCATTCGTCAGCCAGGCCGTCATGCCGAAGCGCAGCTCACTGCGCGCCGGCGACCTCACGCTGCCGACCACTCGCTTCCCTCAACCGAGAAGAAGCATCCGGCCAGGCGACCCAGTGCGATCTCGGTTGAGCGGCGAATACCTGTGGCGAGTTCCGTTCCGGCTCAGGAACGAGATGCCGCCTCGGTACCGTCGGCACCATCAACCAGACACCGCTCGACCATCAGCAATGCCTGGGCTACGCAGGCCGAACGCAACACGGCGCGCTCGCTCCACGGGTAGCGTCTGTTGAGCAGCGCAGCCTGCAGGTAGCCCAGTTGGGCAATGAACACGAGGTCTTCCGCGATCTTCAGGTGAGTGACGCCCGCCCCAAGGTCGGCGGCAAACTCGCTCGTAACGCGTCGGAAGAGACTTCTCAGTTCGACAAAGATGCTCGCCTGATCCGCACCGGGGTTTTCGGAATGGTGGGCCGCGTGCTGCGTCAGGAAGACGAGGCGGTATTCGTCGGGATGAGACTCGTAGTAGAGGAGGAAGGCGTCGATGTACGCCCTCAGCCGAGCCCGCGCCCCGACCCGCGCGGCGATGGCTCGGGACACGGCCTCGTGGAGATCCTTGAGCACGTGCTGCCATAGCGCGCTCAGAAGCTCTGCCTTGTCGGCGAAGTAGTGGTACGGCGTCATCGCAGAGATGCTCAGCCGTGCCGACAGGCCGCGCATGGACACCGCGTCGAGTCCGCCCTCGGAAAATAGGGTCAAGGCCGTTTCGGTCAGCGCCGCGCGCATTCGCTGAGCGTCTTCCACGTTGCCGCGCCTCACGCGAGGCAAGGTCATCGGCTTCTTGGCGCGGGCAGTCTTGGTCACCATCTGTGCACAGAGTCTATGGCGGGCTGACTTCGATCCGGCGCCGCCCGGCACTCCAGAACAACTTGCGCGTAGACATACACATCGCCGCCTTGTGCGTGGTGGGCCATGCGGCACCTGACCGAGTCACGGCAGCGTCCTTCTGGCGCCACTGTCGAAGACGTCCCTTCGCGGCGCGCAGCAGCGCCGCCTTCGCGCGCGAGGTGCCGAACAGCCCAAAGCCGACCAAACCACCCGCGCTGAGACCTCTTGGCAAGACTAGGCGCCGCGTCAAGCCCGTCCTCCGAGAAGGACGCAAAGGCTGCGTCGGTCACGCCGCGCATTCGCTGGGCATCGCCCGACTTGCCGAGTCCAACTCGCGGCAGCAATACAAGCCTCCTTGCGTTCTTTGTCGGCTCCATTGCTTTGAGGCTCTGGCGCGCCCCTGCAAAGGTCGAGCGCAATAGCGGAGCTGCCACGGGAACCATTGCGTTGAGACTTCGTTGGCACTTATCGCTCTGCGTGCGCGTAAACGTACGTGTAAGCTTATAAGTAGTAGTTCTTCCGCGATGCGCCCATCCGCAAGGCTTGCGTCTCCATTCCAGCGTTTCCCCGTTCTCGTTTCAGTTCGATCTTCAACCTCGTTTCAGCAACAAAGACAATCCATGCGTCGTCTATCTCTCGTTGTCGCTCTTGCCGGTGCTGGCCTGCTCGTCGCCTGTGGCGGTGGCTCGACCGACACCACTCCCACTTCGAGCGTGGGCACCACCAACTCGATCACGCTCACCGGCGTGGTGGCCAAGGGCGCGGCCCTGGCGGGTGCGAGCGTCACCGCCAAGTGCGCCACCGGTAGCACGGCCACGCCCGTGACGACCGGCTCCACCGGCAGCTACACCATCACCATCACCAACGGCGCGTTGCCCTGCGTTCTGGAAGCCGTCGCCAGCGCCGCCGATGGCGGCATGGTGCTGCATTCGGTGGCCGCCCCCGGCGCCACCACGACCACGGCCAACATCACCCCCCTCACCGAACTGCTGGTGGCCCAGCTGACCGGCCAGGATCCCGCTGCCTACATGACCAGCGCGCCCGCCAGCAGCCTGGCCACGGCTATCACGCCCGCCAAGGTCGGCTCGGCGCAAACCGCCGTGCTGGGCACGCTCACCGCCGCTGGTATCGACACCTCGGCCCTCAGCAGCGCCAGCATGCTCACCGGCCCGCTCGTGGCGGGCTCCGGCACCGGCTACGACGGCGTGCTCGACACACTGGCCGCCACGCTCACCACGGCCGGCACCACGCTGACCGAACTCACCACCACGGTGGCCAACACCTCCGCTGGCTCGCAAGGCAGCAACACCCCCGTGGCCGAGAGCAGCAACCCGCTGCCCGCCAACCTGCTGCTGCTTCCCCAGGCGAGCAACTGCGAGGCACTGCGCAGCACCAACTACCGCCTCATCAAGATCGCCAGCTCGGCCAACGCCACCGACACCTCGCCGTTCACCGCCACGGAGACGATGAGCATCAACGCCACGACGCTCACGGCCACTTTCGGCGACCAGTCGACGATGACCTTGGTGGCCAATGGCAACTGCCGCTACACGCTGCCCGAGGGCGATGCTGCGGTGTCTCCCGCCGGTGTGATGGTCATTCGCCATATGGTCGGCGCGGACGACGACACCGTGGGCACGAGTGACCGAGGCCGCTACCACTTGATCGTCGGCCTGCCGGTGCAATCGACGCTGACGGTCGGCGACCTGGCCGGCACCTGGAACTTCATGGGCATGGACCGCGAAGTCACGACCATCCCGGTCGCGGGCACCGCGACGATCGCTGCCAACGGCACGATCACCGGCGGACGCTGCTTCGAGAACACTCTCGCCACTGCAGACGCGAACTGCACCCCCGAGTCTGGCCCGTTCCCCACGATCGCGGCTCACGCTGATGGTGGTTTCACCCTGTCGTCTGGCGATGCTTCCGACCCCTGGGTCGACCGCATCTACGCCGTCAAGGCAGGCAACGGCGAGCTGATGCTGCTGCAGATCAACAACTTCGGCGAGTTCTCGTTCGGTACCCGCCAGCGCGCGCTACCGCTGCCGGCGGTGGCTGCCTCCAGCACCACCTACACGGTCCTGGTCGATCCGAACCTGGTGGCAGGCCCGGCCATGTCATCGTCGTCGCACACCATTGCGAGCGTCGACGGAAGTACCGTGGTGCGCAACAGCGCAGCGCCTGGCGATGCGGCCACGCACCCGGAGACCCTGGTCTACAACGACGCGCGTATCGGTTACCTGACCCGTACCGGCAGCGCCACGGTGCGCCCCTTCCACGCCCTGCCGCTGCTGGGTGTCGGCCTGACGGCGCTCTACATGCCCGCCACCGCGGCAGCACCGGCCTTCTTCGCGCTGTCGGTCCGCCAGTAGATCCCGAGACGCTCTCAGGCCCGCCTCGGTCGGCACACCGGTGCCGGGCCTGACGCCGCTGACGACCACGAGTACCGCCAGCACGAAGGGGCCATCCTGGATGAGTACATGCACAAACGCATGCACTCATCCAGGACTTTCCGTGGCGCGGCCTCTACCAGGTCCCCCTGAGCGCTCGCGCCAGAGCAGCCGATGCGGCGCCGTGCGCCACGCGGCTGATCAGGTGCGATTTGTTGCCTCTAGTCTTGGCAGGAGACTGTCAATTGAGCGTCTGCTTTCGCAGTCAGGCCCTGAATGGCCGAAACTGGCCGGGAACGCCCATTCCCATGCGCGCTTAAACCTGCCGTTGGGCAACCGAGCGATCGCTTCGGAAGGACGCTGTCAACGTCATCCCTGGCCGGGCCACGGCCGATGGCAGAAGGTGTATCGCCCCACCTCGCGATTGCCGCCGGGCTCAACTGCCAGCAGCGTGACCTGCATGGTGTGAGCTGGCATGCGCCGAACCTCTGCAAGTCTTGGGAGGTAGAGCACCTCGCCCGATTGCGGGTCGAAGGGAATGTCCTCCAGCCGGTGCTGCACGTCGGGCTCGGTCGACAGCTGCGCCACTGCGTCCAGCCGTTCTACCCCCAGCAGCGGCGCTTCGAGGCGACTCACCAGCAGCTCATCCTCAGGCGCCACGGTGCAGTTCACGCTGCCGTTGAATGGCAGTCGGTACTCTCGAATCTTCAGCCCCTGTCCGACCAAGCGCTGCACGAAGGCGCTGGTCGTCACGGCCGACACAGCACCGGCGCGAAAGGCCTCCCGTACTCCGTCGCGCAGGGTGACCAGCCCGTCGAGCACCTGGCCACAGGCATCGCACCGCATCAGATGCTCGTCCATCGCGTCGACGGCGGCGGCATCGATGTCATCCAGCCAATAGTCCAACAGCGCGTCGAGCGACGGATGACTCGGGTTTGCGTTCATTGGAATCTCCTGCCCGCATCGACGCATCGCCTGAGCTTGTCGATGCCACGATGGCGGATCACTCGAACATTCCCCGGCGAGAGGCCCAACTGCATCCCCACCGCTTCGGAGGGCTGGTCATCGTAGAAGGTCATCACCAGCACAGAACGTTCGCGCGCTGGTAGGCGCTCGAGGCACGCGGCCACGCGCTGGTGGTCCAAACGGGGCGCGATGTGTAGATCGGCCATCGGCAGGGCGTCCGCATAGCGCTGCAGCAGTTCTTCGCGTCGACGTTCGCCGCGGCGCTGGTCCATTACGGTGAGCCGGCACGCGCCGAGCACGAAGGAGAGCACGCGCTCTGGCTCACGCATCTGGCCGCCGCGCAGTTGCTCGATCGTCAGTGCCATGACCTGCTGCATCAGGTCGGCCGCGGCATTGGCATCGCGCAGGTGGCGCAGGCCGTAGCGGCGGGCTCGCGGCGCAAGCAGCCGGTAGAGCTCGGCTTCTGCGTCGCGCGCCTCGCCGGGCGCCGACCCGGCGATCTGCCGCGCGATTCGGACTTCCGGTCCGTCGGCGGCGGACGCGTCCAAGGCTTCCATGCGGCGAGCATACCCAAGCAAAACGTAGAAAGTCTTGTAACGCCAGCCCGGGTGACGCCACAACCTGCTTCCTTCCACCCACCACGCGAGGCGTTCCCATGATCACCAACCCGCAGACCGGCACCAACGTCCACGAAATCGCCGACGGCATCTACCGGATCAGCACTCCCGTCGAGTTGCCCGGCGGGCAGCCCTTCAGTTTCAACCAGTACCTTCTGGTGGACGACGAGCCCCTGCTGTTCCACACCGGTCCCCGCGCCATGTTCCCGTTGGTGCGCGAAGCGGTGGCTTCCGTCATGGCGGTCGAGCGGCTGCGCTACGTTGGCCTGTCACACGTGGAGGCCGACGAGTGCGGGTCGCTCAATGAATGGCTGGCGGTGGCGCCCACGGCCGTTCCGTTGTGCAGCCAGATCGCCGCGATGGTGTCGATCAACGACCTGGCCGACCGACCGCCACGTGCGTTGGCCGACGGCGAACAGCTCGCGCTCGGCCGCCACACCGTGCAATGGTTCGACACGCCGCATGTGCCGCACGGGTGGGACTGCGGTCTGCTGATGGACTCGGCGACCGGTACGTTCTTCTGTGGGGATCTGTTTACCCAGCCGGGCCACGGCGAGCAGGCACTGACCGAGGCCGACATCCTGGGCCCGAGCGAGGCATTCCGCCAGCCGATGGACTACTTTGCGCACGCGCCGCAGACGGCGACGATCCTCACCCGTCTGGCACAGCTGAAGCCGCGTACCCTGGCCTGCATGCATGGCAGCGCTTGGCGCGGGGACGGCAGCGTCCTGCTGCGACATTTGGCCGAGGCGGTCTCTGCAGCGCGCTGACCGAGCCGCAGGGGAGGTGGCCTCTGGTCAGCGTCCGTCGACCAAGGGGCTCAGACCGACCCAAAGCGGCCGGTCAGGTCGGGCCCGCCCAAGATTCGATCCCACCACTTGATTGGAGATCGAAGCATGCGACACGTCACATCGACCAATGGCACCCGCGTAACGTTCGAGGTCTACGGCAGCGGGCCGCCTCTGCTGCTCGTGCACGGCTCGTTCAGCGACCAGCGCAGCAACTGGGAGTTCGTGGCACCGCTGCTCTCACGGCAGTTCATGGTGCATGCCGTGGCGCGACGCGGTCGCGGGCAGACCGATGCCACCATCGGCCATCGCCTGGAGGACGAAGCGCAGGACGTGGCGGCGATCGTGCGCTCGATCGACGAGCCGGTGTTTCTGCTGGGCCATTCCTACGGTGCACAGGTGGCGCTCGCCGCCGCACTCGAACTGCCGGGTCGCCTGCGCAAGCTGGTGCTCTACGAAGCGCCTTGGCCCAACGCCATCGACGCGCAGGCAATGGCCGGGCTCGAAGCACTGGGCCGGGCCGGCGACTGGGAGCGTTTCGCGCTGACCTTCTTCGGCGACCTGCTGGCCGTGCCAGCCGCGGAACTGGAGGGCCTGAGAGCCAGCGAGTTGTGGCCGCCGATCATCGCGGATGCCAAGGCCACGCTCGGTGACCTTCGTGCCCTGACCCGGTACGCGTTCGACGCCGAGCGCTTCCGTGCATTGCGTGTGCCGGTGCTGCTGCAGACCGGCAGCGAGAGCCCGCGCGAGATCTACGTCACCGATGCGCTCGCGGCGGTGTTGCCCGACGTGCGCGTCGAAGCCCTGCCGGGCCAGGCGCACGAAGGCATGACCACTGCTCCCGAACTGTATTGCGACGCCGTGTCGCGATTCCTGTTGCAGGTCTAAGTGCTGGCGCTCGCCGTGAACTGAGACTGTCTGGCCACGGCGATCGACCGGGTCAGCGACCTCTTGAGCCCGATGGCCGGTTTCAGGGTACACCTGACCTTGCCGGCGCGACAGCAGGTTGGGGTCGCCCGAACGTCTGCTGACCGAGGGTGCCACCTAGAACTCCCGACCTTCTACTGTCCATCGTCGCGGCGCCCGAGCGTGAGCGATGCAGCGGTTGCGATACGTCACCGTCGCATCCTGAAATGTCGGTCTTCGTTGCACTGCTGACGTGCAAACGAGCGGCGAGTCGCAGCTCTGACGACAGGTCCCGGGGCACTTCGGACACAGCCGAATTCAGGCGCGCGCTCATCAGGGGCCTAAAGCCGCCGCACGGACGCTGGCTTCCAACGGTCGCGAGTCGATCTGAGCGGTCGACCTGGAGAACTGCGGGCCTAGGGTCTCGGTGCTATGCGCCGTCAACGCCAGCAAGCCGAAGAACGTCGAAGTCTCGCTGGAGCGCGCTCTCCGCAGCATCCGTCGCGGCATGAAGCCAACCCGGCTCGCGCGAACTCAAGTCGTCGAGGATTGTCCGGCCGCGCCGCTTATGTGCTGCGTGCACCGCGGCCAAGTCTCGACCCATCGCCGCCAACAGATCGGCGCCGAGCTGCCGGCCAGTCACATCGTCAAGTTCGACCTTGTGTGCGTCCGGCGCGACGCGGCGCAGCACGAATCCTGCGCTGATCGTCAGGCTCGGATCGGCGGCACGAAACTCGCCGAACGCGAGATCGAGGAGCCGGGAAGGGCGCGACTTTCGCGAATGGGCCCAGTGCCACGCCGACGGCACGACCGCCTTGGCCTCTCGCACGATGCGGCCGCCCTGCCACTCAGCCGTGATGATGAAGCGCGGTCGCCCGAGACTGCCGCTCCCCTTGCTTTGCTTGGCAAACCCGAAGACGCGCGCCTCCTTCGGGAGTGCTCGGATCAGTGCCTTGCGAACGGGCGCCGGCGGTGTCGTCTGCGCGCATCCATCGATGTCTTTCCAGAACTCGCGGGCGGCATTGCGTCCCCCAGAGACCAGCGGCTTCAACCAGGGTTCGTGCTCATCCAGCAGCAGCGGCCGCGGCTGCTCAAGCCCCTGCCAGTAGCCTTCGAGCAGCGCCTGCTCGGCATCTACGCTGTCGATGCGAAGCCTTGGTGCCAGACGGGCGCTGGTCGCCAACCGTACGAGGTCCAGCACGTAAGGCATCGAGGCCGCTTCGTCGAAGTCGTTAATGCCCCAGACCAAGCGTGCCTGCCCGTCCCGCCACGTACCAAAGTTCTCGACATGGATGTCACCGACGCATCGCGTTTTCGGTGCGTCCAGAAGTGAGGGGCAAATGCCCTCGATGGTCGCGGCCCAGCGGAAGAAGCTGGCGCGCAGGAAGTCGAAGGCACTGCGACGCATGCGCTGATGCTTCTTGTCCAGATCGTCCTCGACGACTTCGCACTGCTCGCGCAGCCAGTCTTCATACGCCGCAATGTGTTGCTTGACGGTGGTCATGTGAGGATTCCCGCTGATGGAGAAGCAGTCTCAAAGGCGCGTGCGCAGCAGCCCGCGGAAAAGACCGCGCTTGGTGAACGCCTCAAACATTTCCTCGGGCCCTTCCGGATCCAGCGCTCGAAGTGCCCAGATGTCCTTGAGCTTGAACGGCGCTTTCTGGCCCACGAGCTTGCCCTTGTTCCATGGCTCGCGATGATTGGCGCTGGCTGGGATTCCCATGATGGTCTCCCATCGAATTGAGGGACCACAAACATGCGCCTCGTCGATGCAGAGTCCCATGCCTTCGCTCAGCCCGATCGCCGGCCAGCAATCGGCATCGGACGCCAGCTCTCTGAGGCGCTCGCAAACTCACAGTCCCGGCCAGGAGCGGGCACTGCTGAAAGGAAGTGCTCGGGTTGCTCCAGCGACCTGCGGGGCCAAGGGGTCTACGCTGAGAGCGCCGCAGCGGCTGACCCGGCATGCATTCTGCAACGATGCTGCTCCAGCGCCGCCACAGGGCGCGTGTGCTCCTGCCGGGCAGGTCATGTCGATTTGGCTACCTGTCGTTCGTCGATGGGATGGGATACGAGGCGCTCTCAGGCGGGCGCGCCGACCGGTCAACCCAACAGGAGTGAAGACATGTCATACATCGATGGTTTCGTGATCGCGGTGCCCAGCGCCAACAAGCAGAAGTTCATCGAGCACGCGCGCCAGCTCGACCCGATATTCATCGAGCTGGGCGCGATCCGTGTGATCGAGGCTTGGGGCGACGACGTCCCCGACGGCAAAGTCACCGACTTCCGTCGCGCCGTCCAGGCCACGGCCGAAGAGACGGTAGCGTTTTCGTGGATCGAATGGCCGGACAAGGCCACGCGCGACGCCGGCATGAAGAAGATGATGGAAGACCCGCGCATGGATCCGTCCACACCCGGCAACCCGCCCATGCCCTTCGACGGCAAACGCATGATCTTCGGCGGCTTCGAACAGGTGGTCGAAGTGAAGGCTTGAGCGGCGGGGGCGACGCCGCCCCCTGGACGCGCCACGCGTCACGGCGGGCGTCTGGCGCAAACTCTGTCGGCCCGCAGGCAGGTGGCCCCGGGACGTCGCGCAGGGCGCGCGCTCCGGGACCAGCAAGACGCCGCGCACCTCCCCGACACAGTCGCGTATGTCGGCTCTTGGGATCCCGCATGGCTTCACACTTGCGGCCAGCAGCGGCCCTCGACGCGCGAGGAAAACAAGCCACGAGCGGGTCGACGTTGCCCGTTATGCCAGTCCGCGTGCGGCCCACGCGATGGCGGTGACGGTGAATGGCTCGGAGGGCACCCGCCGCCGGCAGTCCTCGCGTAGCCTCGTGCCCTGGTCCGCGTCGAGGCTGGCCAGGTACGCGCCCGCCGGGCCCACACCGCGCGTGAACGGCTCCCACCACGCGTCGAAGGTCGGGTGCTCGAGGGTCACGGAGAGCGCGGTCGCCTCGATCTCGCGCAGCCCAGCAGCCTCGAGCAACTCGGCCAGGTGGCCTTTGCGGGCGCCGGGGAGGTGAGACTCATCGTCGATCTCCGGGTTGAGTGTCCGTGCCGCGTCCCAGAAGATCCGGAGCGGGCCTTCGCCGCCGCCGTGATCCCAGACGCATGCGGCGACGACACCATCCCGCCGGGTCACGCGACCCATCTCGGTGAGCCCCGCCACCGGATCCTTCATGAAGTGAACAACGAGCTGAGCCAATGTGGCGTCGAACGCGCTGTCCGGGAAAGGCAGTTGCTCGGCTACCGATCGGCGGACGTCGACGCCCGGATGGCGTTCCCGGGTCGCCGCAACGAACGGCTCGGACGGATCGACAGCCGCCACCGCCGCAGGTCCGAACCGGGCGACCAGTTCGCTCGTGAGTGCGCCGGTGCCGCAGCCGACGTCGAGGATCCGTTGCCCTGCGCACACCGACGCCAAGTCCACCATCTGGCTGGAGAGCAGGCGCGAGTAGCGGCCCATGAAACCATCGTAGGCATCGGCAGCTACATCGAAGCTCATGGCTCGAATATAGGCTTGCCCAACGCCAACTCGTATCGCCCGACAGCAGACCGCCCCGTCAACCGGCCATGGCTGCGGGCATGGCGCCGAGCGGTCGAACGGTCGGTAGTGTGAGGTCCCGGTCTTCGCTGACAGCGCTTGGCAGGTCAGGCCCGCGCGCGTCCAAAGTCAGCTTCCCGGTGCGCTCGAGAGCTCGCGGTCCCGGCCGTGAACGGACGATCGTGCGCGACCTCGTCAGCGGAAGCTTTAGGCGCCAGGGCCCACAATTGCCCGGCTCCGCGAGCCTGTCTTGCGCGCGTGCGCCCCCGACAGCTAGACGTCGGCGGCTGTCGGACATGGGTCGAATCGAGCCTGATCGTTGAGGAGGGGAAGAACCATGGCAGAGATCCTTGGCCTGGGTATCACCCACTACCCACCGCTGTGTCTCCCGGACAGTGAGATGTCCGGCATCCTGCGCTGGACGCTCGACGATCCCGCGATTCCGACGGAAGCGAAGGAGCCGGCCCGCTGGCCAGCGGTCGTCAAGGCTCGCGGAATCCGCCGACCGCTCGACCAAGGCCGTCTCTAGAGGGGCAGTCTGTTCTCTGTCTCGGCAGGTCTTCAAACTGCCACGTCATTCAAGTGCGAAGAATCAACATGCGATCACCGGCTTGACGCGCGGGGAAGTCCCTGTAAAGGGTTAGACGGCAGGCGTGAGGACATACCGAACCTCCTCGAGCGTCGCGCCGCCAAGCTCGAACTGCTTGCGTGACTGTGGCTCGGCGACAAAGCCCGCACGCTCGTAGAACCGGATCGCGCGCTCATTGCCGGCAATGACCCAGAGACTGACTGTCTTGTAGCCTTCCGCGAGAGCCTGCTGCAGCGCGGCCAGCCACAGCAGCCGGCCAGCCCCGACTGACCAGAAGGCAGGCCTAACGTAGATAGCCCACACCTCAGCACGATCAGAAGGCGCGACTTCGTCACGGGAAGCACCGAAGGCGACGAAGCCGACAACCTGGCCAGCGCTGCGGGCCACCAGAAGATGCGAGGGCTGACGCTCGTGCAAGCGACGCCACATAGCCTCACGCTCGGCCACAGACAACGAGGCAAGGTACGGCGCGGGGAGCAGGGTCTTGTAGGCATGCTGCCACGATTCAACGTGTGCCTCTGCTATGGCGTGACAGTCTTCCGAAGTGGCAGGCTCGATCAACATGCCGTCTAACGAAGCAAAGGGACTCCTGTACGGCGCCCATCGTTGACGCACGATGGCGTGACCTGCGAGGTCTGAATGCCGTATTTGTAGCGGCGCGCCGAACGGTACGCAGCAAGCCGCCCCCGGTGATGGCTCCCGGCCCCAAGCCCCGCGTCACCGGCGATGTTGCAGTTCTTTCAGCGCCTGCCTGACCTCGGTCACATGCTCGCCCACCTTTTCGATGGCCGCCATCAGATCTCGCTCGGTGCAGTCCAACTCCTTGCACCAATATTCCACCTCGAGCGGGTCGAGGGCATGGATCCGCCCTGGATCCAGCGGCTTGAAGCCTGAGCGATCGTCGTGCATGGTTGCCTCCTGAAGCCACCTAGCAGCACCTTGGTGTCACCGCGCTTGACCGGCAGAAACGCTGTGACTCGTCAGAGCAGCCACACCCAGCAGCGCGTGGCGCCAGGGAAGTATGACGCCATACAGCGGTCGGGGGCGCAGTTCTACTCTAGGCCGGGGCTGTCAGGTCGCTGTCAAGCCCGGCAGCTGACCTTGGCGGCGGCACCGACCGGTGTCGCGCATTTTGGGGGAACTGGCGTCTGGGAGGCCGAGTGGTGGCGCCGCAGATTCAGCGTCGGCGCAGCAAGGGCCGCAGCATCACGAGCCCGAGCGCAGGCCCGATCGCGATCCACGGCAAGGTTGCCGCCAGCGGCTGTGCAGCCGCGAGCCGCACGAAGAACTCGATCGACAGCACCGAGATTGCGAAGCCGATCGAATTGACCAAGGTCAGCACGCTGCCCACGGCCGCGGGCGGGGCGTTGGTCGCGGTCAGCGCGCTGAACTGCGGCGAATCGCCAGCGACCGTCACCCCCCACAGCAACAGCCAAGCGAGGAAGAGCGCGAGCGGTGCCGCCAGCGCGAGCGGTGCGAGCAGGCAGCACAGGCCGCTGGTGGCGAGCTGCGCGGCGGCCACCCGCGCGCTGCCGCAACGCCGAGCCAGCACACCGCCGGCAACGCAGCCCAGCGCCCCAGCCCCGAGAACGGCGAAGGCCCACCATGACAGGGCAGCACCGGCCAGTCGCGTCGCCAGGATCAGCGGCACCAGCACCCACATCGTGTAGAGCTCGACCATGTGACCGAAGTAGCCGAACGCCGAGGCGCGCAAGCGGCGGTCGTGCCACACCGAGGCGAGCGCGCTCAGGTGCAGGCCAGCCGGCCGGCCGACCGTCTTCGGCGCCGCCGGAACAGCGAGGATGACCATCAGCCCCGCGACCACCGACGCCAGTGCCGCGCCGAAGAACACGCTGTGCCAGGGCCAGGCCGCGCCCGATGCCGCCAGCGCGCGCAAGGCGTGCGGGCTGGCGCTGCCCAGCACGAGGGCCCCGATCAACCAGCCCAGCGCCGTCCCCAGGCCGCGCGGGAACCACTGCGCGGCGAGCTTCATGCCGATGGGATAGATGCCGGCCAGGAAGAAACCAGTGAGGGCACGGCTGGCCAACAGCGCCTCGAACGATGCCGCCGCCGGCACCGCTGCCAGCGTGCAGGCGGCCGAAGCCAGGGCGCACCAGAGGAACACGCTGCGCGTGGCGAATCGGTCCGCCACCGCCAGCAGCGCGAACACCAGCGTGCCGGCGATGAATCCCAGTTGCAGCGCCGAGGTCAGCGTGGCCACGGCGGTGTCGACCCAGCCGGTGGCACGCTGTAGGTCGAGCATGACCGCGTTGACCGCGAACCACGGCGACGCGCCCAACAGCTGCGCGATCACGATGGCGGGCAGCACGCGCTGCGGTGCGGCTGGGGCCTCGGATTTCATCGGCGCCCATTCTGACCGCCCACAACGGACGGGAAGTTCAAGCGCCGCGTACGAGGGAGGCGGCGACCCGCGCGGGATCGCGCTCGCTGGGTCAAGACGCAGTGGCAAGCACGAGGGCCGAGGCGATCCAATCGGTGACCGCTGCGTCCTGCAGCCGCCGCAGCGCGCCAGGCACTTCCCCTTCGCATCCGGCTCGGCCCTGTGGTCAACGCCTTGTGGCTCGGCCCACGGCTGGCAGAGGAGACGCCCGCGAGCCGCCTTTCAGCAACGATCGTTGATGGCCGGGACCGCAGATCCGAGGCTGAGCGGGCCGGTCGTCCCTCGAGTGGATCGCCTGGTTGGGCAACGGCTGCTGTGGGCGCACTTCGCGAACGGCTCGAGTCGGCCATGAGGAGCCGTTCACGAGTGACCGCTGTAGGCATGGCATCGCGCCAGGGCTGCCGCCACCGCTTTGGACCACTGGGATGCCGCGCCTTGCGCTTGTCAGTCCTCGGCGGGCGCGCCCAACGGGAAGTACGACCTGTAAGGTCGCGCGGCATCGACAGCTCGAGCGAACGACGAACGCTGCAGCAGCCGCTGCCGGTATGCGAGCAGGTGTGTGTGTTCCGGTGCGATGGGGTGCGTCCAGTGCGCGTAGAAGAGAAACGGGGCCGCGGCGCAGTCTGCAAGGGTGAAGCGCTCGCCAACTGCCCATGTATGCATCGCCATCCGCGCGTCGAGCCAGGCATAGGCGGTCTCAAGGGTACGGCGTGCCTCATTGACGCCATGTGCGTCGCGCTGGTGTTGCGGGCGCAAGGCATCGAAGACGACTTTCTGCTGCGGCGTTGAAACGTAGTTGTCGAACACACGGTCCAGCATGCGAACCTCGAGCGCAAGCACAGGATCTTCTGGGATCAGGCGCTCTGCAGCCGGCACCCTTAGGCCGATGTATTCGATGATGCAGCTGGCCTCAAGAACGGTGCGAGCGCCGTCGACAAGCACCGGGAAGCGCTTCATCGGCCACAGCGCCGCCAGCTCGCGCATCGCTGGGTTGTCGGGACCGTCAAGCGATCGCGGGTCGAAGTCGATGGCGTACTCGTCGAAGGCGATCAACGCCTTCTGGCTGTACGACGAGAACGGGTGGTAGTAGAGCTGCATGTAGAAGTCTTCCAAAGGCAGGTTCGTTGGCCTATTTTCACGACGAACGGGAGGGTGCCGTTTCGACGTGGACGCCAAGTGTTTTGTCAGCTTGGGACGAATGACCTGGCGCAGATTCCTACGCCCTAGGCAGCGCATGGTGCCGCCCGATTCGCGGTCGCCTTTCTCCTCAGACGTCGCTGTCTACGCCAGGTGCTCGATGCCTTCTGGCAGGCCCACCCAGGAGTGCATGCGCTCTTCATAGATGGAGAACGTCGGCGAGGGAAAGCTGGGATCAGCGAATGCCCCGATGAAATTGCAAGGTACGCCTGCAGTCCCAGCGGCTCGTAGTAGACGGTCGATCCGCAGGTGGAGCAGAAGTGGAACCTCGCGTCAGGGCTATCGCGGGCCACCGGACGACAGCTGTGTGGCCGACACCGTGCGTTCAGACCGCGGCGGTCAGCGACTGCAATCGCTGGAGGCCGTGTGAAAACGCCTTGAATCCTGCTTGATTCTTGCTACGACATAGCAAGCCGCAGGAGGGTTTGTGATGTCGAGATTCATCGTGGGCGC
>NZ_SHKP01000010.1 GCF_004217215.1 Rivibacter subsaxonicus
GCGGTGAAGGCCGCGATGATGCAGTACAAGTGCGTGGCCGGCGCCGGCGAGGTGCGTGCGGTGCAGGAGTTCAGCTTCAAGATCGACTGACGAGCGTCCCGGCAGCGGGTGCACTCAGCGCAAAGGGCCACCGAGAGGTGGCCCTTTGCTTTTGGTCGCCGCCTGCTGTGCCCGATCAGGCGCGGCGGGGCCGGAGCGCGCGACCCAGTCGATCGGTGCGTCGAGCGCTGCGTCGCGCGCAAAGCCGCCGCGCAGCGCGACGTGGCAGCGTCAGGTCGTCATGAGCGAAGCTAGCATGGCCCGACCCCGGGGTGCCGCCGCCTCATGCGGCCAGATCCGGCGTCCGCCGTCACGCCGGCGGGAACTTCGAGGCGGCGAGCGCGCTCACTCACGTCGCCCGCGCCACGCGCGTGGCGGCCTTCAGCAAGGAGACTGTCCGATGACTGCCGAAAGCCGCAGCACGCTGAGTCGACGTGAACTGTTGCGAGGCGGCTCGTTGCTCGCCGCTGCGCTGCCGTGGACCCGGGCCGGCGTCGCGGCCGACCCTCCAACGCCCCTTGCCACGCGGCCGATTCCCGCGACCGGCGAGCCGTTGCCGTTGGTCGGGCTCGGCAGTTGGATCACCTTCAACGTCGGCCGCGACCGCGCGGCGCGCGAGGCCTGCGCCGAGGTGATGCGTGCCTTCTTTGCCGCAGGAGGGCGCATGATCGATTCGTCGCCGATGTACGGTTCCTCGCAGTCGGTCATCGGCGAGGGGCTGGCCCGGCTCGGTGGCGCAGCAACGGTGTTTGCCGCCGACAAGGTGTGGACCGTCGCCGACGGGCCGGCGCAGATCGAGGCATCGCGCCGTCACTGGAACCTGCCACGCTTCGACCTGCTGCAAGTGCACAACCTGCTGGGCTGGGAGGCGAACCTGCCGACGCTGTTCTCGATGAAGGCGGCCGGGCAACTGCGCTACGTCGGCATCACGACCTCGGAGGGCCGACGCCACCGCGAGATCGAGGCGCTGATGCGCAGCCAGCCGATCGACTTCGTCCAGCTCAGCTACAACCTGCTCGACCGCGAGGCCGAGCAGCGCCTGCTGCCGCTGGCGCGCGAGCGCGGCATCGCCGTCATCGCCAATCGGCCCTTTCGCGAGGGCGCGCTGCTGCGCGATCTGCAGCGCCATCCGCTGCCGGCCTGGGCGACGGAGATCGACTGCGACGGCTGGGCCCAGTTCGCGCTCAAGTTCATCGTCTCGCACCCGGCGATCACCTGCGCGATCCCGGCCACCGCCAGCGTGGCGCATGTGCGGCAGAACCTGGGCGCCGCCCGCGGCCGCCAGCCAGACGCTGCGATGCGAAGGCGCATGGCCGAACATGTGGCGGCGCTGTGATGTCGGAGGGCTCGCGCTACGAGCTGGCGGACCTGCTGCTGTTCTCTGCGCGCACCTACTACCGGCAGTTCGAGCTCTACAACGCAGAGCTCTGGCCGGCGCAGCTCTTTGGCATCGGCCTCGGCTTGGGCATCCTGGCGCTGGTGCGCAGCGGCACGTCGCGATCGGCGCGCGCGGTGCCGCTGCTGCTGGCCGCATGCTGGCTGTGGGTGGCGTGGGCCTTCCATCTGCAGCGCTACGCCGACATCAACTGGGCCGCGACCTGGTTTGCTGCCGCCTTTGCCACTCAGGGCCTGATGCTGCTGCTGGCCGGTGCCGGCGCCGCAGCGCGCCCGTCCGTGGGCCCGGTGCGCGCGGCGAGCTCTGCGATCGGCCTCGGCCTGATGGTCTTTGCGCTCTTCGTTCAGCCGTGGATCGGCGTGCTGTTCGGTCGCGCGTGGCGCCAGGCCGAGTTCTTCGGCCTCGCTCCAGATCCGACGGTAGTGTTCACGCTCGGGGTGCTGCTGTTGCTGCAGCCGGTCAGGCAGGGCCAGACACGGACACGACCGCTGCCGGCATTGCTGTGGCCGATTCCGCTGCTGTGGTGCGCGGTGAGCGGCGCGACGCTGTGGACGATGCGGGCGCCGGATGCCGTGGTGATGCCGCTGGCGGCGCTGGTGGCAGTCGTCGGCCTCGGGATCCGCGCGTGGAGCCGAGCCTAGGCGGCACCGACGCGATCGAAGCCGAACAGCACCGCCACCGCAATCACCGCCGCCACCGGCCCGGCCGCGGGGTGGACGATCGCGGCAATGATCGGCGCGACCAGGATCAGGTTGCGCAGCCCCCAGCTGTAGAGCACGCCGGCGCGTCGCACGTAGACGGTGCCGGCACTCGACCAGCGCTGGCGCGCCTCGGACTCGACCGGCATCGAACCGATGAAGCTGGCGTGGTTGTAGTAGCGCACCGCCATCGCCGAGCACAGCAGCGAGGCGAACAGCAGCGCCATCAGCGCGAGTTCGAGCGCCAGCCGCGCGCTGAAGGCGGGCCCGCCGGCCGGCGCCACGCCGAGGCTGGCGTGCAGTGACGGCGCCGCCAGCGTTACCGAACCCATCAGCGCCAGCGCGGCGGTGGAGGCGGTCAGCGTGGCCGACATCAGCGAGTTGCGCAGCGTCTGCACCGCCAGCAGTTCCGAGCCCTTCTGCGCGGAGAGGGTGGCGAACCATTCCTCGCGCAACGCGGCGTGGGCCGAGCGCGCCAGCCGCTGCGGGTCGCGTCGGTGGGCCAGCGCGAGCACAAGCTCGTAGCCGAGCAGCACGCCGACGGTTGCTGCCGCGGCCAGCCAGGCTTGGGTCTCGCTCATCGCGGGCGCTCAGGCAGCGTGCGCGACGGCCGCCTGCCGGCGCCGCTCGACCAGTTCGAACAGGCCCATGCCAGCCAGCATCGCGGCGACGAACACGAATGCCTTGAACTCGCCCATGCCGAGCGCGACCAGCCCCGGCCCCGGGCAGAAGCCGGCGATGCCCCAGCCGATGCCGAACAGCGTGCTGCCGGCCAGCAGGCGGCGATCGATATGGCGCGCGGTCGGCAGCTTCATCTCGGCACCGATGAGGGAAACGGTGCGCTCGCGCGCGACGAAGAAGGCCAGCACGCCAACTGCGATGGCGCCGAGCATCACGAAGGCGAGCGAGGGGTCCCAGGCGCCGGCGAGGTCGAGGAAGCCCAGCACCTTGGCCGGGTCGGCCATGCCGGAGACGATCAGGCCGAGTCCGAACAGCAGGCCGGCGAGCAGGGAAGTGAGAACGGGCAGCATTGCGAGCTCCTCAAAGACCGAGCAGGTGACGGGTCACGAACACCGTCGCGAAGCCGGCGCCCATGAACGCGAGCGTGGCCGCCAGCGAGCGCGGCGACAGCCGCGACAGCCCGCAGACGCCGTGGCCGCTGGTGCAGCCCGAGCCGTAGCGGGTGCCTACGCCGACCAGCAGCCCGGCCGCGACCAGCGCGCCGAAGCCGGCATCGACGCGCGGCGTCGGCAACTGGCCGAACAGCGCATAGGCCAGCGGCGCACCGACCAGCCCGAGCACGAAGGCCGCGCGCCAGCCGATGTCGCCGCGCACCGGCCGCAGCAAGCCGCCGATGACGCCGCTGATGCCGGCGATGCGGCCGTTGAGCAGCAGGAACATCGCCGCGGCGATGCCGATCAGCACGCCGCCCGCGAGCGCGGACCAGGGCGTGAACTGGTTCCAGTCGATGGTCATCGTGATCACTCCTTCGGACAGTACAGGCGGTGCAGCAGCGCCAGGATCTCGAGCAGCGAGCGGTCGGCGACGCTGTAGTAGATGTTCTTGCCCTCGCGCCGGGTGCTGACCACGCCCTCGCCGCGCAGCACGCCGAGCTGCTGCGAGAGGGTGGGCTGGCGGATCTCGAGCTGCTCCTCGAGCTCGCCGACGCACATCTCGCCCTGCGAGAGCTGGCACAGCAGCAGCAGCCGGTCCTCGTTGGCGAGCAGCTTCAACGCGCCGACGGCCTGCGTGGCGCCGGCGCGCAGGGCCTGGGGATCGATCATGAGTCGCGAGCGTGGCATGGGTTGGCTCCGGTTTGACAACAGTATATCAAAAGATATAACATGTGCACACAGATTGATTGAACATCCCCGGAGTACCCGATGAGCACCCGCAGCACGACCCAAGGCTTCTTCGACCCGCAGACCTGGACCGTGTCCTATGTCGTGTGGGACCACGCCACGCGCCGTGCCGCAGTGATCGATCCGGTGCTCGACTACGACTTCAAGTCGGGCCACACCGGCACCGCCTCGGCCGACCTGATGCTCGACTACCTCGAGCGGCATGCGCTGCAGGTCGACTGGATCCTCGAGACCCACGCCCACGCCGACCATCTCTCGGGCGCGCGCTACCTGCAGCAGCGGGTCGGCGGGCGCATCGCCATCGGCGAGCACATCCGCGCGGTGCAGGCTACCTTCAAGAAGCTCTACAACCTGGAGCGCGGCTTCCTGCCCGACGGCAGCCAGTTCGACCACCTGTTCAAGGACGGCGAGCGCTTTCGCATCGGCGAGCTCGAGGCCACCGCGCTGCTGGTGCCGGGCCACACGCCGGCCGACATGGCCTACCTGGTCGACGGTGCGGTCTTCGTCGGCGACACGCTGTTCATGCCCGACGTCGGCAGCGCGCGGGCCGACTTCCCCGGCGGCGACGCGCACCAGCTCTACCGTTCGATGCGGCGCCTGCTCGCCCTTCCTCCGCAGACCACGATGTATGTCTGCCACGACTACCCGCCCGCCAACCGCGAGCCGGCCTGGCAGACCACGGTGGCCGAGCAGCGCGCACTCAACATCCACGTGCACGACGGCGTCGGCGAGGACGAGTTCGTCGCCATGCGCAAGGCGCGCGACGCCACGCTCGAGGTGCCGACGCTGATCCTGCCGTCGATCCAGGTCAACGTACGTGCCGGCCAACTGCCGCCGGCCGACGACAACGGGGTGGCCTACCTGCGCATCCCGCTCAACGCGCTGCCGCTGCACCGCTGAGCACGACGGCTCACCACACGCGGCAGGGCTTGGCGCGCACCATCGGCTGGTCCGGCTTGCAGGCAAAGGCCTGCGCGAACTCGGGCATGTTGGCGAGCACGCCGTTGACCCGGTGGCGCGCCGGCGAGTGCGGGTCGTTCAGCGCCTGCAGTCGCAGCCGCTCGGGCCGCTCGTTGCCGCAGGCCCATTGCGCCATGCCGATGAAGAAGCGCTGCTCGGGCGTGAAGCCGTCGCGCGCCTGCAGGTCCTGGCCGGCGGTCGCGGCCTTCCACGCGGCGTAGGCGAGGATCGTGCCGCCGAGGTCGGCCACGTCCTCGCCGAGCGTGAGGCGGCCGTTGATGCGGATCTCGTCGACCACCGTGTAATGCGAGTACTGGTCGACAACGCATTGCGCGCGCTGCTTGAAGGCGGCGGCATCCTGCTTGGTCCACCAGTCGCGCAGGTTGCCCTGGGCGTCGAACTGGCGACCCTCGTCGTCGAAGGCATGGGTGAGCTCGTGGCCGATGGTCGCGCCGGTGTTGCCGTAGTTGGGCGCGTCGTCCATGCGTGGATCGAACAGCGGCGGCTGGAGGATGCCGGCCGGGAAGTTGATGCTGTTCATCTGCGGGTCGTAGTAGGCGTTGACGGTCGGCGGCGTCATGAACCATTCGCCGCGGTCCAGCGGGCGCCCGATCTTGGCCAGCTGCCGCGCGCGCTCGAAGCCCAGGCTGCGCTGCACGTTGCCGACGAAGCCCTCGCGCGCGATCGCCAGCCCGCCGTAGTCGCGCCAGCGCTCGGGGTAGCCGACCTTGTCGGAGATGGCCTGGAGCTTGGCCAGCGCCGCGGCCTTGGTGGGCTCGCTCATCCAGTCGAGCGCCTCGATGCGGGCGCGCATCGCGTCCTCGATGTGCCGCGTCATCGCAACCGCGGCGTCGCGCGTGGCCGGCGCGAAGGTCTTCTCCACGAACATCTGGCCGAGCGCTTCGCCGAGGTCGCGGTCGACCCACTGCACGCACTGCTTCCAGCGCGGCGGCATGGACTCGATGCCCTCCAGCGTCTTGCCGTAGAAGTCGAAATGCGCCTGCGCGAAGGCCGGCGAGAGATACGGTGACTGCGAGCGCAGCAGGTGCCAGCGCAGGTAGCTCTTCCACTCGGCAAGCGGCCGGCCCGCGAGCAGCCCGCCGAGCGCCCGCATGAAACGCGGCTGAGTCACGTTGAGCGCGGTGTCGGCCGCCACGCCGCTGGCCTCGAGGTAGGCGCGCCAGTCGAAGCCCGGCGCCAGGCCTTGCAGCTCGGCCAGCGTCATGCGGTGGTAGACGCCGCGCGGATCGCGCTTCTGCTCGCTGGTCAGCGAGGCCGCGGCCAGTGCGGTCTCGATGCCGAGCACCTCGCGCGCCGCCGAGCGCGCCTGCACCGGCGTGGCGCCGGCCAGCTCGAAGCTGCGCGCCACATGGGCCTGGTAGGCGCGCTTCAGCGCCAGCGAGGCCTTGTCGCGCTTGAAGTAGTGGTCGCGGTCGGGCAGGCCGAGACCGGCGGCGTCGGCGACCGCGATCACCTGGCTCGAGTCGGCGGCGTCCTGTTCGGCGCCGAAGCGGAACAGGCTGTGCCCGGCGCCCAGGCGATGCAGCCCGGCCAGCAGCGGTGCCAGTGCCGCGCGCGAGTCGAGTTGCTCGATCGCGGCCAGCGGGCCGGCGAGCGCGGCGAGACCGGTGTCGGCATCGGCCGCGGTCTCCGCCGCCACGCAGGCGGCGAAGTAGTCGCCCGCCTTCTGTTCATGCGCCGCGCGCGCCGAGCCCGGCTCGGCCGCGGCGATCAGCAGGCCCCACAGGTAGCGCAGGTTCTCGTCCTGCAGCTTGGCGTAGACGCTCCAGCCGGCCTCGTCGGGCGGGATCGGGTTGTTCTTCATCCAGCCGCCACAGCTGAAGCGGTGGAAGTCGACACAGGCGTCGACCTCGCGGTCGAGCGAGCTCGGGTCGAGGCTGGGCGCGTAGGGCAGCGTGCTCAGCGGCTGCGGCTGCCGGGCCGGCGCCGCGCCGGCGAGAAGCAACAGCGCCAGCAGCGGGGCGAGGCGACGAGGGGAGAACAGCGGCATCGAGGGTGCGGGCGTGACGGCAAGACGCGCAGTCTGCCGTGGCCTGCGCCGGGCTCAGCGCGCCTGGTCGCCGGCGGCCAACGCCCGCGTGAAGGCCAGCGGCTCCAGCCCAGGCAGCGAGTGGCAGGTCGGCGAGAGCGCATCCTTGTCCGGCGGGCATGCGCGGTCGCGGT
Organism: Rivibacter subsaxonicus; assembly: GCF_004217215.1. Classification (GTDB taxonomy): domain Bacteria; phylum Pseudomonadota; class Gammaproteobacteria; order Burkholderiales; family Burkholderiaceae_C; genus Rivibacter; species Rivibacter subsaxonicus. The sequence continues at coordinate 7,140 of NZ_SHKP01000010.1, forward strand.
CGAGCGACCAGTGATGCAGCCCGGCCAGGCCGAGCGCGCGCGCATCGCGTGCCAGCGCCTGCGCGTCGGCCAGCGTGAACACGTTCTCCGCGACGTCGTTGCGGCCCAGCATCGCGGTCAGCGCGATGCGGTTGTAGGGCACGCCGTGCTTGCGATGCAGGTTGTGCGCGGCCTGCAGCGCCGAGGCGTGCATGTCGCAGCGGCCGTCCTTGCCGACCACGCAATGGGCGGCCGAGGCCGGGCCGTAGTTCATCACCATCAGGTTGATCACGGCGCCGCCGAGCTGGTGGCGCTTGATGGCGGCCATCAGCGTGTCGCCGAGCGCGTTGAGGCTGGCGCCGCCGCCGTCGCTGGCGGCGAAGGTGGCCACCGTGAACGAAAAGCGCAGCTTCGGATGCCGGCGCTGCGCCGTCTTGACCCGCTGCACCAGCGAGTCGACCTCGGCCGGGGTCTGCTTGCCCTCGATGTCGAAGTCGAAGCCGCGCAGCATCTTCGATGCGTAGCGCGCCATGAAGCGCGCCATGCCCTCGTCGCTGGCGCAGGTGAACACGCCGCCCTCGCCGCCGGTCGAGACGATGTAGGGCATGCCGGCCTTCTCGAAGGCCGCGACGTTGGCCCGCGCGACGAGGTCGGCATCGAGGCCGATCCAGCGCTCGGCGCCACATTCGCCAACCGCGAAGGCCCAGCTCAGCGTGCTGCCGGCGGGCAGCACCTCGGCCGCCGGCAGCAGCGTGCGCTTGCCGCTCACCGCGGTGGCCATGCGGGGGTCTGCCGGCTCCAGCGACTGCGCGAGATCCTTGTAGGGGCCGAAGACAAAGCGGTCGACCGGCGCGCCGCGTTCTTGCGCGAACGCGGTAGTCGAGATCGATCCCAGCGCGAGTGCAGTGGTGGCGACCACTGCGCGGATACGTCGTGCGTTTGCGAGTGCTTGATGTTGGCCGTTCTTCATGTTCGATGAGGTTCTTCGCCGCCAGTCGTTCACCACAGGTCGACGCTGGAACGCGAGGTGAGCGCCGGGCGCGGTCATGGGCCCAGGCTGCTCAGAGGTCGTAGAAGGTGTTGACCGTCAGCCGGCCCTGGCGCGGGTCGCTGCTCAAACTGCGGGCGGGGTTGATGCAGGCGCTGTGCAACAAGCTGCCGGGATACACCACCAGGCGGTTGAAGCGGGCGGGCATCATGCCGAGAAAGCTGAACTGCTCGTCGGAGCGGTCGAAGTAGCGCGCCGGCGGGGTGCGGCGCTTGACTTCTGCGTGATAGACGTCGAGGTAGCGCTCGCGATCCTCGGCAGTGATCCGCTGCAAGCCCGTGGCGTTGTGGCGGTAAAAGCCGGTGCCGCCATGGCTTTCGTCGCACAGATAGAGCAAGGCCGCCATGTAGTGCGGCGTGCTGGCGTCGAAGTGCGGTGTGCGCTGCAGCGGCCCCAGTTCTTCGGGCTGGGTGGTGGTGAGGGAGAAGGCACTCAGTCCCACCTTGATGTCCAGTTGTTCCGGCACCTGGAAATTGATCCTGATGAGCGGGTCCAGCAACTCCGTGAGCGCTTGCGTGTAGGCCGCCGGAGCCGCGGCACGCAGGCCCGGGTAGCCCTTCCCTTCGGCCCGCGTGGCAGACGGCTCGAAGCGGCTTTGGCAGGCGGCTTCCACCAAGGCTTGCGGGTCTTGCAGGAAGTTGTCGATGAAGACGATGTTCTGCCCGCCGATGTTCACGGATCGGACGTCGGGGGGCATGCGGATGGCGACGGGCGGACTCATGGGACGGGCCGCTGGGGCAGGTTCGTGGGTGCGCAGCGAGGGGCGCTGGCTCGATCATAAAAAAAGCCCGGCCTGAGCCGGGCTTCTCGGAAAGGCGGGCCGAAGCTCGCCCGCCATCAGAACCTGGCGCTCACGCCAAGCTGATAGGTGGTTTCACCCTCGAACGACCAGGCCGGGAAGCCGTCGCGCAGCGAGGGGCGCTGCGCCGGGGCGTTGCCAGCACCGTACTGCACCGAGTCTTCCTTCGTCAGGTTGACCGCCTCGAAGGTCAGGCGCAGGTTCTTGGTGATGTTCCAGCCGAGGCTCAGGTCCAGGCTGCCGATGTCGTCGTGCCAGCGGTTGCCGTACCAGCCGTTCTCGCGAACCATGTACTTGGAGCGCCAGCTGTAGGCCAGACGGGCCGAGTAGCTTTCGTTCTCGAAGTAGCCCACCAGGTTGACGTTGTTGCGCGAGGACAGCGTGAAGACGTTGATTTCGTCCTGGTAGCTGGTGGCTGGCGCCGTGGCATCGGAGTAGGTGTAGTTGGCGGCTACGCCGAAGCCGTTGTCGAAGGCATGGTTGCCCTGCAGCTCGATGCCCTTGATCTTGCCGCCGCCGGCATTGATGTAGCGGTTGACGGTCCAGTTGTCGAGGCCGGTGTCGGGGCTCACCACGCCGACGCTCTGGTTCAGCAGGGTCTGCGTGGTGACGAAGTTGTTGATCTTCTTGTAGAAGATCGCCGCGGCCACCACGTTGCCGCGACCGTAGTAGTGCTCGATGCCAAGGTCGAACTGGCTGGACTTCTGCGGCTTCAGGGTGGGCGAGCCGTAGTTGAACGCGTCGTTGGAGGCGTTGGTGTCGTCAAAGCCGACCACCGACGTCAGGAACATGTTGTCGTAGTTCGGACGGGTGATCGCCTGGGCGGCAGCAAAGCGCAGCAGCGTGTCCTTGCGCAGGTCGTAGACGACGTTCAGGCTCGGCAGGAAGTCGTCGTAGGTCTGCTTCTCGGTGACCTTGTTCGTGCTCCAGCCGTTGTTCTGACCGACGTCGGTCGTCGGGGTGCCGTCGAAGGCAAAACCCGTCGCCGAGACCTCGGTGCGGATGTAGCGCAGGCCGAAGTTGCCGCGCAGGGCTTCCTTCTCGAACTCGAGCATGCCGTACAGGGCCGAGTTCTTTTCGTTCAGCTGCGCGTAGGCCGAGCGGTCTTCAACCCAGTTGCTGATGTTGGCCGAGGCCAGGCCCAGCGCGGCGTCGATGTTCGGACGCGGAACGCTCCAGCCGCCCACCACGTCCAGGTTGCCGCTGTACAGGCTGGCCGTGTCGCCCGGGAGGGCGGTCGCCGCGTGCACGCCACGGAAACCCGTGCGCGTGAACGTGTGGTCGCTCGCCCGCACGCCGGTCTTGAAGGAGCTCAGACCGTTCCAGTCGATGTCGATGGTGCCGTCCGCCTGGACGAAGTTTTCCTTGTCCTCGTTGGGGCCGCGGCCGGAGGCCCAGCTTTCCGGCGCCGAGGTGGCGGGCAGGTTGCCGACGCCGATGCTCTGGTTGGAGCTGGGATGGATGGCAATCTGCTTGCCGCGGGCGTCGATCGTGCCGGTCCAGAACGGCAGGTTGGCCGCACCGGTGACCGGGGCCCATTGGCCGTAGGCGAAGTTCGCCGTCTGGTCGGTGCCGCCGGTGGCCTTGGTCGTGCCGACCACGCCGGACAGCCTGAAGCCGTCGCCCCTGTAGGCACCGTCCAGCACCAGGCTGTCCGAATCCATCGAGGCCTTGCGGATCCAGTTCTGCAGGAACACGTTGTCCGTCGCCGGGCTGGCCGTGTCGCGGGTGTGCAGCGTGCACAGGCCCGCCGCATTGGTCTGCTGGCAATTGCCGGAGTTGCCCGTGAAGATGTAGTGGCTGGTGTTGGAGTTGTTGGCATCCAGCTCCAGGTGCAGGTAGTTCAGGCCGATGTCGAAGCCATCCGCCGGACGGGCCTGCAGCGTCACGTTCAGGGCCTTGCGCTCGCGCTCCTGCACGAAGGTCGTGGGCGCCACGTCGCCAGACCAGCGCATGTCGGCTTCGACGCCGCGGCGGATGTAGTCGCCCTTCTCGAACACGCCGGCGACCAGCACGCCAAAGGTCTTCGCGTCGTTCTTCCAGCTGTAGAGGCCCGAGACATCCCCGCTCGTGTCGCTGATCGTGCCCTTGCCGACCTTGAGGCTGCCGAAGACGGTGTTGGCGTCCAGGTCCAGCGGCTTGCGCGTATTGACGATCACGGTGCCGCCGATGCCACCTTCGGTCAGGTCGGCCTGCGACGATTTGTACACCTTCAGGCCGCCGACCAGCTCGGCGGGCAGCAGGGAGTAGTTGAAGGAGCGGTCGACCGACTTCTGGTCATACCAGCCCGTGGAGGCCACCGACTGACCGTTCAGGGTGGTGTAGGTCATCTGCGGGTCGGTGCCACGGATGGAAACCGAAGCGCCCTGGCCGAAATCGCGACCCACCGAGATGCCCGGGATGCGGCCCAGAGCTTCGCCCACGTCGGCGTCGGGCAGCCTGCCAATGTCCTCGGCGGATACGGCGTCCACCACGGCGTTGGCGTTCCGCTTGACGTTCGCGGCCGTTGCCAGCGAGGCACGGATGCCGGTGACGGTGACCGTTTCCAGATCGGCCTTCGTCTCGGGTGCTGCGGGCGCGGCCTGCTGGGCCTGCACCGCGAAGGCGGCGCTCATCAACAGGAGCGCCACGGCCGATGCGACGGGGGTGTGGTTGCACTTCATTGCTCACCTCTGCGGTGTTGTGGCCTCGGGATGCCCTTGGCCGATGGATTGATCGGGCGATTCGGTGCCTGACTGCGTGTCTGGCCCTTGCTGCTCTGGTTTGTTGCTGCCTGTTTCCGCCGCCGTCCTGGCGCGTGACCGGTGGGCCTACTGGTAGTGCCAGACTGCATGCCAGCGATGGAAATTCGACGCCAAGAAGAGTACCACTTAGAGCCAGTTTGCTACCACTTGGTAGAAACGAGAATCCGCGGCTTTGTTGCAACTATTTCGCAGGAGCTGCGGAGCGCCGGCGGTTGTCATTTGGTGCGCTCGGTGATGCTGCTGGTGCGCCCACTGGCGCGTTATTGGTATTATTTTGGTTCGGCGACGAGGGGGCGCGCCGATGCGGCGCGGCATTTCGCCTCAAGTCCCCGGCGGCCAAGGAGGGCCGCAGCAGCATGAAATCGCTCGCCAAGACCCTGCGCGCGCTCGATCCCGCCAGCAGCCAGCCGCTCTACCAGCAACTGCAGCGCGCGCTGCGCGAGGCGATCGAGAAGCAACTGCTCGGGCCGGACGACGCCCTGCCCTCGGAGCGCCAGCTGGCGATCGACCTCGGCGTCTCGCGCATCACGGTGCGCAAGGCGATCGACGGTCTCGCGGCGGAAGGGCTGCTGGTCAGCCGCCAGGGCTCGGGCAACTTCGTACGGCCGCACATCGACAAGAACTTCGCCAAGCTGACCTCGTTTCACGAGGACATGCAGTCGCGCGGCCAGGTCCCGCGCAGCGAGTGGCTCAAGCGAACCGAGGGCACGGTTTCGCCCGACGAGGCGCTGAAGCTTGCGCTGAGCCCGGGCACCCTGGTCTATCGCTTCCACCGCCTGCGCTATGCCGACGATGCGCCGATGGCGCTCGAGTACGCCACCGTCGTGGCCTCGTGCCTGCCGTCGATCGACGCGGTGCAGGAGTCGCTCTACGAGGCGCTGCAGAAGGCGGGCAACCGCCCGGTGCGCGCGCTGCAGCGGCTGCGCGCGCTGCTGCTCGACGATGAGCAGGCCCGGCTGCTGCAGGCCGAGCCGGGCGACGCCGGGCTGCTGGTCGAGCGCCTGGGCTTCCTGCGCGACGGGCGTGCGGTGGAGCTGAGCCACTCCTACTACCGCGGCGACACCTACGATTTCGTCGCCGAGCTCAGCGCCTGAGCGTTCAGAAGTCGCAGCGGCTCGGAAGCGCGGGTTCTGCCGCCGGGACCGTGTCGACGCGGGCATGACCGGCGCGACGCCGGGCCTGCACCGCGGCCTCCACCTGCGCCGGCGACAGCATCGCGTCGCGGGCGTGGAACACCCAGTCCACGTCCTGGCGCCAGACCCGTGGCTCGGCGCTCGCCGGCAGCAGGCCGCCGGGCGAGAACCAGAGGTTGAAGCTGATTGCCATCGGCTGCACCGGCACGTTGCGACCGGCGTGGCGCGCGAGTTCGCGGCCGTCGAGGAAGACCCGCACGTGGTCCTGCGCGACCTGCGCCATCAGCACATGCCAGCCGTCGAGCGCACGGCGTTCCTCGTGGCTGGCGTTGAAGGCCTGCCACGGCTCGATCTGCACCGTCTGCCACGAGATCGCGTAGAGCCGCGTGTCCGGGCTGCCCCAGCCGCCGTTGGGCAGGTACTCGAAGTCGACCTCGCTGAAGTTCGGGTCGAAGTCGTGCTTGAGCGGCGCCACCGCGTAGAAGGTCTGGATCACCGGATCGCCGTCGATGCCCGACTGCGGCCGATCGTTGAAGCGGATCCGCGCCGCGTAGGTGCCGCGCAGGAACTTGCGCGCCTGGCAGAGCTGGGTCTGGGCGGTGCCCTGCGGCGTGCCGTCGGTGCGCGCCTCCATGCGCAGCAGCCGGTTGCCGGGGCGGGCCGGGTCATCGACCAGGCTGATCAGCTCCGGTGCCCAGCGCGCGCCCGGCACGCCGGGGTGGCCGGCGGCGGCGCGCAGTGTCCAGCCACCGGCGGCGAGGGTCGCGGTGTCGGCATCGCCGAAGTCGTCGAAGAAGATGGCCGGTGCTGCCGGCGCGGCAGCCTGCGCGGCCGAGGCCAGAGCCAGCGTCAGCGCGAGGACGGCGATGCGCATCAGGCGCCGGCCGGCTTGTTGCCGACGGCGTCGACCGCGGCGTCGGGCGCGGTTGAGGTCGCGTCGCTGCGTCCGGGGATCCTGACGAAGAACATCAGCGCCAGCACCGGCAGGCCGCACAGCACCGTCCACAGGAAGAAGCGCTCGTAGCCGAGGGCGAGCTGGATGTCGCCGCTGATGGTCTTGGAGAGGATGAAGCCAAGCTGCATCACGCCGGTGCCCAGGGCGTAGTGCGCGGTCTGGAAGCGGCCCGGCGCCACCGCCTGCATGATGTAGAGGATCATGCCGACGAAGCCGAAGCCGTAGCCGAACATCTCGATGCTCACTGCGGTGCCGATCACGTTGAGGTCGCTCGGTCGTGCATGCGCGAGCCAGGCGAACACCAGGTTCGGCACCATCATGCCGAGGATCAGGAAGAACATCGCGCGCTTGAGGCCGAGCCACGACGTGAAGTAGCCGCCGAGGATGCTGCCGAGCAGGAAGGCCAGCGTGCCGGCGGTGCCGTAGACGATGCCGATCTGGTCGGTCGTCAGGCCCAGGCCGCCCTGGTCGCGTGCCTCGAGCATGAACAGCGGACCGATGGTCTGCACCTGGCCCTCGGCGGCGCGGAACAGCACGATGAACAGGATCGCCAGGCCGATGCCCGGCTTGGACAGGAAGTCGCCGACCACGTCGCGCAGCGTGCGAGTGACGCTGGCCAGCGTGAGGTCGGCATGGCCGGTGTTGAGCGTGCCGGGCAGCGCCCAGGCGTTGTAGGCGGCGATGGCGGCCAGCAGCACCGCGAGCAGCACGAAGATCGCGCTCCAGGCGTTGTGCACGCCGACGCTCTTTTCAAGATGCCCCGCCAGCACCAGCAACCCGCCGAGGGTGAGGAACTTCGAGGCGTTGAAGAAGGCACCCTGCCAGCCGGCGTAGGCGGCCTGCGAGCGCGCGTCGAGTGCTGCCATGTAGAGGCCGTCGCAGGCGATGTCATGCGTGGCCGAGGCGTAGGCGAGCAGGAACAGCACCGCGATGCTGGCCGCGAAGAACATCGGCAACTGCACCGCCAGCGCCAGCAGCGCCAGGCCGATCGCGCCGGTGAACTGCAGCGCGACGACGATCAGCTTCTTGCTGCGCGCCATCTCCAGGAACGGGCTCCACAGCGGCTTGAAGGCCCAGGCCAGGCCGAGCACGCCGGTCCAGCGCGCGATCAGGTCGTTGGCCACGCCCATGCTCTTGAACATCAGGCCGGCGATCAGCATGACGACGAAGAACTGCAGGCCTTGCGCGAAGTAGAGCGTCGGCACCCAGCTGATCGGGGAGCGCTTCTTTACCGTGACGGCGGGGGCGGTGTGGTCGGCGGTGGTCATCGGCGGGCTGGCAGGAGAAGTCGGGGCGCGGTCGTTCAGGCGGCGCGCGGGGCGAGAGTGACCGGCGGCGTGGGCAGGGCGTCGGCGCGGCCGTCGAGCCAGGCCTTGACCGCGGCCAGCGCGCCATCGGCGTAGCCCCAGCTGACGAGCGCCGCGGCCGCCACGTCGAGCGCCTGGTATGGGTTCCACAGCACCAGGTGCAGGTCCGGCCGCCAGCCGGCCGCGGCGGCACCGTAGCGGGCGCGGTGGTTGGAGGCCAGCACGTTGAAGCGGCCGTCGCGCGGCATCGAGGCGCCGTCGAGATCGTCGAGGCGGGCGAGCGCGATCAGCTCCACGTCCTTGAAGCCGGCAAACAGCGCGGCGATCTGCTCGGCCGAAGGCCCGGCCTCGGACACGCCATCGCAGGGCACGCTGCGCTGAGTGAAGACGCGCAGGCGTTCGTCGGCGCGCGGCGGGCGCGGTGCGCCGAGCGCGACCAGGCCACGGGCCCAGGCGGCGCGCATCAGCGCGTCATCGCTGGCGCGCTGCTCGTCGGCGTACGACTCAGCGCGGATCGGGAAGCGGGTCGCCAGCGCGGCGACGCGCCCGCGTGCCTGGTCGGCGCGTGCGAGCGGCACGCTGCCGTCGCGCAGCGCGGCATCGATCGATTCGATCGCCGCTAGCTGTTCGTGGCGCGCGCCCTGCGCCAGCACCAGGTCGGCGCCGGCCTGCAGCGCCAGCACCGCGGCGCGGGCATGGCCGTAGCGCTCGTGGATCGCCTTCATCATCAGCGCGTCGGTGATGACGACGCCGTCGTAGCCCATGGCCTTGCGCAGGATGCCGGTCAGCACCCGCTTGCTCAGCGTGGCCGGATGCTCGGGGTCGATCTGCGGGTAGACGATGTGCGCCGTCATCACGGCGGGCGCGATGGGCGCCAATGCGCGGAAGGGCTTGAGCTCGAGCGCCTCGAGCTGCGCCAGCGTCTTGTCGACCGCCGGCAGCGCATGGTGCGAATCCACATGCGTGTCGCCGTGGCCGGGAAAGTGCTTGACGCAGCAGGCCACGCCCTCGGCCAGCGAGCCGCGCATCCAGGCGCCGGCCAGGCGCGTCACACGCTCCGGCTCCTCGCCGAAGCTGCGCTCGGCGATCACCGGGTTGGCCGGGTTGTTGTTGATGTCGAGCACCGGCGCGAAGTTCCAGTTGATACCGAGGCCGCGCAGGCCGCGCGCCACGGCCGCGCCGATGGCCTCGGACAGCGCCTCGTCATCGGCGGCGCCAAGCGCCATCGCCGCCGGCGGCTGCGGCAGGAAGGTGGCGCGCACCACCGAGCCGCCTTCCTGGTCGATGCCGATCAGCGCCTCGGGCCCCATCAGCTCGCGCAAATCGGCGCAGAGGCGCTTGACCTCGGCCTCGCTGCCGAGGTTCTTGCGGAACAGGCAGACCGCGCGGATGTCGTGCTCGCGGATGAAGTCGGCGGTGGCGGCGGCTAGCGAGGTGCCATCCATGTCGACCATCACCAGATGGCCGGGGCGGATCGTGTTGCTGTTCATCGTGCCGGCTTCTTCGAGCTTCTTCAATGGGTGCGGGTGACCTTGGCGAGGTGGCGCGGCACATCCGGATCGAGCCCGCGCGCACGCGCCAGCGCCTCGACCATCGGATAAAAGCTCTGCACCGCGCAGATCGGGTCGAGCTCCTCGTGGCCGGCCTCGACCAGCGGCAGCTCGGCGCCGGGCGTGCCGGCTGGTGCGGCCAGCAGCACGCGCGCGCCGCGGCCGCGCATCTCCTCGGCCAGCGCGATCAGGCCGGCCTGGGCCGGGCCGCGCGGCGCGAACACCAGCATCGGGTAGCCCTGCTCGACCAGCGCCATCGGGCCATGCTTGACCTCGGCGCCGGAGAAGGCCTCGGCCTGGATGCCGCAGGTTTCCTTGAACTTGAGCGCGGCCTCCATCGCGATCGCCAGGCCGGTGCCGCGGCCGATGACGAACAGCTTGTCGGCCTGCGTCAACGCGTCGACCGCCGGCTGCCAGTCCTGTCGCGCGGCGCGTGCGAGAGCGGCGGGCAGCGCGTGCAGCGCGGCCGTCAGCGCGGCGTCGTCCTGCCAGCTGGCCACGACGCGCGCGCCGGCCACCAGTTGCGCGATGTAGCTCTTGGTTGCGGCCACGCTCTGCTCGGCGCCGGCATGCAGCGGGAACACCCATTCGCTGGCCTGCGCCAGCGGCGAGGCGGCGTCGTTGACGAAGGCCACGGTGCGCGCGCCGCCGTTGCGGAAGAAGCGAGTCGGCGCGACCAGATCCGGGCTCTGGCCCGACTGCGAGAAGGCCAGCGAGACCAGGCCCTGGCACTGGATCTTGCTCTGGTAGAGCGTGATCAGCGACATCGGCAGCGAGGTCACGAGCCGGCCCAGGCGCGCCATGATCAGGTAGGCCATGTAGTGCGCGGCGTGGTCGGAGCTGCCGCGCGCCACGGTCAGCAGCGACTGCGGTGGCATCTCGCGCAGGCCGCGGCCCAGGGTGGCGTAGGCCTCGGTGTCGGCCGCCATCAGGCGGGCCACGGCGTCGGGGGCGTGCAGCGCCTCCTCAAGCATGCGCGAGGTCAATCTCTTCTCCTTCTGCGAAAACGCGGATCAGTTGCAGGTCGCGGTCGAGTACCGCGATGTCGGCGTAGGTGCCGGCGGCCAGCCGGCCGCGGTCGGTGACGCCGAGGTAGTCGGCGGCGTGGGTGCTGGTGCGCATCGATGCCTCGGTGAGGCTGAGACCGAGGCCGACCAGGTTGTAGAGCGCCTGGTCCAGCGTCAGCGTGCTGCCAGCCAGCGTGCCGTCGGCCAGCCGCACGCCGCCCAGGCACTTGGTCACGATGTGGCGGCCGAGGCGGTAGTCGCCGTCGGGCATGCCGGCGGCGGCGGTCGAGTCGGTCACGCAGAACAGGCAAGGCACCGCGCGCAGCGCGGCCTTGATGGCGCCCGGGTGCACGTGCAGCAGGTCCGGGATGATCTCGGCGTACTGCGCATGCGCCAGCGCCGCGCCGACCATGCCCGGCAAGCGGTGGTGCATGCCGCTCATCGCGTTGAACAGGTGGGTGAAGCCGCCGGCGCCGCGCTCGAGCGCGGCCACGCCGTCCTCGTAGCTGCCGCCGCTGTGGCCGATCTGGATGCGAAAGCCGGCCGCGCGCAGCGGCGCGATCAGCTCGAGATTGCCGTCGAGCTCGGGTGCCAGCGTGATCAGGCGGATCGGTGCCAGCGCGTGCAGCGCGAGCACCTCGTCGATCGAGGCCGGCTTGGCGAAGTCGGGCTGCGCGCCGAGCCGGTCGGGGCTGATGTAGGGGCCCTCGAGATGAACGCCGAGCACGCGCGCCGACTGCGGCGCGCGCTGTGCGCAGGCCGGCCCGAGTGCGCGCATCGCGGTCTCGATCTCGACCAGCGGCGCGGTCATCGTGGTCGCCAGCAGCGCGGTGGTGCCGTGGCGCACATGCATGCGCGTGATCTGCGCGATCGCGTCGCCGGCCTCCATCGTGTCGGCGCCGCCGCCGCCGTGCACGTGGGTGTCGACGAAGCCGGGCAGCACGAAGGCGCGCGCCTCGGCGCGGGCCTGCGCCTCGCCGACCGGCGTGCCCTCGATGCGCAGCACGCGGCCACCCTCGTGCTCGAGCGCACCGTGCACGAAGCCCTGCGGCGTGAGGACGTGGCCTTCGATCCGTTGCATCGCGTTCAGCCCTCGCGCCGCATCTCGGCGACGAAGCCGTAGTAGTCGCTGCGACAGTACGACAGCGTCAGCTCCACCGCCTGGCCGCTGGCGAGGTAGCCGACGCGGGTGATGAACAGCAACGCATGGCCGGTCGCCACGCCGAGCATGTTGGCCAGTTGGCCGTCGGCGTTCTGGGCGCGGATGTGCTGCAGTGCGCGCACCGGCTCGCGGCCGCGGCCACGCAGGTACTCGTAGAGCGAGGCCTCGACCGCGTCGGGCTCGGGCACCACCTCCTGTGGCAGCACGCTGACCTCGTAGGCCATCACGACCTCGTCGGCCAGGCGCAGGCGCTCCAGCCGCGCCACCGGCGTGCCGGGCGACAGGCCCAGGCTCAGCTGCTCCTGCGGCGTGGCCGGTGTCAGTGCGCGGTTGAGCCAGCGCGACGACGGCGTGAAGCCGCGCAGGTGCAGTTCTTCGGAAAAACCGGTCAGCCGCGACAGCGGCTGTTCGAGCTGCGGCGCGATGTAGTTGCCGGAACCCTGGCGGCGAACGACCAGGCCCTGGTCCACGAGCTGATCGATCGCCTTGCGCGCCGTCACGCGCGACAGGCTCAGCGAGTCCGACAGCACGCGCTCCGAAGGCAACGCCTCGTTGGTCTGGTAGCGGCCGTCGCGGATCGCCTGGGCCAGGGTCTGGGAGAGTTGCAGGTACAGCGGCGACGCGGCCTGCGCGTCGGGCTGGAAATCGAAGCGCAATCGGCTCATGGGATTCCAGGGGCGAGCGGTTGTCGGATCTGTTCTCGGACCAGTTGCAGCGCGCCGTCGATCGCGTCGCCGGCCGGCTTCACGCAGCGCGCGCGCGTGGCGGCGTCGAGGTAGGGCTCGAGGCGCCGACCCAGGCTGCCGCACAGCGCCAGCGGCAGTTCGGCGCGCGGGTCGATGGCGACGACGGTGGCTTCGATCGCCTGTGCCGCAGCCGCCAACAGTGCGGCGGCCTGCGTGTCGTCGGCCTCGGTCTCGAATACCAGTGGTGCCAGTTCGGCGTAGCGCTGCTGGCCGGCGTGCTCGCACCAGGCCAGCAACTCGGCGCGACTGCCGCCGGCAGTGCGCCAGACCGCGCGCGCCAGGGCGCCAGCGGCGCTGCGGCCATCGAAGGCCTGCTGCGCGATCTGCATGGCAAGCAGGCCAAGCCAGGCGCCGCTGCCCTCGTCGCCGACCGGGAAGCCCCAACCGTTGGCCGAGGTCTCGCGGCCGTCGGCATGGCGCGCCAAGCCGATCGTGCCGGTACCGACCGCGACGATCGTTCCTGGCCGCCCGGCATGCGCGCCGGCCAGCGTGGTGGCGGCGTCGGTGGCGAGTGCCAGTTTGCAGTAGGCAGGCGCCGATGCGAGGAAGCGCTCACGTCTGGTTGCCACCTCGGCACCAGCCAGACCCAGGCCAAGGGCGCAATCGGCCTCGGCGGCCGGCGTCAGGCCGGCGGCCAGGAAGGCGGCGTCGATGGCTTGGCGGATGTTGCGCCAGGCCTGGTCGACGCCCTGGCCCAGGGCTGAGGGCCCCGCCTCGCCCTGACCGAGCCGGCGGCCGGCGCTGTCGACGAGTCGCGCGCGGGTGCCGGTGCCACCACCATCGATGCCGATCAGATAGCGCGCAGCGGGCACTGCCGTGGAGGATGAAGGCGATGGGCGGCGGCTCATGGTCTGATACCAGTGTAGTACCAGACGAGGCAGCGGGTCAATCGCGCCGGCGCCGGCTTTCCCCTGTGAAAACCCTCGTAGCAGGCTGAGTGTGGTCATCGCGGCAGCTCGCCCACCGCGGTCGGTGGTGTGGTCGACAATACCAATTGCTGCGCGCTGGTGTCATCCGACCGCTGGCCGCCGGCGATGGGTCGCGATCGGTGTCGTCGCGCAGGCTCGGGCGAGGGGCGAGTCGCTCGCGGGGGCTTGGCGATGGGCGACGAACCCTGCTATACTGATGGGCTCGCCGGAGGGGTGCCCGAGTGGCTAAAGGGGGCAGACTGTAAATCTGTTGGCTTACGCCTACGCTGGTTCGAATCCAGCCTCCTCCACCAGCGAGAACCCAATTTCAGGGCGGGAGTAGTTCAATGGCAGAACCCCAGCCTTCCAAGCTGATGACGCGGGTTCGATTCCCGTCTCCCGCTCCAGCATTTGTTGTCGTGCCTTGATCGACAGCGGCTTGCGCACCGTGGTGCCCAAGCCCGTGTTGATCGCCCATGTGGCTCAGTGGTAGAGCACTCCCTTGGTAAGGGAGAGGTCGCGCGTTCGATCCGCGCCATGGGCACCACCTCTTTGTTTGATCACCGACCGCGTCGACCGTCAGGAGAAGCGAAATGGCAAAAGGCAAGTTTGAGCGGACCAAGCCCCACGTGAACGTGGGCACGATCGGTCACGTGGACCACGGCAAGACGACGCTGACGGCGGCGATCACGACGATCCTGTCGAAGAAGTTCGGCGGCGAGGCCAAGGCCTACGACCAGATCGACGCAGCGCCCGAAGAGAAGGCGCGCGGCATCACCATCAACACCGCCCACGTCGAGTACGAGACGGCCAACCGGCACTACGCCCACGTCGACTGCCCGGGCCACGCCGACTACGTCAAGAACATGATCACCGGTGCCGCCCAGATGGACGGCGCGATCCTCGTGTGCTCGGCCGCCGACGGCCCGATGCCCCAGACCCGCGAGCACATCCTGCTGGCGCGTCAGGTCGGTGTTCCGTACATCATCGTGTTCCTGAACAAGTGCGACATGGTCGACGATGCCGAGCTGCTCGAGCTCGTCGAGATGGAAGTGCGCGAACTGCTCAGCAAGTACGACTTCCCGGGTGACGACACCCCGATCGTCAAGGGCTCGGCCAAGCTCGCCCTCGAAGGCGACACCGGCGACCTCGGCGAGCAGGCCATCATGCGCCTGGCCGATGCGCTGGACAGCTACATCCCGACGCCCGAGCGCGCCATCGACGGTGCCTTCCTGATGCCGGTCGAAGACGTGTTCTCGATCTCCGGCCGCGGCACCGTGGTGACCGGCCGTATCGAGCGCGGCATCGTCAAGGTCGGCGAGGAAATCGAGATCGTCGGCATCGCTGCCACCCAGAAGACCACCTGCACCGGCGTGGAGATGTTCCGCAAGCTGCTGGATCAGGGCCAGGCGGGCGACAACGTCGGCATCCTGCTGCGCGGCACCAAGCGCGAAGACGTGCAGCGCGGCCAGGTGCTGTGCAAGCCGGGCAGCATCAAGCCGCACACGCACTTCACGGCCGAGGTGTACGTGCTGAGCAAGGACGAGGGCGGCCGTCACACGCCGTTCTTCAACAACTACCGTCCGCAGTTCTACTTCCGCACCACCGATGTCACGGGCGCCATCGAGCTGCCCAAGGACAAGGAAATGGTGATGCCGGGCGACAACGTGTCGATCACCGTCAAGCTGATCGCACCGATCGCCATGGAGGAAGGCCTGCGCTTTGCCATCCGCGAAGGCGGCCGCACCGTCGGCGCCGGCGTCGTGGCGAAGATCGTCGAGTAATCGACGCTCGGTTGCGGTTCCTGCAAGAGGATTCAGCTTAGGGGTATAGCTCAATTGGCAGAGCGTCGGTCTCCAAAACCGAAGGTTGTAGGTTCGATTCCTACTGCCCCTGCCACCTGAATCCTGCACCGGAAGAAGCGCGACAGACAGAACAGAGAGCGTCCAACGCAACGTCAGCAGCCCGCGGAAATGTTCCGCGGATGAGCCCGCAGGAGGTCCCCAAAGACCCGGCGGGCTTTGCTGCTCAAGGCGATGCCGCACCGAAGCCTTCCGGCCCAGGTGCAAGACACGAGCAAAGATGAGCAATTCCTCCTCCGTCGAAACCGTCTCCACTGGCGCCGACAAAGCCAAGCTGGCGGGTGCCGGCCTGTTGGTCGTGGCCGCCGTGGCAGCCTATTACCTGCTGGGTCAGCAGGCGCTGTGGCTGCGCGTGCTGGCGCTGCTGGGCCTGCTGGTCGCGGGCGTGGCGCTGTTCTTCACCTCCGAGCCGGGCAAGGCGCTGATCGCCTACGGCCGCGACTCGGTGCGCGAGGTCAAGAAGGTCGTCTGGCCAACCCGCAAGGAGGCCACGCAGATGACGCTCTACGTGTTCGCCTTCGTCGTCGTGATGGCGCTGTTCCTGTGGTTGACCGACAAGACGCTGGAGTGGGTGCTGTACGACCTGATCCTGGGTTGGAAGCACTGAGTTCGCACGGCGACACGAGAGGTTTGAGCATGAGCGAAGTCGAGCAAACGGCCGTCCCCGAAGCCGCGGCAGCGAATCCGCTGCGCTGGTACATCGTCCACGCCTATTCGGGCATGGAGAAGGCGGTCGAGCGCAACCTGCGCGAGCGCATCGAGCGTGCCGGCATGAACGCCAAGTTCGGTCGCATCTTGGTGCCGACCGAAGAGGTCATCGAGGTCAAGAACGGCAAGAAGGCGATCAGCGAGCGCCGCCTGTTCCCGGGCTACGTGCTGGTCGAGATGCTGATGGACGACGAGTCCTGGCACCTGGTCAAGCACACCAGCAAGGTCACCGGCTTCGTCGGTGGCGCCAAGAACCGCCCGGTGCCGATCTCGGAAGACGAGGTCAACAAGATCGTCAACCAGATGCAGGAAGGCACCGACAAGCCGCGGCCCAAGGTCGAGTGGATGGTCGGCGAACTGGTGCGGGTCAAGGACGGCCCCTTCACCGACTTCAACGGCTCGGTCGAGGAAGTCAACTACGACAAGTCGAAGGTGCGTGTCTCGGTCACGATCTTCGGCCGCGCGACGCCGGTGGAACTCGATTTCCACCAGGTCGAGAAGGTCTGAAGACCTGAGGTTCACGGGGCTGGCGCTGGCCCCGACCGCCGCAAGGTGGTCGCTCCAGCGCCCGTTGCTGCCGGTGACGAGACACCGGTGCGAGGAGCCAGGGTAGCCAATCCCTGGCGTTTGCACTCAACCCCTGCCGCAGGCCGCAGCGGGGGCTACTGGAGAAATCATGGCCAAGAAGATTGTCGGCTTCATCAAGCTGCAAATCCCGGCGGGCAAGGCGAACCCTTCGCCCCCGATCGGTCCGGCGCTGGGTCAGCGCGGACTCAACATCATGGAGTTCTGCAAGGCGTTCAACGCCCAGACCTCCAGCCTGGAACCGGGCCTCGTGCTGCCGGTGGTGATCACCGCCTTCGCGGACAAGTCCTTCACCTTCATCCTCAAGACCCCGCCGGCGACGGTGCTGCTGAAGAAGGCGGCCAAGCTGGACAAGGGCTCGAAGACGCCGCACACCGACAAGGTGGCCAAGCTGACGCGCGCGCAGGTCGAGGAAATCGCCAAGACCAAGATGAAGGATCTGACCGCTGCCGATCTGGACGCCGCCGTGCGCACGATCGCCGGTTCGGCCCGTTCGATGGGCATCACGGTGGAGGGCCTCTGAAATGGCAAAGATCACCAAGCGCCAGAAGGCATTTGAAGGCAAGGTCGACACGACCAAGCTGTACCCGATCGGCGAGGCCCTGAGCCTGGTCAAGGACTGCGCGACCGCCAAGTTCGACGAGTCGATCGACGTCTCGGTCCAGCTCGGCATCGACGCCAAGAAGTCGGACCAGGTCGTGCGCGGCGCCGTCGTGCTGCCCAACGGCACCGGCAAGACCAAGCGCGTCGCCGTGTTCGCCCAGGGTGCCAAGGCCGAGGAAGCCCGCGCCGCCGGTGCCGACGTGGTCGGCATGGAAGACCTGGCCGAACAGGTCAAGGCCGGCAACCTGAACTTCGACGTCGTGATCGCCTCGCCGGACACGATGCGCATCGTCGGCACACTCGGCCAGATCCTCGGCCCGCGCGGCCTGATGCCGAACCCGAAGGTCGGCACCGTGACGCCCGACGTGGCCACCGCGGTGAAGAACGCCAAGGCCGGTCAGGTCCAGTTCCGCGTCGACAAGGCCGGCATCATCCACACCACGCTCGGCCGTCGTTCCTTCGACGCCGACAAGCTGGTGGGCAACCTGCAGGCACTGCTCGAAGCGCTCAACAAGGCCAAGCCGGCTTCGAGCAAGGGCATCTACCTGCGCAAGGTCGCGGTGTCCTCGACCATGGGCGTCGGCGTTCGCGTCGAAGTCGCCAGCATCAACGCAACGGCGCAAGCCTGAGCCTGAACGGTCGCTGCCGGCGCGAGCCGGCGGCGCCGATTGAACAAGGGATCGCGCGTGTGTCTGACGCGCGGTCCGACAAGGATTGGTGGGCCGTGGCACCCCGCTCGAAGGAGCCGGTGCCGCGGGCCATCAAAGACCGCTGGTGCAGCCAATGGCTGCCTAAATGGGGCAAGAGTCGCAAGACCTCGGCCCTGGCCAGCGCAGATGGCGAACCCGCCTGAAGGGTAGATCGCGATGCAGCTTCGGCTGCGGCGCGAGGTTCCTGGAAGGAAGGTCGCTGCAACCGGGTGTGCCGGAGTCCGCAAGGATGACGGCACGTTTTTGAGGAGTGGACCTTGAGTCTGAATCGCAACGAAAAGGCAGAAGTCGTCGCCGAAGTGCAAGCCCAGGCGGCCAAGGCACAGACGCTCGCGCTGGCCGAGTACCGCGGACTCACGGTGGAACACCTGAACGCACTGCGCAAGCAGGCGCGCGACAAGGGCGTGTACCTTCATGTACTGAAGAACACGCTCGCGCGGCGTGCCGTCACTGGCACGTCGTTCGAGGTGGCCGCCGAGAGCATGACCGGCCCGCTGATCTACGGCTTCTCCGAAGATGCCGTGGCCGCAGCGAAGGTCATCGCGGACTTTGCCAAGAGCAACGACAAGCTGATCGTGAAGGCCGGCGCCTATGCCGGCAAGGCGCTCGATGCCAACGGCGTGAAGGCGCTGGCGGCTATCCCGAGCAAGGAAGTGCTGCTGTCCCAGTTGCTGGGCCTGATGCAGTCGCCGGTCTCGCGCATCGCGCGCGTGCTGGCGGCGCTGGCCGAGCAGCGTGGCGCTGGCGCTACCGCCGAGCCTGCCGCCGCAGCCGAGGGCGAAGCCGCCCCGGCCGCCGCCTGAACGATCCGCTGGATCAACTGAAATTCAACCTATCCAAGGAACCAAAATGGCTTTCGACAAAGACGCATTCCTGACCGCACTGGACGCCATGTCCGTGATGGAGCTCAACGAGCTGGTCAAGGCAATCGAAGAGAAGTTCGGCGTGTCCGCCGCGGCGATGGCCGCTCCGGCCGGCGCCGGTGGTGCCGCCGCTGCCGTGGTGGAAGAGAAGACCGAGTTCAACGTGATGCTGACCGAAGTCGGCGCCAACAAGGTCTCGGTCATCAAGGCCGTGCGCGAACTGACGGGCCTGGGCCTGAAGGAAGCCAAGGACCTGGTCGACGGCGCTCCCAAGGCTGTCAAGGAAGGCATCGCCAAGGCCGACGCCGAAGCCGCCGTCAAGAAGCTGGTGGAAGCCGGCGCCAAGGCCGAGCTGAAGTAATTCAGCCGCCGCGCAAAGGCTGGATGCCCGTCAAGGCATCCGGCCTTTCGTGCTTCAAGGCAGCCCGCTTCGGAGCTGCCTTGAGAGCACCTGAAAAGACCCGAGGGGCCTTTTCAAGTGTTCTCTGATCCGACTGCAGAGAACCGGTTTGGTCGGGCTTCGGTGCAATGCCGAAGTTGTCCGCCAGCGGTTGGTAGTGGCCAACCACCAAGCAGCAGACGCAAGGTCTGTTCCGCCAGTCGCCGAAAGGATGCCGCCTAGGCCGGGTTGCATCCATTCGACACGGAGTGATTCATGGCGCAAACCACCCCCTATAGCTATACCGAACGCAAGCGGATCCGCAAGAGCTTCGGCAAGCGCGCGAGCGTGCTCGACGTTCCCTACCTGCTCACGATGCAGCAGGACAGCTACATCGCCTTCCTGCAGAAGGATGTGCCGCCGCAGAAGCGCAAGCCCGAGGGCTTGCAGGCGGCGTTCCTGTCCGCGTTCCCGATTGTTTCGCACAACGGGTTCGTGGAGATGAAGTTCATCGAATTCAACATCGCCAAGCCGCCGTTCGACACCCGCGAGTGTCAGCAGCGCGGCCTGACCTATGCAGCGGCCGTGCGCGCCAAGCTGCAGATGATCATCTATGACCGCGAGACCTCGACCAACCAGTCGAAGGTGGTCAAGGAGATCAAGGAGCAGGAGGTCTACATGGGCGAGGTGCCCCTGATGACCGACTACGGCTCCTTCATCGTCAACGGCACCGAGCGCGTGATCGTCTCGCAGCTGCACCGCTCGCCGGGCGTGTTCTTCGAGCACGACAAGGGCAAGACCCACAGCTCGGGCAAGCTGCTGTTCAGCGCCCGGATCATTCCGTACCGCGGCTCCTGGCTGGACTTCGAGTTCGACCCGAAGGACATCCTGTACTTCCGCGTCGACCGCCGCCGCAAGATGCCGGTGACGATCCTGCTCAAGGCCATCGGCCTGAACCCCGAGCAGATCCTCGCCCACTTCTTCGACTTCGACAATTTCCGCCTGATGGACGCGGGCGCGCAGCTCGAGTTCGTGCCGGCGCGTCTGAAGGGCGAGATCGCCCGCTTCGACCTGACCGACAAGTCGGGTGCGGTCGTCGTCGAGAAGGACAAGCGCATCACCGCGCGCCACGTGCGCACGCTGGAGCAGTCGGGCACCAGCCACATCTCTGTGCCGGAGGACTATCTGGTCGGTCGCGTGCTGGCCAGGAACATGGTCGACGCCGACACCGGCGAGATCATCGGCAAGGCCAACGACGAGCTGACCGAGGCGCTGCTCAAGAAGCTGCGCACCGCCGGCATCAAGGAAATCCAGTGCCTGTTCACCAACGAGCTGGATGAGGGCGGCTACATCAGCCAGACCCTAGCCGCCGACGAGACGGCCGACGAGCTGGCCGCGCGCGTCGCGATCTACCGCATGATGCGCCCCGGCGAGCCGCCGACCGAAGACGCGGTGCAGGCGCTGTTCAACCGCCTGTTCTACGACGACAACACCTACGACCTGTCGCGCGTGGGCCGCATGAAGTTCAACGCCCGCGTCGGGCGTGACAGCGGCAGCGGCCTGATGGTCCTGACCAACGAGGACATCCTCGACGTGGTCAAGATCCTGGTCGAGTTGCGCAACGGCCGTGGCGAAGTGGACGACATCGACCACCTCGGCAATCGTCGCGTGCGCTGCGTCGGCGAACTGGCCGAGAACCAGTACCGATCGGGCCTGGCCCGCATCGAGAAGGCGGTCAAGGAGCGCCTGGGCCAGGCCGAGGCCGAGCCGCTGATGCCGCACGACCTGATCAACTCCAAGCCGATCTCCGCGGCACTCAAGGAGTTCTTCGGCGCGAGCCAGCTCTCGCAGTTCATGGACCAGACCAACCCGCTGTCCGAGATCACGCACAAGCGTCGCGTCTCGGCACTGGGCCCGGGCGGCCTGACCCGCGAGCGCGCCGGCTTCGAGGTCCGCGACGTGCACCCGACCCACTACGGTCGCGTGTGCCCGATCGAGACCCCCGAAGGTCCGAACATCGGCCTCATCAACTCGCTGGCGCTGTACGCCCGCCTCAACGAATACGGCTTCCTCGAGACGCCGTACCGTCGGGTGGTCGATGGCAAGGTGACGATGCAGATCGACTACCTGTCGGCGATCGAGGAAGCCAAGTACGTGATCGCGCAGGCCAACGCCGCGCTGGCCGCCGACGGCAGCCTGAGCGACGAGCTGGTCTCGGCGCGCGAACAGGGCGAGTCGGTGCTGACCTCGCCCGAGCGTATCCAGTACATGGACGTGGCGCCGACCCAGATCGTGTCGGTCGCGGCCTCGCTGGTGCCTTTCCTCGAGCACGACGACGCCAACCGCGCGCTGATGGGCGCCAACATGCAGCGCCAGGCGGTGCCGACGCTGCGTCCGGAGAAGGCCTTCGTCGGCACCGGTGTCGAGCGCGTCTCGGCGGTCGACTCGGGCACCGTGGTCACCGCGCGTCGCGGCGGCGTGGTGGACTATGTCGACACCAACCGCATCGTGATCCGCGTCAACGACAAGGAAACGGTGGCCGGTGAAGTCGGCGTCGACATCTACAACCTGATCAAGTACCAGCGTTCCAACCAGAACACCAACATCCACCAGCGTCCGATCGTCAAGCGCGGCGACCAGGTGGCCAGTGGTGACGTGGTGGCCGACGGCGCCTCGACCGACCTCGGCGAACTGGCTCTCGGCCAGAACATGCTGGTCGGCTTCATGCCCTGGAACGGCTACAACTTCGAAGACTCGATCCTGATCAGCGAGCGCGTGATCGCCGACGACCGCTACACCTCGATCCACATCGAGGAACTGGTGGTCATGGCGCGCGACACCAAGCTCGGCGCCGAGGAAATCACGCGCGACATTCCCAACCTGTCGGAGCAGCAACTGGCTCGCCTGGACGAGTCGGGCATCGTCTACGTGGGTGCCGAAGTGAACCCGGGCGACACGCTGGTCGGCAAGGTCACGCCGAAGGGCGAGACCACGCTGACGCCGGAAGAGAAGCTGCTGCGCGCGATCTTCGGCGAGAAGGCTTCGGATGTGAAGGACACCTCGCTGCGTGTCGACCAGGGCACCAGCGGCACCGTCATCGACGTGCAGGTCTTCACCCGCGAAGGCATCCCGCGCGACAAGCGCGCCCAGCAGATCATCGACGACGAGCTCAAGCGCTATCGCCTGGACCTCAACGACCAGCTGCGCATCGTCGAGGCCGACGCCTTCGACCGCATCGAGAAGCTGCTGGTCGGCAAGCTCGCCAACGGCGGCCCGAACAAGCTGGCCAAGGGCACCAAGCTCGACAAGGAGTACCTGGCTTCGGTCGAGCGCTTCCACTGGTTCGACATCCGCCCGGCCGAGGACGAAGTGGCCAACCAGCTCGAGTCGATCAAGAACTCGCTCGAGCAGACCCGCCACAGCTTCGACCTCGCCTTCGAAGAGAAGCGCAAGAAGCTCACGCAGGGCGACGAGCTGCCGGCCGGCGTGCTGAAGATGGTCAAGGTCTACCTAGCCGTCAAGCGCCGCCTGCAACCCGGCGACAAGATGGCCGGCCGCCACGGCAACAAGGGCGTGGTGTCCAAGGTCGTTCCGGTCGAGGACATGCCCTACATGGCCGACGGCACCCCGTGCGACATCGTGCTCAACCCGCTGGGCGTGCCTTCGCGCATGAACGTGGGCCAGGTGCTCGAAGTGCACCTGGGCTGGGCCGCCAAGGGCATCGGGCAGCGCATCGGCGACATGCTGCAGCGCGAGTCGCGCGTCGCAGAACTGCGCAAGTTCCTCGACGAGCTCTACAACAAGAGCGGCGGCAAGACCGAATCGCTGCAGGACCTCTCGGATGCCGAGTTGCTCGAGATGGCGACCAACCTGAGCCACGGCGTGCCCTTCGCGACGCCGGTGTTCGATGGCGCCGCCGAGAGCGAGATCCGCGCGATGCTGCACCTGGCCTACCCGGACGAGATCGCCCGCGCCAAGGGCCTCAACGCCACGCGCACCCAGGCCACGCTGCACGACGGCCGCACCGGCGACGCCTTCGAGCGTCCGGTCACCGTGGGCTACATGCACGTGCTCAAGCTGCACCACCTGGTGGACGACAAGATGCACGCGCGCTCGACCGGCCCGTACAGCCTGGTCACCCAGCAGCCGCTGGGCGGCAAGGCGCAGTTCGGCGGCCAGCGCTTCGGCGAAATGGAAGTCTGGGCGCTCGAGGCCTACGGCGCCTCGTACATCCTGCAGGAAATGCTGACCGTCAAGTCCGACGACGTGAACGGCCGCACCAAGGTGTACGAGAACATCGTCAAGGGTGAGCACGCGATCGAGGCCGGCATGCCGGAGTCGTTCAATGTGTTGATCAAGGAAATTCGTTCGCTCGGTATCGACATCGAGCTCGAGCGCAACTAAAGGAGAAAAGGCATGAAGGGACTACTCGACCTTTTCAAGCAGTTCACCCCGGACGAACACTTCGACGCGATCAAGATCGGGCTCGCTTCGCCCGAGAAGATCCGTTCGTGGTCCTTCGGCGAGGTGAAGAAGCCCGAGACCATCAACTACCGGACCTTCAAGCCGGAGCGTGATGGCCTGTTCTGCGCCAAGATCTTCGGCCCGATCAAGGACTACGAGTGCCTGTGCGGCAAGTACAAGCGCCTCAAGCATCGCGGCGTGATCTGCGAGAAGTGCGGCGTCGAGGTCACGCAGACCAAGGTGCGGCGCGACCGCATGGGTCATATCGACCTCGCCGCGCCCTGCGCGCACATCTGGTTCCTGAAGTCGCTGCCGTCGCGTCTGGGCCTGGTGCTCGACATGACGCTGCGCGACATCGAGCGCGTGCTGTACTTCGAAGCCTACGTGGTCACCGACCCCGGCATGACCGCGCTCAAGAAGTACTCGATCCTGAGCGAGGACGACTACGACGCCAAGAAGCTCGAGCACGGTGACGAGTTCACGGCCAAGATGGGCGCCGAGGGCATCCAGCAGCTGCTGGCCGAGCTCGACCTCGATGTCGAGACCGAGAAGATCCGCAACGACGCTACCGGCTCCGAGCTCAAGATCAAGAAGAACTCCAAGCGCCTGAAGGTGATGGAGGCCTTCAAGAAGTCGGGCATCAAGCCGAACTGGATGGTGCTCGACGTGCTGCCGGTGCTGCCGCCGGACCTGCGTCCGCTGGTGCCGCTGGATGGCGGCCGCTTTGCCACGAGCGACCTCAACGATCTCTATCGCCGCGTCATCAACCGCAACAACCGCCTCGCGCGGCTGCTCGAGCTGAAGGCGCCGGAGATCATCGTGCGCAACGAAAAGCGCATGCTGCAGGAGGCGGTGGACTCGCTGCTCGACAACGGCCGTCGCGGCAAGGCGATGACCGGTGCCAACAAGCGCGCCCTCAAGTCGCTGGCCGACATGATCAAGGGCAAGAGCGGCCGCTTCCGCCAGAACCTGCTGGGCAAGCGCGTCGACTACTCGGGCCGTTCGGTCATCGTGGTCGGCCCGACGCTCAAGCTGCACCAGTGTGGCCTGCCCAAGCTGATGGCGCTCGAGCTGTTCAAGCCCTTCATCTTCTCGCGCCTCGAAGCCATGGGCATCGCGACGACGATCAAGGCGGCCAAGAAGGAAGTCGAATCCGGCACGCCGGTGGTCTGGGACATCCTCGAGGAAGTCATCAAGGAACACCCGGTGCTGCTGAACCGCGCACCGACGCTGCACCGCCTGGGCATCCAGGCCTTCGAGCCGGTGCTGATCGAAGGCAAGGCGATCCAGCTGCATCCGCTGGTCTGCGCCGCCTTCAACGCCGACTTCGACGGTGACCAGATGGCGGTCCACGTGCCGCTGTCGATCGAGGCGCAGATGGAAGCGCGCGCGCTGATGCTCGCCTCCAACAACGTGCTGTTCCCGGCCAACGGCGAACCGTCGATCGTGCCGTCGCAGGACGTGGTGCTGGGTCTGTACTACGCCACCCGCGAGCGCACCAACGGCAAGGGCGAAGGCATGGTCTTCGCCGACGTCTGCGAGGTTCAGCGCGCGCTGGACAACGGCGTGGTCGAGGTCACCGCCAAGATCAGCGTGCGCCTGACCGAGTTCGTCAAGGACGCGGTCAGCGGCGAGTTCACGCCCGAGACCAAGCTCGTGGCCACCACCGTGGGCCGCGCGCTGCTCAGCGAGATCCTGCCCAAGGGCCTGCCCTTCGCGAACATCAACAAGGCGCTGAAGAAGAAGGAAATCTCCAAGCTCATCAACGTCTCGTTCCGCAAGTGCGGCCTGAAGGAGACGGTGGTGCTGGCCGACAAGCTGCTGCAGAGCGGCTTCCGCCTGGCCACCCGCGCCGGCATCTCGATCGGCATCGACGACATGCTGGTGCCCAAGGAGAAGCCGGGCCTGATCGAGCGCGCCGAGAAGGAAGTCAAGGAGATCGAGCAGCAGTACGTCTCGGGCCTGGTGACCGCCGGCGAGCGCTACAACAAGGTGGTCGACATCTGGGGCAAGACCGGCGACGAGGTCGGCAAGGTCATGATGTCGCAGCTCTCGAAGCAGAAGGTCATCGACCGCCACGGCAAGGAAGTGGATCAGGAGTCCTTCAACTCCATCTACATGATGGCCGACTCGGGCGCGCGTGGTTCTGCGGCGCAGATCCGCCAGCTGGCCGGCATGCGCGGTCTGATGGCCAAGCCTGACGGCTCGATCATCGAGAC
This sequence comes from Rivibacter subsaxonicus, assembly GCF_004217215.1. Classification (GTDB taxonomy): domain Bacteria; phylum Pseudomonadota; class Gammaproteobacteria; order Burkholderiales; family Burkholderiaceae_C; genus Rivibacter; species Rivibacter subsaxonicus. The sequence continues at coordinate 32,871 of NZ_SHKP01000010.1, forward strand.
GCCGATCACCGCGAACTTCCGCGAGGGCCTCAACGTTCTGCAGTACTTCATCTCGACGCACGGCGCCCGCAAGGGCCTGGCGGACACCGCGCTGAAGACCGCGAACTCGGGCTACCTGACGCGTCGCCTGGTCGACGTGACGCAGGACCTGGTGGTCACCGAGGACGATTGCGGCACTGACAACGGCATCGCGATGCGCGCGCTGGTCGAGGGCGGCGAGGTGATCGAGTCGCTGCGCGACCGCATCCTCGGCCGCGTCGCCGCGGTCGACGTGCTGCACCCCGAGACCCAGCAGCGCCTGCTGGCGGCCGGCACCATGCTCGACGAGGATCTCCTCGACGAAGTGGAGGCGGCCGGTGTCGACGAGGTCAAGGTCCGCACCCCGCTGACCTGCGCCACGCGCTTCGGCCTGTGCGCCAAGTGCTACGGCCGCGATCTCGGCCGTGGTGGCCTGGTCAATTCCGGCGAGGCGGTGGGCGTGATTGCCGCGCAGTCGATCGGCGAGCCGGGCACCCAGCTGACGATGCGTACCTTCCACATCGGTGGTGCGGCTTCGCGGGCGGCGGTGGCTTCGAGCGTCGATGCCAAGAGCGACGGCCACGTCGGCTTCAACGCGACGATGCGCTACGTGACCAACGGCAAGGGCGAACTGGTCGTGATCTCGCGTTCCGGCGAGATCATCATCAGCGACCAGCATGGCCGCGAGCGCGAGCGTCACAAGGTGCCGTATGGCGCCACGCTCAACATCAAGCCCGACCAGCAGCTCAAGGCCGGCACCGTGCTGGCCAACTGGGACCCGCTGACGCGCCCGATCATCACCGAGTTTGCCGGCAAGGCGCGCTTCGAGAACGTCGAGGAAGGCGTCACCGTGGCCAAGCAGGTCGACGAGGTGACGGGTCTGTCGACGCTGGTCGTGATCGATCCCAAGCGCCGTGGCGTGGCCAAGGTCGTGCGACCGCAGGTCAAGCTGCTCGACGCCTCGGGCCACGAGGTCAAGATCCCCGGCACCGACCACTCGGTGACGATCGGATTCCCGGTCGGCTCGCTGGTGCAGATCCGCGACGGCCAGGACCTCGCCCCCGGCGAAGTGCTGGCGCGCATCCCGGTCGAAGGCCAGAAGACGCGTGACATCACCGGCGGTCTGCCGCGGGTGGCCGAGCTCTTCGAAGCCCGCACGCCCAAGGACAAGGGCACGCTGGCCGAGATCACCGGCACGGTGTCCTTCGGCAAGGAGACCAAGGGCAAGGTTCGCCTGCAGATCACCGATCCCGAAGGCAAGGTCTTCGAAGAGCTGGTGCCCAAGGAGAAGAACATCCTGGTGCACGAAGGCCAGGTGGTCAACAAGGGCGAGAGCATCGTCGACGGTCCGGCCGATCCGCAGGACATCCTGCGCCTGCTGGGCATCGAGGCGCTGGCGACCTACATCGTCGACGAGGTGCAGGACGTCTACCGTCTGCAGGGCGTGAAGATCAACGACAAGCACATCGAGGTGATCGTTCGCCAGATGCTGCGTCGGGTTCAGATCACGAACGCGGGCGACAGCACCTACATCTCGGGCGAACAGGTCGAGCGTGCCTCGCTGCTCGACACCAACGACCGCCTGCGCGCCGAGGGCAAGATGATCGCCACGCATGCCGACGTGCTGCTGGGCATCACCAAGGCCTCGCTGTCGACCGACTCGTTCATCTCGGCCGCTTCCTTCCAGGAAACGACCCGGGTGCTGACCGAGGCGGCGATCATGGGCAAGCGCGACGAACTCCGCGGTCTCAAGGAGAACGTCATCGTCGGCCGCCTGATCCCGGCCGGTACCGGCCTCGCCTTCCACCATGCCCGCAAGGTCAAGCAGGAGATGGACGAGACCGAGCGCCGCGCGATTGCGATTGCCGAGGCCGAGGAACTGGCCGAGCTCGAAGGCGCTGCCTACGAGGCGGCCGCCGAGCCGGTGGCGGGCGAGGAGCCGCCTGCGGCGGAGTAAGACCGTGCTTTACCCGGCTGCGTCGCGGCCGGGCAGCAGAAAGGGGCGACCGCGGTCGCCCCTTTTTCTTTGGCCGCGGCGTTCTCAGCCCTGCCGCTCGAGCACCCTCGCCATCAACCCCGAGGTCGACCCATCGAGGCCCTGCGGCACGCTGCCCGCGCGCAGCGCATCATCGATGCGCCGGGCCACCACCTTGCCGAGTTCGACGCCGAACTGGTCGAAGGCGTTGACGTTCCAGACCACGCTCTGCACGAAGACCTTGTGTTCGTAGAGGGCGATCAGCGCGCCGAGCGCGGGCGGGTCGAGCTTCTTGAGCAGGAGGGTGTTGCTCGGCCGGTTGCCGGCGAAGCCGCGGTGGCGCGCGACGCGCTCGATAGTGTTGGCGTCGAGCCCTTGCGCGGCGAGCTCGGTGCGCACCGTGCCCTCGTCCTTGCCGTGCATCAGCGCACTGCCCTGGGCGATGCAGTTGGCCAGCAGCAGGCGCTGGTGCTCGTGCAGGCCGTGGCTGGCCTCGACGGCGGCGATGAAGTCGATCGGGATCAGGTCCGAGCCCTGGTGCAGCAGCTGGAAGAAGGCATGCTGGCCGTTGGTGCCGGGCTCGCCCCAGACCACCGGGCAGCTGGCGTGGGCCAGCACCTCGCCGTCGATCGAGACCGACTTGCCGTTGCTCTCCATCTCGAGCTGCTGCAGGTAGGCCGGCAGCCGCTGCAGGTGCTGGCTGTAGGGGATCACCGCGTGGCTCGCGGTGGCGCCGAAGTTGCGGTACCAGATGCCGACCAGCGCCAGCAGCACCGGCATGTTGGCGTGCGCGGGCGCGTGGCGGAAATGCTCGTCCATCGCGTGCGCGCCGGCCAGCAACTCGTCGAAGCGCGCAGGCCCGATCGCGATCATGATCGGGAGCCCGATCGCGCTCCACAGCGAGTAGCGACCGCCGACCCAGTCCCAGAAGCCGAACATGTTCTCGGCCGCGATGCCGAACTCGGCCACCGCCTGCGCGTTGGTCGAGACGGCGACGAAGTGCCGCGCCACGTCGGCCTGCGACGCACCCGAGGCCAGAAGCCAGCGCCGTGCACTGCGCGCGTTGGTCAGTGTCTCGATGGTCGTGAAGGTCTTGCTGGCGACGATGAACAGCGTGGTCGCCGGGTCCAGGCGCTGGAGCACGTCGTCGAGTTCGGCGCCGTCGATGTTGGCGACGAAGTGCAGCCGTGGCAGCTCGACGCAGAAGGGCCGCAGCGCGTCGACCACCATGCGCGGGCCGAGGTCGGAGCCGCCGATGCCGAGGTTGACGACGTCGGTGATGCGCTCGCCCGTGTGGCCGCGCCAGGCGCCGCTGCGCACGCGCCCGGCAAAGTCGGCGCAGCGCGCGCGCACGGCGGCGATCTCGGCCGCACCCGGCTCGCCCACCGATTCGGCGGCGATGGCGGCCGGCGCGCGCAGCGCGGTGTGCAGCGCGGCGCGACCCTCGGTGAGGTTGATGGTGGCGCCGTCGAACAGCGCGGCGCGCTTCGCGGGAAGGCCGCTGGCGTCGGCCAGCGCGATCAGCAGCGACAGCGCGCGCTCGTCAAGCCGGTTCTTCGAGTAGTCGAGAAAGAGCCCGGCGGCCTCGAGCGAGAAGCGCTCGAAGCGTTGTGCGTCGGCGTCGAACAGCGCGCTCATCGGCGCGCTGCCGGTGGCCGCGAAGTGCTCGCGCAGCGATTGCCAGACGGCGGCGCGATGCGCGCGCAATGGTGGGTGAGTCTCAAAGATCATCGAATCGCTTCTCGTTGATGACGGCCTTGGCGCGTTGCAGCCGTTCGGCCAGTTCGGGGCCGCGGGCGATGGCAACGCCGACCGCCAGCACGTCGAAGATCGCCAGATGCGCCAGACGCGAGGTCATCGGTGCGTAGACGTCGGGGTCCTCGGGCACGTCGGCGAGCACCGCGATGTCGCTGGCCTGCGCCAGCGGCGAGTTGGCGACGGTGATGGCGATGACGGTGGCGCCGGTCTCGCGCGCGATCTCGACGCTGCGGATCAGGTCGCGCGTGCGGCCGCTGCCCGAGATCGCGACCACCACGTCGCCGGGGCCGAGCATCGAGGCCGCCATCGCGTGCACATGCGGGTCGCTGTGGGCGGCGGTGGCCACGCCGAGGCGGAAGAACTTATGCTGCGCGTCGAGCGCCACGATGCCGGAGTTGCCGAGGCCGTAGAACTCGATGCGGCGCGCCTTGCGCAACGCATCGACCGCCGCCGCGATCGCGGCCGGGTCGAGGTGGTTGCGCACCGTCACCAGCGCGGCGATCGAGCGGTCGAAGACTTTTGCACCGATCTCGGCGGCCGAGTCGCCGGGTTGCACGTCGCGGTGCACGAAGGGCACGCCGTCGGCCATCGGTACGCCGCGCGCCAGGCTCTTGGCCAGGCGCAGTTTGAACTCGCGCAGGCCCGAGAAACCGAGCGCGGTGCAGAAGCGCGCCACGGTCGGCTGGCTGACGCCGGCGCGCTGGGCGAGCTCGCCGAAGGGCAGGTCGATGACCTGGTTCGGCTGGCGCAACACGAACTCGCCGACCAGGCGCTCGGAGGGGCGCATGCCCTCCAGCGCGCTGGCCACGCGGTCAAGCAGCGCGCCCTGGCGGACGGGGGCGATGACCTGGTTCATCTCAGTTGCGCCCGGCCACCCGAAGCCACTGAGCGCCCCCTCGGGTGGGGCGAAGCGCCGCGGCTCCAAGCCCGCCTGCGCGGGCTTGGACGGCTCAAGCGCCACGAGTTCTGCGAGTGGCAGCGAGCGAAAGCGAGCGTTGGGGTCATGTCAGTTGCTCCAGACGATGTCGAGCGCGCCGCGCCGGTGGTGCCAGACGGCGGCGATGGGCAGAGCGCCGGGCGGCAGTGCGGCGAGCGTGCCGGGCGGACAGGCGCGAGCCAGCACCTCGCGCTTGGTGGCGCCACCGAGCAGCAGCACCGCGTGGCGCGCCGCCACCAGTGCCGCCAGGTTCATGCTGATGCGTGCGTGCGGCGCCAGGGTCGGATGCATCGCGACCAGCGCCGGCGCGGCGCGCGGGTCGAGCGCCGCCTCGATGCCGTCGGCGTCGGGAAACAGCGAGGCGGTGTGGCCGTCGTGGCCCATGCCGAGCACCAGCACGTCGGCGCCCCGCAGCACCTCGGCCAGCGCCGTGCTGCGCTCGGCCAGCGCGGCCTCGGGGGTGGCGGTCGCGCTCTTGAGTGGCAGCAGGCGCGCGGCCGCGCCCGGACCGCGCAGCAGGTGCTCGCGCAGCACGCGCTCGTTGCTGGCCTCGGCGCCGGGATCGACCCAGCGCTCGTCGGCCAGCGTGACGGTCACGCGCGCCCAGTCGAGCGGCGCCGCGCTCAGCGTGTGAAAGAAGGCGATCGGGCTGCGGCCACCCGACACGACGAGCGAGGCGGTGCCGGCGCTGGCCAGGGCGGCGCCGAGTCGCGCCGCCACTTCGGCGGCGAGCGCGGCGGCGGCCGCGTCGGCGCCGGGGTATTCGCGCAGCGCGGCGACGGCGCCCTGGTCGAGCGCGGGGGCGGGACTTGCGACGGCCGTGGGCGAGGATTTCACGATGCTCGATTCTGGCGATTTGTCTTGTAGATTGTCAACAAGACATTCATGAACGCGGACCATGTCCGCAATGATGCAGAGGGAAAGTGGTGGCATCGTTGGCGTTGAAACTTGACCAATGTCGGTAGTTTGTCTACATTGAACACTCGACTCCGTCAGCACACCATGAGCCTCCATCCGGCCCTTCAGCAGGTCACTGCGCGCATTCGCGCCCGCAGCGCGCCGACCCGCGCGACCTATCTGGCCATCGTCGAGCAGGCACGCAAGAGCGGCGTTGCGCGCGGTCGCGTGTCCTGCACCAACCTCGCCCATGCCTTTGCCGCCGAGGCCCCGCGCGACAAGATCGTCATGCGCGAGCAGCGCCAGCCCAATGTGGCGATCGTGTCGGCCTACAACGACATGCTGTCGGCGCACCAGCCCTTCGAGCGCTTTCCGGCGCTGATCAAGCAGGCGGTGCGCGAGGTCGGCGCGGTGGCCCAGTTCGCCGGCGGCGTGCCGGCGATGTGCGATGGCGTCACGCAAGGCCAGCCGGGCATGGAGCTGAGCCTGTTCTCGCGCGACGTGATCGCGATGTCGACCGCGATCGCGCTCTCGCACGCGGTGTTCGACGCGGTGCTGTGCCTGGGCGTCTGCGACAAGATCGTGCCCGGGCTGTTGATCGGCGCGTTGCAGTTCGGCCATCTGCCGGTGGTCTTCGTTCCGGCCGGGCCGATGACTTCGGGCATGCCGAACGACGAGAAGTCGCGCATCCGCCAGCTGCACGCGCAGGGCAAGATCGATCGTGCCGCGCTGCTCGAGGCCGAGAGCCAGAGCTACCACGGCGCCGGCACCTGCACCTTCTACGGCACCGCCAACAGCAACCAGTTGCTGATGGAGGTGATGGGCCTGCACCTGCCGGGAGCGGCCTTCATCACGCCGAGCACGCCGCTGCGCGATGCGCTGACGGCCGCGGCCGCCCGGCGCGCGGCGCAGACCAGCGCGCTCGGCAGCGAGTACATCCCGATCGCCGAGGTGGTCGACGAGCGCACCATCGTCAACGCGATCGTCGGCCTGCTCGCCACCGGCGGTTCGACCAATCACACGATCCACCTGGTGGCGATCGCGCGCGCGGCCGGCATCGTCATCGACTGGGACGACTTCGATGCGCTGTCGAACGCGGTGCCGCTGCTGACCCGCATCTACCCCAACGGCTCGGCCGACGTGAACCACTTTCACGCCGCCGGCGGCTGCGGACTGCTGATCCGCGAGCTGCTCGACGCCGGCCTGCTGCACGAGGACGTGCAGACGGTGGTTGGCCGCGGCCTGCGCCGCTACGCGCAGGAGCCGCTGCTCGATGAGGGCCAACTTGGCTGGCGCGACGCACCGGCCGCGAGCCTCGACCGCGACGTGCTGCGGCCGGCGGCCGAGCCCTTCAGCGCCGAGAGCGGGCTCAAGATCCTGTGCGGCAATCTTGGGCGCTCGGTGATCAAGGTTTCGGCGGTCAAGCCGCAGCACCGGATCGTCGAAGCGCCGGCGGTGGTGTTCGACGAGCAGGCCGATCTGATCGCGGCCTACAAGCGCGGCGAACTGAATCGCGACTTCATTGCCGTGCTGCGCTTCCAGGGCCCGCGCGCGAACGGCATGCCCGAGCTGCACCAGCTGATGCCGACGCTCGGCTCGCTGCAGGATGCCGGCCACAAGGTGGCACTCGTGACCGACGGCCGCATGAGCGGTGCCTCGGGCAAGGTGCCGGCGGCGATCCACCTGACGCCGGAGGTGCTCTGCGGCGGCCCGCTCGGCAAGGTGCGCGACGGCGACCTGATCCGGCTCGATGCGACCACCGGCGAACTCGACGCGCTGGTCGATGCGGCCGAGTGGGACGCGCGTGAGCCCGCGGCGGGCGATGTCTCGGCCCACGCCAGCGGCATGGGCCGCGAACTCTTTGGCGCGATGCGCGCGTATGCCAGCGGCGCCGAGCAGGGAGCGAGCAGCTTTGGCTGGGCGCCGGTCGCGGCCCAACTTCAACCTGCCGAGATCGCCGCATGAGTGCAATGAACATTCGCGACCTGATGCACGCCTCGCCGGTGATGCCGGTGATCGTGCTCGACCGCGTGGCCGACGCCGTGCCGCTGGCGCGCGCGCTGGTGGCCGGTGGCATCCGCGTGCTCGAGGTGACGCTGCGCACCGCGGCCGCGCTCGAGAGCGTGCGCGCGATCCGGGCCGAGGTGCCGCAGGCGCTGGTCGGCGTCGGCACCGTGACCACGCCGGCCGAGCTTGACGCGGCGCAAGCGGCGGGCGCGGTGTTCGGCGTCAGCCCGGGCGCCTCGCCGGCGCTGCTGCGCGCGATTGCCGCCAGCGGCCTGCCCTTCCTGCCGGGCGTGATGACGCCGTCCGACGTGATCGCCGCGCGCGAGGCCGGCTTCGAGGCGCTGAAGCTGTTTCCGGCCGCGCAGGCCGGCGGCATCGGCATGCTCAAGGCGCTGGCAGGTCCCTTCCCCGGCCTGGTGTTCTGCCCGACCGGCGGCATCGACGCCGGCTCGGCGCCGGATTTCCTGGCGCTGCCCAATGTGCTGTGCGTCGGTGGCTCGTGGCTGGCGCCCAAGGCGCTGGTCGAGGCCGGCGACTGGGCCGGGATCGAGCGCATCGCACGCGCCGCCGCCGCGCTGCGTCCGGCGGCCTGAAGCACCCATTCAGTAATGAACGAGAACATGACCCTCGACCTGCCCCTGACGACCTGTCGCGCGCTGGTGATGTTCGGCGCCACCGGCGACCTGGCCCGGCGCATGCTGTGGCCCTCGCTCTACGCGCTCGATTGCGACGGCCTGCTGCCGCCCGGCTTTGCGCTAATCGGCGCGGCGCACAGCAAGGCCAGCGATACCGAATTCGTGGCCCGCATCCGCGAGGCGGTGCAGGCCTCGGCCAACGGCGGGCTGTTCGACGCGGCGGTGTTCGACCGCTTCGCGGCGCGCATCCGCTATGTCTCGGTCGACGCCGGCACTGCGGGCGGCATCGAGCCGATCCGCGCCGCGCTGGCCGAGTCGGCCCCGGGCGAAGGTGGCGTGATCTTCTACCTCTCGACGCCACCGACGCTGATCGGCCCGATCTGCGGCGCGTTGCGCGAGAGCGGCATTGCCGATCGCGCCAGCCGGGTGGTGGTGGAAAAGCCGATCGGCACCAGCGTCGCATCGGCCCACGAGACCAACGAGGCGATCAACGCCACCTTCGCCGAGGACCAGGTCTTCCGCATCGACCACTACCTCGGCAAGGAGGCGGTGCAGAACCTGCTGGCGCTGCGCTTTGCCAACGCGATCTTCGAGCCGCTGTGGAACGCCAACGCGATCGAGCAGGTCCAGATCACGGTGGCCGAGACGGTCGGCGTCGAGGGTCGCTGGGGCTACTACGACAACGCCGGCGCGCTGCGCGACATGGTCCAGAGCCACCTGCTGCAGTTGCTGTGCCTGGTGGCGATGGAGCCGCCGGCGAGCTTCACGCCGAGCGCGGTGCGCAACGAGAAGGTCAAGGTGCTGTGGTCGCTGCGGCCGATCACCCAGGCCGACGTGGGCGCGCACACCGTGACCGGCCAGTACGCCGAGGGCTACGCCGGCGGCAAGCCGGTACCGGGCTATCGCGAGGAAGAGGGCGCCAACAGGAGCAGCGACACCGAGACCTTCGTCGCGATCCGGGCCGAGATCGACAACTGGCGCTGGGCCGGCGTGCCCTTCTATCTGCGCACCGGCAAGCGGCTGCAGCGGCGCTCGAGCGAGATCGTGATCCAGTTCAAGTCGGCGCCGACCAACATCTTTGCCGAGGTCGGCGCCTCGCTGGCGCCCAACGTGCTGCTGATCAAGCTGCAGCCCGACGAGATGATCACGCTGAGCCTGATGCACAAGAAGGCCGGCCTGAACGAGATGGCGCTGGAGCAGGTCGGCCTCGACCTCTCGATCGAAGACGTCGCGGGCGGCAGCCGGCGCCGCATCGCCTACGAACGCATGCTGCTCGACGTGCTGCGCGGCAACTCCAGCCTGTTCGTGCGGCGCGACGAGGTCGAAGCCGCCTGGCAGTGGATCGACGGCATCATCGAAGGCTGGCGCACCACCGGCCAGAAGCCCAGGCCCTATGGCGCCGGCAGTTGGGGTCCGAGCGCGGCGATCGGCCTGCCGGAGCGCTTCGGCCACAGCTGGCACGAATAGCGCGGCGGCGGCCGCTGGTCGTCAACCGGCCGGCAGGAGCCGCCACTCGGGCGGCCGGACCACCTGCACGCCGAAATGCGCGGCGCGGCGGCGCAACTTGAGCAATGCGCGGTCGCGCGTGACGAGCCAGGTCGCGCGCTCGGCGATTGCCAGGTCGATGAAGACCTGGTCGTCGGGGTCGGTGCAGCGTGGCCAGGTGGGGCCGGGCGTGGGCGTCGGCCGCATCGCGGCGAACCGGTCCCAGGCCTGGGCGACACGCGCCGGATCCGGTTGCCAGCGAGCTATTTCGGATCTGGAGAGTACATGCTCACACTCGGTACGCATGCTGTTGCAGGCCAACCAACGGAGCGTTCCCGTTTCGACGGCGGCCGCGATCGGCGCGGCGCTAGGCTCATCGAACAGCAGCCAGTCGAGCACGGTGTTGGTGTCGATGACGGCCGTGGGAGCGGCGGGTCGGCGGTCTGAGTTCATGGCTCGCGGCGGCCGTAGAAGCCGCCGCCTTGCTACCGAGGGGCTACCCGAATATAATGGAGGGCTGTTCGGCAGTTTCTGCTGCGTTCTTTGCTGAGCGCCTGGAGCGTCATGTGGGCCAAAGCCATCGCGGCTGCGGCCCTTTCGTCGTCTACGGTGTGTCCTGCGGGGTGCGGCTTTGCTGCCGGGAGTTCTGATTTCCAAGTAACTTCAAACGGGAACAAGTTACCCATGCCAACCATCAATCAGCTCGTGCGCTTCGGTCGTCAGACCGAAACCGTCAAGAGCAAGTCGCCGGCGATGGAGGGAAGCCCCCAGCGCCGTGGCGTGTGCACCCGCGTGTACACGACCACTCCCAAGAAGCCGAACTCCGCGCTTCGCAAGGTCGCCAAGGTGCGCCTGACCAACGGTTTCGAGGTCATCTCGTACATCGGCGGTGAAGGCCACAACCTGCAGGAGCACAGCGTTGTGCTCGTGCGCGGCGGCCGCGTGAAGGACCTGCCGGGCGTGCGCTACCACATCGTGCGTGGCTCGCTCGACCTGCAGGGCGTCAAGGATCGCAAGCAATCGCGTTCGAAGTACGGCGCCAAGCGCCCGAAGAAGGCCTAAGGCTTCGCCAACAGGAAATTCGGCCTGAAGGCCGAAGTCGGATGACCCGCCGCGCGGGTCGAGTAAGTGGATGCCTCCAGATGTCGGTGGGCATCCAGGGTGGGGTCGAAGACCTTGCCAACTGAAGAATCGAAGGAAGAGAAATGCCTCGTCGTCGCGAAGTACCCAAGCGCGAGATCCTGCCTGATCCCAAGTTCGGATCGGTCGATCTCTCGAAGTTCATGAACGTGATCATGGAGTCCGGCAAGAAGGCCGTGGCTGAGCGCATCATCTACGGTGCCCTCGACCAGATCGAGAAGAAGATCAACGGCGATCCGCTCGAGGTCTTCATGGTCGCGCTGAACAACGTCAAGCCGATGGTCGAAGTGAAGTCCCGCCGCGTCGGTGGCGCGAACTACCAAGTTCCCGTGGAAGTTCGCCCCGTCCGTCGCGTCGCGCTGTCGATGCGCTGGCTCAAGGAGTCGGCCCGCAAGCGCAGCGAGAAGTCCATGGCCCAGCGCCTGGCCAACGAGTTGCTCGAGGCCGCCGAAGGCCGTGGTGGCGCGATGAAGAAGCGCGACGAAGTGCACCGCATGGCTGAAGCCAACAAGGCCTTCTCGCACTTCCGCTTCTGACCCTGTCCGTCCCGGCCGCTTCCTAGGGTTGTCACCAACCCGGAAGCGGCCCCTGTATTTGGAGTTCCGCCATGGCCCGCAAGACCCCCATCGAGCGCTACCGCAACATCGGTATCTCCGCGCACATCGATGCCGGCAAGACCACGACCACCGAGCGCATCCTGTTCTACACCGGTGTGAACCACAAGATCGGCGAGGTGCACGATGGCGCCGCGACGATGGACTGGATGGAGCAGGAGCAGGAGCGTGGCATCACGATCACCTCGGCTGCCACCACCTGCTTCTGGAAGGGCATGGACCTGTCCTTGCCCGAGCATCGGATCAACATCATCGACACCCCCGGGCACGTCGACTTCACGATTGAAGTCGAGCGCTCGATGCGCGTGCTCGACGGTGCCTGCATGGTCTATTGCGCCGTGGGCGGCGTGCAGCCGCAGTCCGAGACCGTCTGGCGCCAGGCCAACAAGTACAAGGTGCCGCGCCTTGCGTTCGTCAACAAGATGGACCGCACCGGCGCCAACTTCTTCAAGGTCTACGACCAGATGAAGACGCGCCTGAAGGCCAACCCGGTGCCGATCGTCATTCCCATCGGCGCCGAGGAAAACTTCACCGGCGTGATCGATCTGCTCAAGATGAAGGCGATCATCTGGGACGAGGCCTCGCAAGGCATGAAGTTCAGCTACGAAGAGATTCCGGCTGGACAGCTCGCCGATGCCCAGAAGTGGCGCGAGAACATGGTCGAGGCGGCTGCCGAAGCCAGCGAAGAGCTGATGAACAAGTATCTGGAATCGGGCGAGCTGACCGAGGCCGAGATCAAGCACGGCATCCGCTCGCGCACCATCGGTGCCGAGATCCAGCCGATGTTCTGCGGCACCGCCTTCAAGAACAAGGGCGTGCAGCGCATGCTCGACGGCGTGATCGACTTCATGCCCTCCCCGATCGACATCCCGCCGGTGCCGGGCACCGACGAGGACGACAAGGAAGTGGTGCGCAAGGCCGACGACACCGAGAAGTTCGCAGCGCTGGCGTTCAAGCTGATGACCGACCCCTACGTCGGCCAGCTGACTTTCGTGCGCGTGTACTCGGGCGTTCTGAAGAGCGGCGACTCGGTCTACAACCCGATCCGCGGCAAGAAGGAGCGCATCGGCCGGATCCTGCAGATGCACGCCAACCAGCGTGAAGAGATCAAGGAAATCCTGGCCGGCGACATCGCCGCCTGCGTGGGCCTGAAGGACGTCACCACGGGTGAGACCCTGTGCGATCCGGAAGCCGTGATCACGCTCGAGAAGATGATCTTCCCGGAGCCGGTGATCTCGCAGGCCGTCGAGCCCAAGACCAAGGCCGACCAGGAAAAGATGGGCATCGCCCTCGGCCGTCTGGCCCAGGAAGACCCGTCGTTCCGCGTGCGCACCGACGAAGAGAGTGGCCAGACCATCATCTCCGGCATGGGTGAACTGCACCTGGAAATCATCGTCGACCGCATGAAGCGCGAGTTCGGCGTCGAGGCCAACGTCGGCAAGCCGCAGGTGGCGTACCGCGAGACCATCCGCAAGGCGGTCTCCGATGTCGAAGGCAAGTTCGTGCGCCAGTCGGGCGGCAAGGGCCAGTACGGCCACGTCGTGCTGAAGGTCGAGCCGCAGGAACCGGGCAAGGGCTTCGAGTTCGTCGACGCCATCAAGGGCGGCGTGGTGCCGCGCGAGTTCATTCCCGCGGTCGAGAAGGGCGTCGTCGATTCGCTGCCCAACGGCGTGCTGGCCGGCTACCCGGTGGTCGACGTGAAGGTCACGCTGACCTTCGGTTCGTACCACGAGGTCGACTCGAACGAAAACGCGTTCAAGATGGCCGCGTCGCTCGGCTTCAAGGACGGCTGCCGCAAGGCCTCGCCGGTGATCCTCGAGCCGATGATGGCGGTCGAGGTCGAGACGCCCGAAGACTACGCCGGCAACGTGATGGGCGACCTGTCCTCGCGGCGCGGCATGGTGCAGGGCATGGACGACATGGTCGGCGGCGGCAAGATCATCAAGGCCGAAGTGCCGCTGAGCGAGATGTTCGGCTACTCGACCACGCTGCGCTCGATGTCGCAAGGTCGTGCCACGTACACCATGGAGTTCAAGCACTACGCCGAAGCTCCGAAGAACGTGGCCGACGCGATCATCACCGCGCGCGGCAAGTAATTTCTATCTGAGCCGGTCTTCCCGGGAGGGCCGCACGCTGCCAGTGGCGTGCGACTCCTCTCTCCCGGGGAAACCTTAAACCCGACACTGGAAATGCTCTTTTTGGAGAAGCGAAATGGCAAAAGGCAAGTTTGAGCGGACCAAGCCCCACGTGAACGTGGGCACGATCGGTCACGTGGACCACGGCAAGACGACGCTGACGGCGGCGATCACGACGATCCTGTCGAAGAAGTTCGGCGGCGAGGCCAAGGCCTACGACCAGATCGACGCAGCGCCCGAAGAGAAGGCGCGCGGCATCACCATCAACACCGCCCACGTCGAGTACGAGACGGCCAACCGGCACTACGCCCACGTCGACTGCCCGGGCCACGCCGACTACGTCAAGAACATGATCACCGGTGCCGCCCAGATGGACGGCGCGATCCTCGTGTGCTCGGCCGCCGACGGCCCGATGCCCCAGACCCGCGAGCACATCCTGCTGGCGCGTCAGGTCGGTGTTCCGTACATCATCGTGTTCCTGAACAAGTGCGACATGGTCGACGATGCCGAGCTGCTCGAGCTCGTCGAGATGGAAGTGCGCGAACTGCTCAGCAAGTACGACTTCCCGGGTGACGACACCCCGATCGTCAAGGGCTCGGCCAAGCTCGCCCTCGAAGGCGACACCGGCGACCTCGGCGAGCAGGCCATCATGCGCCTGGCCGATGCGCTGGACAGCTACATCCCGACGCCCGAGCGCGCCATCGACGGTGCCTTCCTGATGCCGGTCGAAGACGTGTTCTCGATCTCCGGCCGCGGCACCGTGGTGACCGGCCGTATCGAGCGCGGCATCGTCAAGGTCGGCGAGGAAATCGAGATCGTCGGCATCGCTGCCACCCAGAAGACCACCTGCACCGGCGTGGAGATGTTCCGCAAGCTGCTGGATCAGGGCCAGGCGGGCGACAACGTCGGCATCCTGCTGCGCGGCACCAAGCGCGAAGACGTGCAGCGCGGCCAGGTGCTGTGCAAGCCGGGCAGCATCAAGCCGCACACGCACTTCACGGCCGAGGTGTACGTGCTGAGCAAGGACGAGGGCGGCCGTCACACGCCGTTCTTCAACAACTACCGTCCGCAGTTCTACTTCCGCACCACCGATGTCACGGGCGCCATCGAGCTGCCCAAGGACAAGGAAATGGTGATGCCGGGCGACAACGTGTCGATCACCGTCAAGCTGATCGCACCGATCGCCATGGAGGAAGGCCTGCGCTTTGCCATCCGCGAAGGCGGCCGCACCGTCGGCGCCGGCGTCGTGGCCAAGATCGTCGAGTAAGTTTTTGCGTGACGGCCCGGCGCTCCTGGGCGCCGGGCCTCCACCCTCTGGCAGTCCGGCCGTCTCGGCCGGGTTGCATTGCTCTTTGAAGGAACCGTCATGCAAAAGCAGAAGATTCGCATCCGCCTGAAGGCGTTTGACTACAAGCTGATCGACCAGTCGGCACTCGAGATCGTCGACACCGCCAAGCGCACCGGCGCCATCGTCAAGGGCCCGGTGCCCCTGCCGACCCGCCTCGAGCGCTTCGACATCCTGCGCTCGCCGCACGTCAACAAGACCTCGCGCGACCAGTTCGAGATCCGCACCCACCAGCGCCTGATGGACATCGTCGATCCGACCGACAAGACGGTCGACGCGCTGATGAAGCTGGACCTGCCGGCCGGCGTCGACGTCGAGATCAAGCTGCAATGAGTTGGAGCCGGGAGTCCACGCAGCTAGCTGCGCGGGTGAACCCGGATCTGCTACACTAGCAAGCTTTTCCGCGGCTGCCTTCGTGCAGCAACGGATTTTGAGGGGCGCCGCTTCGGTGGCGTTCCATTTGTCAGTCCGGCCAATCGATGCCGGACGTTGCAACAAAGGCTCTTAACAGAGCTGGAGAAGAACCATGACGACAGCCAATCCGGGCCACCGCCTCGGTTTGCTGGGCCGCAAGGTGGGCATGATGCGCATCTTCACGGACGACGGCGATGCCGTGCCCGTGACGGTGCTCGACGTGTCGAACAACCGTGTTGCCCAGGTCAAGACCGAAGCGACCGACGGCTACAGCGCCGTCCAGATCGCTTTCGGCACGCGCAAGGCTTCGCGCGTGACCAAGCCGGCCGCAGGCCACCTCGCCAAGGCGGGTGTGGAAGCCGGCGAGATCCTCAAGGAATTCCGCGTCACGGCCGACGTGGCTGGGCAATTCGCGCCGGGCAGCTCGCTGCCGGTGACGTTGTTCGCCGCCGGCCAGGTCGTCGACGTGCAAGCCACGTCGATCGGCAAGGGTTTCGCGGGCACGATCAAGCGCCACAACTTCAGCTCGCAGCGCGCGTCGCACGGCAATAGCCGTTCGCACAACGTGCCGGGCTCGATCTCGATGGCGCAGGATCCTGGTCGCGTGTTCCCGGGCAAGAAGATGACCGGCCACATGGGTGACGAGACCGTCACCACGCAAAACCTCGACATCGTGCGCGTTGACGAAGCCCGTCAGTTGCTGCTGGTCAAGGGTGCGGTTCCGGGCGCCAAGGGCGGCTTCGTGACCGTGCGTCCGGCCGTCAAGGTCAAGCTCAAGAAGGGAGCCCAGTGATGCAACTCGAGCTCCTGAACGAACAGGGCCAGTCGTCTGCCAAGGTGGACGCGCCCGACACGGTCTTCGGCCGTGACTACAACGAGGCGTTGGTGCACCAGATCGTCGTGGCCTACCAGGCCAACGCGCGCCAGGGTACCCGTGCCCAGAAGGACCGCGGCACCGTCTCGCACACCACGAAGAAGCCGTGGGCCCAGAAGGGTACCGGTCGCGCTCGCGCCGGCATGAGCTCCTCGCCGCTGTGGCGCGGAGGCGGCCGGATCTTCCCGAACACGCCGGACGAGAACTTCTCGCAGAAGGTCAACAAGAAGATGTACCGCGCCGGCATGGCGTCCATCTTCTCGCAGCTGGCCCGTGATGGCCGTCTGGCGGTGGTCGATTCGATCAAGGTCGATTCGCCCAAGACCAAGCTGCTGGCCGCCAAGTTCAAGGCCATGGGCCTGGACTCGGTGCTGGTGATCGCCGACGAGGTCGACGAGAACCTGTTCCTCGCGTCGCGCAACCTCGCCAACGTGATGGTGGTCGAGCCGCGTTACGCCGATCCGCTGTCTCTGGTCTTCTACAAGAAGGTCCTGGTGACGAAGGGCGCGATCGACAAGCTCAAGGAGATGCTGGCATGAGCGCCGCCTTCAAACCCATCGACACCAAGTTCGACGAGAACCGCCTGATGCAGGTGCTGGTCTCGCCGATCGTGTCCGAGAAGGCCACGGCCGTCGCCGAGAAGCACAACCAGGTGCTGTTCAAGGTGCTCCAGGACGCCACCAAGCCGGAAATCAAGGCTGCGGTGGAGCTGATGTTCAAGGTCGAGGTCGACAAGGTCTCGGTCGTCAACATCAAGGGCAAGACCAAGCGCTTCGGCAAGACCACTGGCCGCCGGGACAACCTGCGCAAGGCCTACGTCTGCCTCAAGCCGGGTCAGGAGCTCAACTTCTCCGGGGAGGCTGCGTAATGGCCGTCGTCAAAGTCAAACCGACCTCGCCCGGCCGCCGTGCCGTCGTGAAGGTGGTGCATTCGCACCTGCACAAGGGCAAGCCCGAAGCGTCGCTGCTCGAGCCGCAGATGCAGAACTCGGGCCGTAACAACAACGGTCACATCACGATTCGCCACAAGGGCGGTGGTCACAAGCACCACTACCGCGTGGTCGACTTCAAGCGCAACAAGGACGGCATTCCGGCCAAGGTCGAGCGTATCGAATACGACCCGAACCGCACCGCCCACATCGCGCTGCTGTGCTACGCCGACGGCGCTCGCACCTACATCATTGCCCCGCGCAATGTCGAGGTGGGCCAGACGCTGCTGAGCGGCGCCGAGGCGCCGATCAAGGCCGGCAACACGCTGCCGATCCGCAACATCCCCGTGGGCTCGACGATCCATTGCGTCGAGATGCTGCCCGGCAAGGGCGCGCAGATCGCGCGTTCGGCCGGTACCTCGGTGGTGCTGATGGCGCGTGAAGGCACCTACGCTCAGGTTCGCCTGCGCTCGGGTGAAGTGCGCAAGATCCACATCGACTGCCGCGCCACCATCGGCGAGGTCAGCAACGAAGAGCACAACCTGCGCCAGTACGGCAAGGCCGGTGCCAAGCGTTGGAAGGGTATTCGCCCGACCGTCCGTGGTGTTGCGATGAACCCGGTGGACCACCCGCACGGCGGCGGCGAAGGCCGCACCGGCGAAGGTCAGGTGCCTGTGTCGCCGTGGAACACGATGACCAAGGGCTATCGCACTCGCAGCAATAAGCGCACGCAGACGTTCATCGTCTCGCGTCGCAAGAAGTAAGGGGCGCAGCAGATGTCTCGTTCACTGAAAAAGGGTCCCTTCGTGGACCACCACCTGGTTGCCAAGGTCGAGAAGGCCGTGGCCATCAAGGACAAGAAGCCGATCAAGACCTGGTCGCGCCGCTCGACGATCCTGCCCGAGTTCATCGGGCTGACGATCGCCGTGCACAACGGCAAGCAACACGTGCCTGTGTACGTGAGCGACCAGATGGTCGGTCACAAGCTCGGCGAGTTCGCCCTGACCCGTACGTTCAAGGGTCACCCCGGCGACAAGAAGGCCAAGAAGTAAGGAGCGGCTATGGAAACCCGAGCAATCGTTCGCGGCGTCCGCCTCTCGGTCGACAAGGGTCGACTGGTGGCTGACCTGATCCGCGGCAAGAAGGTGGACCAGGCGCTCAACATCCTGGAATTCACGCAGAAGAAGGCGGCCGTCATCGTCAAGAAGGCGCTGGAGTCTGCGATCGCCAATGCCGAGCACAACGACGGCGCCGACATCGACGAACTGAAGGTCAAGACGATCTATGTCGAGCAGGGTCCGACGCTGAAGCGTTTCACCGCGCGCGCCAAGGGCCGCGGCAACAGCATCAGCAAGCCGACCTGCCACATCTTCGTCACCGTCGGCAACTAAGGCCTAGACCATGGGACAAAAAATCCATCCGGTAGGCTTTCGCCTGCCCGTGACCCGCAACTGGTCGTCGCGCTGGTACGCGTCGAGCAAGAACTTCGCCGGCATGCTGGCCGAAGACCTGCAGGTTCGCGATTTCCTCAAGGCGCGTCTGAAGAATGCCGCGGTCTCGCGCATCCTGATCGAGCGTCCGGCCAAGAACGCCCGCATCACCATCTACTCGGCGCGTCCCGGCGTGGTGATCGGCAAGAAGGGCGAGGACATCGAGAACCTCAAGGCCGAACTGACGCGCCGCCTCGGCGTGCCGGTCGCGGTCAACATCGAAGAGATCCGTAAGCCGGAAGTCGATGCTCAGCTGATCGCCGACTCGATCACCCAGCAGCTCGAGAAGCGAATCATGTTCCGCCGTGCGATGAAGCGCGCGATGCAGAACGCGATGCGCCTGGGCGCGCAGGGTATCAAGATCATGTCGGCCGGCCGCCTCAACGGCATCGAGATCGCCCGCACCGAGTGGTACCGCGAAGGCCGGGTGCCGCTTCACACGCTGCGCGCCGACATCGACTACGGTTTCTCGGAAGCCAAGACGACCTACGGCATCATCGGTGTCAAGGTCTGGGTCTATCGTGGCGACCGCCTGGCCAACGGCGAGGCGCCGACGCTCAAGGGCGGCGACGATCGTGAAGACGATCGCCGCAACCGTCGTGGTCCGCGCAGCGACCGTCCGGGTGGCGACCGCCGTCCGAGCGGTGGCCGTGGCGGCCCGGGTGCCCCTGGTGGCCCCGGCCGTGGCCCGCGCGCCGAAGCCGCACCGGCCGACAGCGACAGGCCGGCAGATGCCGCGACTGCCGCCCCCGCCGGCGATGCGCCCAAGGCTCCGGCCGTCAAGCGCGTGCGCAAGGTCGCCGCACCTGGCACCGGCGCATAAGGAGAACAAGACATGCTGCAACCCGCTCGCCGCAAATACCGCAAGGAGCAGAAGGGCCGCAACACCGGCGTCGCCACTCGTGGCGCCACCGTGGCATTCGGTGAATTCGGCCTCAAGGCCACCGAACGCGGCCGTATCACCGCTCGCCAGATCGAGGCCGCGCGTCGCGCGATCTCGCGTCACGTGAAGCGCGGTGGTCGTATCTTCATCCGCATCTTCCCGGACAAGCCGATCTCGCAGAAGCCTGCCGAGGTCCGCATGGGCAACGGCAAGGGCAACCCGGAGTACTACGTGGCTGAGATCCAGCCCGGCAAGGTGCTCTACGAGATCAACGGCGTCGACGAAGTCCTCGCACGTGAGGCGTTCACGCTGGCTGCCGCCAAGCTGCCGCTGAAGTGCACCTTCGTCGCCCGCCAGGTCGGCACCTGAGCCGGCACCGGAGACCACACATGAAAGCATCCGAACTCCGCACGAAGGACGTCGCGGCGCTCGAGCAGGAAATCAAGTCCCTGCTCAAGGCGCACTTCGGCCTGCGCATGCAGAAGGGTACCCAGCAGCTGAGCAACACCGCCAGCCTGCGCGATACCCGCCGTTCCATCGCTCGCGCCAAGACCATCCTGGCCGAGAAGAAGAAGGGAGCCGCGCAATGACGCAAGCTCAAACCGCCGAGAAGAACACGCGCACGCTGGTCGGCCGCGTCGTCAGCGACAAGCGCGCCAAGACGATCACGGTGCTGGTCGAGCGTCGTGCCAAGCACGAGCTCTACGGCAAGATCGTCGCCACCTCGCGCAAGTACCACGCGCATGACGAGAACGGCGACTACCACCTCGGTGACCTCGTCGAGATCGCCGAAGGGCGCCCGATCTCGAAGACCAAGTCGTGGGTCGTGACCCGCCTGGTCGAGAAGGCGCGCGGCATCTAAGCCGACTTGAGCTCAAGGCCTTGCGAGGCCCTGTTCAGAAGAACGACCTGGTGCTGGCAAGCTGGCACCCGGTCGTTTTTCATTTCGGGTCCGTTTGCGACTCTAGCCACCAGGAGACGAGAAGATGATCAAGATCGGTGACAAGCTGCCCGCGGGCACGCTGCAGGAATATGTAGAGGTCGAGGGCAACGGCTGCTCGATCGGGCCGAACAGCTTCGAGATCCCGAAGCTCACGGCCGGCAAGACGATTGCGCTGTTCGCGCTGCCCGGCGCCTACACGCCGACCTGTTCGGCGCAGCATGTGCCCGGCTATGTGCAGCACGCGGCCGACTTCAAGGCGGCCGGCGTCGACGAGATCTGGTGCGTGTCGGTCAACGATGCCTTCGTGATGGGTGCCTGGGGCCGCGACCAGAAGACGGCAGACAAGGTTCGCATGATGGCCGACGGCAGCGCGGCATTCGCCCAGGCCACCGGGCTGACGCTCGATCTCACCGCGCGCGGCATGGGCCTGCGCTCGGCGCGCTACTCGATGCTGGTCAAGGACGGCGTGGTCAAGACGCTCAACGTCGAAGGACCGGGCAAGTTCGAGGTCAGCGATGCCGCCACGCTGCTGGCTCAGGCCAAGGCGCTGGCCTGACCAAAGCCAGGGAGCCCTCTCCACTTCTTTGCGTCTGGGCACTTGACGCAAGCTGGTGGATAAGGGATACTGCTGAGCTTCGCCGGGAAACCGGGTTGCGATCCCTCAGGGTCTCCTGAGCGCCTGACAAAGGCAGTGGACGCGCAATTCGACTCCCGGTCTCGCCCTTCGAGGGTGGCGGCCGCTGGCAAATGAGCGAGCGGTCTTCGCCCCACGGGACCAAGACTGACCGCTGGCCGCCCATGGTGGGTGTCGTGCGGGACAAGTTGGGGACAGACATGATCCAAATGCAATCGCGACTTGATGTCGCGGACAACACTGGCGCGAAGAGCGTCATGTGCATCAAGGTGCTGGGCGGCTCCAAGCGCCGCTACGCCGGCATCGGCGATGTCATCAAGGTCTCCATCAAGGAGGCTGCGCCGCGTGGTCGCGTGAAGAAGGGCGAGATCTACAACGCCGTCGTCGTGCGCACCGCCAAGGGCGTTCGTCGCCAGGACGGCTCGCTGGTCAAGTTCGACGGCAATGCCGCCGTGCTGCTCAACGCCAAGCTCGAGCCCATTGGCACCCGCATCTTCGGCCCGGTCACGCGTGAACTGCGTACCGAGCGCTTCATGAAGATCGTGTCGCTCGCGCCCGAAGTGCTGTGAGCGAACAGCGTCCAAAGGACAGGTCATGAACAAGATTCGCAAAGGCGACCAGGTCATCGTGCTGACTGGTCGCGACAAGGGCAAGCGCGGCGTCATCTCGGCGCGCGTCGACGTCGATCACGTGCTCGTCGAGGGCGTCAACGTGGTCAAGAAGCACGTCAAGCCCAACCCGCTCAAGGGCACGACCGGTGGCATCGTCGACAAGACCATGCCGATTCACCAGTCCAACGTGGCGATCTACAACCCCGCATCGGCCAAGGCCGACCGCGTGGGCATCAAGCTGCTTGATGACGGCAAGAAGGTGCGCGTTTTCAAGTCGAGTGGTGAGCAGATCCCTGCGCCCAAGGCCTGACGCTAGAGGTTCAACATGGCACGTCTGCAACAGTTCTACCGCGAAAAAGTGGTGCCGGACCTCGTCGAGAAGTTCGGCTACAAGTCGGTGATGCAAGTCCCGCGTCTCGAGAAGATCACGCTCAACATGGGCGTGAGCGAGGCGGTCTCCGACAAGAAGGTCATGGATCACGCAGTTGGTGACCTGACCAAGATCGCCGGCCAGAAGCCGGTGGTCACCAAGTCGAAGAAGGCGATTGCCGGCTTCAAGATCCGTGACGGCGTGCCCATCGGCACGATGGTCACGCTGCGCGGTGTGCGCATGTACGAATTCCTGGATCGCTTCGTGACGATCGCGCTGCCCCGCGTGCGCGACTTCCGCGGCATCTCGGGTCGCGCCTTCGACGGCCGTGGCAACTACAACATCGGCGTCAAAGAGCAGATCATTTTCCCCGAGATCGAGTACGACAAGATCGACGCGCTCCGCGGGATGAATATCAGCATCACGACGACCGCGAAGAACGACGAGGAGGCCAAGGCTCTTCTCGCCGCCTTCAAATTCCCGTTCAAGAACTGAGGTGACCTGTGGCCAAGGTTTCGATCAAGCAGCGTGAGCTGAAGCGAGAGCAGATGGTCGCCAAGTTCGCGAAGAAATACGCTGAACTCAAGGCAATCATCGACGACGCCGGCAAGTCCGACGAAGAGCGCTACACCGCGCGCCTGGCGCTGCAGAAGCTGCCGCGCAATGCGTACCCGACGCGCCTGCGCAACCGCTGCGAGCTGACCGGTCGCCCGCGTGGCACGTTCCGCACCTTCGGTCTGGGGCGCAGCAAGATCCGTGAGCTGGCGTTCAAGGGTGACATCCCCGGTGTCATCAAGGCCAGCTGGTAAGTCGGCGCTGAATAGGAGTTCATCCCATGAGCATGAGTGATCCCATCGCCGACATGCTGACCCGCATCCGCAACGCGCAACTGGTCGAGAAGACCAAGGTCGCGATGCCGGCTTCGAAGGTCAAGGTCGCGATCGCCCAGGTCCTGAAGGACGAGGGCTACATCGACGGATTCGCCGTCAAGAGCGAGGACGGCAAGTCCGCGCTCGAGATTGCGCTGAAGTACTACGCCGGTCGCCCGGTCATCGAGCGCATCGAGCGCGTGAGCCGTCCCGGCCTGCGCGTCTACAAGGGTCGCCACGACATTCCGCAGGTCATGAATGGCCTCGGTGTGGCGATCGTGACCACGCCGCAAGGCGTGATGACGGACCGCAAGGCCCGCGCTGCCGGTATCGGTGGCGAGGTCCTGTGCTACGTCGCCTGACGCGAAGGAGCTGAAACATGTCCCGCGTAGGAAAAATGCCGATCGCCGTGCCGCAAGGTGTGGACGTTGCGATCACCGCTGAGCAGATCACCGTCAAGGGTTCGCTCGGCACGCTGTTGCAGTCGATGAGCCCGCTGGTGTCGGTCAAGAACGAAGGCGGTTCGCTGAACTTCGCGCCGGTCGACGAGACCGCGGCCGCGAACGCGATGAGCGGCACGATGCGTGCGCTGGTGGCCAACATGGTCAACGGCGTCAGCAAGGGCTTCGAAAAGAAGCTGAACCTGGTCGGCGTGGGTTTCCGGGCCCAGGCCCAGGGCCAGAAGCTGAACCTGCAGATCGGGTTCTCGCATCCGGTCGCCAAGGAAATGCCGGCCGGCATCAAGGTCGAGTGCCCGACGCAGACCGAGATCCTCATCAAGGGATCGGACCGCCAGGTGGTGGGCCAGATCGCCGCCGAGGTGCGCGCGATCCGTCCGCCGGAGCCCTACAAGGGCAAGGGCATCCGTTACTCCGATGAAAAGGTCTCTCTCAAAGAGACCAAGAAGAAGTAAGGAGCAGCACGATGTTGAACCAGAAAGAACAGCGCCTGCGTCGTGCCCGCCAGACCCGCGCCCGCATTGCACTGCAACGCGTGGCCCGTCTGACGGTGTTCCGCTCCAACCTGCATATCTATGCAAGCGTCATTTCCGACGACGGCCAGCAGGTGCTCGCAAGCGCCTCGACCGCCGAAAAGGAAGTGCGCGCCCAGCTCGGCGCGGAGGGCAAGGGTGGCAATGCCGCCGCTGCCGCCATCGTCGGCAAGCGTATCGCCGAAAAGGCCAAGGCCGCCGGCATCGAGAAGGTCGCGTTCGACCGCTCCGGTTTTGCGTACCACGGCCGCGTGAAGGCGCTGGCCGAGGCAGCGCGCGAAGCTGGTCTGCAGTTCTGACGCACAAGGAAACAGCATGGCAAAGTTTCAACCCCGCGCCCAGACCGAAGCGAACGAAGACGGCCTGAAGGAAAAGATGATTCAGGTGAACCGCGTGACCAAGGTGGTCAAGGGCGGTCGCACCATGAGCTTCGCCGCGTTGACCGTGGTCGGTGACGGCGATGGCCGCGTCGGCATGGGCAAGGGCAAGGCCAAGGAAGTGCCGGTCGCAGTGCAGAAGGCCATGGAGTCTGCGCGCCGCAACATGGTCAAGGTCAGCCTGACGAACGGCACCGTGCATCACCGCGTGATCGGCGAGCACGGCGCGGCCCGCGTGCTGCTGCAACCGGCGTCGCCCGGTACCGGCGTCATCGCCGGTGGCCCGATGCGCGCGGTCTTCGACGTCATGGGCGTCAAGGACATCGTTGCCAAGAGCCATGGCTCGACCAACCCGTACAACATGGTTCGCGCCACGTTCGATGCGCTGACCCGTTCGACCACGCCCGCCCAGGTGGCGGCCAAGCGTGGCCTGACGGTGGAAGACATCTTCAATTGAGCCGCGCCCCGGAGAACGACATGACGACCGAAAAGAAGACGGTTACCGTCAAGCTGGTCAGGAGCCCGATCGGCACGCGCGAATCTCATCGCGCCACGGTGGTGGGCCTGGGCCTGCGCAAGCTCAACAGTGTGTCGACCCTGGAAGACACGCCGTCGGTGCGCGGCATGATCAACAAGATCAGTTACCTCGTGCAGGTGCTGTAAGCAGCGCTGCGCAGGAGAATTCGATGGAACTCAACTCCCTCAAGCCCGGCTCGGGCTCCAAGCGCGCCAAGCGTCGCGTCGGTCGCGGCATCGGCTCCGGCCTGGGCAAGACCGCGGGTCGCGGCCACAAGGGCCAGAAGTCGCGCGCCGGTGGCTACCACAAGGTGGGCTTCGAAGGCGGCCAGATGCCGCTGCAGCGTCGCCTGCCCAAGCGTGGCTTCAAGTCGACCACTGCCAAGTACAACGCCGAGGTCACGCTCGCCGACCTCGAGCGCCTGGGCGCGGCCGAAGTCGACATGCTGGCGCTCAAGACCGCCGGCCTGGTGCCGCATCGTGCGAAGAACGTGAAGGTCATCCTGGCCGGCGCGATCACCACGAAGGTCGCGCTCAAGGGCGTGCTGGCCACGGCCGGTGCGAAGGCTGCGATCGAGGCCGCTGGCGGCTCGGTGGCCTGAACGCGCGTCTGAACAGCAAGAAGAAGTCCTAGGACGGCAGCTTTGGCATCCACCAACGCGAATCAACTGGCCAAGAGCGGCAAGTTCGGCGACCTGCGTCGCCGGCTTGTGTTCCTGTTGCTGGCCCTCGTGGTCTACCGCATCGGGGCGCATATCCCGGTGCCGGGGATCGATCCTGCGCAGCTGCAGCAGCTGTTCCAGGGTCAGCAGGGCGGCATCCTGAGCCTGTTCAACATGTTCTCGGGCGGTGCGCTGTCGCGCTTCACCGTCTTCGCGCTGGGGATCATGCCGTACATCTCGGCCTCGATCATCATGCAGCTGATGAGCTACGTGGTGCCGAGCCTGGAAGCGCTCAAGAAAGAGGGCGAGAGCGGTCGTCGCCGGATCACGCAGTACACGCGCTACGGCACGCTGGGTCTGGCGCTGTTCCAGGCGATGGGCATCGCGTTCGCGCTCGAGGCCTCGGCCGGCCTGGTACTGAGCCCCGGTATCGGCTTTCGCGTGACGACGGTCGTCAGCCTGGTGTCGGGCACGATGTTCCTGATGTGGCTGGGCGAGCAGATCACCGAGCGCGGTCTGGGCAACGGCATCTCGATCATCATCTTCGCGGGCATCGCGGCTGGCCTGCCGAGCGCCATCGGCGGCCTGTTCGAGTTGATCCGCACCGGAGCGATGAGCATCATCGCGGCGCTGTTCATCATTGCGGTCGTGATCGCGGTGACCTACTTCGTCGTGTTCGTCGAGCGCGGCCAGCGCAAGATCCTGGTGAACTACGCCAAGCGCCAGGTCGGCAACAAGGTCTATGGCGGCCAGTCCTCGCACCTGCCGCTGAAGATCAACATGGCCGGCGTGATCCCGCCGATCTTCGCCTCGTCGATCATCCTGCTGCCGGCGACGCTGGTGGGCTGGGTCGCGGTGGGTGACGGCATGCGCTGGCTCAAGGACATCGCCTCGGCGCTGTCGCCGGGTCAGCCGATCTACGTGATGCTCTATGCAGCGGCGATCGTGTTCTTCTGCTTCTTCTACACGGCGCTGGTGTTCAACAGCCGCGAGACCGCAGACAACCTGAAGAAGAGCGGCGCGTTCATCCCGGGCATTCGTCCGGGCGAGCAGACCGCCAAGCACATCGACAAGATCCTCGGGCGCCTGACGCTGGCCGGCGCTGCCTACATCACGCTGGTGTGCCTGCTGCCCGAGTTCCTGGTCCTCAAGTACAACGTGCCGTTCTACTTTGGTGGCACCTCCCTGTTGATCATCGTCGTCGTGACGATGGACTTCTGGGCCCAGGTTCAGAGTTATGTGATGAGCCAGCAGTACGAATCGCTGCTCAAGAAGGCCAATTTCAAGGCCAGCTGATCAAGGAACGACCACGCGCTATGTCAAAGGATGACGTCATCCAGATGCAGGGCGAGATCCTCGAGAACCTGCCGAACGCGACGTTTCGAGTAAAGCTGGAGAACGGGCATGTGGTGCTCGGTCATATCTCCGGAAAGATGCGGATGCACTACATCCGCATCCTGCCGGGGGACAAGGTGACCGTTGAACTCACGCCCTACGATTTGAGTCGGGCTCGCATCGTCTTCCGGGCGAAGTGAGCGACAAGCGCAACACCCCGGAAGCACGCTAGAGACAGTCTAGGAGAAGACCATGAAGGTAGCCGCATCGGTCAAGAAGATGTGCCGCAATTGCAAGATCATCCGTCGCAAGGGCGTGGTGCGTGTCATCTGCACCGACCCGCGCCACAAGCAGCGCCAGGGTTGATCAGGCACGACCACGTACAGAGGTAGAACATGGCACGTATTGCTGGCATCAACATCCCGCCGCACAAGCACGCTGAGATCGGCCTGACCGCCATCTATGGCATTGGCCGTACCACGGCGCAGAAGATCTGCACCGCCTGCGGCATTGCCTTCGACAAGAAGGTCAAGGATCTCAACGACACCGATCTCGAGAAGATCCGTGACGCGGTGGGTCAACTCACGATCGAGGGCGACCTGCGTCGCGAGACCACGATCAACATCAAGCGTCTGATGGACCTGGGCTGCTACCGCGGCTTCCGTCATCGTCGCGGCCTGCCGATGCGCGGTCAGCGCACCCGCACGAATGCGCGTACCCGCAAGGGCCCGCGCAAGTCGCCCACCGCGCAGAAGAAGTGACGCGTTCGAGACTGAAAGAGACTCAGCATGGCTAAAGCTCCCGCCAATTCCGCCGCCTCGCGCGTGCGCAAGAAGGTCCGCAAGAACGTTGCGGACGGTATTGCACACGTCCACGCGTCGTTCAACAACACCATCATCACGATCACCGACCGGCAGGGCAACTCGCTGTCGTGGGCGTCGAGCGGTGGCCAGGGCTTCAAGGGCTCGCGCAAGTCGACCCCGTTTGCGGCGCAGGTTGCTGCCGAGAACGCCGGCCGCCAGGCGATCGACCAGGGCATCAAGAACCTCGAAGTGCAGATCAAGGGCCCCGGCCCGGGTCGCGAGTCGTCGGTTCGTGCGCTGGCCTCGCTGGGCATCCGCATCGTCTCGATCTCCGACGTGACGCCGGTGCCGCACAACGGCTGCCGTCCGCAGAAGCGTCGTCGCATCTGAGTCAGCAGCGCGACCGCCAAGGTCGCGCTACAATTCGGGGTTTCCCGAGCAGCCGGCGTGGCCCTTGTGCCCCGCCGGCTCTTTCACTGAAGAGCCGCATTCGCACGCGAGGCGCTCTTCTTAAGCCCACCGTCTGAGCGTCCACAACAACACTCGCCAGACTCGCGCGGTAGCAGTCGACCGCGTCAGAAAACCAAGGAAGCAACGTGGCACGTTACCTCGGCCCAAAGGCCAAACTTTCCCGCCGTGAAGGCACCGACCTGTTCCTGAAGAGCGCCCGCCGCCCGATCAGCGACAAGTCGAAGTTCGAATCCAAGCCCGGCCAGCACGGCCGCACCTCGGGTTCGCGTACCAGCGACTTCGGCCTGCAACTGCGCGAGAAGCAGAAGGTCAAGCGCATGTACGGCGTGCTCGAGCGCCAGTTCCGCCGCTACTTTGCCGAGGCCGAGCGCCGCAAGGGCAACACCGGCGCGAACCTGATGTTCCTGCTCGAGTCGCGCCTCGACAACGTGGTCTATCGCATGGGCTTCGGCTCGACCCGCGCCGAGGCGCGCCAGCTGGTGTCGCACAAGGCGATCACGGTCAACGGCCAGGTGGTGAACATCGCCTCGTACCTGGTGAAGCCGGCCGACGTCATCGCGGTTCGCGAGAAGTCGAAGAAACAGCTGCGCATCGCCGACTCGATCAAGCTGGCCGAGACGGTCGGCATGCCGGGTTGGGTCTCGGTCGACGCTACCAAGATGGAAGGCGTCTTCAAGAAGCTGCCGGACCGCGAGGACTTCGGCGCCGACATCAACGAATCGCTGATCGTCGAACTCTACTCGCGCTGATCAATCTGCGCCGTGCGGCAAGGTGCCGCGCGCGCAGCCTCCGCGTCGCCTTGCCGGGCACGTCGCGGAGCGAGAACTGCCCGGCATGGTCCCCAGCCTTATCGGTGTAACGAGCCGAGGGTATTGAGAGGAACAGGACTCAATGCAAACCAATCTGCTGAAGCCCAAGGCCATCAACGTCGAGCCGCTGAGTGCGCCTGCCGGCGCGTCCCAACGTGCCAAGGTCACGCTCGAGCCCTTCGAGCGCGGCTACGGCCACACGCTGGGCAATGCCCTGCGTCGCGTGCTGCTGTCGTCGATGGTGGGCTACGCGCCGACCGAAGTCACGATCGCCGGCGTGCTCCACGAGTACTCGGCCATCGATGGCGTGCAGGAAGACGTGGTTCACATCATGCTCAACCTCAAGGGCGTGGTGTTCAAGCTGCACAACCGCGACGAGGTCACCCTCGTGTTGCGCAAGGAAGGCGAAGGCCCGGTCACCGCGGCCGACATCCAGACCCCGCATGACGTCGAGATCGTCAACCCCGATCACGTGATCGCGCACCTGTCGCAAGGCGGCAAGCTCGACATGCAGATCAAGGTCGAGAAGGGCCGCGGCTACGTGCCTGGCAACCTGCGCCGCTACGGCGACGAGCCGACCAAGAGCATCGGCCGCATCGTGCTCGATGCTTCGTTCTCGCCGGTCAAGCGCGTCAGCTACACGGTCGAAAGCGCCCGCGTCGAGCAGCGCACCGACCTCGACAAGCTGGTCATGGAGATCGAGACCAACGGCGCCGTCAGCCCCGAAGAGGCGATCCGCGCCTCGGCCAAGATCCTCGTCGAACAGCTCGCCGTGTTCGCGCAGCTCGAGGGCAGCGAACTGGCCGCCTTCGAAGCGCCGACCGCGTCGCGCCAGCAACAGTTCGACCCGATCCTGCTGCGTCCAGTCGACGAGCTCGAGCTCACGGTGCGTTCGGCCAACTGCCTCAAGGCCGAGAACATCTACTACATCGGCGACCTGATCCAGCGGACCGAGACCGAGCTGCTGAAGACCCCGAACCTGGGTCGCAAGTCGCTCAACGAGATCAAGGAAGTGCTCGCTTCGCGCGGCCTCTCCCTCGGTGCTCGTCTCGAGAACTGGCCGCCGCAGGGTCTCGACAAGCGTTGATAGAAGTTCGCGTCGCCTGAGTTGGGCGACGCGCAGAAGATGGCCGGCTCACGCCGGCCGGTGCACCCGCCAGTACCTGATCCGGCTGGCGGCATTACATAGAAAGGACACAGCACCATGCGTCACCGTCACGGCCTCCGCAAGCTCAACCGCACGAGCTCGCACCGTCTTGCCATGCTTCGCAACATGTGCAATTCGCTGATCGAACACGAGGCGATCAAGACCACCGTCCCCAAGGCCAAGGAACTGCGCCGCGTCGTCGAGCCGCTGATCACCCTGGCCAAGGAGCCGACGCTCGCCAACAAGCGCCTGGCCTTCGACCGCCTGCGCGATCGCGACAACGTGGTCAAGCTCTTCAACGTGCTCGGCCCGCGCTTCCAGACCCGTCCGGGCGGCTACACCCGCATCCTGAAGATGGGCTTCCGCGTCGGCGACAACGCGCCGATGGCATTCGTCGAACTGGTCGATCGCCCGGACGCTAGCGTCGAAGCGGTGGCTGCCGACAAGGCCGAGTAAGCACGACCGCAGGGGCGTCGCGACGCGCTACGTCGCCCGCCACAGAAGGCCAGCCTCGCGCTGGCCTTTTTCATGCGATCACCTCATCAACGCCGCCGAAACAGTGGCGCCGCGCGGTGAAAGCATGCTAGAATTCCAGCTTCAGTCGCGGGATGGAGCAGTCTGGTAGCTCGTTGGGCTCATAACCCAAAGGTCGAAGGTTCAAATCCTTCTCCCGCAACCAAATACAAGGCTTCGGCCTTCAGCAAGCGCCCACTCTCAGTGGGCGTTTTGCTTTGTGCCTCGCGTCGACCTCATGCTCGACGCGCGGGCTGCAGGCGGATCGCGGGCGCCCTCAGGGTCGGCCCCCTGCCGTCTGAAATGTCGTGGCAATACATTTGCGGAACAGTGTTTCATAAATGAATTGAACGATGGCAACTCCACTGAATGTGGCCCTGCTGGGCGAATGCATGCTCGAACTGCAGGGCCAGGCCTTCGGTGCCATGCATCAGGGTTTTGGCGGCGACACCTTGAACACCGCGGTCTATCTGGCGCGCTGCGCCGACGCCAGCGCGCTGCGCTGCTACTACGCGACCGCCCTCGGTGATGACGCCCTGAGCAGCGGCCTGCTCAGCCGCTGGGCCGCCGAAGGGCTGGACCTCAGCCTGGTCCGGCGCATCCCCGGGCGCCTGCCCGGGCTCTACATGATCGAACTCGACGAGTGCGGCGAGCGCAGCTTCAGCTTCTGGCGCGACAGCAGTGCCGCCAAGGCCTACTTCGATGTCGAACTCAGCCCCCTCGAGTGCGATCCCGGTCAATGGGATGCGCTCTATCTCAGCGGCACCAGCCTCGCCATCCTGCCCGCGAGCGGCCGCCAGCGCGTGTTCGCGCTGATGCGGACGCTGCGCGAGCGCGGCGCCACGGTCGTCTTCGACAACAACTTTCGCGCGCGGCTGTGGCCCGACCGGGCCGAAGCCAGGGACTGCTTCGAGCAGGCGCTGGCACTGGCCAGCCTGGCGCTGGTGACCGTCGATGACCACCAGCTGCTGCTCGGCGTGAACAGCCGGGATGAAGCGCTGGCGCACGCCCGCGAACTGACCGCGCCTGAACTCGTGATCAAGCGCGGCGCCGAGTCGACGCTGGTGCGCAGCTCGGGTGCAGGCTGGCTGGAGGTGCCGACAGTCCCGGTCGCGACGGTGGTCGACACCACCGCGGCCGGCGACTCCTTTGCCGCCGGCTACCTGTGCCGGCGCCTGGCCGGCGCGAGCGCGCAGCAAGCGGCGCTGTTCGGCAACCAGCTGGCCGCGCGCGTGATTCAGCACCATGGCGCGGTGATACCGCGCGCGGCGATGGCGGACCTGGCCGCCTAGCGTCCTAGGACTGGCCTGCCGGCGCGTCGAGCGGGAAGACGGTGCAGCCCAGTCGCGTCGAGATGTCGCGACTGGCGGCCTGCAGCATCGCGACCACGCTGGCGGCCTTGGCGTCGTCGTAGCGGAAGGTCGGGAACGAAACGCTCAGGCCGGCGATCGGCTGGTTGAGCCGATCGAAGATCGGCGTGCCGAGGCAGCGAATGTGGTCGTCGAATTCCTCGCGGTCCTCGCCGAAGCCCTGCGCCTTGACGCGCTCGAGCTCGACCAGGTATTCGCCGCGGTCGACGATGGTCTTGTCGCGGTAGCGGGTGAAGGTGGCGCCGTCGAGGACGCGATCGCGACGCTGCGGGTGCTCCCACGCCATCAGCACCTTGCCGATCGCCGTGCAGTGCAGGGGCGCGCGCCGGCCGACGCGCGAGTACATGCCCAGCGTGTGGCGCGAGTCGACCTTGTGGACGTAGATGATCTCGCTGTCGATCAGGGTGCCCAGGTGCACGGTCTCGCCGGTCGCGTCGGCCAGCATCTGCATGTGGTGCTTGGCCAGCTCGACCAGCTCGGGGTACTGCAGCGCCTTGGTGCCGAGCTCGAAGGTCTTCATCGCCAGGCCGTAGCGCTCGCTGTCGGACTCCTGGCGCACGTAGCCCAGCGTCTTCATCGTCTGCAGGAAGCGGTAGACCGTGGCCTTGGGCATCGCCAGCCTGACCGACAGGTCCGAGATGCCGGTCTCGCTGCGTTCGGACAGTGCTTGCAGGATCGCAAACACCTTCAGCACGGCAGCCACCGATTCCGGTCCCTGCCTGCCATCGTTCAGATCGTCATCCATGCGATTTGATTGCTTCGAACAAGCGTTTCATTTGACTTGAATTGTCCACCGTTTCGGCGCCGCTCAGAGCATTCCGCTGCCCGCGCCGGCGCGCACCCGGGCCGGAACGTCTTGCGCGGCGTCCAGCGCGGCGCGATACGGAGGCGTCCAATCGACCGCACCGTGCAGCTGCTGCTGCGGGTGCGCCGCGCGCAGCGTCGCCAGCAGGTCGACGGGCTGGCCGTTGAGCAGCGAGCCGCGATCCTCGAAGACCTCGCCGCGCAGCAGGCGCACCAGGCGCTCGGCGCCGATGTCGGGCGAGAGCTCCCAGGCGTTGTGTTCGCTCAGCACCGCGGAGCGGTAGCCCAGCCCGATCGAATAGCCGAAAGGATGCGGCGAGTCGCTGCGGCCGACGAACAGGTTGTTGTAGACATGGACCTGGCCGTAGCGCACGCGCGGCGTGCGCTCGCGCAGTTCCTCCCAGAGGTTGTGGTGAAAGCTCACGCGCAGCTGGCCGGCGTCGAGCGTGTGGGCATCGCTGCCGCCGACCAGCGTGGTCTTGTCGTGGCGGCGGAAGTGGTTCCACGACACCGTCACCAGGTCCGACTGCTGCGTGATGTCGAGCAGGCCGTCGTGGCGCTGGATCGGCCGGCCGAGCGCGACATCCGGTTGTCGTGAAGCGGGCTCGTCGTCGTTGAAGCTGCAATGGTCGATCCAGACCCGGCGCGCGCCGCGCAGCGAGACGGCGTCGTAGTCGGAGTTCCACTCGCCGTGGCCGTTGTCGAGCGGATCCCAGGCCGGGAACAGGTCGTGCGGGTCGCTGATCAGCAGGTTGCGCACGATGACGTTCTGCACCCGCTCCAGCAGCAGCATGCCGCCGTCGATGCCGGCCCCCGGCCCGAAGCCGAGCAGCGTGGTGTTCGACGGCACGCGCAGCACCACCTGCGCCGCCTGCCGGCGCGCCGAGCGCCGGCGCGCCTCCTCCTGCGGTCCCTGCGGCGCGCGCCGCCCCCAGCTCGCCGGGTCGTAGGTGCGGACAAAGGCCTCGAAGTCGAACTCCGGATCACGCAGTGCCTCGTAGCCGACGGCGCGCCCCTGCTCGTCGCGACCGAGCGCGATGCGGCCCTGCACGAGGACGATCTTGGGCCGATCGCCGAGCGCCATCGCCGCCCGCAGTTCGCGTGGGTCGCGCACTACCAGCACCTGCTCGGCGCTGGCGTCCGCGCCACCGCTCGTGCCACCGGCGACCGAGCCCCAGCCATCGCCCTCGGGCAAGGTCTGGCGTGCCGCCGGGGGCAGCAGGGCATTGCGGTACTCGGCCATGCGGTTGGCCTGCGCGCCGGTGCTCGCAAAGGGTCGGCGCGAGGTGGACGCAGCCCAGCTGCGGAGGTGCTCGCCGAGCAGGCTGTCGCGCACCAGCGCCTGGCCGTTGGGTGAGAGCGCCGGCTGCCAGGCGCCGGCGGCCACGCCGTGATCCCAGGCCCGGCCAAGACTGACCGAGCCGACAGCGACCCCCGGCTCGGCGAGCAGCCGGCTGCGCTGCACGAGGAAGCCATGCGACTGCGCCGCCGGCGTGCTGGGCGCCAGCACATGGCCGCCCTGGCCCGCGGCGCGCCGGCCGGCGCGGCTCAGCAGCAGCGAGTCGTCGATCACCAGCGTCGCGTCGCCGAACACGAAGTCCACGTCGCCGGCGATCAGGCTGTGGCGCACCAGCACGCGCGCCGGCGCATCGGCGCGCTCGCGTGCCGCGTAGAAGGTGTCCTGGTGGCCGAGCAGCCGCAGGTTCTCGAGTTGCAGCCGGTCGCCGCGGGTCAGCAGCGCCACCGCCTGCGCGCCGCCGCTCTCGCCGGCGCCGGCGGGGTAGCCCTGGCCGGCGCGCACCCGGTCCATCGCATCGTTGACGATGCTGAGGTTGGCGACCTGCACCGCATCGCCGACGATCGTCACGCTGGCGCTGCCGGCGGTGCCGAAGGTGTCTGCGTGCGGATCCGCGACGCAGGAGCCGGCTACGCCGCGACGCGGCCTGGGTTCGGCGTTGTAGTGGCCGGCGACGATGCGCACCTGTGCCGGCTCGGAGCCGCCGCCGTAGAGCGTGAACGGCACCTTGTCGCGCACGCAGAGCTGCTCGCGGTAGGTGCCAGGCTCGATGCGGATGTAGTGGCGTGGGGCGCCGCTGACGCGCGCCGGCAGCGCGTCGAGCGCGGCCTGCACGCTGCGGTGGGTGCCGCTGCCGTCGGTCGCCACGACGAACTGCGGCTTCCACTGGCCGGGGTCACCCATCGGCTCGGGCACCCAGGGCGCAGGCCCGGCGCCGAGGTACTGCTCGATCGTGTGGCGAGCGGCGTCGGCGTCCTCGAGTTGCGGCCGCGGCTGGGCGTGCAGCACGGCCGTGCAGGCGAGCAGCAGCGCGCCTGCCGCGATGCAGCGACGCCCGCGTACGTTCATTGGCGCACCCTGCGGCCTGCGGCCTGCGGCCGGTCCCGCCAGGCGGGAACTCGCCCCTTCGGACGGCCGGGCGGGGCTCATGCCGTCGCCAGGTCGGCCAGGTAGAGCGCCGGCTCGCCGTCGACGTCGGAGGTGAACAGCACCCGCTTGTTGTCGGGCGTGAACGAGGGGTGCGGGTGCGTGACCTGCCGGTTGCCCTTGTAGACGCGCCACGAGCTGTCGTGGCGCGCGACGACGCGCTCGCTGCCGGCGCGCAGGTCGAACAGGTGCAGGTAGGGGTCGGTCGCGATCTGGTGGCTGGCGGTGTCGGCCACATCGGCCGGCGAGTCGCAGCCATCGCCGACCAGCAGCGTGCCATCAAAGTTGCTCATCAGGTGCGAGCAGGGCGGCATGTGGGCTAGGCGCCGGCTGCGCAGCGTGACCGGATCGAGCGAGCAGATCCAGCGCTCGCGCTCGCCCTTCAGATAGGACACGTAGATCATCGCCGAGCCGTCGGGCACCCAGAACTCGTGGGTGCAGCTCTCGCCCGATGCCTGCTCGCGGCCGCAGCGCAGGTTGCTGCCGTCCTCGTCGATGAACCACATGCGGGCGTCGACCAGGTCGTGCGGCCCCTCGTGGCAGAAGGCCACGGTGCGGTCGTCGAAGGGCCGGTACTGCGGATGGCCGAGCCAGCCGCGCTGATCGAGGATCGTCTCGCGCTCGCCGCTGGCGAGGTCGATGCGGATCAGCCGGCAGCGCGGCTTGCGATGGAACATCTCGTGGAACTTCTTCCAGTCGCTGAGCGGGAACCAGTCCTCGGCCGCGATCTCGATGCCGACCATGCGGGTGCAGGCGCTGTTCGAGACCCAGGTGCCGTAGCCGACCCAGCCCGCCGGCACCGTGTAGACCACCTCCTCGCTCAGGTCGGCCAGGTTCAGCCGCACCAGCTGGCGCTCGGCGCGCACGAAGTAGAGCTGCGCGTCATCGGGGCTGAGGAAACCGCCGAAGGTGTTCTCACCCTGCTGGTCGGTGAGCTGGGTCGCGACCTGGCTCTGCAGGTCGAGCAGGTGGTAGTTCCAGTGCGGACTGCCATGCGGGCCGAGCTCGGCGCCGAAGAGCAGGCGCTGGCCGTCGTTGCTGAAGCACTTCTGATAGAAGTAGTTGCGGTGGCAGGTGACGTCGGTCGGCGTCAGCCGCGTCACGCGCGCGCCGGTGTCGGGATCGTCGCGGCTGACGAATTGCAGTTGGCGCTGGGTCGCTTTGCTCATGGGCCTCACTTGATTCGTTGCAGCAGGGCATTGCCTTCGGCCACGAGGCGGGCAGCGGCAGCCTCGCTGCCGCTCTTGCCGTAGGCCACGGTCTCGAAGACGTCGCGCATGAAGCGGTGCATGCGCGCGTGCTCGAACAGCGGTGAAGGGCGCGGCAGGCGCCCGCTGCGGCGTTGTTGCAGGATCTGCTCGTGCGCCGCCAGTTCGAGCGCGGGCAGCTTGTTGGCAGCGAGCAGCACCTGGAACTGGCTCTTCGCCGACGGCACGCCGCGTGTGCGGCCGAGGATGCGCGCGGCGTCAGGATCGGTCGCCAGGAAGTTGGCCAGCCGCGCCGCGAGCTGCGGCTGCCTGCTGTTGCGCCCGACCGCGAACATCACCGTCGGTCGCCCGAACATGCCGCTGCTCATCGCACCGGGGCGGGTCGGAAACTCGCCCAGCACCAGTTGCTGGTTGCGATCGAGCGTGGCGGCGCGCAGCGGGATCACCGAGTCCCAGGTGTAGTTGCCGGCCCAGTTGCCGACCACCCAGTCGGGTTGCTGCTCGGTCGGCTTCTCGGCGCCACCGAGGCTCGCGCGCAGCGGCAGCGGCGTGGCCACGTGCTCGCCGACCAGGCGCTGGTAGGTCTGCACCCAGTCGAGCGCCGCCGCCGGGCTCATCGCCACGCGGGGCTGCAGCGGGTCGACATAGGGTGCGCCGTGCTTCTGCTCCACGTAGGCGTGGGCCAGCAGCATCATGTCGTAGAGCTCGCCGTCGAGCGGGAAGGCGTGCTCGCCGACGTTGCGGCGGAAGCTGCGGCCGGCGGCGAAGAGCTCGTCCCAGTCCCTGGGCAGCGAGACGCGCGCGCGCTCGAAGGCGGCCTGGTTCCACAGCATCACCCGCGCGCTGAACGAGACCGGCAACGCATTGAGCTTGCCGCCGATCTCGCCGAAGGCCAGGTCGTCGGCATCGAACTCCTGCAGCGCCAGGTCCTTGCGGTGCTGGTACAGATCGACGAAGCCGTTGCCGCGCTTGGAGAACATCGCGAGCCAGGCCCAGTTGATCTGCATGAGATCGGGCTCGGAGCGACCGGCGATCTGCGTCGTCAGCCGCTCCAGGTAGCCGGCGAAACCCATGTACTCGGCCTTGACGCGCAGGCCCGGGTTCTGCGCCTCGAACAGCGCGATCGCCTTCAGCGTGGCCTCGTGGCGCGCGGCACCACCCCACCAGGCAAAGCGCAGCACGCTTTGAGGCTGGGCCCGCAGCAGTGCCGGCGCGCCGAGCATCGCGATGCCGCCGGCCACCAGCCGGCGTCGAACGAGTCCGCCCATCTCAGTCCCGCAGTAGCAGGTTGACGCCGCTGGCGGCATCGAAGAGGTGGCAGCAACCCATCTGGAAGTGGAAGCCGTGGCGCGCGCCGCGCGTCTTGTGTTGCAGGCTGCCGAGTTGGTCCGAGGGCACGCGCGCGCTCAGCTGCAACTCGCCAAGATCGAAGTGCACGAAGACCTCGCTGCCCATGTGCTCCATGAAGCGCACGGTGCCCTCGACCTCGATGCTGTCGCCCTGGGCGCGCGGCACCGCGCCGATGTGCTCGGGCCGCAGCCCGAAGCTGACCGGACCTGTGTAGCCGTGCAGGCGCGTCGACTTGGTCGCTGGCAACGGCAGCAGCGCGCCGGCGACCGCGACCACCGCCATGTCGCCGCCGGGCCGCACCTGCGCGTCGAGGATGTTCATCTCCGGCGAGCCGATGAAGCTGGCGACGAAGGCGTTGGCCGGGCGTTCGTAGAGCGCGATCGGCGTGTCGAGCTGCTGGATCACGCCTTCCTTGAGCACGCAGATGCGCTCGCCCATCGTCATGGCCTCCACCTGGTCGTGCGTGACGTAGATGGTGGTGGCCGGCTGGCCCGACTCGCGCAGCGTGCGGTGCAGCTCGGTCAGGCGCACCCGCATCGCCGCGCGCAGCTTGGCGTCGAGGTTGGACAGCGGCTCGTCGAACAGGAACACGTCGGGCTTCTTGACGATCGCCCGGCCCACCGCCACGCGCTGGGCCTGGCCGCCGGAGAGCTGCTTGGGGTAGCGGTCGAGCAGGTGCTCCATCTCGAGCAGCTTCGCCGCATGCTGCACGCGCGACGCGACCTCGGCCTTGGCGACGCCGGCCAGCCGCAGGCCGAAGGCCAGGTTGTCGAAGACCTTCATGTGCGGATAGAGCGCGTAGTTCTGGAACACCATCGCGATGCCGCGCTGCTTGGGTGCCAGTTCGTTGACGACGCGCTCGCCGATGCGCAGCTCGCCGCCGCTGATCGACTCGAGCCCGGCGATCATGCGCAGCAGGGTCGACTTGGCGCAGCCCGAGGGCCCGACGAAGACCATGAACTCGCCATCGCGCACCTCGAGATCCACCGCGTGCACGGCCTTGAAGCCGTTCGGATAGACCTTTTCCACCTTGTCCAGACTCAGACGGGCCACTGTTGTTGTCTCCGCTATCCCTTGGTGCCGCTGCCGGCGGCGCCATCGATGAAGTATTTCTGCGCCATGAAGAACACCGCCACCGAGGGCAGCAGCGCGACGACCGAGATCGCGATCACGTTGGCCCACTCGACCTCCTCGGTCGCGCCGATGCTCATCTTCAGCGCCAGCGAGACCGGGTACTTCTCGACCGAGGCGAGGTAGATCAGCGGCGCCATGAAGTCGTTCATGGTCCAGATGAACTGGAAGACGATCACCGAGATGATGGCCGGCTTGAGCAGCGGCACGACGATGTGCCAGAGCAGCTGCAGCGCGTTGCAGCCGTCGATCTGCGCGGCCTCCTCCATGTCGCGCGGGATGCCGCGCAGAAACTGCACGAGCATGAAGATGAAGAAGGCGTCGGTGGCGAAGGCCGAGGGCAGGATCAGCGGCAGGTAGGTGTCGAGCCAGCCGAGCTCGCGGAACATCAGGTACTGCGGCAGCCGCAGCACGATCAGCGGCAGCATCATGCTGCCGACCATCACCGCGAACAGCAGCTTCTTGCCCCAGAACTCGAAGCGCGCGAAGGCGTAGGCCACCAGCACGCAGGAGATCACCGTGACGATGATGCGCGGGATCGTGATCAGGAAGGAGTTCAGGAAGTAGGTCGCGAAGGTGTACTCGGTGCTGGTCTTCCAGCCCTTGGCGTAGGCGCCGAAATCGAAGCGGCTCGGCCAGAAGCCGGCCGAGCCGAAGATCTCGGTGTTGCTCTTGAACGAGGCGCCGATCAGCCACAGCAACGGGTACAGCATCAGCACCGCGACGACCGCCAGCAGCAGATGGCGCAGCCATGGCGCGCCCGGTCTGCGAAGCAGCGCCGCATCGGACGCGTGGTGGGGCTCGTGCATCGCCGGCGGCGGGAGCTTGACGCTGGTATTGCTCACCGCGGCGACTCTTTCTCGCCGGCGTAGAACACCCAGTACCTGGAGCTCCAGAAGGAGATCGCGGCCAGCGCGGCGGCCAGCGCGAACATCACCCAGGACAGCGCCGCGCCATAGCCGAGGTTGAAGTAGCGGAAGCTCTGGTCGTAGATGTAGAGCGCCAGCACGTAGGTCGAGTGCAGCGGGCCACCCTCGGTGATCGCGTAGGGGCCGTTGAACTCCTGCAGCGCATGCACCGTCTGCATGATCAGGTTGAAGAAGATGACCGGCGTGATCAGCGGCACCGTGATGTGCCAGAACTGCTGGGCCTTCGAGGCGCCGTCGCACTGGGCGGCCTCGTAGAGCGAGTGCGGCACGTTCTGCAGCGCCGCCAGGAAGATCACCATCGCCGAGCCGAACTGCCAGGTGAACAGGAACACGATGGTCCACATCGAGTAGTGCTCGTCGGCCAGCCAGGCGATCGGCTCCAGGCCGACTTGCGCCAGCAGCAGGTTGACCAGCCCGTGCTTGGCGAAGATGAAGCGCCACAGCACCGCCACCGCGATCGAGCCGCCGAGGATCGAGGGGATGTAGAAGGCGGCGCGAAAGAAGTTGAGGCCGCGCAGCTTGTGGTTGAGCAGGTTGGCGATGAACAGCGCAAAGCCCACCCGCAACGGCACCGCCAGTGCCGCGAACAGCATGGTCACGCCGAGCGACTTGCGGAACAGCGGATCCTGCGTCAGCAGTTCGCGGTAGTTGTCGAGGCCAACGTACTCGGGCGGGTCGATCAGGTCGTATTGCGTGAAGCTGAGCGCCAGGCTCATCACGAAGGGAAACAGCTTGAAGGCCAGCACGCCCAGCACGAAGGGCAGGGCGAACATGAAGCCCAGGCGCTTGTTCTCATACATTCACCGCGTCTCCATCGGTGCGGCGGCGCGGCCGCTGCGGGGTGGAGGCGGCAGGACGACGGCCCGACATCGGGTCTGCTTCAGCGCGCCAGCCAGCCGCCGTCGACGGCCACGGTGTAGCCGTTGACGTAGTCCGAGGCCTTGCTGGCCAGGAACACCACCGGTCCGGCGAGGTCCTCGGGCTCTCCCCAGCGGCCGGCTGGGATGCGGTCGAGGATCGCGGCGTTGCGGCTCTCGTCGGCGCGCAGCGCGGCGGTGTTGTTGGTCGCCATGTAGCCGGGCGCGATCGCGTTGACGTTGATGCCGTGCGCCGCCCACTCGTTGGCCATCAGGCGGGTGATGCCGACCACGCCGCTCTTGGAGGCCGTGTAGGAAGGCACCCGCACCCCGCCCTGGAACGACAGCATCGACGCCACGTTGATGATCTTGCCACCGCTGCCCTGGGCCAGGTACTGGCGCGCCACGGCTTGCGAGAAGAAGAACACGGTCTTCAGGTTCAGGTCGATGACGTCGTCCCAGTCCTTCTCGCTGAACTTGATGGCGTCCTCGCGGCGGATGATCCCGGCGTTGTTGACGAGGATGTCGACCCGGCCGCCGAAGGCCTTGGCCTCGGCGATCAGCCCGTCGATGCAGCTGATGTCGGCGAGATTGGCGCGCAGGTCGAGGAAGCGGCGCCCGAGCGCCTCGACGCGGGTACGGGTGCCCTTGGGGTCGCTGACGTTGACGCCGACGATGTCGGCCCCGGCCTGCGCCAGCGCGCAGGCCATGCCCTGGCCGAGGCCGGTGTCGCAGCCGGTGACGATCGCGACCTTGCCGACCAGTTGGAAGTTCTCGAGGATCATGTGTTGCCTTGTGGGTGGGCCGTTCAGCGCAGCGCCGACATCGGCACGTGGTCCATGTCCTTGAAGACCTGGTTCTCGCCCACCATGCCCCAGATGAAGGTGTAGGCCTGGGTGCCGACACCGGAGTGGATCGACCAGCTGGGGCTGATCACCGCCTGCTCGTTGCGCACCACCAGGTGCCGGGTCTGGGTCGGCTCGCCGAGCATGTGGAACACCGCGGCGTTCTCGTTCATGTCGAAGTAGAAATAGACCTCCATGCGCCGGTCGTGCGTGTGGCAGGGCATGGTGTTCCAGAGGCTGCCCGGCTCGAGCCGGGTCATGCCCATCAGCAGCTGGCAGGTCGGCAGCACGTCGGGCACCAGGAACTTGTAGATCGTGCGGCGGTTGCTGGTCTCGGGCGCGCCCAGCGTCTCGGGCGAGGCCTCGGCCAGCGTCACCTTGCGGTGCGGATAGGCGGTGTGGGCCGGCGCGCAGTTGAAGTACAGCTTGGCCGGTCGCGCGGCGTCGACGCTGCGGAACTCGACGCGCCGGGCGCCCTTGCCGATGTAGAGCGCCTCGTGCTGGCCGACATCGAACTGCTGTTCGTCGACCTGGACCCGGGCCGCGCCGCCGATGTTGATCAGGCCGAGCTCGCGCCGCTCGAGGAAGAAGTCGGTGCCGGTGTGGCGGCCCAGTTCAGGCGCGAAGCTCACCGGGGCGGCCACCGGCATGACGCCGCCGACGATGATGCGGTCGATCTGGCTGTAGGTCAGCGTGATCTCGTCGGGGCGGAACAGCTCCTCCACGAGGAAGTGGCGGCGCAGGCCTTCGGTATCGAGCGTGCGAGCGTGCTCGCTGTGGACGGGTTGGCGGATCTGCATGGTGGGTCTCGGCTGGCTTGGCTGCTGCCCGGCAGCCCGGGCGTTCACGTTGGCAGCGAGACTAGCACGCCTCGGGATTTTCCCGGAATCATGGTTTCTATTTAGTGAACCGATGTTTCATTTAATGTCGGCGTCGCTATAGTTGCCTGCCATGCGGCCCCCGAGGGCTGCGTGTCGCCGCCGGACCGAAAGCCCGGCGTGCACCGCGGAGCGACCCATGAACCCGTACTTCGACAACGCAAACACGCCCTGGACCGAACTCGGCGACGGCATTCGCCGCAAGATCGTCGGCCACACGCCGGAGCTGATGAGCGTGCTGGTGCAGTTCGACCTCGGCGCCGTCGGCACCCCGCATGCCCACGACGCCCATGACCAGATCGCGTTCGTGATCTGTGGTTCCTTCGAGGCCGAGGTCGCCGGCGTCCGACGCGTGCTGCGCGCCGGAGATGCCTTCATCGCGCCACGCCTGCACATGCACGGCGTGGTCGCCCTCGAGGCCGGCAGCACGCTGCTGGACCAGTTTTCGCCGCGGCGGGAGGACTACCTGTAGCCCCCGTTCGCCAGCGCGGCCGCTCGCACTGCAGCGTCGGCCGCCCCTTCCCCTGGCGCCCTGCGCGCGCCGTCCACGACCAGTGAGAACTTCCGGGCGATGTACCCGGACGCCGGCACCCGTGCCGGGCGCCAAGGCGCCCGCAGCGGCCCGCCGGCGCGGCAAGAACCATCAGGAGACAAGACGATGCGCACCCGCCACGGCAAGAAGAAACCCCCCGTACTGCCCAAGCTCGCGGCCAGCCTGCTGAGTTCGGCCACGCTGTCCATGCTGGCGCTTGGCAGCGCCCAGGCGCAGCAGGCCGAGCCCGCGCCCGCGCCCACTGCCCCGGCCGCCCCGGCCGCCGCCCCGAAGGCGCTCGACACGGTCGAGGTCACCGGCATCCGCGCCTCGCTCGAGAGCGCGCTCAACGTCAAGCGCAACGAGATCGGCATCGTCGACGTGATCAAGGCGCAGGACGTCGCCAAGTTCCCCGACACCAACCTGGCCGAGTCGCTGCAGCGCATCCCGGGCGTCGTCATCGACCGCGACGCCGGCGAGGGTCGCAACATCACGGTGCGCGGTCTCGGCTCGGACTTCACGCGGGTGCGCATCAACGGCATCGAGGCGCTGACGACCACCGGCGGCACCGACAGCTCGGGCGGTGCCAACCGCTCGCGCGGCTTCGACTTCAACGTCTTCGCCGCCGAGCTGTTCAACTCGATCACGGTGCGCAAGAGCAGCTCGGCCGACGTCGACGAAGGCTCGCTCGGCTCGACCGTCGACCTGCAGACCTCGCGTCCCTTCGACTTCAAGGGCCTGACCGCACTGGCCTCGGTGCAGGGCCGCTACAACGACCTGTCGGGCAACACCGACCCACGGATGGCCTTCCTGCTGTCCGACACCTTTGCCGACAATCGCGTCGGCGTGCTGGTCTCCGGCGCCTACTCGAAGCGCCGGATTTACGAGGAGGGCTTCAGCACGGTGCGCTGGGACAACGGCGCCTCCTCGGGCGGCTTCTGCTCCCCGACCGGCGCCACACCGGCCAACCCCGCCACCACCGCCACCACCTGCGGCCCGGCGGCCCAGGGCGTGCCACGCGTACCCGGCACGGCGGAGAACATCGACGCCTACAACCTGGCGCGCGATCCGGCCAACTTCCATCCGCGCCTGCCGCGCTACGGCCGCCTGACCCACGAGCAGGACCGGCTCGGCCTGACCGGCGCCATCCAGTTCAGGCCGCTGGACGACACCAAGTTCACCTTCGACATGCTGTACGCGAAGCTCGACGCGACGCGGCAGGAGGACTTCCTGCAGGCGATCTCCTTCAGCCGCAGCGCCAGCCAGGGCGGCAAGCCGCAGACCAGCGTGCTGAGCACCGGCTACGACGGCAGCGGCTCGCTGCTACATGGGCTCTACAACGGCGTCGACATCCGCGCCGAGTCGCGCTACGACGAGCTCTCGACCACCTTCCGCCAGCCCAGCCTGATGCTCGAGCAGAACATCGGCGAGTCGGTCAAGCTGACGGCGCGCGTCGGCCGCGCCGACTCCAAGTTCCGCAACCCGATCCAGACCACCACCACGCTGGATGCGCTCAACGTCAACGGCTACGCGATCGACTTCCGCGGC
Organism: Rivibacter subsaxonicus; assembly: GCF_004217215.1. Taxonomy (GTDB): domain Bacteria; phylum Pseudomonadota; class Gammaproteobacteria; order Burkholderiales; family Burkholderiaceae_C; genus Rivibacter; species Rivibacter subsaxonicus. The sequence goes on from NZ_SHKP01000010.1 coordinate 77,352, forward strand.
AGCGACCGCCTGCCGGCCATCACCTACCCCTTCGACGTGAGCCAGCCGGGCGGACCGCTGACCATCGTCGGCGTGCCGCAGGTGGCCTCGGGCACGCAGCCGGCGACGATTCCGAACACGACCTCGAGCGAGATCCGCATCCGTCCGCAGGGCACCGACAACCGCACCGACGTGGCCCAGGTCGACCTGGCCTGGGACGCGATCCCCGAGGCCTTCACGCTCAAGGGCGGCATCAGCAACAAGAAGTTCACCTTCAACACCTACGAGTTCCGCCGCGTCAACCAGAACGACACCATCTTCGCGCCACCGGCCGGCACCTCGGTGGCCGACCTGACGACGATGGTGACCGGCTTCGGCCAGGGCCAGAACCTGCCGGCGGGCACCCCGACCAGCTGGGTCATTCCCAACCTGCAGGCGATCGCGCAGGCCTACGACATCTACTGCAACTGCATCAAGAGTGGCCCGGCCGGCGGCCCCGGTGACTTCACGCTGTCGTCGATCACCAACGGCAACGCGCGCGGCAACAACCGCAGCGTCACGGAGAAGGACACCGGCGGCTACCTGATGGGCGAGTTCGAAGTCAAGCCCTGGGGCACGCCGCTGCGCGGCAACCTGGGCCTGCGCTATGTCAAGACGCGCCAGGTGGCGACCGGCTACCAGGCGACCGGCGGCGGCACCGCGGTCACGGTCGAGAACGACTACGACGACTGGCTGCCGGCGCTCAACCTCAGCGCCAACGTCATGCCCGACGTGATCGTGCGCTTCGGCGCGGCCAAGGTGATGGCGCGCCCGCAGCTGGGCAACCTCAACCCCGGCGGCACCATCAGCACCACCGGCAACCTGTCGGTGACCAGCGGCAATCCGCTGCTCGAGCCCTTCCGCGCGACCACGGTGGACGGCAGCTTCGAGTGGTACTTCGCGCGCACCGGCTTCCTCGGCCTGGGCCTGTTCCACAAGAACATCGGCACCTACATCCAGACCCTGCGCACGACGATGCCGTTCAGCGCCACCGGCCTGCCGATGAGCCTGCTGCCGCCGAACTTCACCGGCGAAGAGGAGTTCCAGGTCACGACGCCGATCAACACCCCCGGGGGCAAGCTCAACGGCATCGAGCTCAACTACCAGCAGCCCTTCACCTTCTTGCCCACGTGGGGCAAGAACTTCGGCACGCTGTTGAACTACACCTACGTCAAGTCGCAGATCGAGTACGTGGTGTCGCCGACCAGCTCCACGACCATCACCGACGACCTGCTGAACCTGTCGCCGCACTCGGCCAACGCCACGCTCTACTACGACGACGGCAAGTTCAGCGCGCGTGTCTCGCTGGCCTATCGCCAGAGCTACCTGACGCGCGTGCCGGGCCAGAACAACAACGACGTCGAGGGCAAGAACAGCACGCGCAACGTCGATGCCCAGGTCTCGTACAAGATCAACGACAACCTGGAGGTGGTGCTGGAAGGGGTCAACCTGACCAACCAGGCCAACGACCAGTTCGTCAGCCGGGCCCGCAACGACGTGGTCGTCAACCACGTCACCGGCCGCGAGTTCCTGTTCGGGGTACGTGTGAAGTACTAAGTCCCGCGCCCGACTCGGGTCGGGCTACCCACCAGCCGCCCTCGGTGCCTCAAGGTGCCGAGGGCGGCCTGCCATGTGGCGCCGGTGCCGAAGCGCTGGCCCGCGCGTCCCCGCGGTGCTTGCCGCGTGCCGCGCCGCGGTTAACCTCGCCCTGAGCCTTGTCGAAGCCTCGACACGGCCAGAAGGAGAAGCGGCGGATGGCGTCCCGGACTCTCAAGTTGCTGAAGTGGTTGCTGGTGATCGTGCTGACGATCCTCGCGACCGTGCTCGTGCTGCGCTTCCTCGAGTCGTGGCAAGGCCCGCCGCTGCAGCGCTGGCACACCTTCGTGCCGACCGAGCCCTCGGTCGCCGAGATGGACCGCAGCGACTGGACCGGCTACCTCGCGGCCGAGAACGCGGTCTTCGAGCAGGTGCGCGCGGAGGTCACGCAGAAGGCCGATCCCGCGCAGCGCGGGGTCCCCAACCGCTACTACGAGGGCAGCCCGATCCATCCGGGCGGCTTCAAGCACGACTGGAACCGCTCCTTCGTCCTGCAGCCCGATGCCAAGCCGGTCGGCGTCGCGGTGCTGGTGCACGGGCTCACCGACTCGCCCTACAGCGTGCGTCACCTGGCCAGGCGCTACCGCGACCACGGCTATGTCGCGATCGGCGTGCGCATGCCGGGCCATGGCACCGTGCCTGGCGCGCTGACGCGCGCCCACTGGGAAGACTGGATGGCCGCGACCCGGCTGGCGGTGCGCGAGGCGCGGCGCCTGGCCGGACCCGCGGCGCCGCTGCACGTGGTCGGCTACTCCAATGGCGGCGCGCTGGTCATGAAGTACGCGCTCGACGCGGTCGAGGACCGCAACCTGGCGCGGCCCGACCGGGTCGTGCTGCTGTCGCCGATGATCGGCGTCACCAGCAGCGCCCGCTTTGCCGGCGTCTGGGGCTGGCCGGCGATCCTGCCCGGCTTTGCCAAGGCGGCCTGGCTCGGCATCGACCCGGAGTTCAACCCTTTCAAGTACAACTCTTTTCCGGTCAACGGGGGGCGCCAGTCCTCGCTGCTGACGCGCGAACTGCAGCGCCAGATCGAAAGGCTCGCGCGTGACGGGCAGATCGGCCGGCTGGCACCGGTGATCACCTTCCAGTCGGTGGTCGACTTCACCGTCAGCACGCCGGCGATCGTCACCGAGCTCTACGCGCACCTGCCGGCCAACGGCAGCGAACTGGTGCTGTTCGACATCAACCGCAACGCCAAGTTCGGCCCGGTGCTGCGGCCGAGCGCCGATGCCCTGCTCGGCCGGCTCGAGCGCATCATGCCGCCGCCGCCGCGTGCCTGGCGCAGCACCATCGTCGCCAACATCGATGGCACGAGCAGCGCGGTCCAGGAGCGCACGGTGGCCGCCGGTGCCGCCGGCGAGCAGGTCCGCCCGCTCGGCCTGTCGTTCCCGAGCGATATCTATTCGCTGTCGCACCTGGCGCTGCCGTTCCCGCTGACCGACGGCCTCTACGGACTGACGCCCGACCCGGCCGACGACTTCGGCGTGCAGCTTGGCGCACTGTCCACGCGCGGCGAGCGCGGCGTGCTCGTGATCTCGCTCGACGGCCTGTTCCGGTTGACCTCGAACCCCTTCTACGACTACGTCGCCGCGCGCATCGACGAAGGCATCGCGGCGCCTCAGCGGTGAGTGGCCAGCCAGCGAAAGCTGGCGCGGGCCGCCTCGTCGATCGCCGCCGCCTGCACCGCCGGCAGGCCACGCAGGCCGGCGTGCTGCAGCACGAGGCCCTCGATCTGGGCCACGATCAGCGCCGCTCGCGCCTCGCAGTCGCGCTCGCTGGCGTTCGGCCGGATGCCGGCGATCAGGCTCCGGACCGTCTTGCGCTCGCGCTTCTGGATCCGCGCCACGGTCTGCGCGGCGTGGGCATCGACGCGCGCCGCCGCCCACATCTGGACCAGCCCGTCGGCCACCGCCGGGCGCTTCATCTCGGCCAGGAACATCTCCATCGCCGCCATGAACTGGTCCGTACGCGAGGCCTTGGGCATGTTCTGGACGATGGCGTCGATCGCGCGCTGGTAGCGTGCCGCCGACTCCAGCAGCATCGCCTCGACCAGCAGTTCCTTGCTCGGGTAGTAGTGCTGGATCGTGCTCAGGCTCACGCCCACGCGCGCGGCCACGCTGCGCATCGAGAAGCCGCCATAGCCGTCGGTCACGAAGACCGCGTGCGCTGCGGCCAGGATCGCCTCGGCCCGCGCCAGGCCACGCTCGGTGGTGTGCGAAACCTTGCCGCGTGGCACGACGGCGGCGCCGGCCATCAGATCGCGCCCGCCGCTGCCAGCGCCTCGATGACGGCCGCGTCGAAGCCCCAATCGGCCAGCACCTCGGCGCTATCGGCGCCCACCGCCGAGGCCGGCCTGGGCATGGCCGCGGCGCTGCGCGAGAAGCGCGGCGCCGGTGCCGGTTGGGTGACGCCGGCGATCTCGACGAAGGCCGCGCGCGCCGCGTTGTGCGGGTGTCGCGGCGCCTCGTCCATGTCGAGCACGGGCGCCACGCAGGCGTCACTGCCGTCGAACACGACGCACCACTCGTCGCGTGTTCGCGTGCGCACTTGCGCGGCGACCAGCGCTCTCAGCTCCGGCCAGCGGCGCGCGTCCAACTGCGCTGCGGCCAGTTGCTGCGTGGCCTGCGCGTCGCAGCCAAGCCGCTCGAGCAACTGCGAATAAAAGCCCGGCTCGATCGCGCCGACGCTCAAGAACTTGCCGTCCGCGCATTCGTAGCAGCCGTAGAAGTGAGCCGCACCGTCGAGCAGGTTGGCCTCGCGCCGCACGCGCCAGATGCCTGCTGCCTTCAGCCCGTACATCATCGTGCCGAGCAGGGCCGAGCCCTCGCTCATCGCCGCGTCGACCACCTGGCCACGGCCCGAAGCTTTTGCTTCGAGCAGCGCGCAGACGATGCCGAAGGCCAACAGCAGCCCACCGCCGCCGAAGTCGCCGACCAGGTTCAGCGGCGGCGGCGGCGGCGCATCGGCGCGGCCGATCGCCTGCAACATGCCCGACAGCGCGACGTAGTTGATGTCATGGCCGGCGCGCGCGGCGAGCGGGCCGGTCTGGCCCCAGCCGGTCATGCGGCCGTAGACCAGCCTCGGGTTCGCTGCGAGACAGGGCTCGGGACCGAGGCCGAGGCGCTCCATCACGCCGGGCCTGAAGCCCTCGATCAGCGCATCGGCACGGGCGATCAGTGCCAGCGCCGCGTCGCGCCCGGCCGGCTGCTTGAGATCGAGCGCGAGCGAGCGCCGGCCACGCGCCAGCACGTCGAATTGCGGCGGCGTCGCGCCGAGCCCGGCGCGCCGGCCACCGGGCTTCTGGTCGATGCGGATCACCTCGGCGCCGAGGTCGGCCAGCAGCATCGCGCAGAACGGCCCGGGGCCGATGCCGACGATCTCGACGACCTTGAGCCCGGCAAGAGGTCCCGCCATGCTCAACCGACCTTCTGGCCCGGGGCCCAACCCGCCGGAAGAACCGGCGGCGTGAAGCGCTCGCCATGGGCGGCTGCCAACTCACGCGCCCGCGCGCAGAAAGCGTCCAGTCCCTGCGCCTCGATGAAGCGCCAGGCACCACCAGTCCAGGCCGGGAAACCGATGCCGAAGATCGAGCCGATGTTGGCGTCGTGGCCGCTCTCGAGCACGCCATCGGCCAGGCAACGCAGCGTCTCGACCGCCTGGCGATAGAGGATGCGGTCGCGCAGTTCGGCGATGTCCCAGGCCACGCCGGGCTTCTCGAAGCGCTCCTTCAGGCCCGGCCACAGCCGCTTCTTCTCGCCCTCCGGGTAGTCGTAGAAACCGCCGCCGGCGGCGCGGCCGGGGCGCTTGAACTCCTTGACCATCATCTCGACCAGCGCCTCGCCGGGCCGCTTGTCGAAGCGCTTGCCTTCGGCGGCAAGGTCGGCCGCGGTCTGCGCCATCACGTGCACGCTGAGCGACAGCGAGGTTTCGTCGAGCACGGCCAGCGGCCCGACCGGCATGCCGGCGGCGAGCGCGGCGTTCTCGATCACCGTCGCGGGGATGCCCTCTTCCAGCATCGCGCAGCCCTCCATCACGAAGGTGCCGAAGGTGCGGCTGGTGTAGAAGCCGCGCGAATCGTTCACCACGATCGGCGTCTTGCCGATCTGCAGCACGTAGTCGTAGGCACGGGCCAGCGTCTCGGCATCGGTCTGGCGGCCCTTGATGATCTCGACCAGTTCCATCTTGTCGACCGGCGAGAAGAAGTGCAGGCCGATGAACTTGTCGGGCCGCGCCGAGGCGGTGGCCAGACCCGTGATCGGCAGCGTGGACGTGTTGCTCGCGAAGAAGCCACCGGGCGCCAGCATCGGTTCGGCCTCCTGCGTGACGGTGGCCTTCAGCGCGCGCTGCTCGAACACCGCCTCGATGATCAGGTCGCAGCCACGCAGGTCGGAGGCCGCCGCGGTCGGTGTGATCAGCGCCAGCGTCGCGGCCTGCTTGTCGGCGGCCATGATCCCGCGCGCGACGCGCTTGTCGCTGAGCTTCTTGGTGTAGCTCTTGCCCTGCTCGGCGCGCTCGATCGACACATCCTTCAGCACGCAGGCCACGCCGCGCATCGCGTTCGAATACGCGATGCCCGCGCCCATCATGCCGGCGCCGAGGATGCCGACCTTGCTGGCCTTCCACTTCGGCACGTCCTTCGGCCGCGAGGCACCCGACTTGACGAGGTTGCGGTCGAAGAACACACCGATCAGCGCATGCGTCACCGGGCTTGCGACCAGCGTCGCGAGCCAGCGCGACTCGATGCGCAGCGCGGTGTCGAAGTCGACCTGCGCACCTTCGACCATGCAGGCGAGGATCGCCTCCGGTGCCGGGTAAAGGCCGCGCGTCTTCTGGCGCAGCATCGAGGGGCCGATCGCCAGGGCCTGAGCAACCTTCGGGCTGCTCGGCGTGCCGCCCGGGATCTTGTGGCCCTTCACGTCCCAGGGCTGCACGGCGTTCGGGTTGGCCTCGATCCACTTGATCGCGGCGGCGCGCAACTGGTCGGCGCTCGCCACCAGCTCGCCGACCAGGCCCAGCTTGTGCGCCTCGGCCGGCCGCAGCGTCTTGCCCTCGACCAGATAGGGCATCGACTCCAGCAGCCCGAGCAGGCGCACCGTCTTGGTCACGCCGCTGGCGCCGGGCAGCAGGCCGAGCGTGACCTCGGGCAGGCCGAACTGGATCTTCGGGCTGTCGACCGCGATGCGCTGGTGCGCCGCCAGCGCCAGCTCCCAGCCGCCGCCGAGCGCGGTGCCGGCGAGCATCGCCACCACCGGCCGGCCGAGTTGCTCGAGCCGGCGGAACTGCTTCTTGGTGATCTCGATGTCGGCAAAGACCGCGGCGCCGGCGTCGGGCTTCAGTTCGAGCACGGCCTTGAGGTCGGCGCCGGCAAAGAAGGTGTCCTTGGCCGAGGCCAGGATCACGCCGCGCACGCCGTCCTTCTCGGCGTACAGCCGCTCGACGCAGGACGTGAGGTCGGCCTGCCATTGCGGCGTCATCGTGTTGACCGGCGCACCGGGTGCGTCGAAGGTGAGGGTGACGATGCCCTGTGCGTCTTGCTCGTAGCGGATGCTGTTCATGATGGTCCGGTCCTCGAATCAGAGACGCTCTACGATCGTGGCGATGCCCATGCCGCCGCCCACGCACAGCGTGATCAGGCCGTAGCGCAATTGGCGTCGCTCGAGCTCGTCGAGCAGCGTGCCGAGCAGCATCGCGCCGGTGGCGCCGAGCGGGTGGCCGAGCGCGATCGAGCCGCCGTTGACGTTGACCTTTTCGTGCGAGACGCCGAGCTCCTTCATGAAGCGCATCGGCACCGCGGCAAAGGCCTCGTTGACCTCGAACAGGTCGATGTCGTCGATGCTCAGCCCGGCCTTGGCCAGCGCCTTGCGCGTGGCCGGCACCGGGCCGGTCAGCATGATGGTCGGGTCGCTGCCGGCAAGTGCCGCGGCGACGATGCGCCCGCGCGCCTGCAGCCCGAGCTCGCGACCCTTGGCGGCGCTGCCGATCAGCACCGCGGCGGCGCCGTCGACGATGCCGCTGGCGTTGCCGGCGGTGTGCACATGGCTGATGCGCTCGACCTGCGGATAGCGCCGGATCGCGGTGGCGTCGAAGCCCATCTGGCCCACCGCCTCGAAGGAGGACTTCAGCGCACCGAGCCCGGCCAGCGTGCTGCCCGGCTTGATGAACTCGTCGCGGGCCAGGATCGTCACGCCGTTGGCGTCCTTCACCGGCACCACCGAGCGGTCGAAGCGGCCGGCCTCACGCGCCGCCGCTGCGCGCTGCTGGGAAGCCAGGGCGAAGGCATCGACATCCTCGCGCGAGTAGCCGTCGAGCGTGGCGATGAGATCCGCGCCGATGCCCTGCGGCACGAAGTCGGTCGCGAGGTTGGTCTGCGGGTCGAGCGCCCACGGCCCGCCGTCGCTGCCCATCGGCACCCGCGACATGCTCTCGACGCCACCGGCCACGACCAGGTCTTCCCAGCCCGAGCGCACCTTCTGCGCCGCCAGGTTCACCGCCTCCAGCCCCGAGGCGCAGAAGCGGTTGAGCTGCACGCCGCTGGCGTTCCAGTCCCAGCCGGCCGCCAGCGCCGCGGTTTTCGCGATGCACGAGCCCTGGTCGCCGATCGGCGTGACGCAGCCGAGCACCACATCCTCGACCTGCGCGGTGTCGAGCGAGGTGCGGCGTTGCAGCTCGTTCAGCAGGCCGGCCACCAGGTTGACCGGCTTGACCTCGTGCAGGCTGCCATCGGGCTTTCCCTTGGCGCGCGGGGTGCGCAGGGCTTCGAAGATCAGGGCGTCGTTCATGGGGCGCATCCTCGTGGGCGGCGGTCAGGGGATAGACCGGATCGGCCGAACCGGTCAGTTGACCTATAAGCACTTCACTCTACGCAGGCCGCATCCGAAGTCAAGCACAGGGGAGTCAATGACGATGAGTTCCGTGGATCCCGCCGCCCTGCCGTTGCAGCGCCTCTATCACTGGGAGCGCGAGCGCGCCGATGCCATCTGGCTGACGCAGCCGATCGGCGGCGGCCGGCTGCGCGAGATCAACTGGCGCGAGGGTGCCGACGAGGTGCGCCGCGTGGCGGCCCACCTGCAGGCGCAGGGCTGGCCGGCTGGCTCGCGCATCGCGATCCTCGGCAAGAACAGCGCGCACTGGATCCTGGCCGACCTCGCGATCTGGATGGCGGGGCACGTGTCGGTGCCGCTGTACCCGATGCAGACCGCGGCCAACGCGCGCCAGATCCTCGAGCATGCCGAGGCGGTGGCCTGCTTCGTCGGCAAGCTCGACGACTGGGCCGGCCTGCAGCCGGCCGTCGCGGGGCTCGCGACGATCGCGCTGCCGCTGGCACCGGCCCGCGAGCTGGCGCAGTGGGACGACATCGTCGCGCGCACCGCGCCGCTGGCGGGCGAGCCGCTGCGCGCGGCCGACGAACTGGCGACCATCATCTACACCTCCGGCACCACCGGCCAGAGCAAGGGCGTGATGCACAGCTTCGGCACGATCACCGCGGCGGTTCAGATGGGCATGCAGCGGGCGCAGCTGACGAGCGAGGACCGGATCCTGTCGTACCTGCCGCTGGCCCACATCGCCGAGCGCGCGCTGGTCGAGATGGGCTCGCTCGCCTCCGGCGCGCACCTGTTCTTTGCCGAGTCGCTCGACACCTTCCAGGCCGACCTGCAACGCGCGCGACCCACGGTGTTCTTCTCGGTTCCCCGCCTGTGGACCAAGTTCCAGCAGGGCGTGCTGGCCAAGGTGCCGCAGCGCAAGCTCTCGTTGCTGCTCAAGCTGCCGATTCTGGGCGGACTGGTCCGGCGCAAGGTGCTGGCCGGCCTCGGTCTCGACCAGACGCGCATGGCCGCCGGCGGCGCCGCGCCGATGCCGGCCGAGCTGCTGCGCTGGTGGGCCGCGCTCGGGCTGCGCATCACCGAGGCCTACGGCATGACCGAGAACGGCGGCGTCTCGCAGGCCACGCTGGAGCACGAGTTCCGCCCCGGCACCGTGGGCCGCAGCTACGCGGGCGTCGACTGCCGCATCGACCCCGACAGCGGCGAGATCCAGATGAAGAGCGCCGGCCTGATGCTCGGCTACTACAAGGCGCCCGAGCTGACGCGCGAGGCCTTCACCGCCGACGGTTATTTGCACACCGGCGACAAGGGCCTGTTCGAGGCCGACGGCAACCTGCGCATCATTGGCCGCGTCAAGGACAACTTCAAGAGCAGCAAGGGCAAGTACATCGCGCCGGCGCCGATCGAGGACAAGCTCGGTCGCCACCCGGCCGTCGAGGCCTGCTGCGTGGTCGGCGCCAACCTGGAGCAGGCGATCGGCCTGGTGATGCTGGGCGAGGCCGCGGCCCGCGAGACCAAGGCGCCGGGCGGGCGCGAGGCCCTGTCGGCCTCGCTCGCCGCTCATCTGCAGCAGCTCAACGCCGGGCTCGACCCGCACGAGCAACTGGCCTGCATCGTCGTCAGCGACGAGCCGTGGTCGATCGAGGCCGGCTTCCTGACGCCGACCTTCAAGATCAAGCGCAACCGCATCGAGGAGGCCTACGCCGCGCGATTCGCGACCTGGGCCGCGGGCCGCGAACCGGTGCAGTGGATGCGGGCCTGACCCGGGCGAGGCCCCGTGCGATCATCGCGCCCGCCCGATCCAACGTAGCGCCTCGCGCCCACCGACGATGAACGCCACCGCCGCAACACCGCCCGCCCCGCCCAAGAACTCCGGCCGCAGCGGCTTTCGCTGGTGGCTCTGGCTGCTGGTCCTGGCGCTGCTGGCGGCAGGCTACTTCTGGGTCGTGCTGAACTGGAGCTACGCCAGCGGCGAACGTGCCGGCTGGGTCCAGAAGTTCTCGAAGAAGGGCTGGATCTGCAAGACCTGGGAGGGCGAGCTCGCGCTCGTCTCGCTGCCGGGCAGCACGGCCGAGAAGTTCAGTTTCACGGTCTGGGACGACGCTACCGCCGACGAGATCAACAAGGTCATGGGCAAGCGCGTCTCGCTGCACTACGAGCAGAAGGTCGGCCTGCCGACCACCTGCTTCGGCGAGACCCGCCACATCGTGACCGGCGTGCGGGTGCAGGACGAGATCCCGCTGGCACCCGGCGTGTCGGTGCCCGGCCAGCCGGGCGGGCCGTCGGCCGAGGCGGCATCGGCCGCGCGGGCGGCGAGCGCGGCGTCGGCGCCCTGACATTGATTTCCCAGGTCGTCAGTTGCACGTTCATCGACGGCGATGCTGATCGGTGGCCCCCGACACGCGCATGAAGAACATCCAAGTGATCGACGGCGCGGACAACTGCGCCTACGACATATTTGCAGCGACCGATTCAGAGTTCGGTCTGATCTTCCGAGCCGGTTGCGACATAGCCTTCATTGACGAGGTCTATGCCGAAGGCAACAAGGTATTGCTCGACGCTGCACTCAAGAATGTCTGGACCAGGCGAGTAGTCAAAGCCGAGGCCATGGGTATCCACGGCCTCTTGTTCTACGAACTCGATTCGAAGAAGCAGTACTACCCGACCAGGAAAGACGAAGAGGCTTGCAACCCCAACGGGTCGTCGCTGCGATAGCCAGACACTTCGCGGGCGGTGGCTGCAACGAGATACCTCATGTCTGTTGTCCAATCCCGCCTGCACGCCCTCGGCCTCGCCCTGCCCCCGCAACTTCAAGCGCCCGGCGGCATGGTGTTTCCGTTCCAGTTCGTCCGCGTCGTCGGCACACGCGCGCTGATCTCGGGTCACGGGCCGCAGAACGTCGATGGCTCGCTGGCGTTGCCGCTGGGCAAGCTCGGGCGCGAGCTGACGATCGAGCAGGGGGTCGCGGCCGCGCGGCTCACCGCGCTGTCGATCCTCGGCAGCCTGCAGCGCGAACTCGGCGACCTCGATCGCATCAAGGGCTGGACCCGGCTGTTCGCTATGGTCAATTCGGCGCCCGGCTTCAACCGTCAGCCGAGCGTGATCAACGGCGCCTCGGACCTGATCCTCGAACTCTTCGGCGCCGAGGTCGGCGCCCATACCCGCAGCGCGGTTGGCATGGCAGAGTTGCCCTTCGACATTCCGGTCGAGATCGAGGGTGAGGTCGAGTTGCGCGCCTGAGCGAAGCCGCTTGCTCGCTCGTCCGTCCCTCCCTCCACCCACCCAACCAACCAACCAACCACGCCGCAGGAGTTGCACCGATGGCCGCCTACATCCATGCCGAAGTCGAGGTCCACGACCCGAGCGCTTACGAGGAATACCGGCGCCAGGTGGCCGCCGTGCTGAGCGCCTACGGCGGGCGCTTCATCGTGCGCGGCGGTGCCGCCGAGCTGCTCGAGGGCGAGCGCGCGCCGCAGCGGCAGGTGATCCTCGAGTTCGCCGACATGGCCAGCCTCAAGGCCTTCTATCACTCGCCCGAGTACGCGCCGCTGATCGCGCTGCGCCAGCGCGTGTCCACCGCGCGGCTGGTGGCGATCCAGGGCGTCTGAGCCTTCAGGGCCGCGCGTCGCTGCGCTCGTTCTCCCACGGGAGTTGCCGCGTCAGCAGCACGTTGAGCAGGTTGTCCTGGAAGTTGATGTTGCCGGTGAGCTGGCTGTGGTGCTCGCACAGGAAGAAGGGGTAGGCCACCGGTAGGAAGCTGTCCTCGTGCTGCGGCGCGCTCGGGTCGAGCGTCTCGCGCGCCAGCAGCGAGGGCTTGGTGACGCGGCCGTCGCCCGGCTCGAGCATCAGCTCCTCGTAGTGCACGCCGGGGCGCGGCGCGCGGATGTCGGCGGGCGCCAGGCGCACCCGGTCGCGACCGGCCTCGGGCTCGAGCAGCAGGCGTGCCGGCGTGAGATTGCAGTCGCCGCCGAACAGCACGTAGCGGATCGGTGACACCGGCTCGGCCACCGACAGCATCCAGGCAAAGCGGCGTCCGCGTTCGAGCTGCTGCGTGAAGTGCTTCGACAGCGGTGCCGAGGCGGCTGCGGCCGGATCGAAGATCGACCACTGGTGGCGGCGCCAGGTCTGGACATCGAAGAGATCGTCGTCGCGCGGCTTGCCGTCGACATCGACCAGCCAGCTCGCCAGCGGATGCGGGAACAGTTGATAGGCGCTCGGCATCGTCGCCAGCGTGGCCGGCGCGATGCGGCGCAGGCCGACCGGCTCGCCGCTGAGAAAGGCATGCAGCGAACTCACCGAGCCGAGGTTGGGCGTGCCGAGCAGGATCAGCTTGCGCACCCGCGAGCTGCCGTCCATCGTGACCTGCTGCGGGCCGCCGTCGAGCACGTCGCGGGTGCCGAAGCGCAGGTAGTAGCGCGCGACCAGCCCGCCCATGCTGTGCGCCACCAGGTCCACGCGCAGCGCGGGGTCGGCGTAGTCGCGCCGCACCGCCTCGACCAGCGCGTGCAGTTCGCGTGCGCTCTGCACGTTGTCCTGCCGCCAGTCGTAGGCCAGGACGTAGACGCGGCGCTCGCCCTTCTGCGCCGGCTGGCCGGGACTGGCGCGCACATAGCCGCCGTGGCGCGTCAGGGTGTCGAGGATCGGGCGGTAGAAGTCGCGGCCGAAGGCCTGCTCGGCGATGCCGTAGGCCTCCAACTTCGACGGCAGCGGCGCGCCGCTCTGCGGGTCGAACTCGAGCGCGAGTTCGGGGTAGCTCGAAGTCAGGATGCGCCACCACGAGCCGGGCCAGATCTCCTCGCCGCTGGCACGGTCGCGCAGCCGCGAGCCGAAGGCGCCGGGGATCAGGATCACAGGCGCGATGTCGGCATCGGTTGTGCCGAGGCGGTAGAGCCGTCCGAGGTCGGGCCGGGGACCTTCGCCGCAGGCGGCGAGCAGCATTGCGGCAAGTAGCAGGGCTCCGACCAGACGCCGGCCAACCCGAGCCGCCACGATGTCGACTTGCATCAGCCGATTCTGCGGCGCGACGTGCCGTACCGGTCAACGCATCAGTTTGCCAAATTTTGCCAAGCCACCTACGATCCAAGGCATGAGCACGATGAACATCTCCTTGCCCGAATCGCTCAAGGCCTTTGTCGACGAGCAGGTTGCCGAGCGCGGCTATGGCACCAGCAGCGAGTACGTGCGCGAGCTGATCCGCAAGGAACAGGATCGCAGCCAGTTGCGCGCGCTGATGCTGCAGGCGGCGGCCTCGCCGGTGGTGGCCGAGATGGGGCCGGGCTACTTTGCCGAACTGCGCGATCGCATTCGAAAGCACGCGGCCCGATGAGCGTCCGCGGCAAGCGCGTCGTTCTCCGGCGCGAGGCCGTTCGCAGCATCGACGACGCGGTGGACCACTACCTGCAGGAAGCCGGTGCCGCGGTCGCCTTGAAGTTCGTCGCCGCGTTGGAAGAGGCCTGGCGCCACCTGCGTGACTTTCCGTCGACCGGCGCCTTGCGCTATGGCGCGGAACTGACCATTCCAGGCCTGCGCTTCTGGCCGCTGAACAAGTTTCCTTACCTCGTCTTCTACATCGAGCGTGAGGACGAGGTGGATGTGTTGCTGGTGCTGCACGGCAGTCGCGACATTCCGGCGTCGTTGCAAGCCGACGCGTAGGCCGACCGCAACAGCCCGTGCGCTACGGCAACTGCCGGTCCACCGGATACGCCGCCAGCCCGAGCCGCTCGATCGGCGCGCGCCCGTAGGTGGCCGACAGCCGCATCAGGTGCTCGGCCGGCTCCGGTCCCACCTGCGACCACTGGAAGCGCCAGGTCCAGTGGCCCATCTGGCCGGGCACGTTCATGCGGGCATGGCCGTCGAGGCCGAGCGCGTCCTGCATCTGGCAGACGGCGATGCGCGCGATCGAGGCCCAGCAGGTGCGGATCATCGCCCAGTGCACGTTGTGCTCGTCGACCGGTGCGCTCTCGGTGCCGAGGTAGGCGGCGGCATAGCCGCGCTCGCGCTCGGTGGCGCCGTACCACCAGCCGCGCGCGGTGTCGTTGTCGTGGGTGCCGGTGTAGACGCAGCAGTTCGCGCTCTTGAAGTTGTGCGGCAGGAACTCGTGCGCGCCGTCGCCGCCAAAGCCGAACTGCAGGATCTTCATGCCGGGCAGGCCGAAGCCGTCGCGCAGCGCCTCGACATCGGGCGTGATCACGCCCAGGTCCTCGGCGATCACCGGCAGCTCGCCATCGAAGGCCCGGCTCAGCGCCTCGAACAGCGCCTGGCCCGGCGCCGGCACCCAGCGGCCGTCGATCGCGGTCGGGCAGCTGGCCGGGATCTCCCAGTAGCCGGCGAAGCCGCGGAAGTGGTCGATGCGCACCAGGTCGCCGCGCGTCATCTCGTGCTTCACGCGCGCGATCCACCAGGCAAAGCCGTCCTTGGCCATCGCCTCCCAGTCGTAGAGGGGATTGCCCCAGCGCTGGCCGGTGGCCGAGAAGAAGTCGGGCGGCACGCCGGCCACCACCTGCGGCTCGCCGGCGGCGTCGAGCAGGAAGAGGTGTCGATTCGCCCAGCAGTCGGCCGAGTGGTGCGCGACGAAGATCGGCAGGTCGCCGACGATCTGCACGCCCTTGCCATGCGCGTAGTCCATCAGAGCACGCCACTGCGTGAAGAAGCACCACTGAACGAAGGCGTGGAAGTCGATCTCGGCGGCGTGCTTCTGGCGCGCAGCGGCGAGTGCCGACGGCTCGCGCATCGCCAGGCCCGGCGCCCAGCGCGCCCAGGCCCAGCATTGCTCGGCGCGGTACTGCTCGTCGATCGCCATGAACAGCGTGTAGTCGGCCAGCCAGTGCGATTGGGCGTCGCAGAAGGCGGTGAAGGCGGCGCGTTCGGTCGTCGTGGCCTTGGCCCTGAAGCCCGCCTCGGCCGCGCGCAGCTGGCTCATGCGCCAGGGCGCAACGCGATCGAAATCGACGCGGTCGTGCGGCAGCACGGCGAGTTCCTCGGCGCTCGGCGAAGCCAGCCAGCCGCGTTCGACCAAGGGCTCCAGCGCCACCAGCAGCGGCGAGCCGGCAAAGGCCGAGACGCTGGCGTAGGCCGAGTTGCCGGGGCCGACCGGCGTCAGCGGCAGCACCTGCCACAGGCGCTGCCCGGCGGTCGCGAGCCAGTCGATGTAGTGGTACGCGGCGGGGCCGAAGTCGCCGCAGCCATGCGGACCAGGCAGCGAGGTGGGGTGCAGCAGCACGCCGGCGAGGCGTTCGGTGGAAGCGAGGCTCATGGGCGGTTCGGGGGGCCTGGTTCGGTTGTTGGTCAGGAGCTGCTGCGGCACAGCAGCGCCAGGGAATGCGGGCCGAGTTCGAAGGCCGGCGTGTCGACCGCGACCGCGCCCGCCAGCGGGCGCTCGTGGCCAGAGTCGAAGCGCAGCTGCCAGCGGCCTTCGGAGGGCAGCGCAAAGCGTGTCGGCGCCGGTGCCGGGTTGAACAGCACCAGCACCGTGGCGCTCTGCGGCGCCTGCGGCGGCGGTTCGAGCAGCAGCGCAAAAGCATGTTGCGAGAGCTCGTGCCAGTCCTCGATGCTCATCTCGCGCCCGTCGGGATGGAGCCAGGCGGCGTCGGGGCGGCGCTCGCCGTCGACGCGCTCGACCTCCTCGCCGCGCAGCCAGCGGTCCTGGTGCAGCGCCGGCAGTTCGCGGCGCAACGCGACGAGCCGTGCGCAGACCTCGATCAGCGCCTCGTCGGCCCGCGCCCAATCGAGCCAGCCGATCTCGTTGTCCTGGCAGTAGGCGTTGTTGTTGCCGCGCTGGGTGCGGCCGATCTCGTCGCCGGCCAGCAGCATCGGCGTGCCATGCGCGAGCAGCGTGTTCGCCAGCAGGGTGCGCACATGCTGCTTGCGCAGCGCGTTCAGCGCCGGGTGCGCGCTCGCGCCCTCGACGCCGCAGTTGATGCTGAAGTTGGCGTGGTGGCCATCGCGGTTGTGTTCGCCGTTGGCCTGGTTGTGGCGGTGGTTGTGGCTCACCGTGTCGAGCAGGGTGAAGCCGTCGTGCGCGGCGACGAAGTTGATCGAGGCGCTGGGCTTGCGCAGGCCATGGTGAAAGAAATCGTCGGAGGCCGCAAAGCGCCGCGCGAACTCGCCGCGGGTGACGCCGCGCGTGAGCCAGTAGAGCCGGTTGGCGTCGCGGAAGCGATCGTTCCACTCGGCCCAGCGGCCGGGGAAGCGGCCGAGCTGGTAGCCATGCGGGCCGGCGTCCCAGGGCTCGGCGATCAGCTTGCAGCCGGCCAGCGGCGGATCCTGCGCGAGCGCGGCGAAGAACGCGGCCTGCGGATCGAAGCCGCCGGCGGCCGGGCCGCCGGGCGCGGTGCGACCGAGCACCGGCGCGAGGTCGAAGCGAAAGCCATCGACGCCCATCTCGCCGGCCCAGTAGCGCAGCGAGTCGAGCACCAGTTGCGTCACGCGCGGGTGGTGCAGCGCCAGGGTGTTGCCGCAGCCCGTGAGGTTCTCGCAGAGCGCGCGATCCTCCGGCTGCAGGCGGTAGTAGCTCGCGTTGTCGAGGCCGCGAAAGGCGATCGTCGGGCCCTGCTCGCCAGCCTCGGCCGTGTGGTTGTAGACCACGTCGAGCAGCACCTCGATGCCGGCGGCGTGCAGCGCCTCGACCATCGCGCGGAACTCGGCGCGGGTCGCGCTCGGATCGTCCGGCGTGAGCGACCAGCGCGGGTCGGCGGCGAAGAAGCCGATCGTGTTGTAGCCCCAGTAGTTGCTGAGGCCGAGCGTGCCGAGTCGCTCCTCGCTGATCGCGTAGTGCACCGGCAGCAGCGAGACCGCCGTCACGCCGAGGCGCCGCAGGTGCGCGATCGCGGCCGGGTGCGCCAGGCCGGCGTAGCTGCCGCGCAGCGGCTCGGGCACGCCGGGCATGAGCTTCGTGAAGCCCTTGACGTGCAACTCGTAGAGCACGCTTTCGGCCAGCGCCGTGTGCGGCCGCGGCTGGCGCAGCGGCGGCAGCGCTTCGGCGACGCGCGCCTTTAGCGCCCAAGCGGCGTTGTCGCGGCCGTCGGGTTGCAGCGGGTCATCGGCATGGCCCAGATGCTCCTCGCGCCACTCGAAGCGGCCGACGATCTCGCGTGCGCAGGGATCGAGCAGCAGCTTGTGCGGGTTGTGGCGATGGCCGGCACCGGGCTCGAATGGGCCGTGAACGCGCCAACCGTAGACCAGGCCCGCGCCGAGCTCGGGCAGGAAGCCGTGCCAGATGCCATCCTCGTGCTGACGCAGTTCGAGGCGGGCCCATTCCTGCGTGCCGCCGACGTCGAACAGGCACAGCTCGACCCGAGTCGCGTGGCCGGCGAAGAGGGCGAAGTTGGTGCCGCCATCGCGTGGCGTGGCGCCCAGCGGGTGAGGTAGGCCGGGCTCGAGGCGAACGCTCACCGCGCGTCCTCCATCGGCTCGAACACCACCAGCGCCAGCGGCGGCAGCAGCACCGCGATCGAATGCGCGCGACCGTGCGCCGGCACCGCCTCGGCGGCGACCGGGCCGAGCCCGTTTCCGAGGTTGCTGCCGCCATAGAGCGCGGCATCGCTGTTGAGGATCTCGCGCCAGCGGCCCGGACCGTTCACGCCGAGGCGGTAGCCCTCGCGCGGCAGCGGCGTGAGGTTGAGCGCGACCAGCAGGCTGCGGCCTTCGCCGTCATGGCGCAGGAAGGCGAGCACCGAGTTGGCGGCATCGTCGGCGCAGATCCACTCGAAGCCCTCGGCCTCGCAGTCACGTGCATGCAGCGCCGGCCGTTCGCGGTAAAGCCGGTTGAGGTCGCGCACCCATTGCTGGATGCCGCGATGGCGAGCGTCGTCGAGCAGATGCCAGTCGAGCGCGGCATCAAAGTTCCACTCGCGCCGCTGCGCGAACTCGCAGCCCATGAACAGCAGCTTCTTGCCGGGGTGGGTCCACTGCCAGCCGAGCAGCGCGCGCAGGTTGGCGAACTGCTGCCAGGCGTCGCCCGGCATCTTGTTGATCAGCGAGCCCTTGCCGTGCACCACCTCGTCGTGCGAGAGCGGCAGGATGAAGTTCTCGTCGAAGGCGTAGACCAGGCTGAAGCTGAGCTCGTTGTGGTGATGGCGGCGATGGATCGGGTCTTTCTGGAACACCTTGAGCGTGTCGTGCATCCAGCCCATGTTCCACTTGTAGTGAAAGCCGAGGCCGCCCATCGACACGGGGCGCGAGACGCCGGGCCACGCGGTCGATTCCTCGGCCGCGACCACCGCGCCGGGCGCGTCCGAGCCGACCGCCGTGTTGAGCTCGCGCAGCAGCGCCACCGCCTCCAGGTTCTCGCGCCCGCCCTGCGCGTTGGGCAGCCATTCGCCGGGCTGGCGGCTGTAGTCGCGGTAGAGCATCGAGGCGACCGCGTCGACGCGCAGCCCGTCGAGGCCCCAGTCCTGCAGCCAGTGCAGCGCGCTGCCGACCAGAAAGCTCTTCACCTCGTGGCGGGCGAAGTTGTAGATCAGCGTGTTCCAGTCCTTGTGGAAACCCTCGCGCGGATCGGCGTACTCGTAGAGCGCGGTGCCATCGAAGCGGGCGAGCGCGTGGGCGTCGCTCGGGAAATGCGCCGGCACCCAGTCGACCAGCAGGCCCAGGCCTTGCGCATGACAGGCATCGATGAAGCGGCCAAAACCGGCCGGGTCACCGAAGCGCGAGCTCGGTGCGTACTGGCCGGTGACCTGGTAGCCCCAGGAGCCGTCGAAGGGATGTTCGGCGACCGGCAGCAGTTCGAGATGGGTGAAGCCGAGTTCGGCGGCGTAGGCCGGCAGCCGGGCCGCGAGTTCGTCCCAGCCCAGGAAGCCGCCATCGTCGGCGCGCTGCCATGAGCCGAGGTGCACCTCGTAGATCGAGACCGGCGCGCGGCGCTGGTTGCGCTCGGCGCGGCCGGCCGGCAGTGAGCGCGCCGGGCGCGGTGAGACCACGCTGGCGGTCGCCGGGCGCAACTCGGCGGCGAGCGCATAGGGGTCGGCCTTCAGTGGCAGCGCGCGGCCCTGCGCGTCCAGCAGCGCGAACTTGTAGCGGTCGCCGATCGCCGCGTGCGGCACGAACAACTCCCAGACGCCGGCCGCGTGGCGCAGCCGCATCGGGTGCCGGCGCGGGTCCCAGGCGTTGAAGTCGCCGACCACGGCGACCCGTTGCGCGTTTGGCGCCCAGACCGCGAAGCGGGTGCCGGCCACGCCCTCGGCCTGCATCGGGTGCGCGCCGAGCACATGGTCGGGCCGCTTGTGGCTGCCGGCGGCAAAGGCGGCCAGCGCGCCCTCGCCGATCAGCGGGCCGAAGGCATAGGGGTCGGCGAGAAGGTCGCGGCCGCCGTGGGCCCATTGCACGCGCAGGCGGTAGGGCGGTGGCGCGTCGGCGCGATGGCGCGGACTGAGCGGGGTCTCGAAGAGGCCGGCTTCGTCACGCTGCTCGAAGCTGGCCAGGCGGCGGCCGCCGGGATGGCTCAGCGCCTCGACCGCGACCGCGCCCGGCAACAGCGCGCGCAACCACCAGCGGCCGTCGGCAGCGCGATGCGGGCCGAGCACCGCGAAGGGATCGCGGTGCCGGCCGGTGACGAGCGCATCGATGTCATCGCTGCCGAGAAGCACGCAGGGTCTCGCTTCAAGTGGCCACGTTCCAGATGTTGCGAGCGTAATCGCGGATCGTGCGATCCGACGAGAAGGCACCCATGCCGGCGATGTTCAGGATCGCCTTGCGGTCCCATTCGGCGCCGTCGGTGTAGAGGCGGTCGACCGCACCCTGCGCCTGCACGTAGCCGGCGAAGTCGGCCATCAGCAGGTAGGTGTCGCGCTCGAGCAGCGACTTGACGAGGGCCCGGTAGCGCTGCGGCTCGCCCGGCGAGAAGTCGCCGCGCGCGATGGCGTCGATCACGCGCTTGAGCTGCAGGTTCTCTTCGACGTAGAGCCGCGGGTCGTAGCCCAGCTCGCGCAGCTTGGCAACCTGCTCGGTCAGCAGCCCGAAGATGAAGAAGTGCTCGCGGCCGACCGCCTCGGCCATCTCGATGTTGGCGCCGTCCCAGGTGCCGATGGTCAGGGCGCCGTTCAGCGCGAACTTCATGTTGCCGGTGCCCGAGGCCTCGGTGCCGGCGGTCGAGATCTGCTCGCTGAGGTTGGCCGCCGGCATGATGGTCTCGGCCAGCGAGACACCGTAGTTGGGCAGGAACACCAGCTTGAGCTTGTCGCCGACGCGCGGGTCGCTGTTGACGACGCGCGCCACGTCGTGGATCAAGTGGATGATGTCCTTGGCCGCCACGTAGGCCGAGGCCGCCTTGCCGGCGAAGATCACCGTGCGCGGCACCCAGTTCGCGCTCGGGTTGGCGACGATCGCCTGGTAGCGGGCGATCACGTGCAGCAGGTTCAGCAGCTGGCGCTTGTACTCGTGGATGCGCTTGACCTGCACGTCGAACAGGCTGCCCGGGTCGATCGCGATGCCCAGCTCGCGGCGGACGAGTGCCGCGAGACGTTCCTTGTTGGCGAGCTTGGCGGCGCGCACCTCGGCCTGCAGGCTCTTGTCGCCGGCCATCGGCGCGAGTTCGGCGAGCCGGTCGAGATCTGTGCGCCAGCCGTTGCCGTCGAGCCGCTCGTCGAGCACCTCGCTCAGCGTCGGATTGGCCTGCGCCAGCCAGCGCCGCGGCGTGACGCCGTTGGTGACGTTGCAGAAGCGACCCGGGAAGATCTGCGCGTAGTCGGCAAAGATCGTCTGCACCATCAGTTCGGAGTGCAGCGCCGAGACGCCGTTGATGTGGTGCGAGGCGACGATCGACAGCGCCGCCATCTTGACGCGCCGCTCGCCGCTCTCGTCGATCAGCGAGACGCGCTTGACCAGTTCCTCGTCGCCCGGGAACTGCAGTCGCACCGCGGCCAGGAAGCGCCGGTTGATCTCGTAGACGATCTCGAGGTGGCGCGGCAGCAGGGCCTCGAACATGCGCACCGGCCAGGTCTCGAGCGCCTCCGGCATCAGCGTGTGGTTGGTGTAGCTCATCACCCTGAGGCAGGCCGCGAAGGCGGCGTCCCAGGGCAGGCCATGCTCGTCGAGCAGCAGCCGCATCAACTCCGGCACCGCCAGCGCCGGGTGGGTGTCGTTGAGGTGCACCGAGACCTTGTCGCCAAGCCCGTCGAGCGAGCCATGCTCGCCCACGTGGCGCGCCAGGATGTCCTGCAGCGAGGCGCTGACCAGGAAGAACTCCTGCTTCAGGCGCAGCTCGCGGCCGGCCGGCGTGGAGTCGTCGGGGTACAGCACCCAGTTCAGCGACTCGGCGGCGACCTTGTCGTGCGCCGCACCGAAGTGATCGCCGCGCGAGAACGCGGCGTAGTCGAGCGGACGCACCGCGACCGCCTCCCACTGGCGCAGCACCGAGACGCGGCGCGTGTCGTGGCCGGGAACGACGAAATCGACCGCGTCGGCATGAACGATCTGCGCCGGCTCCCAGCGCCGGCCGCAGCCGTCCTCCGCCGTGACGTGGCCGCCGAAGCCGACCTCGTAGCGCAGTTCGTGGCGCGGCACCTCCCACGGGTCGCCCAGGCTCTGCCAGTCGTCGGGGGTCTCGACCTGGCGACCGTCCTGGATGCGCTGCGCGAACATGCCGTAGCGGTAGCGCAGGCCATAGCCGAAGGAGGGCACGCCGAGCGTGGCGAGCGAATCGAGGAAGCAGGCCGCGAGTCGGCCGAGGCCGCCGTTGCCGAGCGCGGCGTCGTGTTCGCGCTCCAGCACCTCGCCCGGCTCGACGCCGGCATGGCGCGCCACTTCGGCAAACGGGGCGTCGAGTTCGAGTGCGGCCAGGGCGTTGCCCAGCGCACGGCCCATCAGGAACTCCATCGACAGGTAGTGCACGCGCTTGGCACCGCTGGCGCGGTCGGCCAGCATGGTCTCGTTGAGACGCTCTTCCAGTTCGCCGCGGCAGGCCTTGGCGACCGCGCGCATCCAGGCGGCGGGCGCCGCTTGGGCGGCGTCGCTGCCGGCTTCGCGCTCGATGCGCTTGAGCAGGGCGGCGGGCACGGCACCCAGCTTGGGCGCGGCGGTCTTGCGCTTGGCACCAGGGGTCAGAGTCATCATGGCTTCTCCATCGCTCGATTCAAGTAGGAATATTACAAGAATCGACAGTTCGCAAGCTTCAACTTGACGGAATCATTGGTAAACCGATGTTGAATTCGCCACGGCCTGCGCCAACTGCTTGCAAACGAAATCTGTATCTTTGCTACAGGCGCTATTGATAATGCACGCATGTCGCGTGCCACGGTCGCCGTCCTTGGGGGTGTGCGCCTGGCCGGGACGACTCAGGTCGGCAACTCGACCGTGCGCCGGCAGGCCTGGCCGGTGGCGTCGAAGAGGTGCAGTTGCTCGGGCAGCAGGCGCAGCGTCAGGCGCGCGCCGACCGCGGTGACGGCGCTGCCCTCGACCCGGGTCGTCAGCGTCGGCAGCCCGGCACCGACGTTCAGGTAGAGCAGCGAGGCGTCGCCCAGGCGCTCGACGTGCAGCAGCGAGGCCGGCAGGCCATGGCCGGCGCCCTGGTCGGCGATCGCCATGTGTTCGGGCCGCACGCCGAGCCGCACTTCGGCGCCAGGCGCCAGGTGGCTGGCGTCGACCGCCACGCTCAGGCGCTGGCCGGCCAGTTCGACCACCGCGTGGCCGGCCTCGGCGCCGACCAGCCGCGCCGGCAGCAGGTTCATCTTGGGCGAGCCGATGAACTCGGCGACGAACACGCTCTGCGGCCGGTGATAGAGCGCCATCGGCGAGCCGATCTGGGCTACGCTGCCGCGCTCCTCGATCAGTGCGCCGGTGTGCAGCAGCACGATCTTGTCGGCCAGCGTCATCGCCTCCACCTGGTCGTGGGTGACGTAGATCATCGAGGCAGAGCCGAGGTCGTGGTGCAGCTTGGCGATCTCCAGGCGCGTCTGCACGCGCAGCGCGGCGTCCAGGTTCGACAGCGGCTCGTCGAACAGGAAGACCTTGGGCTCCTTGACGATCGCACGGCCGATCGCGACGCGCTGGCGCTGCCCGCCGGAGAGCGCCTTTGGCAGCCGGTCGAGCAGCGGCGTCAGCTGCAGGATCTCGGCGGCCGCCTTGACCTTGCGCTCGATCGCGGCCTTGTCCGAACCCAGCACGCGCAGGCCGAAGGCCATGTTCTCGGCCACCGTCATGTGCGGGTAGAGAGCGTAGCTCTGGAACACCATCGCCACGCCGCGCTTGGCGGGCGGCAGGTCGTTGACGCGCTGCTCGCCGATCAGCAACTCGCCCGAGGTGATGTCCTCGAGCCCGGCCACCATCCGCAGCAGCGTGCTCTTGCCGCAGCCCGAGGGGCCGACGAAGACGCAGAACTCGCCGTGGTCGATCTGGATGTTTGCGTTGTTGATGGTCAGCGGCAGGCCCGGTGCGTAGCGCTTGCAGACGTTGCGGAAATCGATGCGCGACATGGGACGCTTTCTTCTAGATCAGTCGAGGCGGGCGAAGAGGCCGCCGAAGGGTTCAAGACGCAGCGTCGGGCCGTCGATGCGACCACCTTCGAGCCCGCTGGCAGGCAGCTTGGCGAGGCTGCCCAGCTCGGGTGGCAGCACGACCGAAGCCGGCGCTGCGCTGAAGTTGAAGGCGCACAGCACGCGCTCGACCGGCGTGCTGCGGACGTAGGCGAGCACCTGTGCGTGTGCCGGCAGCAACTGCATCTCGCCGCCGAGCAGCGCCGGTTGGCCGCGCCGCCAGTGCAGCAGGCGGCGGTAGAAGTGCAGCAGCGAGCCAGTGTCGGCCTCCTGGGCATCGACCGCCAGCGCGCGGTGGCTGGCGGCCAGCGGCAGCCAGGGTCGTGCGCAACCGAAGCCCATGTCCGCCGCTTCGGCGTGCCACGCAATCGGCGTGCGGCAACCGTCGCGGCCCTTGAACTGCGGCCACATCGAGATGCCGTAGGGGTCCTGCAGGTCCTCGTAGGCAACATCCGCTTCGGGCAGGCCGAGTTCATCGCCCTGATAGAGACAGGGCGTGCCGCGCAGGCTGAGCTGCATCGCCGCGGCCAGGCGCAGCAGGCGCGGGTCGGGCGAGGCGCCGCCCCAGCGCGTGGCCAGTCGCGTCACGTCGTGGTTGGCCAGGGCCCAGCACGGCCAGCCGTCACCGACGATCGTTCCGAAACGGCTCAGCAGCTCATGCAGGAAGGGCGCGTCGTGCCTGGCGCCGAGCAGGTCGAAGCTGTAGGCCATGTGCAGCTTGTCGGCGCCGGCCGTGTACTCGGCCATGCGCTGCAGGCCATCGGCATCGCCGATCTCGCCGACCATCGTGGTGTGCGGGTAGCGGTCGAGTAGCGCGCGCAGTTCCTGCAGGAAGCCGAGGTTCTCGGGCCGGCTCTTGTCGTAGCGATGGAACTGCCAGTCGTAGGGGTTGAAGGTCTTGCTCTCGGCATCCGCGCCGCTCGGCCGGCCGCGCGGCGGGTTGTCGCGCAGTTGCGCGTCGTGGAAGTAGAAGTTGGCGGTGTCGAGCCGGTAGCCGTCGACGCCCAGATCGAGCCAGAACTTCACCGTGCCAAGGATCGCCGCGCGCACCTGCGGGTTGTGGAAGTTGAGGTCGGGCTGGCCGACCAGGAAGTTGTGCAGGTAGTACTGGCCGCGCCGCGTGTCCCACTGCCAGGCGCTGCCGCCAAAGACCGACAACCAGTTGTTGGGCGGCGTGCCGTCCGGCCTGGGGTCGGCCCAGACGTACCAGTCGGCCTTGGGGCTCGTTGCGCTGCTGCGGCTCTCGTCGAACCACGGGTGCTGGTCGGAGGTGTGCGACAGCACCTGGTCGATCATCACCTTCAGCCCGAGCGCGTGGGCGCGAGCCAGCAGGGCGCGAAAGTCGTCGAGGGTGCCGAACATCGGGTCGACGTCGCAATAGTCGCTGACGTCGTAGCCGAAGTCCTTCATCGGACTCTTGAAGAAGGGCGAGAGCCAGATCGCGTCGGCACCAAGCCGCGCCACGTGATCGAGGCGCTGGGTGATGCCGGGCAGATCGCCGACGCCGTCGCCGTTGCTGTCGGCAAAGCTGCGCGGGTAGATCTGATAGATCACGCCACCGCGCCACCAGCCGTCGTTTGGGGCTTTGGCTGGCGTCATTGGACGGCGCGGCCTGCCGCAGTGAGGGACTGCTGTCGGCGCATTGCGGTCGTTCGTCTTCCGTGCCGCTCAGGCGAGCAAGGCCATGGGCGGGCAGCCGTCGGCGCTTCGCTGCGGCGGTCGGCCAAAG
>NZ_SHKP01000011.1 GCF_004217215.1 Rivibacter subsaxonicus
GCGGTGAAGGCCGCGATGATGCAGTACAAGTGCGTGGCCGGCGCCGGCGAGGTGCGTGCGGTGCAGGAGTTCAGCTTCAAGATCGACTGACGAGCACTCGCGCTTTGCCGAGGCGCGGCTTCGGCAGCGCCAACGAAAAGGGCCACCGAGAGGTGGCCCTTTGCTTTAGGTCGCGCTTGATCGCGGCTCAGTCGCCTTTCAGGCGCTTGACGATCGCGGCGCCGGTGAGCAACTCGAGTTGCGTCTCGAGGCGGATCACGCGGCCGGTGAGCTCTTCCAGCTTCTGCTGATGAAGCTTGAGGGCCTCGGACTGCCGCGTCACCTTGTCCTCAAGCTTGATCATCGAGGTCAGCGCGCCCCAGACGCGTTCGGTGACTCCCATCAGGCGGCCTTGCGTGACACTGAACGTGGCGCCGCGCGGCGCGGCCCGGCGCCAGCGGCCTTGGCCTCCATCGCGGCAATGCGCTTGTTGCTGGCTTCGATGAAGTCGAGGGCGTCATCGATCGAGGCCGCGGCCCGCTCGGCGGCCGCCTTGGCTGCATCGGCCAGCGTCGCCAGTTCCTCGTCGGCCTCGGCCGACTGGTAGGCAAAGGCGCCGCGCCGCATCAGTTCGGCGATCGGCAGGTCGAGCTTCCTGGCCTTGGCGACGATGGCCTTCTTGTCCTCGGCCGTGGTCTGGACCACGATGCGTTCGACGGCTTCGGCCATGAGGTCTCCTGGATGGCGTGTGACATGTACAGTGTATGTACATGTCGGGTGCTATGCAATCGCGTCGAGCAATTCGCTCTCGATCTCGAGCTGGCGCCTGTTCTGCTGCAGCGAGGCGCCGTCGACCAGGAAGGTGTCCTCGACCCGCTCGCCCAGCGTCGTGATCTTGGCCAGTTGCAGGTTGATCTCGTGCCGGGCCAGCACGCGTGCGATCGCGTAGAGCAGCCCGGAGCGGTCGCTGGCCGAGACCGTGAGCAGCCAGCGCTGCGCGCGCTCATCGGGCCGCAGCGAGACGCGCGGCGTGACCGGGAAGCTGCGCACCCGCCGCGACAGCCGCCCGCGGCTGGGCTCGGGCAGGGCCTCGTCGGTCGCCAGGGCCTTGCCGAGTTGCGTCTCGACCAGCGAGATCAGGTCGCGATAGCTCATGTCCTGGTTCTTGTCGATGTGCGGCGAGATGACCTGGAAGGTGTCGAGCGCGTAGCCGGTGCGCGTGGTGTGGATCTTGGCGTCGAGGATGTTGAACGCGGCCTGGTCGAAGTAGCCGCAGATGCGGGCGAAGAGGTCGGGCCGGTCGGGCGCATAGACCAGCACCTGCAGGCCTTCGCCGATCGGGCTCGGCCGCGCGCGCACCACCGCCGCCAGGCTCTGGACATGGCGATGCAGCGAGCGCGCGTGCCAGGCGATGTCGGCCGCGTCGTGGCGCGCGAAATAGCTGATCTCGAGCGTGTCCCACAGCGCCTGCTCGGTGCCGGGCAGCAGCGAGTAGAGGTTGAGCACATGCCGCGCCTCCTGCTTGCGGGCCTCGATCTCGGCCTCGGCGTTCGGCTTGGCGCCGCCCAGCGCGCGCAGCGTGGTGCGGTAGAGGTCCTCGAGCAGCTTGCTCTTCCACGCATTCCAGACCTTGGGGCTGGTGCCGCGGATGTCGGCCACCGTGAGCAGGTACAGCGCCACCAGCCGCCGCGGGCTGCCGACCTTGCGCGCGAAGGCGCCGATCACCTCGGGGTCAGACAGGTCTTCCTTCTGCGCGATGCGGCTCATCGTCAGGTGCTCGCGCACCAGGAACTCGACCAGCTGCGCGTCCTCGCGCTCGATGCCGTGGTCACGACAGAAGCGCCGCACCTCGGTGCCACCGAGCTCGGAGTGGTCGCCGCCACGACCCTTGGCAACGTCGTGGAACAGGGCGGCGATGTAGAGCAGCCAGGGCTTGTCGAAGCCGGCCGCGAGCTGCGAGCAGAACGGGTACTCGTGAGCGTGCTCGGGGATGAAGAAGCGCCGCACGTTGCGCAGCACCATCAGGATGTGCTGGTCCACGGTGTAGACGTGGAACAGGTCATGCTGCATCTGGCCGACGATGCGCCGGAACACCCACAGGTAGCGCCCCAGCACCGAGGTCTGGTTCATCAGCCTGAAGGCGTGGGTCTGTCCCTGCGGCGCCTGCAGGATCTGCATGAACAGCGCGCGGTTGGCCGGGTCGATCCGGAACTTGCCATCCATCAGCTCGCGCGAGTTGTAGAGCGCGCGCAGCGTGCGTGCCGACAGCCCCTTGATGCCGACCGATTGCTGGAAGACCAGGAAGGTTTCGAGGATGGCGTGGCGGTCGCGCTGGTAGAGATCGTCGCTGGCAACCTCAAGCATGCCGCCGCGGTCGAAGAACTTCTCGCTGATCGGCCGCATCGGCGCGTCCTGCGAACCGCTGACCCGCTCCTCGATGTTGAGCATCAGGATCTGGTTGAGCTGGGTCACCGCCTTCGCGGCCCAGTAGTAGCGGTGCATCAGCGCCTCGGAGGCGCGCCGTTCGCGGGTGTGCTCGTAGCCGAAGCTCTCGGCCACCGCGGTCTGCAGGTCGAACACGAGTCGGTCTTCGCGCCGTCCGGCCACCATGTGCAGGCGCGCGCGGATCAGCTTGAGCACGCCCTCGTTGCGCTGCAGTTGCTTGACTTCGAAGGGCGTGGCCAGGCCCTTGGCAGCCAGCTGCTGCCAGGTCTTGCCGAGCCCTGCCGCGCGCGCGACCCAGATCAGGATCTGCAGGTCGCGCAGCCCGCCCGGGCTTTCCTTGCAGTTGGGCTCGAGCGAGTAGGGCGTGTCCTCGTACTTCACGTGGCGCTGGCGCATCTCCAGCGTCTTGGCGCGCAGGAAGGCGCTCGGGTCGAGCGTCTCGGCGTGGGCGCGACGGAAGCGGTCGAACAGGCGCTTGCTGCCGGCCAGCAGGCGGCTCTCCATCAGCGCGGTCTGGACCGTGACATCGCGCTCGGCCTCGCGCACGCAGTCGGCCACGGTGCGCACGCTCGAGCCGATCTCGAGGCCGATGTCCCAGCATGCCGTGATGAAGGCTTCGATCGCCGCGTTCAGCGCCGCGTCGTGATCGTCATCAGGCAGCAGCACGACGACGTCGACATCGGAGTAGGGAAACAGCTCGCCGCGGCCATAGCCGCCGACCGCCATCAGCGCCGCGGTGCGGGGCAAGCCCGACTGGGACCACAGGGTCTGCAGGCACTCGTCGACGTGGCGGGCCAGGTCGCGCAGCAGGCGACCGGCCGCCGAGGTGGTCGGGCGGGCGGCCGCGAAGGCCGCCAGCAGCTCGGCCTTGCCGTCGCGCAGGCGTGCCTTCAGCGCCGGCAACGCAACCGGCGCGGGCGTCTCGATCAGGGCCGACATCGGCGCTGTGCGCTCGCTGCTCGGGGCAGAACTCAGGCGGCGGCGGTCGCCGCGCTGCCGCTGATGAAGGCCGGCGGCGGCGGGCTGCCGGCCGAGAGCGTGAACACCTCGTAGCCGGTCTCGGTGACCAGCACCGTGTGTTCCCACTGGGCCGAGAGCGAGCGGTCCTTGGTGACGATGGTCCAGCCATCGCCCATCTCGCGGATCTCGCGGCGGCCGGCGTTGACCATCGGCTCGATCGTGAACACCATGCCCGGCACCAGTTCCTCGAGCGTGCCGGGGCGGCCGTAGTGCAGCACCTGCGGCTCCTCGTGGAACTTGCTGCCGATGCCATGGCCGCAGAACTCGCGCACGATCGAGAAGCCCTGGTTCTCGGTGAAGGTCTGGATCGCGTGGCCGATGTCTCCCAGCCGCACGCCGGGCCGGACCTTGGCGATGCCCTTCCACATCGCCTCGTAGGTGATGCTGCACAGCCGCCTGGCCGCGATGCCACCTTCGCCGACGATGTACATGCGGCTGGTGTCTCCGTGCCAGCCGTCCTTGATGACGGTGACGTCGATGTTGACGATGTCGCCGTTCTTGAGCACCTTGTCGTTCGGAATGCCGTGGCAGACCTGATGGTTGACCGAGGTGCAGATCGACTTGGGGTAGGGCGTGTAGCCCGGCGGCGCGTAGTTCAGCGGCGCTGGGATCGCCTGCTGCACGTGCACGATGTGGTCGTGGGCCAGCTTGTCGAGCTGCTCGGTGGTGATGCCTGGCTTGACATGCGGCGTGAGCATGTCCAGCACCTCGGAGGCCAGGCGGCCGGCCACGCGCATGAGTTCGATGTCGGCGGCGGTCTTGATCGTGATCGTCATGCCCGTGATTATCCCACCGGCCCCGTAAAATCGCGGGTTTACGCGAAAGCCTCCACAAGAGGATTCGCAGCCATCGCCTCCCATCGCAAGCCCGGCCCTCATGTCCTCCCCCAAGCACCTGAACCACTTCGAGGGCGGCAACGCACTCTCCACCTTTCGTGCCCAGGCGCTGCTGCCCAGGCTGCAGGCGGCCTGCACGCGCGTTGTCGGCGTTTCGGCGCGCCATGTGCACTGGGTCTGGACCGACGCGCCGCTGGCCGGTGCCGAGCGCAACAAGCTCGCGGCGCTGCTGGACTACGGCGATGCGGTGGCGAGTCCTCAGGATGGCGCGCTGGTGGTCGTGATGCCGCGCCTGGGCACGCTCTCGCCCTGGGCCAGCAAGGCCAGCGACATCGCCCACAACTGCGGTCTCGCCTCGGTGCACCGGGTCGAACGCGTCACCGAGTTCAGGCTCGCGCTCAGGAGCGGCCTGCTCGGTGCGGTCACGGGTGGCCCGAAGGCGCTGAGCGGCGACGAGCTCCAGGCCTGTGCCGCGCTGCTGCATGACCGCATGACCGAGAGCGTGGCCTTCGAGCGTGAGGCCGCGGTGCACCTGTTCGACGAGCAGCCGGCGCAGCCGCTGGCGCATGTGGACCTCCTGGGCGCCGGCCGCGGCGCGCTCGTTGCCGCCAACACCGAGTTCGGCCTGGCGCTGTCCGACGACGAGATCGACTACCTGGTGACGGCCTTCACCAGGCTCGGCCGCAACCCGAGCGACGTCGAGCTGATGATGTTCGCGCAGGCCAACAGCGAGCATTGCCGCCACAAGATCTTCAACGCGAAGTTCACGATCGACGGCCAGGAGCAGCCGCTGTCGATGTTTGGGATGATCCGCAACACCGAGAAGGCGAGCCCGCAGCACACCATCGTCGCCTACAACGACAACGCCTCGGTGATGGAGGGCGGCCTCGCCGAGCGCTGGCTGCCGCAGGGTTTCACCAACGCGCCGGTCTACGGCCCGCGCGTCGAGACGACCCATGTGTTGATGAAGGTCGAGACCCACAACCATCCGACCGCGATCTCGCCGTTCCCTGGCGCCTCCACCGGCGCCGGCGGCGAGATCCGCGACGAGGGCGCCACCGGCCGCGGTGCGCGGCCCAAGGCGGGGCTGACCGGCTTCTCGGTCGGCAACCTGAACCTGCCCGGCACCGACGAACCGTGGGAGCGGGTGAAGATCGGCAAGCCCGAGCACATCGCCAGTCCGCTGCAGATCATGACCGAGGGCCCGCTCGGCGGCGCGGCCTTCAACAACGAGTTCGGCCGGCCCAACCTGGCCGGCTACTTCCGCGTCTGGGAGCAGGACGTGGCCGGCGTGCAGCGCGGCTATCACAAGCCGATCATGATCGCCGGCGGCCTGGGCTCGATCAGCGCGGCACAGACCAAGAAGCTGCAGTTCGCGGCCGGCACGCTGCTGATCCAGCTCGGTGGTCCCGGCATGCGCATCGGCATGGGCGGCGGCGCGGCCAGCTCGATGGCAGCCGGCACCAACACCGCGGCACTCGACTTCGACTCGGTGCAGCGCGGCAACCCCGAGATCCAGCGTCGCGCGCAGGAGGTCATCAACCACTGCTGGGCGCTGGGCGACAACAACCCGATCGTCGCGATCCACGATGTCGGCGCCGGCGGCATTAGCAACGCCTTCCCGGAACTGGTCGACGGCGCCGGCAAGGGCGCGCTGTTCGACCTGCGGAAGGTCCCGCTCGAGGAGAGCGGCCTGGCACCCAAGGAAATCTGGTGCAACGAGAGCCAGGAGCGCTACACGCTGGCGGTGAACCCCGACCTGCTGCCGCTGTTCACGCAGATGTGCGAGCGCGAGCGCTGCCCCTTCGGCATCGTCGGTGTCGCCACCGATGACCCGACGCTGATCCTCGAGGACGGCCCCGGCGGCGAGCGCGTGATCGACATGCCGATGGAGGTGCTGCTCGGCAAGCCGCCGAAGGTGCATCGCGACGTCCGGCGTGTAGCGCGCGCCGAGAAGCCGCTGGATCTCACCGGCGTCAGGCTCGACGACGTGGCCTTCAGCGTGCTGCGCCATCCGACCGTGGCCTCCAAGCGCTTCCTGGTGACGATCGGCGACCGCACGGTCGGTGGCCTCAATCACCGCGACCAGATGGTCGGCCCGTGGCAGGTGCCGGTGGCCGACTGCGCCGTCACGCTGGCCGACTACACGGGCTTCCGCGGCGAGGCGATGAGCATGGGCGAGCGCACGCCGCTGGCCGCGCTGGACGCGCCGGCCTCGGGCCGGATGGCGGTGGCCGAGAGCATCACCAACCTGCTCGCGGCGCCGATCGAGCTCTCTCGCGTCAAGCTCAGTGCCAACTGGATGGCGGCCTGCGGCGAGCCGGGCGAGGACGCCGCGCTCTACGAGACGGTCAAGGCGGTCGGCATGGAGCTGTGCCCGGCGCTCGGCGTCGGCATCCCGGTCGGCAAGGATTCTCTTTCGATGCGCACGCGCTGGAGCGAAGGCGGCGAGGCCAAACAGGTCACCGCGCCGGTGAGCCTGATCGTCACCGCCTTCGCCTCGCTCGACGACGTGCGGCCCACGCTGACGCCGCAACTGCAGCCGGGCGACACCAGCCTGGTGCTGGTCGACCTCGGCAATGGTCGCAATCGCATGGCCGGCTCGATGCTGGCCCAGGTGCTGAACCAGTTCGGCGATGAAGTCCCCGATCTCGACGACCCGCAGTGCCTGAAGGCGCTGGTCGCCGCGATCAACGAACTGCGCGGCGCCGGCCATCTGCTGGCCTATCACGACCGCAGCGACGGCGGCCTGTGGGCTGCCGCCTGCGAGATGGCTTTTGCCGGACACACCGGCCTGAGCCTCAACGTCGACCTGCTGGTCACCGAGAGCGACGGCATCAAGGACAGCCGCGCCGAATTCGGCGACTCCAAGAACTGGGCCGGCCAGGTGAGCGAACGCCGCAACGAGCTCACGCTCAAGGCGCTGTTCAACGAGGAACTCGGTGCCCTGATTCAGGTGCCGACAGCGCAGCGCGACGCGGTGATGGCGGTGCTGCGCAAGCATGGCCTCTCGCAGCACAGCCACGTGGTCGGCAAGCCCAACGACAAGGGCATCGTCGAGGTCTGGCGTGACGCGAAGACCGTGTTCGCCGCACCGCTGCGCGAGCTTCAGCAGAGCTGGGACGAGGTCAGCTGGCGCATCGCGCGGCTGCGCGACAACCCGGCCTGCGCCGACAGCGAGCATGAGCACGCGGGCCGCTCCGACGACGCCGGCCTGCACCTGAAGCTCGGCTTCGATCCGGCCGAGGACGTGGCGGCGCCCTTCATCAACGGTGGCGCGCGGCCGAAGCTGGCGATCCTGCGCGAGCAGGGCGTCAACTCGCATGTGGAGATGAGCCGTGCGATGCACATCGCCGGCTTCGACACCTACGACGTCCACATGAGCGACCTGCAGGCTGGCCGTGCCCGGCTCGAGCAGTTCAAGGGCTTCATCGCCTGCGGCGGCTTCAGCTACGGCGACACGCTCGGTGCCGGCGAGGGATGGGCCCGCTCGGTGATGTTCAACCCGGCTCTGGCAGAGCAGTTCGCGGCCTTCTTCGGGCGCACCGACAGCTTCGCGCTCGGCGTCTGCAACGGCTGCCAGATGATGGCGGCTCTCAGCCCGATCATTCCGGGCGCGCAGGACTGGCCCAAGTTCACCCGCAACAGGAGCGAGCAGTTCGAGGCGCGGCTGAGCATGGTCGAGGTGCTGGAAAGCCCGAGCCTGTTCTTTCAGGGCATGGAGGGCAGCCGCATGCCGATTGCCGTCGCCCACGGCGAGGGCTACGCCGACTTCTCGCAGCGCGGTGACGCCGCCAAGGTGCAGCGCGCGATGCGCTTCGTCGACAACGCGGGCAAGCCGGCCGAGGCCTATCCCGCCAACCCCAACGGCAGCCCCGACGGCCTGACCGCGGTCACCACCGCCGACGGCCGCTTCACCGTGCTGATGCCGCACCCCGAGCGCGTGTTCCGCAACATCCAGATGAGTTGGACCAGCGGCGATCGCAGCGAGCTCAGCCCGTGGATGCGGATGTTCCGCAACGCGCGCAAGTGGGTGGGTTGAGCCCCGCGTGCTGAATCAGGCGGCCGGCGCGGCGGTGCCCAGTTCGGGCCGCAGCGCCGCCAGTCGCGTGTAGGAGTCCAGCCGCGCGGCGTGATCGTGAACGGCGCAGGTGACGATCAGTTCGTTGGCGCCGGTCTGTTCGACGATGGTGCGCAGTCGCTCGCGCACCGTGGCGGCCGAACCCACGGCAGCGACGCTCAGCATCCGCTCGACGCCGATCCGCTCGGCCTCGCTCCACAGCCCGTCCATCGACGCCACCGGTCGCGGCAGCGGACCGCGGATGCCGCGCTGCATGCCGAGGAAACGCTGCTGCAGCGAGGTGAACAGATGCGCCGCTTCGGCGTCGGTCTCGGCCGCGATCACGTTGACGCCGATCGCGGCATAGGGCCGGGCCAGCGCCTTTGACGGCCTGAAGCGCTCGCGATAGATCTGCAGCGCCTGCAGCAGCATCGCCGGCGCGAAGTGCGAGGCAAAGGCGAAGGGCAGTCCGAGCAGCGCGGCGACCTGCGCGCTGTAGAGACTGGAACCGAGCAGCCAGATCGGCACCTCGGTACCGATGCCGGGGATGGCGCGCACCGCCATGCCCGGCTGCGGCGGGCCGAGGTAGGCCTGCAACTCGCGCACGTCGTCGATGAAGCCGTCCTCGTCCTGCACCAGCGTGCGGCGCAGCGCGCGCATCGTCAGCTGGTCGGTGCCGGGCGCGCGGCCGAGGCCGAGGTCGATGCGATCGGGGAACAGCGTGGCCAGCGTGCCGAACTGTTCGGCGATCACCAGCGGCGCGTGATTGGGCAGCATCACGCCACCGGAGCCGACGCGGATGCGCTCGGTGCCGGCGGCCACATGGCCGACCAGCACCGCCGTGGCCGAACTCGCCACGCCCTCCATGTTGTGGTGCTCGGCCAGCCAGTAGCGGTGGTAGCCAAGAGACTCGGCGTGGCGTGCCAGGGCGAGCGTGTGGCGCAGCGCCTGGGCGGCGTCGCTGCCTTCGACGATCGGCGACAGGTCGAGGACGGAGAGAGGAATCGGATTCACGGCCTCAGTGTAGGAAGCTCAGCCTTGTCCCGCAGCGGCCGCGTCCGATGCCCCCGCTGCCGCCGGGCCTGGCCTGCCGCGAGAATGCACGCCGATGAAAGATGTTGCAGCGCATGCCCCGCGCCACTCGTTGCGCTTCGACCGTCTCGACGCGCTGCGCGGCTTCGCGCTCGTGTGGATGGCGGTCTTTCACGTCTGCTTCGACCTCGCCCACCTGAAGCTCGTCGACGGCTGGAACTTCTACCGCGACCCGTTCTGGACCACCCAGCGCAGCATCATCGTCAGCCTGTTCCTGCTCTGCGCCGGCATGGGCCAGGCGATCGCTCATGCGCAAGGGCAGGGTTGGCCGCGCTTCTGGCGGCGCTGGGCGCAGGTGGCGGGTTGCGCGCTGCTGGTGTCGGCCGGCTCCTGGCTGATGTTCCCGAACAGCTTCATCCACTTCGGCGTGCTGCACGCCATCGCGGTGATGCTGATCGTGGTGCGGCTCAGTGCCGACTGGGGTCGCTGGCTCTGGCTGGCGGGCTTGATCGCGGTGCTGCTGCCCCAGTTCGTGCAGCACGAGTTGTTCAACGTCCGCGCGCTCAACTGGACCGGCCTCGTGACCCGCAGGCCGGTCACCGAGGACTACGTGCCGCTGCTGCCGTGGCTCGGCGTGATGTGGTGGGGCATGGCGCTCGGCCAGGCGCTGCTCGCGCATCGGCCGCAATGGCTGGCCGGGCATCTGGCGCGGCCGTTGCAGCCGCTCGCCGTGCTCGGACGCTGGAGCCTGAGCTTCTACATGCTGCACCAGCCGGTGCTGATCGGCTTGCTGCTGGCGTGGCGGTGGCTGGCCGGCTGAGCATATGAGCACATGAGCACCACCAATGCAAACGGGCACCCGAAGGTGCCCGTCGTGTGGCGCTTGCGCGAGATCAGCTGCCGAACTTGTAGTCGGTCTTGGCCTTGGTGCGCAGTTCGTCGCGGTAGGCGGCGAGCTTCTGCTGCGTCAGGCGCTGCTGGATCTGCGGCTTGACTTCCTCGATCGGCGGGAAGGTCGCGGCGCGGATGTCATCGACCTTGATGATGTGCCAGCCGAACTGGCTCTTCACCGGCGTGTCGGTCATCTGGCCCTTGCCGAGCGCGACCATCGCGTTCGAGAACTCGGGC
The DNA here is from genome assembly GCF_004217215.1 of Rivibacter subsaxonicus. GTDB lineage: Bacteria > Pseudomonadota > Gammaproteobacteria > Burkholderiales > Burkholderiaceae_C > Rivibacter > Rivibacter subsaxonicus. The sequence continues at coordinate 10,501 of NZ_SHKP01000011.1, forward strand.
ACGTAGCCGCCGGGCGCGGCCCAGTCGAGATCACCGCCCTTGGCGGCCGAGCCGGGGTCCTTGCTGTTCTTCTTGGCCATCTCGTCGAAGCTGGCGCCGCCCTTGATCATCTTGATGATGCCGATGGCGTCCTCTTCCTTCTCGACCAGGATATGGCGGGCGCGGAATTCCTTGTCGCCGGCCGCGGCCTTGAACTTGTTGTACTCGGCCAGCACCTCGGCGTCGCTGACCGGGTTGTTCTTCTGGAAGTCGGCGAACAGCTCGCGGATCAGGATCGACTGGCGGGCCAGCTCGATCTGCTGCCGGTAGTCGGCGCTGGCGCTGAGGCCCTTGCGCTCGGCTTCCTGCATGAAGATCTCGCGCAGCACGACCTCGTCCTTGATCTGCTGCTCGAGTTCGGGCGTGCGCGGCTGGGCCTGCGGACCCTTGGCGATCTGGTTCAGCAGCACCTCGGCGCGGGCCTTGGGCACCGGCTTGCCGTTGACGACGGCGATGTTCTGCGCCTGGGCCAGCGCGGGGGCGAGGAGGGCGGCGGCGAAGGCAATCGACGACAGCCGGAGGGCGACAGTGGTGAACTTCATGCGAGGCAGGGCTGGTGGTGGGCGGGGCGCGGTGGATGTCGCCGGCGATGGCCGGCAACGTGGGGGTTCGGGGGCTTCAGCGCGGGCCGTTGGCTGCTGCTGCGGCCTCGGCCGGAGTGAGCGTCTGGAGCGCCAGCGCATGGATGCCGCGATGCATCCAGGGGCCCAGGGCATCATACACAAGGCGATGTCGCGCCACGCGAGGGGAAGCACTGAAGCGCTCGCTCACGATCTGCGCAAAAAAGTGGCGCCCGCTGGCGGCGCCGGCATGGCCGGCGTGCTGATGGCTGTCATCGCGCACGACGAGTTCGATGGCATCGGGAAAGGCGCTGCGCAACGCCGCCTCGACCTCGGCCGCGGACGGAAAGGCCGGCTGCGCGCTCACTTGCCGGCCTCGTCCTCGGCCTTCATGTGACGGCTGAGGTAGAGACCCTGCACCAGCGTGAACAGCAGCAGCAGGCCGGTGGTGCCGAATACCTTGAAGTTGACCCAGGTCGCGGTTTCGTAGCTGTACGCCACGTAGAGATTGAGCAGGCCGAGGAAGGCGAAGAAGCCGATCCACATCAGGTTGAGCGAGCGCCAGACGGCGGCCGGCAATTCCATCTGCGCGCCGAGCAGCACCTGCAGCAGGTTCTTCCTGAAGATCGCCTGGCTGCCCCAGAACACCAGGCCCATGACCCAGTAGAGCAGCGTGGGCTTCCACTTGATGAAGGTGTCGTTGTGGAACCAGACCGTGAGCCCGCCGAGCACGGTGACCAGCCCCAGGCTGACCCACAACATGGTGTCGACCTTCTTGCGGCGCGCCAGCAACCAGCCGATCTGCGCGAAGGTGGCGACGATCACGACCAGCGTGGCCAGCAGCACCGGCGCCTCCTTCGGACCGACGGTGCCGCCCGAAACCAAAAAGCCGAAATGCTGGCTGGCGAAGGCGGCGGCGGCGTCGGCGTTGCCTTCGGCAATGCGGAAGGCGACGAAGAACAGGAGGATCGGCAGGAAATCGAGCAGCAGTTTCATCGGGAAGGGGTTTGAGCTTGCGGCGCGAAGTCTAGCGAGGCCGAGTTGATGCAGTAGCGCTCGCCGGTGGCGGTGGGGCCGTCGTCGAAGACATGGCCGAGGTGGGCGCCGCAGTCCATGCAACGCACCTCGACGCGCGTCATGCCATGGCTGCGATCGACCACCCGCTCGATCAGTTCCGCGCGCAGCGCCCGGTCGTAGCTGGGCCAGCCGCAGCCGGCGTCGAACTTGGTAGCGCTCTCGAACAGCGGTGCCCCGCAGCAGACGCACTTGTAGACGCCATTCTCCCAGTGATCCCAGAACTTGCCACTGAAGGCGCGTTCGGTGGCGGCGTGGCGCGTCACCTCGAAGGCCATCGGCTCGAGTTGCTCGCGCCAGGCCGACTCGGGCTTGGCGATCTTGCGCGGGGAGGCGGGCTTGTCGCTCATGATGAACAGGACACCTCGATCTGGTCGGCGCCGGGGGGCGGGAAGGCGGCGTAGGCGGCGGGGGCCGTCGCCTGTTCGTCGTACGGGCGGGCCAGGACTTTCATCAATCGCCCGATCTCGTCGAAGTCACCGGCCTCGGCGGCTTCGATCGCGGATTGCGCCAGGTGGTTTCGCAGTACGAACTTCGGGTTGGCCGAGTTCATGCGCACGGCGCGCTCGGCGTCGTCGCTCTGCTCGGTGCGCAGTCGCTCGGCGTAGCGCCCGGCCCAGGCGTCGAAGGCCGGGCGATCGATGAACAGGTCGCGCACGGGCTGCTGCGCATGGTCCGGCGCGGTCGAGAAGCCCGAGAGATGGCGAAACAGGATCGTGTAGTCGGTGCGCTCGGCGGCCATCAGGCGCAGCAGATCGTCGATCAGGGTCGCGTCGTCGGGCTGCTCGGTCGCGAGCCCGAACTTGGCGCGCATGCGCGCCGACAGGGCCGCCGACAGCGCGCTGCGATAGGGCTCGATGGCTTCCAGCGCGGCCTCGCTCGCCGCGTCCTCGTCGGCGCCCAGCTGCGGCAGCAATGCGGTCGCCAGTGCCTGCAGGTTCCACCAGGCGACACCGGGTTGGCGCGCGTAGGCGTAGCGCCCCTGGTGGTCGGAATGGTTGCAGACATGGCCGGGGTCGAAGCCATCGAGAAAGCCGAAGGGTCCGTAGTCGATCGTCAGCCCGAGCAGGCTCATGTTGTCGGTGTTCATCACGCCGTGGCAGAAGCCGACCGCTTGCCATTGGGCGATCAGCTCGGCGGTGCGGCGCGCCACCTCGGACAGCATCGCCGCGGCCGGCTGCGCGGCGCCGAGGCAGTCGGGAAAGTAGTTCGCCAGCGAGAAGTCGACCAGGCGCTGCAGCGACGCCAGGTCGCGCGCGGTGTGAGCGAAATGCTCGAAGTGGCCGAAGCGCAGGAAGCTGGGCGCCATCCGCGTCACCACCGCCGCCGTCTCCCAGCGCTCGCGGCGCACCGGCAATTGGGAGCCGGTCAGCGCCAGCGCACGCGTGCTCGGGATGCCGAGGCCGTGCATCGCCTCCGAGCACAGGTATTCGCGGATCGACGAGCGCAGAACGGCGCGGCCGTCGCCCATGCGCGAGTAGGGTGTCAGGCCGCTGCCCTTGAGCTGGATCTCCATCGGCCCGGCCGCCGATTCGATCTCGCCGAGCAGCAGTGCGCGGCCATCGCCAAGCTGGCCGGCCCAGACACCGAACTGGTGGCCGCTGTAGACGCTGGCGAAGGGGCTCATGCCCGGCCAGGTGGCGTTGCCGCTGAGGACGGCGAGTGCGCTGCCATCGTGCCAGTCGGCGGGCCAGCCGAGTTCGGCGGCCAGCGCGTCGTTGCGGGCCACCCAGTGCGGATCGGGCAGCGGCTCGGCGGCAAGCGCGGTGCCGAAGGCTGGGCCGAGCGCGGCCATCCGGTTGGGCCAGCGCGCGGCATTCGGGCCGCGCTCGAACGGGGCGGGCGCCAGCGGCAAGGAATCGAAGGCGGCGGACACCCCTCAGTCTATGCGGCGCCGCATTTCACGGCGCCCGCTAGGGTTGACCTGATCGTGAAGGCCGCAGTGGCTACCTATGATGCTGCGCAGCATGAACAACGCAGGAGACAGGGCATGGCCGCGATGATGGGCACCATGATGGAGATGCCGCTGTTGATCTCGAGCCTGATCGAGTTCGCGGCGCGACACCACCACGACGGCGAGATCGTCTCGCGCCGGGTGGTCGAGGGCGATCTGCATCGCTACACCTACCGCGAGGCCGCCGCGCGCTCGCGCAAGGTCGCGGGCGCGCTCGACCGCATGAAGCTCGGCTTCAGCGATCGGGTCGCGACCCTGGCCTGGAACGGCTACCGCCACTTCGAGCTCTATTTCGGCGTCAGCGGCAGCGGCCGCGTGGTGCACACCATCAACCCGCGCCTGGCGCCGGATCAGGTGGCGTGGATCGCCAACCATGCCGAGGACCAGGTGCTGTGCTTCGACATGAGCTTCCTGCCGATCGTCAAGGCGATCTGGAGCAAGTGCGAGACGGTGAAGCACTGGATCGCACTGTGCGAGCACGGCCAGCTGCCGGCCGACACCGGTATTCCCGGCTTGCGCAGCTACGAGGAGTGGATCGCCGGTGAGAGCGATGCCTATGCCTGGCCCGAGTTCGACGAGAAGAGCGCCGCCGCGCTCTGCTACACCAGCGGCACGACCGGCAACCCCAAGGGCGCGCTCTACAGCCACCGTTCGACGGTGCTGCACGCTTATGGTGCCGCGCTGCCGGACGCGATGAGCCTGTCGGCGCGCGACTGCGTGCTGCCGGTGGTGCCGATGTTCCACGTCAACGCCTGGGGCATTCCCTACGCGGCCGCAATGACCGGCTGCAAGCTGGTCTTTCCCGGCGCGGCGCTCGATGGCAAGTCGGTCTACGAGCTGATGGAGGGCGAACGCGTGACCATGTCGGCCGGCGTGCCAACCGTCTGGCTCGGCCTGCTCAACCACATGAAGCAGCATGGGTTGAAGCTGACGACGATGAGGCGCACGATCATCGGTGGCTCGGCCTGCCCGCCGGCGATGATCCGCGCCTTCAAGCAGGACTTCGGCGTGACGGTGCTGCATGCCTGGGGCATGACCGAGATGTCGCCGCTGGGCACGGTGTGCAACCTGAAGCTCCCGCAGCTCGAACTGGACGAGGAGGCGCAGTTCGCGATCATGACCCGCCAGGGGCGTGCGATCTTCGGCGTCGAGATGAAGATCGTCGATCCCGATGGCAAGGAGCTGCCATGGGACGGCATCAGCAGCGGCGACCTGCTGGTCAAGGGGCCGTGGATCGTTTCGGGCTACTTCAAGGGCGAAGGTGGCAATCCCCTGATCGACGGCTGGTTCCCAACCGGCGACGTGGCGGCGATCGACCCCGACGGCTTCCTGCTCATCACCGATCGCAGCAAGGACGTCATCAAGTCGGGCGGCGAGTGGATCAGCTCGATCGAGGTCGAGAACATCGCGATGGCCCATCCTGCGGTGGCGATGGCCGCCTGTATCGCAGCCGTGCACCCGAAGTGGGACGAGCGGCCGCTACTGGTGGTGGTGAAGAAGCCGGGCGCCGAGGTCTCGCGCGAGGAACTGCTGGCCTTCTACGAGGGCAAGACCGCCAAGTGGCAGGTGCCCGACGACGTCGTCTTCGTCGACGCGATTCCGCTCGGCGCCACCGGCAAGATGCAGAAGATCAAGCTGCGCGAGCAGTTCCGCGACTACCGTCTGCCGACGGCCTGAGGGCGATGCGCGATGTCGACTACGGGACAGCCTGTGTCGGGTAGTCCCTGAACCCCGCAGCGCAGCAATCGCCTTAACCTTTTGAGTCGATCAAAACACGCCGGACGCCGGCACCCAAGGAGACAACGATGCATTTCACGAGACGGATGTTCGGTCTGACGGTTGGCGCCTCGATGGCACTGAGTGCCGGCGTGGCCTTCGCGCAAAAGGGCGAGACGGTCAAGATCGCGTGGATCGACCCGTTGACGGGCCTGATGGCGCCGGTCGGCCAGAACCAGGTTAAGAGCTTCCAGTTCTTCGCCGAGAAGTTCAGCAACGATCCCAAGCTCAATCCGGCCGGCGTGAAGTTCGAGGTCATCCCGATCGACAACAAGCTGAGCCCGACCGAGAGCCTGAACGCGCTCAAGGCCGCCATCGACCAGGGCGTGCGCTACATCACCCAGGGCAACGGCTCCTCGGTCGCCGGCGCGCTGATCGACGCTGTAGCCAAGCACAACGAGCGCAACCCGGGCAAGGAAATCGTCTTCCTGAACCACTCGGCGGTGGACCCCGACTTCACCAACAGCAAGTGCAACTACTGGCACTTCCGCTTCGACGCCGACACCTCGATGAAGATGGAGGCGCTGACCACCTTCATCAAGGAGGCCCAGCCCGACGTCAAGAAGGTCTACCTGCTCAACCAGAACTACTCGCACGGCCAGCAGGTGGCGCGCTTCGCCAAGGAACTGCTGGGGCAGAAGCGGCCCGACGTGCAGATCGTCGGCGAGGATCTGCACCCGCTGGCCCAGGTGCGTGACTTCGCGCCCTACATCGCCAAGATCAAGGCCTCGGGTGCCGACACCGTGATCACCGGCAACTGGGGTTCCGACCTCTCGCTGCTGATGAAGGCGGCCACCGAAGGCGGCTTCAACGGCAAGTTCTTCACCTACTACACCGGTGTCAGCGGCACGCCGACCGCGCTCGGCAGCAACGGCGCCGGCCGCATCTTCCAGGCCTCGTACAGCCACTACAACATGGGCGGCCAGGCCCAGCTGTGGGCCGACGAGTTCAAGAAGAAGTTCAACGACGACTTCTACACGAGCTCGGTGATCCGGATCTACAGCATCCTGAGCACGGCGATGGCCAAGGCCAAGTCGACCGATCCGGTCAAGGTCGCCGCCGCGATGGAAGGCCTCAAGTTCAACGGCCAGATCAACGGCGAGGTCGAGATGCGCAAGGCCGACCACCAGCTCCAGCAGCCGCTCTACATCGTGGTCTGGCAGAAGGCCGATGCCAAGTTCCCGTACAGCCCCGAGAACACCGGCATGACGCTGGCGCCGGTCAAGGAGTACCCGGCCTATGTGTCGAGCACGCCGACGAGCTGCCAGATGAAGCGCCCGTCCTGAGCGCTGCCGGCCCGGGTCTGGCCGGGCTAGGGCCTGTTAACGCTACCGGAGGACTCGCGTGACCCAGGAAACAAAGGCCATCAAGGCGCAAAGCGCAGCCGGGGTCGGCCCCCGGCGAGCTTTGCAACGCCGAGGGCCGCAGTTTCCTGGGATCACCCTTCGGGCCCGGGCCGCGCAGGCCGCAGGGCGGCGTTGCTCGGTCGTTGCGTGCAATGAGCACGTGGCCTTCCTCGCGCCTACCCCTGCGGCCTGCGCGGCCCGGGCGCGAGTCCTCCGGTAGCGTTAGCAGGCCCTAATCGGGGCTCGATCGGGAGTACCGTATCGAGCCCTTTTTCTTTGGCGCGCGCGAGACGCGCGCCGCGCACTGAACCACCGGCGATCGCAATGGAATTTTTCACGATCTCCATGCTCAACGGCCTGAGCTACGGGCTGTTGCTGTTCATGCTGAGTTCGGGCCTGACGCTGATCTTCAGCATGATGGGCGTACTCAATTTCGCCCACGCCAGCTTCTACATGCTGGGGGCCTACATCGCCTACAGCATGTCCAAGCTGATCGGCTTCTGGCCGGCGCTGTTCATCGCGCCGCTGGTGGTGGGGGCTCTGGGCGCGGTGTTCGAGCGCACCAGCCTGCGCAAGGTGCACAAGTTCGGCCATGTGCCGGAGTTGCTGGTGACCTTCGGCATCAGCTACGTGATCCTCGAGCTGGTGCAGCTGATCTGGGGCCGCACCGCGGTGGATTTCCAGCCGCCCGAAGCGCTGCGCGGGCCGGCCTTCACGATGGTGCACCAGGCCGACGGCTCGCTCGGCTTCGTCTGGGGCGCGGCGCCGGAGGCGATGTGCCGTGCCGTCGATGCCGCCAGCACCGTGTTCTGCTCGCCGTTCCCGGCCACCCGCGGCTTCATGATGCTGGTGGCGATCTTCATGCTGCTGGCCCTGTGGCTGCTGTTGACGCGCACCCGCATCGGCCTCGTGATCCAGGCCGCGCTGACGCACCCCGAGATGGTCGAGTCGCTCGGCCACAACGTGCCGCGCGTCTTCATGCTGGTATTCGGCGCCGGCGCCGCGCTGGCCGGGCTGGCCGGCGTGATCGGTGGCAGCACCTTCGTCACCGAGCCGGCGATGGCGGCCACGGTCGGCTCGATCATCTTCGTCGTCGTCGTGGTCGGCGGCATGGGCTCGCTGGCCGGCGCCTTCGTCGCCTCGCTGCTGATCGGCATCCTGCAGACCTTCGCGATCGCGCTCGACTATTCGATTGCCGGCGGCCTGGCGCTGCTCGGCTGGACCGTGCCGCCCGACAGTGGGCTCTACACGCTGCTCGGCCTCAAGCTGTCGCAGGTCGCACCGATCCTGCCGTACCTGCTGCTGGTGCTGATCCTGATCTTCAGGCCCAAGGGTCTGCTCGGTACGCGGGAAGGCTGAGTGGCGCATCACATGAGTAATCCTGTCTTTCACTTCAAGCCCTACAACGTCGGCCGCTGGGTCGTCTGGGGCCTGTTCGCGCTGGTGCTGCTGGTCGCGCCGATGGTGTTCAAGTCGAGCCTGGCGGTGACGATGCTGTCGCAGATGGGCATCGCGATCGTCGCCTGCCTCTCGTACAACATGCTGCTCGGCCAGGGCGGCATGCTGAGCTTCGGCCATGCGGTCTATACCGGGCTCGGCTCCTACATCGCAATCCACGCGCTCAACCGCGCGGCCGGCGGCATGCCGATCCCGGTCAGCCTGATTCCGCTGGTCGGCGGCCTGGCCGGGATGCTCTTCGCCATCGTGCTCGGCTTCGTGACGACCAAGAAGGCCGGCACCCCGTTCGCGATGATCACGCTCGGCATCGGCGAGCTGGTGTTCGCGATGTCGCTGATGATTCCGGAGTTCTTCGGCGGCGAGGCCGGCGTCTCGGCCAACCGGGTGTTCGGCCAGCCGGTGCTTGGCATCAGCTTCGGCCCGCCGGTGCAGGTCTACTACCTGATCGCGATCTACACCTTCATCGCCACGGCGGCGATGTTCGCCTTCACCCGCACGCCGCTCGGACGCATGCTCAACGCGGTGCGCGACAACGACGAGCGGGTTGAGTTCATCGGCTACAGCACCCAGCGCATCCGCTTCTTCTCGTTCATCATCGCCGGCTTCTTTGCCGGTATCGCCGGCGGCCTCTACACGGTGAACTTCGAGATCGTCACCGCCGAGGTGGTGCACGCCGGACGTTCGGGCGCCTACCTGCTGTTCACCTTCCTCGGCGGTGCCACATTCTTCTTCGGCCCGATCATCGGCGGCGTGCTGATGGTGCTGGCGCTGGTGCTGCTGTCGGAGTTCACCAAGGCCTGGCTGCTCTACCTGGGCCTCGGTTTCCTGTTCATGGTGATGTACGCGCCGGGCGGCATTGCTAGCCTGATCATGATGAACCTGCGGGTGGCCGCCTTCGGCAAGCTCGGCAAGCTCTGGACCGCCTACCTGGCGCTGGCCGGCACCGCGCTGATGGCGCTGGCCGGCGCCGGCGCGATGATCGAGATGCTCTACCACCTGCAGCTCAATGCGGCGATCGGCCCCGAGCTGCACTTCGCCGGCGTGCCGCTGAACGCCAGCTCGCTCGACAGCTGGTTCGGCTCGGCCTTTCTGATGGTGGTCGGCATCGGCATGTTCGAGCTGACGCGGCGCGAGTTCCAGCGCCAGTGGGGTGGCGTGCAGGAAGAGATCGAGCACGAGATCCGTCGCAGGGAGTCCCTATGAACGCCGACACGAGTCCGCTCGCGATCGAGCTGCGCGATGTGCGCAAGAGCTTTGGCAAGACCGAGATCATCCGCGGCGCCCATCTCGCGGTGAAGGCCGGCGAGCGGGTCGCGATCATCGGCCCCAACGGCGCCGGCAAGTCCACGCTGTTCAACCTGATGTCGGGGCGCTTCGGCATCACCAGCGGCGAGATCCTGCTCAACGGCAAGCGCATCGACGGCCTCGCGCCCTACGAGATCAACCGCATGGGCCTGGCGCGCAGCTTCCAGGTCAGCAACCTGTTCACGCGCTTGTCGGTGTTCGAGAACATCCGTTGCGCGGTGCTGTGGTCGATGGGCTACCGCTACGCGTTCTGGAAGTTCCTGGCCGACCTCGACGATGCCAACGAGCGTGCCGAGCAGGTGCTCGAGATGATCAAGCTCGACCGCAAGCGCGACGTGCTGGCGATGAACCTGACCTACGCCGAGCAGCGTGCCCTCGAGATCGGCATCACGATCGCGGGTGGCGCGCAGGTGATCCTGCTCGACGAACCCACCGCCGGCATGAGCAAGAGCGAGACCAGGCGCTTCATCCAGCTGATCCGCGAGGTCACCGAGGGCAAGACCCTGCTGACGGTGGAGCACGACATGGGCGTGGTGTTCGGCCTGGCCGATCGCATCGCGGTGCTGGTCTACGGCGAGGTGATCGCCTTCGACACGCCGGAGGCGGTGCGCGCCAACCCCAAGGTGCAGGAGGCCTACCTGGGCTCGGTGCTGGCGGAACAACAGGCCGCGGCCCAAGGTTGAACATGAGCGACAAGACCCTACATCTGGCCAATCTGCACGCCTTCTATGGCAAGAGCCATGTGCTGCACGGCGTCTCGCTCGAAGTGAAGCCGGGCGAGATCGTCAGCCTGCTCGGCCGCAACGGGTCGGGCCGCTCGACCACGGTCAAGACCATCATGGGCCTGGTCGAAGGCCAGGGATCGGTGCAGTGGAGCGGGGCCGAAATCCTCGGCCACCGCGCCTTCGACATCGCGCATCGCGGCATCGGCTACGTGCCGGAGAACCGCGACATCTTCCCCAAGCTCACGGTGCATCAGAACCTGCAGCTCGGGCAGAAGCGCGGTGCCAAGGCGCCGCGCTGGTCCTTCGACGACATGTACGCGATGTTCCCGCGCCTGAAGGAGCGCCAGCACACCGAGGCCGGCGTGCTTTCGGGCGGCGAGCAGCAGATGCTGACGCTGTGCCGCACGCTGATGGGCGACCCGGACCTGATCATGATCGACGAGCCGACCGAAGGCCTGGCGCCGAAGATCGTCGAGCTGGTGGCGGAGTACCTCAAGGAGCTGCGCCGGCGCGGCATCAGCGTGCTGCTGGTCGAGCAGAAGCTCACCATCGCGCTCGAGATCTCCGAGCGCTGCTACGTGATGGGCCATGGCCGCATCGTCTTCGAGGGCACGCCGGCCGAGCTGCGGGCGAACGCCTATATTCGCAAGGAGTGGCTCGAAGTCTGAGGGCTGAACGGCGAGCATCGCTCGTCAGCCGCAAGACCTATCCAGCCCGCCGGCGCGCTTGTCACAGCAGCGACAACACGCCGGCTTTTTTCGCCCCAGAATCGAACGATCGTTCTATTCTTTTCGCCCTCTACCTGTCGAGGTTTGCACCCATGAGCGCCAGCATTGAAGTTCGCGGCAACGTCGCCCTCATCACGATGAGCAACCCGCCGGTCAACGGCCTGAGCCTGGCGGTGCGCCAGGGCGTGGCCGCGGCGATCGACCAGGCGATGGCCGACCCGGCCGTCGAGGCAGTGGTGCTCACCGGTGCCGGCAAGGCCTTCTCGGGCGGCGCCGACATCCGCGAATTCGGCTCGCCGAAGGCGGTGGCCGAGCCCAACCTGCTGAGCCTGATCAGCCTGATCGAGGGTGCCTCCAAGCCGGTGGTCGCGGCCGTCCACAGCGTCTGCATGGGCGGCGGGCTCGAGCTGGCACTGGGCTGCCACTACCGCGTGGCCGCGCCGGGCACCCAGGTCGCGCTGCCCGAGGTCAAGCTCGGCCTGGTGCCGGGAGCCGGCGGCACGCAGCGCCTGCCGCGCGTGATCGGCGTCGAGAACGCGCTCAACATGATCGTCTCCGGCGAGCCGGTCAAGAGCGAGATGCTGGCGATGATCCCGGGCCAGACGCTGTTCCAGCAGATCATCGACGGCGACCTGATCGAGGGCGCGATCGCCTACGCCAAGGAAGTCGCCGCCAAGCGTCCGCTGCCCAAGGTGCGCGACGCCAAGGCCAGCCACCCCGAGGCCGACGCCTACTTCCAGTTCGCGCGCAACACGGTCAAGGCGATGGCCAAGAACTTCCCGGCGCCGGCCAAGTGCGTGGACTGCGTGGAGGCCAGCGTCAGCAAGCGCTTCGACGAGGGCATGGTCTACGAGCGCGAGGTCTTCACCGCGCTGATGTTCACGCCCGAGTGCAAGGCCCTGCGTCATGCCTTCTTCGGCGAGCGCGCGGCAAGCAAGATCCCCGACGTGCCGGAAGACACGCCCAAGCGCGAGATTGCCAAGGTCGGCGTCATCGGCGCCGGCACCATGGGTGGCGGCATCGCGATGAACTTCCTCAACGCCGGCGTGCCGGTCGTGATGCTCGAGATGAAGCAGGAAGCGCTCGACCGCGGCATTGGTGTGATCCGCAAGAACTACGAGTCGCAGGTCAAGCGCGGCAAGCTCAAGGCAGACAAGTACGAGGGCCGCATGGCGCTGCTCAGCACCACGCTGAGCTACGACGACCTCAAGGACGCCGACCTGATCATCGAGGCGGTGTTCGAGGAGATGGGCGTCAAGGAAAAGGTCTTCAACGCGCTCGACGCGGTGGCCAAGCCGGGCGCGATCCTGGCTTCCAACACCAGCACGCTCGACGTCGACAAGATCGCCTCCTTCACCAAGCGGCCGCAGGACGTGGTCGGCATGCACTTCTTCAGCCCGGCCAACGTGATGAAGCTGCTCGAGGTTGTGCGCGGCAAGGCCACCGCCAAGGACGTGCTGGCCACCGTGATGGGCGTGGCCAAGAAGATCCGCAAGACCGCGGTGGTCTCGGGTGTCTGCGACGGCTTCATCGGCAACCGCATGATCGAGCAGTACTCGCGCCAGGCCGGCTTCCTGCTCGAAGAGGGCTGCACGCCGGCGCAGGTCGACAAGGCGGTCGAGAAGTTCGGCTTCGCGATGGGCCCGTTCCGCATGGGCGACCTTGCCGGCAACGACATCGGCTGGGCGATCCGCAAGCGCCGCTACGTCGACAAGCCGGGCCTGCGCTACAGCAAGACCGCCGACCTGCTGTGCGAGATGGGCCGCTACGGCCAGAAGACCGGCGCCGGCTGGTACGACTACCAGGCCGGCAAGCGCGACGCGATTCCGTCGGCCGTGGTCGTGAAGATGATCGAGGACCATCGCAAGGAACTCGGCATCACGCCGCGCAAGATCAGCGACGAGGAGATCGTGCATCGCCTGGTCTACGCGCTGGTCAACGAGGGCGCCCACATCCTCGAGGAAGGCATCGCCAGCAAGGCCAGCGACATCGACATGGTTTATCTCACCGGTTACGGCTTCCCGCTGTGGCGCGGCGGCCCGATGAATTACGCCGACCAGAAGGGCCTGTTCAACGTCGTGCAGGCGATGAAGCGCTTTGGCCAGAACCCGCTCGACGACGCCAAGTTCTGGCAGCCGGCGCCGCTGCTGGCGAAGCTGGCGGCCGAGGGCAAGAGCTTCAGCTGAGTTCAGTCGATTGAAGGGGCCGCGGCCCGGCAGGAGTGCAGCGATGGACCACAAGCGCGCAAGCTTTACCCGCATGCAGGACAGCACGCAGGCCGACTGGCAATTGATCGCGGGTGAGTTCGCGGTCTTCACGCGCACGCTGCCACAGCGCGTGGTGGCCCATCTCGACCTGCTCAAGGGCGAGTGCGGCGGCTTCCCGGTCGATCGCCATGTGCACAGCCTGCAGACTGCGACCCGCGCGCTGCGTGACGGGCGCGACGAGGAGTACGTGGTCTGCGCGCTGCTGCACGACATCGGCGACACGCTCGGCTCGTGGAACCACCCCGACATCGCCGCCGCGATGCTCAAGCCCTTCGTCAGCGAGGCCAACCACTGGATGGTGCAGCAGCACGGCATCTTCCAGGGCCACTACTTCTTCCATCACCTCGGCATGGACCGCGAACTGCGCGCGCAGTTCGCCGGCCACCCGCACTATGAGCGCACCGCCGAGTTCTGCGAGCTCTACGACAACCCCGCCTTCGATGGCGCCGCCGAGACGCTGCCGATCGAGCACTTCGTGCCGATGATCGAGCGCGTTTTCGGGCAACCGCGCCAGAGCCTCTACAAGTCCGCCGCCGCCGGCCAACCGGCCTGAGCCGGCCCCCACCGTTTCCGCACAGGAGTTCCCCATGAGCAATGCCGTCATCGTCTCCACCGCCCGCACCCCGCTCGCCAAGAGCTGGAAGGGTGCCTTCAACATGACCCACGGTGCCACGCTGGGTGGCTTGGCGATCAAGGCCGCGGTCGAGCGCGCCGGCATCGACGGCGGCGCGGTCGAGGACGTCCTGATGGGCTGCGCCAACCCCGAGGGCGCGACCGGCATGAACATCGCGCGCCAGGCCGCGCTGCGCGCCGGGCTGCCGGTCACGGTCAGCGGCGCCACCGTCAACCGCTTCTGCTCGAGCGGTCTGCAGACCATCGCGATGGCGGCGCAGCGCATCATCGCCGGCGAGGGCGATGTCTACGTGGCCGGCGGCGTCGAGAGCATCTCCTGCGTTCAGCAGGAGATGAACCTGCACATGCTCAAGGACAGCTGGCTCGAGCAGAACAAGCCCGAGATCTACTGGTCGATGCTGCAGACCGCCGAGAACGTCGCCAAGCGCTACGGCATCGCCAAGGAGCGCATGGACCAGTACGGCGCCGGCAGCCAGCAGAAGGCGGCGGCGGCGCAGGAGGCCGGACTGTTCAACGACGAGATCGTGCCGGTCACGGTGCAGGCCGGTGTGGCCGACGCGGTGCTCGGCATGCGCATGAAAGAGGTGACGGTCAAGGCCGACGAGGGCATCCGCGCCGGCACCACCTACGAGGGCATCAAGGACATCCGCACCGCGATGCCGGGCGGCGTGGTCACGGCCGGCAATGCCAGCCAGTTCAGCGACGGCGGCGGCGCCTGCGTGCTGGTCAGCGAGACCTACGCTCAGCAGAAGGGGCTCAAGCCGCTCGGCCGCTTCCTCGGCTTCGCGGTCGCCGGCTGCGAGCCCGACGAGATGGGCATCGGCCCGGTCTTCGCCGTGCCCAAGGTGCTCAAGCGCCTGGGCCTGAAGGTCGAGGACATCGACCTGTGGGAACTCAACGAAGCCTTCGCGGTGCAGGTGCTCTATTGCGCCGACAAGCTCGGCATCCCGATGGACCGGCTCAACGTCAACGGCGGTGCGATCGCGCTCGGCCATCCCTACGGCGTCAGCGGCCAGCGCCTGACCGGCCACGCGCTGATCGAGGGCAAGCGGCGCGGCGCCAAGCGCGTGTGCGTGACGATGTGCATCGGCGGCGGCATGGGCGCGGCCGGCATCTTCGAAGTGCTCTGAGGATCCATGGCGGTGCTGCGCACCCGCGCGGGTGCCTGGCGGCCTTGCCGGGTGCGGACTTTGCGCCGCGCCAGGAGCGGTCGTCGCCGGCCACCGCCGGAAATTGCACGCGGCGCCCACCTCGACCCGTAGCAGGGCATGCACATTGCCTCTGCCGCGCTGCGACACTCAGGGTTCATGCTCGCCGCGCGCGCCTGGGTGCCGCGGAGACACGATCCTTCAGATTGCACAGGGAACCAACACGATGAAGCCTTTTTCCTTTTCGACGGTGGCGCATGGGGCGACAACCCTGCTCGCCCTGAGCGCCAGCTTGGCCAGCGGCGCCGCGCTGGCCCAGTCGAGCGGCGAGTTCAGCCTGCAGGCGCTCTCGTCCCAGCCTTGCGAGCAGATGATCGCCAAGCTCAACACCGGGCTCGAGCGCAAGGACCCGCAGGCGCTCTACAGCGCGGGCGTGATCTACGAGGAGGGCGCCTGCGTTGCCCGCGATCCGGCCAAGGCGGCTCACATGATGCGCGGCGCCCTTGATGCCGGCAGCCTCGAGGCGGCCGCATCGCTGGCGTTGCTGACCGGGCTTGGCGATGGCGTGCCGCAGGACTACGCCGCCGCCGGCGCGTTGCTGGCCAAGGCCGGCCTGAAGCTGGGCAACGAGACCGTGGTCGCCGGCCCCGACGCCGACTACACGCGCGGCTATGCCTACACATGGCTGCGCGTCGCGCAGCGCGAGTTGCGCTACCCGCAGGAACTGCGCGCCACCGGAACCCGCGGCAACGCCGAGTTGGACTTCGAGCCGCGCAGCGGGAAGTGGAAGACCGGCACCTTCCGCAAGACCTCCAACACCGAGGACATCGCGGTGGGCAGCCGCATCGATCGCAGCCGCGGCGCCGCCACGGCGGCCATCGAGGAAGCGGCGCAGGCCGCCAACGCGAAGGTGCCCGCGCCCGACCGCAACCGCGTCGCCCCCGGCAGCTTCAGCGCGAAATTCACACTGGCGCCGGCGGCTGACGACGCACAGCCCGGCATCGGCGTGATTCCGATCATCGGCAACGTGCCGCGCGGGCGCTACGGCACCGGCGGCTGATCTTTCCATCTCGCTCAACCGGACCATGCCGATGCGACAGACCCTCGACTTCCTGCTGCACCACTGGCTCGACGTGGAGGGGCTGTGCCAACGGCCGCGCTTTGCCGAGCATTCGGCCGAGACCTTCGGCGCGGTGCTCGACACCTGCCAGAAGATCGCCGAGCAGAAGTTCGCCCCCTTCAACCGGCTGGTCGACACCGAGGAGCCCAGCTTCGACGGCGAGCGCGTGACGCTGCCGCGCGCCACCCACGAGGCACTGGCGGCCTACGTGCAGAGCGGCATGCTGGCCGCAGCGCAGGACCACGAGCAGGGCGGCATGCAACTGCCCTGCACGGTGGAGATGGCCGGCAATGCCTTCTTCTCCAAGGCCAGCGTCTCGATGGGCGGCTACGCGATGCTGACCTCGGGCAATGCCAGCCTCCTGATGGCCCATGGCACCGAGACGCAGAAGCGGGTCTTCGCGCAAAACGAGTTCGCCGGGCGCTGGTTCGGCACCATGTGCCTGAGCGAGCCGCAGGCCGGCTCCTCGCTGAGCGACGTGGCCACGCGCGCCGTGCCCGATGGCAGCGACTTCGAGTCCGACCCGCTCGGCCCGCGCTACCGCCTCAAGGGCAACAAGATGTGGATCTCGGGCGGCGAGCACGAGATCACCGAGAACATCATCCACCTGGTGCTGGCCAAGATCCCGGGCGAGGACGGCAAGCTGCCGGCCGGCGTGCGCGGCATCTCGCTGTTCATCGTGCCCAAGAAGCTGGTCGACACCGAAGGCCGCCTCAGCGGCGAGCGCAACGACGTGGCGCTGGCCGGGCTCAACCACAAGCTCGGCTACCGCGGCACGACCAACACGCTGCTGAACTTCGGCGAGGGCAAGTTCCGGCCGGGCGGGCAGGCCGGCGGTGGACTGGACGGCGCCGGATCCGGCGCCGTGGGCTACCGCGTCGGCAAGCCAGGCGAGGGCCTGCGCTGCATGTTCCACATGATGAACGAGGCGCGCATCGGCGTCGGCCTCGGCGCGGTGATGCTCGGCTACGCCGGCTACGAGGCCAGCCTGGAGTATGCGAAGCAACGCCCGCAGGGCCGGCCGATGTCGGCCGCCGGCAAGGACCCGGGCAGCCCGCAGGTACCGTTGATCGAGCATGCCGACATCAAGCGCATGCTGCTGGCGCAGAAGGCCTATGTCGAGGGCGGGCTGGCGCTGGCGCTCTACTGCGCGCGCCTGGTCGACGAGCAGCAGACCGGCGAGCCGGAGGCCGCGCGCGAGGCCGCGCTGCTGCTGGAGATGCTGACCCCGATCGCCAAGAGCTGGCCGAGCGAGTGGTGCCTCGAGGCCAACAGCCTGGCGATCCAGGTGCACGGCGGCTACGGCTACACGCGCGATTTTCCGGTCGAGCAGTACTGGCGCGACAACCGCCTCAACATGATCCACGAGGGCACCCATGGCATCCAGGGCCTGGACCTGCTCGGCCGCAAGGTGGTGATGGACGGCGGGGCCGGGCTGCAGTTGCTGGCCTCGCGCGTCAACGCGACGATCCTGCGTGCGGGCCAGGTGGAAGGCCTGGCCGAGCATGCCGGCGCGCTGGCGCAGGCGCTGGCCCGGCTGGGTGGCGCCACCAAATCCGCCTGGGCCAGCGCCAGCCCGCAGGATGCGCTGGCCAACGCCACGCCCTATCTGCAGGCCTTCGGCCATGTCGTGCTGGCGTGGATCTGGCTCGAACTCGCGCTGGCCGCCGATGGCGCCGAGCGCGACGGCGCGGTCGATGCGAACTTCGCCGCCGGCAAGCGCGGCGCGGCGCGCTACTTCTTCCGCTACGAACTGCCCAAGATCGATGCCTGGCTCGGCGTGGTGGCGGCACGCGACGCCACCTGTCGCGACCTGTCCGTCGAGGCGTTCTGAGCCGTGCCGGGGCCATCGATGTCACGTCGCGGCCTGCAGCGCCTGGAGATCCTCAACTGGGTCCTGATCTACGGCGGCATGGTGGTCGCGATGATCGGCCTGTTCGTCGACGCGAACGACGAGTCGCTGTCGCACTGGTTGCTGCTGATCGGCGGCCTCGTGTTTGCCGCCGGCCTGGGCGGGATCTTCCTGCGCGCCTGGCTCGAGCGCGAGGATCCGGCCGCGGCCCGGCGCATGGGGCGCGGCAAGCCATGAGCCTTGTACATATCGTCATGTGGCGCCTGAAGGACGGCGCCGATGCGCCGCGCTTCAAAGCGCTGCTCGACAGCTGCGCCAGCCTGGTGCCGGGCATGCTCGAGTTCAAGGTCGGCATCCGCGCCGCCGGGCTCGAGGCCAATGTCGACGTGGTCCTGGTCTCGCGCTTTGCCGACGCCGCCGCGCTCGACGCCTACCAGCAGCATCCGCAGCACCGCACCGTTGGCGCCGAACTCGGGCCGCTGCGGCTGGAGCGCCATGTGCTCGATTTCGAATCCGCGCCGTGAAGCAGGCGCCTGTGTTTCCCCTAAGGCTCTACCGAGCCGCCCCCAAGAGTCCGAACCCACAAGGATGCCGATGAAGAGAAGCCTTCTGCCCGCCACCGTCGCCACGCTGATGCTGCTGGCGAGCGCCGCCGCTGGCGCCGCGCCGTTCGTGTTCCCGAGCTTTGCCACCGGTGCCGAGCTCAAGAAGAGCTGCGATGCCGCGCTCGCCGAGCTCGCCACGCAGGCCAAGCGCCTGGAGCGCAGCGGCGAGGTGCTGTCCGCCTTCGACCGCCTCAACCAGACGACCGAGGATCGCGTCTATCCGCTGATCTTCCTGCCCTACGTGCACCCGGACAAGGCGATCCGCGCGGCCGGCGAGGCCTGCGAGCTGCGTCACCAGGCCTTCGTCAACAAGCTCAACCAGAACCCGCGCATCCACGCCCGGCTCAAGGCCGCCAAGCCAGCCGATGCGGTCGACGCGCAGCTGCAGCGCATCCTGCTTGCCTCCTTCGAGGACGCCGGGGTCGCGTTGCCGTCGGCGGCGCGCGCGCGCGCCGAGAAGCTCAACAACGAGATCGCCGCGCTCGGCCAGGCCTTCGACCGCCAGCTGCGCGAAGAGACCACCCGGGTCGCGTTCACCGAGGCCGAGCTCGAGGGCGTGCCGGCCGACGTCTGGACCAAGGCGACGCGCGACGCGCAGGGCCGGGTGCTACTCGGGCTGGACTATCCCAGCGCCGTGCCGGTGATGGAGTCGGCGACCAACCCGGCGGCACGCGAGCGCATGTGGCGCGCCTTCAACCAGCGCGGCGGCCAGCCCAACCTCGAGCGCCTGGCCGGCATCGCCGACAAGCGGCGCGAGTACGCCGCGCTGTTCGACCTGCCGAGCTATTCCGACTTCGTGCTGCGCCGGCGCATGGCCGGCACGCCGGTGGCGGCGCAAGCCTTCCTGGCCGAGGTCAAGAGCGGCGTCGAGGCGCGCGAGAAGGGCGACATCGAGGAACTGCGCAAGGCCAAGGCGGCCGACCTGAAGCAGCCGCTCGACGCGGTGAAGCTGCAGCGCTGGGACAGCGCCTTCTACAGCGAGCGCGTCAAGCGCGAGCGCTACAACGTCGACCAGGAGGCCTTCCGCAAGTACTTCCCGCCGCAGGCCAGCGTCGACTTCGTGGTCGCGCTGTCGAGCCACCTGTTCGGCGTGAGCCTGCGCCCGCTCGAGCAGAAGCTGTGGCATCCGGATGCGCGCGCCTACGAGGTCGTCGATGGCGCCAGCGGCCGCGGCATCGCCACGCTCGTCCTCGACCTCTATCCGCGCGACAACAAGTTCAACCACGCCGCGGTGTGGGGCCTGCGCGGCAGCGCGGCGGGTGGCCGGCTGCCGACCGCCGCGATGGTCACCAACTTCAACCGCAAGGGCCTGACGCTGGACGAGCTCGAGACCCTGCTGCACGAGTTCGGCCACGCGCTGCACGGCACGCTGTCGGCCACCCGCTACGCCACCATTGCCGGCACCAACGTCAAGACCGACTTTGTCGAGGCACCCTCGCAGATGCTCGAGGAGTGGGTCTACGACGACAAGGTGCTGGCGATGTTCCAGCAGGTCTGCAAGGAATGCCAGCCGGTGCCGGCGCCGATGCTGCAGAGCGCGCGCGACGCGCGTGGCTTCGGCAAGGGCCTGCAGTACGGCCGCCAGCACCTCTACGCGACCTACGACCTCGGCCTCTACGGCCCCAAGCGCTTCGAGCCGATGGCGCTGTGGGCGCAGATGGAGGGCGCGACCCCGCTCGGCCATGTGGACGGCTCGCGGTTCCCGGCCAGCTTCTCGCATATCGCCACCAACTACGGCGCCGGCTACTACTCTTATCTGTGGAGCCTGGCGGTGGCCAAGGACCTCTACACGGCCTTCGCCGCCGACCCGCTTTCGGCCGAGGTCGGTCGCCGCTACCGCAGCCAGGTGCTGGCGCGCGGCGGCGAGGCCGAGCCGAGCGTGCTGGTGGCCGACTTCCTTGGCCGCCCGGGCGGCAGCAAGGCCTTCTTCGACTGGCTGGCGCAATGATCGATTGCCCCGGCCGACCCGCACCGACAAGCAACAGGAGACCGACATGAGCCGCACCGTCCAGCAACTCTTCAGCCTCGAGGGCCGCACCGCCCTCGTCACCGGTGGCTCGCGCGGCCTGGGTCTGCAGATCGCCGAGGCGCTCGGCGAGGCCGGCGCCAAGCTGGTGCTGAGCTCGCGCAAGGCGGCCGATCTCGAGGAGGCCGCGGCCCACCTCAAGGCACGCGGCATCGAGGCCAGCTGGATCGCCGCCGACGCCAGCCAGCCCGAGCAGGTGCAGGCGCTGGCCGACGAGGCGCTCAAGCGCCTTGGCCACATCGACATCCTGGTCAACAACGCCGGCGCCACCTGGGGTGCGCCGGCCGAGGATCATCCGCTCGAGGCCTGGGACAAGGTGATGAACCTCAACGTCCGCTCGATCTTCCTGCTCAGCCAGATCATCGCCAAGCGCTCCATGCTGCCGCGCAAGAGCGGCCGCATCATCAGCGTGGCCTCGATCGCCGGCCTCGGCGGCAACCTGGCCGGCATGCAGACCGTGGCCTACAACACCAGCAAGGCGGCGGTGATCAACCTCACGCGCGCGCTGGCCGGCGAGTGGGGCCCGCATGGCATCAACGTCAACGCGATCGCGCCCGGCTTCTTCCCGAGCAAGATGACGGCGGGCCTGATGAAGAGCATCGGCGCCGACGTGATGGCCTCGCATGCACCGCTGCGCCGCATCGGCGACGACGAGGACCTCAAGGGCCTGGCACTGCTGTTCGCCTCGGATGCCGGCAAGCACATCACCGGGCAGACAGTTCCCGTCGATGGTGGCGTGAGCGCGATGATTGGCGGCTAGTCCACCGGCGCCGCGATGGACTTCCCGATCCACATCCCCCTCGTCGAAGACCTCGGCTTCGAACTGCTGCACTTTGGCGGCGGCGAGGCTGCGATCGCCCTCGACCTGAAGGAGCGCCACACCAACTCCTTCAAGGTCGCGCACGGCGGCATCAGCATGACCCTGCTCGACGTGGCGATGGCGCACGCGGCACGCAGCGTCAACGCCGAGCAGCCGAACCACGGCCCCGGCGTCGTCACGGTCGAGATGAAGACCAGCTTCATGCGGCCGGGCGAAGGGCGCATCGTCGCCACCGGCAAGCTGCTGCATCGCACCGCGACGCTGGCCTTCTGCGAGGGCCGCGTCGAGAGCGAACGCGGCGAGCTGATCGCGCATGCCACCGCCACCTTCAAGTACCTGCGCGCGGTGCCTGGCACCGACCGGCGCGTGCATGGACTCCAGACCCCAACGCCCAGCCCGCTTTCCGGGCCGGGCTCCGACTGAGGATTTCGACATGAGCACCACCATCAACCGCCAGATCCACCTCGTCTCGCGCCCGCAGGGCGAGGCGACCGCCTCCAACTTCAAGCTGGTGGAGGCCGCCGTGCCCGAACTGAAGGATGGCCAGGTGCTGGTGCGCAACCATTTCCTCTCGCTCGATCCCTACATGCGCGGCCGCATGAACGAGAGCAAGAGCTACGCCGCCGCGCAGCCGCTGGACGCGGTGATGATCGGCGGCACCGCCGGCGAGGTGGTGGCCTCGAAGAACCCGCATTTCGCGGTCGGCGACAAGGTGGTCGGCATGGCCGGCTGGCAGGAGTACCAGCTGGTCGACGCCGACCAGCGCGGCGTGCTGCAGAAGGTCGACACCACCCACGTGCCGCTCTCGGCCTATCTCGGTCCGGTCGGCATGCCGGGCGTGACCGGCTGGTACGGGCTCACGCAGATCATCGCGCCCAAGGCCGGCGAGACGGTGGTGGTGAGCGCTGCCAGCGGCGCGGTCGGCAGCGTCGTGGGCCAGCTCGCCAAGGCGCGCGGCTGCCGCGCGGTGGGCTTGGCCGGCGGTGCCGACAAGTGCGCCTACGTGGTGGATGAACTCGGCTTCGACGCCTGCATCGACTACAAGGAGCACAAGGACCTCAAGAGCCTGTCGGGCGCGCTCAAGGCCGCGTGCCCGGATGGCATCGACGGCTACTTCGAGAACGTCGGCGGAATGATCCTCGACGCGGTGATGCTGCGCTCCAACGCCTTCAGCCGCATGGCCTTCTGCGGAATGATCTCGGGCTACAACGGCGAGCC
This sequence comes from Rivibacter subsaxonicus, assembly GCF_004217215.1. GTDB lineage: Bacteria > Pseudomonadota > Gammaproteobacteria > Burkholderiales > Burkholderiaceae_C > Rivibacter > Rivibacter subsaxonicus. The sequence goes on from NZ_SHKP01000011.1 coordinate 33,155, forward strand.
GATCCCGATGCTCAACCCCTCGCTGATCCTGGTGAACCGCATGAAGCTCGAGGGCTTCATCGTCAGCGAGCACATGGAGCTTTGGCCGCAGGCGCTGAAGGAACTCGGCACCGCGGTCGCCACCGGCAAGCTCAAGTACCGCGAGACGATTGCGCAGGGCATCGCCAGCGCACCGGAGGCATTTCTCGGCCTGCTCAAGGGCAAGAACTTCGGCAAGCAGCTGGTCAAGCTGGTCTGAATCGTTGAGAAGAACGTGCAAGTCGTTGCGCGTGATCGGGCCGACGCGGCGCTCTGTTGCGCTCGTGTCCCCCGTCGGCCTGCGGCCTCCTCCTCCTTTACCTCGCTGCGCAGAACACCACGCCGACCCGATCTGATGCAGTGCCGGCATGCGTCCCGCCCGGTGACCTTCGCTCGCGTCAATCGCGCAAGGCATCCCATCCAGTGAGGGCAAGCCAATGAACTGGACTACGCACGAAGTCGCCAACCAGCCCCTTGCGCTGGCCGACACCAATCTGTTCGAGCACAACGTGCCGCTGCGCGAGGCGCTGGCGCATCACGCGCCGGCGCTCGATGCGGTGTCGCTGTCGGCGCTCGGCGCCCTCGCCGGCAGCGCTGAGATGCAGGCCCACGCGCGGCTGGCCAATACCTTGACGCCGCAGCTCAAGAGCCACGACCGCTTCGGCCGCCGCATCGATCAGGTCGAATTCCACCCGAGCTACCACGCGCTGATGCAGGTGGCCTGCGAGGCCGGCCTGCACGGCGCGCCATGGGCCGAGGGCGCGCATGCGCACCTTCGGCGCGCGGCGGGCTTCATGCTGTTCACCGAACTCGAGCCCTCGGTGCTGTGCCCGGTCTCGATGAGCTACGCGGTCGCTCCGGCGCTGCGCAGCAACGCCGCGATTCACACCGACTGGTCGCCCGGTCTGAGCGCGCGCGCCTACGACCCGAAGTTCGCGCTGTTCTCGCAGAAGGCCGGTCTGACCATGGGCATGGGCATGACCGAGAAGCAGGGCGGCTCGGACGTGCGCGCCAACACCACGCGGGCCGCCTTCGACGGCGACGATGCCTGGGGTCGGCGTTATCGCCTCGTCGGCCACAAGTGGTTCTTCTCGGCGCCGATGTGCGATGCCTTCCTGGTGCTGGCGCAGACGCCGGCCGGGCTGAGCTGCTTCTTCCTGCCGCGCGTGCTGCCCGATGGCCGCACCAACGGCATCCGCATCCAGCGCCTGAAGGACAAGCTCGGCAACAAGGCGAATGCCTCGTCGGAAGTCGAGTTCGTCGACGCGATGGCCTGGCTGGTCGGCGAGGAGGGGCGCGGCGTGCCGCAGATCCTCGAGATGGGCACGCTGACCCGGCTCGACTGCGCGCTCGGCACCGCGGGCCTGATGCGGCAGGCGCTGTCGCTCGCGCTCAACCACTGCGTGCAGCGCAAGGCCTTTGGCAAGAGGCTCATCGAGCAGCCGCTGATGAAGAACGTGCTGGCCGACCTCGCGCTCGAGAGCGAGGCCGCCACCGCGCTCGCGCTGCGCCTGGCCCATGCCTTCGACGCGCCCGACGCCGATGCCCACGAATCGATGGTGCGGCGCCTGCTGACGCCGGTCGCCAAGTTCTGGGTCTGCAAGCGCGGCAGCGCCTTCGCGCAGGAGACGATGGAATGCCTCGGCGGCAACGGCTACGTGGAGGAGGGCGGCGAGGGCGTGATGGCGCGCATCTACCGCGAGATGCCGCTGAACTCGATCTGGGAGGGCGCCGGCAACATCATGGCGCTCGACCTGCTGCGCGCGCTGCGCAAGGGCGAGGCGGTCGCCGCCTGCCTGGAGCGCGAACTGGCACCGGCGCGCGGTGCCGATCGCGACTTCGACCGCCTCGTGGCCGGCCTGCCGGCCCGCATCGACGAGGCCGCCGACGAGGGCGAGGCGCGGCGCCTGGCCCGCGACGTGGCGCTCGCGCTGCAGGCCGCGCTGTTGCAGCGCCACGCACCGGGCTTCGTGTTCGAGGCCTTCTGCCGCGGCCGCATCGGCGCCGAGGGCGCGTCGGTGTTCGGGCTGTTGCCGGCCGGCGTCGACGGCGCGGCGCTGATCGCGCGCGCGATGCCTCACTGAGCGGAGTTGCCGATGAGCCTGCCGGAACTGATCCTCCATCACTACCCCACCTCGCCCTTCTCCGAGAAGGTGCGCCTGGTGCTCGGCGCCAAGAGCCTGACGTGGCGCTCGGTGCGGATCCCGGTGATCATGCCCAAGCCCGACGTGCTGGCGCTGACCGGCGGCTACCGCAAGACGCCGCTGCTGCAGATCGGCGCCGACATCTACTGCGACACCGGGCTGATCTGCCGCGTGCTCGACCGCCTGCAGCCGGCGCCGGCGCTGTACCCGGCGCAGACCGCCGGCACCGCGCAGATGCTGGCCGAGTGGGCCGAGAGCAAGCTGTTCTGGAACGCGGTGCCCTTTGCGATGCAACCGGCGGCTGCGCCCTATCTTTTTGGCGACACGCCGCCCGAGGCGATCAAGGCCTTTGGCGCCGACCGCGCCAGCTTCGGGCCGCAGACGCGCCGCAACAGCCTGGTCGACGGCGGCAACACGCTGCAGCATTACCTCGCCTGGCTCGAGACCCACCTCGGCGACGACCGAGGTTTCCTGGTGCGGGGCGAGCTCAGCATCGCCGACTTCGCGGTCTACCACCCGCTGTGGTTCCTGCAACTCGCACCCGAGCTGGCACGCCAGCTGGAGCCGCATCCGCGGCTGCGCGCCTGGCTCGAGCGCATGCGCGCATTCGGCCATGGCACGGCGAGCAAGATGACGAGCACCGAGGCCATCGAACTGGCGGCCACCACCGAAGCCCACGCGCCGGTCGCGGTCGAGCCCGGGCTCGGCTTCGAGGCCGGCCAGCGCGTCACGATCGCCGCCGCCGACTACGGCACCGATCCCTCGGCCGGCGTGCTGGTCGGCCTGACGCGCGACAGCGTCACCATCGAAAGACTCGACGAGCGCGCCGGGCGGGTGCATGTGCACTTCCCGCGCCTGGGCTTCCAGATCCACAAGGAGAAGACATCTTGATCGACAGTTTCAAGGGCAAGACCGCCGTCATCACCGGCGCCGGCTCGGGCTTCGGCCTCGAGGCCTCGCGCATCGCCGCCCGCGAGGGCATGAACGTCGTGATGGCCGACGTGCAGCAAGACGCGCTGGACGCCGCCGCGGCCGAGATCAGGAGCCTCGGCGCGCAGGTGTTGGCGCAGCGGCTCGATGTCTCGAGCGCGGCCGAGGTCGAGTCGCTCGGTGCTGCCGTGCAGCAGCGCTTCGGCGCGCCGCATTTCGTGTTCAACAACGCCGGCGTCGGCGCCGGCGGCCTGATCTGGGAGCACTCGCTGAAGGAGTGGGAGTGGGTCATCGGCGTCAACCTGATGGGCGTGGCGCATGGCGTGCGCGTCTTCACGCCGATGATGCTGGCGGCGGCCCAGGCCGATCCGGCCTATCGCGGCCACATCGTCAACACCGCGTCGATGGCCGGCATGCTCAACGCGCCCAACATGGGCGTCTACAACGTCAGCAAGCACGCGGTGGTCAGCATCAGCGAGACGCTCTACCAGGACCTGCGCCTGGTGACCGACCAGATCGGCGCCTCGGTGCTGTGCCCGTACTTCGTGCCGACCGGCATCAGCCAGAGCCACCGCAACCGGCCGGCCGGCATGGCCGAGCAGAAGCCCACGCGCAGCCAGCTGATCGCGCAGGCGATGAGCGACAAGGCGGTCGGCAGCGGCAAGCTCACCGCCGCCGACATCGCGCAGCGCGTGTTCGACGCGTTGCGCGCCGGCCAGTTCTACATCTACAGCCACCCGCACGCGCTGGCCGGCGTGCAACTGCGGCTCGAAGATGCCGTGCTCAGCCGCAACCCGACCGACCCCTTCGCCGCCAAGCCCGAGATCGGCCAACAGCTCAAGGCCGCACTGCGGGCGGCTAATTGAGCCGGGCACTGCGCTGGGTTGGCGTCGCGCTGCTGCTCCTGCTGGTGCTGGTGGGCGGCGCCGTCGCGCTGAGCTGGGCGCCGGACCGACCGGTCGAGTCGCTCAAGGCCCGCTGGGCGCCGCCGCCCTCGGTCTTCGTGCCGGTGGCCGGAATGCAGGTCCACCTGCGCGACGAGGGCCCGCGCGACGACCCGTTGCCGATCGTGCTGCTGCATGGCACCTCGGCCAGCCTGCACACCTGGGACGGCTGGGCTGCGGAGCTGTCGAAGACGCGCCGCGTGATCCGTTTCGACCAGCCGGGCTTCGGCCTCACTGGCCCCTTCGCCGATGGCCACTACGCCACCGGGCGCTACCCCGGCTTCGTGCTCGCGGTGCTCGATGCGCTTGGCGTGCAGCGCGCGGTGCTGGCCGGCAACTCCTTTGGCGGCGAGGTCGCTTGGCAGACCGCGCTGGCGGCGCCCGGGCGCATCGATCGCCTGGTGCTGGTCGATGCCGCCGGCTACCCGCTGAACCCGCAGTCGGTGCCGATCGGCTTTCGCCTGGCGCGCCTGCCGCTGCTCAACCGGCTCTTCGAGTCGGTGCTGCCGCGCGGCGTGATCGAGGCCAGCGTCCGCAACGTCTATGGCGAACCGGCGCGCGTCACGCCCGAGCTGGTCGATCGCTACTACGAGCTCACGCTGCGCGAAGGCAACCGGGCCGCGCTCGCCGGCCGCCTGCGGGCCTGGCTGCCGGGGGCCGAGGCCGCCCGCATCCGCGAGCTGAAGCTGCCGACGCTGATTCTCTGGGGTGGCCGCGACCGCCTGCTGCCGCCCGCAGACGGCGCGAGCTTTCATGCCGACATCGCCGGCAGCGAGCTCGTGCTCTTCGACGCGCTCGGCCATGTGCCGCACGAGGAAGACCCGGCCGCGACCGTCGCGTCGGTGTCGAAGTTCGTCGGCGACCGGCACTAGGCGCCTGTTGACGCGCCCGGGACGCGCCGGCCGGGCGTCCCCTCGATTGCGGGCAAGCAGCAACTGCTTGCGGCCGCGCACGGTCGTAGAGTCGGCTGTCGCCGCTTTGTCGTCCGCCAAGGATCGAGCCGCCAAGCCCATGTTCTGCCGCCTGCCTGTCCCCGCCTGCCGCCTTGCTCGGTCCCGGTCTTTGCCGTGGCTGCCAGCAGTGGTGCTCGCGCTTTGCCTTGCGCTGTTCGTGCAGCCGGCACGCGCCTGGGTCTATCCCGAGCACCGCGACATCGCGCTGCTGGCCGTCGACAGCCTCGATGCGGAGCGGCGTGCCGTCTTCGACGACCTGTGGCGCGAGGCCCGGGCACAGGGCGGCACGCGCCTGTGCGAGTACGGTGCCGACACACCGCAGGGTTCCTCGCCCTCGTGCATCGACTGGGCCGCGCTGTCGGCCATCGCCGGCGACCATTCCTGCTCGGCCCACGACATGCGCGCGGTGGTGCTCGACTCGCGCTGGATCCTCGCGGTGGCCGACGTGGCAGCGCGCCTGAAGGCCGACCTGGCACGCATCGACGTCATGCCCCCGGCCTCGCAGACACCGGGCGGAGAAACGCCCATTGGCGACATGCGACGCCGCCTGCAGAGCGAGACTGCGCGCGCCGAGCGGATCAACGCGCTGCGTAACGCCGACACGCGGCTGCAACAGGCCGACTCCGAGTACGCGACCCGCGCCCGCTCCAACACCGCTCATTTCCTGCTGCCGCGGCCGAGCAACGACACCAAGGATGTCGAGTACGCAGCGCTGGCGCTGGGCCTGGGCTCCGATATCAGCGCGGTCGGCGTCTATGCCTGGTACCACCTCAGCGCGATGCAGAAGGCGAGCCGCCTGGCGCGCGAGCAGCTGAGTCCCGAACAACGCCGCCAGCTCACGCTGGCCATGCTGTTCGACGAGGCCTTTGCGCTGCATTTCCTGCAAGACACCTTTGCCGCCGGCCACGTGGCTGGCGCCTGGGGCAATGCTTCGCAGCGCCAGGGCACGCACGACTACTACAACGCCGCCGGGCTCGAGGCCTTCACCTGGCGTGGCACTAGCGGCTCCGTGGTGCTGATGGGCGATGCCCACATGCGCCCGGTCGATGCGCAGCGCGCCGCCACCTCGGTGCGCGAGAGCCTGGAGCAGTTGCTCGATACGGCCGCGGGCAAGCCGCGCGCGCACCAACAGAGCCATACGCCCGCGGCCGAGGCCGAACCGGATGGTTTCGATGTCTGCCGCAACGACCAGCTGATCCGGCGCGCCGAAGGCACGCGGATTGGTGCCGAGTCGCTGCCGCTGGTAGCCGAGGTCTTGCGCGAGACGCCGATTCCCGGCCTGGGTGCCGGCCTCGGCGCGATGCCGCGCTTTCGCAGCGAGCTCGGCGCCTTCATCGGCCTGGCCGGCAGCATCGACGGCCGCGTCGTCGATGGCGGCTTCGTCACGGGCCAGAACAGCGCTGGCAGCCTCGGCGGCGTCGAACTGGCGTTTCGCGGCGGCGTCGGTCTCGACGGCGTCATCGGCGAGGCCGGCGACGGCCTCGTCTTCGCGTCGATCGGCCTGCGCGCCGAGACGCCCTCTACCAGCCGCTTCGTCGATACCGGCTTCGCACAGCAGGCCGGCAACCTCGCCGCCGCGATTCCAGCCCGCGCGGCGTTGGCCGCGCGGATCCGCATGCCGTTCTACCTGATACCTGGCGACCTGCTGCTGCTGGCGCCGCTGTACTTCTTCGATCCTGAGCGTTACACCGCGATGGCGGTGACCGCCGGCAACGGCGGCCTGATCCCCTGGCAGGCCGGATGGGCCACGCCGATCGGTCGCTTCCAGCTTGTGGCGGGGCGCGAACTCGGCGTCGCCTTCTACGGCCTGCGGGGCAACGATCGCCTGCTCGCGCCCGGCGACCCGACCCAGCTGGTCGAGTTGCGCTCGACCTACTTCGATCTGCCGATCCTCGAGTACCGGCCCTATCGCGCCTTTGCCAGCAACCAGAGCTCGACTGTGCTGTTCCAGCTCTTTGTCGGGGCCGACGTGCCGCGCAGTGGCAATGTCGTGTCGCCCCCCGGCTTGCCCCCGGTCGAACTCAAGACCGTCTGGTCAGGCGGGCTGCGGCTGGTGTTCGACTGGCGCTACTACCCGTAGCGCCCGGGCCGGCGCTCAGTTCTTCAGTGCCGCCGCTGCCACCGCCGCCAGCCGCTGCAGCAATTCGCTGATCGCCTCGGCCTGGGCCTGCGGACTGTCGGTCACGGCCGGCAGTTCGAGACTGGTCTCGAAGCTGCGTGCCGGGGCGGTCGTTCCCGGCGTGCTGATCGTCATGCGCGCCCGGGCCCGCAGCACGCGCTGCGGGCGCCAGTAGTCCATCGGCACGATCTCGACCTGCAAGGTGGCCTGCGGCGGGCGCTCGGGGCAGTTGCCCTCGCAGACGGCCCACTGCGGCAGCGCTGGCCGCAGCGCCGAGACGAACTCGCGCGACACCGCCACCTCGATGCGCTCGGCCCAGAAGGTGTGCGGCCAGTCGGCCAGCGTGCTGGCGTCCGCGCGATAGCGCACCCGGCGCACCAGCAGGTACTCGGGAATCGCGACCCGGCGCACGGCCAGCAGCGGTGCTTCCGCGGCGGACCTGGCGGGGGTGGTGGCCGGGGCGGCGACCAGTGGCACCGTCGGTGGCAGCGTCAGCAGCACCGGCGGTGGATCGGGCGTGGCGCAGGCACCGAGCAGCAGGGCCAGGAGGGCTGTCGTGGCACGCAACGGGGAACTCATGGCGTTCGGTTTCCGAAGATCACGGCATTGGGCTTCTCTTCCAGCAGTTCGCTCCACTCTCGCAGGCCGCGTGCCGCCTGCGACAGGTCGCGCACGGCCGCGTCGAGATCGTCGCGGGTGGCCGAGCCCGGCGCGGTGAGATCGGCGACGCGGGCCATCGCCAGCTGCGCCGTCTCGGCCGCGGCGCGCGCGCTGGCCAGCGTCTTTTGCAGCTCGGGCTGCGTCATCACCACCGTTTCGCGAGCAGCGTCCGAGAGCCGGGTCACCGAGTCCAGCGTCGTGTCGGCGCGCCCCTGGACCTCGCGCAGCGCTTGGGCCGCCACGACCAGCGTCTTGCGCGCCTCGGCCGCGGTACTGCCCAGTTCGCGGGCGCTGATGTCGAGCGCGGACTGCGTCCGATCGAGCGTGCGCTGCAAGACCTGCAGTGTGTTGCGCAGCTCCTGCACGGTCTGGCGCAGCGGCAGTTCGGCGACCTGATCGACCAGCGCGCCGAAGCGGTCGGCCAGCGTCGGGATCTCGATCGAAGGGTCGCCGCCGACCAGCGTGGCGGTCGAACCGGGCACGAAGTCCAGATCGATGGCGCGCTGACCGGTTACGAAACTCTGCGCCACCAGCCGTGCGCGCAGCCCGCGCTCGACCAGGATCGGGATGCTTAGCGGCTCCGCCGGCTGGTGGCTGAAGCGGATCGCCTCGGGCTGCAGCCTGATCATGACCGGGATGCGGGCCTCGAGCGAGCGGCCGTCGACCTCGATGTCGATGCGATCGACCTGGCCGACCGCGACGCCGCGAAAGCTGACCGGCGCGCCGATATAGAGCCCGCTGACGCTGTCCGCGAAATAGAGCCGGGCCGGCACCTGGCGGTGGAACAGGTTGCTGCCGCTGAGCCAGAGCACGGCCGCCACCACCAGCAGCAGGGACACGATGACGAAGGCGCCGACGAGCAGGGCGTTGCGTTTCATGGGTTGAGGGCCGGTGTCTGCGGGCCGACCGGCTGCGGGCGGTGATCGGGGTCTTCACGGTGCAGGAAGGCGCGCACCGTCGGATGGCTCGCATGATCGCGCAGATCGCGCGGACGGCCATGGGCGATCGGACGCTTGCTGTCGGCGTCGAGGAAGATGCCGTCGTCGGCGATCGCCATCAGGCTCGGCAGTTCGTGGCTGACGACGACGATCGCGCAGCCGCTCCGCTCCCGCAACTCGAGCACCAGGTCGTCGAGCCGGCGCGAGCTGATCGGGTCGAGCCCGGCCGAGGGCTCGTCGAGGAACAGCAGCGGCGGCTCGGTGACGATCGCGCGTGCCAGGCCGGCGCGCTTCTTCATGCCGCCGCTGATGTCGGCCGGCAGCTGGTGTGCGGCATCCTCGAGGCCGACCCAGGCGAGCACCTCGTGGGCCCGTGCCTCGCGCGCGGGTGCGTCGAGCTTGCCCTGCAGCTCCAGCGGCAGGCAGACGTTCTCGAGCAGGCTCATCGAGGACCACAGCGCACCGCTCTGGAACAGCATGCCGAAGCCGGAGCGCAGTTGCTCGCGGGTGGCCGTGTCGGCGGTCCAGAAGTCGGTGCCCTCGATGGTCACCGTGCCGTAGGCCGGCGCCAGCAGGCCCACCAGGTGGCGCAGCAGCGTGCTCTTGCCGCAACCGCTGCCGCCCATGATCGCGAAGATCGTGCCGCGCTCGACGCCGAAGGACACGCCGGACTGGATCAGGCGCGGCCCGTAGCGCATCTCGAGATCGGTGACCTGCAGCAGCATGACTAGATGTCCAGCGCGTTGGCGCAGACCGCGAAGATCGCGTCGATGACGATGATGCCGACGATGCTGGCCACCACCGCCTGCGTCGTCGCGATGCCGACCCCGGCCGCGTTGCGCCTGGCATGCAGGCCGCAGTAGCAGCCGACCAGCGCGATCAGCGCGCCGAAGACGAAGGACTTGCTGAAGCCGAGGCCGAGGTGGGTCAGCGTCAGCGCCTCGAAGCTGCGGTCGATGTAGGCCGCGGGCGAGAGGCCGAGCATGCCGGTGGCGACGATCAGGCCGCCGATCAGCCCGGCCAGCGTGGCGTAGACGAAGAGCAGCGGCATCATCAGCAGCAGCGCGATCACGCGTGGCAGCACCAGGTAATCGACGGCGTCGAGCCCGAGCACTTCGAGCGCGTCGATCTCCTCGCCGGCCTGCATCGTCGCGAGCTCGGCGGCGAAGGCGGCGCCGGTGCGGCCGGCCATCACGACCGCGGTAATCACCGCCGCCATCTCGCGCGCCACCGCGATGCCGACCAGGTCGGCCACGAAGATGCCGGCGCCGAACTTCACCAGTTGCACCGCGCCGACGAAAGCCAGGATCGCGCCGACCAGCAGGTTCACGACGCTGACGATCGGCACCGCGCGTGCGCTGCACTCGGCCGTCACCTGGCCGAGGTCGCGCGAGCTGAAGCGCCAGCCACCGCGCAGCCCGGCGAACGCCGAGATCAGCACGTGGCCGAGAAAGGCCACGGGCCGCAGGGGGAGCAGGGCTGCGATCCGCTTCATGGGCAGTGGTGGCGCCCATTCTGGCGGCAGCCGCCGCGCGCCGCTTGCCGCCGTGTCCCTCGGCCGGGGCGCTTGACCGCCGGCGGCGAGCGGATCCCCGAGCGGCTGGCCGCGCCCAGGCAGAGCAGCCCGACCCCGACGAGCCGTTCCGCTACGCCAAGAGCATCGCGGGCCGGATCAGGCCCGGGCCCGAACTCGACGGCGCTGTCGGCCTCGCCTCGATTGCACTCGGCAAGGTCCGAGCCTGGCCGACCGGCGAGCGCTGCTGGCCGACCGCGAAGCGATACCAGTAGGGTGTGCCGGGCCGCAGGCCGGCGACATCGACCTCGAGCCTGAACTCCTGCGCGACGCCGGTGGCCTGGATGCCGCGCGCGGCGACGGCGGCGAAGCCGGGATCGCCGGCGACCTCCCACAGGACATCCAGCCGGCCGACGCCGGTGGTCACGCGGCTGTGCAGGCGCAGGCGGTCGGCTCGTGGCTCCGCGTGGCTCACGCCATGCGCGAAGACGGCGACCGGCGTGCCGTCGCTGCGGTCGCGGCCGCCGAGGTGGAGCCGGCCGATCGCCACCACGCGGGCGGCGGCATCGCGCAGCAGGAGGCGCGGCGGGTGGTCGAGATCCTGGTTCATGGCGGCATGTCGAATCTTGGAGAACGCAAGCCTGACCGGCGCCGATGAAACTGGCGTGACGCCTGCATGGCACACTCGCGCGCCCTTGCCGAGCCCACCCGCCGTGAACCAAGCGATCGAGTCCAAGCCAGCGCCGCTGCAGGCCGCCGTCATCGGCGGCGGTCCTGCCGGGCTGATGGCCGCCGAGACCCTGGCGACGGCCGGCTGCCAGGTCGACGTCTTCGACGCCATGCCCTCGGTCGGTCGCAAGTTCCTGCTCGCCGGCAAGGGCGGCCTGAACCTCACGCACAGCGAAGCCTTCGAAGGCGCCGCGTCGCCCTTTGCCAGCCGCTACGCCGCGCGCGCGCCGCAGGTGACGAGCTGGCTCGAGGCGTTTTCGCCGCAGGCCCTGCGCGACTGGGCGACGGGCCTGGGCGTCAGCACCTTCGTCGGCACCTCGGGTCGCGTGTTCCCGGCCGAGATGAAGGCTGCGCCCTTGCTGCGCGCCTGGCTGCATCGGCTGCGCGCGCAGGGCGTTCGCTTCCACCAGCGCCAGCGCTGGCTCGGCTGGGCCGACGACGGTGCGCTGCGTCTGCACGGCCCGCAGGGCGAGCACATGGTGCGGGCCGAGGCCACCGTGCTCGCGCTCGGTGGCGCGAGCTGGGCACGGCTGGGCTCCGACGGCGCCTGGGCGCCGCTGCTGGCGGCGCGCGGCGTCGAGCTGGCGCCGTTGCGGCCCTCGAACTGCGGCTTCGACATCGGCGTCGAGGGGCGCGCAGCGGGCTGGAGCGAACACCTGCGTTCGCGCTTTGCCGGCGCCCCGATCAAGCCGGTGCGGCTGCGCTTCGTCGACCTGCGCGGCGATGTCTTCGATCGCCAGGGCGAGTTCGTGCTGACCGCCACCGGCATCGAGGGCAGCCTGGTCTACGCCGCCTCGGCCATGCTGCGTGACGCGATCGACCGGCGCGGCGAGGCGATCCTCACGCTCGACCTGCTGCCGGCCTTCGACGCCGCCCGCGTGCTGGCCGAGACCGAGCGCCCACGCGGACCGCGCAGCCTGTCCACCCACCTGAAGAGCCGGCTCGGCATCGATGGCGCCAAGGCCGCGCTGCTGCACGAGCTGCTGCCGCGCGAGACGCTGCACGATGTGCCGCGCCTGGCGGCGGCGTTGAAGGCGCTCCCGCTGCGGCTGGTGGCGGCGCGGCCGATCGACGAGGCCATCAGCACGGCCGGCGGGGTGCGTCTGGAGGCGCTCGACCGGCGGCTGATGCTGAAGGCGCTGCCGGGCGTGTTCTGTGCCGGCGAGATGCTCGACTGGGAGGCTCCGACCGGCGGCTACCTGCTCAGCGCCTGCCTGGCCAGCGGGCGCGTGGCGGGGCAGGGGGCCGCGTCCTGGCTGCGCGGCCGAGCCTGATCCTGAGTGAGGGAGAATCCGGGCATGCAAGAAGTCACCGTGTCCCCGAGCGCCAACGCGCAACCGATCGAAATCGTCCGCCGTGCCAGGCCGCAGGCCGGCACCGAGCGCTGGAGCGTTGCCGCGATCGAAGAGCTGTTCGCGCTGCCCTTCAACGACCTGATCTATCGCGCTCAGCAGGTGCATCGCGAGCATTTCGATGCCAACGCGGTGCAGCGCTCGAGCCTGCTGTCGATCAAGACCGGCGGCTGCCCCGAGGACTGCGCCTACTGCCCGCAGTCGGTGCACTACGACACCGGCGTCGAGGCCAGCAAGCTGATGGACGTCGATGCGGTGCGCGCCGCGGCCCAGACCGCCAAGGACGCCGGTGCCTCGCGCTTCTGCATGGGCGCGGCCTGGCGCGAGCCCAAGGACCGCGACATCGAAAAGGTTGCCGAGCTCGTGCGCACCGTCAAGTCGCTCGGGCTGGAGGCCTGTTGCACGCTCGGCATGCTGACCGAGCCGCAGGCGCACGCGCTCAAGGACGCCGGCCTCGACTACTACAACCACAACCTCGACACCGCGCCCGAGGCCTACGGCCGCATCATCACGACGCGCGACTACGACGAGCGCCTGGCCACGCTGGCGCGCGTGCGCGAGGCCGGCATGAGCGTCTGTTGCGGCGGCATCGTCGGCATGGGCGAGAGCCGGCGCGAACGCGCCGGGCTGGTGGCGCAGCTGGCCAACCTGGAGCCGGCCTATCCGGAGTCGGTGCCGATCAACGAACTGGTGCAGGTCGAAGGCACGCCGCTGGCGCATGTCGACAAGCTCGACCCGCTCGAGTTCGTGCGCACCATCGCGGTTGCGCGCATCACGATGCCCACCGCCTACGTGCGCCTGTCGGCCGGCCGCCAGGAGATGAGCGAGGCGGTGCAGGCGCTGTGCTTCCTGGCTGGCGCCAACTCGATCTTCTACGGCGAGAAGCTGCTGACCACCGGCAACCCGGACGTCGCGCGCGACGAGGCGCTGTTCGACAAGCTGGGGCTGAAGGCGATTTGAGGCACTGCGCCGCGGACGGCGCAAGGGAGGCCATCGGTGGGCAAGCTGTTGCGTTGGGCGGCGATCGGCCTGCTCGTGCTGGCGGCGATCGTGGCCACGGTGTGGGCCTATCTGCGCTTCGTCTCGCCGCCGGTGGTAGAGCTGACGCAGGAGCAGATCATGGCCAGCCTCGGCCCGCGCTTCCCGCTCAGGAACTGCACCGCCGTCGGTGCCTGCATCGAACTGAGCGAGCCCGCGCTGCGCCTGGTCGAGGGCTCCGAGCGCATCGACATCTCGACCCGCTTCGACGCCAACCTCGGTGAGATCCAGGTGCCGGGACGCCTCGCGTTCTCCGGCAAGTTGCGCTACGTGGCGAGCGAGGGCAGCTTCTACTTCGACGATCTCGAGGTCAGCCAGCTTGACCTCGAAGGCGTGCCGCCGTTCATGGCCCGCATGCTGCGCGAGCGCGGCATCGCCGGCGTGACGGCGCAGTTGCAGAACACGCCGATCTACACCTTCGACACCGAGTCGCGGCGCGAGCGGCTGGCGATGATGCTGCTCGGCGACGTGCGGGTGCAGGAAGGGCGCCTGCGGATCCAGTTCCTGCGCCCGGCTGACTGAGTGCCGCGGCTCCGAGCCTGCAAGTGCAGGCTTGGACGGCACGAAGGACGCGAGCTCTGCGAGCGGCATGAGCCGAAGGTGAGCGCAGCGAGTGCCGCGGCTCCGAGCCTGCAAGTGCAGGCTTGGACGGCACGAAGGACGCGAGCTCTGCGGGCGGCGCGCTTCTTGCTGACGCCGGTTGCCGCGATCGGCGCAACAAACCTGGGAGCTTTCACATGATCTACGGCCTGACCCCGCTCGGCGTCATCCACACCGCGATCAGCCTGGTCGCGCTGGCCAGCGGCTTCTGGGCGCTGGCCCGCGACAAGCAGATCGAGCCCGGCACCGGCCTCGGCAAGCTCTACCTGGTGACAACCTTCCTGACCGCCGCCACCGGCCTCGGCATCTTCGAGCATGGCGGCTTCGGCCCGCCGCATGTGCTGTCGATCCTCACGCTGCTGGCGCTGGCGGTCGGCATGGTCGCGGCGACCTCGTCGCGCTTCGGTCGCGCCTCGCCCTATGTGCAGCTGGTCGCCTTCTCGTCGACCTTCCTGTTCCACATGATCCCGGGCTTCACGGAGACGCTGACCCGGCTGCCGCTCGACGCACCCGTGCTGGCCTCGGCCGAGGCGCCTCAGTTCAAGCCGCTGTACGCGGCGTTGTTCGTGCTCTTCGGGATCGGGCTGACGCTGCAGATCCGCTGGCTGCGGGCTCGGCAGCGCGCCTAGCGCGTGTGTCAAAGCTCGGCCCGTTGTCCGGGTCGAATCTGAGCTGTCGATCGATGTCGGACTAGGGATCAGCTGGAAATAGCGCTCGTCTGTGCGGTTCGCGTCTTCACATTGTCGAAGACAAGATCGCGGTACAACGCGTTCAACCAACGATCTTCTCTGCGTCGACCGCGCCGCGGCGCGCGTCCGACCGAAGTCCACGCCATGGGCGCGAGCGCAGCTGATGCACGATGCCCGTCGGGATTGCGCGCGGCCCTGCTGCGCGCGGCAGGGCGCGCTGCTACACCGATGGCGATGCGCCTGAATGCCTTTGCTAATCTACGGGCGGACCTTGCCCGAAGCCAGCCGGGAGACAGCGAATGACGGACATCAGCCGACGTGAGTTCCTTCATCAGACCGGCTATGCGACGCTGGGTGCGACGGCGCTGGCGGGGACCCTGCCGGGCTCCGTGCAGGCGCAGCCGAAGCCGGCCGACTTCGACATCAACGCTGCCTTCAGCACCTTCATGCGTGACATCGGCGGTACGCCGCAGGATGCCGGCGGCAAGGTCGAGTTCACCGGCGCCGACCCGATCATCCGCAGCCATTTCCGGGTGGGCGCCGCGATGGCACTCCCGGCGATGGGGGCGGGCGTTGGCGCCGCCGCCATCTGGCGCGAGCGCACCGGCCAGAGCCAGGATCTCACGGTCGACCTGCGCGAGTCGGTCTACAACGTGAACCCGCTGATCGGCGCCATCCTGCTGATGGCCCAGCGCGAAGGCACCATCCCCGCGGCCGACCCGATCCCGCGCGACTTCGTCATCCCCACCAACAACGGCCTGATGCTCCAGGCGCCGGTCGGCCTTGGCAACCCAATGACCTTCGTCCCCTTCGAAACGAAGGACGGCCGCTTCTTCAACATCACCGGCGCCTACCCCCACCTCAACGAGCGCGCGCTGCGGGCGCTCAAGTCCTCGCCCGGCGGCGACAACATCCGCAAGGCCTTCAAGCAGGTCAACGCCTTCGAGTTCGAGAATGAACTGGCCGAACTCGGCGGCGTCGGCGTCGTCCACCGCACCCGCGCCGAGTGGCTGGCCCACCCCGAAGGCAAGGTGCTCGCCGCCACGCCGCTCGTCGAGATCGTCAAGATCGCAAACGGCGCGCCCGTTCCCTGGAGCCCGGATCCCAAGCAGCCGCTCTCCGGCCTCAAGGTCATCTCCAACACGCACGTCATCGCCGGCACCTGCTCGTCGCGCACGCTGGCCGAATACGGTGCCCAGGTGCTCCATGTCGCCCGCGACCAGGCCTTCGAGCACGAGGCCCTCGTCATCGACGTCAACGTCGGCATGCGCTCCGCCTTCGTCGATCTCCGCAACGCCGAGCAGAACAAGCGCCTCAAGGGCCTCATTCCGCAAACCGACGTCTTTGTCGAGAACTTCCGTCTCGGCACCCTCGACCGCCTCGGCTTCGGCCCCCAGGAACTGGCCAACGGCCACAAGGGAATCATCTACCTCTCCTGCAACGCCAACAGCACCAACGGCCCCTGGGCCAAGCGCGGCGGCTTCGACATGGAGGGCCTCTCCACCTCCGGCTTCACCCTCGAGGAGGGCGCCGGCGGCCCGCCCCGCTTCCCGCCCACCCTCGTGATGAACGACTACATCGCCGGCTACCTCGGCGCCGCCGGCGTGATCGCTGCGCTGCGCCGCCGCGCAAAGGAGGGCGGCAGCTATCACGTTCGCGTCAGCCTCACGCGCGCTGCCATGTGGTACGCCAGCCTGGGCCGCTTCCCCGACCTCAAGTTCGACTTGTCCGGCCCGAACAACCGGTTGATCTCGCCCGAGATCCTGGTGGCCCAGACGCCCTATGGCGAGGTGCGGCGCCTGGGCCCGCAGGTCAAGCTGTCAAAGACTCCCGGTCGCTGGCGCGATCCGCTCGTCGCCGTGCGCGGCAGTGCGCGGCCGGTCTGGGAGGCCTGAGCATGAGACGACAGCCCCTCCGAGCCAGCCTGGCGGCCGCCAAGCCGCTGTGCGCGGTGCTCTGGGTCGGCGCGCTGCTGGCCGCCGCGCCCGCGGCGCGCGGCCAGGATGCCGAGGTCGATCCCGACCAGTTCGTCGGCGGCATGTCGGTCGACGGCGATCTTGCGCAGGACGAAGCCATCCGCCGCAGCTTTGGCCGGCGCGACACGCTGATGGACCCGTGGTTCGCCTGGAAGAGCGAGCTCCGGCAGAACACCGGCCTCGTCATCGGCGGCTCCTACGGCGTGCTGTGGCAGAGCTACTCGAACACGCCGCCGGGGGTAGAGAGCAACGCGGTCGGCCACAAGTTCACCTTCAACCTGTCCTACGACCTGCTCAACCGCGGCGCGCCCGACGCGCTGACCTTCGACATGGCGGTCGAGGACCGCCGGCCGCTGGGCACCGACCGCGCGCCGCTGCAGGCCGGCATCGCCGCCGGATCGGCGGTTCCCACCGCCGCGACCTGGGGCGACTTCAGCCTCGGCATCACGCAGGCCTACGTCCGCCAGAACCTGTTCCAGAACCGCTTCCAGTACACGGTCGGCAAGATCTTCGCGCCCAACTTCGTCAACGCCTATCCGTTCTTCGACGACAACCGCCAGTTCCTGAGCCTGCAGTTCTCGACCAGCCCGACGATCGCGGTGCCGCTGCGCGGCTTCGGCGGCGTGGCGGCGTGGTACCCGCAGGGCGGCCCGGGCCTGTACATGCAGGGTGGCATGTTCACGCCTTACAGCAGCGACACCGGCAGCACGATCGGCGACTTCTTCGGCGAGAACGACTACTTCTACAGCCTGGACTTCGGCTTCAGCGCGCTGGCGGCCAGCGGCGTACCGATCAATGCGCGCGGGCCGATGGACCGCAACAACATCAGCATGACGGTCTGGTACCGCGATCCGCTGAACAACGGCAGCCCGCGCGCGAACGGCGTGGCTTTCAACGCCAACTGGCTGTTCGGCGAGAACTTCATGCCTTTCCTGCGCGGCGGTTGGTCCGACGGCTGGCAGCTTGATCGCAACGTCTCGCTCGGCCTGGGCTGGCGGCCGCCCACGGCACCGGCCGACCTGCTGGGCGTCGCCATCGGCTGGACGCGGCCGGCCAACACCATCCTGCGCGAGCAGGTCACCAGCGAGGTGTTCTACCGCTGGGCGATCACGCCCAACCTGGCCATCACGCCGGTGCTGCAGCTGGTCAACAACCCGGCGCTGAACCCGCGGGAGGACCAGCTCTGGGTCTTCAGCCTGCGCGGGCGGCTGGCGTTCTGAGGAGTGGGTGGCCGGCCCGCTGACGGGGCCGCCTCAGTCGCCGCGCGGGGCGGCGGCCTGAAGCTCCAGCACCTCGCGTCGCGCCAGCCACGCGAACACGCCGTACAGTGAGCCCATCGACAGCAGGTAGGCCCAGGCGGCGCCTGCGGCCCCATGGTTCGGCACCAGCAACAGCAGTAGCACCAGTTGCAGCGCGGCGGCGCCGGCCACGATCGAGTAGGTCGCCAGTTTGCGGCGGCGGTACTTGAGGTAGGTCGGCGCCATCGCGAACAGCAGGCTGAAGGCGGCCGCCACCGAAAGCAACCGCAGCGGAGCCACGCCGTCCGCGACGAACTCGGGCCGCACGAAGGCCAGCAGAGGTTCGGAGAACAGGAACGCCACCAGCAGCATCAGGACCATCAAGGGCGCCAGCCAGCGCAGCCGCAGCCGGCGCTGCTCGAGCACGCCGTCGTAGTCGCCGCGCTCGAGCAGCACCGCCAAGCGCCGCGCATAGATGCGATTGGTCGCGGTGACGAGCACCACGACCAGGCTCACGGTGCCGGCCGCCGCGGCATAGGCACCGACCGCCGCCGGCGAGGGCTGCAGCGCGACCAGCGCGACGATGGGGGCCTGCGCCAGCACCGCCATCGAGATGCGGTAGATCCAGAACGGCCGCGCCTCCCTGATCCACAGCCGCGGCGCGGCCCGCGGCACGGCGCGCCAGATCTGCGGCGGGGCGATGCGGCGCAAGGCCAGCGCCATCAGCACCAGCGCCAGCGACCACGCCACGCCCCAGGCCGCGATCGCCACCACCCCGCTCGGCTCGGGAAACAGCGGCAGCAGTAGCGCGACCATGGCCAGCACCAGGCCCGGCACCGCGACGCGAAAGATCGCCGCCGCGCGCAACTCGCCACCGGCCGCGCTCAGGATCTCGAGCGCGCAATGGGTCAACGCGCCGGCCGGCAGCGCGAGGCAGCTGAAGACGATGGCCCAGCGCCTGGCGTTCGAGCCGTCGCTGAAGCCCAGCGCCCAGATCGCAACGAGCAGTGCCGTCAGCACGCTGGCCAGCAGCACCTGCGCGAGCGCAAAGCGCAGGTAGCCGCGCGCCGCGCCCCAGTCGCCGCGCTCGAGCATGGCCGGCAGCACCCGCAACGCGTACTTCTCGATGCCGCGCGGCGCCAGCGTGACCATCAGGATGAAGGCCGACGCAGCCGCCACGTAGGCTTCGAAGCCGTCGACCCCGAGCCGCCTGGCCAGCAGCACCTGCAGCAGGTAGGCGATGACCTGGCCGCCGGCGGCGATCAGCGCGAGCGTGGCGGCGCGGCGGGCAATCTGCATCTGCGCCGGATCATGCCGTCGAATCCCGCACCGGCGAAGCGCCGGCTTCAGCGCCGATCGAGGGCTGGCAGGCGTTCGCGCACAAGCTCGATCACGCGTCGGCCATGGTCGCGCAGCGAGTCAGGGTCGACAGCGATCCTGCGCTATCGGGGCGTGGCTGAGCTGCAGGCCAGCGCCACGGCCTGCAACGGCCGCGAGCCCTCGGTCACCACGAACACCGCCCGCTGCGCCGGCTTCAGCGTGCCGGGCTCGAGCGCCACGCGCAGCGTCTGCCCCTGCGCCGCCGGCCACGCCGGCACCGGCTTGTAGAAGCGCACCACATGGTCGTGGCGCAGCGTGCGGCCGGCGTTCTCGCCGGCGCGGACCCGGGTCTCGATGCCGTCCTCCAGCACCGCCCAGTAGCCGGCGAGCGGCTGGCTGCCGCTGGCCGCGTCGACGGTGGCGGTCAGCGTGTCGCCCTCGCGCGCCAGCAGCAAGCCCGGCGCGTTCGCGGTGCGCGGCGCCGGCACGTTGGCGCCACCCCAGCCGCGCCAGTCGGCGCCGCCCAGCACCACCTGCGGCGTGTAGACGCCGTCGCGGCCGTGCATCCGTGCCAGCTCGCGCTGGCGCTGGGTGGTGGCGGGCGTCGCGAAACGGTCGGTCCAGCCGATGTAGTCCCAGTAGTTCACATGAAAGGCCAGCGCGATCACCTCGGGCCGGCCCTTGAGGGTGTTGAGCCAGGCCTCGGCCGGCGGACAGGAACTGCAGCCCTCGGAGGTGTAGAGCTCGACCACCGCCGGCGGCGTGGCGGCGGAGCGGGCCTCGCAGCGGGTGGCGGCGTGGGCGCCGGCGGTGCCCAGCAGCGCGGTCGCGATCATGAGCGTTCGGGTGTTCATCAGTCTTGGTCGGGACGGTTCGTCGATCCTGACACCCCTTGCCACAAATGCAGCGTCGGCGGCTGCTTTTCGCTGTGGCAGACTCGCGCGCTCCCCGGTCGATCCCGCAGTTTTTCGAGAGAAGTTTTGGACAAGATCCTGTTGCAGATTGCCGCCGAACTCAAGGTCCGGCCGGCGCAAGTGAACACCGCGGTCGAGTTGCTGGATGGCGGCGCCACGGTGCCCTTCATCGCCCGCTACCGCAAGGAGGCCACCGACGGCCTCGACGACATTCAGTTGCGCGAGCTCGAAAGCCGGCTCGGCTACCTGCGCGAGCTCGAGGAGCGTCGCGCCGCGGTGCTCAAGAGCATCGACGAGCAGGGCAAGCTGACGCCCGCGCTGCGCTCCG
Source organism: Rivibacter subsaxonicus (assembly GCF_004217215.1). GTDB lineage: Bacteria > Pseudomonadota > Gammaproteobacteria > Burkholderiales > Burkholderiaceae_C > Rivibacter > Rivibacter subsaxonicus. Next base: position 53,558 of record NZ_SHKP01000011.1, read on the forward strand.
CGATCGAGGCCGCGCCGACCAAGCAGGAACTGGAAGACCTCTACCTGCCCTACAAGCCGCGCCGTCGCACCAAGGGCATGATCGCCCGCGAGGCCGGTATCGAGCCGCTCGCCGACCGGCTCTTTGCCGATCCCACGCTCGACCCGGCCGTCGAGGCCGCGGCCTTCGTCGCGGCCTACGAGGGCGGTGCCGCCAAGCTGGCCGAGGCCGGCTTCGCCGATGCCTTTGCCGTGCTCGACGGCGTGCGCGACCTGCTCAGCGAGCGCTGGGCCGAGGACGCGGCACTCGTGGGCAAGCTGCGCGAGTGGTTGTGGGAGGAGGGCCTGTTCCGCTCCAAGCTGATGGACGGCAAGGACCCGGACCACGCCGACCACAGCAAATTCCGCGACTACTTCGACTACGACGAGCCGATCCGCACCGTGCCCTCGCACCGCGCGCTGGCGGTGTTTCGCGGCCGCACGCTCGAGATCCTCGATGCCAAGCTGGCGCTCGATGAAGAACCGGTGGTGGGCCAGCCTGGCCTGGCCGAAGGCCGCATCGCGCGCCACCTGGGCTGGAGCCACGCCAACCGCCCCGGCGATGCGCTGATCCGCAAGACCGTGGGCTGGACCTGGAAGGTAAAGCTCAGCCTGAGCCTGGAGCGCGACCTGTTCTCGCGCCTGCGCGAAAGCGCCGAGGCGACCGCGATCAAGGTCTTCGCCGAGAACCTGCGCGACCTGCTGCTCGCAGCACCCGCCGGCCCTCGCGTGGTGATGGGGCTGGACCCCGGCATCCGCACCGGCTGCAAGGTCGCGGTGGTCAGCAGCACCGGCAAGGTGCTCGACACGACCACGGTCTACCCGCTCGAACCGCGCAAGGATTGGGAAGGTTCGCTCCACACGCTGGGCCGGCTGTGCGCGACCCATGGCGTCAACCTGATCGCGATCGGCAACGGCACCGGCAGCCGCGAGACCGACAAGCTGGCCGCCGACCTGATCAAGAAGATCCAGCAGCTCGCACCTGGAACCCAGATCGAGAAGGTGGTCGTCAGCGAGGCCGGCGCCTCGGTCTACTCGGCCTCGGAGTTCGCAAGCAAGGAACTGCCCGATCTGGACGTGAGCCTGCGCGGCGCGGTCAGCATCGCGCGCCGGCTGCAGGACCCGCTGGCCGAGCTGGTCAAGATCGAGCCCAAGAGCATCGGCGTCGGCCAGTACCAGCACGACGTCAACCAGAGCGAGCTGGCGCGCTCGCTGGAGTCGGTGGTCGAGGACTGCGTCAACAAGGTCGGCGTCGATCTCAACACGGCCTCGGTCGCGCTGCTCGGCCAGGTCTCGGGCCTGAGCCCGGCCGTGGCGGCCAGCATCGTGCGCTGGCGCGACGCGCAAGGCGCGTTCAGGAACCGTCAGCAACTGCTCGAAGTGACCGGCCTCGGCCCCAAGACCTTCGAGCAGGCCGCGGGCTTCCTGCGCATTCGCGGCGGCGACAACCCGCTCGACATGAGCGGCGTGCACCCCGAGACCTACCCGCTGGTGCAGAAGATCATCAAGGCGGTCGACCGCCCGATCACGGAGCTGGTCGGCAATGCTGACGTGATCCGCAAGCTGCGGCCCGAGGCCTTTGCCGACGAGAAGTTCGGTGCGATCACCGTCAAGGACCTGTTCACCGAACTCGAAAAGCCGGGCCGCGACCCGCGCCCCGACTTCAAGGTCGCGCGCTTCAACGACGGCGTTGAGGACATCAAGGACCTGCAGCCCGACATGGTGCTCGAGGGCACGGTCAGCAACGTGGCCCAGTTCGGCGCCTTCGTCGACCTCGGCGTGCACCAGGACGGCCTGGTCCACGTGAGCCAACTGGCCAACAAGTTCGTTACCGACGCGCGCGAGATCGTCAAGACCGGCGACATCGTCAAGGTCAAGGTGCTCGAGGTCGACCTCGCACGCGGCCGCATCTCGCTGACGATGAAGCTCGACAGCAGCGCGCCGCGCGCGGGTGCCACGGGCGACAACCGCTTCCGCGCCGCCGGGCGCGACGAGCGCAGCCGTGGTGGTGGTGGTGGCGGCGGCGGTGGCGGTGGTCAGCGCGCGCCGCAGCAGCCCGCGGGTGCTAGCGCGATGGCGGCGGCCTTCGCCAAGCTGCGGCGCGACTGAAACGCGCCGCGCGGCCGATCCTCAGATCGGTGAATCGCTGGTGCCGCGCGGCGGTGCCAGCCACTGCGCCTGCTGCCGCGTTGCGCGCTGGCTGCTGGCGGCCACGCGCTGCAGACGCGGCTTCTCGCGTGGCAGCACGCGGGCCTCGGCCTGCGGGCTCGTTGCCAGCATCACGATGCGCTGGGTCTCCAGGACGTGTGCCGAGAGTTCGGCGTGGCCCATGCCGCGCGGGGCCGCACTGATGAAGAGGCCGGCCAGCGCCAGGCTCGCCAGGCTCAGGCCGCGCTGCCAGGCGAGCGGGCGCGCCGCGGCCACCGGTGCCTTGCCGCCGGCCAGCGGTGCAAGGGCGTCGACTGCCGCCAGTTCGCGCGCGTAGCGTCCGGCGCGCCGCAGCACCAACGGCGGTTGCGCCTCCTCCGGCACCAGCAGCCAGCCGCGATCGCGCAGAACGCGGCCGATGGAGGCGCGGCTCGTCATGACCGCGAGCGGCACGGCCAGCAACAGGGGCAGCGCCAGCGGCGCCACGCGCCAGGCGTCGCTCGGCTCGCCGGCCAGCCCCCAGGCCAGACCTGCCGCCACGAGCGCGCCGACCAGGCCGAAGCGCGACGCCGCCTCGCGCCAGCCGACGTCGGCGGCGGTGCGCGAGGGCGAGATCCACTGCAGCTTCAGGCCGGTCAGCGCACTCAGCACGAAACTCGAATGAGCCAGCATCCGCACCGGCGCCTGCAGCGCCGACAGCAGCGCCTCGGCCAGCGCGCTGCCGACCAGCTTGATTCCACCGCCGTAGCCGGACTGCTCGCCGCGCTGGAGCACCAGCGCCACGCCGAGCACGCGCGGCAGCAGGAGCATCGCCAGCGTCAGCCCCCACAGCGCGAGCGTGGCCCAGGGCAGCGCAGCGGCGTCGAGGGCGACGGCAGTGGACGATCCGGCTAGCCACGGCACCGCGCCGAGCAGCACGAAGGCCAGCCACAGCGGCGAGGCGGCGTACGACAGCGCGCCGGTCACGAACATCGCGCGGTGCACGCCGGCAAGGCCCGGCTCGGCCACCAGGCGCGCGTTCTGCAGGTTGCCCTGGCACCAGCGGCGATCGCGTTGCAACTCGTCGATCAGGTGCGGCGGCTGCTGCTCGTAGCTGCCCTCGAGCGCGGGCACCAGCCAGACCTCGAAGCCGGCGCGACGCATCAGCGCGGCCTCGACGAAATCGTGCGAGAGGATCTCGCCGCCGAGACCACCGTTGCCCGGCAGCCGCGCCAGCGCGCAGTGCCGCATGAAGGGCGCCACGCGCAGCATCGCGTTGTGGCCCCAGTAGTGCGACTCGCCGAGTTGCCACCAGCTGAGCCCGGCGCTGAACAGGCGCCCGGTCACCCGACCGGCAAAGGCCTGCGCGCGAGCATGCAGCGTATCCAGGCCACCGCCGCGCGGCAGCGTCTGCAGGATGCCGACGCGCGGCTGCGATTCCATCAGCCGGAGCATCGCGACCAGCGTCTCGCCGCTCATCACGCTATCGGCGTCGAGCACCACCATGTAGCGGTAGGCGCGGCCCCAGCGGCGGCAGAAGTCCATCACGTTGCCGGCCTTGCGCTTGGTGCGGCGCTGGCGCCAGCGGTAGTGCAGGCGGCCGGCGATGCCGTCGTCGTCGCTGCCCAGCGTCTCGCGCAGTGCCAGCCAGGCGGCGAGCTCGGCCGCGCGCAACTCGGGCCGGCTGGTGTCGGAGAGGATGAAGACCTCGAAGTGCCGGGCCTGGCCGCTGGCACGCAGCGACTCGATCGTCGCGCGCAGCCCGCTGGCCCAGGTCGCGACGTCCTCGTTGCAGATCGGCATGAGGATCGCGGTGCGGGCGCCGGCGTCGATGGCCGCGCCGGCATCGAGCGCGTCGTCCGCCGCCAGCGCATGAACGTCGCCGCGCCGCAGTGCGCGGTAGCCCATCAGCGCGGTCACGCAGCCGGCGGCGATCCAGGCGAAGAGCAGCGCGAACAGGCCGACCTGCAGCCAAGCCAGCAGGCCGGCCTCGCTCGCCATGCCGCCCAGCCACAGCACGCTGGTTGCCAGCGCCGCGCTGCCGACGACCAGCGCCAGCAGCGCGCGCCGCCGCCGCCTGGCGGTCGCGGCCCAGGGCGCTGCCAGCGGCTGCACCGTGTCGCGGCCGAGCAGCAGCGCGAGCAGGGTGATCGCCAGCCCCGGCCAGAAGCCGCGCCACGGCCGCGGCGTCATCGCACCACGCAGGAGCGGCGGCGCGCTGCGGGCACGCTCGCGGTGCGCCGGCCGGTGCCGCAGGTCGGCGGCCTGCGGCTCGCGCGCTGCGTCGGTGACGACGGCCTCGAGGCTCATTGCGGGGGTACTGCGTAGGTCCATGTTTCGCTCAGTACTTCGGTTCCATGGCGCAGGAAGGCTCGCAGCTCCACCGGTCGTGTCGCGTCGTGCCTTTGCAGCTTGATCGTCATGCGCCGGTCCGTGCCCTGCGGCAGGCGGCTGACGGTGCTGAACAGGATCCGGGCGTTGTCGCCGCCACTGACGACCGGCTCCGGTTCGGCATCGGGCTTCAGCGCAGCAAGCGCCGGGCCAGTGAAGTCCACGTTGAACTGCAGCTCGCCGGGGCGCGGTGTCTCGTGGCTGCGCCCGGCGCGCGATTGCGTGACCCAGGCGCCCGGCGGACGCTGTTGCGCGTCGCCCTGCCAGCGCAGCGTGTAGGCCAGCGCGAGCGGCTCGCCGGGTGCCGGCAGTGCCGCCGGCACCCAGTAGGCGACGACGTTGTCGTTGGTCTCGTCGGGTGTGTGGAACTGCAGCAGCTCGATACGACCGGCGCCCCAGTCGCCCCTGGGCACGACCCACGCGCCCGGCCGTCGCTCGTAGCCGGCCTCCGGGTCCTGGTAGCTGGCGAAGGCGCGGTCGCGTTGCATCAGGCCATAGCCGCGCACGCCGCGCGGCATCGCGAAGCTGGTGACGAAGGCGCCGCCCGGGTTGACCAGCGGCCGCCACAGCCATTCGCCGTCGCCGCCCTCGATCTGCAGGCCGTCGGAGTCGTGCACCTCGGGCCGGAAGTCGCCGAGCGCCTGCAGCGGCCCGGGCTGGTTCTCGCCGCCCATGAACATGCTGGTCAGCGGCGCCAGGCCGAGCGTGGCGATCGGCGTGGCGACGCCAGTGCGCGCGTACACGCGCGCCTCGACGTCCATCTCGGTCGCCGTGCCCGGCCGCAGCTTGATGCGATAGGCGCCGGTCACGCGCGGTCCCTCAAGCAGCGCGTAGATCGCGAGCTCGCGCGCGTCGCGCGCCGGCCGCTCGACCCAGAAGGCGGTGAAGGCCGGGAACTCCTCGCCAGCCGCGCCGCCGACCGTGTCGACCGCGATGCCACGCGCCGACAGGCCGTAGTGCTGGCCGGCGCCGATCGCGCGCAGGTAGCTGGCGCCGAGGAACACCGCGAGCTCGTCCTTGTAGGCCGGGTCGTTGAGCGGGTAGTGCACCCGAAAGCCGGCGACTTCGGCATTGCCGGCCGCGCCGTTGATCGCGGCGGCGGCGCGGCCGTAGCTGAAGGCGCTGCGCGGCAGCGCGAGGGGGCGCACCTCGCCGTCGACGATCTCGTGCAGCCGGGGCGTCAGCGTGTTGCCGCGCCCGGCATGGAAGAACTGCAGCTCGAAGGGCAGGCCCTCGGCGCGCCACAGCGAGGCGGCCGGCTTGAAGCGGATGTCGCGGTAGTCGTCGTAGCTCAGCGCGGCCAAGCGGGCGTTGCCCACGGCGCGCGGCGGCTGCCACGGTTGCGCCGCCAGACGCCGGGCCTCCTGCGTCAAGGTGTCGAGGTCAAAGGCGGCAGGGAGTGCGGCAAGGCAGAGCGCGGGGGTGGCGAGCAGCGCGGCGACCAAGCATCGCAGCAGCAGCGGGTACGGCAGAAGAGGCTGGGTGAGCACAGCAAGAGAGCGTTGTTGTTGTCGAGTGGGAAGCATGCCGGGGGCCGCGCCAGAAACGTGATGTTTGGCACGTATCGATAGCTAACAACATGCAACAGACGTGCCGATCTGTTCGGCGCCCGGTGCGTCGTCCTACAAGGGCGCGGCTAGCATCGGAGGAATGACCGATTTCTCTTCAACCAACGCCCTGCGCATCCACGCCGGCCCCGCGGCGCGCCGTCACATCGAACGCGAGGGCCTGCGCCCGCAGGACGTGCGCGTCATCGCCGCCGCCGCTGGTGGGCCCAAGGGCCTGGTGCTGGGCGGCATCGACCGCTTCCTGTTCGGCCGCTGGCTGCCGCAGAGCGAGCAGCCGGTGCACTTGGTGGGCGCCTCGATCGGCGCCTGGCGCATGGCGACCGGCGCGATGGAGGACCCGGTTGCCAACTTCCGCAAGCTGGCCCAGGGCTACATCCACCAGAGCTACGAGGTCGAGCCGGGCAAGAGCTTCCCGACCGCGACCCAGATCAGCAAGGACTTCGACGCCACGCTGCGCGCCTTCTTCGAGGGCGCGGTCGAGGGCATCCTCGCGCACCCGCGCTATCGGCTGCACATCGTGACCTCGCGCGGCCGCCACATCCTGGGCCGCGAAGGGCGGCTGCGCACGCCGGCCGGCTACCTGGGCGCGGTGCTGAGCAACGCGGTGAGCCGCAAGACGTTGGGTGCCTGGCTCGAGCGCGTGGTCTTCTCGCGCGATGCCGAAGCGCCGCCGCTCGACCTGGCCGACCTGCGCCACCGCGTGGTGCGGCTCACAGATGAAAACTTTCGGCAGGCGCTGCTCGCGAGTTGCTCGATCCCCTTCGTGCTGAAGGCGGTGCACGACATCCCCGGCGCGCCGCCCGGCGCCTACTGGGACGGCGGCATCACCGACTACCACCTGCACTGGAACTACGCCTCGATGGGCGAGGGGCTGGTGCTGTATCCGCACTTTCAAAAACAGGTGGTGCCGGGCTGGCTCGACAAGGCGCTCAAGCACCGCCACCACGCCACGCCCGCGCTCGACAACGTGGTGGTGCTCGCGCCCGACCCGGCCTGGGTGGCGCGCGCGCTGCCCAACGCCAAGCTGCCCGACCGCACCGACTTCAAGCGCTACGGCACCGACACCGCGGCCCGCGTGCGCGACTGGAGCCGGGCGGTGGCCGAGAGCGAGCGCCTGGCCGAGGAGTTCGCGGCCTGGTGCGAGCGGCCGGATGCAGCGCGGCTGCATCCGCTGTAGCGCGGGCATGGCTAGGCCGTCGACGATCGCGGATCGAGGTGGAGGCGACAGATGCAGATCGACCTGGTGGACGCAATGGCGGTGGGCCGCGCGCATGCGGACCAGACGCACAAGTTCTGGGGCTACTTTCAGGTGGTGACCGCGGCGGCGCTGGCGCTGGCCTGGTCTTCACATGGCCCGCCCGAGCAGATTCGCTGGGGCCTCGCGCTCGGCTATGCCGGCTTCGCCTTCTTCAACTGGCGACTCGTGCGCGACTCGCAGGCGGCCAGCTTCGCCACGTGGTCCGCCATCACGAACTACTGCAAGACGCATCCGGCCCAGATCACCCCCGAGTTCAGCAACCTGCCGACGCTCAACCGTCCGATGCGGCCATGGATCGTCGCGCTGGGCCATGCCCTGCTGAGCCTGCTCGCCCTGGCCGCCCTGGTGGCGGCCGCCCAAGTGACCAGATCATGATGAACGAAACCTTGCCGCCATTGCCGACGCTGCCCATCGGGCGTTACCGCCACTACAAGGGCGGCCGCTACGAAGTAATCGGCGTGGCGCGCCACAGCGAGACGCACGAGGCGCTGGTGGTCTATCGGCCGCTGTATGGCGAGGGCGCGCTGTGGGTGAGGCCGTTCGGGATGTTCGTCGGGACGGTGGTGATCGACGGGGTGGAGCGGCGGCGATTTGCGCCTGAGGCTGTCGGCGAGGGCAGCAGCGCCGAGCGCCCGGTTTGAGCGCCGCGTTGGCGCCTCAGCGCGACGTCCGGCGCTGCCGGTTTTCACCGATTTTTTGGGGCACGGCGAACTTGCAGAATCGCTGCCAAGCGGTTGCCGGGCCTGGACTTTCGTGTGCGCTGGCGGCCGATGTTATGCAGCAGTCGCAATGTTATGCAGCAGCGGGCTGCGCCCGATAACACGTTAGGCTCATTTCGCAGCGGTCGTTACATGCCAAGCCTAGTCTTCTGGATCTTGCCATTTGCTTTGCTGTTGCCAATCGTCGGGCTTCATCTGGTGCGCGAGCGCTTGGTTTTTCGACTGCAAACTCAACGCGATCCCGCAGCTCAGCACCTTTCCGACTGGTCTTTTAGCGCTGGACTCCCTGGATATGCGAACCCCATCAAGCGCGAGTATGTTTGGGGCATCGAATCCAAAGCGCTGCTGCGCAATGCAGAAACCAAGCAGCTTGTGGTCGTCGCTCGTTTGCTTACGGTCATCTTTTGGGTCGCATTTGCTTCAACCGCCGTGGCGCTGTGTCTTGAGCTTGCGTGAGGGTGGGGCCTCAGCTTTCTCTGGCACGATGCGCCTAACCCGTCGTTCCAGGCGACGGCCTATGGCCGCGCCTGAACTCCAACGTTAGATCTCCATGCAAAGCGCTCTCGCGTTCATTGCTCTTGTGGGCTTTGGGCTATCTCTTCTGGTGCACGCATGCGCGTTGATGGGTGTCGACGTTTCAGCAAACGTGCCATATGTGTGGAGTCTCCATGTGGGCCTCTTCGTTGTCTTCATCCCGTTCGTCTTGATGAGCCGCCGCACGCTGGGTGCCAAGCCGCGGCTTGTTGATATTCGATCCGTGATGCCGACTTGGGCGTTCGTTCTCGGCCTCGTGCTCACGGCATACGTTCCTTTGAACTTCTTGCTGACACTTGCCATATCTGAAGGTGGTCAGCCGTCCATTCGCGAAGGCAAGTTCGTATTGCAGATTCACGGTCACGTAATTCGCGAGCTCACGTCGGCCGAGTACGCCATCCACCAAGCAAACGTCATGCGTGCCCTTTCTGGGCACTGGCTGGTGTTCTACTACGTGCCCTTCGCCTACTTTATGTTCAGGGAAGGATCGAACTCCCCTAGCGAGCGGTCGACCCGCACAAGATGAAAAGTCGAACTCCGCTTCGCATGGCGCTCTTTGGGCTTGCGCTCGCTTTCGTCCTTTGCGCACCGCTCATGTTCGTCGCCGGCACGGGTAACCCGTGGTTTGCGGCAGCGGTCCTGATTAGCCTCGCGGTCGTTGTCCTCGCGCCCGCGGTTCTTGCGCGAGACGTGGTGCTCGAGCGAGCTTGGTCGCGCATCTCGTGGCTCAGCCGCGGCTAGGTGCGTGATGCCATTGGCAACCTTGTATCTTCCCGAAGACCGCAGTTGAGTTGTGAACTGCGGAGGTTTCGCGGTCGGTGCGCCAAACCCGATAGGCCTATGAGTTTGCAGCTCG
>NZ_SHKP01000012.1 GCF_004217215.1 Rivibacter subsaxonicus
AAAGCTCGCCGGGGGCCGACCCCGGCTGCGCTTTGCGCCTTGATGGCCTTTGTTTCCTGGGTCACGCGAGCCCTCCGGTAGCGTTAACAGGCCCTTGACCGGGCAACTTGCTCTGCGTCTCGGCCAACAGCGCCGGGCGATCGGCGGCGGGCGGGCGCGGCGACGACTCCGGTGCCACCGTGAACATCATGAAGCGAAAGCCGCCCAGCGGCGGGAAGTAGCTCGCGTACTCGGGCGGCGCGCCGGCGTCGGGAAATCTCGGCGGCCGATCGGCGCCCCAGAGCCGGTGGAACCCGGCGCCAGACAGCAGTGGGAAGGTGGCGCCCTCCACCTCGGTGTCGCTGACGACCACGGCCTTGCCGTGCTCGCTGTGGCCGGTCGTGACGCGTCGTAGCTTCATCGTCGTGCTCCTTGTGGCGGCGGCCGGCCTCAATCCCAGAACACCGGCGCCTTCGCCAGTCGCCGCAGCGCCTTGTCGGCGCTCGCGATCAGCGCCGGCCGCTGCGCCACCAGCCAGCCGCGGGCATAGAGCGCCTGCGGCTGCTCGGCGCCGAGCGCGCGGGTGGCCTCGATCGCGACGCACAGGTCGTTGAACTCGCCGAGCCGCTCCTGCGCCTCGGCCATCGGTTCGAGGAAAGCGGCCAGCGCCTTGCGGCGGAACAGCGGCGCGCAGAACTCGGCGGCGTAGCGCAGGCGCTTGACGCGCTTGCGCAGCACGTGGCGCGCCTCGTCGTCGATGCGATCGAAACGGCGCGCGCCCTTCACCACCTGGGCGTGCCACTGCGCCAGGCGGGCGGCGGCGAGCGCGCCGGCGGATGGCGTCGGCGCGGCCGGTGGTGCATCCACCGTCGCGGCCGGCCCCTCCGTGGGGGCGACCGCCGGGATCTCGCAGGCGCCATGCGCCACCAGCGCCAGCAGCGTCAGCGCCGCCTCGCGCGCGGCCAGCAGCGCCGACGCGTCGTGGCTGCCGGCCTCCGTCGCGCCGTGCAGCGCAAGAGGCGGCAACCCGGCCGCTTCGAGCTCGACCGCAATGCGCGAGCCCCAACCGCTGCCGAGCACGTCGACGTCGCGCAGCGCGCCCAGCGCGCCGAACAGCGTCGCGGCGCCCTCGCCCCACGCCGCCGTGGCGGGCACGCCGGGCCAGCCGTCGAAGAGTCGCCGCGCACTGCGCAGGCGCCGCAGCGCCACGCGCAGCTGGTGCACATGCTCGGGCGCGCCCAGGCCCGCCGCCAGTTCGCTGGCATTGCGCAGCACCTGCGCCAGGCCCTGCTCGAACACCGCGGCGTAGAGATCGCCCGGCGTGGCATCGCGACCGGCGCGCAACTGCGGCGCCTTGAAGGCAGGGACACGCTCGATGCCGCGCGCGAGGCGGTCGCCGCGCTCGGCCTTGCTGCGGCTGTCGAGCCAGAGGCCGTGCTCGCCGATCCAGCGCGCGGCGGTGTCGATCACCGCGCGCGGCTGGCCCGACTTGAGTTCGATCTCGAGCTCGCAGACCGGGGCCACCGCGGCGTCGCGCCCTTCGACCGCGGGCGCCAGCAGCAGGCCCTCGTCGAGCGCCAGCTCGACGGTTCCGTAGCGGGCCCGCTTGACCAGCAGGCGCCGGCGGATGTCGGTGCGGTACTGTGGCACCAGTTGAGGCGAGTCGAGCTTGAGCAACAGCGCGGCCAGCGCCTCGCCGGCCGGCGTGCCGACGTGGCGAGCGGCGTCGAGCACCGGTTCGGCGCCCGCTGCCACCGCGACCGCCACGTTGTGTTCGGCGCGACTCAGCGCATGAGCGGCACCGACCTTGAGGGTCTGCACCCAGCGCCGACCCTCCTGGCGCAGGCGCAGCGCGATGCCGGCTTCGGCCAGGTCGCGTGCGGGCGTGTCGAAGTAGATCGCGCGCAGCGGCAAGGCCGCCGGCAGCCGGCCACCGGCGGCGGCAGCCAGGGCACGCTGCACGCCCTGGAGCGCGGCGGGCGGAACGTGGAGGCGAAGTTCGGTCTCGGTCATTGGTTTGGGCGGGTGCCGGGCGCGGGGGCTCGCCGCGAGCTGCAGATAATCGCATCGGCTTCATTCCGACGCATCCATGAGTTTCCTCGAACAACTCCGTCAACAGGCCCAGGCACGCGAGGCGCAGTTGCGCGGCGACCTCGGCCATCTCGAACGCCACGTGCAACTGGTCGAGGCCGCCTGCGGCAGCCTGTGGCGCTACTTCGGCGACCTGGCGCGCCAACTCGATCTTCTGGAGCCTGCCTCGCCGCAGCGCTTTCGCTTCGACAACCGCACGCTGGTGGAGGGCTTCACCTGCCGCCGCATCGCGGCCGACATCCGCCGCCACAAGCCGGCCGAGGGACCGCTGGCCGGGCGCGAGCTGGTGCAGCAGGTCGTGCTGCACGGCGTGCTCGAGAGCGGCCGCGCGCTCGACCTGGCCAAGGACTTCCCGCCCGAGATCGAGAAGCTCGAGGCGCGGCTGGCGCAGGCGGGCATCCGCTGCCCGGGCGAGCGCGTCAACGCGCCCGAGACCGGCCGCTTCGTCGAGATGCGCTATCGCTTCGTGGCCGATGTGCTGGTCGGCGTGCGGGTCGAGCCGCTGCACGAGAGCGGACAGCTGCGCTTCGTGCTGCGCAACCTCGACGGCCTGGCCACGGTAAGCGCCAGCTTCGCCGCCCACGAGGTCACGACGGCCCGCCTCGACGAGCTCGCCAAGTGGTGGCTGGGCGAGCCGCAGCGCTTCCTGGAGGGCGCGCTGGCCGTCCAGCGCAGCGAACCGGCCTAGTCGGAGTCCGGCAGATTCGCTGCCGAGAGGCCGCCGCGGTCCGTAAAATAGCGGATTCCCCTGTTCGTGAAGCCTGCCATGCCGCTGTTCTGGAAAGCCTACACCTCCGACGTCACCGACTTCATCGCCGACCTGAAGAAGAAGGACCCGTCGCTCGAGGCGCGCCAGCTCAGCGGCCGCGGCCTGCTCTGGGACAAGCAGATCAATGCCGGCCTCGCGGCCGAGCAGCGCGCCGCCAAGGTGCCGCAGCAGCCCTACGTCTACCAGACCAAAGTTTGAGTTCCGCTTTTCGGTTCCTGGCGTGAACGCAGCTCCCGAGATCGTGGCCGAGCCGCTGGCCACCGCCGCCGACGGCTTGCCCGAGGTGGTCGACCAGGTCGCGGCCGTGGCCCGCCTCTACGGCGAGCCGCTGTTCGCGATGCCGACGGACCTGTACATCCCGCCCGAGGCGCTGGAGATCTTCCTCGAGACCTTCCAGGGCCCGCTGGACCTGCTGCTGTACCTGATCCGCAAGCAGAACTTCAACATCCTCGACATTCCGCTGGCCGACGTGACGCGCCAGTACCTGAACTACGTCGACCAGATCCGCAAGCGCAACCTCGAGCTCGCCGCCGAGTACCTGCTGATGGCGGCGATGCTGATCGAGATCAAGAGCCGGATGCTGCTGCCGCCCAGGAAGAGCGATGACGGCAGCGAGCCCGAGGATCCGCGCGCCGAGCTGGTGCGGCGCCTGCTCGAATACGAGCAAATGAAGCTGGCCGCCGCGCGCCTGGACCAGCTGCCGGTGCTGGGCCGCGACTTCCTGCGTGCCCAGGTCACGGTCGAAGCCTCGCTGGTGCAGCGCTTTGCCGACGTCAGCGCCGACGAATTGCGCGAGGCCTGGCTCGACATCCTCAAGCGCGCCAAGCTCGTGCAGCACCACCGCATCACGCGCGAGCAGCTCTCGGTGCGCGAGCATATGAGCATCGTGCTCAAGCGCCTGCAGGGGCGGCGCTTCGTCGAGTTCGAGGAGCTGTTCGAGATCAGCCGCGGGCCGCAGGTGATGGTCGTGACCTTCATCGCGATGCTCGAGCTGGCACGCGAGCGGCTGCTGGAGCTGACCCAGGCCGAGGCCTTTGCGCCGATCTACGTGCGGCTGGCCTATCAGCCTGCCTAGCCTCGCGCGGCCCTGCCGCGCTCATTGCACCGCCGGCGTGCATAGAATCCGCGCCCACGCCGCCGTTGCGGCGCTTTGATCGCACACTCATGAGCAGCCAGAACTCGCCCGGCGACAACTCGACCCCGAGCGCACGCAAGTCGATCACGCTGCACCGCCTGCGCGAGATGCACGCGGCCGGCGAGAAGATCGCGATGCTCACCGCCTACGACGCCTCCTTCGCTCGGCTGGCCGACGAGGCCGGCGTCGACTGCCTGCTGGTCGGCGACTCGCTCGGCATGGTGGTGCAGGGCCATGCCAGCACCACGCCGGTGACGCTCGAGGAGATGGCGTACCACACGCGCGCTGCGGCACGCGGCAACCGCACCGCCTTCCTGATCGCCGACCTGCCCTTCGGCACCTATCACGAGGATCCGGCGCACGCGATGCGCAGCTCGGCGGTGCTGATGGGCGCCGGCGCGCAGATGGTCAAGCTCGAAGGCGGCGGCTGGACGCCTGAGACGGTGCGCTTCCTGGTCGACCGTGGCGTGCCGGTCTGCGCCCACCTGGGTCTGACGCCGCAGAGCGTGCACGCGCTCGGCGGCTACCGCATCCAGGGCCGCGACGAGGCCGGCGCCGCCACGCTGCGCCGGCACGCCCGCGAACTGGCCGACGCCGGCGCCTCGATGATGGTCTTCGAGCTGATGCCGTCCGACCTGGCGCGCGGCCTGCAGGCCGACAACCCGGGACTGATGACGATCGGCATCGGTGCCGGCGGCGGCACCGCCGGCCAGGTGCTGGTGCTGCACGACATGCTGCGCGTCACGCGCGGCAAGTTGCCCCGCTTCGTGCGCGACTTCGTCGCCGAGGGCAACACCATCGAGGGTGCGATCCGCACCTACGTGGCGGCGGTCAAGGACGGCAGCTTCCCCGACGAATCCCTCCACGCCTACTGATCGATCCCGAATGAAGATCGTCCATACGATCGCCGAGCTGCGCACCGCCACCGGCGGCCCGCAGCGCGTTGCCTTCGTGCCCACGATGGGCAACCTGCACGAGGGCCACCTGGCGCTGGTGCGGCAGGCGCGCGGGCTGGCCAACGGTGCGCCGGTGGTCGCCAGCATCTTCGTCAACCGGCTGCAGTTCGGGCCCAACGAAGACTTCGACCGCTACCCGCGCACGCTCGAACGCGATGCCGATCTGCTGGCCGGTGCCGGCTGCGATCTCGTGTTCGCGCCGGCCGAGACCGAGCTCTACCCGGAGCCGCAGGGCTACCGGGTGCTGCCGCCGCCCGAGCTGGCCGACATCCTCGAAGGTCACTTCCGGCCCGGCTTCTTCACCGGCGTCTGCACGGTGGTGATGAAGCTGTTCCAGGTGGTGCAGCCGCGCGTCGCGGTGTTCGGCAAGAAGGACTACCAGCAGCTGATGGTGCTGCGAAACATGGTTCGCCAGTTCGCGCTCCCCATCGAGATCGCCGGCGGCGAGACGCTGCGCGCCGACGATGGCCTGGCGCTGTCGTCGCGCAACGGCTACCTCGGCGCGCGCGAGCGCGCAGAAGCGGTGCGCTTGAACGCCACGCTGCGCGAGGTGGTGGCGGCGCTGAAGGCCGGCCAGCGCGACCTGCCGACCATCGAGGCCCGCGCGATGCAGCAACTGCGCGAGCACGGCTGGCTGCCCGACTACGTGGCGATCCGGCGCCGTGCCGACCTGCAGGCGCCGCAGACGCTGGACGAGCCGCTGGTGGTGCTGGCCGCGGCGCGGATCGGCACGACGCGGTTGATCGACAACGTCGAGGTGTAGGGCGGCGGCGCGTGAGCGCTGTTTGCTGCGGCCCTGCGATTTCACCGCGTGAGGCCGCGCCGGGATGTCGGCCCGGCAGCCGAGTCCCTTTCTTTGCTTCGCCAAAGAAAGGAACCAAAGAAAGGCGACCCGGATGTGGCGGCCTTCGCTTCGCTCAGGCTGCCCTGCGGTGCTCGGGCGACGAAGGCCACTGCGGAACTCGCCCTTTTGGCCCTGCGGGCCAACGGAGCTCGAACAGTCCTCGCGGTCCCTCGCTGCGCTCGGGCAACCTTCGCCACCCTGTGCTCCTCGGCGTCACATACGGGGAAGACCGAACGCCCTCTTGCGACCCGCAGCGCGCTGCGGCTCCGCTGGTGTTGCGTGAGCCACTTCGTAGACGGGTTCCCTTCTTCGCTGCCGAGCAGCGCAGCGGCGGGCAGGTTGCCGAGCGCGCAGCGCTCGGTCGGCGAGGACTGTCTGAGGCCGGCCCAAGCCGGCCGAGTTCCGCAGCCGCCTGCACGGCGCGAGCAGCGCAGGGCAGTCGGTGCGCAGCGCCGACCAGCGAAGCAGGGTGCCCTTCTCTTTGGTGACTTTCTCTTGGGCACGCAAGAGAAAGTTACCCGGCCGCCGGGCCGGGACCCGGCGCAGCCTCACCGGTGAGCAGCAGGTGCACGACGACAAGCCGGACACCGGCGCACAGGTCTGGAGTCCACCGGAGCACCCGTACGCGGCAGCGCAGATGGGGGAATGGCAGCCACTGAAGGCATCGCTAGCCTGAGGTCTCGCGACCGGCCCCCGCCGTCGCCCACGGTGCCACATGAACTTCTGTTCGTTCAGTGGAAGCTCTACCCGGAAGACGCGCGATGGCGTCCTCGCGCTGATGGCTGGACTCAGCGCTTTCGGGTCGGGGTCGGCGACCGCGGCGCCGCCCTTGGGCGAGATCCCGGGCGCCGGCATTGCGTGGCCCTTCCCCGACTTCGACAGCGGCACCGCGCGCTCGGCGGTGCTCGGTCCCGCGCTGAGCTACCACCAGCAGCGCACGCACGCCAAGCAGCCCTACAACGAACAGAACCGCGGGATCGGCTTCGAAAGGCGGGGGCTGCTCAGAAGCGCCGATCGCTGGGAGGCCGGCATCCGCGCCAACTTCCTCGAAGACAGCTTCGCGAAACCCGCGCTGTTCCTCGACACCCAGCTAACGCACAGCATGCTTCGGCTCGGCGACACCGACTCCCGCATCGGTCTGACGCTCGGTGCGGCCTACAAGACCAGCGGCTGGGAAGACGAGCGTGACTGGGTCGGCTACGCCGGGCCGACGCTGGTGATCCGCCACCGCCCGAGCGGCCTGTCGCTGTCGACGGTCTACGTCTACCGGCGCAACGCAAGCACCGACAAGGTCAACGGCGTCTTCACGCTGCAGGCGGGGCTGGACTTCTAGGGCGGTGGTCCCCGGGCCGGCGCATCGTCGCTGCCCCAGCCCTGCTCGCGCCGCTCCTTGCGCTGCTCCCGCTCCTGCGCAAACAGCTGCTCGAGCTGCTGGCGGCCCTGCTTGCTCATGTTGATGAGCTTGGACTCGTCCTTGCGGTGCGGGCGCAGTTCCTCGATCTGCTCGATGTTGTGGCGACGAAAGCGCATCGCCAGCTGGCGCGCGCGGTGCGGCTGCCAGCCCATCAGCTCGAGCACGCTGCGCGCGCTCATCAGGGCCGCGTCGAGCGTCTCGCGCTCGACATGCTGCACGCCACGATCGCGCAGCTCGTACCAGTGCTGCACGTTGCGCGCGCGGGCCACGATCAGTGCCTGCGCGAAGTGCTCCTGCACGATGTCGACCACCTTCAGGCTCTGCTCGATGTCGTCGATGGCGACGACGATGATGCGGGCCTCGGCCGCGCCGGCGGTGCGCAGCAGGTCGAGCCGGGTCGCGTCGCCGTAGTAGACCGGCCAGCCGAAGCGGCGCGTGCCCTCGACCTGCTCGGCGTCGTGGTCGAGCACCGTCGCCGACAGGCCGTTGGCGTAGAGCATGCGGCCGATGATCTGGCCGTAGCGGCCGAAGCCGAGGATGATGATCGGCGCCTGCTGCGGCTCGGCGATCTCGTCGATCTTGCGCGTGGCGCCACGCGCGTAGAGCGGCGCCACGAAGCGATCGACCGCCACCAGCAGCAGCGGCGTCAGCAGCATCGACAGCGCCACCGCGCCGATCAGCACGCTGGCGGTGTCGGCGCTGAAGATGCGCGCGCCGACCGCGCCCTGGAACACGACGAAGGCGAACTCGCCGCCCTGTGCCAGCAGCAGCGCGAACACCGGCCGCTCGGCCACCGGCAGGCCGATCGCCTTGGCCAGCGCGGCCAGCACCGCCAGCTTCAGCGCCATGAAGCCGAGCAGCACGCCGAGCACCGTCCATGGCTGGCGCGCGAGCGCATCGAAGTCGACCGACATGCCGACCGCAATGAAGAACAGCCCGAGCAGCAGGCCCTTGAAAGGTTCGAGGTCGGTTTCCAGTTCGCGCTTGTATTCGCTCTCGGCCAGCAGCACGCCGCCGAGAAAGGCGCCGAGCGCCATCGACAGCCCCGCCACCTGCATCAGCGCCGCCACGCCGACCACCAGGAACAGCGCGGTGGCGGTGAACAGCTCCGGCGTGCCGCTGCGCGCGATCCAGCGCAGCAGCGGGCGCAGCAAGAGGCGGCCGCCGAAGATCACGGCCACGATCACGCCGATCGCGCGCGCCGCCTCCCACCAGGGGTTGGCGCCGTCGTCGGCGGCGACCGCGCCGAGCAGCGGGATCAGCGCCAGGATCGGGATCGCCGCGACGTCCTGGAACAGCAGGATCGCGAAGCCGGTCTCGCCGCTGCCGGTGCGCATCAGGTTGCGCTCGGCGAGCACCTGCAGCGCGATCGCAGTCGACGAGAGGGCCAGGCCGAGCGCCGCGATCAGCGCCACCTTCCACGGCACCCCAAAGGCCAGCGCGACGCCGGCGATCGCCGCGGTGCAGCCCGCCATCTGCAACGTGCCCCAGCCGAAGATCGGCCGCCGCAGCTCCCACAGCTTGCTCGGCACCAGTTCCAGCCCGACCAGGAACAGCATCAGCACCACGCCGAACTCGGCGAAGTGCAGCACCGTCTCGGGGTCGGTCACCAGCTTGAGCCCGTGCGGGCCGATCAGCAGGCCGGCGGCGAGGTAGCCGATGATCGCGCCCAGGCCGAGCGCGCGCGCCAGCGGCACCACGATCACCGCCGCGGCCAGGAAGACCAGGGTGCTGAGCAGCCACGGGGTTACGTGCATCTCAATGGCTCCAGCGCACCGGGCGCAAATCAGGGCTTGCGACGGTAGAACACGGCGAGAGGAATGTCGGCTTGCGGCGCATTGCGGTCGTTCGGCTTTCCTGGTGTTCGATCGCTTCGCCAAGCCACGGCCGGGCGGCGTGCTCCGCTTCACTGCGGCGGTCGTCCC
>NZ_SHKP01000001.1 GCF_004217215.1 Rivibacter subsaxonicus
CTGATCATGTCGATGGGCAGCTGGTACATCATCATCGTCAAGATCATCGAGCAGTCCAAGATCGGTCGCCAGGCCAAGCTCGCCGAGAAGAGCTTCTGGAACGCCGGAAGCGTGCGCCAGGGCGCCGATGCGCTCGAGACGGCCAGCCCGTTCCGCTTCATTGCCGAAGCCGGCATCGACGCGACCAAGAAGCACGACGGCCTGCACGGCTCGATCGACCTCAACACCTGGATCACCACCAGCATCCAGCGCGCGATGGAGCGCGTGCAGTCGCGCCTGCAGGACGGCCTGGCCTTCCTGGCCACCGTCGGCTCGACCGCGCCCTTCGTGGGCCTGTTCGGCACCGTCTGGGGCATCTACCACGCGCTGACCGCCATTGGCGTGGCCGGCCAGGCCTCGATCGACAAGGTCGCCGGTCCCGTGGGTGAAGCACTCATCATGACCGCCATCGGCCTGGCCGTGGCGGTGCCGGCGGTGCTCGGCTACAACTGGCTGGTGCGTCGCAACAAGGCCGCGATGGACGACGTGCGCGCCTTCGGCAACGACCTGCACAGCGTGCTGCTGGCCAACGCCACCAAGAAGGCCTGAACAGGCTCCCTCCCGTTTAGACACTGAACCAGGAGGGCCGCCATGGCCATGAACGTCGGCTCCCTCGACGGGGACGAAGACGAAGTCGTCTCCGCCATCAACACCACGCCGCTGGTCGACGTGATGCTGGTGCTCTTGATCATCTTCCTGATCACGATCCCGGTGGTGAACACCTCGATCAAGGTCCAGCTGCCGCACGAAGCCATCGAAGTGCGCGAGACCAAGCCCGAGAACATCATCATCTCGGTCGACGCCAGCGGTGGCATCTACTGGAACGACCTGAAGATGGCCAACACCCAGGCGCTGGTCGACCGGTTGAAGACCATCTCGCGCAAGGACCCGCAGCCCGAAGTGCAGATCCGCGGCGACCTGACGGCCAACTACGAGTCGGTGGGCCGGGTGGTCTACGCGGCGCAGCGCGCCGGCATCGTCAAGGTCTCCTTCATCACCGAGCCGCCGCCCAAGGGCTGAGGAAGCAGGAGTAACGCATGGGAATGAACGTAGGAAGCTCCGGCGGCAGCGGCGAGCCCGAAGTGATGATGGACATCAACACCACGCCGCTGATCGACGTGATGCTGGTGCTCTTGATCATGCTGATCATCACGATTCCGATCCAGCTGCACGCGGTCAACCTCAACATGCCGGTGGGCAACCCGCCGCCGACCGAGATCAAGCCCGAAGTGGTCAAGCTCGACATCGACGAGCGCAGCGTGGTGTTCTGGAACGGCGAAGAGATCGGCGACCGGGCCACGCTCGAAGCCAAGATGAAGGCCGCGGCCGAGCAGGCGGTGCAGCCCGAAGTGCACCTGCGCCCGAACAAGTACGCCAAGTACGAAGTGGTGGCCGCGGTGATGGCTGCGACCCAGCGCATCGGCCTGACCAAGATGGGCATCGTCGGCAGCGAACAGTTCGTCGACGGCAAGTAAGAAGCACAGGCCAATGAACGACTATTCCAACTACGAGAAAGCCGGCAACCAGCGCCGGCTCATCGGCCTGGGCGCGGTGGTGCTGCTGCACATCTTCATCGGCTACGCGATGATCACCGGCCTGGCGCGCGATGCGCTCAACATCGTCAAGAAGCCGCTCGAGACCAAGATCATCGAGGAGATCAAGCCGCCGCCGCCGCCGCCCCCGCCGCCGCCGCCGCCGCCGCCCAAGGAAATCAAGCAGATGCCCAAGGTGGAGGCGCCGCCGCCGCCGTTCGTGCCGCCGCCGGAGATTGCGCCGCCGGTGACGAGCGCGCCGACGATCACGGCGACGACGCAGGAAGCGCCGGTGCAGGAGTACAAGATCGCACCGCCGCCGCCGCCGGCAGCACCCCCGGGGCCCACGCGCACCGACATCGGCGTGGCGTGCCCGACGCAGGTCAAGCCGGAGATGCCGCGCAAGGCGCTGCAGGACGGCATCACCGGCATCGTGCGGGCCGAGGCGCTGATCGTCGACGGGGTGGTCAAGGACGTGACGATCCTGTCGGGCCCGCGGGTGTACCACCAGGCGGTGAAGGCCGCGATGATGCAGTACAAGTGCGTGGCCGGCGCCGGCGAGGTGCGTGCGGTGCAGGAGTTCAGCTTCAAGATCGACTGACGAGC
>NZ_SHKP01000002.1 GCF_004217215.1 Rivibacter subsaxonicus
GAGGCCGTGTGAAAACGCCTTGAATCCTGCTTGATTCTTGCTACGACATAGCAAGCCGCAGGAGGGTTTGTGATGTCGAGATTCATCGTGGGCGCCGACCGCAAGCAAGTCACATTGCTTCCAGAGTGCTTGGACGATTTCGTTGCAGAGGACAACACCGTTCGGATCGTGGATGTCTTCATCAATGAATTGGACCTGGCTGCCTTGGGCTTCGACGGTACCAACCAAGCTGCGACGGGCCGACCCTCGTATCACCCATCGGTGCTGCTGAAGCTTTACCTTTATGGGTACCTCAACCGCCTCCAATCCAGTCGCCGGCTGGAGCGGGAATGCCAACGCAACGTCGAGCTGATGTGGCTCACCGGCAGACTCGCCCCTGACTTCAAGACCATCGCCGACTTCCGCCGTGATAACAGCAAAGGCATTCGCAATGTCTGTCGGCGCTTCGTAGTGCTGTGTCGCGAGTTGAAGCTGTTCACTGAAGCCGTAGTGGCCATCGACGGCAGCAAGTTCAAGGCGGTCAACAACCGCGAGCGCAACTACACGCCGGGCAAGATAGAGCGGCGTGAACGCGAGTTGGAGGAGAGCATCCAGCGCTACCTCGATGCATTGGAGACGGCCGATCGGACCCAGCCCACGGAGATGCAAGCCAAGACCGAGCGCTTGCAAGGCAAGATCCAGAAGATGCGTCAGCGCATGCAAGACCTGCAGAGCATCAAGGCGCAACTGGAGACCTTGCCCGATCGGCAACTCTCTCAGACGGACCCCGACGCGCGCGCCATGACCACCTACAGTGCCAAGGGCACAGCCATGGTGGGCTACAACGTGCAAACGGCGGTGGACACCAAGAACCATCTGATCGTCGCCCATGAGGTCACGAACAACGGCAGCGACCGGTCACAGCTGAGTGCAATCGCCGCGGCTGCAAGCGAGGCCATGGGCAAGCGCAGAGTGAAGGCCATTGCCGACCGTGGCTACTACAGCGGTGCGGAACTCAAGGCATGCGAGGACGCTGGGATTGCCGCGCTGGTACCCAAGCCCATGACATCCAATGCGAGGGCTGAAGGCCGATTCGACAAGACGGACTTCATCTACATCGCACATGCCGACGAATATCAATGCCCGGCGGGCCAGCGTGCCATTCATCGCTACACCACCAACGACAGAGGTCTACAGGTGCACACCTACTGGACCAGTGCCTGTCCTGCTTGTCCGATGAAGAAGCAGTGCACGACGGGCGACTATCGACGCATCAGGCGGTGGGAGCACGAAGCGGTCATGGAGAGGGTGCAGCAGCGGCTGGAACGAATGCCTGATGCGATGACGGTGCGAAAGAGAACCGTCGAACACGTCTTTGGAACCCTCAAAAATTGGATGGGCTGGACGCACTTCCTGACACGAGGGATCGGCAACGTGGCAACGGAGATGAGCCTGAGCGTGCTGGCGTACAACTTCAAACGCGTCCTAAACATCCTCGGCTTCGAGCGGACCAGGAAGGCGATGCGATTGCTGAGTGCTTAGGCACTTTTTTGGCTGAACTGACGCCAAACTGCGACCCCGAACAGCCTTGGGGCCGTCACGACGGCCTTTGGCGGCAATCAATCCGAATTGCCGGTTGAACCTTCGAAAGCCGGGGCTTCTCGTTGGACACCGCCACCTTCCGACTCGTTATCACACAGCCTC
>NZ_SHKP01000003.1 GCF_004217215.1 Rivibacter subsaxonicus
CCTTGTATCTTCCCGAAGACCGCAGTTGAGTTGTGAACTGCGGAGGTTTCGCGGTCGGTGCGCCAAACCCGATAGGCCTATGAGTTTGCAGCTCGCGGGTTAGCTTTAGGTCAACGCACCGGCCCGTTCTGTCCAACCGTGTAGCCCGAACAGTTGTCGATGATGAACATGCATCCGCAAGGTGGGGTAGCGAAGGACGGCGTGAGGCCCAACGCCGGCATCGACGTGAGCAAGCAGCACTTGGACGTGTGCTGTGCTGACGACGAGCGGCGTGTGGTCAACGATGCCCGAGGATGGGACGAGCTGACCGCGATGCTGCGCTCGGCCGGGGTCGACTTGGTGGTCGTGGAGGCCACCGGCGGCTACGAGCGTGGGCTGGTGTGTGCTCTGCAGGACGCGGGTCTGTGCGTGGCGCGGGTCAACCCGCGACAGGCGCGCGACTTCGCAAAGTCGATGGGTGTGCTGGCCAAGACCGACCAGGTCGATGCGAGGACGCTGCGCGACTTCGCGGACGTGCTGGCGCGGCACGCGAACCGCTCGCAGTACATCACGCCCATGGTGGAGCCCATGCGCCAGCAGCTCGAGGAGCTGATGACCCGCAGGCGCCAGTTGGTCGAGATGCGGGTGGCCGAGCACAACCGCCTGGAGCATGCCGGCCCGCGGGCGGCCCGCAGCATCCACAGCGTGCTCAAGCTTCTGGACAAGCAGATCGCCGCGGTCGACCAGCACATCGACGACCACATGGACCGCCACTTCGGCGCGCAGAAAGCGCTGCTCGACAGCGTCAAGGGGGTCGGACCGGTGACCATCCTGACGCTGACCGCAGCGCTGCCGGAGTTGGGTCGACTGGACCGGCGGCAGATCGCCAAGCTCGTGGGCGTGGCACCGCTGGCGGACGACTCAGGCCACCGGCAGGGCAAGCGCCGTATCTGGGGCGGACGAGCCGAGGTGCGAGCAGTCGTCTACATGGCCGCCATCGTGGCGATGCGCCACAACCCGGTGATCCGCGCCTTCTACGAGCGTCTCGTCGCGGCGGGCAAGCCCAAGAAGGTGGCCATCGTCGCCTGCATGCGCAAGCTGCTGACGATCCTCAATGCGATGCTGCGCGACCAGGCGATGTGGAACGCTGCCCGTCATCTGCGGCAGCCCATCGGAGCTTGACTTTGAAGACAGTTGCTAACCC